>NZ_FPBO01000054.1 GCF_900116645.1 Pseudoduganella namucuonensis | reverse complement strand
GGCGGCGTGGCGGCGCCGTCCAGCGCGTTGACGGTCTGCTCGATCAGCCGGTTGTCGTAGTTGTAGGTGTAGCGGATCTTCCAGTTCGGGTCGCGCGCGTCGGCCACCGACAGCAGGTTGCCCCAGCGGTCCAGGGTCAGCTTGTTGACGGCGGCGGTCTTGCGGGTGGCGACGCTGGTGGTGTCGACGCCGAGCTTGATGCCGTCGGCGAGGTAGCTCAGTTCCGACGTTTTAGCCGCGATCAACTGGGTCGTGGCCAGCACGGCGAGGCTTTGCTTGGTGTGGCCCTTGAACAGGTCGGCCGACAGGGCCAGCGCCGTGCCCACGCGGCTCATGAAGGCGGCGCGCATGGCCAGCCGGGTCGGGTTGCCCAGGCTGTAGGCCAGCAGGTCGGTGATCAGCTTGAGCGCGACCTTGCCGCGCGTGTTGCCGGCCACCGCCAGCAGGTTGGTGTAGGTGGTGATGTCCTCGGCGACGCCGGCGCTGTCCAGGCCCTGGCTGTACAGGCGCACGATGAAGTCGCGGTTGGCCAGCGTGGCCGGGTAGGCCAGCTTGCCCTCGGCGGAGTTGAGCATGTCCTGCGCCACCACGTCCAGCGCGGCGCCGGCGGCGGCCCGATCCATCCAGTACTGCAGGCCGGCCCGGTCCGGTGTGCGGCCGAAGATCACCGTGTAGAGTTGGGTCAGCTCCCTGGCCTGCGCCGCCAGCGGCGAGACCTTGGCGGCGGCCGCAGCGTCGGCGGCGACGGCTTCCTTGCGCAGCAGAGCCTCCGTCTGCGCGATGGTGTCGGTGGCGATGGTGGAACTGCTGGCGGCCACGATCAGCAACTGGGGCAGCCCCGAGAGCGCCGTCCTGACCTTGGTGTTGAAGGCGTTGGTGCCGGCCGTGGCCGTCTGGTGGGTCAGCTGGTCAATCAGGTCGAGCACCATCTGGGCCTTGCCGATGTAGGGCAGCTGGCCGTTCCAGTATGTATTTTCGGGACCAGGCACGCTGAGGGCGGTGCTGTTGGCGTACAGCTTGATGATGAACGTGCTGTTGGCCATGCCAGCGGGGTACACGGTGGGGTTGGCGGCGAACAGCTCGTCGATCAACTCCACCATGGTCTTGCCGTGCTTGAGCGCATGGTCGGCGGCGAGTATCTCGGCGGCGTTCGGCGCGCGCGCCAGCACCATGGTGTAGACCTGGGTCAGCAGCAGCACGTGCCGCGCGGCGGCCGGCATGGCGTCCAGGTTCTGTACCGCCTGCGTGTAGTCGCCCCGGGTGCGCGAGTAGTCGCCCTGGGCCTTGCTCAGCGTGGCGTCCTGGCCGACCACGGTCTTGAGCGTGGTGGCGTAGATTTGCGCCGCGGACAGCTCGGCCAGCGTGGTCACTTCGCGGCCGGTGTCGAGCGACACCAGCGCGAGCGCCGTGTTGGCGAGCTCGCGTTTGGCCCGCGCGTCGCGCTCGGCCGTGGAGGCGGTGGCGTTGGTGCGTTCCATGAACACGGCCAGCGCGTAGATGCGTTTCTTGAGGTCGTCCTGGGCCGTCTGCACGCTGGCCACGGCCGTGTTCAGGTTGCGCGTGGCCGTGCTGATCTTGCCGTCGATCGTCGCTTGCGCCGTCGCCAGCGCGGTGTCGTAGGCGGTGACGATCTTCTCGCCTTCCACCTGGTTGGCGTTCCACGCCGTCGTCACCTCGTCGAAATAGGCCGCGCGCAGGTAGGCCGGATGGCCGAACTCGACTTGCTTGGCGGCGAGCACGAAGCGGTACGACAGCGCCCAGAAGTTGGACTCGGGATAAGCCATCCAGTAGTCGTAGCCCGCCTGGTCCGGCGTGCGCAGCAGCACTGTGCTGTACAGGAATTTGACCAGGGCGTCTCGGTTGGGCAGGCTGCCCAGGAAGGAGCCGGCGATCTTCTCCATCGAGGTGGTGCCCGCGTGCAGCGCGGCGATCTGCGTCTTCAGCAACGTGTAGCTCAGCGGCTTGCGGAAGGCCACATACAGTTCGGTCAGCTCCTGCCGCTCGGGTGCCTCCAGCAGCGCGACTGCGGCGTCCTTGGCCGTGGCGGCCGTGATGACGGCGGGCTGGTCGGTGGCCACCAGCGCCTGGGCGGCTTCCAGGGCCAGGCCGGTGGTCACCACGTTCTTCTCGGCGGTGACGATGGCGGTCCTGGCCGTGCCGATGGCGCCTATGCCCGCCACCGAGCTGGTCGGCACCATCGCCAGCACGCCCGGTATCTGCAGCAGGGCGCTGGCGACCGCCTGTTCGAAGGCGATTTCGCGGGTCATCTCGGCGCTGGGCGCCTCCGGGTTGTTGATGGCGGCGTCGATGATGCCCACCGCCACGGCGCCCCGAGTGTAGCCCTGCAGGTCGATCTTGTCCTCCCAGAAGGTGCCGTCGGCGGCGGTCATGGCGCGGCCCAGCACTTGCTGGTAGATCTGCTCGACAAAGGCGCGCGTGCTGCCGGCCGCCGCGAACAGCGCGGCGCCTTCGTCGCTGTCGAGCATGTCGTCGGCGATGTCCTCCAGGCTGTAGCCGGCCTGGTATTCGCCGGTCCAGTAGGCCAGCCCGGCCATGTCGAGCGCCCTGGAGCGGCCCGAACCACGGTTGAGGACGCCTGTGAACAGGCGCGCCACGTCGAGCGCGGCGCGGCTGTCGACGGCCTGCGGGTTGGCCATCAGCGTGGCGGCGGTCTTGATCGGCGTGATTGCGGCGCTGGCCGCCGTGTTGGCCGCGTTGAGCTTGGCGGTGGCGTCGACCACGTCGGCGACGACCCGCGTCGGCTCGTTGACGATGGTGGTGAGCGCGGCGCTGACGCGCTGATGCAGGGCGCCGACCAGGCGCAATTCCTCGGCCTTGCCGGGCTCGGTGTCGGGCACCGTGGAATTCAGCATGGCGTCGATGAAGCCGGCCGCCAGTTCGCCGCGGTAATCGGGCCCCGGCAGCAGGTCGGTCCAGTACGCCAGGCCGGCGGCGTCCGGTTCGCGGCCCAGCACCTGCAGGTACAGCGTGGCCACGAAGGCCTCCGCGGCGGCGCGGTCCCACGGCTCGGCGGGCGGGTAGAGCAGGGCGCCTTCAGGGGAAGTGATCAGCATCTGGGCGACCGCGGCGTCCGATTCGCCGGCCAGCAACATCCGGCTGCGGTCGGTCAAGCCGCCGATGTCCAGCTTGGGATAGCCGGTCTGGCCTCGCTTCAGCAGGCCCACGTACAGGCGCGCCGCGCGCAGCACCGCGTTGGCGGTGGGCCTATTGGCTGTGGCGATGGCAATGGTCGCCGTGCTGAGGGCGGTGCCGGCCGTCACCAGCGGGCCGCCGGTGTTGACGGCCGCCTGCAGCAGCGGTCCGGCCTGGGTGGCGCCGGTGTAGAACTGCATCGCGTTGGCCTTCACCACCGGGGTGATGCTTTGCAGGCCAAGGGTGACCGCCGCCGACAGGTCGGACGCGGTCACCAGGGCCAGCATGTCCCTGGCCACGGTGGTGTCTTCTCCCGCCATGTCGAGCGCGTAGATCACGCCGACGGCCGCCTTGTTGTTGAACAGGGAGCGCTGCGCCTCGCTGGCCGCTGACGCGTCGCGCCGCAGCCAGGCGATGACGTCTTGCGTGAGCGCGCCGCGGCCTTGGGCCAGCTTTGGCATCATGTTCGCCAGCTCGGCGGCGGTCGGGGCGGCGCCGGTCACGTTGCGGTACAGGTGGGTGATGAAGTCGGCGTCGCTCATTGCCGGCAGTCCGGCCTCCTGGTCGGCATTGATCATGCCTTGCGCCACCTGGGCCAGCGAATTGCCGGTACGCATCGCGCCGAGCCAGAATTCCATGCCGGCCTTTTCCGGCGCGCGGTTCAGCAGGGCGGTGTACAGGCGCGCCACATCCATGCGCATGTCTTCCAGCGGGATGGCGCTGGCGGCGGCGTCCAGCGCGGTGGCCCGGTTCTGCGCGTTCAGCACGACGGTGTTGGCGTTGGCCACCGCGGCCACTGCGGCCGCTTGTGCTGTGGCGGCCGAGGTCACGGCGGCGATCATCGCCGTGCTAACCTCGGCGCCCTGGTTGCCCTGCAGCGTGTGCGCGTAGGTCAGGCCGACCGCGACCCTATCGAACAGCAGCGTGCGCGCGGCCAGGAAGGCCGCGTCGGTGCCGCCGTAGGTGGCGATTTTTTCGATGAACTGGGCGACGAACCCGCCCGGGGTCGACTGTGCGATGTCCGCTTGCGACTGGGTCAGTTCGGCGGCTGTCGGATCGCGTTGGAGCAAGGCCTGGTGGACGCGCGTGATGAGCGTCTGGTTGTATTGCGCGGCCGTCAAACCCGTTTTCGGATACCACTGCGCCGCCTGCGCCTCGGGCGTGTCGAGCAACGCGTCGGCGATGGCGGCCAGCGTCGCGCCGCCTTGCATGGCGGCGGTCCAGGTGGTCAGCGCGGCCCCTTCCGGTGCGCTGCCGAACAAGGCGATGTACAGCCGGACGATGCCGGCGCGTCGCTGCTCCAGCTGCGCCGCTTCGGTGCCGGCCTTTTTTGCGCCGTCGATGTCGGTCTTGGCCTGGGCCAGCACGCGCTCGGCGGTGGCGGCGTCGCTGCCGCCTTTCTCGACCAGATAATTCAGGAGCGCATCGAGGCGGCCCTGCAACTGCCACTGGTTCTCGTTGAGCAAGTCGGCGATGGCCTGGCCGCGGTTGCCCGGTTTGTCCATCTGCGCCACCCACTTCTCGATGTCGGCGAGGTAGGCCGGGTCGGCCGATTCCGGGCGATTCAGCGCGTCGCGGAACACCGCCTTGATGATCGTCCGGCTATCCGTGCCCAGGTGTTCCCTGCCTTCCGTTCCGGCCAGGAAATCTGCGGCCAATTGCGCCATGCTGATGCCGGTGTTGGCGCGCCCCACCCAGTAGTTCAGGCCCTGCGGATCCGGCGCGCGGTTCAGCAGCAGCAGGTAGAGGCCCATCACCAGGACGTTCTTGTTCAGCTTGGTCTCCGCAGTGATGCTGAGCAAGCCGCTGTCGCCGTCGGCGATGACGCCGGTGTCCGATTGCGTGACGGCCTTGTACTCGTAGGTGTTGCTGGCCAGTCCGGTGGTCAGGAACACCTTGTAATTGTCGATGGTCAGCAGGCGCGCCGCGCCGGCGTCCAGCCATGCCGCAGCGCCCTTGACGCGGTATTTCACCGCCGTCACCTTGGTCGCCGCGTCCGCGCGGCCGACCACGATCATCGCGTCGACATTGGTCTGGCTGCCGGCCTGGGTGGCGACGCGCCATTCCATGCCTTCGCGCTGCAGCACCTGCAGCGCGGTGTTGCCCACCAGGCTGGTGTCGACCACGCGCCCCAGCATGTCGTAGCGGGTTTCGGTGCGCATCAGGTCCGTCATGGCGACCGCGTCGGCGGCCTTTTGCACGCCCTTCAGGGCCTCGGCGTTGGCGCTCGTGCTGACCAGCTGCGCGCTGGCGCGGCCGAACGCGTCGAACAGCGTCACCCGGTACACGCCATCGCCCGCGTTGCTCAGCCAGGCATTGCCGGCCTGGTCGTAGGTGGTGGTGCTGAGGACGGTTTGAGCGCCGCCGGTCACGACGGCGGTGGCGACCACCTCGCCGAAGGCGTTGTAACCGGTGGTTCTGCGGGTCGCGGGCGTGTCGCCCCCCGCGATCAGGTTGACGTTGCCCGGCGTGACGGTGGCCACGGTCCTGCCCAGCGCGTCGTACTCCCTGATTTCGAACGCGGTCTGCTTGGCGCCATCGCTGTCGGTGACGACGCGCCATTGCTTGGCGACCCGGCCCTGCCTGTCATACGAACTGCGGGTGGTTGCGCGCCCCTGCGCGTACTGCTCGGCGTCCATCACCGCGATGGCCCGGCCGTACTGGTCGAAGCTGGAGGCCGTGACCCGGTTGGCGGAATTCCGGAGCGCCGCGGCGCTCAACTCCGTGTAGCCTTGTGCGCCCACGTTCTGCGCGCCGGTCGCGTAGTCGATGCGCAGCACCGCGTTGCCGTAAAGGTCGCGTTTGTATTCGGTCAGCGGCACGTCCGCGTTCGTGATGCCGGCGACCGCCGCGCTTTGCGCGCTCGCCACCGCCGTCACGCGGCCGAGCGCGTCGTAATAGGTGTAGGTGGCTCCCTTCAGCGCGTCGGTGACGGAGACCCGGTTGCCGGCGGCGTCATAGGTGACCGACGTGGTCAGCGTCGCGTTGGCGACCGTGGTGGCGGCGTCGGTGTTGTCGGTGTACGTCACGCCGTACTTCGATTCGGTGAGGCGGCGGTTCAGCGCGTCGTAGGTGTAGCCGGTCTTGCGGTCGAAGGCCGGGTTGTCGGCCGGCTGTCCATAGGTGTAGTCGTCCCAGGTTTCCAGGGCATCGCTGTATTCGATCCTGGTCTTCAGGTTGCCGGCCGGGTCATACTCGTAGGTGTTCAGGTAGCCGCTGCGCGACGTCGCGGTCTCGGACAGCGCCGCGATCTCGGCCACGAGCCTGCCGCTCACGTTGTAGTACATCCGGCTCACCGCGGCGGCGGTCAATTGCTTGCCGGCCGCGTCCGCGCCGTAGACGGACACCATGCGCACCTCGCCGAAGGCGTTGTAGACGGTGTCGGTGACTTTGCCCGCGGTGATGTAGGACGTCGCGCCCAGGGTGGACTGGTCGTACAGTGCCGCCAGCGGTTCGCTTACCTTCACAGTCCGGCCCAGCGCGTCGTAAGCGGTGCGGATGGTTCGGTCCTCGGCCGCCTTCACCGTCACCTTGACTTTCAACAGGTCGGCATTGGTGAGTTCCGTCGTCAGCGGGTCGGCCACCAGGGCCGTGGCGTAGCGCGTCAGGGTGGTGACGGCGCCAAACGTGTCGCGCTCGTAGCCGGTGACGTTGCGGTTCGCGTCGACCTCGTAGCGCACCCGCCCCAGCTTGTCGTACGCCTTGTAGCTCTTGGCGCCGCCGACGTCGACGTTGGCGATCGCGTTGCCCAGCGTGTCATAGGTGACGGTCGTGACGCGAATCCCGGAATGCGTTTCCAGCGCGGCGACCGAACCGGCGGTCGACAGGACTTCGCGCGAGGGGTCGTATACGCTGACGGAGTCCTGGATGGTGTGGGTCCGCCGGCCCAGCGCATCATAAAGGTACTCGGTGGCGCGGCGGGTGGCGTCGACTTCGGCAGCGGCTGCCTCGTCATAGCCGACCTCGGTACGTTTCACCAGGTTGTTCAGCGTGTCGTATTCCAACCGGGTCTTCAAGGCCAGGTTCTTTGGCACGCCCCAATTGCCCATGGTCGTCGCCAGGCCGCCGTCGTACACCGCCACCCGCGGCGTCAGCTCTTGCACCAGGCGGCCGGCCTGGTCGTATTCGTAGGTCCAGGTGTGTTGCGCCTTGTTGGTATAGCTGGTCTTGCGGCCCAGCGCGTCGTACTGGAACGATTCCGTGGCGCCCATGGCGTCGCGCACCAGCCGCACGTTGCCCATGTTGTCGTACTCGGTGCTCGAAATGCGCGCCAGGTTGCGCTGCCACTGGTCGTGGCCTTGCAGGCTGATCGCATACGTGCTGTAGTCGCCGCCCGTCAGGCGCTCGGGGAATTCCAGCGTGTTGACGGCGCGTCCCAGCGCGTCGTACTGGATCTCCTTGAAATAGCCTTCCGCGTCGATGGTGTAGCGCAGATTGTGGCTCTGGTCGTAGGCGTAGCGGGTGATGCGGTCGCGCTCGAGGAAATACCATGGCAGCAGCGCGTTGACGTCGCCCTCCGTCGCGGTGACCTTCACCGAGGCCATGGCGACCGCGTCGAGCGGCTTGTCGTAGCGCACGATGGTGGTGACGTTGCCGAAGATGTCGTAGCTGCGCTCCGTCACGGCGCCCAAGGCGTCGATGGTGTAGACCGGCTGGTTGCTCATGTCGTATACCGTGCGGGTGACGCGGTCAAGCGCGTGCGCGGCGGGCGCCACCACGCCGGAGGGCTTGGTGTAGTACTCGATGGTCTGGGCCACGTTGCCGCGGCTGTCGTAGACCTGCGCGGTGGCCGCGCCGGTGGCGTCGATGGTGAGCACCCTGCGTCCCGCGGTGTCGTAGGCGTGCCGGGTGGTGCGGTCGCGGGCCGCGTCGAGCGCCACGCCGGTCCGCAGGTCGGCCGGCGGATTGTCCACCACCCACGCGGTGGCGTGGCGGGTGGTGCTGGTCAGGTTGCCGAACGCGTCGTAGTCGCTGCGTGTGGCGGCCCATTGCTGCTTGCCGTCCGCGTTCAAGCCGAGCGAGCTGGCGGTCGCCGACACCCGGCCCTTGCCGTCATAGGCGTAGCGCGTGACCGTGTCCTTGAACGAGGCCGGCAACGCCAGCGCCAGCAGCTCGCCGGCGGACGGGGCCAGCTTGCGCAGCGTCTCCGCGTGGAGCGTGCGGATGGCGACGTCGCCGAACGAGTTGTACTGCAGGCGCTCTACGCTCCACTCGGTCGCATCCTCGGCGGAGGTGGCGCCCTTGACGAAACGCAGGGCGGTGGCCGTGACGGCCAGGCGTCCGGCCTTGTCGTAGGCCATGCGCTGCACCGAGTCGCGCTCCGAGCGGTTGGCGGGGTCGTCCAGCCATGCCAGCACCTGCGCGTCGGTGGGTGCGGTGCCCGCCACCTTCATGGCGGTGGCGTGGCCGATGCGTTCCACGAGGTTGCCGTCGGCGTCGTACACCTGCCGCACCACGGACCAGTCGCCACTGATGGCGCCTTGCGCGTCCTTGCTGCCCTGCTTCAGGACGAGGGTCGCGATCGGCCTGCCGCTGGCGTCGTAGACCTGGCGCTGGCGGACGTCGCGCAGCATGTCGGCCACGGGGGCCCCGGCGGTCGAGAGCGTGCCGTGGCTGACATGTTCGGTGATCCTGCCGGCGGCATTGTATTGGAACGATTCGGTGCGCCCGGATGCGTCGCGCGTCAGCACCACGTTGCCCATGTTGTCGTACTCGGTGCTGGCGAAGAGAGCCTGTCCACGCTGCGTCTGGCGCTCGGCCTGCGGCGCGATGGCCTGCAGGCTGTGGTCCCATCCGGTCAGCGGCTCCAGGAATTCCAGCGTGCCGACGACGCGTCCCAGGGTGTCGTATTTGAATTCCTTGAAGGAACCGTCGTCGTCGACGCTGTAGCGCAGCCTGCCATCCTGGCCGTACGCGTGGTAGACGGCGCGCGCGCGCCCGCCGTTGATCTCCGGAATCAGGTTAGCCACCGTGGCCGCCGTCGAGGTGGCCGTGAGTTTGGCCAGGGTGGTCGGCTTGAACGGCGTCTCATAGCGCAGAACGGCGGTGACGTTGCCGAAGTTGTCGTAGCTGCGTTCGGTCACGGCGCCCATCGGATCGATGGTGTACACCGGCCTGTCGTTCAGGTCGTACAGGGTGCGGCTGCCGCGGTCCGCCGCGTTGACGGCGGGTACCACCAGCGATCCGGGCTTGGTGACATACTCGATGGTCTGGACCAGGTTGCCGCGGCTGTCGTAGACCAGCGAGGTGGCCGCGCCGCTGGCGTCGACCGTCAGTTGCAGACGGTTCACGGCGTCGTAGCCATTGCGGGTGACGCGGTCGCGCGCCGCGTCGGCGACCACGCCGGTCTTCAGGTCGGCGGGCGGCTCATTGATGACCAGCGCGTTCGCGTAGCGCGTGTTGACGGTCAGATTGCCGGCCGCGTCGTAGTCGTTGCGCGTGATGGCCCACTGCTGCGTGCCCAGCGCGTTCAAGCCGAGCGCGGTGGCGGTGGCGATGACGCGGTTCGCGCCATCGTAGGCGTAGCGCGTGACCGCGTCCCTGACGGAGGCGGCCACCGCCAGCAGTTCGTCGCCGACGGGCGCCAGTTTGCGCAGCGGCTCCTCATGCACGGTGCGGTGGGAGACATTGCCGAAGGCGTCATACTGCAGGCGCTCGACGCTCCATTCGATCGCGTCCTCGGCGGCGCTGGAGCCCTTGACGAAGCGCAGGGCGGTGGCCGTGGCCATCAGGCGCCCGGCCTTGTCGTACGCCATGCGCTGCACGGTGTCCCGCGGCGTGCGGTTGGCGGGGGCGTCCAGCCACGCCAGCACCTGCGCGTCGGTGGGGGAGGCGCCGGCCACGTTCATGGTGCCGGCGTGGCCTATGCGCTCGATCGGATTGCCGTCGCGGTCGTACACCTGGCGCACCACGGACCAGGTGCTGGAAACGGCTCCCTGCGCGTCCTTGGCGCCTTGTTTCAGAACCAGCGTGGCGCTTGCCCTGCCGTTGACGTCGTAGAGCTGACGCTCGCGCACGTCGAGCGCGATGTCGGACAGCGTGCCCGCCGCGATCGCGGCGCGGATGTCGGCCGCGCTGGCGCCGGCGGCCGCCGGTTTGCCGTAAGTGACACGCTCGGTGACGTTGCCGGCGGCGTCGTAGCTGAACGCGGTGACCACGCGCGCGTTGTCGATGGTGGCCAGGACGCGCCCGTCGGCGCCGTAAATGGTTTGCCGCGCGCTGTCGGCGCCCGCCACCTCGGCGGTGCCGCCCGCCGTGCCCAGTTGCACCTGGCGGATGGCCTCGCCGAAGTTGTTGTAGCTGGTCAGCGTGTGGTTGCCCAGCGCGTCGCGGTAGTCGATCACCTGGCCGCGCGGATTGTAGCTGTAGGCTTGTACCCGGTTGCCGGCATCGGCCTTGCCCAGCGTGGCGGCCTCGGTGGCCAGGCCCTTGAGGAGCGCGGCGTTGACGCGCGGGGCGTACTGGGTGGTCGTGCCGACCTGGCCCAGGTCGTCGTAGGTCCGGCCCTCCACCTCGCCCATCGCGTTGACGGTGTAGCTGAGGCGCCCCTTGGCGTCGTAGTAGTTCAGCGTGCGCTGGTTGCCCGTGGTGCCGGCGAGGGCGGTGGCCAGGTCGGTGGTGGCGAACGTGGTGCCGCCGCCGCGCGCGGCGGCCACCGTGGCGGCGCCCAGGATGCCGCCGTAGACGATGGTGCTGTCGACCTGGTTGTAGCGGTTGTAGGTGCGCCCCGTGACGGTGCCGGCGCCGTCGAGCGTGTAGCGCAGCCGCCCGATGTTGTCGTAGTAATAGGCTTCGACGTGGTCGGCGGGCTTGGACAACGTCGCCATGATGGTGTTGAACGCGGCCTCGTTCTGGCCGCCGTTCAGCGTGGCCAGCTTGGCGGCGTCGATCGGCGTGGCGTAGCGGATGGATTTGACGGCGCGGCCGAACGCGTCGTACTTCTGCTGCGCCACCTCGCCGTTGCCGTTGACGGTGTGGGTCAGGCGGCCCACGTTGTCGTAGTAGAACAGCGTGCGCGCGCCGCCCGCGGCGGTGGTGCTGGCGCGCAGGCCCTGCTTGTTGTAAGTGTGCCGTATCGCGTATTGCCGCCAGATGGCGTCCAGCTCGGCCGGCGTGACCGCGTCGGCCAGCTTGCCGGCGCCTTCCGCGTTCAACTCCTCGGTCAGCCGGCCCTGCAGGTCGTAGCGCTGCTTCACGGCGCGCGCGGCGCCGCCCACCTGGCGGGATGTCTCGACGACATTGCCCTCGGCGTCATACGCGTAGCGCGTGACGATGCCGGCCTGGTCGGTTTCCGTTTCCAGCTGGTTGCGCGCGGTGTGGGTGTAGCTGACGGCGCGGTCCTCGGCGCTGGCGGTCACGCCCAGCTTGGCGATCGTGGCGCCGGCCGGGGTGGCGACCGGCGTGGCGTAGCGTATGCGCCGTTCCACGTTGCCGGCCGCGTCGTAGCGCGTTTCGGTGAGCTGGTTGTAGCCGTCGATCACGCCCACCTGCTGGTGCCGGCTGTTGTACAGGAAGCGCTGGCTGAGGTCGGCGGCGGTGGCGGCGGGGCGCATCAGGTCGACCGTGGCGGCGGCGCGGCTGGCGTCGGCCACCGCCGTGGCGTAGGTGACGGTCTTGACCAGCATGCCGGCGCCGTCGTAGAAGTTTTCCGTCAACAGGCCGTCCGGGTCGAGTTTGCCCACCAGCTTGCCGTCGGCGTCGTACAGCGTGCGGCTGATCCGGTCGGCCGCCGAGACGGTCTGGGTGAACGAGACCGGCACGTACACCGCCGCCAAGCTGGCGGTCGCCACCAGGGTGGCGCGCAGCGTCACCGTCACCAGGCGCGAGGCGCCGTCGTAGTCGTAGTGGGTCAGGGCGCCGCTGGCGTCGACGTTGTCGGTCAGGCGGCCGGCCTTGTCGTACAGGTTCCAGGTGCTGACGTCGGCGCTGTCGGCCACCGGGCGCAGCGTGCTCACAAGCACCTGCTTGGCGTTGTCCTGGGCGTCGAACAGGGTCGCGATGGCGGCCGCCGTCACCGGGGTGGCGTAGCGGGTGGTGCGCGTGACCTGGTCGTTCGGGTTATAGAAATACTCGGTCAGGTAGCCGTTCAGGTCGATCTCGCCGGACTGGCGGCCGGCGGCGTCGTAGACATGATAGGACTTCAGCGTGTCCTGGTATTCGCTGCGCACCAGCCTGCCGGCGCTGTCGTAGACGTTGCGGGCGCCGCTCAGCACCGTGGCCGGCGCCGCCTTGTCGGCCCGCGTGACCTGGATGGCGCGGCCGTTGCGGTCGAACGCGGTGCTCGTCACCAGGCCGCCGGCCTGGGTCGTGCTGATCTTGCCGCCGGTGGCCAGGTCCTCGTAAATGGTCGTGGTGCTGTTGCCCAGCGCGTCGACGGTGCTCAGCAGGCGGCCCAGGCCGTCGTACGCGTAGCTGGTGGCGTTGCCCTTGCCGTCGATGGATAGTCGCAACTGGCCGTGCTGGTCATAGACCAGATTGGTCTCCACCGCGGCGCCGACGGCCTGGTTCTCCAGCATGGCGTAGCTGGTGGTTTTCTTCACCAGGCCGCGGTCGTAGTCATAGTCGCTGCGGTTGATCAGCGCGTTCTTGACCGGCGATGTCTCCGCCCAGGCGGCCAGCGCGGCCAGCGTGGGCGCGCCGGCGCTGTAGGCGGCGCCCGCGTACTCGAGGGCGTTGCGCAGCAGGCCGGCGCCGTCGTAGCGGTATTCCTGCACCCGGCCCGCCGGGCTGACGGTAAAGCGCAGGTGGGTGGTGCTGGCGTCGTAGACAAAATGGGTGGTCAAGGGCTGGCTCGCCGCCTGCGCGCCCGCGCCGTCGGGATCGGCGGCCAGGTAGCGCGTTTCCGTCAGCAGCTTGTTGGTCGCCAGGTCGTAGCTGCGCGTGACCGTGTTGCCCATGGCGTCGCGCTCGAGCACGCGGTTGCCGTTCGCGTCGTAATCGAACGCGGTTTCCTGGCCCCGGGCGTCCAGTATCTTCGTCACGTTGCCATTGCCGTCGTAGGTGAACGTGGTCACCTGGCTGGCGGTGGCCGTGGCGGGCGCGGTGACGGACAACAGCTGGCCTTTGCTGTCGTAGCTGTACACCGTCTTGTTGGCGTAGGGGTCGGTGACGGTGGTCTTGCCGTCGATGCTGGTGTCGAATGTCGTGATCTTGGCGTTGCCGTCGATCATGGTGGCCACCCGCCAAGCGCCCCGCACCAGCAGATAGGTGAAGGAGACCTTGGTGCCATCGCTTTGGGCGATGCTGGCGATCTGGTTGCTGGTGTCGCGGTAGGTGTAGGTCGTGACGTAGGGCGTTTCGCCCGCGATGCCGTGGATTTCCGGCGACAGGTCGGTGGTGACGGTTTCCAGCCGGTTCAGCGCGTCGTAGGCGTAGCGCACCTGGATGGCGAGCGTGCCGCCGGAGGTGATCGTGCGAACCTGGCTCAGGTTGCCATTTGTGTAGTCGAAGGCCAGGATATCGCCGCTGGCGTCGATCACCTGGTCCAGCGTTCCGGACGCGTTGTATTTGTACTGTACGCGATTGCCGTCCTGGTCATAGGCATCGGTGATCCGGCCCGCTTGGGCGCCGTCGTAGAGCTCGCGCATGCCGGCCTGGTCCCGGCGCTCGCTGGTCCAGGTCCACTGCTGGCTCGCGGCGTCCAGGCTCAGGTTGCGGTAGGCGCCACCGCCGTCGGTGCCGCGATACATGCCCAGCGCCGCGTCATAGGTGTACAGGGAACCGCTGCCGTCGGTATCGACCAGGGTCACGGTGCTGCCGGCCGTGTTGGCGGCGCCGGTCAGGCCGGTGACCTGCCTGGTCATGCCCACCCGCCAGTTCGAACCCAGGCCGTTGCCGTCGTTGCCCAGGGAGTTGTAGGTCCTGGTCAGGTTCAGGTCGATGCCGTGCGAGGCCAGGAACTCGTCCTGGTGCTGCACTACCAGGTTGCCGGTGGCGACGTTGACGTAGGCGGCCTCCTTGCCGCTGCCGGTGACGGCGTTGCCGAACATTCCTTGCTGGCCTAGTACCGATGCCGAGCCCGTGAACAACCCCAAACCGCTTCCACTAACCACTGCAACCATGCAAACACTCCTAGAATTGAATGACGAGCGCTGAATACGCAGCGCCTTTTGCAAGGTATCCAAAGATTTTGGGAAAAGTTAAGGAAATCCGGAAATTTATTTTGCCCTGGACAAATATTAACTTTGTGTAATTTTTGTTGTTATGTAACAATTCGATAGATTTCACATTCACAACAGCTGATATCATTTTGCAACTCGACATGGCTGTTGTACCAATTCCCCAGGTTCCTCGGTGCAAGATCCCCGCTAAACACAGCGATGTTATGAAAACGTTTTCAATAGTTGACCGAGGAAATGCATAAATGGACGTGATGAAAATCGCCGCCGCGGGCATGCAGCGCGACCTGCAGAAAATGGAAGGCATCAGCCAGAACGTGGCGAATGTGCTGACCCCCGGCTACAAGCGGCAGATATTCACCGCCCAGGCCTTCGTGCAACAGGTGGACCAGGGCTTGCGGCTGGCCGAGGCGGCCGCCGGACTGAAGTCCATCGACGCCAGCCAGGGCACGCTGCGCCAGACCGGCAATCCGCAGGACGTCGCCATCGAGGGCGACGGCTACCTGGAGGTGGCGACGCCCGACGGCCCGCGCTATACGCGCCAGGGCGCGCTGCGGGTCGACAACGCCGGCCGCCTGGTGGGCGCCGGCAACCTCCCGGTGATGGGGCTGGGCGGCGAGATCGCGCTGGCCGGCGGCGCCTTCACCATCGACGCGCAGGGCCAGGTGCGCCAGGGCGACCGGATCGCCGGGCGCCTGAAGGTGGTGCGCTTCGCCGACGCCGGCCAGTTGCAGCCGGTGGGCGGCGGCATGTACGCGCAGGGCGCCGCCGGCTTCGCCGCCGACGGCCTCGAACCCCGGGTGCGCGCCGGCCACCAGGAAAACTCGAACGTGGACTCGGCCCGGGAGATGGTGGGGCTGGCTGAAACCGTACGTCATTTCGAAGCCTTGCACAGGATCGCCCAGGGGTACGACGAAGTGTTGGGCAACACCATCAGGAAGCTGGGAGAATTCAATTGAACGACGCGCTTTATATCGCCGCCACCGGCATGCACACGCAGCAGCGCAGCGTGGACACCATCGCCAACAACCTGGCCAACGTCAACACGCCCGGCTACAAGAAGGGCCGCGTCAACTTCGAGGACATGGTCTACCGCGGCATCGGCGGCGCGGCGCAGGCGCAGGGCGGCCAGGCTCCCGCCAGCCTGTGGCAGGGCACCGGCGTCGGCATGCTGTCGCTGAGCAAGGTGTTCACCCCGGGCGAGATCAAGAAGACCGATTTGCCGCTGGACGTAGCGATCCAGGGCGACGGTTTCCTCGAAGTGGTGGCCACCGATGGCGCGGCCGCGTACAGCCGCGGCGGCTCGCTGATGGTCGACAAGGACGGCCTGCTGGCCACCGCCGACGGCCACGCGCTCAAACCGGGCATCCACGTCGGCGTGGACGCCCAGGAGATCACGCTGAAGGCCGACGGCCGCGTGCTGGTGCGCAACCGCGAGCAGGGCGAGGCGGTCGAGGTGGGGCGCATCGAACTGACGCGCTTCTCCGACACCACCGGCCTGGTGGCGATGGGCGGCAACCTGTACCGGCCGTCGGAACGCTCCGGCGACGCCATATACGGCCGTCCGGGCGAGGACGGCATGGGCGGCATCGCCCAGGGCCACCTGGAATCGTCCAACGTCAAGCTGATCGAGGAAATGGTGGACCTGATGGTCGCCCAGCGCGCCTACGAGAGCAGCGTCAAGGTGATACAGGCGTCCGATGAGATGCTTGCGATGAGCAACAACCTGCGCAAGTAAATCCTCACCGGCTTTCGATTCCCCATGACCATCCATCTGGCATTGCGCCTGCTGCCGGCGTGCGGCCTCGCTTGCGCCGCCCAAGCCTGGGCCGCCGAGATCGTGCTCGACCTGCGGGACGAGGTCCTGCTGGCGCAGCCGCGGGCCCGCCTGGCCGACGTGGCCCGCGTGCACGCGCCGGACGCCGCGCTGCGGCAAGCGCTGGAAGCGCTGCCGGTGGCGTCCGCGCCGCTGGCCGGCCAGGTGGAACGGCGCAGCCGGATCGAACTGGAGGCGGCCCTGAAGGGCCAGCCCGCCATGCGCGGCCACAGCATCGCATGGCAAGGCGCCGCAGGCGTGCGCATGCGCACGGAAAGCGTGGCGCTGGACGGCGCGCGGCTGGCCGAAGCGGCCGGCGACCACCTGCGGCAACACTACGGCGCGGGCTACGAGCGTTTCGAGGCGCGCCCCGTGGCCGCGGTGCCGGACGTGGCCGTGCCGGTGGGCCCGCTGCGCCTGGTGGCGCGCCCGCTGGACCGGCCGCGGCCCGCCGCGCGCGTGGCGGTGTGGGTGGACGTGCTGGTGCGCGACACCGTGTACCGCTCGGTGGTGGTGCCGATGTCGGTGGCGGCCTGGCGCCAGGTGTATGTGGCGAAACGCGCGGCGTCCGAGGGCGCCGCGGCCGCCGGCGATTTCGAGTGGCGCGCGCGGGACGTGGCGGCGCTGGCGGACGATCCGGCGGAAGCGGCCGACCTGGCCCCCGGCGCGCGCCTGCGGCAGCCGGTCGCGCCGGGACAGATATTGCTGCGCAAGCAGCTGGCGCCGGGCGGCATGGTGCTGCGCGGCGAACGGGTGCGCCTGCTGGCGGGCGCGGACGGCATCCGCATCGAGACCTCGGCCGTGGCCGAGGCGGACGCGGCGCTCGGTCAGCCGGTGAAAGTGCGCCCCGGCGCGGATGGCGCCGCGGTCATGGCCCGGGTGACGGCGCCCGGCGTGGTCAGTTTGGAAGAAAGATAGAACGATGCGATACGGATACTTTTTGCCGGTCCTGGCCTGGGCCGCCTGCGCGGCCTGCGCCGCGCCGCCCGCGCAGGCCACCAGCCTGTACCAGCCCGCCACCTACCAGCCCTACACCTCCGACCTGCGCCCGCGCAGGGTGGGCGACCTGATCACGGTGATGGTCTATGAAAGCTCCAGCGCCAGCAGCAGCGCCAACACCAGCGCCGGCCGCGACGCGGCCGTGGGCGTGGAGGTGCACGCGGCCGGCAGGGCGCACGGCGCCGGAGCCGCCGCCAACAACCAGCTCGACGGGCGCGGACGCACCGAGCGCGCCGGGCGCGTGCTGGCCCAGATCACGGTCGCCATCCGCGAGATCACGGAATCGGGCGACCTGATCGTCGCCGGCGAGCAGCTGCTGGAAGTGAACAATGAAAAGCAGCAGATCAAGGTCGAGGGCCGCGTCCGCGCGCAGGACGTGTCGGACGCCAACGTGGTGCTGTCGACCCGCATCGCCAACGCCAGGATCAGCTACGCCGGCGAGGGCGACCTCTCCAATATCCAGCGGCCGGCCTGGTGGCACCGCTTCCTCACCCTGTTCGGACTGTAAGCGATGAGGCATCCCTTCCTGTGCGTGGCACTGGCGCTGGCCGGCCTGTTCGGCGCCGCCCTGGTCCAGGCCGACACCATCCGCATCAAGGACATTGGCAAGATCGCCGGCTGGCGCGAGAACGCGCTGACCGGCTACGGCCTGGTGACCGGCCTGGCCGGCACCGGCGACTCCAGCCGCAACAAGGCCACCCGCCAGTCGATCGCCAACATGCTGGCGCGCTTCGACATGACGGTGGTGGCGGACGACGTGCAAAGCCGCAACGTGGCGGCGGTGATGGTGACGGCGCGCCTGTCGCCGTTCGCCCGCGCCGGCGACGCGCTCGACGTCACCGTGACCTCGCTGGGCGACGCGCGCAGCCTGGTGGGCGGCGCGCTGATCCTGGCGCCGCTGAAGGCGGCCAACGGCCAGGTCTACGCGCTGGCCCAGGGCGCGCTGTCGGTGGGCGGCTACAAATACGACTTGAACGGCAACGTGGTGCAAAAGAACCACCCGACGGTGGCCTCGATACCGGGCGGGGCGACGGTCGAGCAGGGCGTGCCCAACGACGTCACCAACGGCGGCCAGCGCGTCACCTTCGTGCTCGCCGAGCCGGACTACACCACCGCCAGCCGGGTGGCCGCCGCCATCAACCGCGGCCTGGGCGCGCAACTGGCCGTGGCCGAGGACGCAGGCGGCATCGAGATCCGCATCCCCGAGGAGCGCCGCGGCCGCCTCAACGACTTCCTGATGGCGGTGGAGAACGTGCAGGTCGAGCCGGACCGGCGCGCCAGGGTCGTCATCAACGAGCGCACCGGCACCGTGGTGGCCGGCGCGGACGTGCGCATCTCGCGCGTGGCGGTGTCGCACGGCGAGCTGAAGGTGAGCATCCTGACCGAGAACGCCGTGTCGCAGCCGTCGCTGGTGGCCAACACCGGGGCGGACGTGCGCACCGCGCTGGTGTCGAACAGCCGGGTCGAGGTCGAGGAGCGCGGCGAGACCGGCCTGGTCACGGCCAACGGCAACACCGTGGCCGACCTGGTGCGCTCGCTGACCCGCATCAAGACCAATACCCGCGACATCATTTCCATCCTGCGCGCGGTGAAGGCGGCCGGCGCGCTGCACGCCGAGCTGGTGGTCCAGTGATGGCGCTCTTTTCATCTTTTTCCCGGAGCATGCCTTGGTTTCCCTAGTCGATCCCGCCACCGTTAATTTGCTGACCCTGGCGCTGGACGCCACCGCCATGCGCCAGCACGCGATAGCCCAGAACATCGCCAACGTCAACACGCCCGGTTACCAGCGCCTCGGCGTCGGTTTCGAGAGCCGCATGGAGGAGCTGAAGGCGGCCGCGGCGCGGGGCGCGGGCAAGGCCGGCCTGGCCGAGTTCCGCCCGGTGTTCGAGCTGGCGCCGGACGAGGCCGTCACGCTGGAGACGGAAATGGTGGCGTTGTCCGAGAACACGCTGCACCACCAGGCGCTGCTGAAGGCGCTGAACAAACAGATGGCGCTGATGAGCGTCGCGATCAACGAAGGAAAACGTTAATGGACTATCACGCGGCATTCCAGATCAGCGCCAGCGGCATGGCGGTGGAAAAACTCAGGCTTGACGTCACCGCCGCCAACATCGCCAACATGAACAGCGCCGCCGCCTCGGCGGACCAGGTCTACCGCCCGCTGCGCGTGCTGGCGCAGGCCGCGCCGCTCAGCTTCGGCCAGCAGTTCGGCCAGCTGTACGGCGCGGTGGCCGGCGGCGGCGTGGACGTGCTGGGCGTGGCGCCGGAGGCGGCCGCGCCGCGCATGGTGCACGAGCCGGGCCATCCGTACGCGGACGCCAAGGGCATGGTGGCCTACCCGGGCGTGAACCACACGCAGGAAATGGTCAACATGAGCACGGCCCTGCGCGCCTACGAGGCGAACGTGGCGGCGATGAACGCGGCCAAGACCATGGCGGCGCGCGCGCTGGAAATCGGAGGCCAGCAATGACGGTCGAGGCGATCGGCGCGGTGGCGGCGGTGGCCGCGCCCCAGGCGGCGCCGGTGGCGGCCGTGGCGCCGCCGGACGGCAGTTTCGGCAACTGGTTCGCCGGCGAGCTGAACGCCGTGAACGCGACGCTGGTGCGCGCCGACGAGGGCGTGCGCCAACTGGCGGCGGGCGAGGCGACCAGCCTGCACGAGGTGATGATCCAGCTGGAGGAGGCCAAGATGTCCTTCCAGCTGCTCGCGCAGGTGCGCAACCGGCTGCTGGAAGCGTACCAGGACGTGATGCGGACGCAGGTGTAAGCGATGGCGATGATGGAAACATGGAAAACGATGGCGCCGCGCGCCCGCGCCGGCATCGTGGCCGGCTGCGTGCTGATCGCCGGCTTCGCGCTGGCGCTGGGCCTGTGGGCCTACCGCGCCGACTACCAGGTGCTGTTCGCCGACGTGGCGCCGGCCGACGCGGCCGCGATGACGGCCGAGCTGGACCGCATGAAGACGCCCTACCAGCTGGCCGACGGCGGCAACACCATCCTGGTGCCCAAGGATCTGGTGTACAAGACGCGGCTCCAGCTGATGGGCAAGGAACTGCCGCTGCATGGCGCGGTCGGCTTCGAGGTGTTCAACAACGCCGATTTCGGCATGACCGAGTTCGTGCAGAAGGTCAATTACCTGCGCGCCATCCAGGGCGAGCTGACGCGCACCATCCTGTCGATCGAGGACATCCAGGCCGCGCGCGTGCACCTGGCGCTGCCCGAGCAGGGCCTGTTCAAGAAGGCGATCGCCAAGCCCAAGGCGTCCGTCACGCTGACGATGAAGAACGGACGCGTGCTGGCGCCCGAGCAGGTGGCCGGCATCCAGCGCCTGGTGGCGGCCTCGGTGCCGGACATCGCCAGCGCCGACGTGACCGTGCTGAACCAGCATGGCGTGGCGCTGACGCGCCCGGTGCAGGCCGACGCGGCGGGCGAGCAGTCCGGCACCGCCCAGCTCGACACCAAGCGCAGCACCGAGGAATACCTGGCCAAAAAGGTCACCCAGGTGCTGGAGCGCACCTTCGGCCCCGGCGAGGCGGTGGCCAGCGTGGACGTGGCGCTGAACCTGGACCAGAGCAAGGTCACCACCGAGGAGGTGCTGCCGGCCAAGGGCGGCGCCGCCGACGGCGTGCCGGCCGGCGTGGTGGTGCGCGAGCGCCAGACCACGCGCGACGGCGCGGCCGCGCTGGGGGCGCCGGCCGGCGTCCCGAAGGCCGGGGCGGGCGGCGGCACGACCACTGAGTCCGACTACCAGGTCGGCCGCCGCGTGGAACACCTGGTGCCGGCCAGCGGCACCGTGCGCCGCATGACCATCGCCGTGCTGGTGCGCCAGCCGCTGCGCGAGGACCAGGTGGAAAAACTGAAGGAAGTGGTGTCGCTGGCGGTGGGCTTCAACAGCGCCCGCGGCGACGCCGTGGTGGTGCATTCGATGGACCAGTTCGCGGCGCCGGTGGGAATGCGCAACGCGGCGGACGCGGCGACTGCGGCGGTGGACGCGAACGCCGCCGCGGCCGGCTCGCCGGCGGCGGCTCCCGCCCAGGCCGCCGGCGCCGGTCCGCTGCGGGTGGCCGGCGTGCTGGCGGCGGTGCTGGCCGCCATCACACTCACGCTGTTGGCCTACCATACGGCGCGCGGCCGCCGCCGGCGCGCGGTGGCGCGCCTGGACCCGGCGGCCCGCCAGCAGTTGCTGCAGGACATACGGACCTGGATCGCCACGCCGTCCGCGCCGGACGGCCCGGGGAGCCGGCCATGAGCGGGCACCGCCGCGCGGCGGTGGCCCTGCACGGCCTGGCCGGCGAGGACCGCGCCCTGATACTGGCCGAGCTGCCGGCGGCCGAGCAGGCCGCGCTGCGGGGTTACCTGAGGGAGCTCGACGAACTGGGCTTTGAGAGCGGACCGGACGTGGCGGCCCTGGCCTCGGCCGGCGCCACCGCCGCCGGCCGGCACGACCCGCTGGAAGCCGCCTCGCCAGAAGCCATGCTGGCCGTGTTCGAGCACGAGCCGGCCGCGCTGGTCGGCCAGTTCCTGGCCTTGCGCGACTGGCGCTGGCGCGACGGCTTGCTGGCGTTGCTGCCCGCCGCCCGTCGCGAACAGGTGCGTGCGGCGGCGAGTGCGGCGGCGAGTGCGGCGGCGAGTGCGGCGGGCTCGGCAAGCCCGGCGCCGGCGCGGCAACGCTTCCTGCTCGACGCCGCCGCCCAGCGCCTGGCAGACAGCGCCGCGCCGCGCGGCCCGGTGGCGCCGGGCCTGCTGTCTCCGCTGTTGCGCCTGGTGAAGACATGGACCCGATAATCCGCGCGCCCGCCGTCTCCGGCGCCACCCGCCAATTGCGCCGCCCGGGCGTGTCGCCGGCGGCGCCGCCGCAGTCGGCCACGCCGGCGCTCGCGCCGGTGGCCCCGGTCGCGCCGGTGGCACCTGTGTTGCCCGCGGCCGCCGCGGTGACAACTCCGTCGCCGTGGCTGCCAGCGCCCGCCACGCCGGCGGGCGCCGCGCCAGCCGCCGGCGTGATGTCGCCGCCGGCGCAAGCCGCGGTGGCCCAAGCCCAGCCCGCCATCGCGCCCGCGCCCTCGGAATGGCAGGCGCTGGAACGCCGCCGGGCCGAACTGGACGCCGCCGAAGCCGGCGCCGGCCGCCGCGCGGCCGAACTCGAGGAGCGCGAAGGCGCGCTGGCGCTGCGCGAGGAAGTGGCGCAGGCCGAGGCCGAGGAGCGCGGCTACCGCCAGGGCCGGGAACAGGCGGCCGCCGATCTCGCCAAGGCGCGCGCTGCCGAGCGGGCCGAAGCCGCCGCCGAGCTCAAGCGCCTGGAGGGCCTGGTGGCGGACTTGCTGGCGACCCGGCCCAGGCTGGTAGAGCAGGCCGAGGACATGATGGTCGAGATCGCCTTCGCGGCGGTGTGCCGCGTCGTCGGCGAGCCGCATGCCGCGCGCGCGGCGGTGGCGCTGGCGGTGCGCGGACTGTTGCGCGAGGCGCGCGACGGCGAGCAGCTGAGGGTGGGCGTGCATCCGGACGACATGGAATTGTTGCGCGGCCTGTTCGGCGCCGGCGGCGACCAGCGCGTCACGCTGCGGCCGGACCGGGCCGTGGAACTGGGCGGCTGCATCGTCGAAACGCCGCACGGCACGCTGGACGCCCGCCTCGAATTGCAGTTGCGGCGGCTGGGGGACGCCCTGCTGGCGGCGCGTCGCGGGCGCGCCAGCCTGGAGGTGGCCGATTGATGCAAGCCTACCTCGACGCCGTCCGCGACACCGAACTGACGCGCCGCGTCGGCCGCGTGCTGGCCATTTCCGGGCAAAGCATCGAAGCGGCCGGACCGGACGCGGCCATCGGCGAGGTGTGCGAGCTGCGGCTGGACCACTCGGCCAGCCCGCTGCTGGCCGAGGTGGTCGGCATGCGGCCCGGCCGGGTGATCCTGATGCCCTATGGCGACACCCGCGGCGTGGGCGCCGGCAGCGAGATCGTGGCCACCGGCCAGCCGCCTGGCGTGCGCGTCGGGGACGCCTTGCTGGGACGGGTGATCGACGCCTTCGGCCAGCCCATCGACGGCCGCGCGCCTCCCGCCTTGCCGCTGGTGCGCAGCCTGTACGCGCCGCCGATCAACCCGCTGACCCGGCCGCGCATCGACACGCTGCTCGAGACCGGCGTGCGCGCCATCGACAGCCTGCTGCCGCTGGGCCGGGGCCAGCGCGTGGGCATCTTCGCCGGCAGCGGCGTGGGCAAGAGCACCTTGCTGGGCATGCTGGCGCGCGACGTGCGCACCGACGTCAACGTGATCGCGCTGATCGGCGAGCGCGGCAGGGAAGTGCGCGACTTCGTCGAGAAGCAGCTGGGCGAGGAGGGCCTGCGGCGCAGCGTGCTGGTGGTGGCGACCTCGGACCAGCCGGCGCTGGTGCGCACCCGCGCGGCGCACGCCGCCACCGCCATCGCCGAGTATTTCCGCGAGCAGGGCAAGCAGGTGCTGCTGATGATGGATTCGATCACCCGCTTCGCCATGGCGCGCCGCGAGATCGGCCTGGCGGCGGGCGAACCGCCGACCGCGCGCGGCTACACGCCCTCGGTGTTCTCCGAGATACCTGCGCTGTGCGAGCGCTGCGGCACCACCGATTCCGGCGGCGCCATCACCGCGCTGTACACGGTGCTGGTGGAGGGCGACGACTTCAACGAGCCGGTGTCCGACATCGTGCGCGCCACGCTGGACGGCCACATCATGCTGTCGCGCGAACTGGCCCACGAGGGCCATTTCCCCGCCATCGACGTGCTGCAAAGCGCGTCGCGGCTGGCGTCCGAGCTGACCAGCCAGGACGAGCGGCAAGTGATGTCGGCGGCGGTCGACCTGCTGGCGACCTATGAGCGCAACCGCCAGATGGTGGACATGGGCGCCTACCGGGCCGGCAGCAACCCGGCCATCGATCGCGCGATGGCGGCGATGCCGGCGCTGCGCGCGGTGCTGCGGCAGTCGGTGCTGGAATCGAACACGCGGCGCGAGGCCATGGCGCTGCTGGCCGCCGCCGTGAACGGCGGCGCCAACGGGAGCGCGGCGTGAGCGGCGGCCGTTTCCGCTACGCGCTGCAGCCCGTGCTGCTGACCAGGCAGTGGGAGCTGGACGGGCTGCTGGTCGAGCTGGGCGAGGCCAACCAGGCGCTGGCGCAACAGCGCCGGGAGCTGGAGGGTCTGCGCGCCGCCAGCGCCGCCGCCGAGCTGGAATGGCTGCGAACCGGGCAGGGCCAGCAGGTGTTGTCGGTCGACCGCTTCACGCTGATGGCGCGCTACATCGCCGATTGCCGCGCCAAACAGGGCGCCATGGAGGTGGTGGTGGCGCAGGCTGAACGCGCGCGCGACGAGCTGATAGAACGGATCACGGCGGCGCGGCGGGCGCTGGACGCGGTGGAGGAACACCGCGACGACATGCGGGGCAGGTTTGTGCGGCAAAGGCAGAGCGGCGACTTCAAGTCGGCCGACGATCAATGGGGTGTGATGCGAGCGGGATTGGAGAGACATGGCGATTAATCTTGAAGCAAGCGAGGCGCAGCCGGGCGCGGCGGGCCGTTTCGACCGTCGGCACGCGGAGGCGCGGCAGGGCCGCTGGCTGTCCGAACTGGAGCACGCGTTGCTGGCTTCGGGCCTGGGCCGCCAACGCCGCGCCGAGGGAGCGCGCGCGCCGACGGCCGAGACGTTGACGTCGCCGAGCCGGCCGGTCGGGCAAGGGGCGCCCGTCGGGCAGGGGGAATCCCGTCCGGTCGCGGCCGCGCGCGCCGGCCGCGTGCCAGCTGGCTCCGGGCCTGACGGTGCCGATTCGACGGCGGAGGCTGGGTCCGTGGACCGGCTGTCGCCTTCCACGCTGGACTCCGCACTGGCCCCGGAGTCCGCGCGGGCCGCCGGCGGCGATGCGGCCGGAACCGCCGCTGGCATGGCGGCAGTGCCGACGGCGGGCGCGGCGCCAAATGGGCCGACCGCGCGATCGGGCCATGCGGCGCCCGACGCGGCCGGCCTTGTCACGGCTGGCGCGGGTCCGGAGACGGCCGGCCAGTCGCAGGCGGCCATCGCCGATCAGGACGGGCACGGCGCAACGGGAATGGACGATGCCGCGCAGCCCGCCGCCGCCGGGTCGGCGCCATTCGCCGCGGGCATGGCCACCGCCGTCCCGCGAGCGCCAATCGCCGGACCAGCCCCGGCCGCGGCCGGCTTGGTGGCCTTGGACGGCGATGCGGGACAAGCGCCGCCGGCCAGGCTCGCCGCCGCCGGCGCGGTGACGGACGCGGACGCCGGCATGGCCGTCAAAACGACAGCGGTGGTCTCCGCGCGAACGGCCCTGTCGGGGGCCATGCCCTTGTCGTCGGCGCCGGAGGAGGCCGCCGCGGCGGCGGACATGCCGCCGCCCGAGCTGGACGAGACCGAGGCGCCGCAACGGCACGCGCCGGAATCGCCGGAGCCCGCCGGCGAGCCGATCGCGAAAAAACTGCTGCACCTGTACCACGGCGCCGATGGCGTGCAAGCCTGGATCCGCGACGCCGAGCTCAACGCCGCGCAGGTGCGCAGCCTGGCGCAGGCGCTGGCGGGCGAACTGAACACCAGCGGCCAGCGGCTGGCCGCCCTGACCGTCAACGGCCGCAAGGTTGACGACGCGGAGCACGCCGGCGGCGGACGCGGGGCGGACGACGGCGCGCCGGCGGAAGCCGCGGGCGACGCCGCCGCACACAACATTACCTTGAGAGGATACATCTAATGGCGATCACATCCACCGCCGCCGTCGGCACAGGCTCCGCCTCGCAGTCGAGCAACATCGGCATCCAGGACTTCCTGAAAATCCTGACGTCGCAATTGAACAACCAGGACCCGCTGAAGCCGGTCGACAACCAGGAGTTCGTGGCGCAGATCGCCCAGTTCGCCACGCTGGAGCAGAGCCGCCAGCTGAACGTGAAGATCGACAGCCTGCTGGGCGTGCAGTCCTCGCTGCAATCGGTGGGCATGCTGGGCCGCACGGTGGACGTGAACCAGAACGGCTTCGTCGTCTCCGGCCGCGTGACGGCGCTGGACGTGTCTTCCGGTTCGCCGCTGATGACCATCACCACCTCGACCGGCTCGTTCCAGAACAACGTCAGCCTCTCGCAAATCATCAATATCCGATAACTGAATAAGGGAACAGCCATGTTTGATACGCTTTTCATCGGCACCTCCGGCCTGCTGAGCCACGCCAAGGGCCTGCGCGTGGTCGGCAACAACCTGGCCAACGTCAACACGCCGGGCTTCAAGAGCGCGCAGCTGCAGTTCGGCGAGATGTTCGAGCAGGGCGGCGGCGTGCTGCCCGGCGGCGGCCAGGCCAACCAGGGCACCGGCGTGAGCACGCTGGCCACCAAGGTGATGTTCCGCGCCGGCACCGAGCAGTCGACCGGCAACGCGCTCGACCTGAGCATCAACGGCAACGGCATGTTCACCGTCAAGCGCGACGAGCAGTTGCTGTACACCCGCGCCGGTGAATTCCAGTTCGACGCCGAAAACGTGCTGGTCAACGCGGCCGGCGACAAGGTACAGGCGCTGGACGACAAGGGCAAACTGGTCGACATCAAGCTCGACACGGCGCTCAACCGCAGCATGCCGAAGGCCACCTCCGTCATCAAGCTGGCCGGCAACCTGACCTCGACCGTGGCCACGCCCGCCGTGGACGCGACGCTGAACGGCCTGACCGTGATCGACGCCAACGGCGTCAGCCACACCGTCAACCTGAGCTTCAAGGACCTGACCGGCGGCAGCTACACCGTCACCGTCACCGACGGCGTGACCGGCGGCGCCACGCTGGGCACCGGCACCGTCAAGTTCACCGGCGGTTTTCCGGCGACCGGCTTCACCACGATGAATTTCAACTACGTCAGCACCGGCGTGCCCTCGTTCGCGGTGCAACTGGACTTCAACGCCATGCAAACCAGCACCGCCGCGAGCGCGCTGAACATGGCTTCCCAGGACGGCCACGTGGCCGGTGTGCGCACCGACCAGAGCATCGACGAGGAAGGAACGGTGGTGGTGCGCTATTCGAACGGCGAGACCGCCAAGGGCCCGCGCCTGGCGTTGGCCGAATTCCTGACCGAGGGCGACCTGGAGCAGCAAGGCGGCGCCTTCAAGAAGCGCAGCGGCGCGCCGGTGCGCTACGGCCACGCCGGCGACGAGGCCTACGGCACGCTGGCGTCCGGCCGCCGCGAGGGCTCCAATGTGGACCTGGCGGAGGAGTTCGGCAACCTGATCCTGATGCAGCGCGGCTACCAGGCCTCGTCGCACGTGATCAGCACCGCCAACGACATGATCCAGCAGCTGTTCGACATGAAGGGCAACCGCTGATGCAAGTTCGTCCGTACGCCCTGCTGGGCGCGGCGGCGCTGGCCGCCGTGCGCGGCGCGCTCGAGCGCGCGGCCGACGCCTGGTGCGCCGACTGGGGCCTGCCGCGCCACCAGCTGGCGCTGACCGCCGAGCGGGCCTGGGAAGGCGGCGCGCTGCACGCGCCGGCGTGGCGCCTGTCGCACGCGGCCGGCGAGCAGGCGCTCTGGCTGGGCTGGCCGCTGGACCTGGCGCCGCTGCTTCAAGGCATGCTGTTCGCGCCGGACAAGCGCCACGCGCCGCCGGGCGGCGCGCCGGCCCGCATGGCGCAAGCCGGCGCGGAGGCGGCCTTGGCCGCGCTGGCCGAGGGCCTGGCGCGGTCGCTGCTGGGCGCGCACACCGGCGCGGGCGCCGCCGGCGACGAGCCGCCGCAGGCCGTTTGGCGCCACGCCTCCGGCGCGGTGCGCGTCGATGTCCGCCTGGGCAAACAGGCGTGCACGGGCGTACTCAACCACGCGGCCGTGCTGGCCTTGTGCGCGAGCCAGGCCGGCGCCGCCTCGCCGGCGCCGCTGGCACCGCTGAAGCCGGTGGACCGGGCCCGCGCGCTGGGACATTTGCCGCTGCGGCTGCAAGTGGACGCCGGGCGCGCCGAGGTCGGCCTGGGCAGCCTGCTGGCGCTCGGCGTCGGCGACGTGATCCGCCTGGACACGCTGGCCGACCAGCCGCTGGCCATCAAGGGACCGGACGGCAGGGTGCTGTTCGGCGGCCACCTGGGCACCCTGGAAAAAACCATCGCACTGGAAATCGTGCGCAGCAATTCATCATCCGGAGCAAAAGCATGAGCAGCAGCATGAGCGGCAAAACCCAAGACAAGGCCGCGGGCCACACCCAACTGATCGAACTGGCCGAGATCCAGCCCCAGCCGCCGGCCGGCCCCGCCGTGCTTGCGGGCAACCTGAGCCTGCTGGACAGCGTGCCGGTCAGCGTCAGCGTGGTGGTCGGCGAAGCCCGCACCACCGTGGGCGACCTGATGGCGCTGCGGGAACTGTCGGTGCTGAAGATCGACCGTTCGGTCGATTGCCCGGTCGACGTGGTGGTCAACGGCAACGTGGTCGCCCGCGGCCAGCTGGTGGTGGTGGACGACAACTTCGGCGTGCGCATCAGCGAAATCGCGCCGGCGGCCAAGGCATGACGCGGCGCTGGCTGGCGGCCATGCTCGGCGCGGCCGCCACGCTGCCGTACGCGGCCGGCGCGCTGGCCGCGCAGGCCGAAGCCGCCGCCTCCGTGCCCGCGGCCTCGGCCGCCTCGGCCGCCGCGATTCCGTTCAAGCGCACCGCCGCCGTGCCGGCCGAAGCCATCTCGGGCGGCGCCGTCGGCGTGGTGCTGATCTCGCTGGCGGCGATCGTCGTTGTGTACGTGCTGCGCAAACGGCTGAAGCTGGCCCCGGCCGGCCCGTCGGAGGGCGCGCTGCGCATCGTCGAAACCCAGCGGCTGGGTCCGCGCACGCTGTTGTCGGTGGTGGAGTTCTCGGGCGGCCGCTACCTGATAGCGCAGGGCGAGCATGGCGTCACCTGCCTGGCGTCGGCGCCCACGCCGCCGGACGCGGCGCCGGCAGCCCCGGAGCAAGCGCGATGACGGGCGGATCGATCACGCGCGCGCGGGGACTCCGGCTGGCCGCCGCCGCCCTGCTGGCCGTGTGCGCCTGCGCGGCCTTGCCCGCCGCCGCCGAAACCGCCGTGAGCCTGCCCGGCGTGCAGATCCGGCTGGATGGCGGCGCGGGCGCGCCCGGCGAGGTGTCGTCGGCGATCAAGGTCCTGCTGGGCTTGACCGTGCTCAGCCTGGCGCCGGCCATCCTGATGTCGATGACGTCCTTCATCCGCATCGTCGTGGTGCTGTCCATGCTGCGCACGGCGCTGGGCATGCAGGAGACGCCGCCGAACACCGTGCTGATCAGCCTGTCGCTGTTCCTGACGCTGTTCACCATGTCGCCGGTGCTGCAGGACATCAACAGCAAGGCGCTGCAACCCTATATGGCCGGCAAGCTGGGCACCGAGGCGGCCGCAAGCCGGGCGGCGGCGCCGCTGCGCGAATTCATGGTGCGCCAGACCCGCGAACAGGACCTGGCGCTGATGGTGGAGCTGGCCAAGGCCGAGCAGCCGCGCAGCATGGACGACATCAGCATGGTGCAGCTGATCCCGGCGTTCATGCTGTCCGAGCTGCGGGCCGCGTTCCAGATCGGCTTCGTCATCTTCCTGCCCTTCCTGCTGGTGGACCTGATCGTCTCCAGCGCGCTGATGGCGCTGGGCATGATGATGGTGCCGCCGGCCTCGATCTCGCTGCCGCTGAAGATATTGATGTTCGTGCTGATGGACGGGTGGAACCTGGTCGTGCGTTCGCTGCTGGGTACCTTCCTCTAGGACTTGCCGTGAGCGCGCTTGCCCAACTGGACGACGCCGGGGACGGCCACGACGGCGCCGCCCTGTGGGCCGCACTGCGCGGCGGCGGCGGCCAGGAGGCGCGCGAGCGGCTGGTCGCGCTCCATCTCGAGTTCGCGCGGATCATGGCGGGACGGCTGTTCGCGCGCCGCACCTACGCGGGGCTGGAGTTCGACGATTACCTGCAGTTCGCGCGCGAAGGCCTGCTGGGAGCGATAGACCGCTACGACGCCACGCGCGACGCGGGCTTTCGGACTTTCGCCGCGCCGCGCATCAACGGCGCTATACTCAGCGGCATTCAGTCCTATAGCGACATGCAGGAACAGATCGCCACGCGCAAGCGCGTCGTGGCGGAGCGGGTGCGGGAGTTGCGCGAGGAGGCGCCGGAAGGGCGCGACGCCAACGCGCTGTTCAGCCACCTGGCCGAGCTGGCGGTGGGCCTGGCGGTGGGCTTCGTGCTGGACCAGTCCGGCATGTACCGGGCGGAAGAGGCCGGGTACGCGGACAACACGTACGCGGCGGTGGAAATGCGCCAGCTGCGCGAGCGGGTGCGGGCCATGCTGGTGGAATTGCCCGAACGGCAGCGCCAGATACTGAGCTACCACTATTTGCAGCAGCAGAGTTTCGGGGAGATCGCGGCCTTGCTGGCGCTGTCGAAGGCCAGGATTTCCCAGCTTCACAAGGAAGCGCTGACGGCCTTGCGCGAGAGCTTGCGCGGCGGCGGCGTGGATTACAGTTTTTAATCAGAGGATGCGGACATGACGATAGGAACACTTGCAATACTGGACCAGGCCGAACTGTTCCAGCTGGCGCTGAGGGCTGGCGCGGCCGGCGATTCGGGCGCGGCCATCGCCTACCTGAAGGAGGCGGCCTCCCGTCCGGACGCGACCGGGCAGGTGCACTACCTGCTGGGCGCCGAATACGCGCAACTGCGGATGTACGACCGCGCCGCCGGCGAGCTGGAGGCCGCGCTCGCGCTGGACCCAGCGCTGGCGACCGCGCGCCTGCAACTGGGCCTGCTGTGGCTGGGCGCGAACGACGCCGAGCGGGCCGCCACCGTGCTGGTGCCGTTGACCGAGGCCGGCGTGCCGGAGGCGCTGCGGCAGTTCGGCGCCGGCCTGCTGAAACTGATCGCGGGCGAGCTGGAGGCCGCGCGCGGCGCGCTGGCGCAGGGCATCGCGCTCAACCTGGGCAACGCGCCGCTGAACGCGGACATGCAGAGCATCATCGCCGAGATCGAGACGCGGCTGGCGGGCGGCGCGCCGGCCGAACCTGCCCCCGCGCCGGCCCAGCCGGCCGATGACGGCGGCCACCAGTTCCTGCTGTCGGCCTACGCCGGCAACATCAAGCACTAAGCGGCGCCATGGCTAAGCTGAGCCCGGTCAACCAGCTGGTCACCGCCATCCAGTCGCAATTGACGGGGCGGGTGGCACAGGGCCGTCCGCGCAAGCCGGCGGGCAAGGGCGGGGACAAGGCCGCCCGGCGCGACGGCTACGCGCCGGCCGGTCTGCCGGAATTGATCGAGTTGCGCGTGGCGCAGATTGCGCCGGACGACCCCAACCGGGGCCGCAAGGCGTTCCGCGTGTTCCTGGAGGCGGTGCTGCTGTCGCATTTCGGCGCCGGGCTCGCCAACGACGCCCGTTTTTATCAGATGCTGGACGACGTCCAGGACGCCATGGAGGCGGACCCAGCGAGCGGCGCGCTGGTGGAGGAGGCGATCGGCCATCTGCTGTCCCGCCAGGGCTAGCACACATTTCAAGAAGGTTTATTTATGCAGTCACCACAAGATCAAGCGGCGCTGGCCCAGCAACTGGAGCGCAACGAAGGCTACCTGGCCGTCGATCCCGGCAACCGGCCCCTGCTGGCCACGGTGCTCGACCTGTGCCTGGCCGCCGGCCAGCACGAGCGGGCCGAGGCGCACGCGCGCAAGGCGCTCGAGGCCACGCCGGAGGACCCCTACCTGCGCGCGCGTCTGGGCAATATCCTGCTGGCGGACCGGCAATGGGAAGCGGCGGCGGCCCTGTTCGAAGGGCTGCTGGCCCAGTACGCGGACGCCGGCCTGGCCTACAACCTGGCCTACGCCTGCCTCTGGCTCGGGCGGCACGAGCAGGGCTGGACGGCGCTGGCGCCCCATGTGGCGGACGCCGGCGCGGGCGCCGAGGCGGTCACGCTGGCGCTGCGGCTGCTGCATCACCTCGGCGAACTCGATCAGGCGGTGGCGCTGGCCGCCACCCACTTGGAACACTGCCGGGAAGCCCCGGCCTTCCTCGGCGCGGCCAGCGCCGTGCACCTGGACGCCGGCGATATCGGGCAGGCCGACCAGCTGAGCGCGGCGGCGCTGGCGCGCGGCCGGACCATGGAGGCGCTGGTGGTGGGCGGATCGGTGGCCTTGGCCCGCACCGACAGCGCCGCCGCCGCCGCGCTGCTGCGCGAAGCGCTGGAGCGCAACCCGGAGGAGGGCCGCGCGTGGTCCGGCCTGGGCCTGGCGAGCCTGCTGCAACAAGACTTGTCCGCCGCGCTGCCGCAGCTGGAAAAAGCGGTGCGCTACCTGCCTGGCCATATCGGCACCTGGCACGTGCTGGGCTGGGCGCGCATCTTCAGCGGCGACCCGGCGGGCGCCGAGGCCGCGTTCCGCACGGCGCTGGACCTGGACCGCAACTTCGGCGAAAGCCACGGCGGCATGGCGGTGGTGCAGGCGCTGGCGGGACGGCGCGAAGAGGCGCAGGCCAGCATCGACCGCGCGCTGGGCCTGGACAAGCAAAGCCTGTCCGCGCGCTACGCGCAGATGGCGCTGGCGGGCGAGCTGGCCGACCCGGTGCGCTTCCGCGCGCTGGCCATGCGCGTGCTGGCCGGCCGCGCCGCACCGTTCGGCGGCAGCCTGGCCGATGTGATGCAGTCCCATGGCGCGCGCTGAGCACGCCCCGGCGGCGATGACGGGGCGGCGCCATGCGCGGTGACCTGGCGTTGCAGCTGTTGGCCGACCTGTTGTGGAACGCGCTGCTGATCTCGGCGCCGCTGCTGGCGGTGACGCTGGTGGTCGGCCTGCTGGTGAGCGTGGTGCAGGTGGTCACGCAGGTGCAGGAGGCGTCGCTGACCTTCATCCCCAAGATCGTCGCGGCGGTGGTGGTGCTGGTCGTCTGCGGACCGTGGATGCTGAAGCGGCTGGTCGGCTACGCGGTCGGCCTGGTCGCCAGCATCCCCTCGTACTTCTGACGCCATGTCGATCGCCATCGATCCGGCCTGGGTGCTGGCCGTGTTCTACACGGCGGTGCGGCTGGGCGTGCTGCTGATCATGTCGCCCATCCTGTCCAGCCTGTCGGGCGTGGTGACGGTGCGCGTGCTGCTGACGCTGTCCCTGAGCGTGCTGCTGGTGAACGGCCTGGGCACGCGCCCGCCGGCGCACGAGCTGGCGCTGGGACCGGTCGTGCTGGGGGCGATGCTGGAACTGGGCGTCGGCGTCACGCTGGCGTTCGGCGTGTTCGCCGCCTTCGGCGCGTTCTCGTTGGCCGGCAAGATCCTCGACATCCAGAGCGGCTTCGGCATGGGCACCGTGTACGACCCCGTCACGCGCGGCGGCGCGCCGCTGTTCGGCACCATGCTGAACATGCTGGCGGTGGTGCTGTTTTTCGGGCTCGAAGGCCACCACGCCTTCCTGCGCGGCGTGGCGTATTCGCTGCAACAAGTGCCGCCCGGCGCCGGCCTGGACGGGCTGGCGCTGGAACCGGTGCTGCGGCAGTTCGGGCTGATGTTTTCGCTGGGCGTGTCGCTGGTGATCCCGGTGATCCTGTGCCTGCTGCTGGCGGAGACGGCGCTGGCCATCGTGTCGCGGGTGCTGCCGCAAATGAATGTGTTCGTGATCGGCGTGCCGGTCAAGATCGTGGTGGCGCTGGCCGTGCTGGCCCTGACGGTGGGCACCATGGGCAGCGCGATGGGCCGCGTGTACAACGCGATTTTCACTTATTGGGAACAGGTGCTGGGTTAAATGGCGGAGCAGGATTCAGACCTGTCGGAACAGGCGACACCCTATAAGCTGGAGGAGGCCCGCAAGAAGGGCAACGTGGCGCGCAGCAACGACTTCACGGCCATGGCCATGATGGCCGCGCTGGTGCTGACGATCTACGCCAACGGCTGGGACGCGCTGCGCCAGGCGCTGCGCATGCAGCAGCAAATCATGGCGCGGGCGACGCAACTGGTGTGGAGCACCGACGCCATGGCCGCCTGGATGGGGCAGCTGCTGACCGGCATGCTGGTGATCCTGGGGCCGCTGTTCCTGGCGCTGGTGGTGACGGCGGTGCTGGCCAATGTGTTCCAGACCGGCCCCATCTTCAGCTTCCACCCGCTGTCGCCGGACCTGACGCGGCTCAGCCCGGCCACCGGCTTCAAGCGCGTGTTTTCCATGCGCACGCTGTTCGAGGCGGCCAAGAGCTGCGTCAAGCTGGCGATCCTGACCACGGTGGCCTATTTCCTGGTGCGCGACGTGATTCCCGGCTTGATCGGCCTGTCGGCGGTGGACGCGAAAAGCTACGCCCGCACCATGATCGGCCTGTGCGGCACCCTGCTGGTGAAGCTGCTGCTGGTGCTGCTGCTGATCGCCTTGCTGGACCTGGGCTTCACGCGCTGGGAGTTCTCCAAGCGCATGCGCATGAGCAAGCGCGACGTGAAGGACGAGATGAAGAACCGCGACGGCGACCCGCGCATCCGCGCCCGCATCCGCGAGTTGCGCAAGGAAATGCTCAAGCGCAGCAAGTCCATGGGCAAGGTGCCCGGCGCCGACGTGCTGATCACCAACCCGACCCACCTGGCCGTGGCGCTCAGCTACGCGCACGGCAAGTCCGGCGCGCCGCAGGTGGTGGCCAAGGGCGCCGGCGACCTGGCGCGGCGCATGCGCGAGGTGGCGGCGCGGCACCAGGTGCCCATCGTGCAGAACCGGGCGCTGGCGCGCACCCTGTTCCGCGAGGTGGATTACGACGGCTACGTGCCGGAAAAGCTGTACCCCCAGATCGCCAAAATCATGGTCTGGGTCTATACCATGCGTGAAGCCAAGCGCAACTCTGGAAAGGCAGTCTGATGTTTTCGTTACGCAAGGTATTCCACAACAACGCGGACCTGGTGCTGGTGCTGCTGGTGGTCGGCATCCTCACGGTGTTGTTCGTGCCGATACCGTCGGGCATGCTCGACTTCCTGATCCTCACCAACGTCAGCTTCGCCATGCTGATCCTGCTGCTGACCTTCTACATCGGCCGGCCGGTGGAGTTCTCCACCTTCCCCTCGCTGCTGCTGATCGCCACGCTGTTCCGCCTGTCGCTGAACGTGGCCGCCACCCGGCTGATCCTGTCCGACGCCGACGCCGGCCGGGTGATCTCGGCCATCGGCTCCTACGTGGTGGGCGGCAACTACGTGATCGGCATGATCGTGTTCCTGATCCTGGTGGTGGTGCAATACGTGGTGGTGACCAACGGCGCGCAGCGCGTGTCCGAAGTGGCGGCCCGCTTCACGCTGGACAGCATGCCCGGCCAGCAGATGAGCATCGACGCCGACCTGAACATGGGCTTCATCGACCAGGAGGAGGCCAAGCGCCGCCGCAAGCTGCTGGAGAAGGAATCCGGCTTCTACGGCGCGATGGACGGCGCCAGCAAGTTCGTCAAGGGCGACGCCATCGCCGGCATCGTCATCCTGCTGATCAACATCATCGGCGGCCTGGTGATCGGCGTGATGCAGATGGGCATGCGCTGGGACCAGGCGCTGCAGACCTTCACCCTGCTGACCGTGGGCGACGGCATCGTGACCCAGGTGCCGGCGCTGGTGATCGCCGTGGGCACCGGCATCATCGTCACGCGCTCGGCCTCGGACGGCAACCTCAGCGGCGAAGTGCTGCGCCAGATCACGTCCTACCCCAAGACCATGTTCATCGTGGCGGCGGCCCTGTCGGTGCTGCTGTTCCTGCCCGGCATTCCGGCGCTGCCGGTGCTGGTGCTGGTGTCCGTGCTGCTGGGCACCGGCTACCTCGTGCTGCGCCAGGCCAGGGAGGCGGGCGGCGCGGACGCGGACAAGGATGACAAGGACAAGGAGGAGGGCGAGCAGGACGCCTACGACATGCTGAAGGTGGAGCCGATCGAGGTGCACGTCGGCACCGGCCTGGCGCCCATGGTGCGAGGCGAAAAGACCGTGTTCATGGAGCGCATCGCCGCGATCCGCAAGCAGTACGCGCTGGAGTCCGGCATGGTGCTGCCGAGCGTGCGCTTCCGCGACTCCACGCAACTGGGCGCCAATGGTTATGAATTGCAGATTTTCGGCGTGCCGGCCGGGCGCGGCGAGATCATGATCGAGCGCACGCTGGCGATCCGCGCCGGCAGCGACGCGCGCCCGGTGAAGGGCATCGAGACGCGGGAGCCGACCTACGGCTTGCCGGCGATCTGGATCGAGGACGCGGAAAAGGAAATCGCCCGCGCCGCCCGCTACACGCTGGTGGACGCCGCCACCGTCTTCATCACGCACCTGAGCGAGGTGCTCAAGCAGCAGTCCGCGACGCTGCTGACCCGCACCGAGACCGACCGCCTGCTGCAGCGCGTGCGCCAGCAGCAGCCCGGCCTGGTGGAGGAATTGATACCGACCATCCTGTCCGTCAGCGACGTGCAGAAGGTGCTGCAAAACCTGCTGCGCGAAAAGGTCTCGATCCGCAACCTGGAAGTGGTGCTGGAGACGCTGGTGGACATGGGCCGCAACAGCAAGGACCTCGGCTACCTCACCGAGCTGGTGCGCCAGAAGCTGGGCGCCGCCATCTGCCAGACCCTGCTGGGCGAAGGCACCGCGCTCAACGTGCTGACCCTGGACGCGTCCATCGAACAGACGCTGATGCAAAGCGTGCGCAACGCCGAGGCCGGCGCGGCGGCGCTGGTGGTCGAGCCCAAGTACGCCGAACAGCTGCTATCGCGCCTGGCCGCCCAGTCCGAGCGCATGATGAAGAGCAATATGTTGCCCGTGCTGCTGTGTTCGCCGGACTTGCGGCGCCACATCCGCGCGCTGTCCGAGCGGGTGGTGCCGCACATGCGCATCCTGTCCATGGCCGAGATTCCGAACACGGTGAACCTGAAGGCCTACGGCACCGTCACCATGTAGGCGGCGCTAGGCCGGGACCTCCCCGGCCCGCGCCATCTCCAGCATCTTCAACTGGGCCGGCAGGCAGACGGTCTTGAGGTCGTAGCGTTCCACCACGGTGTGCCTGGCCCGCTCCCGTACCGCCGCATAGGCCTGCGGTTCGGCCAGCACGGAAATCGCCCGTTGCGCGATGTCGCGCGGCGAAAAGAAGTCCACCAGCAAGCCGTTGTGCCCATCCCGTATCACTTCCTCCACCGGCGGCGTCCTCGAACCGATGACGACACAGCCGGACGCCATCGCCTCCAGCATCGACCAGGACAGCACGAAAGGATAGGTGAGGTAGATGTGCGCGCGGGAGATGCGCAGGATGTCCAGGAACGACGGATACGGCACCCGCCCTAGGAAATGCACGCGGCTCCAGTCCACCGACCGGCCCAGCTCCTTTACCATGACATCCTTCCAGCTGCCGCCCCCGGGAGGCGGCGGACCGTAACTGGTGCCATTGGCGCCCACGATCAGCACCCGCGCGTTCGGTCGGCCGGCCAGGATCTCCGGCAGGCTGCGCATGAAGCTCGGGAAGCCCCGGTGCGGCTCCAGGTTGCGCCCCACATAGGTCAGCACCTCGTCGCCGGGCGCCAGCGTGACGCCGGCGCCCGGCACGGTGTAGCGCGCGGCGGCGTTCGGGCGCGCCTCGTCCGTGTCCACGCCTTCGTGCAGCACGTGCAGCATGCCGTGATAGCGCTTGGGATACAGCGATTGCTGCCACAGCGTGGGCGTCTGGCCGAGGTCCGCCGCCGCCAGCGACAGCAAATTGGTGGTGTTCTTGGTGCGCAGCTTGGGCGCCGTGTCGGGCGTGATGGTCTCGCCCGGATCGAAGCCGATGTCGCCGCCGAACAACTGGTAGAAATACTCGAAATAGCCGATCAGCGGCGTGTTCGGGAACACGTCCTTCAGGTACAGGATCTCGCCCCAGCCGCTGTGGCCCAGCATCAGGTCCGGCACGAAACCGTTGTGGCGCAGCCGCAGGGCGATGCGCGCCACCTCCTGGCCGTTGCGCACGGCCGCCTCCGCGTTGCGCAGGTAATGGTGGGTGTGGGGCGAAGCCTCCTTGCCCTCCGTGTAAGTCATGATGCGCACGCCGGGCAGCACGATGCCCTTGCGCTGGGTGATGAATACGACCCGATGACCGCTGGCGGCCAGGTGCTGGATCAGGTGCCGGTACTGCCCCGGCATGTTCTGGTGGACGAAAAGGATCTTCATGAGCCCCGAACTCTTGCAGATTTCACGCAAAACTGCAAATTTCTCAAAATATTTAAAAATATTTTCGCGATTTCCTTAACTTTTCCAAAAATCTGAGGATCTATTGGTAAGCGTTGTGTTCGCAGCGCATCTTGCTAATTGAAAGTCGCAGGCTATTTGGCTGCGCGTACAGGAGGAATTGAATGGTAGCGATCGTAAGCGGGAACGGAAACGGACTGTTGAACACGTCCCTGGCATTGCTGAACCAGGGCGGCGCGGCGCACGGCGCGGCGAAGGAGTCGGCCTTCCTGAACATCGCCACCGGCAATCTGCTGCTGCAGCGGCGCGACGACTTCCTGGCCGCGCCCGGCGCCGACGTGGCCATGCTGCGCACCTATAACGCGCAGGGCGACTTCGACGAAGGCATGGGCCTGAGCTGGAAGACCGGCCTGCAAAAGCAGGTGGCCTCGCTGACCGGCGCGCTCAACACCGACGGCGGCACGGTCACCCGCATCGGCGGCGATGGCAGCGCCACCGTCTTCCACTACGACGCCGGCCGGAATGGCTACGTCACCGCCGATGGCGGCCAAAGCATCGCCATGGGCCAGAACCAGCAGTGGATCTGGCGCGACGAGCGCGCCGGCAATGGCGGCCTGCACGAAGTCTACGACAGCGCCAGCAACGGCCGCATCGTCGCCGTGCACGACGAGGAAGGCCCGCGGCTGGCGTATGAATACGACACGGCCGGACAGGTGGCCCGCATCACCGACGCCGCCGGCGACGTCACACATTTCGACTACGACGCCAACGGCAACCTGGCGCAATACCGCACCGTGCTGGCCAACAGCGGCAAGAGCTTCGTGCGCGTGCGCTACAGCTACGACAACCAGCAGCGCCTCACCGGCGTCAGCACCGACCTGACGCCGGAGGACGGCGGCGTGGCCGATGGCGAGGTGTACGCCATCGGCTACAGCTATGAAGGCGTCAGCAGCCGCGTGGCGGGCATGACGCAGAGCGACGGCACGCAGCTGGCCTTTACTTATCAGCAGATCGGCGGCGCGTGGAAGATCGGCAGCGTCTCCGACGCGTCTGGGCTGGTGGCGCAACTGAGCTATGGCGTGGGCAAGACCACCGTCAGCAACGCCGCCGGCGTGGCGACCGTTTACAGCTACGACGGCCAGGGCCGGCTGACGGAGATTGCCGGCCCTGGCGGCCAGCAAGCCTACTTCGACTACGACGCCCGGGGCAACGTGATCCGCGCGCTGCTGCCGGATGGGCAGGGTGTTGGCTACGAGTATGACGGACGCGGCAACCGCGTGGTCGAACGCGACGCCGGCGGCGCGTTGCTGGTGCGGCGCGAGTATGACGCCGCCGGCAAGCTGCTGCTTTCGGAAACCGTGTATGGCGCGCAGGGGCAGGTGCAGACCGCAAGCTATGTCTACGACGGCGCAAGCCGGCTGCGCTTCGTCATCGACACCGCCGGCCATGTGCGGGAGCACCGCTACGACAGCCTGGGCCAGCGCGCGGCCACGCTGGAGTACACGGCCGCGTTGGCGTCGTCGGCTAACCGGTCGGAGGCCGATTTGCAGGCTTGGACGGCGACCGGGACCGTGGTGTCCGCCGGCATCAGCCGTACCGACTACGGTTACGACGCGCGCGGACTGCTCAATGAAGTGCTGGATGCCAATGGCGCGGTGCGCCATGTCTATGACCAGGCGGGGCAACTGCTGCAAACGGTGGCCATTGACGGCAGCGTCACCAGCTACAGCTACGACGGCCTGGGCCGGCGGGAGGTGCTGGCCGAGGAAACCGGGGATGTGAGCCTGGTGAGCTATGACGACGTGGGGAACTACGCGGTGACCCGCATGGGCGGCGATTCCCCGGAGAGCGCGCTGTATGCGGATGATGGGGAGATGCTGTACACCGATGAATCGGCAATGTCGGCGATGAGCTTCGGGGCCAGTAGCTTGGAGTCTGAGGTTAATCCGGGGAATGACGGTCTGACCGGCACCAGTGGTGACGACAGCATATATGGGGGAGCGGGCGACGACACCATCACCGACAGCGGCGGCAACGACACCATTGATGGCGGATCAGGCAACGACAGCATCACCGACAGTGGCGGCAACAACGTGCTGCGCGGCGGGGACGGCAACGACACGGTGACGTTCAACTACAACAGCAACAACACGGTCGAGGGCGGCGCCGGGGACGACGTGATCCAGGTCTCCGC
>NZ_FPBO01000085.1 GCF_900116645.1 Pseudoduganella namucuonensis | reverse complement strand
GTAGGAGTCTGGACCGTGTCTCAGTTCCAGTGTGGCTGGTCGTCCTCTCAGACCAGCTACTGATCGATGCCTTGGTAGGCCTTTACCCTACCAACTAGCTAATCAGATATCGGCCGCTCCAGGAGCACAAGGCCCGAAGGTCCCCTGCTTTCATCCTTGGATCGTATGCGGTATTAGCGTAACTTTCGCTACGTTATCCCCCACTCTTGGGTACGTTCCGATATATTACTCACCCGTTCGCCACTCGCCGCCAGGTTGCCCCGCGCTGCCGTTCGACTTGCATGTGTAAAGCATGCCGCCAGCGTTCAATCTGAGCCAGGATCAAACTCTTCAGTTCAATCTCTGTTTAACGTCGTTGCCGACGTGGTCGCCCATCAAAATAACTGACGATTCCTCTTGCGAGGTCACGTTTATTTCTTTTGTTGAGCGTTTAATAATTTGAGCTAAGAGGCTTGCGCCTCCGGCATCATCATCAAACGCCCACACTTATCGACTGTTAATTTTTAAAGAACTTTTCTGCAGTTTTCAGCGAATCGTTTTGTTCGCAGCAGAGAGATGAGATTATGCGGTGTTTTGCGCTGCTCGTCAACTCTTTTTTCTTTTCCGCTTCGCCACACTTGCGTGCCGCGTTGCGAGGGACAGAACTATAGCAAGCCGCGGCGCGGCTTGCAAGGCCCGAATGCGAAAAACCCCGCCGGGATCACCCGGCGGGGCCTGGGCCCACGGTCAGGCGAACCTGACCTTCAGGATATCCGGTCCCGCCTCGACGACCTCGATACGCGGCGCCCCGGGCTGCTGGACGGTCCTGTCGTCGGGGCCCGGCATGCCCGCCGTGACGCCTCCGGAGGGACTGAAGTCCAGCGTTTCGCGCCCCCGCCTGCTGGGCGGGAACGGGAACCTGCCGCGTGGACGGTACACCCGGATGTCGCCCTCGTCCTCCTCGAACGAATGCGCCCAGCCGCCCTCCACGCCTGGCGCCCGCGGTTCCATCACGCCCCCATCGTCTCAAGCGTGGGTGCCACATCCCGCGGGACGGGCGCCACCGGGGCCTTGCCTCCGCCCTCGGGTTCGGGCAAGGCCTGTCCCTGCCGGAACGAGGAGATGGTGCCGCCCATGTACTCGTAGCCGGTGACCGAGGGTCCCCATGCCGAGCCGTTCCACCACTTGTGGTACAGCGCGCTGTCCGTGCCGGTGACGAACACGTCCAGCCGGTTCGGTCCCCACGCGGCCACGCGCGGCTGCGAGGTGCAGACGCCGCCCATGTACTCGTAGCCGGTGAGCGACGGGCCCCACGCGGCGCCGTTCCACCATTTGTGGTACAGCGCGCTGTCCGTGCCGATGACGAACACGTCCAGCCGGTTCGGTCCCCACGCCACCACTTCCGGCTGGCCGACGCAGACGCCGCCCATGCGCTCGAAGCCGTCCACCGACGGTCCCCACGCGCTGCCGTTCCACCATTTGTGGTACAGCGCGCCATCCGTGCCGGTGACGAACACGTCCAGCCGGTCCGGCCCCCACGCGACCGCGCGCGGCGCCGAGGTGCAGGTGCCGCCCAGGCGTTCATAGCCGGTCAGCGACGGGCCCCAGTTGGAACCGTCCCACCACTTGTGGTACAACGCGCGGTCGGTGCCAATCACGAACACGTCGAGCCGGTTCGGGCCCCACGCGACGATCTCGGGCTGTCCGACGCAGGTGCCGCCCATGTTTTCGTAGCCGGTCAGCGACGGTCCCCAGGCCGAGCCGTTCCACCACTTGTGGTACAGCGCGCGGTTCGTGCCCAGCACGAAGACATCCAGCCGGTCCGGTCCCCAGGAAACGATGCGCGGGTCGCCGACGCAGATGCCGCCCATGTTCTCGTAGCCGGTCACCGATGGGCCCCAGGCGGAACCGTTCCACCACTTGTGATACAGCGCGCTGTCGGTGCCGGTGACGAAGGCGTCCAGCCGGTTCGGGCCCCACGAGACGATTTGCGGCACGCTGGTGCAGGTGCCGCCCATGAATTCATAGCCGGTGACGGACGGTCCCCAAGCCGAGCCGTTCCACCATTTATGGTACAGGGCGCGGTCGGTGCCCAGCACGAACGCGTCGAGCCGGTTCGATCCCCACGCGACGATCGGCGAGGAGCTGGGCCGGATGCTGGCGGCGCTGGTGCCGATGGTGGAGCGCACGCCATCCAGGCAGGCGTGCATGCGCGCCACCTGGCCGGCGGTGAACATCACCATGGCGCGGTCGTCGACGTAGTCCATGTAGTTCATATACATGTCGCCGTTCGGGCCATTGCTGCAGGAGACGCGCGGGAAGGTGGGCGCGCCGGTGTTGTAGCCGCCCTGGTTGGGCGTGTCGGACACGTTGTCCGAGCCGGAGCAGCCGGTGCCGTCGTCGCCCCAGATATGGTTCAGATTGAGCCAGTGGCCGATCTCGTGCGTCGCCGTGCGGCCCAGGTTGAAGGGCGCGGCCGCCGTGCCGGCGGTGCCGAAGGCGGAATGCAGTATCACCACGCCGTCGGTGGCGGCCGGGCCGCCGGGGAACTGGGCGTAGCCCAGCAGGCTGTCGCTCAGCGGGCATACCCAGATGTTCAGATAGGCGTCGCTGGGCCAGGCGTTCATGCCGCCGCTGGCGTTCGACTTCACGGCGTCGTTGTCGGAGAAGCCGGCCACCGAGGTCTGGCGGCGCTCGATGCCGGTGCTGGGCGCGCCGCCCGGCGCCGTGGTGGCCAGGTAGAATTCGATGCGCGCGTCGGTGGCCAGCGGCAGGAACGGCGCCGGCGTGGTGCTGACATCGGGATTGGTGCGGCGGAAATCGCGGTTCAGCACCTCGATCTGGCTGGTGATCTGCGCGTCGGAGATGTTCTGCGCGGTGGTGTTCCACACCACGTGGACCACCACCGGAATGCGGGTGATGCCGGAGCGCTGGGAGGCGAGTTCGCCCGCCTCGTAACGCAGCGCCTGGTTTTCTATCGTGTCGCGGATGCGCGCGTATTCGGGATTGGTGGACAGCAGGCGTCGATGCACATCCATGGTGGCGCAGCGGCGCACCCTGGGTTGCGGGTCGGTGCCGCCGGAGGCGAAGTTGCCGCCTCCCCCGCCGTAGTTGCCGGAGCCCGAACCGGAACCGCCGTAGTTGCCGGAGCCGCCGCCGGGGTCGCCGCCGCCCGGGCCGCCGCCCATGTCGCCGCCAGGCATGTCGTCCTCGCGCGCGCCGCTGCGTTCATTCATGCCGCCGGAGGGCATGTCGTCTTGCGGTCCGCGCTTGCTGACGCCGGGCATGCCGCGGTCGTTCGGGTCCGCCCAGCCCAGATTGCCCTCGCCGGCCATCTGGTAGGACGCGCCGCTGCCGTTCTGCGCTGGTTTGGCTGCGGTGTCGCTACAGCCACAATCGTCGGTCATCGAGACCGCGCCCTTCTGCTGCTTTGCTCTCATGCTTGCCCCCTGTCTGGATACCTTTGTCCATGGACGCCCGGCGGACATCCACCTGTTTCCAATTTGCATCAAATTGGAATTCTTGATCTGGTATTAAGACAAGGCTAGCCCTGAAAGTTCCTCAAATTCTCCTGAATAGTCACATGCCCTGACATTTATTTTGATGCTGTGCTCCAATGCGATAGTAAAAATCAAATTTCAACTTTCCAACAGGATTTTATTCGTTCGTAGGAGCAAAAAAACCCGCCAGCGAGCCGGCGGGCATCGAGCGCGACGGCGAAGGTCAGCGCTGCGCGGGCACGAACTCCTGCATGACGGCCTTGCGCAGCAAGGCCGGCGGCACCAGCCCCTGGGCCAGCACGAAGTCGTTGAAGGCCTGGCGGTTGAACTTCTGGCGCAGGGCCACTTCCGCCGCCTGACGCGTTTCCATGAGACGCTGGTAACCGTAGAAGTAAGAGGTCGCCTGGCCCGGGGCGCGGAAAGTGTAGCGCTGCATTTCCTGCGTCGCCATCCCCTCGGACAGGCCCACCTCGTCCATCAGGAAGGATTTCACACCCTCCGGCGAAATCTCGCCCAGGTTCACCATCGGGTCGAGGAAGGCTCGCGCCGCGCGTTGCAGGCGCGCCTGCAACGCGAACAGTTGGCCGTCCAGCGGTTCGTAGGGCTGCATCTCGGCCTCGGCATACAAGGCCCAGCCTTCGACGTTGACGCTGTTGAAGGCGAACACGCCGCGCGCGGTCGAGACACCGGTTTCGATCATCTTGGCGAACTGCAGCTCGTGGCCGGGACGCGCCTCGTGCGCGGTCAAGGTCCAGCTGCCCGCCTGGTGGGTGAAGTCGTCGAACACCAGGGACTTGCCGCTGGCGTCGGGCGGCATGCCGGTGGTCAGCACGAACTCGCCATACTCGCCCGTGTTGCCGATCAGGCGCGGCGGGCTCATGTGCGGCGCCGGCTGCTGCGCGTTCTCGGCCGCGCTGGCCAGGCGGATCACGGCCTTGCGGGACGGCAGCGAGACGATGCCTTGTTCGCGCACGGCGGCCTCGATTTGCGTCAGGCGCTCGGCGTACAGCGGCATCACCTGGTCCACCGGGATTTGCTGCTTCTTCAGCTCGCGCATGACGGCGCGGTAATCGGCGCTGGGCAGCTTGCGTTCGCGCGCGATCAGCCCGGCCGTGATGTTCATCTGGTTGCGGATCTCGGCGAAGGACGTGAGCGCCTTGGCGATCAGCTCCCGCGGCGTGATGTCCACGCCGAACTGGCGCAGATTGTCCGCGTACACTTCGGGCGGCAGGCGGTGATCGGCGCGGGCGCGCGGCAGCACTTGCGTCCTCAATTGTTCGTTATAGGCCGTCAACTGTTTTTCCAGCGCGGCGAAGCTGGTTTCCCAGCCTTTCAGTTCGCTCTTGGCGAGCAGGTCCTTCATTCCTTTGAGCAGGGCCGGAGCGTCATTGATGGCTTGTTCGACCTGGCCCTTGTACGGCCCCAGCAGGTTCTTGTTGGCTTTCAGGCGCTCTTGCAGGCGCTCATTGGCCAGCTCGGTGAGCGGCCGGTGGCCCTTGGCCAGGCCGGCGTACTTTTCAAGGCGGACGAGCAGGGATTTCTGGCGCTCCTTGGGAATGCGGGGGTCGAGCATCTGGCGCACCACGCCGAACATCAGGCGCGTGACGTCGGTGAAGGGCAGCATGTATTTGCGGTTGATGGCGGCGGAGCGCAGCTGGTCCTGGGCGGTGGAGATCAGGATTTCCAGATCCTGCCTGATCTTCGGATCGGACTCGGCCTTGAGGCGTTTTTCCAGCTCGGCGATGACCGCGCGCGTATCCTTGGCGGTCGCCTCGAACTGGTCGCGCGACATGTCGGTGATCAGTTCATCATAGCCATCGACACCCAGGCTGCTCGCGCTTTCGGGCGAGTATTTGGCCAGGACATTCAGCAGCAGCTTGGCGTTCTCGTTGCTTTTGGTAACCCATGCCGGTTCGGCGGCGATGGCGGACATGGACAACAGGGCCAGGGTAAGGCCGCTGACCAGGATCCGGACTTTGCGATTGGATTTCGACATCGTATTCCTTTTTTGTTAAGGGAGTGCGAGCCGTATCTTAAACGCGAAAACCCCATCCGCGCTGAGCGCGATCTTGAGCGCGTTCAGGCTGATGGGGATTTTCTTAGAATGCGAAAAGCCCGCCAGGTCCCCTGGCGGGCTTTTCTATATAACTAGCCTGACGATAACCTACTTTCACACTGGTTGCAGCACTATCATCGGCGCAAAATCGTTTCACGGTCCTGTTCGGGATGGGAAGGGGTGGGACCGATTTGCTATGGTCATCAGGCTTTGACTTGTCGCGTCGCGCGCTATGGCGCGCGACTGCAATCCGGAGGAAGTAAAGTTGTTGGGTACATCATCAATACACAGGGTAATGCTCATAACCGTCAAGGTTATAGGGACAAGCCTTACGGGCAATTAGTACTGGTTAGCTTAACGCATTACTGCGCTTCCACACCCAGCCTATCAACGTCCTGGTCTCGAACGACCCTTCAAGGAGCTTAAAG
>NZ_FPBO01000014.1:157617-170153 GCF_900116645.1 Pseudoduganella namucuonensis | reverse complement strand
GTTGGTCGCGAAAGGCCTGTCGGTGATCCTGGTGTCGTCGGAACTGCCCGAGGTGCTGGGCCTGGCGGACCGGGTCGTGGTGATGCACCACGGCCATGTGAAGAACGTGTTCGAGCGCGCCCAGTGCACGCCCGAACTGGTGGTGGCGGCGGCGTCCGGCCTGGACCTGCCAGCGGGAGAAGCGGCATGAAACTGTTGAAATTACGCGAGACCCAGCTGGCCATCATGACCGTGCTGCTGATTTGCCTGGTCGGCCTGCGCGCGCCGGTGTTCGTGAGCGCGGCCAGCCTGGGCAACCTGCTCACCGACAGCACCTTGCTGATCATGCTGGCGCTGGCGCAGATGCTGGTCATCATGACGCGCGGGATCGACTTGTCGGTCGCCTCCAACCTGGCCCTGTCGGGCATGCTGGCGGCCATGCTGGCCGCCGCCAACCCGGGCCTGCCGCTGCCCCTCGTCGTGCTGGCCGCCATGGCCACCGGCCTGGCGCTCGGCCTGGCCAACGGCTGGATGATCGGCTATCTCGAACTGCCGCCCATCGTCGTCACGCTGGGCACCATGAGCGTGTATCGCGGCCTGGTGTTCGTCATGTCCGGCGGCGCCTGGGTCAATTCGCACCAGATGCCGGCCAATTTCATCGCCTTCCCGCTGGAGCGCCTGCTGGGCGCGACCCACCTGGTGTGGATCGCCGCGCTGACGGTGCTGGCGGCGTGGTACCTGGCTTGCCACAGCCGCTTCGGGCGCGACCTGTACGCCATCGGCAACGAGCCGGCGTCGGCGCGCTACGTCGGCATCCCGATCGCGAAACGCTTGTTCTGGACCTACGGCATTTCCGGCCTGGTGGCCGGCCTGTGCGGCTACCTGTGGGTGGCGCGCTACGCGGTGGCCTACACCGAGATCGCCTACGGCTTCGAATTCACCGTGATCGCCGCCTGCGTGATCGGCGGCATCAGCATCGCCGGCGGTTCGGGCACCGTGGCCGGCGCCCTGCTCGGCTCCCTGTTCCTGGCCGTGATCGGCAACGCGCTGCCGGTGGTGAAGGTGTCGCCGTTCTGGCAGAGCGCCCTCACCGGCCTGGTGATCCTCACCGCCGTGCTGATCAACGCGCGCGGCAACAAGTCCGCCGGCCGGCAGATCCTGCCGCTTCACCTCGTCAAACCCACCCGGAGCGCGGCATGAACCCGCCAGTCCCTGTCACTCCCGCGAGCACGTCGCGCTACACCATCCACGACCGGCCGGCCTTCGCCCTGCGTTCCCTGCTGGGCCGCTGGGAGACCCTGCTGGCGCTGCTGCTGCTGACCGCCTTCGTCGTCAACAGCGTGCTGCTGCCGCACTTCCTGGACCTGTACAACCTGGCCGACGGCACCTTCAACTTCAGCGAGAAGGCGATGATCGCGCTGCCGATGGCGCTGCTGATCATCTGCCGCGAGATCGACATCTCGGTGTCCGGCATCCTGGCGCTGTCGTCGGTGGCGATGGGCATGGCGATGACGGCCGGGCTGCCGCCGGAGGCGCTGCTGTTCGTGGCGCTGGCCACCGGCACGGCCTGCGGCTGGATCAACGGCTACATGGTGACGCGCTTCGCGCTGCCGTCCATCGTGGTCACCATCGGCACCGTGTCGCTGTTCCGCGGCCTGGCCAGCGTGGTCCTGGGCGACAAGGCCTACACCGGCTACCCGCAGGTCATGCAGGACTGGGGCCAGGGCTACTTCTTCGACTTCATCCCGCGCGAGTTCGTCGTGCTGCTGGTGTTCGCGGCCCTGTTCGCGGGCGTGCTGCACGCCACCACCTGGGGCCGGCGCATCTACGCCATCGGCAACAATCCGGTCGCGGCGCGCTTCTCCGGCATCCCGGTGGACCGCTACCGCCTGGCGCTGTTCATGCTGACCGGGGCCATGGCCGGCCTGGCGGCCTGGTTCCTGACCGGCCGCATCGGCAGCACCCGTCCCAACATCGCGATGGGCTGGGAGCTGGAGGTGATCACCATGGTGATCCTGGGCGGCGTAAGCATCGCCGGCGGCGCCGGCACCATCGGCGGCGTGCTGCTGGCGGTGCTGACGCTGGGCACCGTCACCTACGGCCTGTCCCTGGCCAACGTGCCGGGCATTTACATGACCATCATCGTCGGCGTGCTGCTGCTCGTCACGATCGCAGTTCCGCGGCTCCTGCGCGGGAAGAAAGTAGCCAAATGACGTCTGTAGACGCCACCATCGTTCTCGACATCGGCAAGACCAACGTCAAACTGGTCTTGCTGGACGCCGCCGGCGCCATGCTGGCCGAGCGGCGCAGCCCCAACAGCATCGTGCAGGACGGCCCGTACCCGCACCACGACACGGACCGCATCTGGAACTGGATGCTGGGTGTGATGCGCGATTACGCGCGACTGGCGCGGGTGGGCGCCATCGTCCCGGTCACGCACGGCGCCACCGCCGCGCTGGTCGACGACAGCGGCCTGGTATTGCCGGTGCTGGACTATGAATCGGAACTTCCCGCCACGCAGGCCACGGCCTACGCCTCGCTGCGGCCGCCCTATTCCACCAGCTATTCGCCGGCGCTGCCGGCGGGGCTGAATCTGGGCCGCCAGTTGGCGTGGCTGGCGCGCAGCTTCCCCGCGCAGTTCCAGAACGCGCGCCATATCCTGATGTATCCGCAGTACTGGGCATGGCGCCTGAGCGGCGTGGCCGCGAGCGAGGTCACCTCGCTCGGCTGCCATACGGACTTGTGGCAACCGGCCCGCCAGCAGTACTCCTCGCTGGTGGAGCGCATGGGCTGGAGCAAACTGTTCCCGCCCATGCAGCCGGCGTGGGCGCCGCTGGGGATGCTGCGTCCCGAACTGGCGAAGGAAACCGGGCTGCCGGAAGACTGCCGCGTCCTGTGCGGCATCCACGACAGCAACGCCTCCCTGCTGCGCCACCTGGGTTCCGGCGAAGGCCAGCGCACGGTGCTGTCGACCGGCACCTGGGTCATCGCCGCGGCGCTGGGCATGCCGCTGGACGGCCTGCGCGAGGAATCGGACATGCTTGCCAACAGCAACGCGCTGGGCCAGCCCGTGGCCTGCATGCGTTTCATGGGCGGGCGCGAGTTCGGTGAACTGGCCGGCCCGCAACCCGAGGTGTGCACGCCGGACGACCTGCAACGCCTGGTCGCCCAAGGCACGATGGCACTGCCCTGCTTCTCGTCCGCCGGCGGGCCCTTCGCCGGCCGCGCCGGCGAGATCCAGGGACCCGCGCCGCAAACCGCCCGCGAGCGCTATGCGCTGGCGACCCTGTATTGCGTGCTGATGAGCGACTACTGTCTGTCCGCGCTGGGATCCGCCGGCCCGGTGGTGGTGGAAGGCAGCTACACCGGCAATCCGCACTTCGCGCCGCTGCTGGCCGCCTTGCGCCCGGACCAGGAAATCTCCTGCTCGGACGACACCAGCGGCACCACCTGCGGCGGCTGGATGCTGCACCACTGGGGTGCCCCCGTGGACGACAACACCTCGGCGGCCAAGCCCAGCGATCTGGCGGGCTGGCAGGCCTACCGTGAACGCTGGCTGGCGTCGGTGACGGCCGGGAAAGCCGCCTAGCGACCGGCCTTGGGACTGGGCGCGCCGCCTCAAGGCGTGGTGCCAGAGGCCTCCCGGTTGCGAACCCGCAGCACGATGCGGCGGTAGGAAGTCAGGCTCGGCGCGCCCTTGTCGGTGACGGCGAGGATGACATGGGCAAAGCCGGTCGCCGGACAAGGGCCCGTGTCCAGCCATTGCGGCCGGCAGGTGGCGATGGCCTTGACCGTCGCCTTGCCCCCATCGGCTTCGATCGCGATGTCGGCCAGGCCGGCGCCCGCCGTCGCGCCGGGCGGCCCGCCCGCCTCGCCGTAATGGAACCAGCTGTAAGACAAGCCATCCCCGTCCGGGTCCGAGGTGCCCGACGCGTCCATCACAAGACTCTCGCCCGCCACCAGGTCGGCTTCGACGGCGCCCACGCCGCGGCGGCCATTCACCACCACCGTCGGATGGTGGTTGGCCTGTTTGTAAGGCTTGTAAGTCCAGTCCATCCGGGCCGCGAAATCGTGCTGGAACGCGGTGCGCCAGCGCCAGATGCTGGCCTGGTCGGAGCTGCGCGGCTTGCCGTCGACGCCCGCCACGGTATCGGCCGAGGTCACGCGGGTGAACAGGTCCCCGCCTTGGGTCCAGATCGGACGCGTCTCGCCGTAGGGCTGGCGGAACACATAGCGCCCGCCCCAGCCGCCCCACGCGGGATGGCGATAGCCCTCCAGCCCATTCGGCAGCAGATTCAGGAACGCCGGGGTGTCGCCCTCCATGATGAACAGGAAGCGCGGATAGTGCTGGCCGAGCGGCCCCTTGCTTCGTATATTCGCGTCCAGCCACTGGTTGGTGACGGTGGCGCCGTCCGCGCCGTCGCCGTTGCGGTAGTAGTTGTCGCCGCTGATGCCGGTCCACGTCGCGCGCGCGTAGTCGGCGGCGTCCGCCGAGGACGGCTGGACGATATAGAACAGCCCCGGGAACTCGCGGCGTATCCACGGCCCCGCGTCGTCCTGGTCCGATATCGAATAGACCCTGAGCCTGGCCACGAACGCAGCCAGCTCCGCGGGAGTCCGCGTGGCACGCACCGAGGCCAGCGCCTCGGCCAGCGTATTGGCGCCGCCCCAAAGGCTGATCCACAGGGGCCGCTCATCGCGGCGGTCCGCCGCCTCGATCAGGCGCCGCGCGCCCGGCGACGGGGCGTCCGGCCTGATGGCCGCCATGCCATACGCGGAGGGCCCGCTGGACACCAGCGCCTTCAGCGCAGCCGCGGCCGGCCAGCCATCCGCGTGTTTCAGCAGATTGGGCCTCACCTGGCCATACGCGTCGACCAGGGCGGCCATGGTGTCGGGTCGGGTCGTTTGCCGCTGCCAGGTGGAGGTGGTGGCGACCAGCCCTTCGATGTCGAGCGCGTTCGCATACACCAGCAGCCGCACGAGCGACATCTGGTCGTCCGGCTCGTTGCCGATATCGCTCAACACGAAGATGCGCTGGCGGGCGGCGTGGCCGTCCGCGCCGCCGTCGGCCGCCTGCGCGCCGTCCGGGCCAGTGCCCACGGCCAGCAGCGCCACCGCCAAAGGCAAGGCCAAGCGCAATACCACCGCCATGCGTTTCATGTTAGCTCAGAGGCTGAGAGTTTTTCGGGCGTGCCAGAGCAGCGCGCCAGAAAGTGGCCGATCGAGGCGCAAAGCACAGCCATAGCTCGGGCTATGGCGAGCATTTGCAACGACGAGCGGGCACTTTCTGGCGTGATGAGCGGGCATGATCGAAAGACTCTCAGCCTCTCAGGCCGCGCGTTTCTCGTCGGCGTACATGCCGGCGTATTTCAGGCCGTAGTACAGGATGAACAGATAGCACGCGGCCGGCAGCAGGAAGGACATCTGCACGCCCATCACGTCCGCCATCCAGCCCTGGCCGAACGGCACGATGGCGCCGCCCACGATGGCCATGCACAGCAGGCCGGAGCCCTGGCCGGTGGCGGGGCCCAGTTTGTGCAGCGCCATGCTGAAGATGGTGGGGAACATGATGGAGTTGCACAGGCCGACCGCCAGGATGGCCCACATCGCCACCGAGCCGCTGCCCACGACGGCCAGCACGATCAACGCCACCGAGCACGCGGCGTTGAACGCCAGCGCCTTGCCAGGGCTGACACGGCGCATCACCGCGAAGCCGATGAAGCGGCCCACCATCGCACCGCCCCAGTAGTAGCTGACGTAAGGCGCCGCCACCGCGGCGGTCATGCCGGCGATATGGCCTTCGCCCAGGAAGTTGATCAGGAAGGAACCGATGGCCACCTCGCCGCCCACGTACAGGAAGATGGCGATCGCGCCCAGCACCAGGTGGCGGTGGGACATCAGCGACACTTCCGTGCCGGCTGCCGCGCTGCGCTCGGCGATGCGCGGCAGCCGCGCCACGGCGAAGAACACGGCCAGGGCCAGCAACGCGCCGCCCAGCGCCAGGTATGGGCCCTGCACGGCGGCGGCTTCCTTCGCCTTGTAGGCCAGTTGCTCGGCCGCGGGCAGCAGCGCCAGGTCTTCGATGGTCAGGACCGCGCCCGACAGGATCAGCATGCCGCCCAGTGCCGGCGCGACGGTGGTGCCCAGCGCGTTGAAGGCCTGGGTCAGGGTCAGACGGCTGGAGGCGCTGGACGCGGGTCCGAGGATGGTCACATAGGGATTGGCCGCCACCTGCAGGATGGTGATGCCGCTGGCCAGCACGAAGAAGGCCAGCAGGAACAGGCCGTAGCCGCCCAGCGACGCCGGGTAGAACATGGCGCAACCGGCCGCCGCGACGGTCAGCCCGGCGACCACGCCGTTCTGGTAACCGATGCGGCGTATCAGCGCGCCGGCCGGCACGGAGACGATGAAGTAGGCGCCGAAGAAGCAGAACTGCACCAGCATGGCCTGCACATACGTGAGGGTGTAGACGGCTTTAAGGTGGGGAATCAGCACGTCGTTCAGTGAAGTCAGCAGACCCCACATGAAGAACAGCATGGTGATGATGGCGAGCGCGCCGTTGTTGCTCTCGGAGGCGCCAGACGCGCCGCCGGCTTCCAGGGTGGGGGAAAAGTTTGCCACGATAGTCCTTGCTTGATCTTTTTAATGGAACACCGTGGCGCTCGGGCACCCGGTGCGTCTCCTTTGCAGCATGACCCTTAACGATCATTAATAAACTATAACACCACATTAATATCGCGTAAACAATTCTGGCGCAATCGGCGGCCCGATGTGGCGCCGCCATTCATTTATTGTTAAACTTCACCGATGAACATACTCCTGGCCGAAGACGACACCATCCTCGCGGACGCGCTGACCGCACAGCTGCAGGGCGCCGGTTACAAGGTGGAGCACGCCCCCAACGGGCCGGTGGCCGAATACCTGCTGCTGCGCCAGCCCTTCGACATGGCGATCCTGGACCTGGGCCTGCCCATGGTGGACGGCTTGACCGTGCTGCGCCACGTGCGCGCCACCAACCAGCTGATGCCGGTCATCGTGCTGACCGCGCAGGACGGCCTGGAAAGCCGTGTGGCCGGCCTGGACGCCGGCGCCGACGACTACATCACCAAGCCCTTCGATTTCCCCGAATTGGAAGCCCGCGTGCGCGCCCTGCTGCGCCGCGCGACCGCCGCCAGCGCCACCGCCGAACTGGGCTTCGGCAACCTGGCCTTCGATCCCAAGACGCGCCGCGCCAGCGTGGCCGGCGAGCCCATAGAACTGAGCCCGCGGGAGTGGACCTTGCTGGAGCTGCTGCTGGTGAACCGCGACAACGTGGTGACCAAGGAGCAGATCGCGCAGGCCTGGACCAGCGACGGCAGCGGCCTTGGCGCCGGCAACGCCACCGAGGTCTATATCCACCGCCTGCGCAAGCGCCTGGAAGGATCGGGCCTGGACATCCGCACGGTGCGCGGCCTGGGCTACCTGCTCGAGGCCGAGAGCAAGACCCCGCCCCGCGCGGGCTGATCCCGTCCCGCGCCCATGGTCTCGCTGCACCGCAAACTGCTTTTGTGGCTGCTGCTGCCGCAGCTGATCCTCTGGCTGGCGGGCGGCGTGGCCACTTACCGCCTGGCCGCCAGCTACGCCAACCGCGCCATCGACGCCAGCCTGGCGCAAACCTCGCGCACCTTGCTGCGGCAGGTGAAACCCATCGACCAGGGCTTGCTGATCGACTTTCCGCGCGCAGCGCAGGACGTGCTGGAGGCCGACCCCAACGACCGGCTGATGTACACGGTCAGCACTCCGCCCGGCCGCTTCATCCTCGGCAACGGCAACCTTCCGCCCCCGCCGCCCGCCGCCAGCCAGCAACTCGACGTCCCCTATTTCTACGACGCCAAGGTGGCGCCGCAGCCCGGCGCCACCGGCGCGTCCAAGCAGATGCGCATCGCCGCGCTCTACGTGGCCTTCGGCGACATCTCCTCGCCCAAGCAGACCATGCTGGTGCAGGTGGCCCGCAGCAGCGCCAACCGCGAGGAGCTGGCGCGCGCCATCCTGGCCGATACGCTGCTGCCGCTGTCGGCGCTGGTGCTGTTGATGAGCATGATCGTATGGGCCGGCATCCGCGCCGGGCTGGCGCCGCTGGCGCGGCTGCGGCGCGAGGTGGAGAGCCGCGCGCCGGACGATCTCACGCCGCTGAAACTGGACCTGGCCCCGGTGGAACTGCGCTCGCTGGCCGGCGCGCTGAACGACTTGCTGGCCTCCGTCCAGCACCAGGTTGGCGCCCAGAAGCGCTTCATCGGCGACGCGGCGCACCAGCTGCGCACCCCGCTGGCCGGGCTGAAAAGCCAGACCAGGCTGGCGCTGGAGGCGGCCACCGACGACGACCAGCGCAGCCGCCTGGCCCTGGTGCACCAGAGCGCCACCCGCAGCGCCCACCTGGTCGCCCAGCTCCTGACGCTGGCGCGCGCCGAGCCGGGATCGGCGCCCGTGCTGGAGCGCACCCAGTTCGACCTGCGCCGCTTCGCGCAGGATATCGTGGTCCAACTGGTGCCGCGCGGCCTGCGGGCCGGCGTGGATCTGGGTTTCGAGGACGACGAGGGTGCGGAACCCGTCCCGGTGCAGGCCAATTCCCTGCTGCTGCGGGAAGCGCTGACCAATTTGATCGACAACGCCATCCAGTACGCCGGGCATGGCGCGGAAATCACGGTGAAGGTGAGGCGCGACGGCGCGAGCGCCCTGCTGGTGGTGGAGGACGACGGCCCGGGCATTCCGGAGGCGGACCGCGCCCGCGTGTTCGAGCGCTTCTTCCGCGCGACCTACCAGGGCGACGGCTGCGGGCTGGGGCTGGCCATCGTCAAGGAGATCGTCGAGCGGCACAGCGGTTCCGTCACGCTGGAGGAAGTCCAGCCGCATGGCTTGCGGGTGTTGATCCGCTTGCCGCCGGAAGCTTAACATCGGCGTTAATATTTCAAGCAGGGGATCAGACATGCGAAGTTCACTCCGGCGTAGCCTGGCAATGATGCTGGTAGCCTGCCCCCTGCTCTCGACGGCGGCGGGCGGCGAAGTCGAAGTCCTGCATTTCTGGACCAGCGGCGGCGAAGCGGGCGCGGTGGCCAAGCTGAAGGCCACCCTGCGCAACGACGGCCACACGTGGAAGGATTTCGTCATCGCCGGCGGCGGGGGCGGCCAGGCCATGGTGCTGCTCAAATCGCGCGTCCTGTCCGGCAATCCGCCCACGGCGGCGCAGATCAAGGGCGCGTCGATACCCGAATGGGCCCGCACCGGCACCCTTTCCAGCATCGAAGGCGTGGCCGCGGCGGAGAAATGGGACCGGCTGCTGCCGAAGATCGTCAGCGACACCATGAAACACAAGGGCGTCTACGTCGCCGCGCCGCTGAACGTGCACCGGGTGAACTGGCTGTGGGTGAACGCCAGCGCCTTGAGGAAGGCCAACGCCAGGTTCCCGGCCACGTGGGAGGAGTTCTTCGCGGTGGCCGACGCCATGAAGAAGGCCGGGATCGCGCCCATCGCCTACGGCGGCCAATCCTGGCTCGACCTGGGCGCCTTCGAAAGCGTGGCGCTCGGCGTGGGCGGGCCGGACTTTTACCGGAAGGCGTTCATGGAGCTGGATCCCTCGGCGCTGAACAGCCCTCAAATGGAAAAGACGCTGGAGACCTACAGGCGCATCAAGAGCTACATTGGCCGGAACGCGGTCGGCGGCGACTGGGTGCGCGGCACGTCGATGCTGATCAAGGGCGAGGCCGGCATGCAGTTGATGGGGGATTGGGCCAAAGCCGAGATACAGGCCGCCGGCATGAAGCCGGGGATAGACGTGCTTTGCGGCGCGACGCCGGGTTCGGCGAACGCGTTCACCTTCAATATCGATTCCTTCGCCATGTTCCAGGTCAGCGGGGAAAACAGGGCGGCCCAGAACGACCTGGCGCGCGCCGTCATGAGCAAGGACTTCCAGGAGACGTTCAACCTGGCCAAAGGCTCGATACCCGTGCGGATGGACGTGAAGATGGACAAGTTCGACGAATGCGCCCAGCGTTCAAGCCAGGATTTCAGCAAGAGCGCCAAGCGCGGCGCCCTGCTGCCCAGCCTCGCCCACGGCATGGCGCAGCCGTCCCAGACCGTGGCCGCGATCTGGGACGTGATCAGCCAGTTCTGGAACCAGGACCGCATGACCGCCGCGGAGGCGATGGCGAAGCTGACGCAAGCCGCCAAGGCGCACGCGGCGGCTCCGCCCAAATGAACCCCCTCCGCCCTATTTCTTGCTGGGCGCGACGAAGTGGGTCTTCTCGGACATCGGGTTCGAGAGCCGCATCGTTTCCAGGTACTTGCCCATATCCTCGATGCCGGCGTTGTATTCCACGGTCTGCATCAGGTTTTCACCGGCGACGGTCCATTCCTTGAACGCGCCGCGCTGCGCGGGCTCGCGCCGCATTTCCGCGGCGAGGTCGGCGCGGGTGACGCCGGCGCCCAGGCGGGCTTGCCAAGCCTTCGCCCATTTGGCCATTTCCGGATCGCGCGCGTTGTGGGCCAGCACCGTCAGTGCGTTGTCCGCCTCCGCCGAGCGGCCCAGATAGGCGTAGGACAGCGCCGCCGAGCGGGCGTAGGTGTTGACCTCGTGCCCGTACCGCCAGGCGGCGACGGCGGCTTCCAAAGTCTGCTTGTCAGGCGGGCCCGCGGCGCGCAGACCGAGCTGGTGTGCCGCGTACGCCGCCTCGGGCGACCTGGGGTTCAAGACCCGGGCGCGCGCCAGTTGCGTGGCCGCCGCTTCGAGATACGGCGCCGCCTCGGCGTCCTTGCGTTGCGCCGCCAGGCGCAGGTTCGCCAGGCCCAGCAGGTAGGCGGCCTCGTGGCTGCTGGCGTCCTTGCGCGCAGCGTCGGCCAGGTGTGGCAAGGCATCCTCCGCTTTGCCCCAGTCCACATGCGCCCTGCCCACGGTGAGCCTGGCCGTGTCGTTGTTCGGCACGCCGCCGGGGTGCTGGCTGACTGTACGCAGCAGCGCCTGGCCGGTCTTGGCGTCCGGGCAGGAACGCAGGCCGGCATCGGCCAGCAGGAAATCCGTGGACGACTCGGGCAGGCTGGTGAAACTTGGCTGCGCGGACGGCAGGTCCGGCATCTCCAGCTGCAACACCTGTATGCCCTTGAGCCGGTAGCGCCACATCGTGTCGCCGATGTCGGCCCCCTTCAATTCAAAAGCCTCGTCGAGCGCCTTGCCGGCCGGGACTTCCTGGTGCACCAGGTTCAGATACTTGTCGCGGCGCGGCAGATTGTCGTTGGATGACAGCATGTAATGCGCCAGCAGCCAGGATTTGGCTTGGTACTCGAGGCGCACGGCCGGCTCGTCCGAGGACGCCGGGTCCTTGGCTTCCTTGGGCTCGAAGATGTCCTGGTACGTCAAGCGGTGGCTGCGGCCCTTGTCGACAAAGTAGACATACCGGGCCACGCTGGGCGGCACCCTGCCGATGGACATCTGATTGTCGGAGAAGCGGATGGTGGAGAAGTATTGCGCGAACCCGTCGATATAGGACGACGGTGTGCGGATATCGGTGTACCGGTAAAGGAAATGCCGCGCGTAGGCCTCGAAGGCGTACGACAGGCTGTTGTTGAGCGTGGACGTGGCCAGTTGCTCGTTGTTCAAGCCGGCGATGCGTTCCAGGTGGACGCCGTATCCCTGTACGCCGCCGGCGCAGCTGTTGTAGAGCCCAACGGCCTCTTCCGGCTGGCCGGAAACGGCGTCGTTGAAACCGCCGATCCGGTCGTGGTAGTACAGCGTCATTTTCTGCTGGCTGACAGCCCCGGCCTGGAAATCCTTGGTGTAGATGCGCAGCACGTGGTCCAGCTTTTCCAGGTTTTTCAGCAGCTGGGTGACGTCGGCGTTGCTGGTATTGGAGAAAACGATGAAATGCTGGCTTTCGGCCTTGAACCACGGGGAGGCGTTCTTATAGCCCTTCACGGCCACGCTTTGCGTTGGCGTCGCGGCTTGTTGGGCGTTGACGCTCGCTGCGCCGCACAGCAGGACCGCGGCGGCCAGTCCCGCTTCTTTTAAAAAATAACCCATCGGTATCGTCGCGAAAAATGTTAATTCATAAACATTAACATGAAACCGTTTTCAGCACAAACATTCCCCCGCAATACGCCAGACACAAGACGCAAGGCCGGTTCCGGCCTCGCACAATGTTTAAACGATGCCGCTGCTGCTGGCGCCGGCCTTGGGCGGACGGCGCACGGCCGCCTGCTCGCGGTAGCCCGAAGCGCGGTACAGCGCCACCGGATCGGCCGCGCCGCCGGAACGCACGCGTGCCATGGCCAGGATGGCGCTGACGTCGGTGCGGTAGGCGTGCTTCAGCGCCTGCGCCGATTGCAGCGCGTCGTTGTTGTCCTGGTGTTGCTTCAGCGCGGCGCGGTCCACCAGCGCGGCCTGCACGAAGGCGCGCTGCACTTCCACGGCGCTGCTCATCAGGCTCTCGATCGGATCGGTGACGTTGTGCGACTGGTCCAGCATGTAGGACGGGGCGAAGGCCGCGCCGTCGCGCTGGGCCGCGTCGGCCAACTCGTTGAAGACCAGGAAC
>NZ_FPBO01000014.1:0-157607 GCF_900116645.1 Pseudoduganella namucuonensis | reverse complement strand
GCCATGGCCGGCCTGGCGGCCTGGTTCCTGACCGGCCGCATCGGCAGCACCCGTCCCAACATCGCGATGGGCTGGGAGCTGGAGGTGATCACCATGGTGATCCTGGGCGGCGTGAGCATCGCCGGCGGCGCCGGCACCATCGGCGGCGTGCTGCTGGCGGTGCTGACGCTGGGCACCGTCACCTACGGCCTGTCCCTGGCCAACGTGCCGGGCATTTACATGACCATCATCGTCGGCGTGCTGCTGCTCGTCACGATCGCGGTACCGCGCCTCCTGCGCGGCAAGAAGATAGCGAAGTAGGCCATGCCTGATGAGGCCCGTCACGCCCCGGCGTGACGGGTTTCGTCTTCCCCCACCGCGCCGCGTTCGCGCGCGCCTTGCATCCAGCCATTGAAGTGACCGCTATCAAAAGCGGCCCATTCCCGAAAATCCCGCACGGCTTATCCGCTACCATTTATTTGCCTGCATCGCCACCCAGCGTTGCGGTTCTCATGCAATAAGGTGCGGCCCATGAAAACTCCGTTCATCAATGATCCCGCCCGCCTGGTCCTGGCCATCCGAATAGGCGATTTGCTGGGCGTGTTGCTGGCCGCCCAGATCGCGATCGCGCTGCGCTATGGATCGATGGCCGTGGAGCTGCCTCCCATTTACACCATCCTGCAATTGTTCTGCTGCGGCATGGCGTTCGCGCTGTTCCCCCGCCTCGGCATGTACAGCGCCTGGCACAACCGGCCCGCCGGCATGCTGGTGCTGCAGCTCTGCGGGGCATGGGCGTGCACGCTGCTGGCCGCCGTCGTGTTCAGCGTGCTGATACGGCACGTGGGCGAGCTGTCGCGGCTATGGCTGGCGTACTGGTTCGGCATCGGCGCGGCGCTGCTCGTGCTGGCGCGGATCGCGGCGCGCTGGGGCGTGCGCTACGCGCGCATGCACGGCGTGCGCGGCCCGCAAGTGCTGGTGGTGGGCGGCGCCGCCACCAGCGCCGAACTGTGCCGCCGCGTGCGCCAGCAGGAGCAGCCCGATTACGAGGTCCGCGCGCTGTGCCCCGCGCCGGACGGCCACGCGCCGGCGCGAGTGGCGGACCTGGATTTGCTGGAGGGCGTGGAGACTATACCGGACTACGTGGCCGGCAAGGGCATCGATGAAATCTGGATCGCGCTGCCGATGAACCAGGTGGAGCTCGTCACGCGGCTGCAGTACCTGCTGCGCAACCACTTCGTGGACATCCGCTGGATCATGGATACGCAACAGTTGCAGATCCTGCGCGGGAACATGGAGCTCTTCCTCGGCTATCCGTCCATCCACCTGAACTGTCCGGACACGGGCCTCTGCGACCGCGTCGGCAAGTACTTGTTCGACAAGGTGGTGTCGGCCGCCGCCCTGATCCTGCTGTCGCCGCTGTTCCTGGCGATCTGCCTGGGGGTGAAGCTGTCGTCGCCGGGGCCGGCCTGCTTCGTGCAGCGGCGCGTCGGCCTGAACGGCGTGGAATTCAAGGTGTTCAAGTTCCGCAGCATGCGGCTGCACCAGGAGCCCGGCGGCGCGGTGGTCCAGGCCAGCGCCAACGATCCGCGCGTGACGCCGTTCGGGGCCTTCCTGCGCCGCACCAGCCTGGACGAGCTGCCGCAGTTCCTCAACGTGCTGCTGGGCGACATGTCCATCGTCGGTCCCAGGCCGCACGCGGTGCAGCACACCGAGATGTACCGGGACTTGCTGGACGTCTACATGGTGCGCCACCGCGCCAAGCCGGGCATCACCGGCTGGGCGCAAATCAACGGTTACCGGGGCGAGACCGACACCGTCGACAAGATGATCAAACGGGTGCAGTTCGACCTGTACTACATCCAGCACTGGTCGCTGTGGATGGATGTGCGCATCGTGCTGTGGACCGCATTCAAGGGTTGGACCGGCAGGAACGCCTATTGAGGATCAACGCTACAAGGGGAAACCATGAACGGAAACGGCAACACCAGCAAGCGTGTCTATGTGGCCGGCCACAACGGCCTGGTCGGATCGGCCATCGTGCGCGCGTTGAAGCGGCGCGGCTACACCAACATCATCACGCGCCCGCGCGCGCGCCTGGACCTGACGGAACAGGCGCAGGTGCGCGCCTTCTTCCAGGCCGAGAGCATAGACGAGATCTACCTGGCCGCGGCCACCGTCGGCGGCATCCACGCCAACAACATCTATCCGGCGCAGTTCATCTACTCCAACCTCGTCATCCAGTCCAACGTGATCCACGAGGCGTGGCGGCACGGCATCAAGCAACTGCTGTTCCTGGGCTCGTCCTGCATCTACCCGCGGCTGGCCGGCCAGCCCATCACCGAACAGGCACTGCTGAGCGGGCCGCTGGAACCCACCAACGAACCCTACGCCATCGCCAAGATCGCCGGCATCAAGTGCTGCGAGAGCTACAACCGCCAGTACGGCACCAATTTCCGCAGCGTGATGCCCACCAACCTGTACGGACCGGGCGACTACTACCATCCCGAGAACAGCCACGTGATCCCGGCGCTGATACAGCGCCTGCACCACGCCAAGACGACCGGCGAGAGCGAGGTGGCGATCTGGGGCAGCGGCAAGGCGCTGCGCGAGTTCCTGTACGTCGACGACCTGGCCGACGCCTGCCTGCATGTGATGGGATTGAGCAGCGCCGCCTACCGGTCGGCCACCAGCGAGACCATGTCGCACCTGAACGTGGGCAGCGGCAGCGATGTGTCGATCGCGCAACTGGCCGGCATGATCGCCGAGGTGGTGGGCTACCAGGGCCGCCTGGTCTACGACACCAGCAAGCCGGACGGCACGCCGCGCAAGCTGCTGGAATCGTCGGCCCTGCGGCGGCTGGGTTGGTCGCCCCAGGTGACGCTGGAACAAGGCCTGCGCGAGGCCTATCACAGCTATCGGCGCGCGGGCAACGACGGCGACCGCCACGCGCCCGCGCGCGGCCTCGATCCCCTGTCCATGCAATGCCGCCGGGCCTTCATGAGGGACAGTGCGCACTACCACGCGTACCAGGACATGCGGGCGCCCAGCTGACACCGCGTTCCGCCGCCTCCGTTCCCCTTCCTTCCCTTCTTTCCTTCACTTCCTTCCCCGCCCCGCCGGCGCGAGCCGGCGGGGCGGAATTCCATCAGTGCACCGCCAGCGCGTCGCCTATGCCGGAACTCAGGCGCTGCGCCATATTATCGACCGTGTAGCGCGAGGCGCTGGCGCGCGCCCCGCCGGCCAGGCGCGCCAGTTCGGAGGGTGACCGCAACACTTCCGTGACGGCGTCGGCGAAGGGCGCCACGCCGTCGGCGGTCATCACACCGTTCTCGCCGCTGTGCAGGTAGGCGATTTCCGGCGAGTGCAGGCCGCAGTCGGTGGTGAACATGGGCCTGCCGCTGGCGAAGGAATCCAGGATGCCCAGACCCACCAGGCCGGGATTGAGCATCACGTCCGCCAGCAGCATCGCCACGCACTTGTCGCGCCCCTGCAGCGGTCCCAGCACGTGGATCCAGGGCTGGCGCGCCGCCGCCTCGGCCATCAGCGCCTCGTCCGGCCCCGCGCCCACGACCAGCAACTGGAAGCCGGGCAGGCGCTCGCGTATGCGCTGCGCGGACTCGAGCAGGAAGCCCAGCCGCTTTTCCTTGTACAGCGAGCCCAGATACAGGCCCACCGGACCCTCGCCCAGGTTCAATTGCCGGCGCCGCTCGGCCAGCTCGGCCTCGCCGACCTGCGCGCACAGGGCGATCATCTCGTCCGTGTCCACCGCGTTCTCCACCACCGTGGTGCGCTCGACGGGGAAGCCGGCCGCCGCGATCAGGTCGGCGCTGAGCTCGGTGTAGGCGAACCACCAGTCGGCCTTCTTGACGGTCCAGCGTTTGAAGCGCTCCTTCCAGCCCTGCGGGCGGTCCGACTGCAGGTTGGCGCCGTGGCCCCAGAACGCCAGGCGCTTGGGCCGGGCCCAGAACATCAGCCACAGGTTGTACAGGATTTTGTTCTCGTGCATGACGATCACCAGGTCGGCGTCGCGCGCCTGGCGCCCGAAGGGCTGCCAGCACAACATCTGCTGCAGCAGATAGCGCGTCGGTATCACCTCGGCCCAGGGCAGGTGCGCCTCGTTGCGCTTCATTTTCTCCTCCGGCGTCCCCTCTCCCACCAGCAATTGCAGCTCGATGCCCGCCCCCTCCAGCAACTCGCGCAGCCGCGTGTACACGCCCACGCGGTATTGCAGCAGTTGCCGCTCGACGACGACCACGCGCGGCCGCGACGCGTACTTGCGGCCGGCCGCCGATTCGCGCCGCTGCCGCGTCACGGCCAGCGAACACGCCTGCGCCATGGCCGTGGCGGCCTCGCTCAGCGTGTGGCTGGCCACCAGGGCGCGGCTGCAGGCGGCGTAGGCGCACCTGGCCGCCTCGCAGGTCAGCAGCATCTCCGCGCGGTCGGCCCACTTCGCCAGGTCCAGTTCGCAGACGAAGCCGTTCTCGCCGTCGCGCACCAGTGTCCCCGCGCCGGGCGACGCCAGCACCGGCAGCCCGGCCGCGCAGGCCTGGTTGACGGCCACGCCCCGTTGGCCGCCGCTGGCGGGAAACACGAACAGCCGGGCCGACGCGTACAGCGCGGGCAGGCCGCGCGGCGCCACGAGGCCGGCGAAGGTGGCGTCCACCAGGCCGGGGTAGAGGGACGCGGACTGCCGCACCAGCGCCTCCTGCGAGCCGGATCCGACGAACAGGATGCGCATGCGGCGCCGCAGCCGCTTGGCCAGTTCGACCGCCAGGTCCAGCGCGAACATGGGGTTCCTGCCCTGTTCCATGTGGCCGCAGAACAGCAGGTCGAACGGCGCCTCCGCTTGCGGCGCCAGCGCGTAGGCCGCGTTGTCCACGCAGGGCGGGGACAGGAAGCGCAGCGCCGGCGGCAGCCGGTAGCGTTCGAGCTCGGCCATGCCGTCGCCGCCGGCGGCGACGTAGCTCTGCGTGTGCGCGTACACGTAGCGCCGCAGCATGCGCCGCAGCGCGCCCTCCTTGCGCGGCGGGCCGGCGTCGTCGCCGGTCAGCGTCACGTGCGCCACGCCGTTGCGGCGGGCATAGGCGAAGGCGTACAGGTGGATGGCCTTGAAGCCGTCCGTCAGCACCACGTCGGGCGCGCTGTCGCGCAGCGCGTCCAGCACGTCGATGTTGCGGCGCAGATGGCGCACCCGCGGCAACGGGCCGGCGGCGGGCTGGGCGGCTGGCTCGCTCGCGGGCGCGGCCGCGATCAGGCAGACGGTGACGCCGGGCATGCCGGCCAGCGCGGCAAGTACCGGCATGCGGTCCGCGGCGAGCGTATGGGTGACGATGGCAATTTTAAGCATGATGCTCCTTCGGGATGGGTGGTGCTGCATGACAGAGTGGCCACGGTCCATTGGATACCTGCCGCGGCCTTGCTGTTTGATATCCGTCAGCCGCGGCCGGCTCCGCCGCGGTCCGGCCGGCGGGCCCCGCCACGCGTCATTGTTTGCAGTGACTGCCATCAAGCGGTGCGCCCGGGTCCGCTCTAAGCTGAATATGCCTGCACGGTCGCGGGCGCCGTTCGACAAGGAGCCGTCACCCATGTTGCCTCCCCAGCCTCCCGCCCATCCGCCCGCCCATCGCTTGCGCCCTCATCGCCCACACGCCCGCCTGCATGGGCTCTATCGCCTGCTGGCGCCGCTGCCTTGCGCGCTGTTGCTGGCCGCATGCGCGGGGGGCCTGCCGTCCACCGCGACCGAGCGGGGGGACGGACCGCCCGTCACGCCGACGCTGATCACGCCCGAGCTGGTGGCCGAACAGCGCGCCCAGCGCCTGCGCCAGGGCGCGCAGGACATCAGCCGCTTCATCGCCCCGCCCGCGCCCTACACCATCGGCCCCGGCGACGTGCTGTCCATCACCGTGTGGGGCCACCCCGAACTGGCGGTGGCGCAGCCGAACGCGCCGACCTCGCTGGCGACGCCGATCGAACAGGCCGCGGCGGCGGCCGCCGCGCAGGGCTTCGTCGTCAGCGCCCAGGGGCTGCTGCAATTTCCATTCGCCGGCAGCGTGAAGCTGGCCGGATTGACCGAGATCGAGGCGCGCGACCTGCTCAGGAACCGCATCGCCCACATGATCCAGCAACCCAACATCACGCTGCGCGTGCAGTCCTACCGCAGCCAGCGCATCTACGTCGACGGCGAGGTGCGCATGCCGGGGCTGCAGGCCATCAACGACATTCCCATGCACCTGGTCGAGGCCCTGAACCGCGCCGGCGGCGTCCTGCCCACCGGCGACCAGAGCCGCATCGCCATCGTGCGTGGCGGCGCGAGCTACCTGGTCAGCCTGCCGGACCTGGTGCGCCAGGGCGTGGACCCGGCCACCATCCAGCTGCGCCACGGCGACGCGGTGCGCGTGCACGCGGCCGACGAGGGCAAGGTGTTCGTCACCGGCGAGGTGGTGGCGCCCAAGGCCCTGCTGATGCACAACGGGCGGCTGACGCTGAACGAGGCGATCGGCGAGGCGGGCGGCATCAACACCGTCACCGGCGACGCCCGCCAGGTCTACGTGGTGCGCCGCGCGGGCGCCGTGTCGCAGGTGTTCAGGCTGGACGCGGAATCGCCGGGCGCCATGGCCATCGCCGAGCACTTCGAACTGACGCCGCGCGACACCGTGTACGTCGCGCAAACGGGCCTGGCCAATTGGCACCGCACGCTCAGCCTGCTGATCCCGGGCGCGCTGCCGTCGGCCATCACCGCCGGCCGCCAGTAGCGGCCCGCATCCCATCCTGGAACCCACGCCATGACGCACCACGACCGTCCCCTCCAGTCCGTGTCGCAGCACCCGGTGCCGCGACCGCCGCCCATCCTGCAACCCACGCCGCCGGCGCCCCCCTACGAGGAGGCCATGGAACTGTCCAGCTACGCGGCCATGCTGGCGGCCAGCCGCTGGCTGATCCTGTCGGCCACACTGGTTTGCCTGCTGCTCGGCCTGGCGTACGCGCTGGTCGCGCGGCCGGTGTACGAGGCGACCATGCTGATCCACGTGGAGGAGGACAAGCCGAACAATTCGAAAAACATGATCGGCGAGATCTCGGCGCTGTTCGACGTCAAGGCGGCGGCCATCTCGGAAATGGAGCTGATCAAGTCGCGCATGGTCGTCGCGCAGGCGGTGGACCATCTCGGCCTGTATGTCGACGCCGGCCCGGAATACCTGCCGCTGATCGGACGGGCCATCGCCCGCTTCAATCCCGGCCTGTCGGAGCCCGGCCTGTTCGGCTACGGCGGCTACGCCTGGGGCAACGAGAAGATCGACATCGCCGATTTCTACGTCCCGCCCGCCCTGCAGAGCACGTCGTTCATGGTGACCGCGCTGGGTGGCGGCCAATACCGGCTGCGCCAGCCGCAGCACCGCATCGACGTGACGGGCCGGGTCGGCGCGACGCTGACGCTGGCCGTGCCCAACGGCAGGCTGACCCTGCGCGTCAACCAGTTGCACGCCCGGGCCGGCGCCGCCTTCCACCTGCGCTACCTGCCCAAGCTGGACGCCATCGAGCACGTGCAGAAGGCCATGACGGTGGTGGAGATCGGCAAGCAGTCCGGCCTGATCAGCGTGACCATGGAGGCCTCAGACCCGAAGGCGGCCTACGACATCCTGAGCGCCATCGGCCGCGAATACCTGCGCCAGAACGTGGCCCGCAAGCTGGAGGAGGCCGAGAAGTCGCTGGCCTTCCTCGACCGCCAGCTGCCCGACATCAAGCGCCGCCTGGACCAGTCCGAGCATGAATACTACGACTTCCGCAACGGCAACGGCACCATCGACCTGACCGAGGAGGCCAAACTGAGCCTGCAGCAGTCGTCGGCCGCCAAGGCGCGCCGCATCGAGCTGCAGCAGAAGCGCCAGGAGCTGCTGGGCAGTTTCACCGAGCAGCACCCGGTGGTGCGGGCGGTCGACACCCAGATCGCGCACATCAGCGCCGAGATCGCGCGCACCGAGGCCCACATCCGGCAGTTGCCGATGCTCGAGCGCGACCTGTTGCACCTGAGCCGAGAGGTCAAGATCAACAGCGACCTGTACAGCACGCTGCAGAACTCGGCGCAGCAGCTGCGCCTGGTCAAGGCCGGCAAGGTCAGCAACGTGCGCATGATCGATCCACCCATGATGCCGCAACAGCCGGCGCGTCCCGACCGCGGCAAGATCGTCGCCATCTCGCTGGTGGCCGGCCTGGTGCTGGGCCTGGCGCTGGCGGTCGTGCGCAGCATGCTCAACAAGGGCATCGACAACCCCGCCAGCATCGAACGCATGCTGGGCGCCCGTGTGGTCTACGCCACCATTCCGCACAGCCAGGGCCAGGAAACGCTGGACAAGGGCGTGCTGCAAGGCGCCGGCACGCCCGGCCTGCTGGCCTGCGTGGAGCCGGAGGATCCCGCCATCGAGGTGCTGCGCTGCTTCCGCACCAGCCTGCACAGCGCCATGGCGCACTGCCACAACAACATCATCCAGATCAGCGGGCCGACCGAAAGGCTGGGACAGTCCTTCGTCGTCTCGAACCTGGCCGCCGTGCTGGCCATGAGCGGCAAGCGCGTGGTGCTGATCGACGCCGACCTGCGCGGCGGCCAGTTGCACCGCGTGTTCGAGTGCCCGGCGGAGAACGGCCTGACGTCGGCGATCGCCGGCACCATCGCGCTGGAGCTGGCGATCCACCCGGACATCATCCCCGGGCTGCACTTCATCGCCACCGGGCCGCTGCCGCCGAATCCGTCCGAATTCCTGCTGCATCCGCGCTTCGCCGCGCTGCTGCAAACGCTGTCCCAGCAGTACGACTACGTGCTGATCGACTCGGCGCCGCTGCTGAGCGTGTCGGACGCGCTGGTGACGGCGGGCCACGCCGGCGCCATGTTCCTGCTGACGCGCGCCGGCGCCACCACCGAGGAGGAGATCAACGAGTCGATCAAGCGATTGAACCAGGCCGGCATCGCGCCCCAGGGCGTGCTGTTCAACGGCCACAAGCCCTTTGGACGGCAAGTCCAGGACCACCGTAGCACGCGCCCGTCGCTGCTGGCCCACGCCCGCTAGCGGGACGCCCCGACCACGAAAGGATAGCCATGCCCAACCCATCCCCGTCCGTCCAGCCGGCCGGCGCCGCCATCGTCACCACCTGCGAACGCGGGGTGGACACCGACCGGGTCGGACCGGCCCTGGAGCGCCTGTACGGCAACGTCTACGCCACGGTGCACAACTTCACGCTCGAGTCCGGCCTCGACGACTGCTACACCTACACGGTGCGGCGCGGCGAGGAACTGCTGACCCTGCTCGTGTTCCGCCTGCGCAAGCGCCGCGCCGAGGTGCTCAACGAGGTCATCGCCCTCGGCACCGAGGAGATCGACGCCTTCGCGCGCCACGTGTTCGCCCATTGCGCCGAGGTGGACGTGGTGGCTTGCCGCGCGGTCGAGACGCCGCGCTACCGGGGACCGTATCCCTGCCAGCAGTACGACTACCTGGAGGATTCGATGCTGATGCTGCCGTCCAGCGTCGCCGCCTATTCCGAGAGCCTGAGCAAGAACACGCGCCGCAGCATCAAGCGCCAGGAGCGCGACGCGCAAAACGAGCTGCAGGGCTACGCCTTCCAGGCGCTGGACCCCGAGCACTTCACCGACGAGCAGGTGCGCGAGGTCATCGGCCTAAACCACGAGCGCATGGCGGGCAAGAACAAGCAGTCCGGCTTCGACGACGCGGCCGAGCGGCGCCTCGTCGCGCTGGCGCGCGCCAGCGGCCTGCTGGGCGTGATCACGGTGGACGGCAAGGTGTGCGCCGGGACGCTGGCCTGCCGCGCCGGCGACAACTACTTCCTGCTGGTGCTGGCCCACCGCAACGCCTACAACCAGTACGGCATCGGCTTCCTGTGCTGCTACCACACCATCTGCGCCTGCATAGAGCGCGGCGGCAACGAGTTGCACTTCCTGTGGGGCCGCTACGACTACAAGCGTTCCTTCCTGGGGCAGTGGCGCAACCTGGACCGCGTGCTGCTGTACCGCTCGCGCTGGGCGGCGCTGCGCCACGCCGGCCTGGCCTGGCGGGCTTGGCGCCAGGCGCGCCAGCGCCGGCTGATGCTGTGGCTGCGCGAGCGCAGCCATGAGCCAACGCCGCTGTTCTCCATGGCGTTCGCGGTGCTGCAGCGCCTGCGCGGCTGGCGGCACCAGTGGCGCCAGCGTTCCCTCATGCCTTGAAGCGCCCCTCTCACCCCCTAGACCCCGAGGCCCCATGTTCATCGACGCCCGCACCCTGGAACAAGACCACGTGATCCGCGCCACCGTTTGCATCATAGGCGGCGGTGTCGCCGGCCTGGCCATCGCCCTCGAACTCGACAACCTCGGCATCGACTGCTGCGTGTTGGAGAGCGGCGGCTTCGACCCCGACGACGCCACGCGCGACCTCTATCGCGGCCAGGACATCGGCCTGCCCTACCGCTTCGCCGACGGCTGCCGCAGCCGCTACCTGGGCGGCAGCAGCAACTGCTGGGGCGGCTGGTGCCGGCCCCTGGATCCGTGGGACTTCGAGGCGCGCGACTGGATACCGCACAGCGGCTGGCCGTTCGGCCTGCGGGAACTGGCCGCCTATTACCGGCGCGCCCAATCCGTGCTCAAGCTGGGACCGGACAACTTCTCGCCGCAATACTGGGAGGCGGCCATCGGCCGCGCCGATTGCCGGCGCCTGCCGCTGCCCAGCGGCAAGGTGCGCGACACGGTGTCGCAGTTCAGCCCGCCGGTGCGCTTCGGCAAACTGTACCGCGCCGACCTGGCGCGTGCGCGCCACGTGCGCGTCTACCTGCACGCCAACGCGGTCAACATCGAGACCGACCAGCCTGCCACGCGGGTGCGGCGCGTCGCGCTGGCCACGCTGAGCGGGCGCGGGCTGGCCGTGCAGGCCAGCCAGTACGTGCTGGCCTGCGGCGGCATCGAGAACGCGCGGCTGCTGCTGGCCTCGAACCGGGTCGAGCCGGCCGGCGTCGGCAACGGCCACGACGTGGTCGGACGCTATTTCATGGACCATCCGCGCATGCAGTCGGGCCGCGTGGTCTTTTCCAGGCCCTGGGCGCGCAACAAGCTGTTCGACATCAAGTACCACTATATGAACCGGGCGGTGGCGGCGCGCGGCGTGCACGTGGCGGCCCAATTGGCGCTGGCCCCCGAGGTGCTGGCGCAGGAGCGCCTGCTCAACGCCCGGGTCTGGTTCAACTCGGCCTTTCCCGGCGAGGGCAGCGCCGCCGCCGGGGCGCTGTACCGCTGCAAACAGGCCACGCTGCACAAGGAACAGCCCGGCTGGCGCCTGGGCAGCGACCTGGCCACGATGGCGGCGCACCCGCTGGACACGCTGGGCTACGGTTTCACCCGCATCATGCAGCCCCGCTGGCTGATCAAGGAGGTGCGGTTCCAGGCCATCGTGGAGCCGGAACCGGACCCCGACAGCCGGGTCACGCTGTCGTCCGACAGCCGCGACAGCCTGGGCATGCCGCGCGTGCGCGTGGACTGGCGCCTGGGACGCAACGTGCAGCGCACCTTCGACCGCACGCTGGCGATCATCGGCGACGAGTTGCGCATGGCCGGGGTCGCCCACGTGGCGCAGGGGCCGGCGCTGGAGGGCGGGCCCTGGCCGTCCAGCCTGGAACCGGAGGGCACCTGGCACCACATGGGCACCACCCGCATGCACGAGTCCCCGCGCCTGGGCGTGGTCGACCGCCACTGCCGCGTGCACGGCATGGGCAACCTCTACATCGCGGGCAGTTCCGTGTTCCCCACCGCCGGGGCCAACTTCCCCACCATTACGCTGACCGCGCTGGCGCTGCGCCTGGCCGACCGCCTGGCCGACACGCTGCGGCAAGCCGAGGCCGTGATGGCGCACGGCGACGGCGCGGCGCTGCCGGCCTGATTCGTCCGATTGTCACGTCCAACTGTCACGTCCAACCACCACTGGAGCCCGCATGCATACCGATCCCGCCCTTCCCCAGTCCCGACCGGCCGCCGCCGGCAAATCGCCCGCCAAGGTCGCGCTCATCACCGGCGTCACCGGCCAGGACGGCGCCTACCTCGCCGAACTGCTGCTGTCCAAGGGCTACCGGGTGCACGGCATCCGGCGGCGCAGCTCGCTGCCCAACACCGCCCGCATCGACCACCTGCTGGCCGAGGGGCCCTGGGACGGCGCCGGCCTGACCCTGCACGACGGCGACATGACCGACGCCTCGTCGCTGATGCGCATCGTGGCCGCCACCGCGCCGGACGAGGTCTACAACCTGGCGGCGCAGAGCGACGTCGCGATCTCGTTCGCCGAGCCCGAGTACACGGCCGACGCCGGCGCGCTGGGGCCGCTGCGGCTGCTGGAGGCGATAAGGGCGCTGGGCATGGGCGCGCGCACCCGCTACTACCAGGCCTCCACCTCCGAGCTGTTCGGCCGCGTGCGCGAGACGCCGCAACGCGAAAGCACGCCGTTCGCGCCCTGCAGCCCCTACGCCGCCGCCAAGCTGTACGCGTACTGGATCACCGTCAACTATCGTGAAGCCTATGGCATGTATGCATGCAACGGCATCCTGTTCAACCATGAATCGCCGCGCCGGGGCGAGAACTTCGTCACGCGCAAGATCACGCGGGCGCTGGCCCGCATCGCCTGCGGAGAGCGGCAGCCGCTCAGCCTCGGCAACCTGGACTCCCTGCGCGACTGGGGCCATGCCCGCGACTATGTCGAGATGCAATGGCTGATGCTGCAGCAGGCGCAGCCGGACGACTACGTGATCGCCAGCGGCAGCCAGCGCAGCGTGCGCGACTTCGTGACGGCGGCCGCCGCCAGGCTGGGCATCTCGTTGGACTGGCACGGCGCGGGACTGCGGGAAACCGCCGTCGTCCGCAGCGTGCGGCCCGACCATGTCGCCGCGCGGCACTGCGTGCCGGGCCAGCTGGTGGTGCAGGTCGACCCGCGGTTCTTCCGGCCCAACGAGGTCGACACGCTGCTGGGCGACGCCGGCAAGGCCAGGCGCGCGCTGGGCTGGCAGCCCCGCTGCGGCTTCGACGAGCTGGTCGACGAAATGGTGCAAGCCGATCTGCAATCGGTGCAGCGCGCGCTGCTCGCCGCGGCGCCGCTGGAAACCGCGCATGCGGGGCGGGCCACGCCGCTCGCATTCACGGAGTCCGCCCAGCCGGCTTCCGCCGCGCATGACGGCGCCGTCGCGGTCCCGTCCCCCGGCAAGCGGGCCGGCGGACGCCGGGCCGGCTCTTGACGGCGCCGCCATGCGCACTTCCAGCACCTGGTTGCGCTGGCCCGCCGACCGCCTGCGCGCCAACCTCGCGGGCCGGACAGGCCATCTGCGCCTGCCGCTGCTGGTCAGCCTGGGGAACCAGGCGCTCAGCAGCGGCGGCAATTTCGTCCTCGGCATCTATCTGGCGCGCGCCATGCCGCTGGCCGATTTCGGCCTGTACGGCATGTGCTACGCGGCCTGCCTGTTGTATGTCGGGATCGGCAACGCGCTGATCCTCACGCGCATGAGCGTGGTCCTGTCCGGCCTGCCGGCCGCCACGCGCGACAGCCAGGCCGCCCGCATGCTGGTGGCGGTGTTGCTGCTGGGCTCGCTGCTACTGGCGCCGGCGGCGTTGCTCGCGGCGGCCCAGGCGCTGGCGCCGGGCCTGTCATGGCTGCCGCCGCGGGCCGCAGCCCTGCTGGGTACGCTGCGCCCGCTGCCGCTGGTGGCGCTGGCCGCCGCCCTGTTCCTGTGCACGGAATTCTTCATCGCCTACGCCTACCTGCGCCGGCGCGAGGGCGGCGCGCTGGCGGTCAACGCCATCACCATGCTGGTGCTGGCCGCGGGTCTGGCCGCGCTCCATGCGGCGCGCATCCCGCCCACGCCGGAAGCCGTGCTGTCGCTGTACGCCCTGGGCGCGGCGCTGGCGGCTTGCGCCGCGTACTCGTCCGCCCCGCTCGTGTTGCGCGGCAGCCTGGACGCGCTGCGCGCGGACTGGCGCCCCGCCTGGCGCGACGGCCGCTGGGCGCTGGGCGGCGTGGCCACCACCTGGCTGCAAACGCAGACCTACACCTACGCGCTGGCCCTGCTGCTGGGTCCGGCGGGCGCCGGCCTGGCCAACCTGGCCCGCCTGTTCATATCGCCGTTCTCGTTCCTGCTGCCGGCGGTGAACAAGGTGGCCGTTCCGCGGCTGGCCGAGCTGAGACTGAGCGATCCCGCGCGCATGCGCAGGCTGTCGCTGCGGCTGACGGCCGCCTTGACCACGCTGGCCCTGCTGTACTCCGCGCTGCTGTACGGCTGCTTCGGCCTGGCCGAGCAGGCGCTGCTGGGCCGCGCAGTGCCGGGACTGGGGCCGCTGGCGGCGATCTGGTGCGTCGTGCTGGTGTTCCAGGTCATGCGCAGCGGCGGCTCCATCCTGCTGCAAATCCAGCTGCGCTTCCGCGTGCTGACCCTGTACACGCTGCCCAGCGCGGCCGTCACCGTGCTGGCCACGCCGCTGCTGGCCGGCCTGGCCGGCGCCCAGGGCGCCCTGCTCGGCCTGCTGGCCGGCGAACTGACACTGACACTGCTGATATGGAGGGACATCCGCCATGGCCAACTCGCCGCACATGCCGAACATGGACATTCCGCGCACGATTGACGTGTGCATCGCCACTTTCCGCCGTCCGGACCAGCTGGCCGGGCTGCTGGCGGCGCTCGAGCGCCAGGCGCCGCCCGGCTGGCGGCTGCGCATCGTGGTCGCGGACAACGACGCGCAACGCAGCGCCGAACCGGTGGCCCAGGCCTGGCGCGCGCGCAGCGCCGTGCCGCTGGTGTACGACGCCGAGCCGCGCCAGAACATCGCGCTGGCGCGCAACCGCGCGCTGGCGCACTGCGACGCCGAATGCATTGCCTTCATCGACGACGACGAACTGCCCTGCGCCGGCTGGCTGGCGGCCCTGCTCGACAGCCAGGCGCGCTACCAGGCCGATGTCGTCTTCGGCCCGGTCGACAGCAGCCTGCCGCCCGACGCGCCCCCGTGGGCGCGCGACTGCTTCAGCAAGCCCGCGCTGGCCACCGGCACGCCGGTGCGCATGGGCGGCGCCGGCAACGTGCTGTTCCGGCGCGAGGTGCTGCTGGGACGCAGCGATCCCTTCGACCCGGACTTCGGCCTCACCGGCGGCGAGGACACCGACTGGTTCTATCGCCTGCACCTGGCCGGCCGGCGCATGGTGTGGTGCGCCGAGGCCCAGGCCAGCGAGGCCGTGCCGGCCGCGCGGCTGCGCTTGTCCTGGGCCAGGCGGCGCGCCTTCCGCGGCGGCCAGACCTACTACCGGGTGTGCGTGCGGCGCTACTCGGGCGCGCGCACGGCGCTGTGGTGCGCGGTCAAATCCGCCCAACTGCTGGCGGCGCTGGCGGCCGCGCCGCTGCTACTGCTGCTGCACCGGCGCGCGTATGTCGCACTGACCCTGCGGGCGGCCGGCGCGGCCGGCCAACTGGCGCGCTGGCTGTCGCGCCGCGACGTCGAGGAATACCATGTCCGCCACGCCCGCTGAACACGGTCCGGCCCCGGCCCGCCAGCGCTGGATGGCCTGGCCCTTCCTGGTCTTCATGGCCTGCTCCGGCATGCCGCTGACCTATAGCCTGGTCCCCTCGCGGCCCATGCTGGTGTCCGACGTGGCCGACATGACCTACGCCGCCGCGGCCAGCGGCAACTCCCTGAACTCCCTGTTCAACATGGTGCTGCTGGCCGTGCTGTACGGCGCCTCGGGCGCGGTGCTGCTGCGCCACCCGCGCGACGCGGCCCTGCTCGTCAAACGCCACTGGCCGCTGCCGGCGCTGATTCTGCTGCTGGGCTGCAGCGCCCTGTGGAGCTACCAGCCCGCCAAGGTGTTGCTCAACTTCGTCCACCATGTCGGCGTGATCCTGATCGCGCTGGCCGCCGCCCGCCACTACCGTTGCGACCCGTGGCGCCTGCCCGTCGACCTGGGCAATGTGCTGGGACTGAACATGGCGCTGCACGTGGCCGCCGTGATCCTGATCCCGGCCTACGCCATCGACTGGCAGGCGCGCTGGCAGGGGATGACGCCGCATCCGAACACGCTGGGGGCGCTGGCCTTCACCACCTTCTGGGCCAACGCCGGCGTGCTGGTCTGCCTGCCGCACGCGGCGCGGCGCCGGTGGCACCTGTGCGCCTGCCTGCTGGCAGTGTCCGCCATGATCGGCGCCGACAGCGTGACCTCCAAACTCACCTCGCTGGTGGCGCTGACCCTGCTGCTGCTGTTGCGCGGCCTGCACAAGCGCCGCGCCGGGCCCGGCGTCTACCTGGCCGGCGTGGCGCTGGCGGCCGCCTCGCTGGCCCTGTTCAAACTGCTGGAGAGCGCGGTCGACCTCAAATGGCTGTTCGACCTGCTGGGACGCGACAGCGAATTGACGGGCCGCTCCGCCGTGTGGGCGGACGCCTGGAAGGCGATCGGCGCCAAGCCCCTGCTGGGCTGGAGCTTCGACGACCACGCCTACCTGATCGCCTCGGCCGGCATGCCGTACTCCAGCTACCACAACGGCGTGCTCGACCTGGCCGTCAACGGCGGCGCCGTCGCCGTCGCGCTGCTGGCGGCGCTGATGTTGAGCTGGGCCTGCGGCTATCTGCGTCCGGGGCGCGTGGGGCGCACGATCGCCCCGTTCGGCGTCGCGTACGTGCTGACCTACATGATGCACAACCTGACCGAGGCCTCGCTGCTGGCGCCGCGCGGCCAATTATGGGTGATCTTCCTGGTCCTGCTGCTGCTGGGCGCCTGCACCCGGCAACAGCCAAGGTCACCGGAATGGAGCGGCCATGCCACCTGATTCCTCCTACCGTCCCGACATCGACGGCCTGCGCGCGCTGGCCGTGCTGGCGGTGATCGCCTTCCACGCCAGCCCCGCCACGCTGGGTGGCGGCTACGCCGGCGTCGACATCTTCTTCGCCATTTCCGGCTTCCTGATCACGGGCCTGATCCTGCGCGCCCTGGAACAGGACGACTTCAGCCTGGCCGAATTCTACAACCGGCGCGTCAAGCGCCTGCTGCCGGCCTACTGCGCGGTCACCGTGTTCACACTGGCCATGGCCAGCTACCTGATGATCCCCAACGACTACGTGTTCTACACCACGTCGCTGGCGGCCTCCTGGGCCTTCGTGTCGAACGTGTTCTTCTCGCTGCTGAGCTGGGGCTATTTCGGCCAGCGCACCGAGGAATTCCCGCTGCTGCACACATGGTCGCTGTCGCTGGAGGAGCAGTTCTACTTCGGCTATCCGCTCTTGCTGATCCTGCTGCACCGCCGCTGCCGGCGGCATCTGCCCGCGATCCTGTCCGTGCTGGCGCTGGCCGCGCTGCTGCTGTCCGAATGGCGGGCCACGGGCCCGGGCGCCTCGGCCGGCGCCTACTTCCTGCTGCCCTACCGGGCGCATGAGCTGCTACTGGGCGCGCTGGCCGCCTGCGCGCTGCTGCGCCGCGCCCCGCCGCCGCCGCGTGTCGCCGCCGTGCTGGCGGCGCTGGGCCTGTGCCTGGCGCTGGCGCCGCTGGCGCTGCTGCGGCGCGGCTCGCCGTTTCCCGGCCTGAACTCGCTCTATCCCTGCCTGGGCGCGGCCCTGCTGCTGTACGCCGGCGCGCGCGCCAATCCCGTGTCCGCCCTGCTGACCGCGTCCCCGCTGGTGGCCGTCGGCCGGATCTCGTATTCGCTGTACCTGTGGCACTGGCCCTTGTTCTCCTTCCTGCGCTACCGCCGCATCGAACTGGACCTGGCCACCGGCACTGCCGTCATCGCCCTGTCCTTCGCGCTGGCCTACCTGTCCTGGCGCTACATCGAGCAGCCGTTGCGCCGCCAGCACCACCTGCGCCTGCGCGCCACGCTGCCCCGCTATTACGCCCTGCCGGCGGCGTGCTGCCTGGCGGTGGGCCTGTACTCCTACGCCACCGAGGGCGCGCCCTCCCGCTTTTCGCCCGAGGCCCGCCAGTTGATCGCCAGCTATTCCTTCGAGCGCGACCTCACCGGCGCCTGCGCCATCCAGGCGGGCGCCTACCACGGCGTCACGCTGGCGTATCTGCGCCAGCACTGCGTGGCCGGCGACCCGCACGCCGCCAGGCCGGCGATACTGCTGTTCGGGGATTCGCACGCCAACCACGTCAAGCCCTTCCTGGCCACGCTGGCGCGGGACGGCGGCCTGGCCATGGCCTACCATTTCGAGGGCAGTTGCTCCGCCATCGACCTGCGCCCCAACGCGCCGAACCCGGCGGCGGCCACCACCTGCCAGCGGCGCAACGCCGACCTGCTGGCGCTCGCGCCGCATTTCCGCTACGTGGCGCTGGCCACCTACTGGAAATACAAGGGGCGCGAGGCCGACTTCGCGCGCGACCTGGACGTCGCCCTGTCCCGCATCGCCGCCGCGGGCGCCATTCCCGTGGTGTTCAAGGACACGCCGTCGCTGCAGGTCGACATGTCGCGCTGCGTGTTGTTCCGGCAGCGTGGCTGGGTCGCGCCGTCCACCAACTGCAACATGCCGGCCGACCAGGTGCGGGCGCGCCAGGGTTCGATGGACGCGGTCATCGACGCGCTGCGGCTGCGCTACCCGCAAACCATCGTCATCGATCCCAAGCGCCTCATGTGCGACACGCGCGAATGCGTGACGTCGATCGGCAACGTGGCCCTGTTCAAGGACATCAACCACATCAACCTGCAAGCCTCGGAGCTGCTGGCGCGCCTGTACCTGCGGGCGCAGGGCAATCCCTTCACGGCGCTCCCCGACGACGCCAGCGCCCGTCACACGGCGCCGTGACGGCACGCAAGCCCGCGCGCACCGGCAAGCGTCAAATGAAGGTGCGCGCCCGCGCCAGCAACCAGGGATATGGAGACCGCCGACATGGATCTCGCCAGCCAGCCCGGATTGACCATCCTGCTCGTTCACAACAACTACCAGCAGCGCGGCGGCGAGGACGTCGTCGCCGAGGCCGAGGCCGAGCTGCTGCGCGCCGCCGGCCACGAGGTTTTCCTGTACCAGCGCCACAACGACGAACTGAAATCCATGCCGCCGCTGGCTGCCGGCCTGTCCGCCCTGTGGCCTCGGCGCGCGGCGCGCGAGCTGGCCGGCATGTGCGACATCGTCCGGCCCGACCTGATCCACGTCCACAACACCTTCCCGCTGATCGCCGCCGCGCCGCACTGGGCGGCCAGGCGCCGCGGCATCCCCGTGGTGCAAACCCTGCATAATTTCCGTCTGCTCTGTCCCCAGGCCATGCTGCTGCGCGACGGGAAGATATGCCGCGACTGCGTCGGCCGGCTGCCCTGGCGGGCCGTCGCGCGCTCCTGCTATCACGACTCGCTGCCGCAGTCGGCGGCCGTCGCGGGCGCGCTGGCCGCGCACCGGCTGGCGGGCAGCTACCGCCATCCGCGGCTGCACTTCATCGCGCCCAGCCGCTTCAGCCGCGATCAATTCATCGCCGGGGGCCTGCCCGCGTCGCGCCTGCACGTCAAGCCGAATTTCGTGACCCCGGCCGGCGCGCCCGACTGGCGCCACCGCGCGGGCGGCCTCTATGTGGGCAGGCTGGCCGAGGAAAAAGGAGCGCGCGTCCTGGCCGCCGCCGCCCCGCTGCTGCGCGCCGCGAACGTCCATGCCGCGGGAGTGGACGCATATGCGTGCGGCGTTGCCGACGCACTGGCGACGGCCTCGCCACCGGCTGCGGCCGTACAGCCGGTGCCCGCCGCATCGCCAGGCGCCGGGCGCGGGGAAGCCAGCGCTCTCGGCGGGCCCCTGCTCCGCATCGCCGGCGACGGGCCGTTGGCGCCCGAACTGGCGCGGGCCTGGCCCGGCGCCATGCTGGGCCGGCAGACGCCCGAACAGGTCCGCGCGCTGCTGCACGGCAGCCTGTTCCTGGTCGCCCCGAGCATCTGCCTGGAGACCTTCGGCCTCTCGGCGGTGGAGGCCTTCTCCTGCGGCACGCCCGTCATCGCCAGCGCGCACGGCGGGCTGGGCGAACTGGTCGAGGACGGGGTCACGGGGCTGCATGTCAAGCCGGGCTGCGCGGCCGACCTGGCCGCCAAGATCGCCTGGGCCTGCGCCAACCCCGAGGCCATGCTGCGCATGGGCCGGACGGCCTACGCGCGCTACCTCGCCCACTACACGCCGGAACGCAACCTCGCCACGCTGTTAAGGATCTACCACGCCGCGCTGTCGGCACAACAAGGAGAGCGTCATGAAGCATGATTGCCAGCCCGTACTGGGCGCCCGCATCAGCGTGCTGGGCTGGGACCAGGCGATTGCACAGCTGCTGGACTGGGGCGCCCGGCGCGCCATGCGCTATATATGCCTGTGCAATGTGCATTCGGTCGTCACCAGTTCGCGCAATCCGCAGTTCCGCTCCGTCATCAACAACGCCGATCTGGCCGCGCCCGACGGCGCGCCGGTGGCCTGGGCGGTCGGGCGCCTGGCCGGCCGCCGCCAGGAGCGCATCAACGGCCCGGACCTGATGGAACGCTACATGGAAGCGGCGCAGGAATGCGGCCAGAGCATTTACCTGTATGGCGGCAGCGAGGCGACGCTGGCCGCGCTGCAGCAGACGATACGGCGGCGCTACCCCCGCCTGCGCATCGCCGGCGCGCACGCGCCGCCGTTCCGCGCCCTGAGCGCCGAGGAGGACCAGGCGGCGGTGGACGCCATCAACGACTCCGGCGCCAACATGGTGTTCGTGGGCCTGGGATGTCCGAAGCAGGAATTGTGGATGGGCGCGCACTGCGGCCGCATCGCCGCGCCGATGGCCGGCGTGGGCGCGGCCTTCGACTACCACGCCGGCCTGCTGAAGCGGGCGCCGCCATGGTGGCGCAGGCACGGACTGGAATGGCTGCACCGCCTGGGCCAGGAACCGCGGCGGCTGGCGCGGCGCTACCTGGTCACCAACACCCTGTTCATCGTGGGCATGGCGCGCCAACTGTTCGCGGGGCGGGTGGACGGGCCGCCATGAACGGCGAGCCGCACAGCCGGAATGGCGACGACAACGGCAAGCGCAACGGCGACTACGATCCCAACCGCCTGCTCGATCACATCGTGGAAAAGTTGCAGCTGAAAAACGACGCCGCGTTATCTCGGCTACTGCAAGTGGAGGCGCCCACCATCAGCAAGATCCGGCACCGCAAGCTGCGCGTGGGCGCGGGCATGCTGCTGCGCCTGCACGAGGTCAGCAACCTGAGCATCCAGGAACTGCGTGAACTGATGGGCGACCGGCGCCGCCGCCTGCGCGTCTAGCGCGTCCCAACGTCCCCTACGTCCCCAACGGAAGCGCCCCGCCGGTCTCGCGAACGAGACGGGCGGGGCGGCGGTCACCGCGCCACGAGGCCACGGTGTTGGATCAGCCCTGCATCGGCACTACATCAGCCGCGCATCAGCCACGCATCGGGTGCGGGTACTTGTACGGCACGTAGCCGGGCTTGGGCGACAGGAAGTAGTCGCGGCCCTGCTGCACCGAGGCCGGGCACGAGTTGGAGATGCCGTTGCTCGTGTAGCCGTTCTGCGGGTTGGCCGAGTTGTTCCAGATGTACGCGGAACGGATCTGGTCGCGGCCAGGGTAGGTTCCGCAGCCGAAGCCCTCGGTCATCAGTTCGATCGTGCGGCTGATCGTCGCGGGGGCCGTGTTATTGAAGATCACGCCATCGCCGCCGCGAATACCCACCGCGGTGCGCTGCAAGCCGCCGGAGATATTCGTGGAGAACTCGTTGTTGTAGATCTCGTAGCTGCGCGACCCGCGTGGCGAGGACGACAGCCCGTGCACGTCGGCCATCGCGTAGTCCTTGGCCGGGTCCGTGCCCACCACCTTGTTGTGACGGAACACATAAACCGAGCCGTTGTTCGACGCGATGTTGTGGCGGTTGCCCGAGAAGTAGTTGTCCTCCACGAAGACCGCGTTCGCCGAACCCAGGCTGAGCGCGGGCCACGCGCCGCCGCCGTACACCACCACGCCATAGCCGAGGTTGCGCAGTTCGGGGCTGTAGTTGTTGATGAAGTTGTTCTTGTAGATCACGCCGCGCTGGTTGGGCGCGTCGCCCACGTACACCGCGCTGAACACGAACTTGGTGAACTTCGAGTCCGACACGCGGAAGTCGCGGCAGCCGTTCAGCAGGCCCAGGCCCTTGTCCTGGATGCCGCCATTGCCGTTGCCCACCATGGTCATGCCCGAGAAGCCCACGGCCTGGCCGTTCGAGCAGTTGAACGCCACCAGGTAGGCGGTGTTCGACACCGCGCCGACTCGGCGGATGATGGTCTTGTCCTGGCCCGCGCCGCGCAGCGAAATGCCGCCCGGTACGGTCAACTGGCGGGTGCCCCAGTTGCAGTCGCCGGCCGGAATCGTAACGGTCGTGCCCGCGCCAGCGGCCGCCACCGCCGCCGCCACGGCCGCGTAGCTGCAGCTGGTGGCGCTCACGGTCGGCCCCGAGGGAACCGGCGTGGGCGTCGGTGTTGGGGTTGGCGTCGGGGTTGGCGTCGGCGTTGGCGTTGGAGTCGGCGTCGGAGTGGGCGTGGGCTCACTGCATTCATACGGGTTCCAGAAGTAGGTGCTGATGGTTGGATCCCAGCCTGGATTCGCGTGCTCGGCGATGTAATACTTGCCGTTGGTCGGATAGACCACGACGTCGCCCACGGCGTACTGCTTGCTCCACGTCCAGGTTGGGAAGTCGCAACCCTTCGTGGGGGTGGTCGGCGCCGGCACGGTCGGCGTGCAAGAGTACGGATTCCAGAAATACGTGCTGATGGTCGGATCCCAGCCTGGATTGTCATGTTCGGCTATGTAGTATTTGCCGTTGGTCGGATAGGTGACGATGTTGCCGGTCACATACTTCGTTCCTCCAACCCATTTCGGAAAACTGCAGGACGCCGCCATTTCCGTCGTCCCGCCCATCTTGGCCAGCAGCACAGGATCGGTGGCGCCTGAAGCGCCAGGCGCCTCGCCGCCACAGCCAACCAACAGAATACCGGCGTTAATCGAAATCGCTGCGGTGGCAGCCCAAGAAGTTAGTTTACGTTCAACCAAAGTAATTCCCCTAATAAAATTGATTTGCATAAAAAATTACGCGGAGTAATTTTGATGCGGGTCAATATTAAGGGCATTTCTTTGGTGATTACAAGAAAAATTTCACATTGTGAAATATCCATGGAATTAATACAAGGCGGACACTGCCGTTATTTTCTTGTATTGGCTACCACAAATATTTACTTCAAGAACTTTCATTCGCAAAATTTGGCTTCTTTTGACGTAATTTGTAATTAAATTGAATAACGAAGCGCGATCTTTAAAGAATTACAAAACTCCTTTCATATTTTCAATAAAGTATCTTTCCGCCAATTCCCTATTGCTGAGTCTGTTTGAAGTTTTTACGGACCCCGACACGTGGGAAAGGAAATTTTCCATCTCCGACCACGAGTTATTGCTGTCGAGGTCGGCTGTATGCGCCCACAAATGAAACACCCGATTATGTGTTTCGGCGATTTCAAAGCATTTATACAGCCGAGCTCGCCAATCCGATGAGCGTAAAAACGCCGCCAGGCAGCGACGGCGATGCAGCCACCGTCCCCCGCTGGCGAAATTGCGCATGTATACATCCCGTCCGTGCGGATAGAACTGGCAGCTGGTCGCCATCTCGTAGCGGCCCGGCCCGGCGTCCAGGCACAGATTGACCGTGGTGCGCGCATAGGCGAAGCCGGCGGCGCGCACCATCCGCAGGTGCACGCGCCGGTAGCGCCCGCCGGGATAGCAAAAGCCCGACACCGGCCGGCCCAGCATGTCCTCCAGCGCATGCTTGCCCCAGAAGATTTCCTGCGCCGCCCGCGTGGCGTCGACCCGGGTCAGGAATTGGTGGCTATAAGTGTGCGAACCGATCTCGAAGCGGCCCGCGAGCTCCCGGAGCGCGGCTGGCGCCATCACCGGCGAGCCCTCCCGGTTGACGATGGGCACGTAGAAGGTGCCGTTCAGCCCGTAGCGCTCCAGCAGATCCGCCAGCCGCATGTCGGAGGGATGGCCGTCATCGATGGAGCAAGTGAATATGGCGCCCATGTGGCGGCCCTCCTCTCGGTATCGCGCGCCCGCGCGCGCCTGATCACTACGCTAGCAAGGCTCGCTCGCGCCGGAATGACGGGCGACATCGGCCGGGGGCACGAATGTCAAAGCGTGCCGCGCGACCAGCACCGACGGCTTATCTCGTCAAATGTGATTTTTATGCAAATGTTAGCAATATTGACATTGAGTAAAGGGCTACGTGAAAGCGATGCTACCTTGTTAACTGCCCCCTCCTCCGTCCGGTCCATTCCGATCGCCACACCGACAATTTTGCTGGAGAAATGCATGTCCACCCCGACCCTCTTATCCGCGAGCTCGACCACATCGGCGTACGCGCCCCGCTTTGCCGATCCCCATGGACATCACCATGGCCGCCACAGTTCCAGTTTCACGGAACTGTGCGAACTACTGCGTATCGCCGACCAACTGGAACACGACGGCGAGGAGACCCGCTTCGGCCATCTGCAAGTGCATACCGGCCAGCGCGTGCACCTGATCGGCCAGGTCTGCGACCGGCTTTACGCGGTCCAGGCCGGCTTCCTGAAGACGGCCGCCATCGATGAACAGGGCAAGGAACAGATCATGAGCTTCCCCATGCGGGGCGACCTGATCGGCGTCGACGGCCTGGCCAGCAGCCGCCACACGCTGGAAGCCGTGGCCCTGTCCGATTGCGAACTGATCGTGGTGCCGCTGTCGACGCTGAGCGCGCTGGGCCGTGCCCACGCCGGCCTGCACATCGCCGTGTGCAGCGTGATGGCGCGCGGGCTGGCCCGCAACCAGCTGGTGATCGGCATGCGGGCCGGACTGAACGCGCACGCGCGCATGGCGCGCTTCCTGCTGTACCTGGCGGAGCGCCACGCGGCCAGCGGCTACAGCGCCAACAGCTTCACGCTGCGCATGCAGCGCGCCGACATCGCCAATTACCTCAGCATGGCGATGGAAACCGTGAGCCGCACCTTGAGCACGCTGGCCGCGCGCGGCCTGATCGGCATCAACCGGCGCACGGTGTGGATCAAGGCCCCGGCCGCCTTGCGCACGCTGAAGCACCTGCCACGCGCGCAGCCCGAGAAGAAGCGCGCCCGGCGCGGATAGCTCCCGCGAAAAAACGCGGCGCCGGCGCTCGCGCGCCGGGCCGCGAAGGGAGTCCTGCGAAATCAGTCCGGGAGACGGGAAGTCATGGCGGGCGCATCGCCCTTCAGGCGCACCAGCGTGGTCGCGTCGCGCTCGGCGCGCAGCCAGCCGCCGGACTCCGTCAACTCCACCACCTGGATGGAACTGCGGCGCTGTTCCGGACCGTCCAGCTTGGCCTGCTCGCCGCGCCGGCCCGGATGCGTGAAGTAGAACAGCCAGGCCCTGCCGCCGCTCACCACCACGTCGGCATGGCCGCCGATCACCTGGTCGTCCTCGCCCTGGCCGGGCGCCTGCAGCAGGTTGCCGGCCTGGCGCTGCCAGTTGACCGCGTCGCTGGACTTGTAGACAGCCAGGCCCTGCCACACGTCGGTGATCATCCACCACAGCCCGCGCCACTGGAACACCTTGGGACCTTCGCCGCCCTGGTCGGCCACGGCGCGGCCGCGATCGGTCCAGTCCGTCAGGTTGGCGCTGTCGGCGTAATAGATCGATTTCTTGTCGGCCTCGTTGTTGTACCACATGCGCCAGAGGCCGTTCGGCAGCCGCGCGACGCAGGCGTCGATCACGCGCTCGGACGCCAGCTTGACCAGCTTCGCCCCGCCCCAGTTGCGCAGGTCGCGGCTGGTCAGGTGCACCATGTGGCGCGGATGGTCCCAGTCCGTGTACACGCCGGGCACCACCGTCAGGTACATATGATAGACGCCGTCGTCGCCGCGGATGATCTCGGGCGCCCAGTGCGTCGCGTCCTTGCCGCCCAGCTCGGGCGGCAGCGCGATGTCCGCGACGCCGGAGTAGGTCCAGCTCGCGCCCCCGTCGGCGGACTCGGCGATGCCCAGCCGGGTGCCGTGCACCCACGAGACGCCGGGCAAACCCTGGGTTTTCGCGCGGCGGTTGGTGTAGAACATCCACCAGCGGCCGCGCTCGGCGTTCCACACCACCACCGGGTCGGCCGCGCCGTCCTCCACCGGGTCGCGGAACAGTGGCTTGGACGCCGCCTGGCCGCGGTCCGCGACCGGCTCGCCGAAATCGGGCGTGCCGTCCGCGCGCCAGTTGATCACCTGGGCGCGCGTGTGGCGGTTCTGGTCCAGCAGCGAGTCGCCGACGATGTCGCGGTAATCGCGCGCGTGGTAGACCAGGATGTCGGTCTTGCCGTCCGGCGTGGTGGTGAAGGAATTGTGGCCGGGGCCGTACTGGCCGTTGGCCTCGCTGCTCTTGAACACCGGCACCGGCGACTTGCGCCAGGAGGCCGCGTCCAGCAGGTTGGCGTCCGCCTTCGCGGTCAGCATGCCGAGCGCGTAGTTGGCGTCGGTGGCGCTGGCCGAGTACGTCAGGAACACGCGGCCGTTGCGCACCAGCACCGAAGGCGCCTCGTTGACCGCGTGTTTGACCTTTTCCCAGCCGTATTCGGGACGGCTAAGCAGCGCGACCGGCCCCTTGATGGACAGCGGCGTGTCCATTTGCGCCAGGTAGATGTTGGTGCCGTGCTCGTTCGGCGGTGGGGCGACCTGCGTCCACGAGAGGTAGCGCTTGCCGTCCAGCGCGAAGGTGGTGGCGTCCAGCGAGAAGCTTTCCCAGCCGGTCTTCAACTGGCCGCGCTCGATCCACTGGCCCTCCAGCGGATTGGCCGCGCTGTTTTCCAGCACGTACAGCCGGATGTCCCAGTGCGCGTCGGCGCGGCCCGCCGTGAAATAGATGTACCACTTGCCGTCGATGTGATGCATCTCCGGCGCCCAGATGTGGTAGCTCATGGGGCCCGAGGCGTGCTTGCGCCACACCACCTCGGCCTTCGCCTTGCCCAGCTCGTTGAGCGAGCGGACGCGGCGCAATTCGATCCTGTCGTACTCCGGCGCGGTGGCGGTGTAATAGTAATAACCGTCGCTGTGCAGGGTCACGTGCGGATCGGCCCGCTTCAACACCAGCGGGTTGCCGAACACCGGGGCGCCCGAATCGGGCGCCGCCGGCGCGGCCCACGCCGCCCCCGCGAACAAAGTCATCAATAGCCCTGCGGACAGGGAAACCAAGGGGGCGGAGAGGCGTGTCGTCATCGTTTATCAGTTTTTGTAGGAAACACTCAGGAAATACCGGCGTCCGGACCATGCGAGTTCGTTCACACGGAACAGGTCGCCGGCGTCGGTGATCTGGGCCTGGTCGGTCAGGTTCTTGCCCTCGATCGAGAAGGTCCAGTTCTTGTCAAGACGGTACTGGAACTTCGCGTCCAGGAAACCGGTCTTTTCGGTGAAGTTCGGATTGCCGCTCACGTCGTTGCCGCCGGTGTAATAGCGGTCACGGTAATTGTAGGCGATCCGCGCGTTCACCTTGTCCAGGTCGTACCACAGGCCCACGTTGTAGCTGTTCTTCGACAGGCCCGGGTATGGCAGCACCGAACCGTCCAGGATGTTCAGCCGCTCCGTGCCCGGCGCGTATTTGTAAGTCATGCGGGTGTAGTTGACGTCGCCGCCGAAGCCGCCCAGCCAGCCGGGCAGGAAGGTGAAGGCGGTGCGCGCCGTCAGCTCGATGCCCTTGGTCTTGGCGCCGCGGCCGTTGATCGGCTGCGTCACGTCCCACAGGCGGCCGTCCTTGAACAGGTTCACGCCCTTGACCAGCGTGCGCTCCAGGATGTAGCTGGAGATGTCCTTGCCGAACAGCGCCATGCTGATCTGGGAATCCTGGCTTGGATAGTATTCCACGCTCAGGTCGGTGTTGGTGGCGCGGAACGGTTTCAGGTCGGGATTGCCGGCCGTGCAATCGTCGGAGCCGTCGCCGCCGAACTGCACGCTGCCACTGTTGAGCGTGCAGGTCGCGTTGGGCGCCAGCAGGTCGATGCGCGGACGCGCCATCACCTTGGCCCAGCCCACCCGCACCAGCAAGGCGTCCGGCACCACCCACATCATCGCGTTCGCGCTCGGCAGCACGTCGTGGTAGCTGTTGTTCAGGCTCAGCACCTCGTTGGAGATGATGTAGTCGGTGAACGTCGACGAACCCGGCTGGTTCGCCACCCGCACCTGGTTGCGGTACGAACCGGTGGCGGTGTTGCGGGTGTTGGTGTAGCGCGCGCCGACGTTGCCGCTGACGCCCAGGCCGAACACCTCGCTCTCCCAGTCCAGGCGGGCGTAGCCCGAGCGCACGCGCTCGTCGGCGGCGAAGGCCGGCAGTTGCTGGTACATCTTGCCGTCGCTGCCCAGCGCCTGGTACAGGCTGTCGTGGTTGAACTTGGACGTGTCGAAGAACGGCGCGGCGGCCGCGTAGCTCGGCGACATCCAGCCGGCCGGCATGCCGCTGACCTTGTCGTAGCCGTCGAAGAAGGTGCCGGGCGAGCGGCCGCTGATGGCCGAGATCAACTGCGCCATGCCGGCCGCGTTGGTGTACTTGGTCGAGAAGCTGGAGTTCAGGTAGGACTGTCCGTCCGCCGCGCGCTGGGCGCCGCCGGTGTACAGCGGATCGTAGACCAGCGTCTGGTTGACGTTCGCGGTCAGCACGCTGACGTCGTCCGCCGTCGAGGCCAGGTTGGCGCCGTTGCTGGCCAGGTAGCCGCCGCCGTTGTACTGCTTGGCGGTGGACTTGCGCATCTGGCCGCCGAACCACAGCTTGGTCAGGATGCCCTGGTCCACGCGGTATTTGCCGTCCAGCTTGAACTGGTCTTCCGTGTTCTTGGTTTCGGAGGGGCGGTACTGCAGTTGGACCTGGGTGTAGGAGCTCGGGCTGTCCGGCGAGTAGGCGCTCGGGAAGGTGAAGTGCGGCAGCCCCTGCTTGTCCAGGTTGACCACCAGCCCGGGCGCGTTCTGCGTCGCCACCACACTGTTGCTGTTGCTGCTGTAGTCCGAACTGGACTTGACCAGCAAGCCTTCCAGTTCCAGGTTGTCCTTCTTGTAGTTGAAGCCGCCGGAAGCGTACTTCGATTCGATGTTCAGCGCGAAGTCGCGCGCCTGGGTGCTGAACGCGCCCTGTCCGCCCTGCCCCGCCAGGTTCAGGCAATTGCCCGCGGTGAACTGGGTCACGTAATGGTTCTCCACCACCATGCCGGCCGGCAGGCCGGTGGTCGGCGCGGCGACGCAGGTGCCCGCGGCGCTCTGCACGGCGGTGGCCTGGTTGTACACCGGGGCGTTGCCCGCGTTGGCCAGACGGTTGACGTTCTCGAAGGACGTGCCGAAGTTGCGGTCGTTGAGGCGCTGGTCTTGTGTGTTGGCCTGGTAGCTGGCCCAGGCGCTCAACTCGTTGCTGAATTTATACTGCGCCGTCAATTCGGCCGACGAGCGCTCGTGGTCGCGGGTCCAGATGCCGTAGCGCGAAATGCCGGGGTTGTAGTCGAACCACTGCTGCTGGCAGGCGGTGCGCTGCGCCGCGGTCAGCGTGCTGGCGCCGCAGCCGGCCTGGCTGGTGATGGCCGCCGCCACCGGATCGCGGCTGGTGATGGTCTTCTCGGCCGAACCGTCCCAGTCGCGCAGGAAGCGCCACGAGGTGTTGCGGGCGTAGTCGTTGCGGGTGAAGACCTTGTCGTAGACGATGTTGGCCATCAGGCCCAGCTTGCCGTCCAGGTATTTGTCGGCCAGCAACAGGCTGACGCGCGGCTGCACGCCGCCGCGGCTGGACGATTGCTCGGCCGAGACGGTGGTGGCGACGGTCGGCTTCTTGAAGTCCAGCGGCTTGCGCGTCTTGATGCTGACGGTGCCGCCCACGCCGCCCTCGGTCATGTCGGCGGTCACGCCCTTGTACACGTCGATCGACGCGATCAGCTCCGAGGCCAGCTCGCGCAGCTCGGCGCCGCGGCCGGCGCCGCCGTTGGTGCCCAGCACCGACATGCCGTTGATCTCGATGCGGTTCAGGTCCGGCTCCACGCCGCGGATGGAAACCTGCGAGCCCTCGCCGAACTCGCGCGACAGCTGCACGCCGGTGATCCGGGACAGCGCCTCGCCGACGTTCTTGTCGGGGAATTGATTGATATCCTCGGCCACCAGCGAGTCCGAGACGGTGGCGTTGCGGATCTTGCGGTCGATCGCCGAGGCGACCGATTTGCGGGTGCCCACCACCATCACCACGTTGTCCTGCGAGGCCGGCGCCGCGGCGGCCGGTTTGGCCTCCTGGGCGGCCTGGGCCTGGGTTTCCTGGGCGGCGGCGCCCTGCGCGGCGAGCAGCGACGCGATCACCAGCAGCGCACCGCTATTCAGACGTATGCCCGAGCGGGCGGCGTTAAAACGTTCACTCATTTTCAAACTCCTCCGTGTGTCGGCCTTTGATCGGCCTGTCCATTTTTTGACCAACTTTCAGATTGCATTCTATGTGAGCGATGATCGGATTTTTTCGCGTCCGCCGAAAGAATCACAATGATGATCAGTTGCCGCTCAAACCACTTTCCGAAAGAAACCCAACCTGGACAAGGCTCGCCGCGGTGCGGCATAATAAAAGCCGGAACGACGAAGAATAATATAAACCGTTTATAACGTTATTCCCCATACACATAAAGCACGCCGCCCCGAGGGCGCGCGCGTGCCGAGGCCATATGATGCTCATTCCCGGCCAATACGTACAATCACATTAAGTTATCGACCGATACCCGATGCGGTATCCCGGCTGAACCGCCGGTGAGCGAAATATTCAACATATTGATTGGTTTGAGCGCGCAAGTGGCTCCACAATGTGAGCCTTGCACCATCCCCAAACGAAGGAGACACGTTGATGAAGTTTACGATGCCACGCCGTTCCATGATCGGCATGCTCATAGCCTGCCTGTTGCCGGTCGCGTTCAACGCATCGGCGCAGCGCGCGCCCACCGCGCAGGAAAAAGGCCCGGCCGCCAAGGACAGCCTGCTGCACGAACTGGTTGTGCAATACCCGACCCCCTACCAGGCGCCCGAGGCGGCCGACGTCAAGGCGGTGCTGGACCGCGTGTTCAACTATCTGGACAGCGTGACCCCGGCCAAGGTTATCAACAAGACCACCCACGCCGAGATCACCGACATCGCCGCCGGCGATCCTGACGCGGTGCTGATGCCGGGCGACTTCCGCCTCACCAGCTACGAGTGGGGCGTCACCTACAGCGGCATGCTGGCCGCCGGGGCCGCCACTGGCGACAAGCGCTACACCGACTACGCCTTCAAGCGCATGCAGCTGCTGTCCGACCTCACCAAGGTGTACTACCCGCGCGTCAAGGCGGACCGCCAGAACAGCGCCGCGCCGATCAAGAGCTTCCTCAATCCGCACGCGCTGGACGACGCGGGCGCGCTGTGCGCCAGCTTCATGCAGGCCAAGCTGGCCGGTTCCACCACCGACTTCAGCACCATGCTCGACATCTGCGGCACCTTCGTCACCAAGAAGGAATACCGCCTGGCCGACGGCACCTTGGCGCGCAAGCGTCCGCTGCTCAACACCGTCTGGCTGGACGACATGTTCATGGGCGTGCCCACCATGGCCTACCTGGGCAAGACCACCGGCGAGCGCAAGTACTATGACGACGCCGTCAAGCAGGTGCTGCAGATCTCCAAGCGCATGTTCAATCCGCAGCTGGGCATCTACATGCACGGCTGGGTCGAGGGCATGAAGGACCACCCCGAGATGCACTGGGCGCGCGCCAACGGCTGGGCCGTGATGGCCATGGTCGAAGTACTGGAGGTGCTGCCCAAGGACCACCCGGGCTATCCTAAGGTGCTGGCGCAACTGCGCGCGCACATCAAGGGCCTGGGCTCCTACCAGTCCAGGATCGGCTCCTGGCACCAGCTGCTGGACCGCAACGACTCCTACCTGGAAACCTCGGCCACCGCCATCTACGCCTACGCCATCGCGCGCTCGGTGAACCGCGGCTATGTGGACAAGGAGATGTACGGCCCGATGGCCATCCTGGCCTGGAACGCCGTGGCCAACAAGGTCAACGCGAAGGGACAGGTCGAGGACATCTGCGTCGGCACCGGCATGGCCTTCGACCCGGCGTTCTACTACTACCGCCCGGTCAGCACGCTGGCCGCCCACGGCTACGGCCCGGTGCTGCTGGCCGGCGCGGAAATCACGACGCTGACGAAGAACCACAAGTTCGGCCTGAACGACAGCGGCTTCATGTACCAGGGACCGCGCCAGTAAGCTCCGCCACGGTCCCGGCGCCCGCCGCGCGGGCGCGGCGGCGTCTCCTCACCCGGCGGCCGGCGGCTGCTGTCCGACCAGGGCGGCGGCGGCCAGCATCGCGCCGATCAGCACCGCCGATTCGATCCGCAGCACCGCCATCGCCGGTCCCGGGCTGTCGCCGCGCGCGGCGGCGGGGAATCCAGCCATCTTGTTGTAGCCGCCCAGCGCGATCGCCACCCCGACCAGCACCAGTTTGACGATCAGCGCCGTGCCATAGGGATTGCCGATGGCGGCGGACGGCGCGCCCAGCGCGTGCCAGGCGTTGTACAGGCCGGTGGCGACGATGCCCACCAGCGCCGCGGCGGCCGTGTCGGACAAGGGCCACAGATAGCGGCACAGCGGCCGGTTCGGCGCGACCGTGGCGAGGCCCGCCTGGCCGCGCGCGGCGGCCGCCCGCGGCAGCACCACCCAGGCCGCCACCGCCACGCTGCCCGTCCACTGCGCGATCAGCAGCAGATGCACGTATTCCACCAGGATGCCCAGGCTGAACAGGCCCTGCTCGGCCGCGTGGCTGTTGGCGACGCGGCTGGCGGCATAGGCCAGCAACAGCGCCGACGCAGCGCCGTCGAAGCCGCGCCACGACGGCGCCAGCCACGCCAGCGCGGCCAGCACCGCCAGCGCCGCCAATCCCGCCTGCCCCGCCTTGCCGAACGCCGTCTGCGTCAGCAGCAGGCGCAAGGCTTCACCGGATTCCAGCAGCGGCGCGCCCGCCATGGCCGCCGCGGCGGCCCACAGCGCGGCGGCGGCGGCCACCATGCACAGCGGCGCCGCCCAGCGCAGCGACGCCAGCAAGCGGGCGCCGGCCGCCGCGCCCCAGCCGTCATGCCGCCGCAGCCACCAGCGGGCCGTCAGCGCGCCCACCATCCAGGCCAGCGCCAGGTTCAGCGCGAAAGTGGCAAGGCACTGCAACAGCGCGGGCGTGTCCAATCACTTCACCGTGAAGCCGAACTGCCCGGTGCGGCGATGCCCGTCGGGACCGACCGCCACCCAGCGCACGCTGTAGGCGCCCGCCGCCAGCGCGGGCAACTCCAGCTTCATCAGCAGCGGATTGGCGGCGTCCACCTGCGCCTTGCCGGCCGCGATATCCTTGCCGCCCGCCTCCAGCACGGCGATGGAGCTGAACGCCGGCTCCACCTTCTCGTTGAAGGTGAGGACGATCTCGCGCGGCGCCTGCTCCAGCACCGCATTGGCGGCCGGGTTGGAATTCTTCAGCGCGGCGTGGGCGGCGGCCAGGGGGCTGGCCAGCGCGCCGGCGGCCAGCATGGCGGCCAGCGAGAGGGTATGCAATCGTTTCATCATGATGGTTCCTTGTCGTGTCGGGAAGTGTACGCAGGAGACACGATAATCCCTTCCCCCATGGTAAGGTCAAGCCCTTTTCGCCGCCGCGCGCACACTTGACAGGGATGGGAAAAAACACCGTCCGTTTCGGCACAAAGTGCTGAAACGGCGGGCCTCCCCGGGACTTACTTGCGTTCTGTTTTCAGCGCTGGCGCGGGCCGCGCGGGCCGCGGTAGCATGGTCGCATGCCGTGCCTGGAACACGGCTCGAACTGGAGGAAGAACGTGACAACCAAAAAAGCAGCAGCGGCGCTGCGTTATCGCCGCATGACGGAGGACGATCTCGACGCGGCGCAGCGATTATCGCTGTCGGTGCGCTGGCCGCACCGCCTGGAGGACTGGCAGTTGATACACCGGCTCGGCACCGGCTACGTGGCGGAGGACGAGACAGGCCTGGTGGGCACCGTGATGTGCTGGAGCCATGGCCAGGAATTCGCTTCGCTGGGCATGGTGATCGTGGCCGAGGCCTGGCAAGGCAACGGCATCGGACGCAAGCTGATGGCGCTGGTGATGGCCGAACTGGGCGAACGCACGGTGCTGCTGCACGCCACCGAGGCCGGCAAGGCGCTGTACGAGAGCATGGGCTTCGAAACCATCGGCGCGGTCGAGCAGCACCAGGGCACGGTGTTCAATTCGCCCTTGATACCGCTGCGGCCGGGCGAACGCATACGGCCGCTGGGCTCCCGCGACGGTCCGCGCCTGGCGGCGCTGGCCGCGCGCGCGGCCGGCATGCCGCGCGCCACCGTGCTGGCGGCGTTGCTGGAAGTGAGCGAGGGCGTGGTCATCGACCGTTACGACGAGGTCATAGGCTGCGCCCTGTTGCGCCGTTTCGGCCACGGCTACGTGATCGGCCCCGTGATCGCGCCCGACATCGAGCGCGCCAAGGCGCTGATCAGCCACTGGACCGGCACCTACGCCGGCGCCTTCATCCGCGTCGACGTGGCCGGCGACTCCGGCCTCGGGCCCTGGTTGACGGAACTGGGCCTGATGCAGGTGGACAGGGTGCTGGCCATGGCGCGCGGCGAGGCGCCGCTGCACGACGCCAGCGTGCGCCAGTTCGCCATCATCAACCAGGCGCTGGGCTGACCATGAGCGACACCCCGCCTTGCACTTTCGTCTACAAGGCCGACCCGGTGCGCGGCGCCGAATGGCGCGGCCTGTTCGCCGAGCTCGCGCCGGAGGTCGACTTCCGCATCTGGCCCGACGTCGGCGACCCGGCACGGGTGCGCTTCCTGGCGGCCTGGCAGCCGCCCGCCGACCTGGCCGCCTACACCGGCCTCGAGCTCTTGTTCTCGGTCGGCGCCGGCATCGACCAGTTCGACCTGGAGGCGCTGCCGGCCGGCCTGCCGCTGGTGCGCATGGTCGAACCGGGCATCGTCGGCGGCATGGTCGAATACGCGACCCTGGCCGTGCTGTCGATACACCGCGACTGGCAAACCTACGCCGCGCAGCAGCGCTGCGAGGTCTGGCGCGCGCTGCGGGTGCGTCCGGCCGCTTCGCGCCGGGTGGGGGTGCTCGGCCTGGGCGTGCTGGGCAGGGCCGTGCTGGCGCAGCTTCGCGGCCTGGGCTTCCCCTGTTCCGCCTGGAGCCGCTCGCAGCACGACGTGGAAGGCGTGGACTGCTACGCCGGCGACGCCGCGCTGCCCGGCTTCGCCGCCCGCTGCGACATCCTGGTCTGCCTGCTGCCGCTGACGGACGAGACCCGCGGCATCCTGAACGCCCGCCTGTTCGAGCGCCTGCCGGCCGGCGCCGCCCTGGTGCATGCCGGCCGCGGCCCCCATCTGGTCCAGCAGGATCTGCTGGACGCGCTGGACAGCGGCCAACTGGCGCGGGCCGTGCTGGACGTGTGCGATCCCGAACCGCTGCCGCCCGGCCACCCGTACTGGGAGCATCCCGCCATCATGCTGACGCCGCACATCGCCAGCATGACCCAGCCCGACAGCGCGGTGCGCGCCGTGCTGGAGAACCTGCGGCGGCACCGGGCCGGCGAGCCGCTGGAGGGCCTGGTGGAGCGGCGGCGCGGCTATTGAAGGCCCCGCGGGAGGGGAAAAGGGGCGCGGCACAAAATGCCGCTGCCACCCGAAATACGCAACTTCCGCCGAAACCCGCCCCCCCGATTCGCAAGCTCACGCTGCGCCACCGGCCCTAAGATGATGACATACCCACACATGGACCCCATCATGACCAAGCCCACCCTTCTCGACCTCGACCGCCAGCACCTGATCCACCCCGTCACCAACTTCCGCGCCCACGAAAAGCGCGGCGCCACGATACTGGAATCGGGCAGCGGCGCCTTCCTGCGCGACGCCTCCGGCCGCGAACTGCTGGACGCCTTCTCCGGCCTGTGGTGCGTCAACACCGGCTACGGCCAGGAGAGCATCGTGCAAGCCGCCACCGAGCAGATGCGCCGCCTGCCCTACGCCACCGGCTACTTCAGCTACGGTTCCGAACCGGCCATCCGGCTGGCCGCGCGGCTGGTGGAGCTGGCGCCCCCGTCGCTGAGCCATGTCTACTTCACCCAGGGCGGCTCGGACGCGGTGGACGCCGCCATCCGCTACATCGCCTACTACTATAACGCCATCGGCCAGCCGGGACGCACCCAGTTCATCTCGCTGCAGCGCGGCTACCACGGTTCGTCGTCGGTGGGCGCCGGGCTGACCGCGCTGCCGCTGTTCCAGCGCCACTTCAACCTGCCGCTGCCCAGCCAGCACTACATCTCCTCGCCCTACCCCTACCGCAACCCGCTGGGCGCCGATCCGCAAGCGCTGATCGCCGCCTCCGTCGCGGAATTGCGCGCCAAGGTCGCGCAACTGGGCGCGGACACGGTGGCCGCCTTCTTCTGCGAACCTATCCAGGGCTCCGGCGGCGTCATCGTGCCGCCCAAGGGCTGGCTGAAAGCCATGGCGGACGCCTGCCGCGAGCTGGGCATCCTGTTCGTGCTGGACGAGGTGATCACCGGCTTCGGCCGCACCGGCCCGATGTTCGCCTGCGAGGCCGAGGGCGTGGCGCCGGACATGATGACGCTGGCCAAGGGCCTGACCGCCGGCTACGCCCCCATGGGCGCGCTGATGATGTCGGACGCCATCTACCAGGCCATCGCCGAGGGCGCCGGACCGGAGCTCGCGGTCGGCCACGGCCAGACCTATTCGGCGCACCCGGTCAGCGCCGCGATCGGGCTGGAGGTGCTGCGCCTGTACCAGGAGGGCGGCCTGCTGGCCAACGGCGTCGCCCGCGCGCCTCAGTTCGAGCGGGGGCTGCGCGACCTGCTCGCCCATCCCCTGGTCGGCGACGCCCGCAGCCGCGGCCTGCTCGGCGCGCTGGAACTGGTGGCCGACAAGGAGGACAAGCGCCAGTTCGACCCGGCGCTGCGGCTGCACGAGCGCATCGCGCAGGCGGCCTACGAGAACAACGTGGTGTTCCGCGCCTTCGGCGACAACATCCTCGGCTTCGCGCCCGCGCTGTGCTACACGGAGGACGAATTCAGCCTGTTGTTCACGCGCCTGAAGGCCACGCTGGACCAGGTGCTGGCGCAGCCGGAGGTCGCGCGCGCGCTGACGTAGGAGGAAGCGCGCCGCCGGCGCCGCAACACGGGTCCCGCTGAGTGTTTCCAGCGTGCTACAATCGAGATCGCAACCCACAGACGCAACCAGGGGATTTATGCTAGAAGGCGCGTTCAAACTGGACAGGATAGACATCCGCATCCTGTCCCATCTGCAGCAAAGCGGGCGGATCGCCAATGTCGACCTGGCCGACGCGGTCGGCTTGTCGCCGAGTCCCTGCCTGATCCGCGTCAAGCGGCTGGAAAAGGCGGGCTATGTGACGGGCTACGGCGCCCATATCGAGCTGGAAAAGATCGGCAACGTGCAACTGGTGTTCACCCAGGTCACGCTGTCCGACCATCGCCGCGAGGACTTCGCCAAGTTCGAGGCCAGCATCCGCAAGGTCGACGAGATTCTCGAGTGCCACCTTGTCAGCGGCGGCTTCGACTACCTGCTGAAGTTCGTCACCACCGGCGTGGTGCACTACCAGACCATCATGGAAGGCTTGCTCGACCAGCACATCGGCATCGAGAAATACTTCAGCTACATCGTCATCAAATCGCCCTTCACCAAGGGCTATTACCCGGTCGAAAAGCTGTTCACCCAGCCCTGCTGACCAGGCGCGGACGGCGCGGCAGAAAATGCCGCCGCCGTCCGAAAATCGCAATTTCCCCCGCTCTCCGGCCCCGATTTCGGCCTCCCCCTCCCCCTCCCCCGTACTACCATGGACACAGTTGTTCATGACCGGCCGCTGGCCGCCCCTCCACCAACAAGAGCAGACACAAATGACCCAAACCTACGACCTCGCCGGCCTGGACCGTCCAGAGCTGGTCCGGAGCGGCAACTACATCGGCGGCGCCTGGCTGCCCTGCGCCAGTGGCGCGCGCTATGACGTGCGCGACCCGGCCACCGGCGCCCGATTCGCCGACGTCCCCGACAGCGCGGCGCGGGACGCGCGGGACGCGGCCGACAGCGCCGCCGCGGCCTTCGAGGCCTGGCGCGCCCGCAGCGCGCGCGAGCGCGCCCAGTTGCTCAAACGCTGGCACGCCCTGATCCAGGCCAACGCGGAGGACCTGGCGCGCATCATTTCGCGCGAGCAGGGCAAGCCGCTGGCCGAGGCGCGCGGCGAAGTGGCCTATGGCGCCTCCTACGTCGAATGGTTCGCCGAGGAGGCCGTGCGCGCCTACGGCGACATGATCCCCGAACCGGCGCGCGGCAAGAAGCTGATGGTGGTGAAGGAACCGGTCGGCGTGGTGGCCGCCATCACGCCATGGAACTTCCCGCTCGCCATGATCGCCCGCAAGATCGCCCCCGCGCTGGCCGCCGGCTGCACCGTGGTGGCGAAACCGGCCGAAGACACGCCGCTGACGGCGCTGGCCCTGGTCCAGCTGGGCCACGAGGCCGGTTTCCCGCCCGGGGTCCTGAACATCGTGGTGGCCTCGCGCGAGAACACGCCGCTGGTGGCCGGCGCGTGGATGGAGGACGCCCGCGTGCGCAAAATCACCTTCACCGGCTCCACCGCGGTCGGCAAGACGCTGGCGCGCGACGGCGCGGCCACGCTGAAGAAGCTGTCGCTGGAACTGGGCGGCAACGCGCCCTTCATCGTCTTCGAGGACGCCGACCTGGACGCCGCCGTCAACGGCCTGATGGCCGCCAAGTTCCGCAACGGCGGCCAGACCTGCGTCTCGCCCAACCGCGTCTACGTGCAGGAGGGCGTGTACGGCGACTTCTCGGCCAGGCTGGCCGCCCGCGTGGCCGCGCTCAAGGTCGGCCCGGCCAGCGATCCGGCCTCCCAGATCGGCCCCCTGATCAACAGCCGCGCGCTCGACAAGGTCGCCAGCCACGTCGAGGACGCGCTGGCGCACGGCGCCCGCGTGCTGTGCGGCGGCAAGCCGCTGGCCATGGCGGACGGCCAGCCGCGCTACTTCGCGCCCACCGTGCTGGCCGAGGCCACGCCGGCCATGCGCCTGGCGCACGAGGAGACCTTCGGCCCGCTGGTGGCGCTGTTCAGCTTCCACGGCGAGGAGGACGTGGTTGCGCTGGCCAACGACACGCCCTTCGGCCTGGCCGCGTATTTCTACACGCGCGACATCGCCCGCGTCTGGCGCGTCGCGGACCGGCTGGAGACCGGCATCGTCGGCATCAACGAAGGGGCGCTGGCGGCCGAGGTGGCGCCGTTCGGCGGAGTCAAGGAATCCGGCTACGGCCGCGAGGGATCGCGCTACGGCCTGGACGACTACATGCACACCAAATATCTCTGCCTCGGAGGCTTGAAGTGACGAACATGGTCCCCTATCCGATCGAGGTCGACTTCCCGGACATCGGCGCCTACGCCGAGGGCAACACCGGCGTGCCCTACGTGTACAGTTTCGACAGCGGCGTGCCCGGCAGCCACACGATGATCAACGCGCTCACGCACGGCAACGAGGTGTGCGGCGCCATCGCCGTGAAGGCCCTGCTGGACGGCCGCGTCCGTCCACGCCGCGGACGCGTCACGCTGGCCTTCGCCAACGTCGAGGCCTACCGGCGTTTCGACCCCGCCGCGCCGGACGCCTCGCGTTTCGTCGACCAGGACTTCAACCGCGTGTGGCATCCCGCCACGCTGGACAATCTGGAACTGGACTCGTCGGAACTGCGCCGCGCCCGCGCCATGCGCCCGCTGATCGACGAGGTCGATTTCCTGCTCGACCTGCATTCCATGCACGAGCGCAGCGCGCCGCTGAACGTGTGCGGCCCGCTGGACAAGGGCATCGCCCTGGCGCGGCGGCTCGCCACGCCGGCCTGGATCGTCAGCGACGAGGGCCACCCGGAGGGCCGCCGGATGCGCGACTACGGCGCCTTCGGCGATCCCGCCAGCGCCCGCAACGCGCTGCTGGTCGAATGCGGCCAGCACTGGGAGGCCTCGGCCGTGGCGGTGGCCAAGAACTGCTGCGCGCGCTTCCTGGTCCTGTGCGGCAACCTGGACCTGTCCGACGTCCCCGAAGGCTGGCTCAAGCCCCTGCCCGAGCGCTGCCTGCTGGTGCGCGTGACGGAGCCCGTGGTGGCCGACGGCGTGGACTTCCGCTTCGCCGCCGACTACACCGGCCTGGAATTGTTCGAGGAGGCCGGCACGGTGATCGGCTGGAACGGCGTCGAACCCGTGTACACCCCCTATCCCAACTGCGTGCTGGTGATGCCCTCGCTGCGCCAGCTGCGCGCCGGCGTCACCGTGGTCCGCTTCGGCCGCCTGCTCGACTGAGCTCCCCGGCCGGGCTCCCCGTCAAGCGGGCCGAGCCCCATTTGGGGCCTGGCCCCAAATGGGGCTCGGCCCGCTTGCCATCCCCTCCGGTTTTCCTTGCCGCGGCGCTTGTGGTAACGTTTCGGCATCGACTATCTTGAGGAAACCACATCATGGCTATCAGTCTGCAAAAAGGCGGCAACGTCAACCTGAGCAAGGAAGCGCCCGGCTTGTCCAAGCTCGTCGTGGGATTGGGATGGGATGTGCGCAACACCGACGGCGCGGCCTTCGACATCGACGGCTCGGCCTTCCTGCTGAAGGTGGACGGCAAGGTGCGCGCCGACACCGATTTCATCTTCTATAACAACCTGAAATCGCCCGACGGCTCCGTCGCCCATTCGGGCGACAACCGCACCGGCGCCGGCGAGGGGGACGACGAGACCGTGGCCATCGACCTGGCCAGGGTGCCGGCCGACGTGGACCGCGTCGCCGTCTGCGTCACCATCCACGAGGCCGACGCGCGCCGCCAGAATTTCGGCCAGGTGCAGCGCGCCTTCGTCCGCTGCGTCAACCTGGCCGACAACACCGAGATCGCGCGCTACGACCTGTCCGAGGACGGTTCCACCGAAACGGCGCTGATATTCGGCGAGATTTACCGCTACGGCGGCGACTGGAAGTTCCGCGCCGTCGGCCAGGGCTACAAGGGCGGCCTGGGCGCGCTGGCCTCCTCGTTCGGCGTGAACGTGTAGGACGCCTCAGCGCAGGAGCTGCAGGCCCAGGTACAGCACCAGGCGGCGCCGCCCCTCGCGGCCCCCGCCGATATCCCGGCCGGCGCTGCCCTCGACGATCACGCTGTCGCTCAAGCGCCATTTGCCGCCCGCGCTGGCCATGGTCTGGCTGCCATCGCGCGGGACGCGGCTGTGTTCCAGCTCCGCGATGCATTCGAAGGTCTCGGTGCACTGCTTGGTCGCCTTGAGGCCCGCCTGCCATTCGTGCGGGCCGCGCTGGACCAGATTGCGCCCCAGTTCCGCGTACACGGCGCTGCCGCCATGGCTGAAACCCACGATCACCGGCATCAGCAGGCTGTGCCCGGGGGAGGCCAGGCCGCGGCGCGCCGCGCTGGAGGCGGGATTCCAGGTGAAGCGCGGGAACAAGGCCAGCGACATGCCGCCCTCGTCCTCCAGCAAGCGCCATTTGGCGCCCGCCGTGGCGCTGCCCCAGCCGGAGCGGGCGCGCGCGCCATCCTCGCGCAGCCGCACCAGCGGCATGGCCAGCGTCAGTTGCAGCGCCTCGCCGATGCCATAGTTGACCTCGGTGTCCGGCAGCGCCAGCGTCCCGGCCCCGTCGAGCAACTCCAGGCTCGCGCCGGTGTTGATTTCCCAGCGGCCCGGACCCGGCGTGCCGCTGTCCTCCGTGGCGAGCGCCTGGCAGCAGGCCAGCGCCGACACGCAGGCCAGCGATTTCAGAAGTAACGTACCCATGCCCGCTCCGAGGTGCGCTTGTAGTTGGCGAACGCGCGGCAGGGAACGTACAGCAGCGGCATCAGCGCCAGCGACACCACCCAGATCGGCCAGAACACGTCGATGCCGAAACGCTCGCCGTGGTTGGCGCCGAACACCGCAACCAGGATGTGCTGCATGGCCAGCACGACATACAGGTGCAGCAGGTAGTAGAACATGGGCGCGCCGCCAAACGTGACGCAGGCGCGGGTGAACCAGTTGTCCTTCGGTTCCAGCCACGCCATCAGCAACAGGCTGGAGCCTATGGTCATCAGCAGGAAGTCCAGCGACGGCGGGTACTTGGTGAAGTTAAAGAAGGACATCACGGTCCGCACGGTGGTTTCGCCATACACCCACGGCAATTCCTCGCCGTAGATGTTGAAGCCGCGCAGCACGGCCAGCAACAGCAGCGCGCCCGCGCCCAGCGCCAGCAGCAAGCGCCTGCGGCGCCCGGGCGCCATGGCGCGGCCATACAGCGGACCGGCGGCGTAGCCCACCAGGATCACGCCTATCCATGGCAGCAGCGGATAGGTGACCTTGAACTTCACGGCGCCGTCGGCGACCAGGAAGCCGCGATGCAGCAGGATGGTCCACAGGCTGTAGCCGGTCTCGTTCGGGGCGAAGCTGATCCAGGTCAGCGCGTTGTGGCCGAACACGATGGCCAGGCCCACGCCGCCGAGCAGTTTGAGGGGCAGCTTGTGCACCAGCGCCAGGAAGATCATGGCCAGGCCGATCACCCAGATCACCTGCAGATAGATCACGGGCGGCGGGAACTTGCCGGCCCAGGCGAAATTGACCACCACCAGTTCCAGCGCCACCAGCAGCAGGCCGCGCTTGACGAGGAAGCCGGTGGCGTCGCGCGGGCCGGCGGCCGGATGGGCGTACAGCCAGGCCGACAGGCCGGTGAGGAAGACGAACATCGGCGCGCAGAAATGGGCCGCCATGCGGGTGAAGAACAGCTCCGGCGCCGTCTCGGCGACCGTCATGGGATCGGTCACCTGCATGTGCAGGTACAGCGTCTCGCGCACGTGGTCGAACAACATGATCAGCATGACGAAGCCGCGCATGAAATCGATCACGGCGATGCGCGAGCGTATGGTCTGGCCGGCCGCGTCCAGGGAGGCCGCCGGCGCGGCCGAAGCGTTTTTCTTGCCTGGCCAAGGGTTCGACTTAAGTATGCTTGTATTGTCCATCGTGCTCTCTCTGTATCGATTTGTCTGGTTGCCTCGGACTACTCGATTCATTGTACGGACGGGACGCGGTTTTTTCTGCTTAGTTGCCGGCCGCCGGCGGCTATTCAAAGGCAAGTTTTGCGGGGGCCGCAGCATTTTCTACGGCCGGCAATGTATGCTGCCGCGCCCCTGGAAAACCGCCGTTTGTGTGCCGCGGGGCGCCGGAAACGCCACATTTCGACGGGTTTATTATGATGTAATGCATTCATCGATCAGCAAGCTAAGGCAACCCACGATGAAACACGATTTTTGCAAGGAACAGGATATCGCAACGCCGTTCTCGAGGCGCGATATGCTACGCGGCATGGCCGCCGGCGGCATGCTGCTGTCGGCCTCCGGCCTGCTGCACGCGGCCCCGCAACCGCGCCGCGGCGGCACGCTGACCATCGCCACCCAGTCCAGCTCCAACGCGGACACGCTCGATCCCGCCAAGGGCGCGCTGTCCACCGACTACCTGCGCGCGCATATGTTCTACAGCGGCCTGACATCGCTGGACGCGCACCTCGCGCCCCAGAACATGCTGGCCGAGGACATCGCGACCGACGACGCCATCGCCTGGACCATACGCCTGCGCAAGGGCGTGCAGTTCCACGACGGCAAACCGCTGACGTCGGCCGACGTGGTCTACTCGCTGAACCGCCACAACGACCCCGCGGTCGCCTCCAAGGTGCGCTCGGTGGCGCAGCAGTTCGAATCCGTGCGCGCCTCCGGCCCGCTGACCGTGGTGATCACGCTGAAGGGCGCCAACGCCGACCTGCCCGTCATCCTCGCGACCTCGCACTTCGTCATCGTGCAGGACGGCGCCAGCAATTTCACGACCGCCAACGGCACCGGGGCCTTCGTCTGCAAGGAGTTCACGCCGGGCGTGCGCACCATCGGCGTGCGCAACCCGCGGTACTGGAAGCCCGGCCTGCCCCACCTGGACCAGGTCTCCCTGTTCGGCATCCCGGACGAATCGGCCCGCATCAACGCCCTGCTGTCCGGCGACGTGCACTGGGTGAACGAGGTCAATCCGCGCTCCACCAAGCGCATCAAGAGCGAGCCCGGCTACCAGGTGCTGGAAAGCCAGGGCGGGCTCTACACCGACCTGGTGATACGCCAGACCGTGGGCCTGGGCCGCAATCCCGATTTCACACTCGGCATGAAATACCTGATCGACCGCGAACAAATGAAGCGCGCGGCGTTCCGCGGCTACGCGGTGGTCGCCAACGACCAGCCGATTCCGCCATCGAGCCGCTTCCACTTCGCCGGCCTGCCGCAGCGGCCCTACGACCCGGAGCGCGCCCGCTACCACCTGCGCCGCGCCGGCGCGCTGGATCTGACCCTGCCTGTGGTGGCCTCGGTGGCCGCCACCGGGTCGGTCGACATGGGCATGCTGCTGCAGCAATCGGCGCAGAAGGCGGGCCTGAAGCTGGCGCTCAAACGCGTCTCGGCGGACGGCTACTGGTCGAAGCACTGGATGAAGTCCCCCATCGGTTTCGGCAACGTCAACGCCCGCCCCAGCGCGGACATGCTGTTCACCCAGTTTTTCAAGTCCGACGCGCCGTGGAACGAGTCGGGCTGGAACAACCCGCAGTTCGACCAATTGCTGCTGCTGGCCCGCGCCGAAACCGACGAGGCCAAGCGCAAACAGTTGTACGCCGACATGCAGGTGCTGGTGCACGAGAAGTGCGGCGTCGGCATCCCGCTGTTCATCAACAACCTCGAAGGCTACAGCACCAAGGTGAAAGGCGTGTCCTCGCATCCGCTGGGCGCCTTCATGGGATACACCTGCCCCGAGCATGTGTGGCTGGATGCCTGATTGACCCGCCGCTTCCACGACCAGCCAAATCGGAGGCCATGATGCGCCGCCTGCTGCAAGCGCACCGCTGGACCGGGCTGACGGCCGGCCTGCTGTTCATCGTTGTGGCGGTCACCGGCGCCGGCATGGCCTTCCGTCCCCAGCTCGAACCGCTGCTGCTGCCCGGGCTGGTGCGCGTGCCCTCGTGCGCCGCGCCCCTGGCGCTGGACGCGCTGGTGGACGCCGCCCGCGCATCCAGTCCGGCATCCGGCCCGCTCACCGCCATCCGGCTGGCCGGCGACGCCGAGGCCAGCGCGCGGGTGCGCTTCAGCGACGGCCGCTGGATCTTTGTCGACCCATGCGGCGGCCGGGTGCTGGGCAGCCAGGCCGTTTATGGCGGCCCGTTCGGTTTGCTGGCCCGCGTGCACATCTTCGCTTACCTGCCGTTTGGCGACCTGCTGGCGGGCGGCCTGGCGCTGGCGCTGTCGGCCATCATGGCGGTGGGCGGCATGGCGCTGTGGTGGCGCGCCAGCGCGCGCCTGCTGCGCGGTGCTTGGCGGCTCAAGCCCGGCCTGCGCGGACGGGCCTTCCAGCTCGATTTGCACAAGACCGTCGCCCTTTACGCCGCGCCCGTACTGCTGGCCAGCGCCCTCACGGGCCTGCCCCAGGCCTTCGGATGGGTGAAACAGGCCGTCGAGACGATCGGCGGCGATGCGCGACTACCGGTGGCGCCGGCGGCTGCGCCTCCCTCCCGTCCCGCCGTCCCGGTTTCGCTGGAAGCGCTGTGGCGGCGCGCGCAGGCGCTGTCCCCGCAACCGCGGAAACTGCAATTGCGCGCGCCGCGATCCGCCGGCGACCCGATCACGCTGGAAGTCGTGGCGCGCGACGCGCCGCACGCCAACGCGCTCAGCTACTTCCATTTCGACCCCGCCACCGGCGCGCTGCTGCGCCATCTCCCCCACGCGGCCCATCCGCCCGGCCATCGCCTCTACCTGTGGATGCTGGCGCTGCACTATGGCTGGATAGGCGGCGTCGCCGGCCAATTGCTGTTGCTGCTGGGCGCGCTGGCCGTGCCGCTGCTGGCCTGGACGGGAACCGCGAGCTACCTGCGCGGCCGTGCCGATGGCCGGCCGCCCGCACGCCAGCGGCTGGTCGTGGCGCGCAGGACGATGGAGGCGGACGGCATCTGCTCCTTCGAACTGGCCGCGCCGCGCGGCAAGCGGCTGCCGCGGTTCAGCGCCGGCGCCCACATAGACGTGCTCACGCCGGGCGGCGCGGTGCGCCAGTACTCGCTTTGCAACGATCCGCGCGAAACGCGGCGCTACCGCATCGCCGTGCTGCGCCGCGAGGACTCGCGCGGCGGCTCGCGCGCCATGCACGACATGCTGCGCCAGGGCGACACCATTGAAACCGGCCTGCCGCGCAACCACTTCCCGCTGGCACGGGAGGCGCGCCACACCATCCTGCTGGCCGGCGGCATCGGCATCACGCCCATCCTGAGCATGGCCGAACAGCTGGCGGCCGACGGCGCCGGTTTCGAGCTGCACTACTGCTGCCGCGACGAACAGCGCGCCGCCTTCCGCGGCACGCTGGCAGGCGCGCGCTTCGCCGGCCGCGTGCACTTCCACTACAGCGAGGGCAGCCCGCCCACCCGGCTCGACCTGGACGCCCTGCTGGCGTTCCCGGCGGCCGGCACCCATGTCTACGTCTGCGGCCCGGCCGCCTTCATGGACGCGGTCATCGCGACCGCCGCGCGGCACGCCTGGCCCGAGGAGCGGGTCCACCGCGAATACTTCGCGGGCGCGACCGACACCACGCCCGGACTGCCCTTCGACATCCGCCTCGCCAGCAGCGGCCGCGTGATCCACGTGCCCGCCGGCGTCAGCGCCCTGGCGGCGCTGGCGAACGGCGGTGTGGCCGTGCGTTCCTCATGCGGGCATGGCGTCTGCGGCAGCTGCGTCACCGGCGTCCTCGAGGGTGAACCCGAGCACCGCGACCAATGCCTCAGCCCCGGGGAAAAAGCCCGCAACGACCGTTTCACGCCCTGCTGCTCCCGCGCCCGCGGCTCCCTCCTGGTACTCGACCTCTGACCTTAATGGTGCGAAAACCGCACCTTCACGGTGCGGCGGCCGCGCTCGCCACACCCCCTTGCACCGTCCCGCACGCGCTGCCATGGGCGCGTAAAAATACGGCGATTCATGCTTTCGCGGTTCGCCGTTCCAAGCAAATGTGTGTTTACTTCAATGTTCTAATGAGCCCGCTGTACGAACCGCGACTTATATATAAACAGAGATAAACAGAGGAAGAGGACATAAATGCAGAACAAGAGGACCCAACAGCGCACGCGCACCGCGGCGGATAGCACGCCCATGGAAAAAACGGCGCCGCGCGCCATCGCGCTGGCCGTTGCCGCCTTGCTGGCAAGCCACGCCGCGCCAGGCCTGGCGCAGGAAGCCGCCGCCGGCGAGACGGCGCCCGCCGAATCGAAGGCCGACGCGTCGGTGTCGACGGCCATGGACAAGGTGATTGTCACGGGCACCAGGAAAGTGGGCACCCGGCTGCGCGACAGCGCCGCGCCGATTTCCGTGGTCGACGCGTCCGACCTGCTTCAAACCGGCTCCAGCAGCCTGTTCGACGCGATGACCGCGCTGGTGCCTTCCTATAATTCGCAATCGCTCTCCGGCCGCATCGGCGCCATGATCCGCTCGGTGCAGCTGCGCGGCCTCAACCCCAACCACGTGCTGGTGCTGGTCAACGGCAAACGCCGCCACAACACCGCCAGCTTCGCCGCCGACACGGGCCCGAACCAGTACTCGGCCCCCGCCGACCTGGATCTGATCCCCGTCTCGGCGATCGACCATATCGAAATCCTGCAGGACGGCGCCGCCGCCCAATATGGCTCGGACGCGATCGCGGGCGTCATCAACATCATCCTGAAATCCTCGCCCAGCGATGGCGCGGCCAGCCTGATGGCCGGCCAGCACGGCCACAGCAAGATCAACCCGCACCATGAGCACAACGGCCTGACGCGCGACCTGATGATCGACAAGGGCATCGCGCTGGGCCGGGATGGCTTCCTGCATTGGTCGATGCAGGCGCGCGACCACGACTTCACCAACCAGACCGGGCCCGACCTGGTCACCTCGAACGGCTTCGGCAGCGCGCCGGTGCAACGCTCGCCAAGCTCCGATCCCTACCCGAGCAGGGTCAGCGGCGACCCGAAGAGCCGTTTCGTCAACGCCGCCGTCAACGCCAGCCTGCGCCTGTCCGCCGAAGCAGAGGCCTACGCGGTCGCCACCGCCGCGCACCGCGATGCCGAGGCCTGGCAAAACTGGCGCACCCCGACCAAGGCGCCCACCGTCTACCCGCTCGGCTTCTCGCCCCTCACCACCGTCAAGGAAGACGACTATGCGCTCACGGTGGGCGTCAAGGGCGTGACCGCGTCCGGATGGCGCTGGGACTTCAGCTCCGTGTATGGCCACGACTACGTCGAGACCGGCGGCGAATTCACCGTCAACCGCGCGCTGCTGCGCGACACCGGCAGCTCGCCCACCAGCTTCTATGACGGTTCGTACACCTTCAAGCAGTGGACCAACAACGCCGACTTCGGCAAGTCGTTCGACATGGGCTGGAGCGCGCCGCTGTCGGTGGCGCTGGGGCTGGAGTGGCGCCACGAATCCTACGGCATAGGCGCGGGAGACCCCGGTTCGCGCTACGACTTCGGCCCGGACGGCTTTCAAGGCTATGCGCTGAACGACGCCGGCACCCACTCGCGCCGCAACATCGCGGCCTATGTCGACCTGGGCGTGAAACCGGCCCCGCAATGGCAGGTCAGCGTCGCCGTGCGCGGCGAGAAGTTCAGCGACTTCGGCAACACGGTCAACGGCAAGCTCACCAGCCGCTATGAGGTGGCGCCGACGTTCGCGGTGCGCGGCACGGTCAGCAATGGTTTCCGCGCGCCGACGCTGCAGGAGGAGTTCTACTCCGCCACCAACGTCGGGCCCACCTATGCCGACGTCATGCTGCCGACCAATACGGCCGCCGCCGCGCTGGCGGGCGCCAAGATGCTGGAACCGGAGAAATCGACCAACCTGAGCATCGGCATCGTCGCGACCCCGGTGCCGCGCCTGAATCTCACCGCCGATTTCTACCAGATCGCGGTGCGCAACCGCATAGTCGGTTCCGGCGTGATCAGCGGCAGCGGCGCCAACGCCGCCATCGTCGCCCACGGCAGCGTGCTCGATTCCAGCATCACCCGGCCGACGGTGAGCTACCTGACCAATGGCGCCGACACGCGTTCGCGCGGCGTGGACGCCACGGCGACGTACGCCAGCAATTTCGGCGACCTGGGCTCGGTCAAGTGGAGCGCCGCCCTGAACCTGAACCACAACGTGTTCACCAACATCAAGCGGGTGGGCGGACTGAATCCGGCGGCGGCTTCGCAGATCATCGACGCGACGCCCAAATCGAAGCTGATCCTCGGCGCGAACTATTTCAACGGCGACTGGAGCGGCAACCTGCGGGCGACCCGCTACGGCACCACCGAGTTGACGGTGTCCGATCCGGACACCGGCGCGGCGCCCTACCACACCAACCGCATCAATCCGGCCACCATCTTCGACCTTGACGGCGGATATCAGCTGACGTCGAACCTGACCCTGAACGCGGGGATCAAGAACCTGCTCAACCGGTTCCCGGACAAGGCGATTTCGCGCGGTTTCTCGCAGCCCTATGTGTATCCGAGCTTCTCGCCCTTCGGTTTCAACGGCGCGTTCTATTACGCCAAGGCCAGCTACCAGTTCTAAGGCCGACGCGGTAAAAGCGGTAATCGCGGGTTCCAGGCCCTCCCGGCATCGGGAGGGCTTTTCTTTTCTCTTCTTTTTTCCTTGCGCGCCCGCGCTAGGGCGAAAAAAATGCGCCTGGAAGGCGCATTGAAGGGACCGCAATGAATGACTGATTACAGGCCGACCAGCCCCGCCAGGCCGCCGATGTCGGCGATTTCCGCGTAGTTGTAGAACGGCGTGCCGGGCTCGTGGCCGCGATTGACGAAGGCCTTGTCCTTGATGCCGATGTCGTGCGCGGTCATCAGGTCGTAGCGCATGCTGGACGAGACGTGGAGGAAGTCTTCCGGCTTGGCGTTCAACTGCTGGATCATGTATTCGAAGGGCCGCATGCGCGGCTTGTAGGCCTTGGCCTGCTGCGCCGTGTACACGCGGTGGAACGGCACCTTCAGCTTCTCCACGTTGTGCACCAGTTGCGCGTCCATGGCGTTGGACAGGATCACCAGCGGGATCTTGTCGGCGATGCGGGCCAGGCCCTCCACCACGTCGGGATGCGGGCCCCAGGTGGGCACGGCGGCGTAGATCTCGGCCACGTCGGCTTCACGGAACGGCACTTTCCAGCGGTTGGCGGTGCGCAGCACGGCGTTGTAGACCACATCGTAGTAAGGCTGCCAGTCGCCCAGCACCTCATCCAGGCGGAACGACGAGAAGTCCTTGCAGAACTGGTCCATGTCTTCCGGCTTGATGCGGTCGGCGAACAGTTTGCGCGCCACCGGCGCCATCTGGAAGTAGATCAAGGTGCCGTAGCAGTCGAAACTGATGTATTTTGGTCGGAAGATGATGCTCATGGTTGCCCTTTCGATGAGATTGATGGCGTATCAAAACAATTCCATGATACCCATCCCCCCGCCGCAAGAGGTGCCGACTATCTCCCCGTTTGCGATGCAATGCCTCTTTTATGGCGGCCGGCGCAGCAGCTTGTATGGCGTCCGCTACGGCGCGTCCTGCGTCAGGCGTGGCGGAGCCGCTTGCGGCGCCTCGCGGGCGTGCCACGCGGCCTCGGCGCGCTCCATTTCCATCAGTTGCGCGACCTGGGCGGCCGGAAGCCGCGCCGAACGCAGGGCATAGACCGCGTCCTCGCCCTGCCCCTGCCGCCGGCCCTGGCTCACCGCCGCCTCGGTGGCGGCGATGCGCCTCGCCATGGCGCGGGCGCCGGCTTGCGCGTCGGCGTCGCGGTCGAACGCGCCGGCGTCGTCCGCCGCGGGTGGCGCGGCGGCCTTGGCCCGCGCCCGGCCGTTTCCCGCGGCGGGGACGGCCGCTTGCCGGCCGCCGGCCATGGCGGCGCCCGCGATCGCGTCCATGGCGGCGCTGGAGGTCGCCGCCATGTCGCGCGCCGGCGCGGCGCCGGCTGCGCCATCGCGCATGCCCTGCCACAATCCCAGGGCCAGCGCCACGGCGGCCGCCACGAGGGCTGCTGCGTGCAGCATCGTTACAGACCGTACAGGATGGAGGCCAGATTGTCGTAGATCGCGTAGGTCGACGACGACGAGGTGTCCCAGCCGATCACGTCGAAGTGGTCGTGCTGGTTGTAATAGCCCAGGTAATTCCAGCTGCCCTTGACCGAGCTGCCGTCATAGTTGCGGTTGGGCTGCCCGGCCGGCGCGCGCATGCTGACCGTGTTGACCACGCCGTCGTTCGGATACCACGTGGCGTCGGTCGGCACGCGTCCGGCCGCGGTCTGGCGGTACGAGCCCATGCCCGGCTGCAGGATGGCCGGCACCACCCACTCGCCGGCGGTGTTCCGCAGGAAGAACATCATGTCGTTGCGCGCGTACTGGTAGCTGCCGCTCTGGAACGGCGCGATCACGCGGTCGGTGTTGTTGCAGCAGAAGCTACCCTGCTCGGTCGCGCGCGAGCCGATCGAATAGTAGTAGACGTTCGGAGAGGTCTTGACCCAGTTGTTCAGCTCGGCCGCGCCGTCCGGACCCAGGTCCCATTGCGCCGCGTCGTGGTTGGCCAGGTTCCAGAACGGCGCGCCCTTGGTGCGCGCGATGAAGTCGCCGATCGATTCCGCCGGCCCCTGCGCCAGGCCGAATTGCTCCAGCCGGAACTTGTAGATGGCGCTGGTGCTGCCGCCCAGGCCCGCGACCTCGACGATCTTGCCGGCCAGCTCGGACACCTTGGGCACGAAGTCCACGATCACGTCGCGCAGCGTGGTGCCGTTGTGCGGCGTGGCGATGGTGGACGCGCTCTTGACCCAGCCGGTCTTGCCGCCGGTGTACAGAGCGCCGTCGCCCTCGCTGCCGTTGGGCGGGCCGTTCTCCAGCAGCTGGATCAGCGTGCGGATGGTCTGGCCGCCCTGGCTGTGCGACACCAGATGGATGGGGTGTTGCGCGTCCCACTGGGGATACAGCGCCACCGGATAGTTGTTGGGATTGTTGTTGGGGTCCGCCGCCCAGCATTTGCCGGCCGGTTTCTGGATCTTGCCGGCCCAGGCGCTGGTGGCGGTGCGGCGCGCGCCGCAGTCCGCGCAACCGCCCTTGATCTGGTAGAACAGCTCCACCGCGCGGTCCCAGTTCGAGCTCACCGGCCCCACCGCCGCGACATGCACCTGCCGCTGGCTGGTGCGCAGGTGGCCGGCCACGTCGTTGAAGCCGCCCCAGTACAGGAAGCCGGTGCCCTGCAGCGAATCCGGGCCGAAGCCCAGGAAGCCGTGCACCATCACGATGGGAAGGTTGTTCGCGGCCTGCGCCGCGGGGGCGGCCAGGCAGGCGGCCAGGGCTATCTTTGCCAGCAATTTCATCTTCGAGGTCTCCTTGGTGGGTGATGTTGTCGTGAACACCATTTCACCACGGAGGGCGCCGCCGTTGATCATCGGCGGCGTGGCCCCGCGAGCCAATCGCATGGACTGGCGAGCCACTGTCGCATCCGCGCCCTATTTGATGTCGAAGCCGGCGCTGACCTTGGTCTTCTTGTCCGCCAGGATCAGCACGGCCAGCACCTTGCTGCCCTTGACCGCGCCCGGCGCCTGCGCCTCAAGCTTGTTGCCGCCGGCCGGCTTGAGCGCGAATTCGGACTTGGCCGCGCCCTTCACGATGGTCACCTTGCCGCCCATGTCGGCCGCCGGCATGTCGTCGCCGTCGTCCTGCACGTACAGCTCCACCTTGTCGCCCTTGACCACCAGCTCCAGCCAGGTCTCGCCCACCGCCTGCACCATGCCGCCGTGGTTGGCGACGGGCGAGCCGTGCGCGCCCGCCAGGCCGGAGGCCAGGGATGCCGTGGCCAGGACGATCATTCCAAGTATCTTTTTCATCACGATTCCTTTGCGGTTCGATTATTCAGGGGCGTGCGCCAGCACGAAGGACAGCGACGCCAGGTGCTCGATGCGGGAGTACTTCGTGGGCTGGTCCGAAGGCGACTCGTAGACCGCCACGATCACGTTCAAGCCCTGGTTGCGCACCGGGAGCGTGACGATGCCGTCCGCGCCGCTCACGACGGGCGCGCCGTCCGGGTCGTTGAGGAAATCGTGCAGTATCTTGGCGCCGGCCACCGGCTTGCCCTGGTACAGCACGCGCAACTTGATCGGCTGGCCCAGCATCGCCGGCAGCGCGGCGTCCACCGGCGACAGCTGCAGCGTGTGGCCCGGCAGCGCGCCCAGCGGCGCCGCCAGCGGCGCGCGCAGGTGCACGCCGTACTTGATGGTGCGCTCGCTCAGCACCGCGGTCGGCACCTCGTCCTTGCCCTTCTTGTGCCACTTGCCGTCCGGCGTGCGGCTCCAGGTGCCGTTGTCCAGCACAGCCGCCACCACCGCCGGCTGGTTCTCCAGGTTCACCAGCACCAGGCGGCCGTCGGGCTGCAGGCCGGTGGCCACCGGCTTGCCGGCGTTGTCGTAGCCCGTCACGCTGGTCACCTGCGGCAGGCGCTTGAGCGAATCCAGGTCGTCCGCGCCCACCCCGTACAGGAAGGCCAGTTGCGTGGCGCGCTGCGCGAACCAGATGCCGTGCGCCTGCGCCGGCGCCGCGGCCAGGCCGCCGGCCAGCGACGCGGCCAGCGCGATGAGGGTTGCCGCCTTGTTCAGTTTCTTCATGATCGATGCGCTCCGGTTCAGAATTTGTAGTTCAGGTTCAGGGTGATGGTGCGTTCGGTGCCGGGGGCGACCCAGACCTGGCTGTACGAGCTCGCGTAGTAGCGCTTGTTGAACAGGTTGTCCACGTTCAGCGCGAGGCGCAGCTTCTTGTTCGGCGACCAGGACGAGATCAGCTTGGCGGTGGTGTAGGCCGGCAGGCGGAAGTTGCTGGAGATGGCCACGTCGCCCAGGCGTTCGCCCACGTAGTTCAGGCCGCCGCCCAGCGTCGCGGTGCCCGTGCCCACCTTGAAGGTCGGCGTGAGCACCAGCGTGCCGCTGTGCTTGGGCACGTTGGGAAAGCGGCTGCCGGTGACGATGGTGTTGTCGCCCTTGGTGACGGTGGCGTCGGTGTAGGCGTAGGCGGCGGCCATGCGCACGTTGGGGAAGATCTCGCCCGACACGTCCAGCTCCACGCCCTTGCTGCCCACTTCGCCGGCCGAGATCGAGAAGTCGGTGTTGACCGGATTGGTGGTCAGCACGTTCTCCTTGCTGATCTTGTACAGCGCCAGCGTGCCGGTGATCTTGCCGTCCGCCGTTTCCAGCTTGCCGCCGACCTCGTACGAGCGGCTTTCCTCGGCCGGGAAGGCCTTGTTGTCCAGGCTGATGCCGCTGTTGGGGCGGAAGCCCTTGGCCGCCGTGGCGTACAGGGAGATGGTCTTCAGCGGCTGGTACACCAGACCGAGGCGCGGGCTGGTCGCGCTGAGCGACTGCGTGTTCGAGACGTTCAGGCGATAGTTGGTCACCGTCTGGTCGTAGCTGTCCGAGCGTATGCCCAGCAGCGCCTTCCACTGGTCCGTCAGGTCCACCTGGTCCTGCGCGTAGAAGGAGTGCGCGCGTTGGCTTTCCTTGGTGTCGATGGACAGCGTGAGCGGATCGGCCACGCCGCCGTAGACCGGGTTGTAGATGTCGATCGCGTACGGATTGGTGGCGTTCGGGTTGCGGCGCAGCTGCACGCGGCGGTCGTCGAAGCGGTAGGCGTCCGCGCCCACCAGCACGTTGTGCACGACGGCGCCGGTGCTGAACTTGCCCAGCACCTCGACGCGGCCGGAGACGTCGGTGGCCGAGAAGTCGCGGTGGCGGCGCTGGCGGCGCAAGGTGCGGCCGTCGGCCAGCAGGTTGTTCGCCTCCGTCGAGAAGCCCTTCAGCTCACTGTCGCGGTAGGACAGGCCGGATTGCAGCTTCCACTGATCGTTGAACTCGTGCTGCAGGAAGACCTGGTGGCCCAGCGATTTCACCACGGTCGGGCCGTCCTTCGGTTCGCCCAGGAAGCGCGAATTGGGCACCAGCCCCAGCACGCCGCCCACCGCCACCACGCCGCGGTCGAAGGGCACGCGCTGTTCGCTGGCCTCGACCTCGTAGGACAGCGTGGTGCTGTCGCCGATCAGCCAGATGAAGGACGGCGAGAAGAAGCTGCGCTCGGTGCTGATGGTGTCGCGGAAGCTGTCGCCCTTCTCGTAGGCCGCGTTCAGGCGGTAGGCCACGGACTCGGTGACGCCGCCCGTCAGGTCCACGGCGCCGCGGTAGGTGCTGTAGCTGCCCGCCGACAGGTCGATCGAATAGTTCGGCTCGAAGCGCGGCTTCTTGGTGGTGATGTTGACCGTGCCGCCCGGTTCGCCCCGGCCGTACAGCGCGGAGGCCGGGCCCTTGAGCACTTCCACGCTGGCGGTGCTGGCCGAATCGCGCAGGCCGTTGTAGCCGCGGCTGGAGCTGAAGCCGTTCACCAGGTAGTCGGAGCCGAAGTTGGGATCGCCGGTGAAGCCGCGCATGGCGTAGCTGTCCCACAGGCCGCCCAGGTTGCTCTGGCGCGAGATGCCGCTGGACAGGTCCAGCGCGCTGGCCAGGTTGGTCACGCCCACGTCCTTCAGCAGGTCGGCCGTCAGCACGCGCACGCTCTGCGGCAGGTCCTTCAGCAAGGTATCGGTCTTGGTCGCGCCGGTGGCGGACAGCGCGCGGTAGTTCTGGCGGGACGCCTTCACCACCACCACTTCCCGCTTGTTGTTGTCGGCCTCGGCCTGGGGCGCGGCCGCCGCGCTTTCAGTGGCGGCGGCCGGTTCGGCGGCGGGTTCGGCGTCCGCCGCGAACGCGGCCAGGGGATAGGTCGCGGCCAGGAAAAGGGCCAGGGTGCGGTGACGAGTGGGATACATGACAAACTCCTAGTTAGGTGTGAATGTACTTGGTAAGGCGTCTACTGCTAACGATTACATCACGGCTGTATCGCCGGTTTATCCTGTAATCGCCCTGTCACAAAACGCAAATATGTGTTTTCCATCCGCCCGGCAGCACAACTTGCTGCCGTTTTGCTAGCCGCACCGGAACGGTGCCGCCGGCGGTGGCGCGGCCCGACAGCGGGCGCGCGGCGCACTGTTTTAGCGCGCGATTTCAACACGTGATCTTAGCGCATGAAGTCCACCAGCACGGTCTTGAACCTGAGGTTCGCCTCGTAGGCCTGGCGGCCCAGGTCCTTGCCCATGCCGGAGCGCTTGAAGCCGCCGGTGGGCAGCACGAAATCGTCGCTGCGGCCGTAGCGGTTTATCCACACCGTGCCCGCCTCCAGCCGCTGCGCGCAGCGCAGCGCGCGGCCGATATCCGAGGTATGCACGCCGGCGGCCAGCCCGTACGATGGATGGTCGCCCAGGGCCAGCGCCTCGTCCTCGTCGTCGAACACCTGCACCGTCAGCACCGGGCCGAAGATCTCGTCGCGCACCGCCTCCATGCCCTCGGTCACGCCGGTCAGGATGGTGGGCTCGTAGTAGGCCCCCTCGCCCTCCACCGCCGCCAGCTTGCCGCCGGCCGCCAGTTGCGCGCCCGCCTGCACGGTGCGCTGCACCATGCCGTCGATGCGCTGCGCGTCCGCGGGGGTGATGATGGGCGAGAGCGTGGTGTCGGCGCGCCAGGTGTGGCCGGCCCGCATGGCCGCGAAGGCCTGGCTCACGCCGGCCACGAAGCGCTCGGCGACCTCGCGCTGCACGATCAGCCGCGAGCCGGCCACGCACACCTGCCCGGCGTTGCCGGCGATGGCGCCGGCCACCATGCGCGCCACCTTGTCCAGGTCGGGCGCGTCGGCGAACACCAGTTGCGGGCTCTTGCCGCCCAGTTCCAGCGTCACCGGCTTGGTGCCGGTCTGCGCGCAGGCGGCCATGATGGCGCTGCCGGTGCGGGTGGAGCCGGTGAAGGTGACCTTGGCGACGCGCGGGTGGCGCACCAGCGCGTCGCCGGTGACGCGGCCGTCGCCCTGGATCACGTTGAAGATCCCGGGCGGCATGCCGGCCTCGATCGCCAGCTCGGCCAGGCGCACGGCGGAATACGGCGTCAGCTCGGAGGGCTTGAGCACCACCGCGTTGCCGGCCGCCAGCGCCGGCCCTATCTTCCAGGACGCCATCACCAGCGGGAAGTTCCACGGCGCGATGGCGCCGATCACGCCGTACGGCTCGGCCACCGTCATGCCCAGGGTGTCGGCGCGGGTGGCGGCCACGTCGCCGCCCACCTTGTCGGCGAACTCGGCGAAGAAGCGGATGCCCTCGGCGGTGAAGGGCACGTCCCAGCCGACGGCGTTGGCGATGGGGCGGGTCGAGCCCACCGCCTCCAGCGCCGCCAGGCCGGCGTCGGCCTCGATCAGGTCCGCCCAGCGGCGCAGCACGCGGGCGCGGTCGCGCGGCGCCTGCCGGGCCCAGCCGCTGGTCTTGAAGGCGGTCCAGGCGTTCTGCACGGCCATGTCGACGAGGTCCTGGTCGGCCACCGGCAGGCCGCCGTAGACGCGGTTGTCCGACGGCCGGCGCACGTCCATTTCAATTCTTCCCGCGACCGCGCGCCCCCCGATGAAATGGCCGCGGTTGAACTGGATGCTGTCTGGATCGATACTATGCATGGCGAGGGTCCTTGTGTGTAAACTGGAATAAAAACTGCATATCCGAATGCTACGCCCGAAGCCGCAGCATTTAATGTGGCCGAGGGCGCCGTTGCACACGCAAGCTTGTGTTGTTCGGCGCCCAACCGTAGATCCTGCTTCGGGCGCCCACGAGGGGGAAGGCGGCGTTTCGGCGCGGGGCGCGGCCCGGCGCGCGCGCAGCAATGTGTGCTGCGCCCACCCGTCAAAACCGTCGTTTGTGTCTCGCCGGTCGCTCAATACGGAATATTGCGCAGCCCCCGCCATGGTGTAATGGATTTAGCAAAACGCATCCCGAACGATGCGTCCAAGATCAAATGAGCGAGGAGCAGGAATGAAGCTGGAATCATATTGGCTCGATACGGCGCCGCCCTTCACGGGGGCGGCACAGGGTCCGGTGGTGCCGCGCGCCGATGTCGTGGTGGTGGGCGGCGGTTTCACCGGCCTGTCGGCGGCGCTGGCGCTGGCCAGGCGCGGCGCCTCCGTGGTGCTGCTGGAGGCGGGCCGCGTCGCCGGCGAGGCCTCCGGCCGCAACGGCGGCCAGTGCAACACCGGCCTGGCGCACGACTACGCCGACCTGGCCGCCCGCCTCGGCGAGGACCAGGCCCGCGCCTTCTACCGGGCCTACGACGCGGCCGTGGACACGGTCGAACGGCTGGTCGAGAAGGAACACATCGATTGCGACTTCCACCGCTGCGGCAAACTGAAACTGGCCGCCAAGCCCGAGCATTTCGCCAAGCTGGAGCGCGCCTACGACCGCTTGCGCGACGGCGTCGATCCCGGCATCGAGCTGATACCGCGCGCGCGCCTGGACGACGAGATCCGCGCCACCGGCTTCCACGGCGGCCTGCTGCAGCGCCAGGGCGCCCAGATGCACATGGGTAAATTCGGCGTCGGCCTGGCCGAGGCGGCGGTGCGCGCCGGCGCCCGCGTCTACCAGGACGCCGCCGTCCAGAACATCGAGCGCACCGCCGGCGGCTACCGCCTGACGTCGGCGCGCGGCGCCATCGACGCGCAGCAGGTCTTCCTCGCCACCGGCAATTCCAGCCTGGGACCGTTCGGCTACTTCCGCCGGCGCCTGGTGTCGGTGGGCAGCTTCATCATCGCCACCGCGCCGCTGCCGGCGGCGCTGATCGACGGCATCCTGCCGACCCGGCGCAACTACGTCACCACCAAGAACATCGGCAACTACTTCCGCATCACGCCGGACAACCGCCTGCTGTTCGGCGGCCGCGCGCGCTTCGCGCTGTCCAACCCCAAGTCCGACGCCAAGAGCGGCCGCATCCTGGCCGACACCATGGTGGGCCTGTTCCCGGAGCTGGACGGCACCGCCATCGATTACTGCTGGGGCGGCCTGGTGGACATGACGGCCGACCGCCTGCCGCGGGCGGGCGAACACGAGGGCATGTTCTATTCGCTGGGCTACAGCGGCCATGGCGTGCAGATGTCGGTGCACATGGGCCAGAAGATGGCCGAGGTGATGGCGGGCCAGGCCGACAGCAATCCGTGGCGCGGCCTGGACTGGCCGGCGATCCCCGGCTATCACGGCAAAGCGTGGTTCCTGCCGCTGGTGGGCGCCTATTACAAACTGCAGGACAAACTACACTGAGGCCTCCGGGATGAATTCAACTATAGGCAAACTGCTGCTCAGCCGCCTGGGCATAGGCGCCCTGACGCTGCTGATCGTCTCCGTGGTGGTGTTCGGCATCACCAACCTGCTGCCGGGCGACGCGGCCGAGGAATCGCTGGGCCAGGCCGCCACGCCGGAGGCGGTGGCGGCGCTGCGGGCCCAGTTCGGGCTGGACCAGCCGGCGCCGGAGCGCTACGCGCGCTGGCTGGGCGGCATGCTGCAAGGCGACGCCGGCAGCTCGCTGGTCAACGGCCAGCCGATCTCGGAACTGATCGGCAAACGCCTGCCCAGCTCCCTGGTGCTGGCCGGCGCCACCGCGCTGGTCTCGGTGCCGCTGGCGCTCGCGCTGGGCATCGTCTCGGCCATGTTCCGCGGTTCGCCGTTCGACCGCGGCATGAACATGCTGGCCGTGTCGCTGGTGTCGGTGCCCGAGTTCCTGATCGCCACGCTGGCGGTGCTGCTGTTCGCCGTCAAGCTGCGCTGGCTGTCGGCGCTGTCGCACACGGCCGACATCGTCAACCTGGGCCAGTTCCTCAAGGCCTACGCCATGCCGGTGTTCACGCTGTGCTGCGTGATCGTGGCGCAGATGGCGCGCATGACGCGCGCAGCCGTGATCGACCAGCTGCGCTCCCCCTACGTCGAGATGGCGCGCCTCAAAGGCGCGCGCCCGGTGCGCATCGTGCTCACCCACGCGCTGCCCAACGCCATCGGCCCGATCGCCAACGCGGTCGCCCTCAGCCTGTCCTACCTGCTGGGGGGCGTGCTGATCGTCGAGAGCATCTTCAACTATCCCGGCATCGCCAACCTGATGATCGACGCCGTCACCACCCGCGACATCCCGCTGGTGCAGGCCTGCGCCATGATCTTCTGCGGCGCCTACCTGCTGCTGGTGATGCTGGCCGACATCTGCGCGATCGTCTCCAACCCAAGGCTGCGAAACATATGACCACTCCCGCCCTCACCCCCGTTCCGTCCGCGCCAGCGCGGGCGCGCCCCGGCAAGCGCCTGCTGTCCGCGCTGCCGCCCTCCGGCCTGCTGGGCCTGGCCATCGTGCTGTTCTGGCTGGTCGTCACCGTGGCCGGCCCGGCGATGGCGCCGCACGACGCCGCCGCCATCGTCGACCCCGAGGTGTTCGGCGTCGTCAGCGCCCAGTTCCCGCTGGGGACCGACTACCTCGGGCGCGACATGCTCAGCCGCATCCTGTACGGCGCCCGCTACACGGTGGCGCTGGCGCTGGCCTCGACGGTGCTGGCCAGCGGCTGCGGCACCCTGCTCGGCCTGTACGCCGCCGTCGCCGGCGGCTGGGCGGACGCCGGCCTGAGCCGCGCGCTGGACGCGCTGATCTCCATCCCCAGCAAGATGTTCGCGCTGATGATGGTGGCCTCCTTCGGCTCCTCGGTGCCGGTGCTGATCCTGACCGCGGCGATCGGCTTCCTGCCCGGAGCCTACCGCATCGCCCGCGCGCTGGCCGTCAACGTGCAGGCCATGGAATTCGTGCAGGCGGCCCGCGCCCGCGGCGAAGGCATGGCCTATATCGGCTGCGTCGAGATCCTGCCCAACATGATACGGCCGGTGCTGGCCGACTTCGGCCTGCGCTTCGTGTTCACCGTGCTGCTGCTGAGCGGCCTGTCCTTCCTCAGCCTGGGCGTGCAGCCGCCGGAGGCCGACTGGGGCTCGCTGGTGCGCGAGAACATCGGCGGCCTGCCCGAGGGCGCGCCCGCCGTGCTGATGCCGGCGCTGGCCATCGCCACGCTGACCATCGGCGTGAACCTGCTGATCGACAACCTGCGCGGCAAGCGGAAGGACGCATGATGAAACCGTTAGTGCAAGTACAAGGCCTGCGCGTGGTCGCGCGCAACGACGACGGCGTCGAGTTCCCCATCGTGAAGGGGGTGGACTTCGCCATCAACCAGGGCGAGGTGCTGGCCCTGATCGGCGAGTCCGGCTCCGGCAAGACCACCATCGCGCTGTCGCTGATGGGCTATGCGCGCCAGGGCTGCCGCATCGCCGGCGGCTCGGTGCGGGTGGGCGAACTGCAGGTGCTGGAGTTGAACCAGGACGGCCTGTCCTCGCTGCGCGGGCGCACCGTGGCCTATATCGCGCAAAGCGCCTCCTCCGCCTTCAACCCGTCCAAGACGCTGATGGACCAGGTGGTGGAGAGCGCCGCCATCCACCACACCATGCCGCGCGCCCAGGCCGAGGCCAAGGCGGTGGAGCTGTTCCGCGCCCTGGCCCTGCCGGACCCCGAGCGGCTCGGTTCGCGCTATCCGCACCAGGTGTCCGGCGGCCAGCTGCAGCGCGTGATGGCGGCCATGGCCTTCATCACCGACCCGGCGCTGGTGATCCTGGACGAGCCCACCACGGCGCTCGACGTGACCACCCAGATCGAGGTGCTGCGCGCCTTCAAGGACGTGGTGCGCCAGCTCGGCACCACCGCCGTCTACGTGTCGCACGACCTGGCGGTGGTGGCGCAGATGGCCGACCGCATCGTGGTGCTGCGCGACGGCGAGATCCGCGAGGACGGCGCCACCACCCAGGTGCTCGAGGCGCCGGCGCACGACTACACGCGCAGCCTGCTGGCGGCGGCCGAACCGGTGGTGCGCGACATCGGCATCGAGATACCGGAGCTGACGCGCAGCGCGCCGCCGCTGCTGGACATACGCGGCCTGACGGCCGGCTACGGTCCCGTCGGCCGCGACGGCCTGCCGTCCAAGCGCATCCTCACCGACATCAACCTCACCATCGCGCGCGGCGCGACGGTGGGCGTGATCGGCGAATCCGGCTCGGGCAAGACCACGCTGGCGCGGGTGGTGGCCGGCATGGTGCCGATCGCCCGCGGCCAGGTGCTGCTGGACGGCGCCGCCCTGCCCTCCTGCGACCAGGGCCGCACCCGCGAGATGCACCAGCGGGTGCAGTTCGTGTTCCAGAACGCGGACACCTCGCTCAACCCGGCGCACACCATCGGCGCCATCCTGGCCCGGCCGCTGGCCTTCTATCACGGCTTGAAGGGCGAGGCGCGCCGCAAGCGGGTGCTGGCGCTGCTGGACCTGGTGCGCCTGCCCGCCGCCATCGCCAACCGCCTGCCCGGCGAGCTGTCCGGCGGCCAGAAGCAGCGCATCAACCTGGCCCGCGCGCTCGCCGCCGAGCCGGACCTGATCCTGTGCGACGAGATCACCTCCGCGCTGGACACGGTGGTGGCGGCCGCCATCCTGGACCTGATGGCCGAGCTGCGGCGCGAACTGAAGGTGTCGTACATGTTCATCAGCCACGACATCAGCACGGTGCGCGCCATCTGCGACGAGATCGTGGTGCTGTACGCCGGCAGCAAGGTCGAGGCGCGGCCGCGCGAGGCGCTGGGCGAGGCGCCCTTCCATCCGTATTCGCACCTGCTGATTTCGTCCGTGCCCAAGCTGGAGCAAGGCTGGCTGGACGGGGTGTGCGCGCGCGGCGCCACGCGGCTGCCGGCGCTGGGCTCGGCGCCCGGCGCCGATGCCGATGCCGGGCCGCTATGCACCTTCCTGTCCCGCTGCAGCCTGCGCGTGGACGGCCTGTGCACCCACAAGGCGCCGCCGCGCCAGCGGCTGGCCAACGGCGGCGAAATCCTGTGCCACCACACGCCGGCCGTGCTGGTCCAGATGCAATCCCCCTTACATCGTTTCGAGGAAGAAGTCGCATGAATTCACGATTTGTCCGCCTGGCGGAGACCGCCAGGGAGCCGGTCAGCTTCACCATCGATGGCGCGCCGGCCACCGCGCTGCAAGGCGACACGCTGCTGGTCGCCATGCTGAACGCCGCCCGCGCGCTGCGCACCTCCGAGTTCGGCGAAGGCCGCCGCGCCGGCTTTTGCCTGATGGGCGCCTGCCAGGATTGCTGGGTATGGACCGCCGACGGCGAACGCCTGCGCGCCTGCTCGACCGAGGTGCGCGACGGCCTGCAGATCATCACACGGAACACGGAGGCGGCATGGCTGAAGCTCGCGTAATCGTGATCGGCGCCGGACCGGCCGGGGTGCGCGCCGCCGAGGAGCTGGTGGCGGCGGGCCTGCGTCCCGTCGTCATCGACGAGGGACGCCGCGACGGCGGCCAGATCTACCGCCGCCAGCCGGCGCACTTCACCCGCGGCTACGCCACGCTGTACGGCAGCGAGGCGGCGCGCGCCGAGAGCCTGCACCGCGGCTTCGACGCCTTGCGCGGCAAGATCGACTACCGCCCCGAGACGCTGGCCTGGAACATCGCCGACGGCGAGGTGCACGCGGTGCGCGACGGCCGCAACGAGCGCCTGCCCTACGACGCGCTGCTGATCTGCTCCGGCGCCACCGACCGCCTGATGCCGGTGCCCGGCTGGGAGCTGGCCGGCGTGTTCAGCCTGGGCGCGGCGCAGATCGCGCTCAAGTCGCAGGCCTGCTCGGTCGGCCGCCGCGTGGTGTTCCTCGGCAGCGGGCCGCTGCTCTACCTGGTGGCCTACCAGTACCTGAAGGCCGGCGCCTCCATCGCCGCCGTGCTGGACACCTCGCGCCTGCGGCACCAGGCGGCGGCCCTGCCCAAGCTGCTGGCCCGTCCCGGGCTGCTGCGCCTGGGCATGTCCTACATCTCCGCGCTGCGCAAGGCGGGCGTGCCGGTGCTGTCCGGCGTGACGCCGCTGGAGATCGGCGGCGACGCCGAGGACGGCGTGCGCACGCTGGCCTATCAAGACGCGGGGGGCGAGCGCCACAGCGTCGAATGCGACGCGGTGGCCATGGGCTACCATCTGCGCCCCGAAACCCAGCTGGCCGACCTCGCGCGCTGCGCGTTCCGCTTCGACGCCGCGACCCGCCAGTGGTTCCCCGAGGTGAGCCTGGACGGCCGCAGCTCGGTGCCCGGAGTCTACCTGGCGGGCGACGGCGCGCGCATCCTGGGCGCCGAGGGCGCCGAGAACGCGGGCCGCCTGGCAGCGATGGCGGCGCTGGACGACCTGCACCAGGCCCGGCGCGAGCAGCGCGAGGCGCGCGCGGCCGAGTTGCGCCAGGCGCAGCGCCGCATGGAACGCTTCCGCCAGGGCCTGGTGCAAGCCTTCCCCTGGCCCGCCGAACAGGCGGCGCGATTGCCGGACCAGGCCATCGTCTGCCGCTGCGAATGCGTCACGGCGGGAGAGCTGCGCCGCACCGTGAACGAGATGGGCGCGCAGGAGGCCAACCGCGCCAAGGCCTTCAGCCGCGTGGGCATGGGCCGCTGCCAGGGACGCTATTGCGCCCAGGCCGGCGCCGAGGTGATCGCGGCGGCGGCCAAGGTGCCGCTGGAGCAGGTGGGCCGCCTGCGCGGCCAGGCGCCCGTCAAACCCCTATCCATCCAAACCAGGGAGGAACAGGCATGAGCCATCCAACCCACGCGGACGTGGTCATCGTCGGCGGCGGCCTGATGGGCGCCAGCACCGCCTTCTTCCTGCGCCAGCGCGGCGTGTCCGTGATCCTGCTGGAGCGCGGCCTCACCGGCCAGCAGGCCAGCGGCGTCAATTTCGGCAACGTGCGGCGCCAGGGCCGCCCCATGGCCCAGTTGCCCCTGTCGCACCGCGCGCACCGCGTCTGGCAGCGCCTGCCCGAACTGCTGGGCGAGGACGCCGAATACCTGCAGACCGGCCACCTGCGCTGCGCCTACGACCAGCAGCACATCGAGGTGCTGGAGAAGTACGCCAGCGAGGCGCGCCACCACGGCCTGGCGCTCGACATCCTGGGCGAAAAAACCATACGGCAGCGCTATCCCTTCCTCGGCAAGGAAGTGATCGCCGGCTCGCTGGCGCCGGAGGACGGCCACGCCAACCCGCGCCTCGCGGCGCCCGCCTTCGCCCGCGCGGCGGCCCGCGCCGGCGCCCACATCATCGAAAACACCGAGGTGCTGTCCATCGTCAAGGACGGCGTGGACTTCCGCGCCAGTTGCGCCGGCGGCGCCGAGTACCGCGCGCCCGTGCTGCTGGTGGCCAGCGGCGCGTGGGGCGACAAGATGGCCGCGCAGTTCGGCGAGCACGTGCCGATGGACGTGCGCGGCCCGCAAATGGGCGTGACCGAGCCGGTGCCCTATGTGATCGGCCCGGCGATCGGCGTGGCGGTGCCGTCGATCCAGACCTCGCTCTACTTCAGGCAGGTCAAGCGCGGCAACATCGTGTTCGGCGGCTGCGGGCGCGGCCCGGCGAATCCCGACACGCGCCGCGCCTACGTGCTGCCCGAGCACACGCTGGCGCAGTTCCGCCAGATGGCGCGGCTGGCGCCGGTGGTGTCCAAGCTGAACATCATCCGCGTGTGGAGCGGCATCGAAGGCTATATGCGCGACGACAAGCCGGTGATGGGCCCCAGCGCCCGGGTCAGCGGCCTGCACTACGCGTTCGGCTTCTGCGGCCACGGCTTCCAGCTGGGCCCCGGCGTGGGCGACGTGATGGCCGAGCTGATCGCCACCGGCGCCACCTCGACGCCCATCGAGCCCTACCATATTGGCCGTTTCAGCGACCTCGCCGCCCAAGCTGCCTGATTCCGCCCGACCTTCCCGCCCCCCTCCCGCGCGCCCGGCGCGCGGGATTCCCCCGCACCACGCGTCCGATGGCGGCGCCCGCAGCTTGTGTCGCGATCGTGTCCCAATACGGTCGAATATGCCTCAACGTCGCCGATACCCAGCCGTTTGTATCCCGCTCCCGGTGGTCTAATCTTGACCGCGATTCATCATTTTATAAAACATAACAGGGAGAACTTTGATGCAACAAATTGAATGCAAGCGGCACGCGCCCACCGTCCTGGCACTCGCGATCGCGGCCGTGTTCGGCAGCCCGGCCGCGCTGGCCGAGGCGCCGGACGCGCCGGCCACCGAATCGAAGGCCGAGGCCTCCCAGGCCGCGGCCCTGGAAAAGGTGATCGTGACCGGCACCCGCAAGGCCGGCACCCGCTTGCGCGACAGCGCCGCGCCGATCTCCGTGGTGAGCGCCGCCGAGCTGGCCGAGACCGGCGCCAGCAACCTGTTCGACGCCATGACCGCGCTGGTTCCTTCCTACAATTCGCAATCGGTCGGCGGCGACATCGGCAACATGATCCGCTCCGTGCAACTGCGCGGCCTGAGCCCGAACCATGTGCTGGTGCTGGTCAACGGCAAGCGCCGCCACAACACGGCCAGCATCGCCGCCGACAACGGCCCGAACCAGTACACCTCGCCGGCCGACCTGGACCTGATTCCGGTCTCCGCCGTCGATCACATCGAGATCCTGCAGGACGGCGCGGCGGCCCAGTACGGTTCGGACGCGATCGCCGGCGTGGTCAACATCATCCTCAAATCCTCCCCCAGCGAGGGCGGGCTCAGCCTGTTGATCGGCCAGCACGGCGACAGCAAGGTCAACCCCCACCGCGAGCACCAGGGTCTGACGCGCGACCTGTCGATCAACAAGGGTTTCGCGCTCGGCAAGGACGGCTACCTCCACTTGTCGGCGCAGGTGCGCGACCACGATTTCACCAACCAGACCGGCGCCGACCTGGTCACCACGCGCGGCTTCGGCACGCCGCTGGTGCCGCGCTCGCCGAGTTCGGAACCCTTTCCGAGCCGGATCAGCGGCGACCCGAAGAGCCGCTTCGCCAACGCCGGCGTCAACGCGGGCCTGCGCCTGGGCGGCGGCGCCGAAGTGTATGCCATCGCCACCGCCGCGCACCGCGATTCCGAGAGCTGGCAGAACTGGCGCACGCCCGAGAAGGCGCCCGCCATGTACCCGATGGGCTTTTCGCCGCTGGAAACGGTGAAGGAGGACGACTACGCCTTGACCGTGGGCGTCAAGGGCGTCGCCGCCTCCGGCTGGCGCTGGGACCTGAGCTCGACCTATGGCCGCGACTATATGGAGATCGGCACCGAGCATTCCGTCAACCGTCCGCTGCTGCGCGACACGGGCAGTTCGCCGAGCGTCTTCTACTGCGGCTCCTACACCTTCTCGCAGTGGACCAACAACGCCGACTTCGGCAAATCGTTCGACCTCGGCTGGAGCGCTCCGCTGTCGGTGGCGCTGGGCATGGAATGGCGGCGCGAGTCGTACTCCCTGGGCGCGGGCGACCCGGCGTCGCGCTATGACTTCGGTCCCGACGGTTTCCTGGGCTACGCCCTCAGCGACGCCGGCACCCATGGCCGCCGCAACCTCGCCGCCTATGTCGACCTGGGCACGCGCCTGAGCCCGCAATGGCAAATCAACGTGGCCGCGCGGGCCGAAAAGTTCAGCGACTTCGGCAACACGGTGAACGGCAAACTGACCAGCCGCTACGAGGTGTCGCCCACGTTCGCCGTGCGCGGCACGGTGAGCAACGGCTTCCGCGCGCCGACCCTGCAGGAGGAATTCTACTCGGCCACCAACGTCGGCCCGACCTACGCCGACGTGCTGCTGCCAACCAACTCGGCGGCGGCGGCGCTGGCCGGCGCCAAAGCCCTGGAACCGGAGAAGTCGACCAACATCAGCGTCGGCATCGTCGCCACGCTCGCGCCGCGCCTGAATGTCACCGCCGACTTTTACCAGATCGCCATCCGCGACCGCATTATCGGTTCCGGCGTGCTGCAGGGCGCCGGCCCCAACGCCGCCATCGTGGCGCACGGCGCCGTCCTCGATCCGAGTATCAGCGGCGCCACGGTCAGCTACCTGACCAACGGCGCCGACACCCGCTCGCGCGGTGTCGACGCGACGGCGACGTATTCGAGCAACTACGGCGCCCTGGGGGCGGTCAAGTGGAGCGCGGGCCTGAACCTGAACCGCAACACGATCACCGCCATCCACCGCCCCGCCGGCCTGAGTCCGGCGGCGGCGTCGGCGATCATCGAGGCGACGCCCAAGGCCAAGCTGATCCTGGGAGCGAACTACTTCAACGGCGACTGGACCGCCAACCTGCGCGCGACGCGCTATGGCGCCACGCAGTTGACCGTGGTCGACCCCGACACCGGCGGCGCGCCATACCACACCAACCGCATCGCGCCGGCCACCATCGTCGACATCGAGGCGGGATACGCCGTGAGCTCCGCCTTCACCCTGAGCGCCGGCGTGAAGAACCTGTTCAACCGCTACCCGGACAAGGCCGTCGCGCAAGGCTATTCGCACGCCTTCGTGCTGCCGAGCTTCTCGCCGTTCGGCATCAACGGCGCCTTCTACTATGTGAGGGGCGGCTACCAGTTCTAAGGTCCCAGGCGGCTTGACAGGCCGGTCACCCGGACCGGCCTGTTCACAAAATCTTAACGCCCATTTGACGCGCAGTTCATCCCCGTATTGCTATTTTGCATGCTCCTGCATTTGCACGCCGAGCCAGAATAGCCGTGAACCACCTCCCCGCCCCCCGCCTGCGCGCGTACTACCTGCCCTTCCTGGCGTCCCTGTTCCTGGTGGCCGCCTTCAACCACAGCTTCTGGAGCCGCTTCGCGCTCGCCGTGGGCGGCACGTCCGCCGGCACGCTGCCGCTGCTGGCCGCCACCTTCCTGATGCTGGTGTTCGCCTTCACGGCCTGCCTTAGCCTGGTCAATTTCAAGCCCATCGCCAAGCCCGTCATCATCGCGCTGTTCGTCGCCACGGCGGCCGTCAGCTACTTCATGAACCAGTACGGCGTGCAGATCGACAAGGCCATGGTGCAGAACGTGGTCGAGACGGACGTGCGCGAGGCCGGCGAGCTGCTGAACTGGCGGATGATGTTCACCATGGCCGTGCTGGGCGTGCTGCCGTCGCTGCTGCTGCTGCGCACGCGCCTCGAGTACGCGCCCGCCCGGCGCCACCTGGCCGTCAGCGGCGCCATCCTCGCCGGCTCGCTGGCGCTGGCGGTGGCCATCCTGCTGCTGTTCTTCAAGAGCTACGCGCCGGCCGTGCGCGAACACCGCGAACTGCGCTTCCTGCTCACTCCCACCAACTACATCCAGGCCGTCAACGGCTACGTGCGGCAGAAATGGGCCAAGCCGCAGGCCGTGGCGCCGCTCGGCACGGACGCCGTCAAGGGCACGTCCTGGGCCGGCCAGCGCCGCCGCACGGTGACCGTCATCGTGGTCGGCGAAACCGCCCGCGCGATGAACTTCTCGCTCAACAAATACCCGCGCGAGACCAATCCGCTACTGTCGCGCCAGCCCGGCCTCATCAACTTCAGCAACGTCTCGTCCTGCGGCACGTCCACCGCCGTCTCCGTGCCCTGCGTGTTCTCCGACTTCGGCCGCGAGGAATACTCGGACGCCAAGGGGGCCGGCCAGGAAGGGCTGCTCGATGTGCTGAACCACGCCGGCTTCAGCGTGCTGTGGCGCGACAACAACTCCGGCTGCAAGGGCGTGTGCGCGCGCGTCGACTACGAGGACCTGTCCGAGCCGGTGGCCGGCAATCCCCTCTGCAACAGCGAGGAATGCTACGACGAGCGCCTGCTGGAAAACCTGCCCGCGATCATCCACGAGTCCAGCAAGGACCTGGTGGTGGTGCTGCACCAGAAAGGCAGCCACGGACCCGCCTACTGGAAACGCTATCCGGCCGAATTCCTGCGTTTCGGACCGGTCTGCCGCACCAACGACCTGGAAAAGTGCACGCAGGAGTCCATCGTCGCCGCCTACGACAACACCATCCTGTACACCGACTACCTGCTGGACAAGACCATCAAGCTGCTGAAGCAAAGCAGCGAGGACGAGGATATCGACACCTCCATGATCTACTTCTCCGACCACGGCGAATCGCTGGGCGAGAAGAATATGTACCTGCACGGCGCGCCCTATTTCATCTCGCCGCCCGAGCAGCGCCGCGTGCCATTCATGCTGTGGTTCTCCGAGCGTTTCGCGGACCGCTTCAAGGTGGACACGCGCTGCGTGGCGGCACGCGCCAGCCAGTCCTTCTCGCACGACAACGTGTTCCACTCCGTGCTAGGTCTGCTCGACGTGAGCACCGCCGTCTACAACCCCGGCCTGGACCTGTTCCACGCCTGCAGCCACGACACTTGAATCTCCGGACTCCGCATGCCCCATAACGCAACACCCGCCTTGCTCCCGCCGCGAGCCGGCGTCCCCATGCTCGCGGCGCTGACGGCGTCCGCCTTGCTGATCCTCTGGATAGGCGCGTACACCGACCTCGATCTGCGCCTCGCCAACGCCATGTACGACGCGCGCGCGCACACCTTCCCGTGGCGTCACGCGTGGTTGACGGAACAGTTTGGGCATGGTTTGCTGAAGTCGGCCCTGACCGCGCTGGCCGCGATCGCCATCCTGCTATGCGCCGGCGAACAGCTGCTGCGCAAGCGCTACCCGCGGCCATGGTGGCGCCTGCGCCTGCGTTTGCTGGCCGCGTGCGCGATGCTGATCCCCACCGCCACCTCGCTGCTCAAGCAGGCCAGCAAATCGCACTGTCCATGGGACCTGGAACGCTTTGGCGGCAGCCAGCAGTACTACCGGCTGCTGGAACACGTCCCGGCCTGGGTGGAGGCGGGCAAATGCCTGCCGGGCGGCCACGCCTCGACCGCGCTGTGGCTGGTGGGCGTGGGCGTGTTCTGGCTGCCGCACCGGCCGCGCACGGCGCTGGCGGCCAGCGGCGCGAGCGTGGCGTTCGGCGCCGCGGTGGGCTGGCTGCAGCAGATGCGCGGCGCCCACTTCCTCACGCACACCTTGTGGTCGGTGTGGATCGCCTGCGCCATCGCGGCCGGGCTGCTGTGGCTGCAGTCGCTAAGGTCGCGGCGGGCCTTACAGCCAGACGGCCAGCGCCGAATATACGGTCAGCACGACCATGACGCCGCAGAACACCTTCTGCCATAAGGGATTGGCCAGGAAGCGGCGCAGCAGCGCGCCGGCGCCGACCCACACCGAGATGCATGGCAGGTTGACCGCGCAGAACACCAGGCAGTAGACGCCGATCGCCAGCGACACCGGGGCGTACGGCGGCAGGAAGGCCGCGCCGCCGGTGATGGCCATGATCCAGGCCTTGGGATTGGCGAACTGGAAAAAGGCGGCCGCCATGAAGCCCATGGGCTTGTGCGCCTGCTCCACCTCGCGGTCGAAGCGCATGCCGCGCATTTGCCAGGCCAAGTACAGCAGGTAGGCGGAACCGCCCGTCTTCAATGCCGTCTGCAGCGCCGGCACCGCCATCACCAGCGCGCCGATTCCGCTGGCGCAAATCGCCAGCAGCACGCCGAAACCAATGGTAATGCCCAGCATGTGCGGGATCGAGCGGCGGAAGCCGAACCAGATTCCGGAAGAGGCGAGCATGATGTTGTTGGGGCCGGGCGTGATCGACGACACGAAGGCGAACGTCATCAACGGCGCCAGCGGCAGCAACAGGTCCATGGGTGTGTTCAGCATAGCGGCTCCTTAAGCAAGAGCACCCATGCTAACCGACCATTCCAGTACAGTCCCAGTACACATTGGCAAAAACCGACGCGAACTGTGATGGCGGTTCGACCAATACGGCTCAGCCTAACAATCACCAAGTTGACCACTCGCGCCGATTGGCGTCAGGCACACTAGCCGGCATTGCCATTAATACAATTCACATGAGAAGACTAAGCGCAAGCGTGCTGTGCTGGCAGCTGCTGGCTTTGCAGGCCTCCGCGCAGGAGGCGGCAGGGAATCCGGTGGAAGAGCTGCCGGTGGTCACCATACAGGCCATCAAGGATCCGGTGACCTGGCCCTACCGGACACTGCTGGCGGGACTGGATGCGTTCGACACGGAGCGCGGCCTGGCTCCGTCCGCGACGCTGCGCTTCAGAATCCGCAATCCGCGCGGGCTTGGCGGCCTGGCATTGCAATTGGCGGGCGAACACGCCGCCGTCGATATCCCACTCGACGCGGAGAGCCAGTTTGCGCTGGGCCGCGGCATGGTTGACGATCCCGGCGAGGCCGTCCTGAAACTCAACCGCGGCCGTGGCGAATTCAACTGTGATTGCCTGCCACAGGCGGTCGTGAGGACGCCTGGCCTGCCAGCCAATGCGGTGCGCATAGGCGACCTGCGGCTGGAATGCCAGGTGACGATGGCGATCGCCAAGAAGCAGTTGGGCTTCCTTAAATCCGCCGGCCTCAGCGCGCTGGGAGGAATGGACTGGTGCGATCCCCGCCAGGCAGTCAAGTACGCCGTCAGGGCGCCGCTCCCCTTCAATAGCGTCACGTTCGGCGCCGGCGGCCGGCGGATGACCCAACGGTTCGACAAGACCGCCAGCACATTGAAGGTCAGGCTGGCGGACAAGACATGGCCGGACGACACGCTGATCGAGTTCGACCATGTGCCCGAGCCGGCCGCCGCGTCAGCGACGCGCTGATGGCGTCTACGTTTGCAGATAAGCGGCGAGCTGATCGAAGGTGCCGCCGTAGCCCACGTCCAGCGACGGACGCAATTCGTCGAAATACACGCGCTCCGTGTCCAGTTCGCCGAAGGGTTCGGCGCGCAGCGTGACGGTGGTGACACCATCGCGCTCGGCGAACGTCACGCTATTCTCGATTTCCAGCGGGCAGGACTTGCTGAACGGCGCGCGGGCGATACCGCCGCGCTCGTTGGCGAACGAGTTCAGCCACACCAGGCGTTGCCGGGGCACGATCTCGCGGTAATTGAAGCGGCCCCACATCATGGGAGCGCCGTCGAATTTCATCCCGTAATGGAAGAAGCCGCCCGGCTGGAACTCGAAACGGCGCACCTCCACCGCGCAGCCGGCCGGCCCCCACCACTGCTTCAGCCGCTCCGCTTCGCTCCACGCCGCCCACACCACGGCCAGTGGCTGCTTGTATTGGCGGGTAATGACGAATGCTGTCTCATTGCTCATTTTTCAGTCCTTCCTTCAGAAGATGGGGGTCGCAGGAACGCGTCGAGCCGGTCGAAGCTCTGCTCCCACATGCCGCGGTAAGTGTCCAGCCATTGCGAGACCTCCCGCAGCCTGGCCGCCTCCAGCCTGCACGGCCGCGTCTGCGCCGACCGGCCTCGGGAGATCAGCCCGGCGTTTTCCAGCACTTTCAGGTGCTTGGAGATCGCAGGCTGGGATAGCTCGAACGGCTCCGCCAATTCGGTCACCGTTGCCTCCCCCAGCGCCAACCGAGCGACGATCGCGCGGCGGGTGGGGTCGGCAAGCGCCGAGAATGCACGGTCGAGAGTATCGGATCGCATTGTAGCCATTTAGTTATATAACCAAATAGGAATATATACCCTCAAAGGCGTCGCGTCAATCGACCTCGATTCGTGGTCCTTGCACGATAGCCAACCTCCGTGGCGGACCCAAACCCCATACTGCTCTACAATTCGGCCGTTGAAGCGATCTACCGGAGGCTCGTCGTGTGGAGGCAAATATGGGCAACCGTCGAACAGGAATTCTCGGACCTGGGCGATGTCTCGGACATCACCCGCGTCTGCATCCGCCTGACGGTGGCGGTCGCGCTCGGGGCGCTGCTGGGCTATGAGCGCGAATCGGTCGGCGCCTCGGCCGGGCTGCGCACCCATATGCTGGTCTCGCTCGGCTCGGCGCTGTTCGTGCTGATCCCCCTGCAGGCCGGCATGGCGGTCTCCGACCTGTCGCGCGTGCTGCAGGGGGTGACGGCCGGCATCGGCTTCATCGGCGCCGGCGCCATCCTCAAGCTGGAGAACGAAAACCAGATCACCGGCCTGACGACCGCGGCCGGCGTATGGCTGACGGCCGCGGTCGGCGTGGCGGCGGGCATGGGGCGCGAGGCGACCGCCGTGCTGAGCGCGCTGTTCGCGCTGGTGATCCTGTCCATGCTGCGCCATGGCCGCGCCGGTAAAAAGAGCTCGACCGACCACAACCAGAATCAAAAGGATACGAATGCAGAGTGAACCGATAAGCAGGAAACTACACGCACTGATACGCTCGCTGCCACCCACCGGCGTCACGCTCAGCGAGCTGATACACAAGGTCGGCGGCGATGGCTTGCTGATGTTGACCGCCCTGCTGACACTGGTCTTCATCATCCCCGTTTCCATCCCCGGCGTGAGCACCGTCTTCGGCGCGGCCATCCTGCTGATCGCGGTCAGCCGCCTGTTCGGCCGCGAACTGTGGATACCGGCCCGCCTCAAGCACAAGACCATCGGCACCAAGAAGCTGCGCCCGGTGCTGCGCAAGGCCTTGTCCTGGCTGCACAAAATAGAACGGGTGAGCCGCCCCAACCGCATCCAGTGGCTGGTGGCGGACGGACCGATGGAACGACTCAACAACGCCGCCCTCATCCTCGGCGCCATCCTGCTGATGGTGCCGTTCGGCTTCATCCCGTTCAGCAACACCTTCCCCGCGCTGGCCCTGTTGTTCATGGCCATCGGCCTGTTGCAGCGGGACGGCGTGTGCGTGCTGCTGGGCTATGTGGGCAATGTCGCCACCATGATCTACTTCGGCGTGCTGATCGCCGGCGGCGGGCTGGCGGTGCAAGAGGTGTTCAGCCGGCTTGCATAGCCGCGTTCTGCCTTGGACAAACCGCGCTCTTGGCATGCGTTGAGCGGAGAAGGCGCCCGGATTCGTCGTTTTTGAAGCAAAAGCGCATTTCTTTGTTACATTTGTGGAGAATTGCCTTGTACACTCGTGAGGTCGTTTCCTCAAGATTGGACAAGCATCATGTCAAAGCGCGGCCGCATCCCACACTCTGTCCTGGCCATGGCTGGCGTCCTCTCCGCCGCCGCCGCGCCGGGCGCCGAAATGCCGATGGAAGTGGTGGAAGTGACCGCGCAGCGGCGCGCCGAACCGGTGCAGCGGGTGCCGATGTCGATCAGCGCGCTGGGCGCGCGCGAACTGGAACGCGGCGGCATCAACGGCACGGTGGAGCTGGACCAGCAAGTGCCCGGGCTGCAGGTCAGCGTGTCCAACGGCGTGCAGATGGTGTTCTCGCTGCGCGGCGTGTCGATGTCCGACTTCAACAGCACCGAGGCCAGCCCGATCGGCGTCTACCTCGACGAAACCTATATGGGCGCCATCACCACCCACGGCCTGGGCTTTTTCGACCTGGAGCGGGTGGAGGTGCTGAAGGGGCCGCAAGGCACGCTGTACGGCAAGAACACCACCGGCGGCGCCATCAACGTGCTGTCGCGCAGCGCGGCGGTGGATGCGCCGGCCAGCGGAGAAGCGCGGCTGGGCGTGGGCGACTACGGCGCGCGCCGCGTGTTCCTCGCGGGCGAAACCGCCCTGCTGCCCGGCACGCTGGCCATCCGCGCGGCGCTCGACCATGAACGCGACGACGGCTACATCAAGAACCGCATCGGCCCCACGATGGCGCAGACCGACCGTCTCGCCATGCGCGTGAGCCTCACCGCCCGGCTGGGCGACAAGCTGGACGCCCTGTTCAAGTTCACCCACAGCCACAGCGCGCCGCTGACCAATCCGCCGCGCATGGAAGGCATCCACGCCATCCCCGGCGCCGGCAAGCTGAACCTCGCCGGCTACACGCGCCCGCCCGGCATGGGCTACCTGGAAACGGAGGCCAACCACGTGGGCAAGGCGCTGGTGGACCTGGACATGGCCAGCGCGCGCTTCAAGTACGCCGCCGGTGCCTTCAACGTGATCGCCCTCAGTTCCTGGTACGACACGCGCTACCGCCTGGAGGCCGACGGCGACGGCAGCCCGCAGTCGCTGATCGAACCGGACTGGGGCTTCGACGGACGCGCCGTCTCGCAGGACCTGCGCATGGAATCCAACTGGGGCGGGCCTTTCAGCCTGATCGCGGGCGTCTATTACGGACGCGAACGCAAGGCCATGGCCAACACCTACCGCTTCTTCGACACGCCGCTGCCGCTGGTGCAGGCGCTCGACCCGGCGCTGGCCGCGCTGCTCAACCGCTACGGCGTGGTCAGCCACAGCATGAACAAGGGCGAGGAAAGCCGCGCCGCCTACGCGCAAGGCCGCTACCAGCTCACGGACAAGCTGGCGGCCGACCTGGGGCTGCGCTACACGGTGGACAACAATCACCTGGACTACATCAACGTCTCTCAGCGCACCGCCGCGGGCGTGCCGGTGGGCAGCTGGGTGCCCGGCAACACGACGGGTATCGAAGCGGCCTTCCTGCCGCCCGGCATGGGCGGCCGCTACCTCGTGGGCCCCTACACCACCGCCTCCGGCCCGCTGCGCGCCGAGCGCGAGCACAACTGGTCCGGCAAGCTGGGCATGGACTACCAGCTCAACGACAACGCCATGCTGTACGCCCACGCGAGCAATGGCTTTCGCAGCGGCACGTTTAACCCAGGGTTGTTTTATTCGCCAGACACCGTGGTCAGCAAAGGCTATACCAAGCCGGAGACCATACGCGGGCTGGAGGTGGGCTTCAAATCGGAATGGCTGCAGCGCAAGCTGCGCCTGAACGCGGCGGCCTACGCCTACCGCTACCGCAACCAGCAGTTCATCAACGTGGTGGGCGCCTCCACCATGCTGCTGAACGCCGGCGCGGCGCGCATCCACGGCCTGGAGACGGAGCTGACCTGGCGCCCCAGCGACGCCTGGCGCTTCGCGGCCGGCCTGAACCTGATGGACACCGAATACACGGAACTGGAGCTGGGCGCCGACCGGCTCAGCGGCAACGAGCTGATCTCCGCGCCCAAGGCCAAGTTCAACGCGGCCATCGATTACCGCACCCGCACAAGGTCCGGCGGACTGGTCGAACTCAGCCTCGCCGGCAGCGCCCAGGGCCGCCAATGGTACAGCGCCTACAACGACCGGCCCGGCTACGAGCGCATCAGGCAGGCGGGCTACGGCCTGCTGAACGCGCGCGCCGCCGTCAGCGACAGCAGCGGACGCTACACGGTGACCGCCAATGTCAGCAACCTGCTGGACCGACACTACGACGTGTACGCGCTGAGCCTGGCAGGCTTCGGCTTCGATTACTTCATGCAAGGCGCGCCGCGCCGGATCAGCCTGAATCTCAAGGCATTGTATTGACGCCGCTCAGCTACTAAACGGCTCGCGGGCGCCCCCCGCTCGGTGGCTCAACTATACTTTTGTTGTGCGATGCACAAGCACGACCTAGCGCCCACCACCGAAGTCTTCTCTTGGGGAACCATCATGTATCCAGCCTTCTTTCCAACTCCTTCCGTAGTCACGTACAACTGGGGCGCGGGCCAGCCGATCGCCGACATGTGGGCCCGGATCGGTTCGGTCTACCACCAGTCCATGCAGCAGGCATCGCAGGAATTGTGGACCAGTTCCATGCGCATCATCCAGGACCATCTGGCGCGCGCCTGGATGGATGCGCCGCAGTCGTGCATGTCCGCGCTGGCGCAAAACGCCGCCGAGGTCCAGCAGCGCGCCATGGTGCAGTTGATGGGCGCCAACGATGAAGCCACGGCGATCGTCGCCGAGGAGATCAACGAGGCGTCCGTCACCACCAGCGCGCTGCCGGTTTGACCTGTTCATCCTCACGGCAGAGGAGAATGCCAAGGTGGTCGCAAATCGCGACCACCTTGGCAAGCTGAAACACTCAAACCAGATCCTTCTGAGATTATTTTCAAAAAAACTGTCACAACCCGCTCGCCCGGGGCGTCTTATCGGTATGGAAGGCACACAGGGTGCCTTCCCAACTTACCGAAAGAGCCACATCATGAGCCAAACCGCACGCGTTCCCTTCTTCCAACTCGCTCCCGCCAGCCTGAAGGCGATGGTCAACCTGTCCGCCACCGTGAAGCAAAGCTCGCTCGGCGCGCGACTGGTGGAACTGATCAACCTGCGCGTATCGCAGATCAACGGTTGCGGCGTCTGCATCGACATGCACTGGCGCGACCTGGTCAAGCAAGGCGCCGACTATCGCCACCTGAACGCCATCGCCGGCTGGCGCGAGGCGCCCTTCTTCAGCGCCCGCGAACGCGCCGCCCTGGGCTGGGCCGAAGCGGTCAACGCCCTGGCCCACCGCGACGACACCGACACGGCCTACGCCGAGTTGCGCGAGCATTTCAACGAGACCGAAGTCGCCGAGATGGGCTATGCCATCTCCGTCATCAAGGGCTGGAACCTGCTCAACCTGAGCCTGCGCAACCAGATCCCCGAGGTGCCAGCGCCGGGGATGTAAAACCGGCCATCCGGCAAACCTAGGCCAGCTCCTCCACCCGCAGCATGGTCACCGGCGCCGGCACCGTGGACAGCGCCTCCATGTCCGCGATGGCGGCCAGGATGTTCTTTTCCCGCGTCTGGTGCGTGAGCATGATGATCTCGGTCCGCTCGCGCTCCGCCGGCGCCTTCTGCTGCATGCCGTCGATGGAGATGCCGTGGCCGGCCAGGATGCGCGTGATGTCGGCCAGCACGCCCGGCTGGTCGCGCACCTGGATGCGCAGGTAGTAGCCGGTGCGGATCTCGGCCATCGGCAGGATGGGCGTTTGCGCCATCGCGTGCGGCTGGAAGGCCAGGTAGGGCACGCGGTGTTCATGCTGCGCCGTGGCCAGGCGGGTGATGTCGATCAGGTCGGCGATCACCGCCGACGCGGTCTGTTCGGAACCCGCGCCCGCGCCGTAATACATGGTCACCCCGGCCGCGTCGCTCTTCACCATGACGGCGTTCATGGATCCCTCCACGTTGGCGATCAAACGCCTGGCCGGCACCAGCGCGGGATGCACGCGCAGTTCGATGCCGGCATCGGTGCGCTTGGCGATGCCAAGGAGCTTGATGCGGTAGCCCAGCCGCTCGGCGTTGGCGATGTCGGCCTGGTCCAGCCGGGTGATGCCTTCCACGTGCGCCTTGTCGAACTGCACCGGAATGCCGAAGGCGATCGCCGCCAGCAGCGTGGCCTTGTGCGCGGCATCGATACCCTCGATGTCGAAGGTGGGATCGGATTCGGCGTAGCCCAGGCGCTGCGCCTCCTTCAGCACGACGTCGAACGCGAGTCCCTTGTCGCGCATCTCGGACAGGATGAAATTGGTGGTGCCGTTGATGATGCCCGCCACCCATTCGATGCGGTTGCCGGACAGCCCTTCGCGCAGCGCCTTGATGATGGGGATGCTGACCGCGACCGCCCCTTCGAAGGCGACGGCGACCGAGCGCTCGCGCGCGGCGGCGAAGATCTCGCCCCCATGCTCGGCCAGCAGGGCCTTGTTGGCCGTGGCCACGTGCTTGCCGTTGGCGATGGCCTTCAGCACCAGATCCTTGGCGACGGTGCAGCCGCCGATGACTTCCACCACGATCTCGATGTCCGGATGGTTCACCACCAGCAGCGGGTCGTTGACCACGTCCACGTCGTCGCCGACGATGGCCTTCGCGCGCGCCACGTCGCGCGCCGCAACCATGACGATTTCAATCCCGCGCCCGGCCCTGCCACGGATTTCTTCCTGGTTGCGCTTCAAAACATTGAAGGTTCCGGAACCAACCACACCAACGCCCAACAAGCCTACTTTGATCGGATTCATGACGGAATCGAGTTATGAAAAACTCAATTGTACCGGCAATTGTCAATCCACCAAGTCGAGGCCCGCGGTCAAGCGTCCAGGTTCTCGATGAAACAGCGCGTCACCAGCGGCGGATTCGGCCCGAGGTGATAGGCGAACTTGCGGTCGCGCAGGGACACGTCGGCGCGCGTCACACGGTCGAAGCGGCGCAGGTGCTCGGTCCAGGATTCGTCGACGATGCGCTCGATGTAGTGCGCGGGATCGGCCGCGTCGCGCAGCAGTTCCCAGGCCAGCGCGCCCTGGCTGAGGCGGCGGCGCCGGCTTTCCAGCATCAGCGCGCGGAACTCCTCGGCGCGCGTGGGATCGATGCGGTAGTCGACGGTGATTTGCACATGGCCGGCCGACGCGGCGGCGCCGATCTCGGGCGCCTTGAAGGCGTCCGTCGGCGTCAAGTCCTCCTCGCCGCTCAGGTCCGGCGCCAGCCACTGGACCAGCAGCATCGCCGCCGCGCCGGAGGCGGCGGCGCACAGCAGGCTGGCCTGCACGCTGTACACGGTGGCCACCTGCCCCCACAGGGCGGCGCCGGCAGCGCTGGCGCCCATCATCGTCATCTGGAAGGCGGACATGCCGCGCGCCCGCACCCAGTTGGGCAGGGACAGCTGCACCGCCACCGTCAGCAGGTTGGCGGCGATGATCCACGCCATGCCGGCGCAGAACATGGTGGGCGCGCTGAGCCAGATTTCGCGGCTGGTCGCCACCGCCGCCATGGCCAGCGACTGCACGATGGCGGCGCCGGCCAGCAGCGCGTCGCGCGAGGCGGCGCGGCGCAGGCGCGGCAGCAGCAAGGCGCCGGCGATGGCGCCGCCGCCCATGCTGGCTAGCGGCAGCGTGAAGCCGCCGGCGCCGCTGCCATGCAGGGCGCGCGCCACCAGCGGCAGCAGCGCCAGCACGGCGATCGAGTGCAGGTAGAACACGGCGGTGCGCAGCAGCGTGGCCTTCAGCCGCGCCGACTGGCGCACGTACTGCACGCCCACCCGTATCGCGCTGGGCAGGCGCTCGCGCCCCAGGCGGCTGGGCACGTGCTCGCGCCGCCAACGCATGATGACGACGCCGCAGGCCAGCGACAGCGCGGCGTTCAGCACGAACACATAGACGCTGCCCGCGCCCGCGATCAACGCGCCGGCGATCAACGGCCCGGCGATGCGGGACGCGTTCATCGCCACGCCGTTCAGCGCCAGCGCGGCGGGCAGCTGGCCGCGCGGCACCAGTTCCGGCACGATGGCGGCGAACACCGGGAAGCGCATCGCCAGGCCGATGCCGTTGGCGAAGGTCAGCGCCAGCAGCATGCCGGGCGTGATCGCATCCAGCAGCACGGCGGCGCACAGCAGCAGCGCCACGCCGGCCACCCAGAACTGGGTGACGAGGAAGTAGCGGCGCCGGTCCAGGATGTCGGCCAGCGCGCCGCTCGGAAGACCGAGCATGAACACCGGCAGCGTGGACGCGCTTTGCACCAGCGCCACCAGCAGCGGCGAGGCCGAGAGCGTGGTCATCATCCACGCCGCGGCCACGTCGTTCATCCACATGCAGATGTTCGCGGTCAACCAGATCCCCCACAGCATCCGGTACACCGGATTGCGCAGCGGCGCCAATGCCGACAGGTCGGGATCGGCGGCGGGAGGGGATGCGTCTGGCGGAACCGTGTATGGCATGCGTTTGGGAGTTGGCCGTGGAGTCGGCCTGGAAGACGGCCTTAGTCTGCCGTGATGTTACCAGCCTGGATGACGGCCTTCCAGCGCGCCAGCTCCTGCGCCTGGAACTTGGTGAACTGCTCCGGCGTGTTGGCGACCACCTCGAAGCCCTGCTCCACCAGCTTGTTCTTGATCTCCGGGTCGTTCAGGGAGGCGACGATGGCGGTGTGCAGCTTGTCCTTCACGTCCTTGGGCAGGCCCTTGGGCGCGGCGATGCCCTGCCAGGAATAGATGTCCACGCCTTCGATGCCGGATTCGGCCAGCGTCGGCACGTTGGGCAGCACGGCCGGGCGCTTGTCGCCGGTCGCCGCCAGCACCTTCAGCTTGCCGGCCTTGATGTGGCTGAGCGCCGTGTTGATGTTGACGAAGGAGACGTCGGCGTGGCCGCCCAGCAGGTCCGTCATCGCGGGACCGCCGCCCTTGTAGGGCACGTGCAGCCCGCTGGTGCCGCTCTTCTGCCAGAACAGCGCCGCGGTCAGGTGGTCCGAACTGCCGGAGCCGGAACTGGCGAAGGTCACCTTGCCGGGACTCTTCTTCATATAGGCCAGCAGCTCGGCCATGTTATTGGCCGGGAACTTGGGCGTGGCCACCAGCACGTTGGGCGCCTGCACGGCCACCGTCAGCAGATCGAAGTCCTTGGACGGATCGTACGGCAGCGTCTTTTGCAGGATGGGATTGACGGAATACACGCCGATGGACGCGACCAGGATGGTGTAGCCGTCCGGCGCGGCGCGCTTGACCATGCCGCCGCCGATGGCGCCGGTCGCGCCGGGACGGTTGTCGACCACCCATGGCTGGCCCAGGCGCTGGACCATTTTCGGCCCGATCGCGCGGGCGATGGCGTCGGAGGAACCGCCCGCCGGGAACGGCACCACCACCGTGATCGCCTTTTCAGGATAGGCGGCGTGCACGCTCGCGGACATCGCCAAACCCACGGCCAGCCCGGACAACAGTTGCTTGATCTTCATTTTATCTCCCTTTGTAGTAGTCATCAGTCATCATACGACTTAATTAGAGTATATCAGCGGGTGCCGCTTGCGCAATCAAACTTTCGAACGGTGCGGCGGCCACTCCACCCCCGCATCATTTTCACGTCATCAGCGCACGAAGCAGGGACGCTTGTTGTCGAACTTCCAGCCAGGAATGTAGTACTGCATGGCGATGGCGTCGTCGCGCGCGCCCAGGCCCTTGTCGCGGTACAGCTGGTGCGCCTGTTCGATGGCGTCCATGTCCAGCTCGACGCCGAGGCCGGGCTTGGCCGGCACGGCGATCTTGCCGTCCACGATTTGCAGCGGCGCCTTGGTCAGGCGCTGGCCGTCCTGCCAGATCCAGTGCGTGTCGATGGCGGTGATCTTGCCGGGCGCGGAGGCCGCCACGTGGGTGAACATGGCCAGCGAGATGTCGAAGTGGTTGTTCGAGTGCGAGCCCCAGGTCAGGCCCCATTCGTCGCACATCTGCGCCACGCGCACGGAACCCTGCATGGTCCAGAAGTGCGGGTCGGCCAGCGGGATGTCGACCGACTGCAGCTGAATGGCGTGGCCCATTTCGCGCCAGTCGGTGGCGATCATGTTGGTGGCGGTCGGCAGGCCCGTGGCGCGGCGGAACTCGGCCATCACCTCGCGGCCCGAGTAGCCGTTCTCCGCGCCGCACGGGTCTTCCGCGTAGGCCAGCACGTGGTGCTGGTCGCGGCACAGGCGGATGGCGTCCTTGAGCAGCCAGCCGCCGTTCGGGTCCAGCGTGATGCGCGCGTTCGGGAAGCGTTCGGCCAGCGCCGTCACCGCCTCGATCTCCTCCTCGCCGCGCAGCACGCCGCCCTTCAGCTTGAAGTCGTTGAAGCCGTAGCGCTCATACGCGGCCTCGGCCAGGCGCACCACGGATTCCGGCGTCAGCGCCTTTTCGTGGCGCAAGCGGCTCCACGCGTCCGCGGCGTCCGGCTCGCTGTTGTATTCCAGGTCGGTCACGCCGCGATCGCCGATGTAGAACAGGTAGCCCAGCACTTCCACCTGCTCGCGCTGCTGGCCGCTGCCCAGCAAGGCGCAGGCCGGCACGTTGAGGAACTTGCCCAGCAGGTCCAACAGGGCCGCTTCCAGCGCCGTCACCGCGTGGATGGCGATGCGCAGGTCGAAGGTCTGGTTGCCGCGTCCGCCCGCGTCGCGCTCGGCGAACGCCGTGCGCACCTTGTTCAGGAGGCCGTTGTAATTGCCGATCGGCTGGCCCACCAGCAAGGGACGCGCGTCCTCCAGCGTCTTGCGGATCGCCTCGCCGCCCGGCACCTCGCCCACGCCGGTGTTGCCCGAGCTATCGGTCAGGATCACGAGGTTGCGGGTGAAATACGGGCCGTGCGCGCCGCTCAGGTTGAGCAGCATGCTGTCGCGGCCGGCGACGGGGATGACGCGGACTTCCGTAATGACGGGTGCGCCGTTGGCCGCGTTGCTGGGAATGGAGGTCATGATTGCCTTTCGTGGTTATCGGTCGTCATACAACTTGGACCCAGTATAGAGGCACTTTCCGGATTAATCAATCATTCTATCATTCGACAAATCATTTTCTGTCATTTCGACGTTGCCTGCCGCGTCTTGTAAGGGCGGGGCCACGCCCTGGCGGGCGCTAGGCCTACGCGGGTGTCAGGCGCGCGCCGACGGCGGCCGTCGCCGCCATCGTGTCCAATGGTGCTAACGACACTCACCAAAGCGGGTTTGGCCATGTCCACTCATCGAACATATCAAAACATCACCCCGCGCGGCCTGTTTTCGCCCGGATTCCATCCCCCAGCCGTGCTGCGCGAGGTGCCGCGATGAACGCCCCGGACCGGCCGGGCCTGGTCATGTTCACGCCGGATAGCCGGACGGGCTGGCTGGAGTGCAAACACCATGGCGTGATCGACAGCCTGCCGGTGCCCGCCTATTGCTGCGATCTGAACAACGTCATCGTCTGCTTCAACGAGGCCGCCGCCCAGTTGTGGGGCGCGGCGCCCGAACGCGACGGTGACGGACGCTTCCAGGCCGCGCACCGGCTGCTGCGCGCCGACGGCGGCGAGCTGGGGCCGGACGAGACCCCCGCCACGCTGGCGACGGGAACGGCCGACCTCGCAGACGGCGTGGAACTGGCGGTGGAACGGCCCGACGGCACGAAACGCCTGATCCTGTCCTACCCCCAGCCCGCGCTGGGGCCCGGCGGCGATGTGCTGGGCGTGTTCTGCGTCGATGTCGACATCACCGACTCCAGGGAGCTGGAGGACGCGCTGGTCCGCGCCGACGCCTCCCGGCGCCAGGTGCTCAGCCAGCTGTCCCACGAGTTGCGCAATCCCCTGTCGGCCATCCTGTCCGCCACCCACGTGCTGCACCACATCGCCACGGCAGGCCCGGTCGAACGCATCGCCGACGTGCTCGAGCGCCAAGTGCGGCTGATGTCCGACGTCGCCTCCGACCTGATGGAGCAGCCGGCCGAGCCGACCAGGGTTTGCGCGTGGCGTCCCGCCATGATGCCGGCCGGCGACGTCATCGACCAGGTCTTGCGGGACACCGCGCCCCTGATCGCCTCGCGCGGCCAGACGCTGCGGGTGTCGTGCGCGCCGGAGATCATGATCAGCCGCGGCGGCGACCTGCTGGCCAGCGGCATGACGGCGGCCATCGGGCACGCCAGCCAGCAGGGCGCGCCGGGAAGCACGCTGGAGCTGGAGGTCACGGCGGACGGGGAACTGCTCGATATCCGCATCGTGGCGCCCCCGGCGGACGGGTCCGCCGGGTCCATGGCGGCGACGAGCGGCGACGGCACGCCGCAACTGGCGGACACGCGCGAGGCCTGCGACCGGCTGGGCGGCGTGCTGTCCTCGGCCACCCCGGACCCCGACGCGCCCGGACGCATCCGCATCATCCTGCCGATCGCGTCGAACAGCTGAAAATGCGAACCTATCAACTTGGAAGTTTGATTGTTAACTTCAATGACGGCGCCGCTGAAATTATGTAACATTGTGCACGCGTCACCTTCCAGCGCCCTTCCCCCGCGCGACCATTACCCCGGCCCCCACATCCCTGCGGCCCGCTAGCATAGAGACCGCCATGACCTGGAATTCTCGTTTGGACACCCACACGGTGCAAGTGATACGCCGTGGTATCGAAATTGACAACAAGCATGGATGCGCGATCGCCTGGGCGCATATGGCCGCCCACGGCGTGCCGCCCGAAACCATATTGCGTGTATTGACCAAACCGCAGGCACGCCGGGTCGCCGACGACCGCGTGGCGGACGGCGCATTGCAGGCGCGCGGCGGACCGGGCTGAGCCGAGTGGCCTAGGGCAAGCCCCGCACACGCAGCAGGCGCTCGGCGCCGGCGTGATTGACGGCGAAGCCGTTGCGCCCCGCCGCCTTCACGCCATACAGCGCCTGGTCGGCCGCGCGCATCACGTCGTCGGCGGCCGCCGGCATGCTCGTGGTCAGCGCGATGCCGATGCTGGTGGTCACCAGCAGTTCGCGCCCGCCCACCAGGAACGGGGCCGCCATCGCCTCCAGGATCTTGCGCCCCAGCAGATTCACTTCCGCGTTCGACGGCAGTTGCTCGAACACGATGACGAACTCGTCCCCCGCCAGCCGGGCCACCGTGTCCGTGCAGCGCACGGTGCGCTCCAGCCTGCGCGCGAACTCCACCAGCACCGCGTCGCCGGCCGCGTGGCCGTACTCGTCGTTGATGCGCTTGAAATGGTCCACGTCGAGGAAGGCCAGGCCCACCTGCTGCCCCGCGCGCGACGCGCGCGACAGCGCGATGGGGAAGAACTCGTCGAACATCCTGCGATTGTTGATGCCCGTTAGCGCGTCGGTGGTGGCCAGCCGGTGCAGCGCCTGCTCGGCGCGCGCGCGGTGCTGGGACAGGGCGAAGAAGGCCCTGCTCAGCGAACCGAACTCGTCCTCGTCAACCACGTCGAACACCTTGATGTCCGAGGCCCCGGAACTGATGTCCTCGACGTGGCCGTGCAGCGTCTCCAGCGGGCGCAGCAGCGCCTTGGTCAGCGCCCAGCCGAACAGCGCCGCCAGCAGCGTCAGCAGCGAGGCGGCGGCCAGCGCGCGCAGGCGCACGGTCGCCATGGGCGCGAACACGCTGCGCGTCGGGTAGGACACCGCTATCGTCCAGTCCACCGTGCGCAGCCGCTTGTGCGCGACCAGGCTGAGCTCACCCTCGTCCAGCAGGTTGTCCTGCCAGCCCTCCGGCGTCTTCAGCACCGCGTCCATCACCGAATCCTCGTCGCGCTCCACGGGCTTGAGGATCAGGTCCTTGTTCGGATGATGGATGATGGTGCGGTCGCTGCCGACGATGAACAGGTAGCCCTCGCCGTTGGAGCGCAGCACGTCCAGCTGGGCCGAGAACGAGGGCCGCTGCAGGTCGATGGCGCCGACCAGCACGGCGATCAGCTCGCCCCTGGCGTTCTCCAACGTCTGGGTGATCACGATCACCGGCTTGCCGGACAACTGGCTCTTGAAGGGGGTGGAAATCAGGCCCTCGCGCATGCGCACGGTGTCCTGGAAATACTGGCGGTCGGCGATATTGATCGTGCCTTTCGCGCGGCGGTCACGCAGGCTGGCGATCAACGTGCCGGACACGTCGAACGCGGTCACGTCGAAGAAGGCGTCGCGCAAGGCGCCGTGCGCCTCGAGCCAGGCCTGCACCTCGTCCAGCGTCACCTCGCGGCCGGGTATCTGCTCGGTCAGCGATTTCAGCAATTGCCGCTTGCCGTCGATGTCGTTGTCGATGAAGGCCGCCGCGCTGGTGAGCAGGGACAGTTCCTGGCGCGCGATCACCAGGCGCATGGCCGCCTCGGCGATCAGCAGCGAAACGCCGCCGACACCCATGGCCGCGATCAGCACCATGGAGGTGACGACAAGCGTGATTTTGAATTTGAAACTATGATAAAAGCCTATAGCGGGCCGCACAGATCCTCCTGCAGCACGAGCGACGAACGTGCGCAATAATCCGGCAAAGATTGGGCCAGGCAAGCAGCCCGCGCTTGGGTGGGGGGCGGACTGTTAGTAGCTCCAGTATAGCCGCGTCCCACAGTGGGTTCGAACGGACTATTTTTTCTGTTGCACTATCGCAACGAGCAATCGTTCGCCGAACGCGGCGAGCGCGCCATAGGTGGCGGGGTCCGTGGCGGCCATGGCCTGGAAGCGCCCCAGGTAGGCGCCGGCGGAATCGGGATAGGCGTAGGCGGCGCGCCGGAATTGCCCCTGCGCCGCCTCCATCCTGCCCTCCTCGGCCAACAGGGCGGCATGGCGGAACGCCACGTCGGCGGTGGGCGCGAAGCGCAGCAGACGCTCGTTGAGCGCGCGCTTGGCGGCCGCCGGGGCGTCGGCGGGCACGAACAGCTCCGGCGCGATCAGTTCACTCAGCGGCGCCAGCAGCGACCGCGCGCGCAGGGACCGCAGCTGCTCCGCCTGCTGGGCCGGGTCCGCGGCGGCCCCCTGCCCGGCCCCGTGGAAATGCGTCTCCACCTGGCGGTACTCGCCGGCCGTCTTGAGCAGCAAGGCCAGCAGCAATGTCAGCGCCAGCGCGCCCAGCGCGGTGGTCCAGGTTCCCATGCGCAGCGCGCGGCCGGACGGATCGGCGGCGCCGGCGAACAAGGCGGCCACGCCCAGGAAGTGCGCATAGAACAGCGGTTGCTCCAGCATGCTGTGGATCAGCAGGATGCCCAGCACGCCCCAGGCGAAGAGACGCTCGGGGTTATAGGCGGCGCGCCACAGCCGCCGCGCCAACATCGCCAGCGGCGCCAGCACGGCCAGCAGGCCGGCGAGGCCGGACACCGCCATCAATTGCAGCGGCAGGTTGTGGGCGTACTGGTCGATGCCGTAGGGGGCGGGCCCGGTCAGCTGCGTTTCGAGCTGGTGGGCGAAGGCGTCGAAACCGACACCCAGCCAAGGGTGGCCGGTGAACATGCGCAGCGCATGGCCCCACAGGTACAGGCGCGGGCCAAGGGCGCCCTCGGGCGACGCGAGGCGGCTCAACTGGGCGCCAAGCGGCGTCAGTTGGGCCGCGACGACCAGCGCGACCGACAGCGCCAGCAGCCCCACCGCCATCCAGCGCAAGACGCGGCGCACACCCTGCGCACCCCGCCGCCCGTCATCCGCGCAAACCGGCCAGCCATCCGATCCGCCACGCGATTCGCCGCCCGCCCCCCCCTCCGGGCAGGCATCAGGTCCTCCGCCAGCTCCACCGCCAGGCGCGTCAACGAGGCCGGCACGCGGCACCAGCACCAAGGCCGCCAGCAGCAGCCACGAGAGGTAGAGCACGCCACTGCGCGAGCCGGACAGCGCCAGCGCCGCCAGTAGCGGCGCGCCGCAGGCGCACAACCAGCGCGGAGCGAGGCGCCCGGTCAGGGCCAGGTAGCCGGCCGCGGCGATCGCCAGCGCGATGTGGTCGGCGAAATGATTCTGCTGGGCCAGATTGCCAAACACACCGTACAGGTCCACCGCCGCGGGTGGATTGATCAGGCCGCCGAAGACCGGCCACCATTGCAAGTACTGCAGCAGGCCGAAGACGGCGCCCGCCAAGCCGCCGCCGAGCACGGCCCAGGCCAGGCGCGCCATCAAGGCTGGCAGGCCCATGGACGCGGCCAGGCTGCGCCCGGCGAGCATCAGGCCCATGCACCAAAGCAGGTACAACATCAGGAGGATGGCGCTGGCGGCGTAGGCGAACATGCCCGCCGCCAGTTGCAGCAGCACGACCGGCAGCAAGGCCGCCGGGGCGCAGGCGATGCCGGGCAGGTACAGCGGCGCGCTGGCGGGACGCGCCAGCAAGGGCGCCATGGACAGCAGGCCGAGCAGCATGGCCAGCCATTCGGCGTGGAAGGACGTGAGGGGCAGCGTGTGGAAGGGCTGCAGGAACGGCAGGCTGAGCATCAGGCCCAGGCAAAAACAGGCCAGGCGGTCGCCGGCGCGCGGGGGCGCGGCCGCCGCCATGGGCGGCGCCGCGGGTGTGGCCATGAACGCTCCCGCCAGACCGCCGTCGCTGTTAACGCGACACCGACGCGCCCAGGTTCAGGTTGCCGAAGCCGCCTATGCCCACGGCCTGGGTTGGAACGCTGGAGTTGCCACGGGTATTGTTGCCCAGCTGGCCGGAGTTGTTGCGGCCGAAGGAGTACACGGCGCCGTCCGCTTTCAGCACGGAGATGAAACCGCTGCCGATCGCCATCGTCACCGCGTCGCTGACGGCGTTGACCTTGAGCGGCGCATAGGAAACCTGGTGCGAGCCGTTGCCCAACTGGCCATAATGGTTGTTACCCCACACCCAGACACCGCCGTCCCAGTTCACGACGCCGCTGTTGTAGGCGCCCGCGACCACGGACTTGACGCCGCTCATGCCGGCGACCGGCACCGGCAAGCCTTTGACGGCGACCGGGCTGCGGGCGTAATAGATGGTGCCGCCCAGTTGGCCGTAGCTGTTGTTGCCCCAGCCCCACACCGTGCCGTCGTCCTTCAGCGCCAAGGCGTGCACCTCGCCGGCCGACACCGCCCGGACGTTGGACAGGCCGACGATCACGCCCGGCTGGGCCGAGTAGGCCGTGCCGCCGTTGCCGAGCTGGCCGAACTGGTTGACACCCCAGGTCCAGACGCTGCCGTCCGCCTTCAGGGCGACGCTGTAGTCCTGGCCCGCCGAGATGGCTTTCACGTGGCTCAGACCGGCCACCACGGCGGGCGTGGCGCTGCCCGTCGCGTTGCCGCCGCGGCCCCAGCCCCACACATTGCCGTCGCCCTGCAGGGCCAGCACGTGCGACTGGCCGGCGGCGATCGCTTTCACATTGACCAGGCCGGGAACCAGTTGCGGACCGCGCGGGGTCAAGACCCAGACGGTGCCATCCTGCTTCAGCATGACGGTGGCGAACGCGCCGGCCTCGACGGCCTTGACGCCGCTCATGCCGGCGATCAGGACCGGCACATCCGACTGGCGGCCGGAAACCGTGCCCAGCTGGCCGGCGTCATTGCGGCCCCACGCATACACCCGGCCGTCCGCGCCCAGGCCGACCACGTGTTCGTGGCCCGCCGCCAGGCGCTGCGCATCGACCAGGGGCTCGGGCGCCGGGGCCGCGCCGCCCAGTGCGTGACGGCTCTCGCCGCCCGCCACTTCGCCATTGCCACCACCGCAAGCGCTAAGCGCCAATACAGCCGTCATGCCAGCCGTGATTCCGTACCACTTAGTCATCCGTATCCTCGAATCGTTCAATACTTTGAGGAAAGCATGATAAAGATGGCATTGTCGTTAGTCAACTATATTATTCTTCATGTAACTTCGCCCACTGGATTTATGCGGTCAGGTCGGGCAACTTCTGCAACAGTTTGTCGAGCGTGACCGGATAATCGCGCACCCGCGCCCCGGTCGCGTTGTAGATGGCATTGGCCACCGCCGCCCCCACGCCGCAGATGCCGAGTTCGCCCACCCCCTTGGCCTTCATGGGCGAGGACACCGGATCGGTCTCGTCGAGGAAGATCACGTCCTGGTGCGGGATGTCGGCGTGCACCGGCACCTCGTAGCCGGCCAGGTCGTGGTTGACGAAATAGCCGGCGCGCTTGTCGACCACCAGGTGCTCCATCAGCGCGGCGCCCACGCCCATCGTCATCGCACCGATCACCTGGCTGCGCGCCGACTTGGGATTGAGGATGCGGCCGGCCGCGCACACGGCCAGCATGCGCCGCACGCGCGTCTCGCCGGTGTAGGCGTCCACCGCCGCCTCGACGAAATGGGCGCCGAAGGTCGATTGCTGGAACTGCTTGTCCAGGTCGCCGTATTCCATGGCGTCCTCTGCCACCAACTCGGCCGCCTCGGCCGCCCGCGCCAGGGGCGCGGAGCGGCCGCCGCCGCGGACCTGGCCGTCGGCGAACTCGGCGTCGGCCGGCAAGCCCAGTTTCGCCGCCACCGCCTCGCGCAGCCTGACGCAGGCCGCGTACACGCCGGCGGTGGCGCTGTTGGCGCCCCACTGCCCGCCCGAACCGGCCGAGACGGGGAAGTCCGAGTCGCCCAGCCTCACCACCACCTTGTCCAGCGGCACGCCCATCATTTCGGCGGCCGTTTGCGCGATCACCGTGTAGCTGCCGGTGCCGATGTCGGTCATGTCGGTCTCGACGGTCACGACGCCGCTCCGGTCCAGCCGCACGCGCGCCGCCGACTTCATCACCAGGTTGTTGCGGAAGGCGGCCGCCACGCCCATGCCGATCAGCCAGCGCCCGTCGCGCGTCTGGCCCGGCTCGGCCTTGCGGGCGTTCCAGCCGAAGCGCTCGGCGCCGATGCGCAGGCAGTCCACCAGGCGGCGCTGCGAAAAGCGGCGGCCCGGCTTCTCGGGGTCGCTGGTGGTGTCGTTGATGACGCGGAAGCGCACCGGGTCCATCCGCAGCTTCTCGGCCATCTCGTCCATGGCGATTTCCAGCGCCATCAGCCCGGGCGCCTCGCCGGGCGCGCGCATGGCGTTGCCTTCCGGCAGGTCCAGCACGGCCAGCCGGGTGCGGGTCATGCGGTCCGCGCCCGCGTACAGCAGCCGGGTTTGCTGCACCGCCGTCTCCGGCTTGCCGCCAGGCAAGTCGCCGGACCAGCTTTCGTGGCCGATGGCGGTGATCTTGCCCTCGCGCGTGGCGCCGATGCGGATGCGCTGGATGGTCGCCGGCCGGTGGGTGGTGTTGTTGAACATGAGCGGACGCGTAAGCGCCACCTTCACCGGCCGCCCCGCCGCCCGCGCGCCCAGGGCCGCCAGCAGCGCCTCGGCGCGCAGGAACAGCTTGCCGCCGAAGCCGCCGCCGACATAGGGCGACACGAGGCGCACCTTGTCCTTGGGGATGCCCAGCGTCTTCGCCATGTCGCCCTTGGTCCAATCTATCATCTGGTTCGCCGTCCACACGGTCAGCCTGTCGCCCTCCCAGGAGGCGATCGAGGCGTGCGGCTCCATCATGGCGTGCGACTGGTCCGGCGTGGTGTAGCGGGCGTCCAGCCGCACCGGCGACGCCTCGTAGCCCTTGGCGAAGTCGCCGAACTTCGAGTCGGGCTGATCGTCCTTGGGCACACCCGCCTTGTCCTTGGCGTGTTCCAGGTCGTACTCGCCCCGCTCTTTCACGTACTTGACGCGCACCAGCTGCGCGGCGGCGCGCGCCTGCTCGAAGGTTTCGGCCACCACCAGCGCCACGGCCTGGTGGTAATGCTGCACCGCCGGTCCGGCCAGCAGCCGCGCGGTGTTGAACTTGCCCTTGCCCAGTTTGCCGGCGCTGGCGGCGGTCACCACCGCCAGCACGCCCGGCGCGCGCCGGGCCTCGCCGGTGTCGATGGAGGCGATGCGGCCCTTGGCGATGGCCGCGCCCAGCACGTGGCCGTAGGCGGCATTCGGTATGCCCTCCCTCTGCTCGTAGGCGTAGGGCGCGGTGCCGGTGGTCTTGAGCGGGCCGTCGATGCGGTCGACGGTTCGCCCGACAACCTTGAGCTGGTCGATGGGATTGGTGGTGGCGGGGGTGGCGAACTTCATGGTTGACCTTTCTTCGCTTCGGCCAGCACGGAGGCCAGCGTGCGCTGGACCAGCGGGATCTTGAACGCGTTGTCGGCGGTGGCCTTGGCGCCCACCAGCAGCAGCTCCGCCACCCGCCCGGCGCCGCCGGGCATGGCCCGCTCGGCCGCCTCCACCCGCCACGGCTTGTGGGCCACGCCGCCCAGCGCCACCCTGCCGTCGCCGCCGGGATGCACGACGGCCGCCACCGAGACCAGGGCGAAGGCGTACGACGAGCGGTCCCGCACCTTGCGGTAGATGTGCGCGCCGCCCAGGGGCGGGGGCAGCGTCACGCCGGTGACCAGCTCGCCGGGCTCCAGCGCGTGCTCGACATGGGGCGTGTTGCCCGGCAGCCGGTGGAAGTCCGCGATGGGGATGACGCGCGCGGCGCCGTCCGGCCGCACGGTCTCGATTTCCGCGTCCAGCAGCCGCATGGCGACCGCCATGTCGCTGGGATGGGTGGCGATGCAGGCCTCGCTGGCGCCCACCACCGCGTGATGGCGGCTGAAACCGCCTACGGCCGAGCAGCCGCTGCCGGGCACGCGCTTGTTGCAGGGCTGGTTGGTGTCGTAGAAATAGGGGCAGCGCGTGCGCTGCAGCAGATTGCCCGCCGTCGTGGCGCGGTTGCGCAGCTGCATGGAGGCGCCGGCCAGCAGGGCGCGCGCCAGCACGCCGTAGTCGCGCCGCACGCGCTCGTCTGCGGCGAGGTCGGAATTACGCACCAGGGCGCCTATGCGCAGGCCGCCGTTGGGCAGCGGCGCGATCTGGTCCAGCGCCAGGCCGTTCACGTCGATCAGGTGGGCCGGCGTCTCGATCTCCAGCTTCATCAGGTCGAGCAGGTTGGTGCCGCCAGCGATGAACTTCGCGCCCGGCGTGCGCAGCGCGGCGGCCGCGGCCTCGGCGGGCGTGCGCGCGCGCTGGTAGGAAAAGGCCTTCATGCCGTCCTCCCGGCGACCTCGGTGATCGCGTCCACGATGTTCGAATAGGCGCCGCAGCGGCAGATATTGCCGCTCATGCGCTCGCGGATCTCCTCGGGCGTCGGCAGGGGACGCGCCGTCAGGTCGGCCGTCACGTGGCTGGGCGCGCCCCGCCGGATCTCGTCCAGCACCGAGACGGCGGAACAGATCTGCCCCGGGGTGCAGTAGCCGCACTGGTAGCCGTCGTGCTTGACGAAGGCCGCCTGCATGGGATGCGGCTTGTCCGGCGTGCCCAGGCCCTCGATGGTGGTGATGTTCGAGCCCTCGTGCATCACCGCGAGGCTGAGGCAGGAGTTGATGCGCCGCCCGTCCGCGATGACGGTGCAGGCGCCGCACTGGCCATGGTCGCAGCCCTTCTTGGTGCCCGCCAGGTGCAGGTGCTCGCGCAGGGCGTCCAGCAGCGTGGTGCGCGTGTCGAGCTCGAGCTCGCGGCGCTGGCCGTTCACTTGCAGGCTCACTTTGGCGCTCACCGGTTGCCGGACCGGCTCCGGCCTGGCCTCCGCCGCGCCCGCCAGGGACGGCACCGAGGCCGTGGTCGCCGTCAAGGCGCCCGCGATCAGCAGGTCGCGCCGGGATATCTTGAGGTCGCTGAACTCGTCCATGGTGTCCGCTTTCTATTTGGCTGACGTGAGCGGACAAGCATGCGGGCGATGGCGGCGCGCTTCCGTACGCCATCGCACATTAAGGGATGAAAGCAGCTGCGCGCCCGTCAAAAGCGGGCCCGAGTATAGTGACATGCATATTGTCAGCCACAGAGAACGCCATGCGGCATTGCCTTCCCCGACTATCCCTTTCCGCCTGCGCGCTCGCCCTCGCCTGCGCGCCTGCCACCGCCCAGTTCGACCGGGCCCGCAGCGGCAGGGTCGACACGCTGGCGCCCAACCCCGTCAAGCTGGCCTACGTCAGCCAGAACCTGGCGCGCAACCAGACCGCCACCTACCGCTACCTGGACGACCTGTACATCCTGCAGACCGGCAACGCGAACAACCTGCAACTGGTGCTCGATCCCAAGGGCAGCGGACGCAAGGTGCTGCAGTTCACGGTGCGGAACACCGATCCGCTGTACGCGGGCGGTTCGCGCACCGAGATCGCGCTCAAATACGACTACGTGATGGAGGGCCTGCGCTGGTACGCCTTCTCCGTGCTGTTCCCGACCGGCTGGGTGTTCCATCCCAGCCCGACGGTCGTCGCCCAGCTGCACACCAGCCAGAAGACGCTGAGCGTGCCGCCGCCGGTGTCGGTCGTGGCCAGCGGTACGGACCTGAACATGGAGTTCCATTACAACTACCGCAACACGGACGGCACCGGCACCAATCCCGCCACGCGCGCCAACACGGGCCAGCAACTGGTGCGCCTGGCCAAGATCCAGACCAACAAATGGTATTGCTTCGTCGTGCGGGCGGACTGGTCCTACAAACCCGGGCTGGGCTCGGTGAAGGCCTGGATGAACGGCAACGTGGCCTACGAGACCAAGAACGCCTTCAACGCCTACCAGACCTGGCTGGGCAACTATCCCAAGGTCGGCGCATATCTGCCCGGCACCATGGCCGTGCCGTCGCGCACCCTGTACACCGATTTCATCTACACGGGCGGCGCGACCAGCACCTTCGACCAGATGACGGCGCTGACGCCCTGCGGCGCCACCATCTCGCCCACGCCCCCTGTCATCAAGTGAGTGCCCGCGAGAGGGCCGCTAGAGCACGCCCTGCTTGATGACGCTGCTGGTGGCCGCCGCGTTGACGCCGCAAGGGGTCAGCGCCGCCATCATGTCATAGGTGCTGGAGGCGCCGCCCACGTGGATGAAGTCGGTGTACAGGTTGCGCGTCGCCACCTGCATCACGCCCGGCAGGTACAAGCCCACCTTGGGATAGTTGCCCAGCCAGGTTTCGTAGGCGTTGTAGACGTTGCTCGCCTCGTAGGCGATGTTGCCGTTCATCCAGATCTGCATGGAACCCAGGCCAGGCTTGTAGGACCACTCGGCGCGCACCACGAAGCAATACCATTTGTTGGTTTCGATCTTGGCGGCGCGCACCAGCTGCTCGCCGGTGTTGGCGCGGGTGGCGGGGTCGGTGCCCTGCCCGCTCATGTTGCGGTAGTTGTAGTGCAGCTCGATGTTCAGGTCCTGGCCGCTGGCCACCATGGACACCGGCGGCGGCACGGCCAGCGTCTTCTGGCTGGTGTGCAGCTGCGCCACGACGGTCGGGCTGGCGTGGAATTGCCAGTCGGCGGGGAACATCATGCTGACCGCGTACCAGCGCACGCCTTCGATCACGTATTCATACTTGAGCGACACCTCGGTGCGCGAACCGCCGGAGACCAGCGGATCGGTCTTGTTCAGGTTGTGCAGCAGCACATTGCGTCCGCTGCCGAGCGGATCGGGCACCAGCGACAAGCGCGCGGGCGACGACGCGCTCAGGCTGTACAGGTCGTCGAGATAGCGGTAGGTGGAGGTCAGGTTGCGGGCCAGGTTCTGGCTCACGTACATCAGCGGATTGGGATTCGGGCTGAGCGTGTTGACCGGTCCGCCGCGGGCCAGGTCGATCTGGGCTTGGGCGCCGCCGGCGCACAGGAAGGCGGCGGCCGCCAGGATTTTAGTGAGTCGCATTTTCTTCTCCCGGCCTACCATTGGATGTTGGAGCCGTTGACAAACGAGGAACAAGGGCTGATCTGGTACATCTGCAGGGCCGTCGTGGTGGGGCCGCCGAGGCGGATGAAATCGGTGTACAGGGTGCGCTCCGTCACGCCCATCAGGCCGGGGAACATCAAGCCCGCGCGCGGCGTCTGGGCCGCGCCGAAGTAGGAGTTGGTGGAGTTGCTGGCGTTGTAGACCTTCTCGCCATTCATCCACATCGTGATGGCGCCGCTGCCCAGCGTGGTCTGCCAGTCGGAACGCACCACCAGGCAATACCAGCGATTGGTGACCAGGGCCCCCAGCTTGATGATCTCGCGCGCCGAGTTCGACGCCGTGGCGCCGGCGGCCAGGTGGTTGGAAACCAGGTTCAGCTCCAGCCCGCCGCCGCGCACCAGCAGGGACAGGGGCGCGCCCAGGCCGCTGGCCGTGGCGGCGCTGTCGATCTGCGCGATGACGGCGGGGTTCGGGTGCACGACCCAGCTGTTCGGCACGTAGACGCTGATGCCGTACCAGCGCACGCCGGTGGCCAGCGCCTCGCCCAAGGGGTGGAAGTCGGTGCGCTTGATGGCGCCGACCTCGCCCTCGGCGCCGTTGACGGCAGTGCTCAGCACGGTGCGGCCGCTGCCGGCCGGATCGGACACGAAGCCGAGGTTGGCCGCGTTGGCCGCGCTCAGGGCGTAGCGGCTGGAGAAGGTCAGCGGGGTGACGGCCCCGCCGATCAGCGTATCGATCTGGGCGCTGGCGGCGCCGCTCAACAACAGTCCGGAAAGTAGGCAGGCTTGCCTTGCGCGGTTCATTTTCTATCTCCCAAAGTATTCGGTAAGGAACGGGAGCAAAGATATCACGCCGCACGGCAACTAACGTTGCCGTAGGACAACGCCTACAATATTTAATTTCATTGAAAGACCATTCGGCCACATAACATAAGGCCAACTTAGATTCCCGCACGTCAAGTGTATTGTCAGTTCCGCTTAGTTGAAAGAAAGCCCATGAAAAACGGCAAGCGTACCGGCGACTCCGCAAGCGCCTGGTTCGCGTCTTTTGCGAGCCAGGTGCCAGGTCCGCGGCGCGCGCATTTTGCACTACAATCGCTTTCCTCCCCGATGCGAGACATGAATGAGCACCACCGACCTGCCCTTCCGGGCCACGACCGCCGAAGCCTGCGCCTGGCTGGCGCTGCAAACCGCCTCCCCCTGGACCCTGGCGCGCCTGCTCGAACACGGCCTGACGCCCTACGTCTGGCTGGACTACGACGCGGCGCACGCCGAACTGTTCGGCGACGCCAATGGCGGCTACGCGGCGCCCATCTTCTTCGAGGGCGACACCGCGCGCCTGGCCGCCGGCGGCGAGGACGTGCTGATCACCATCACCAAGGACGCCTACAAGATCGTCACCCGGCTGCCGGAGCCGGGCTTCCGCCGCCGCCTGGACGAGCTGCGCTTCCAGAAGAAGGACCTGGAACGCCTGGCGGGCAAGCTCAAACACGAAGCCGAACTGGCGCTGAACCCGCCGCCGGTGGTCAAGGCCGAGGCGGCGCGCGAATCGCAGTTCGGCATCGGCAAGGCGCAAGTGATGGAGGCCTTCTCGCGCATCGTGAAGATGGACCTGGACAAGGCGCTGGACGACGCCATCGGCATCTTCGGCGACGACGGCGCGCGCGTGAAAGCCAGCGCGAAGAAGTCCAAGCGCAACGCGGTGTGGAATCCCGTCACGCTGGCGCTGGGCCTGCACGACGTCTACCGCGTGCCGCTCGGTCCCCTGAAGCGCGCCTTCAAGACGCACGACTTCCTGTACGACTGGGAAGGCGACTGGGACGAGTCGCTGCGCTTGTTGGGCAAATGAGGATGGTCAGCGGCCCAGCAGACGGCGCAGCTGCGCGGCCTGGTAGGCGCCGAAGGTGTCGCTGAACAGGCAGCGTATCAAGGGATCGTCCACCACGTCCGCCTGTTCCAGGTCGCGCTCCGTGTCCGCGTCGAACACGGCGTCGTTGATGCGCATGTACATCGACGTCAGCGACTCCCCCAACTCCAACGCGGCGTACAGCTTGGTGGCGGGAATCTCGGTGGTCCAGCCCAGCGGCGCGGCGCCGTCGTCCGCGCGGACCGTGCCATCGGGCTGCAGCAGGTAGCGGAAATGCGTCGCCCCGCCCGTGTGGTCGTACACCGACAACCGCCACACGCGCGGCTGGTCGAAGTATTCCGACGACGCCTCCACCTCCCCGTACTTCTCCGGCAGGCCGGAACGGCAATACGCCATCACGCGCGCGTCCTGCTCCGCCGTCAGCGGCGCGAAACGGCGCGCGATATCGGCGGTGCCCGGCGGCGCGGCGTTGCCCTCGTACTCGTAGTCCACATCCTGTTCGCCCACCGGGACCACCCAGTCCAGCGGCGGCGCGGGCCGCAGCGAGGTGGCGTCCAGCAGCACCGAGACCGAGGGATCGAGGCGCACCACGCGCGCCTCCGGCAGCGCGGCTCCCACCTCCAGCGCGAACTGGCGGTAGGTGATGGGGAAGAACGCGCGGTTGTACCACGACCACGGCTCCTGCAGGAACTGGCAGGAACTCGGCACCACGTAGCGGGGATCGAGCACCTTCAACTGATCCAGCCATTCCTCCGGCAGCGCCTGCGGCGCGGCGGCGGCGCGCGCGGGCGACAGCACCTCGATCTCGCGCATGGTCTGGAACGGCCACAGCACCATGTCCCACGGCCCCTCCCGCGCCAGCTGGGCCAGCGTGCCCTGGTCGATCCAGGAGTCGACCACGTTCAGCACGTTCAGGCCGGCCGCGCGCACCTGGAACATCGAATCGACGTCCGCGTCCATCGCCTCGCGCGGCACCACCTGGAACGGGCCCACGTCGACCGGCGCGTTCAGCTTCAACTGGCGCACCTCGGTGAAGCCCAGCTGGCGCACCATGTCGAACAGCTCGTCGAAGATGCAATAGATGTACAGCGGCGTGGCGCGGTCCAGCAGGTCCAGGCTCTCGAGCGAGCAATGGTCGTCGTGGAAGTGCGAGATGAAGACCGCCGCGAAGCGCTGGCGGCGGATCTCGTCAAGGTCGAAGCGCACGTCCGGGAAGGCGTGGCAGTTGCGGCTGAACGGGTTCTCGAAAATGGTGTCGAAGGCGATGCGCGTGCCCTCGCATTCGAACACATAGCCCGCGTGCAGAATTCTCGATATTGTCAGCGCCGCCTTGGCCATGCTTGGTCTCCCTGGAAGGCGGCATTCTACAACGCGCGGGCCGTGCGCCATCGGGGAAGAATGCATAAGTGGCGCGAGTCGAACAGCCGGTGCCGCGGGCGCCTCATTCCCAGCTTCTTTTCCCGCTGATGATGGTGCTCAGTGGATAGTTTCGCCGCAGGAGGGGCTGACGCAACACGATACGGCTGGAGAACTTCAAAATGCCGATCTGCTCGTCCAGCAGCTGCTCCATCAAGGCCTGGAAAGAAGCGACACTCGGTGCCACGATTTTCAACAGGTAATCGTAGCCGCCGCTGACGTTGTAGCACTCGACGATTTCCTCGTACTTGCCAACCACATCCTCGAACTTGCGGAAGTCGGCGGGATGATGGCTGCCTATGGTCACTTCGGAAAACACGACGACGTGACTGCCCAGTGTCTCCAGCACGATATCGGCGCCATAGCCACGGATGACGCCGATATCCTGCAGGCGCTTCGTGCGCAGGAGGCAGGGACTCGGACTGAGACCAACTGCTTCGGCCAGTTCAACATTCGAACAACGTCCCTGGCGCTGCAAATGCACGAGAATCTTGAGGTCGAACCGGTCGAGTTTCACCATTGATTGCATGCCTTGAAGTTATCACTATGCCGGCATGGCCGAACGCGCTTCGGTCAGTGCCGCGTCAAGCGCCTCGATCACCATGCCCGCCTGGTCGGCTGTCAGCACCAGCGGCGGGCGGATCTTGAGCACATTGTGCCCCATCGCGCAGGCGCTGAGCAAGACGCCCTTGTCGCGCATGCGATTGACCACCTGGCTGGTAAGCCAGCGATCCGGCGTTCGCGTGCCGCGATCCGAGACCAGTTCCACGCCGACAAACAGCCCGGCTCCACGCACGTCGCCTATCCCCTCGTGCCGGCTGGCGAGATCGGCGATACCGTCGCGCAAGACATCGCCGATCCTGGCGGCGTGCGGCACCAGGCCTTCCTGTTCGATCGTTTTCAACACCGCCAGCGCCGCCGCGCAGGAAACGGTGTTGCCGGCGAAAGTATTGAAATAGCGGGAATGCCGGCCGAATTCCTCCAACGCGTCGGCGGTTGCAAGCAAGCCGGCGATCGGCTGTCCGTTCCCCATCGGTTTGCCCAGGGTGACGATGTCGGGCATCACGCCATGGCGCTGGAAACCCCACATGTGTTCTCCGGTCCGGCCGAACCCTGGCTGGACCTCGTCGGCGATGAACAGGCCGCCGGCGCGCTTGATCGCGTCCACCGCGCCCCTCATGAAGCCCGCGGGTTCGGGCAGGATGCCGTCGCTGGTGAACAGCGTATCGACGATCAGCGCCGCCGGCTGGATGCCGTGACGACGCAGATCGGCGATCGCGGCCTCGACATCGCGGGTGAAGCGCTCGCCCAAGTCTTCGCCCGCGGCATGGTACAGGCGTGGCGCCGGGACCAGGCGGACGTGGGCGCCCAGGTCGACGGTCGTGCCCAGCGACGGCGAAAACTTCGAAACGGCGTCGGTGATGCCGTGATACGCGGTATCGGTGACGATCACGCCGGTGCCGCCGGTGCGGACCTTGGCGATGCGATAGGCCAGATCGTTGGCTTCGCTGCCGGTGCAAGTCAGCATCAGGTGCGCCAGCCGCGTCTCCGGCACGCTCGCCAGCAGGCGTTCGGCCAGCTCCAGGATCGTGTCGTGCAGGTAGCGGGTATTGGTCGCGAGCGTGCGCACTTGCGTGCAGATCGCCTCGGTCACCGCCGGGTGGCAATGTCCGAGCGAGGTGACGTTGTTGTACACGTCGAGGTAACGGCGCCCCTGCGGATCGATCAGCCACACGCCTTCTCCGCGCACGATGTGCAGCGGATGCTCGTACATCAGTCGATACGCCGGGCCAAGCAAGGCGTCGCGCCGTTCAATCATCGCCCCGGTGGCCGGTGCCAGATCGGCGCGTCCGGGGATGTACGCGTTGACCATATTGAGGTCCGTTGTGCTTTTCATAGTGTTCTTCCATGTCGTACTTCGTTGAGCAATCGATCGCGCGCCGTATCGCGCGTAAGGTCGGCCATCTGCTCCAGTGCCGCCCACGCGGCGGGGTTGTGACGCATGATGTAGGCGCGGTTTTCCGGGTAGCGCGCCGCGCGCCACTCCGAAATCAGCGCCGTGACGAGTTGACGCGTCGCCATCAGGTCCGCGACGATTTCCTGCTCGGCGTCGAGCAGCGGCAAGGTCGCATGGTAGGCGCCGACGAATTGCGCCGGTCCTTCGAAGGGATCGGCGTTGCCCGCCATGTGAAAGGCGGCCGCCGTGGCCACCTCGCCAACCAGCGGCGCGTGCAGCATGTCGCCGAAGTCGATCACGCCGGTGATGCGTTCATGATCGTCGGCGGCCACCAGCAGGTTGTAGAGGTGGTAGTCGTTGTGAATCACCTGCGCCCTCACCGAGGACAGCCGCGGGAGCACATGGTCGGTGAAGCGCTTCATGAACGCCGTCGCGAGCGCGCGGCGCCGCGCGTCCACGACGCCATCGAGCTTGTCCGCCAGGCGGTGCGCGGTGGAGACGTTCCATAGCAGGTCGTGGCAGGCCGCCGGATGGCTGAAGCCGTGCAGGGCGAGATTGAGCTTGGCCAGTCCGGTGCCCATTGCCCGGCGCTGCGAGGCGGTGCGGACGGTTTCCCGGATTTGTATGCCGTCCAGGTAGGTGAGCAACCTCACGCTAGTTTGGCCCCCGCCATCGAGCGTCAGGCTGTCGCGCGTGCGCCCGTCCAAGGTGCGCACCACGCGCGGCACCGGCAGACCGGGCGCGACCCGGGCGATGTGCTCGAGCGCGGCGATCTGGAAATCGACCACCGGCCAGGGCTCGGATGGATTGCTGATCTTGACCACGTAGCGCTTGCCGTCGGCGGCCTCGATACAACAATTCTGGTCGCGCTCGCTAGCCAGCGATTGGGCCTTGCCGCGGATGCCATACAGGCGGGCGACCAGCTCCTCCACCTCAACCAGGGCAAGGCTGGGCGCCGGTGTGCTCAGCGCCGCGGCTTCGATAGGCCGATCGGCGGACATCACGCGCCCCGATCCGGGCTGGCCAATCCCAGCAGTCCTGGCAACTGACGGACATCGGTCAGCCTGTTGACCCCGTATTGGTCGGACGAGGGTTCGTGGCCGCGGTCGATGAAGGCCTTGGCCATGAATCCCAGGTCCGAAGCGCTCATCAGGTCGTAGCGGAAGCTCGACGAACAGTGCATCATCTGCTCCGGCCCGCAGCCAAGCTGGTCGAACATATACTCGAAGGCTCGCAGGCGCGGTTTGTAGGCGCGCGCCTCCTCGGCGGTGTAGACGGCGTGGAATGGCGCCTTCAGGTGGGCGACGCTATGCGGGATCAGGTCAACCATCGAATTGGACAGGATCACTAGCGGGATGTGCGGCGCGATGGCCTCCAGCACCTCGACGACGTTCGGATGCGGCTGCCAGGTCGGGACCGCGTTGTACAAGGCAAGCGCGTCCGATGGCCGATATTCGACGCGGTGCGCCTTGCAGGCCCGGTGGATGGAATTTTCCACCACGTCGAAGAAGGGCTTCCAGTCGCCCAGCACTTCATCGAGGCGATAGGCGCGGAAGCTGTCCAGGAAGGCCGCCATCCGATCGCCCGGGACGCGATCCTCAAAGATGCCTTTGGCGGTCGGCCCCATTTCGAAGTTGATAAGGGTGCCATAACAGTCGAAGCTGATGAATTTCGGTTTGAGTATCATTTGGTGAATCTCCTTTGCTTGGGTGGTTACAAGTTTAAGGATTTCGATACTCAGGAAATGCTTTATTGGGGCGAAATCCAAGCAGTTTCCGGCTCAATCGAGAGCTATCCTGGAATTTTCAATGGCCCCCGCGGCCATCTTCCGCGCTGGCGCCGCTCGCTTCCCTGCCGCGGCCGGCGCTGGCCCGCGTGCACGGCGCGCTGGCCGGCGCCGGACTACTGTGGCATCGTTTTGACAAATGGAACGTTGTCCGCTTCCATCCTTTTCAGCTCGTCGAAGCTGACGTCGTGATCCCAGAAAATATTCCATCCCCGGTGCTGGCTCTCGACAACATCGGGATGTTCTCTTAAAAAGGCATCGATGAATTGCGTGAATTCCGAAACGTAGCCGGAATGCCTGGGAACCCTGCCGAACATGATCGCTGCTCCTTGTTACAAACACCGGTTAGAGCAAAACGATCCTGTTTGGTTCCCGGTCGGGCAGCCACCCCAAAAAATACACATGAGTTGAGGTCAATTGAAGAAACCCGTGTTTCCTGTCTAACGCCTGGGGATGGGGAAACCGGATGCGTTAGCATCACGACGTTAGCCCTCGCCTGCCCCCCTCGAGATCATGACTCCACAACAGCAGGCTACATTGTGTGGCCCAAGTGCGGATTCGACGCACCCTTGTCGCCTCCCGATCTGAACAGCCGGCCCCGCTCTTCTGGCCAAGCTGGCCAGCCGCAGCCAGCGCGCCCACCCGTGTCAGTCCTGCGGCGGACGCTGCCGGTATTGGCTGGGCTGCACGCCGGTCCACTTCTTGAACGCGCGGTGAAACGCGCTGGGCTCGGCGAAACCCAGTTCGGCCGCGATGTCGGCCACGCTCCTGGCGGAGTGGCAAAGGAGCTCGATGGCCATGTCGCGCCGCATTTGATCCTTGATCAGCTGGAAGGTCTGCCCCTCCTCCTCGAGGCGGCGGCGCAGCGTGGACGGCGCCATGTTCAGGCTGGAGGACAGTTGCTCGAAATCCGGCCAGGCGTCGGCGGCGACGGCACGCAGCCGGCGCCGCACCAGCGCGGCCGCCCCGTTGGCGTTCTTGTACTTGAGTACGATGTTGGCCGGCGCGCCGGCCAGGAAGGCGCGGGCCGCCTGCTCGTTCCGCACCACGGGCAGACCCAGGAAGGACTTGGCGAAGCAGAGCATGGTCGCCTCCTGGTCGAAGCTCAAGCGCGCCGAGTACATACGGTGGTATTCGGCGCTACGCGGCGGCTCCGGGTAGCAGAACGACGCGGACAGCACCGGGATGCGGCGGCCCACCAGCCAGCACGCCAGGCCGTGCATCATCATCAGCAGCGTCTCGAAGCCGAAAATGCGCATGCCGCCCTCCGGCGCCACCTGGCGTATCACCAGGCGCGCCTCGCCGCCCCGTTCCTCGAAGGCGCACTGGAAATCGTCCAGCAGCAGATTGAAACAGCGCGCCATGCGCTTCAACGCGTCCCGCAGCGTGGCGCAGCCGGTCAGCGTGTGGGTGAGCATGGCGAAGCTGCCCACCTTCATGCGGCGCGAGTCCTGTCCGAACAGTTCGTCGTCCAGCGCGCGCGCCACCCCCAGCCACAAGGTGCTGAAGCTCTGGGGCGTGACCCGGCCATGCGGCGAATCCAGCAGCGCCGGCGAGATGCCCGCGTCCAGCAGCAGCCGCGTGGTCGCGGCTCCGCGGGCGCGCAAAACCTCCAGCGCCGCCTGCACAAAGTAGACCGAGACACTTCCTTTTTCCATGGACGACCGCAAACTGTGAATGGGATGCCGCGCGAGGCGACAGCGAAACAGTATAAGCAGTTCGGCGAAAACTGGTAGTGGCAAATTCTTATAGGCTACACATGCCAGTAACATTTGCCTATCGTCAAGCGCGCCGTTTGCCGAATGCCGCCATGCCCATGCCACACAGGGTGGCCAGCACGCTGCGCCATGGGTTCAGGTCCGGCAGCGGGCGCTTGCCGCTCCCCATGCGGGCCAACTGGGTCTCGTACCATGTGAGGACGAGGAAGGTCAGCTGGTCGACCAGCTTGACGCCGGTGGTCGGCGTCGGCAATTCGATCCTGTAGGCGGGATCGTTGATCAGCGGGATGGCCAAGGCGGGCTCCACGGCCAACGGACGGGCCAGGCCCACCAGATCCGTCGCGCCGCCGGCCAGCGCGGCCTCCACCCCGGCCGAGGAACGGAAGCCGCCCGTCACCATCAGCGGCGTGCGCACGCGCAGGCGCGCTTTCTCCGCATAGGCGATGAAATACGCTTCGCGCCGCATGGTCGACTCCTTGGGCTGCTCCCTGGGCTGCTCCTGCGCGCCCACCATCGCCGGGCTCTCATAGGTGCCGCCGGAGATCTCGACCAGGTCGATGCCCTCGCGCGCCAGCGCTTCGAGCACCCGCATCGATTCCTCTTCGCTGAAACCGCCCTTCTGGAAATCGGCGGAATTCAATTTGATGGCGACCGGGAAGTCCGCGCCCACGGCGGCCCTGGTGGCGCGGTACACTTCCAGCACGAAGCGCAGCCGGTTTTCAAACGAGCCTCCCCACCGGTCGCTACGCTGGTTGTGCAGCGGCGACAGGAATTGGCTGACCAGATAGCCATGCGCGCCATGGATTTGCACGCCCGTGAAACCCACCTCCTTCGCCAGTTGCGCCGCGCGCGCGAACTTGCCGACCAGGGCGACGATTTCCCCGTCGCTCAGCGCGCGCGGCCTGTTGAACATCGGCGCCAGTTCCTTCCCCAGCGAAATCGCCGACGGCGCCACGGGCTCCTTCGTCAGGGTTTTCGGCGTTTGCTTGCCCGGGTGGTTCAACTGCGCCCAGAAGTGCGTGCCCTGCGCGCCGGCCGCCCGGGTCCAGCGGCGGAACGCGGCCAGGTCGCTGGCGTCGTCCAGCACCACATTCCTCGGCTCGCCCAGGTGGTCGCGGTCTATCATGATGTTGCCGCTGATAAGCAGGCCCACACCACCCTCCGCCCACGTCCGGTACAGGCGTTCCAGTTTTTTGTCCGGATCTTGCCGGCCATTGGCCAACTGTTCACTCATGGCCGCCTTCGCCAGCCGGTTTTTCAGGACCACGCCATTTGCCAGGGTGAACGGCAGGCCGGCGCGCGGGGATGGGGATGTGCTCATGTTTTTCCTCATGAAAGCGATTATGACGAATGTCATAGTGGCCCGATTATAGACAGGCTTATGCCACTTGTCATATTATTTGCTCATGACATCAGACACCCGAGACAAAATGGCGGCCGGCGCGGCCGATTTGCTGAGCCGCCGCGGCATGCATGGCACGAGCCTGCGAGAAGTGGTGCGCCACACCGATACGCCGCGCGGCTCCATCGGCTACCACTTCCCCGGCGGGAAAGCGCAATTGATCGACGCGGCGGTGCGGCTGGCCCAGCAGCGGGTCAGCGAGATACTGGAACGCGTCCTGCGCGAACACGGGGCCGTGGAAGGCGTGCGCGAGGCGTTCGCGTTGCGCGCGGCGTCGCTGGGGGAGAGTTGCTTCGAAGCCGGCTGCCCGGTGTTGGCGGTGGCGGTGGAACGCTACACCGACGACGCCAAGGCCTCGCCGGACGCGGGCGCGCAGCAGCGATTGCTGGACGCGGCCAATACAGCCTTCCGCGACTGGCAAGCCATCATCGCGGCGGCGTTGGAGCGCGAAGGCGTGGCGGCGCCGCGCGCAGGCAGCTTGGCGGCGCTGGTGGTGTCCTCGATCGAAGGCGCCGTCGCGCTGTGCCGGGCGGCGCTCAGCCTGGAGCCGATCAACGCCGTGGGCGCCGAAGTCTGCCTGCTGGTGCGGACGGCCATTTCCGACAGCCAGCCCCGGGGCGCGGCCGGCTAGACCCATCCATCCGACTTCTGAATGTGCGATAACGCACAGAACCGTGCACGGGTCATCGATATAGTGATGGCCCGAATTCAGGAGCAAACATGGTGGAAAATTTCATTGATCTGTTCCAAAGCGACCGTTCCCGCATCCACGTGGACAAGGAATGGGAAGTGGCGTACTGGAGCAAGAAGCTGGGGGTCTCCAAGGAGACGCTCGCCGAAATCGTCGGCGAGGTCGGCCCCGTGGTCGAGGATGTCGTCAAAAAAATCAAGGCGTCGAACTTGCATGCCAGGCGCAACTATTGAATAGGCGGCCCGCGGCCACCGCGGCGTTTCAAAACTTCAGGTTCGCCCGCAGGATGGCGTTGACGCGGTCGTCCGGAATGCCGCCCACCGAGCCGAGCGGAGATGGCAGGCGGCTATCGCGGTCGAACAGGTTCCGCACCACGGCGGTGAGCGTCAGCGATTTCGACACCGTGTGGCTGTACGACAAATCCGCGCGCGCGTACGAAGGCAGGCGGCCGGGCGCGAACACGTCGCCGCGGGGAATGTCGTCGAAGCCGTCCATCCAGCGCAGCGCCACGCCGGCGCGGCCGGCGCCATCGAACAGGCCGCGGGCGAGCGAGGCGTTGGCCGAGCGGCGGGGCTGGATATTGTAAGGCGCGCCGGTGCTGGCGTTTCGGCTTGCCACCCATGCGCCGCCGGCTTCGAATTGCCAGCCCTCGGCGCGCCAGGTGACGCTGGCCGTCACGCCATGCGCCCGGTTGCGCTCGACGTTCTGGAACTGGTTGATGCGGATGTCCGGCCGGAACACGATGGCGATCCCGTCGCGCCAGGCGGTCTTGAAGACACTTGCCTGCCAGAGCAGATTGTCCCGCTGCCGGATCGCCACCAGTTCCAGGCTATCGATCACCTCCGGCTTCAGGCCCGCGTTGCCCAGCACCGTGTTGACGGTGCCATTCCGCTCCGCGGCCGAGGGAGCGCGAAACGCCTGTCCGTACAGCAGCTTCAGCGCGCCGCTGTCGTTGGGCTGGTAGATCAGGCCGAGCCGGGGCGACGCCTGCCGGCCGAAGTCGGAATAATCGTCCACCCTGCCGCCGTACACGGCCCGCCAGTCGCGGCCGAGGCGGGAGTTCAACTCCAGCGTCGCGCTGCGGACGCGGCGGCGCGCGTCCGACGCCGCGTTGCGCGTATCGCTCAGGAAGGCGCCCGCCGGCGTATGGAGCACCACATGCACATCGCGCACGTTCAGCTGTTCGCTCGCCAGCGCCAGCGCCCAGTCGGTGCGCCAGGACGGCGACGAATCGCGGTAAATCGCCTGCAGCCCCACGCGGTCCTGCCGGCTGTACAGGTCGCGCTGGACCGCGCCGGACGGCAGTTGCAGCCGGCCGGCGAGGTCGTTGTCCACCCACCAGCCATAGGCCTTCAGCTCCAGCGAGCCGGTGTCGCCGACACGCCTGCCCGCGCCGGCCTGCAGCATCGCGAAGCGCGTGTCGAGGCCACCCAGGTCGCCCGCGCCGGCCAGGCGCGAACCCAGGCCCTGGAAATTGTCCGCACCGTAGCGGTGCAGATACAGCCCGGCGTTGAATTTCCATCCATCGCCGGCGCCGCTGGAGGCCTTCAGCACGGCGGTCCGGGAGAGGAAGCGATTTTCGCGCGCCACCGCGATCGGCGTCCCCCCGGCGGGGTTCGGACGGGTGGCGGTGCGCTCCTGGTCGCCCTGGCCATTCTCCGCGAAAGCCATGCTCCAGCGGCCTCCCCCGCCCAGCGTCCGCGCGAAGCGCGCGGCGGCTTCCTGGTAGCCCTTCCCACCCGCCGCCACGGCGCCTTGTTGGCCCGCCTCCTCGTCGTCGTGGGTGCGCAAAGCGAGCAGGCCGTGAAAGGCGTCGCTGCCGTAAAGGGCGGAGCCCGGCCCTTGGATCAACTGCATCTGCGACATCACGCCGAGATTCAGGCCCGGGAAATTATATTGCGGCGATGAGCGGTAGAGGTCCGTCAGCGGCACGCCATCAAGCGTGACCGCGACGCCGGTGAACGAGGTGAGACGCGCGTAGCCGCGGATCGCCAGCACTTGGTTGCCGTTGGTATGCGGCATCACGAACACGCCGGGCGTGCCGTCCAGGGCCTCCAGCGTTCGCCGCGCGCCGCCGCGCTCCCACTCCTGCGGGCCGACGGAGGTGATGGACGAACCGGCGGACAGCAACGTCGTGGGCAGCAGCGAACTGGCGCTGACGTCGATGCTGCCCAGTTCCTCGAACGACATCGAAAGCAAATCTCCGGCCGGCGCGGCAACCGCCGCCTGCGCGCAGGGCGCGAAGGCGGCGAGGACGGCTAAAGCAACAGGCGACACGTGCATGAATACCTTGGTGAGTGGATTTATAGCGGAATGATATCAGTAACGGTATAGGAGTTGAGGAGTAGAAAGTCTATCCAAGGCCCACGCGGCCATCGGCTATTCTGCCGGGATGGAAATTTCAATCGGATTGCGTTGATCGATTCCCCGTCCCGCGACAGTTCCGTGCCGGCGCGAACAGGAGCGACGGCGCGCTACCGCAACAGCCCCTGACGCGCCCGCCGACCCGTCGCGCCCGCTCCACATTCGGACGTTGAGCCGTCTTTGACTGTTATTTTTCCGATAAAGCGCTTACGTGTCGCGCAGGCCGGATGTTGACAACTGCCGCCTCCAGACTATTAGTGCCGTCATTAAAGCCAAACCGTCCATTATTTAGCGAACCGTACTGCCTGAGGAGAATAACGAATGTGATGGAAAACTATCAAAAACGTAGCCAATAAATATGGCTTGGAGAATAAGGGCCCGATGCCGATTTCTCCCGCTCCGTCAGGCGCGCTTCGCGCATGGTCATTAATAGCAAATTGCAAGCATCACGCGGATACTCCTGTTTGCCATCCGTTACTTTTTGCAAGTTGTTGTTTTAATATCCGCAGAGATTTAATCTTATTTTTTCAAACTCGCCAATAATTACATTCCATGCTAGCCTGTTGCCACTTTATTAAAAGGAGATGGATTATGGCAAAGGGACTTTCATTCCTGTTTGAAGCCAGGGGAACGAGTGCGCAGAATCTCGTGCAAGGGCTGTCGCAGGGCACTGGCAACGGCCCCGATATATTGCATTATTTGTGGTTGGTGGAAATTCCGGCTCCGGTCTACAAGGACGACCACAAGACATATCTGCTGACCACCGTCTATGACGAGAACTTCGAGGCCTATATCGGCGACTTGGTCAAAGCCGATTTCGAGAAGACCGGAGGCAAATTCTTCGACGCCGCGGCCCAAGGCATCGAGGGCTTGCAAGCCATGGTTCCAGTGCACAAGCATCTGTCGGAATTCATCAACTTCGTCGCCCAGCACGACTTGACGCAAACCAATCCCGCCGGCCCCTTTACCCAATTCTATCCCTGGACCGCGGCACTCATCCACAGCAAGCTCGGTCCGCATCAGCCCTCGGATAAACAATGACAGACACGACAGTGCCTGGCGGCTCTCCCTGGCCGCTCGACCAAATCCAGGGATTCCTGCTGCGCGGCTATCGCATGTCGTTTGCCCGGCACTTCGCGCTTAGCATCACCAATCTGGCCGCCGCGCGCTCATTCATCGCGCACCTGACCGACCCGCCTTCCGCGGCGCTTCATATCACGAGCGCCATGCCCTGGGGAGTACGTCCGCCGGACTATTGCCTCAACCTCGGCTTCACCTATGCCGGGCTGAGCACGCTCAAGGTGTCCGGCGCCGATCTGGCCGTGCTGCGGAACGACCCCAACTACAGTTCCTTTGCCAGAGGCGCGAAGAAGCAGGCAAATGCGCTCTACGAAACGCCAAACGCCGAACCCGACTGGGTCCTGGACGATACGCGGTTCCATGTGCTGCTGTCGATCTGGACCAATAGCGAGGAGGCGCTCAACGCCCGGACCGACGAGTTGCGCGGCCTGCTGGCCGACGGTTTCGCGGCGCCGACCAAGGACACGGTGTGGGATGCCCAGGCGCTCGACGACGAAATGGTCTATTTCGGCTATCGGGACGGGATTGCCCAGCCCATCATCCAAGGCACGCCGTTCAGCCGCCAGCCGGACGGAGAGCAAGACCTGGTGGATCCCAGCGCATTCATGATCGGTACCGGCGCCAATATTTATCAAGCCTTGCGCTTCAGCTTCGATCTGTATGGCTGCTTCGGCGCGTTCATGGTGATCCGCCAGGATGTCGAGAAATTCGACGCGCAAATCAAACAGCTGGCCCCCCAGGTCGGGGCCATGCTCCAAATCACCGATCCCACCGTCCAGGAATTGGCCTTGAAGGCGGTGTTCTGCGGACGCTGGCCGAACGGTACGCCACTCATGACCTTTCCAATCAACGGCAACGACCACCCGCAGTCCGCGCCACCGTCGCAGGCGATCGACAATTTCCGCTATGGCAGCGACCAGGGCTTGGTCTGTCCGGTCGGCTCCCATATCCGCCGCGCCAATATGCGGGTCAACCAGGGCGAGGATGGCGGCGCGTTCCAAGGCTCGCCCTCGTCCAGCCACCGCATTCTGCGGCGCGCGATGCCGTATCAGATTCCCTATCTGAAGGATGACCGGCACTCGCCCAAAACCGAGCGCGGCCTCGCCGGCCTGTTCCTCGGCGCAAGCCTGCTGCAACAATACGAACTCGTGCTCGGCAGTTGGATCAACTACCAGTTCGCCTCCGACTCGACCCTCTCCGACCCGCTGGTCGGCATCCCCACCCCGGGTCCGGTCGAGTTGCCGAGTCCCGCTTTCAACGAGAGTAGCGCGCCGGTGGAGAGCTGTGTCGACATCAAAGTCAACGCCTATATTTTTTTTCCCGGCATCGCCGCGATCCGCGCAATCAGCATGAACGACTAGTACGACGCGCGTGCCGGCTCGGCGGCCACGGCGGGCCGCCGATGCCGGTTATCGATATCACAAGATATCGATAACACAGCAATATTTTGTTGCACAGAATTGGCTGTGAGCATATATTCCGGTAATAAAAAACCGGCGCCGATAGCTTATTACATTGTCGCGCTTATAACAATTCACTTTATTGCTCGCACGGAAATGTTATCGATAACCATCCGGCGGAGAGCGGGAGACACATGAAATCATCCAAGTACGGCGGCGCGCGCGGCGTGGCGTCGATATTCCTCGCGGCATTGATGGGCCTGGCCTCGCTGTCGTCCTCCTCCGCCGTGGCCGCCGACACCATACTGACGCTGGCCACCAGCTACCAGCCGGCCATCCAGGAGACCACGGACGCCAGCGGCTTCAAGCATCCCGGAGTCGGCTTGACCAAGCCCATCCTTGAAAACCTGCGGACCCAGATACGGGCGCAAAAGGAACCCTGGAACACGAATTTCAACAATATGCTGCTGTCCTCCTCCGCGTCGAGGACGGCCACCTCCAGCAACCAGGGCAGCGACCCGACCAAACCCGCCAGCTACGCCTTCAACAGCCAGGGTTTCAATTCGCGCTTCATCGCGGACGGCCAGAAGGCCTTTACCCAGGCCATCCTGTACTACGTGACCGGCGACGAGATCTACCGAGGCAACGCCCTGGCCATCCTGCGCATATGGGCCCAGATGGACCCGGCGCAGTACGCCTACTTCAACGATGCGCACATCCATACCGGGCTGCCGCTCTACAAGATGGCGGCGGCCGCCGAATTGCTGCGCAGCACCAGCTACCAGACAGCCGCGCTGCAATGGACCGACGCCGACACCGCCAGCCTGACGGCCAACCTGATCGTCCCGGCCACGGAGACCTTCAACCACAGCAACTGGCGCTTCATGAACCAGCACCTGTATCCGCTGATCGGTTCCATGGCGGGCTACATCTTCACCGGCAACCGCGCGCGCTACGACGAGGGCGTGGAATGGTTCACCGTCAACGCGACCGCGGTGGACCAGGGCAAGAACGGCGCCATCAAGCGCCTGTTCCGTCTGGTGGACAGCAACGACCTGACCGGCGAGGCGGTCAGCCCGCCCGTGGTGCAGCTGGTGGAGATGGGGCGCGACCAGGCCCATAGCTCGGGCGATGTCATCAACGCGGACATCCTCTCGCGCCTGCTGATGGCGCAGGGCACCAAGGTCGACCCGGTGAACGGCACGCCGTCCACCGCCGCCAACGCGGTGGGTCCCTTCGAATTCCTGGGCGACCGCATCCTGGACACGGCGGATTACTGGGGCCGCTACATGCTGGGCCACGACACCCCGTGGGTGCCCACCGCCGCCTACTCCAATGCGGACGGCACGCCCAACATCGTGTACAAGACGCTGTCCAGCAATTACCGCGGCCGCCTGACGCTGAACACCTGGGGAGCGTATTACTACTACAAATACGCCCGCGGTTTCAATATGGACCAGCGCGCGCCCTACCTCACCGAGGCCTACCGGCGGCGCAACTCCTACAACTGGGACAGCCCCGAAGGCGGCGGCGACTTCTGGTTCCACATTCCGGCGGCGGCCGAGGCCGAAGGGGCGCAATTCCTGGTCCGGCCCATCGTCGAACCGCTACGCGAATTCGAGGACCGCGTCACCGCGCTTGACGGCAATTCCACCGTGATCCGCGAGGCGACGGTGGGTTACGCGCGCGTCACGGCGACAGCCGCGGGCAGCAGGATCGCGCTGACCAGCTACGGCAACTCCAGCAAGAACATCGCGTTCCGGGTCAGGACCAACGGCATCGCCGCCATGGCGGCGTTTGGCGACAGCATCGCGCTGCCCGACACCAAGGGCCAATGGCGCTACGTGACCTATGCGCTCAACGACTACCAGTGGATGGGCGACATGTTCTACATCACCATCACCGGCGGTGGCACCACCGTCGACCTGGACCACGTCAACCTGCAGCCGGGAACCGCGCTGACCGCCCCGGTCTTCACCGACGGCGACGCGGACCTGAACCTGTACACCTACGCCGGCTCCACCAGCACCATCAACCGCGGCTTCGCCGCCACCGACGCCAACACCGGCGACGTGGTGAGCTACCAGATCGACAACATGCCGGCGGGCGCCACGTTCAACACCGGCACCGGCGCGTTCTCGTGGAGGCCCACGCAGGCCGGCACCTACACCTTCGCCGTCACGGCCACCGACGGCGCCACGGTCAGCACCAGGCTGGTGAAGGTGGTGGTGACGGCGGACCGCCAGTCGGCCGTCGCCGCCGCCAACGCCGGCTACCAGGCGGGCACCGCCTACACCAGCGCGTCGCTGGCCACCTACAGCGCCGCCTACGCCGACGCCGTGGCGGCCATCGCCGGCGCCACCGACGACGCCTTCGCCGCCAAATTGACGGCCTTGGGCAACGCCGTCGCCGCCCTGCAGGCACTGACCCCGCTGATCGACGACGGCAGCATGAATTACGCCAAGATGCTGGCCTCCTCCACCTTCGGCACGAACGTCCCCAACGCGCTGGACAACGCGCCCGACACCTTCGTCGTGTACACCCTGGCCCAGAACCTGAGCCACACCCTGGATTTCGGCGTCAACTACCGGGTCTCGGCCAGCGCCTTCCAGCTGCAGGTGCGCGCCAGCTTCCCGACCCGCATCGGCGGCGTCGCGATCTTCGGCTCCAACGACAATGAAACCTGGACCCGTTTGACACCCGGCCAGACGGAGGTCACGGAGGACATGCAGACGCTGGCGGTGCAGGACGACCTCAAGGACAAGCGCTTCCGCTTCATCAAGATGCAGATGGTCCAACCCAGCAGCAACATGCTGGAGCCGTCCGAATTCCGGATCTTCGGCGAGCGGCACGAGGCGGTCAACCAGTTGTCGGCCTTGTCGATCACCTCGGACCAGAAGGTGAAGACCCGCATCGTGCCCGGCAACACGGTGAAGGTGAGCTTCACGGCGGTCGCCCCCATCAACAACGTCCAGCTCACCCTGCAGGGCCAGCCGGTCGCCGCCACCTCGACCGACAACCTGAACTGGACGGCGACCTGGGTCGCGCCCGCGATCACCGGCACCGCCGCCGTCAAGCTGGCGCTCAACTACAAGACCGCCGCCGGCATCGACGCCGACACCACCTATTTCAGCACGGACGGCAGCACGCTGTTCATCTCGGACCAGAGCAGCCACCTCGGCAACCTGCTCGACATCACGGCCTTGAGCGACTCCAACGGCCGCGCCGCGGCCGACGTGAGGACGGCGGCAACCCCGCTGTTCGACGGCAATACCGCCACGTTCACCGACTTCCGCCTCAACGGCAGCGGGACGGGCGGCTACCTGACCTTCGACTTCAAGGAGGACGGCACCGCCACGCTGTCGCGGGTGGAACTGCTGGCCCGCCAGGACCAGGTCGGCCGCGCCGCCGGCACCGTGGTGCAGGGCTCCAACGACAACGCCGGCTGGACCACCATCTCGGGCGCCGCCGCCTCCTCGGCCGAGTGGCAGCAACTGGCGGTCAACAACGCCCAGCCCTACCGCTATATCCGCGTCTACAATGGCGGCGCCTGGTTCGGCAACCTGTCCGAGCTGCGCGTGCACGGCGTGGCGCAATCCAGGAAGATCGCCACGGTGTCGATCGCTTCCCCGCAGGCGTTGCGCAACCGCATCGCGCCGGGCAACACCGTCCAGCTGAGCTTCACGGCGAAGGAGGCGGTGAACACGGTCAACGCCACCATCCAGGGCCAGGCGGCCACCGTGGCCACCACGGACAACATCAACTTCACCGCCACGGCCACCCTGCCCCAGGGCGTGGCGGCAGGCGCGGTGACCTTCGCCATCAATTACAAGCTGCAGAGCGGCATGAATGGCGTCGCCACCACCGCCACCACCGACGGCAGCTCGCTGTACCTGGTGGACGAATCCGACGTGATCCGCAACGTGCCCGCCATCGCCACGCTGATCGACTCCACCGTCAATCGCACTGCGGCTGCCACGCTGACGCAGGTGAACACCCTGTTCGACGGCGCGCTGGGCAGCGTCTCCGATTTCCGCACCGGCAGCAACAACGCGGGCAACGGCGCCTACATCACCTTCGACTTCAAGGAGGACGGCAGCGCCACGTTGTCGGGCGTGGACCTGCTCGGCCGCCAGGACCAGTACTACACCCGCATCGCCGGCGCCGTGGTGCAGGGTTCCAACGACAACGCCTCCTGGACCACCATTTCCGGCGCCGCCGTCTCGTCGGCCGAGTGGCAGCAACTGGCGATCAATCCCCAGCCCTACCGCTACATCCGGATCTACAACGGCGCCACCTGGTTCGGCAACATCGCCGAGCTGCGGCTGCGCGGCGTGGCCCAGGCCAACAAGATCGCCACGGTGTCGATCGGTTCGCCGCAGGCGCTGCGCAAGCGCATCGCGCCGGGCAACACCGTCCAGCTGGCCTTCACGATGAAGGAGGCGGTGAGCAACGCCAGCGCCACCATCCATGGCCAGGCGGCCACCGTGACCACGGCGGACAACATCAACTTCACCGCCACGGCCACCCTGCCCCAGGGCGTGGCGGCGGGCGCGGTGACCTTCGCCATCAACTACCAGCTGCAGAACGGCGCCAGCGGCTACGCCACCACCGCCACCACCGACGGCAGCTCGCTGTACCTGGTCGACGAATCGGACGTGATCCGCAATCTGTCCACCATCGCGACGCTGATCGATTCCACCGTCAACCGCAGCGCGGCGACCACGGCCGCCATGGTCAACAGCATGGTCGACGGCAACCTGGGCACGTTCTCCGACTTCCGCGCCGGCGCCAACAACGCGGGCAACGGCGCCTACGTCACCTTCGACTTCGCGGGCAACGAGGCGATACTGAGCAGTGTGGAACTGGCCGCGCGGCAGGACAACTACTACACGCGCGCCAACGGCGTGGTGATCCAGGGTTCGAACAACAACGCGAACTGGACCACGCTGACCGCGCCGGCGGCGTCGACGATGGACTGGCAAACCCTGCCGGTCAGCGGCGGCGTGCCGTACCGCTACATCCGGATCTACAACGGCGCCGCCTGGTTTGGCAACCTGGCGGAAGTGCGCTTCCACGGCGTGGTTCAACCCAACTGATGGGATGATGGCGGGCGGCGGGGCGCCGCCCGCCCGCGTTCAATCCATGTGGAACACGTTTTCCATCATCGCCCAGTGCTCGCCCTCGGCGCGGCTGGCCAGCGGCACCTGGCAGGGTTCGCAGAAGGTCCACCAGCGCTGCGTTTCCGGATCGGCCGCGATCATCCTCATGTCCGCCTCGAAATCCTCGCCGTGGTACTCCCAGTAGCCAAACAGCAGGCTTTCCGGCTCGCGCAGGAAGATCGTGTAGTTCTTCACATTGGCCGCGCTCAGCGTGGCCAGCACCCGCGGCCACACGGCCGCGTGCAGTTCCTTGTACTCGGCGATTTTCTCGGGCACCAGCCCGATCATCATTCCCATTCTTTGCATCTCGTCTCCTCAGGCTAGGCGATAGAAACGCTGCGCGTTTCCACCAAAAATGTCGCGCCGCTGCGCCTCGTCCAGACCCGCCAGCAATGCATCGCTGGCGGCGACCCAGCCCGCGTACGTCGACGCTAAATTCAGCACCGGCCAATCGCTGCCCCAGATCACCCGCCTGGCGCCGAACACGCCCAGGATGTGATCCACGTACGGTTGCAGTCGCGGGACGGTCCAGTCGGCGCCGGACTCCGTCACGAGTCCTGACAGCTTGCAGTGCACCCGCGGCAGGGCCGCCAGGCGGGCCAGGTCCGTGCGCCACGGCTCGGCCGCGCCCTGCGCGATGGCGGGCTTGGCGCCGTGGTCGATCACGACCGGCAGATCGGGGTAGCGCCGCGCGAACGCCAGCAGCGCGGGCAGGTGGCGCGGCAGCACCAGCGCGTCGAACACCAGGCCGTGGCGCAGCATGGCCTCGACCGCCGGGGCCAGCGCGGGGTCGTCTATCCAGCGCTCGTCGTCGAGGTCCTGCAGCATCGGGCGCAATCCGCGCAGTTTCGGGTCGGCGGCCAATGCGCCTATCCGCGCCGCCGCGTCCGCGCGCTTCAGGTCGACCCAGCCCACCACGGCGGCGATGAAGGAGTGGCGCCGGGCCAGGTCCAGCATGAACAGGGTGTCCGCCTCGCTCGGCAGCGACTGCACCAGCACCGTGCCGGCGACGCCGTGCCGCGCCAATGCAGGCTCCAGCTGGTCCGGCAGGAAGTCGCGGTGCAGCTCGGCCAGTTCGGGCGGCGGCCAGGCGCCGCCGCGGTCGGCGATGCGCCAGAAATGCTGGTGGGCGTCGATACGCGGCGCCGTGGAGGAAGTTGACATGGTCGTCCCTTGCAAAAGTCAGTTGAAAGCCGGTCCCGCGCCTGGCCCGCGCGCGCAACCTCAGCCGGGGTGGTGCCTGGTTTCCCTGCTCTGGATCGCCAGCAGCAGCGTTCTGCTCGCCGAGTCTAGGTGGGTGCGCATGGCCTCGCGCGCGCCCGCGGCGTCGCGCCGCGCCAGCGCCCGCAGGATGGCCAGGTGCTCCTGCACCGCGTATTGGTTGCGCTCCATTTCCTCGCGCTTGTCCCACTGGTAGTGGTAGTGGAACACCAGCGAGACGATCTCGTAGACGTTCTGCGCGAAGCGGTTGGCGAGCAAACCGATCAGGAAGGTGTGGAAATCGCGGTCCAGCGCCGGGAAATCCTTGTGGCGCGCCGGCATCACCGAACCGAGTTGTTCATGCCGCGCGATCAGGTCCGCCAGCGTGGCGAAGGCCGCGTCGTCCGGCGGCAGCCCGGCCAGGTGCTCCACCGCCGCGAACTCGAACATTTGCCGCACGTCCGCCAGCTCCATCGCGAAAGCGTGGTCGAAGGCGCACAGGCGCCAGCCGCCGCGCGGCTTCTTCTCGATCAGGCCGGAGCGCGAAAAACCGATCAGGAATTCGCGCACGCTGACGGTGCTGGTCCCGGCCGCGCGCGCCAGCTCCGCTTCCGAAAACTCGGAGCCTGGCGGCAGGTCGCTCTGGTAGATGCGCTCCATCAGCACTTCATGGATGCGGTCGGCGCCGGTCTGCAACTCGGTCAAGGCGAAATAGTCGCGCCGCTGCGGCTTGCGCAGCACGCGGCGCTCCTTCAGGTCGCTGATCAGCCCGCGCTCGAGAAAGTGGTCGAGCGCGCTGCGCACGGCCGTGCGGCTGCCCTGCCCCAGTTCGGCCATGCGATGCTCGGTCGGCAAGGCCTCGCCGATCGCCAGGTTCTCGGCGATGTGCCGCAGCAGCAGATTGGCGCTACGCTTGAAGATGGTGGAAGGTCTGGCCATGAATTCCGATAGGCGCCCAAGCGCCGCCTCGCGTCTGCATACGGATGCCCATTGTATTGAATACGTCCCGCCGGCACGCCCTCGGCAGCGCCCTCACCGCGGCAGGCCTTCGAGCGCGGCGCGCAGGCGCGGCTGTTCGAGCGCGAGGCCAAGCTCGCCGGCCAGCGCCACCAGCGGCAGCACTCGCCGGCGTTTCTTCTCCTCGTGATTCTGCGCGATGTCGGCCAGCCGGTGCGCGAGGAAGGGATTGTCGAAACGATCCTTGACCTCTTGCAGGTAGGCGCGGCTCTCGTCCTCCTCGCCCAGCGCGCGGAACACCGGCAGCACCTCCTCCCGCCACACCGCCTCGATTTGCGAGCGCAGGCCGGGGTCGGACATGGCCATCAGCACCGTCTCGCCGGCCGGACGCCCCATGCGCAGCCACTGCTCGGCCAGGAAGGTGTGGCCTAGATTGAGCATGTACAGCTTGCGCCGCTCATATGGCTCGAGCCTATCCGTCACCACGATTTGCGGATGCGCGCACGGCAGCACCATGCCCGCTTGCTCCTCGATCACCCACAGCGCGTATGGCTCGGCCACCGCGCCGGCAGGCTCGATCGCCTCGGACACGATGCGGTCCACCAGCGAATTGACCCACACGCAGTCGTTCTCGATATAGCCGATGAATCCGGCGTCGAGCGACCAGTCGCGCGCCAGCGTCAGCAACAGCGCGCGCAAGGCGCTGCCATTGTTGGCCACCAGCTCGCATGGCAGCAGGGTGATGGCGCCGCCGCCGCGCAGGTAACGCGCATGCAGCAGCGCCAGCAGCTTGGCCGGGAAGCTGCGCGGCGCGGTGTCCTGCCCGAGCAGCCCGGGATGGTCCTCAGGCGCCAGCTCATAACCGCGGTCGCCCGTGTTGGACACGATGACGCGCGCCGTGGTGGCGGCCTCTTCGCGTATCAGCGCCCAGTCCCGGTCCGCCTGCAAGGCGCGGGTGACCGAGGTGACGCGCTGCTCGCGGTCGACCGCCGCGCCGTCCCGCCAGCCGCGCACGCGCACCGGATATCCGCCCGGCTGGTTGAAGGCGGCCACCCGGCGCGCGCTCTGCGCGCTGCTTGTGCTTTGCACCACCGTGATGCCGCCCAGCGCCTCCCCGCGCGCCATCGCCTCGCTGACGAACAGGTCGACGTGCGCTTGCAGGAAACGGCTGGTGCCAAATTGCAGTATCGGATTCACTCAGACCTCGATGATGGCTTTGATCACGCCGCTGGCCGGGTCCATCCACTGGGGCAGCACGTCGATGAAGCCATCGAGGGTGGTGCGGTGGGTGTTCATCAGGCGCATCGGCACCAGGCCGGCCTTGACCGCCGCGAGCACCTCGCGGAAATCGTCGGCGGTCGCGTTGCGGCTGCCCAGCAGGCTGGTTTCGCGCTTGTGGAATTCGGGATCGGCGAACGAAATCCTGTCGAGCACGATGGAGACCAGCACGTAGCTGCCGCCGTGGGCGACGTACTCGAAGCCCTTCTCCATCGCCTTGACGTTGCCGGTCGCGTCGAACACGACGTCGAAGAATTCGCCGCCGCTGAGGTCGGAGAGCTGCCGCTTGTCGGTCTCGCCCACCGCGACGGTGCGCTCGATGCCCAGCGCGTCGCGGCAAAAGTCCAGGCGCTCCTCGCGGCCGTCCAGCACGGTGACCTGGCCGCCCTTCAGTTGCGCGAACAGGGCCACGGCCACGCCTATCGGTCCAACGCCGACCACCAGCACTTTCTGCCCGGGGCGGACCGCGCCGCGGCGGACCGCGTGGCAGCCGATGGCCAGGAACTCCAGCATCGCGGCGTCGTCCAGCGAGATGCCATCGGTCTTGAACACGAATTGCGCCGGCACCGACAGGTACTCCGCCATGCCCCCGTCGCGATGCACGCCCAGCACCTGGATGTTGGTGCAGCAGTTGGTCTTGCCCTGGCGGCAGGCCACGCACTTGCCGCAAGAGAGGTAAGGCATGACGTAGACCTGGTCGCCGGGCGCCAGGTCCGAGCCCGCCGGCGCGGTGACGATTTCGCCGGACAGCTCATGGCCCATCACGCGCGGATACTGCAGGAACGGCTGCGTGCCGCGGAAGATGTGCATGTCGGTGCCGCATAGTCCGATGCGGCGCACGCGCAGCAGCACCTCGTCCGCGCTGGCCACGGGGATAGGCGCATGCGTCATGCGCAGGCTGCCGGGCGTTTCACACAAAATCCGTTTCATTTCCATATCGGCTTTCAAGGCTGTTTTCAATATAATTTATTGTACGGTATAAATTCCATACATTCAATCGCTTTTAGGGCCAGGCGCATCACTCCCCGGACGGCACGGCGAGCACGCGGAATTCATCGAGGCTGGCGGCGGTTCCGGCCGGCGCTGCGGCGAAACGCACGCGCATGAACCTGGCCTTGACCGCGGCTCCCGACATCGCCAGGGCGTGGCTCGCCCGCGCGCCGGCCCCGGCGCCGACCTGGCGCCACTGGACGCGGTCCAGCGACGCTTCGATCGTGAACGCCACATCGGCCGCCGCGTGGGGCGAGAACTCCACGCCGCGCACCTCGTAGATGTTCTCGAGGTCGACCGACCACGTCGCCTCCCCCGCCTCGCCGGCCCGCCAGTAGGTGGCCGCGTCGCCATCGTTGGCGAGCGACGGGGCGTGGCCGCCGGCCGACGAACTGGCCTTGCTCGGCCGGTTGACGACGACGTTCTTGGCCATCGCCGCCGCCGACGGTTTGGCCGCGGGCGGATAGTCGACGATGGCGCGCGCCCTGGCCACCTGGCTTTGTCCCTCGACATAGCGGTCCGGCCCCTCGGTCGTCACCTCGATCAGCGCGTCCTTCAGGCCCGGGGACGTGGCGCGGATCACGGTTTTCCCCGCGTGATAGGAGCGGAACTCGATCGCCGCCAGGCCGTCGCGGATCTCGATCCGCGAGCCGTGCTTGAAGGTGATGGAACGGCCGGTCGGGAATTCGCCAGGCCCGCTTTCGATCGACAGCGTGACGTCGGGCGAATTGCTGATGGCCAGCCCTGTCTTGTCGCGCACGGTCACCAGCAACTGGACGTCGTCGTGTCCCTGGGTTCCCGCGATGGCGGTCTTGTCGGCCGTGAGCGAGAGCTGATGCGCCTCGCCCGGCGCCGGCCACGCCGGCGGGGGAATGTGGGCGTACTCGTTGCGATACCAGTAGTACTGCCGCTTGGGGATGCGGTAATAGTCGATCATGCCCATGCGGCCGAACTCGACGGCGGCGATCGTGCCATGGTCGAAACCGGCCCAGATGGCCTCGCCGCTGCGCCACGGATAGCGCCACGGATAGCGTTGCGCGCTCCCCTTCTGGTCGGGCGTCCCGGGCAGGTCGCCCCAGCCCGGCTCGTACTTCCCGGGCCGGTCGGCGATGGTGGAACCGTATTCCGACACCATGCTGGCGTGCGCCGGCTTGAGGTACAAGGTCGCGCCGTCGCCGTTGTAGCCCGCGATGTCGCCCAGGTGGTCGATGCCGCCGCGCTGCGCGCCGCCTACGGCGGCTGGACGCGTCGGGTCCTGCCCGCGCATGAATTCGACCTGGCGCTTGACGAACACGCGCAGCGCGTCCATGGATTCCGGCGCGCTGAAGAAATGCTCGTTGCCGTTGCTCCAGGCGATGATGCTCGGATGGTTGCGATGGATCCGTATCATCTCGGCCGTCTGGGCGAGCACGCTCTGCTCGAATCCGGGGCGGTCCTCCGGCGCTGGCGGATAGGCGCTCGCCATCCAGTTGCCGTCCGGGCCGAAGCCGCCTATGCCCCAGAACGGCGCCTCGGACCAGAACAGCATGCCCAGTTCGTCGGCCGCCCGGCTGAAGGCCGGCGAGTGCGGATAGTGCGAGCCGCGGATGAAATTGAAGCCCGCGTCCTTGATCATGCGGACGTCGCGCCGCATGCCGGCGTGGGAAACGGCGTCGCCCCAGCCGGCGTGGTCCTGGTGGACATTGGCGCCCAGCAGGTAGACGTGCTTGCCGTTCAGGAAAAAGCCCTTGTCGGCCGTCCATTTGATCGAGCGGATGCCGAACGGCGTGGAATACGAGTCGACCACGCGGCCGTCGACCATCACCGAGCTTTCCAGCCGGTACATGACCGGATTGCCGGGTCCCCACAGCGAAGGCTTGGACACCTCGGGCGGACGCTGCTCGAACACCGTGGTCGCGCCGGCGGCGACCGCGCGCTCGGTCCTGGCGTGCGTCACCAGTTTCCCGCCGGGTCCAAAGACCTTGGACACCAGCACCACGGTCTTGCCCTCGGCGGCGTGGTTCTCGATCTCGGTTTGCAGGCGCAGCGACGCGCGCTCCGCCGACACCTCGGGCGTGGTCACGAAGGTGCCGTACCAGGCCACGTGGACCGGGTCGGTGACGACCAGCCTGACGTCGCGATAAATGCCGCCCGAGAACACGTGTTCGCCGGCGCGCGGCGCCACGCGGGCGTTCCACACGTTGTTGACCCGGACCGCGATGGTGTTGGCGCCCGCGCGCGCGTAGGGGGTGATGTCGACCGTGAAGCCGGTGTAGCCGCCCACGTGCCGGCCCGCCATGGCGCCGTTGACGTAGATCTCGGCCTCCTGGAACACGCCGTCGAATTCCAGCGACAAGCGCTTGCCCCGCCACGACGGTTCCACCTGGAGGTTTTTGCGGTACCAGCCGTAGCCGGTGTAAAAGTCCGGACCGAGGAAGTACGGCAGGCTGAACGAGTGCGGCAGGTGGATCTGTTCCCAGCCCTTGTCGACCGGACCGCTCGCCGCCGCGCCGGCCGGATCGCCCAGGGTGAAGGTCCACGCGCGGTTCAGCTGCACGACTTCCCGCGCCGGGGCCGCCGCCCGCGCCGGGGCCCAGCCCAGCGCGCACACGGCGAGCAGAATGAAGAGGACACGCGCCACTGTCATTCGGATCGTCATGGCGCCACCCCGCTCAGCTTCAGTGCTATAGCGGGCGTCACCGGCGGGCCCATGACGCCGTAGTCGAACAGCTTGAACTCGGGCACGCCGCCGCGGTCGGGCAAAGGCAGCGGCGCGGCCAGCGTGGCGGCGGCAAGAAGGGGAAGCAAGGCTTTGCCCCGCGTGTAGGTGTTTTTCATCGTGAATCCACAAAAAAGGTATCGTTACCATATGAGGCCGGAAAACGGCGGTCCCGCCGCACCCGGCGATGGCCGGGATGGCCACCGCCGGGCGCCGCGGAATCCGCCCCGCAGACTATGCCGCTCTCACGGCAGCGGCTCCAGGATCACCGCCGCGCCGCCCGCCGCGGCGAGGCGCAGCGAGAGCGCGTCCTTGGCCGTCACCTCACGCTCCACGCGCCGGATCTCGTTGGGCGTGCCGCCGTCGTCCCACACCGTGGCGCGGTAGCGGCCGGCGGGCAGGAAGCCCAGCGAGACGCGCTCGACGCGGCCGTCCTTGGCCTCGTCCGCCGTCATCGCGCCCAAGTACCAGTTGGCGCCCTGGCGCCGCGCCAGCACGATGTCGCGCCCCGGCTCGCCGGACAGGAAGCGCGTCTCGTCCCACGCGGTCGGCACGCGCTTGATGAAATCGAATCCGGCGGCGTTGCGGTAGGTTTCCGGATCGTCGGACACCATCTGCAGCGGGCTGTCGTAGACCACGTACATGGCCAGCGCCTGGCCGCGCGTGGTTTGCGTCAGGGGCGCCACCTCGCGCACCGAGAAGCTCGCAGGCGTGCCGTTGTTGAAGCCGCCGGGCGTGTAGTCGATCGGGCCGGCCAGCATGCGCGTGTACGGCAGCGTCAGGTTGTGCCGCGGCGTGATCTTCTTGCTCATCTTGTTCCACTCCGCGCCCAGCACGCCTTCCTGCGTGATGAAGTTCGGATAGGTGCGTTGCAGCCCGGCCGGAACGTAGGCGCCGTGCAGGTCCAGCAGCAGGCGGCGCTTCGCCGTCGCTTCCGCGATGCGCTCGTAGAAGGCGACCATGTCCTGGTCGTCGCGGTTCATGAAGTCGACCTTCACGCCCTTGATGCCCCAGCGCGAGTAGATGTCGAGCACCTCGTCCATGCGCGGCACCAGATGCTCCCAGTGCGCCCACAGCATCAGCCCCACGCCCTTGCCGGCCGCGTAGCGCACCAGCTCCGGCATGTCGATGCCGTCGGCGGCGCGCCGGATGTCGGTGTCGGGCAGCGCGTCGCAGCAGCCGCCGGGGCCGGAGGCCCAGCCCGCGTCGATCAGGTAGTACGGCAATCCGGCGGCCGCCGCGAAGTCGATGAAACGGCGGTAGTTGTCCATGGTCGGCTTCATGCCGGCCAGGGGGCCGGACCACCAGTCCCACGCAGCCTTGCCCGGACGGACCCAACTGAAGTCGCCCCGCGGCGGCGGATTCAGGTTGCCGATCAGGTGCGAGCCGATCAGGTCGCCGGCGCGGTCGCCCGTCATGACCACGCGCCAGGCCGTCGTCAGCCCCGCCGAGGAAACGAACGCCGGGCCGGGCCGCTTGGGCGGCGCCGACAGGCGCACCCGCAGCGCCTCCCCTTCGCGCCACAGCGAGGCGCCGGTGTAACCCGCGAGATGGGCCTGGGTGATGGCGTAGGAGGTCTTCCCGGAAGCCGTGGAGCAGACCATCGGCACGTCGTAGCCGCGGCTGTCCAGCAGCTGCGACACCTTCATGCGTTCGAAGGGCTCCTCGTGCGCGCCGTCGGCGACGGACGCGAAGCATTCGGGATCGCCGGCCGGGACGAACGCGGTCCGTTCGCCGCGCAGGCGCACCGGTTCCGCGCCGTCCACGCGGTAGCGGAACGCGACGCCGTCGTCATAGGCGCGCACGTCGACGAACAGCCTGCGGCCCGCGGGCGCGCGCTCCCGGAACACCAGCGTGGCGCCGCGATAACGGTCGCGCGCCTTGGAGGCCTTGGTGGCCACCAGCGGAATGGTCCGGTCGACCCGGACGTCGTCGCGCTTTTCCAGCACCAGGGCGCCGAATTCCGGCGCGCCGTCGAGCTCCAGGCCCAGCGGCGAAGGCTTGATGACGGTCTCGCCGCGGCGGGAAATCGAGAACCGGCCGCCGTCATCCTCGATCTGGATGGAGAGGCGTCCATCCGGGGACGTGACGACGGCGGGCGCGGCCGAGGCCCACGCGGCCGGCAACAGGATGGAAGCGACAGCCGCCGCGATGGAGGTCAAAATTGGTTTGGTCATTGGTTTGCTTATAAGCGTGTTCAGGCGTGGCGTCAGGAGTTCAGCGTGATGAAGCCGCCGTCGATCGGGTAGTCGCTCCCGGTGATGAAAGAGGCCTCGTCGCTGCACAGGTACAGCGCCAGCGCCGCCACCTCGTCCGGCTTGGCCATTCTGCCGATGGGCTGCGTCTTCGCCAGGCGCTCGAACATCTCGGCTTCCTTGCCCGGATATTGCTTGGCGATGAAGCCGTCGACGAAGGGCGTGTGCACGCGGCCGGGCGAAATCGAATTGCAGCGGATGCGGTCCTGCAGATAGTCCTTCGCCACCGACAAGGTCATCGCCATCACGGCGCCCTTGGCGGTCGAATAGGCAAAGCGCTCGGCCACCGCCACCCATGCCGCCACCGACGCCATGTTGACGATGACGCCGCCGCCATTCTCGCGCAGGCGGGGGATGGCCGCGTGCAGGCAGTTGTACACGCCCTTCACGTTGACGCCGATGACGCGGTCGAAGTCCTGCTCGCTCGTGTTGTCCGCCTTGCCGATGTGCGCGATGCCGGCGTTGTTGACCAGGATGTCCAGCGGCCCGATGGACTCGAACGTCGCGTGGACCGCGTCCTGCCGCGTCACGTCGCAGGCGTGCCCGTGGGCTTGCCCGCCCGCCTCGCGGATCTCGGCGACCGCCTCCGCGCAGGCGGCCTCGCTGATGTCGACGATGTGGACGACCGCCCCCTGCCGCGCGAACAGGGTGGCGATGGAGCGCCCGATTCCGCTGCCGCCGCCGGTGACGACGGCCTTCTTGTGGTTCAGTTCAAACATGCTTCAAAGCTCCAGTGGATGTGATGGCCGCCTGCGAGCCCTGCTCCTGCGCCGCCGCCCGAGCGAACCAGGCGATCACGACGAAGCAGAGCAGCGGCGCGGCGTAGCCGAATTGAAGGTTGTGGGTGGCGTCGCTGATGTAGCCGAACATCAGCGGCAACACGGCGCCGCCCACGATGCTCATGACGATCAGGCTGCTGCCCATCTCCGTGTCCTCGCCCGCGTCGCGGATGCCGAGCGCGAAAATGGTGGGGAACATGATGGACATGAAGAAGGCGATGCCGATCACCGCCGCCAGGCTGGCGGTGCCGCCGACGAACATGGCGACGCCGGACAAGGCCGTGCAGATCAGCGCGTAGATCAGCAACAGGCGCGCCGACGCGATGTATTTCATCAGGAAGGTGCCGGCGAAGCGGCCGGTGACGAACGCCAGGCCGCAACCCCAGCCCAGGTAATCGGCCGCCGCGATCTGCGACAGTCCGGCCGCGTGGGACGCGTACAGGATGAAGAAACTGAACACGCAGACCTGCGCACCGACGTAAAAGAACTGGGCGATCACCGCGCGCCGAATGCCTGGCTTGCGCAAGGCCCGCGCGATCGCCTCGCCCACCGGGACGGCGGACGCCTTTTCATTCCCCCCCGCGCCGAGCGCGGGAAGCTTCAGGAAATAGAAGATCACCGCGATGACGACGATGACCAGCGCGATCGCCATATACGGGCCCTTCACGCTGGCCGCCTCCGCCGCCAGCGTTGCCTGGCGCACGCTGTCGGACATCGATTGCAGCTGCGCGTCGCTGGCGCCCTCCACCAGGATCAGGCGCGCGCCGACGATGGGCGCCAGCGTGGCGGCCAGCCCGTTGAAGGACTGCGCCAGGTTCAGGCGCTGGACCGCGCGGTCGGGCCGCCCCAGCATCGAGATATAGGGATTGGCCGCCGTTTCCAGCACGGTCAGTCCGCAGGCGATGATGAACAGCGCGCCCAGGAAGAAGGAATAGCGCTGCGTGTCCGCGGCCGGAATGAAGAGCAGCGCGCCGAGGGCGAACAGCATCAGGCCGAAGATCATGGTGCGCTTGTAGCCGGCACGGCGGATCAACAGCCCCGCTGGCAGCGCCATCAGGAAGTAGGCGATGAAGACGGCCGAATCCACCAGCGCCGATTGCAGCACGCTCAGGCTGAACGAGCGCCGCAGGTGGGGAATGAGTATGGGATCGAGGTTATGGACGAAGCCCCACATGAAAAACAGCGACGTGATCATCACAAAGGCAAACGCGTAGGATTGCCGGCTGGTTGGTTCGGTCATGGCCTTGCTGTCTCCAAGTCAGGCACGCTTGACGGTGCCTTGTGGTTGTATGGCGGCGGGGAGCCGTTTAGCCGTCGATCAGCTCGGGGTTCCACGCGTGGACGGTCTGGTTCTGCTGGCCCAGGCCCGCGATGCCCAGCGCCATGCGGTCGCCCGCGCGCAGGTACACCGGATCGGGCTTCTGGCCCAGGCCCACGCCCGGCGGGGTGCCGGTGCTGATCACGTCGCCGGGATTGAGCGTCATGAAACGGCTGATATAGCTCACCAGGTGCGCCACGGTGAACACCATGGTGCGCGTGTTGCCGTTTTGGTAGCGCTTGCCGTTCACTTCCAGCCACATGTCCAGGTTTTGCGGATCCGGCACCTCGTCGGCGGTGACCAGCCACGGGCCGACAGGGCCGAAGGTGTCGCAGCCCTTGCCCTTGTCCCACTGGCCGCCGCGCTCGAGCTGATATTCGCGCTCGGACAGGTCGTTCACCACGCAGTAGCCGGCCACGTAATCCAGCGCGCTGGCCTCGTCCACGTAGCGGGCGCGCGTGCCGATCACCACGCCCAGTTCCACTTCCCAGTCGCTCTTGACCGAGTCGCGCGGCAGCACGACCGCGTCGTTGCAGCCGATGATGGCGCTGGTGGCCTTGGTGAACAGCACCGGCTCCGCCGGCACGGCCATGCCCGATTCGGCCGCGTGGTCCGAGTAATTGAGGCCAACGCAGATCATCTTGCCGATATCGGCCACGATGGGGGCCATGCGCACCGGGCCCTCGACGGCCGGCAGCTGGGCGGGATCGATGGAAGCCAGTTTGTCCAGCGCGGCGCGGCCGAGGTGGGCCGAGGTCAGGTCCGGCAGGTGCGCGGACAGGTCGCGCAGCACGCCTTTGGCGTCGATCAGGCCTGGTTTTTCGTTGCCCTTGGGGCCGAAGCGCAGCAATTTCATGGTGTTTCCCTTTTAAGTCGTTTCAAAAATGTGAGTCGTTTGTGGTGAGTCTTACGGGGTCGGCGCCCGGCCGTCGATCAGGCCGCGCCGCGCCAGTTCCCGCCACAGCCCGGCGGGCAGCTGCTGCGCGAACCATGCGGCGTTCTGGCGCAACTGCGCCGGGCTTTGCGCGCCGGCGACGCAGGACACGACCGCCGGATGGGCCATCGGGAACTGCAGGGCGGCGGCCTGGATCGGCGCGTCGTACTCGCGGCAGACCGCCTCGATGGCCTCGACGCGGGCGACGATGTCCGCCGGCGCGTCCTCGTAATTGAATTTCCGGTTGCCCGCCAGGATGCCGGAATTGAACGGGCCGCCGATCACGATGCCGATGCCGCGCTGGGCGCAGCGGTCGAGCAGCGGTTCCAGCGACGCCTGTTCCAGCAAGGTGTAGCGTCCCGCCAGCAGCGCGCAGTCGATGTCGCAGGCGTCCATCGCGTCGGCGATGATTTCCCATTCGTTGACGCCCAGGCCGATGGCGCCCACGCTGCCCTCGTCGCGCAGCCGCGTCAGCGCGCGGAAGCCGCCGCCACTGGTCAACTGCTCCCAGTAGTGCGGCTGGCGCGCGCCGTGCGTCACGTTGCCGATGTCGTGCACATACAGGATGTCCACGCGGTCCATGTCCAGGCGCCGCAGGCTTTCCTCGTGCGAGCGCATGACGCCGTCGTAGCTGTAGTCGAACCGCGGCCTGAAAGGCAGGGGCTGGGCCCAGCCGTTTTCGCCCGGCTGGACCGCGTCGTCCGGCAGCATCAGCCGTCCCACCTTGGTGCTGACCACATAGCCGGCGCGCTCGCGTTCGCGCAGCGCCGCGCCCAGCCGGCGCTCGGACAGCGTGTAGCCGTAGTAAGGCGCGGTGTCGAAATAGCGGACGCCCAGGTCCCACGCGGCGTCGACGATGGCGCGCGCCTCGTCCTCGCTCATCGCCTGGTACAAGCCGCCGAGCTGGGCGCAACCCAGGCCCAGGCCGCTTAGCGCGATGCCGGCGCGCGGCAGCTTGCGCGTATCGCTGGCGATCATGTTCGCTTGCATGTCAGGCCGCTTTCAAGGGGAAGCATCCAGGGCCGGCGGCCGCCTCGAACTGCTTGTAGGTGAGGATGAATTCCTGGTGGCCGAGCGCCTCCGAGCAGCTTTTCTCGCCGTTGGCCACGCGTGCAACCAGGTCCACGATCTCTCCGCCTACTTCCTGCAGCGACGCCGCCCCGGTGAGGATGCGGCCCGCGTTCACGTCCATGTCCTCGGACAGGCGCTCGTAGGTAGCGGGGTTGGCGCACACCTTGATCACCGGCGAAATCGCCGAGCCGACCACGGAACCGCGCCCGGTGGTGAACAGCGTGAGGTGGGCACCGCAAGCGATCAGCTCCACGATCTCCGCGTTGTCCGAGATGTTGGGGAAGCCGAAGCGCACCTCGCCGTCGGGCACCACGTCCAGCAGGTACAAGCCACCGCCCGCCGGCTGGTCGCCCGGTTTCAGAATGCCGCTGATGGGGGACGCGCCGCTCTTGGCGTAGGCGCCCAGCGATTTTTCCTCCTGGGTCGTCAAGCCGCCATCGGCGTTGCCCGGCGCGAAACTGCCGTGGCCCAGCACGGTGTAGTAGCGGGCCGCCTTGTCCACGCAGGCCACGATGGCGTCGCCCAGTTCCGGCGTGGCGGCGCGCCGCTTCATGTGGAATTCGCAGCCCACCAGCTCACCGGTCTCCTCGAAGATGCAGGCGGCGCCCGCCGCGACCAGCTGGTCGAAGGCCACCCCGACGGCCGGGTTGGCGGTGATGCCGCTGGTGCTGTCCGAACCGCCGCAGATGGTGGCCACCACCAGTTCATGCGGCGCCATCGGCACGCGCCGCTGCGGCGCCAGCGATTCCAGCGCCCAGCGCACCCATTCCACGCCGTCCGCCACGCTGGTGCGGGTGCCGCTGTTGTTCTGGATGGTGATGGTGTGGACCGGCCTGTCGGCGGCGGCGGCCTCCTCTTCCAGGCCGACGCGGTTGAAGCTTTCACAGCCCAGCGAGACGATCAGCGCGGCGCCCACGTTGGGGTGGGTGATCAGGCGCCGCATCATCTTGTCGGCGTAGTCGTTCGGGTAGCAGCCCGGGAATCCGATCAGGTGCACTTCCTGGCCGGGGAAGGCATTGACGATCAGGCGCGCCACGTGGTGGGCGCATTCGACGGTGTAGGCGACAACGACGATGTTGCGGATGCCCTTGCGGCCGTCGGCGCGCGGGTACCCCGACAGCGCGGGCATGGAGGTGGTCATGTTCAATGGGTGCTCCCGATGAAGGAATGGGCGTCGGCGCCCAGTGTGTAGGTGGGGATGTAGTCGCTGGCCAGGTTGTGCGTGTGCAGCATCGCGCCGGCGGCCACCTCAGCGGTGACGGTGCCGATCAAGGCGCCGTAACGCAGCACCTTGTCGCCGGGCCGCAGCGCGGTGCGGGCGACCTTGTAGCCCAGCGGCACATCTTCGGGCAAGACGACGGTGGCGCCGTCTATCGTCAACGCCTCGCCGGCGGCCAGCTTGGTGCGGGCGATCAGGCAGTTGTCTTCGGGCGACATCAACAACAGGCATGGCGCGGCGGGCGCCGTGGTGGTTGGCATGGGTGTGTCCTTTGTGGCTGGAATCTATCGGACCAGGCACCCCGCCGCCCGGGCTTGACGACCCGGCGGCCGGGGTGCTGGCGCCTTTGTATTGTACTTAATTTATATAATACCACAGAGCTTTTGGCTCGGCTGGGAAAAATATTGATGCGTTTAAAACCCAAGTCCTCGTAGGGCCAGCTTTGTGTTTTCAGCGTGGCGCTCCGGCCGACCCAGCGCTTCTTGCTCACTGGATGTTGAAGGCGACCGCGGTGGCGAAGGGCATCGCCGACGGTGCGCTGATGACGAGGGAGTCGGCTTCCTGCCTCCAGCGCAGCGGCGCGCCCTGATGGCCGAGCAGCGAAACGGAACGGACCGGCTTGCCGAGCAGATTGGCGCTGGCGCCAAGGGAAGCGATACGGATCTCGCTGCCGGGCGCCGGCACCGCCATGGTGAACGCGTACAGCGAGCCGTCCTTGCCAACCGTGAAGCGGAAGTCCTTGGGGCCGAACTGGAACTCCGCCTGCCTCTTGCCGATCGCGCCGCCCGGCAGGGTGCGCGGTTTGCCGTTCTCGCTTTCACCCAGCACGCTCCACGCCTTGCTGCCGTAGATGCCTTCGCCGTTGACCCGCATCCAGGCGCCGATCTCCTTCAACATGCGGGTGCTGCCCTCGTCGAGGGAGCCGTCCGGCAGCGGGGAAATGCAAATGGCGGCGTTGCCGTCGCGCGCGACCTGCTCGAGGATGTAGCGGATGACCGCGCCCGAGTCGTAGCTGAAGTCCGGCCCGTAGTACCAATCGCCCACCGGCGTTTCCGCGATCCAGTCCTGGTCTGACTTGATACCGGCGGGGATGCTTCCCTCCTCCGTGGTCACGGTGCCGTTGGTCTTGGGGCGGAACTTGATGACGCTGAAGGTGTCGACCTTGCCGCGCCTTTTCAGGGTCTGGTTGTAGAAGTCGGCGATCACACGCTGGGTGGCGTCGGCCTTGATGCCGGTGCCGGTGTGGCTGCCGCTGAACGGCTGGGACCCGGTGCCATCGGTGTAGATGAAGTCCGGATCGTATTGATCGACCACGTCCATGACGCGGCGCGCCCATTGGGTGGCGTACCACTTGGAATAGGCGGCGTGACGGCTGAACAGGCCGGCCGGCGGCGGGCTCCAGGGCGAGTGGGCCGCCGCCTCGACGCCCTTGTATTCGCGCAGGTCGACGTTGTACAGCAAGCTCGGGTCGAGCCCCCCCCACCATTTTCCCTTGCCGTCGGCGAGGGTGAGGTGGCCGTCGTAGGGAACCCCCGCCAGCGGGCCTTGCGCGTCGCTGCCGAACGCGGTCTGCCACCACCACCAGGAGTATTCATGGTGGAAGGCCACGCCGTAGCGCATGCCGGCGGCTTTGGCGGCCTTGGACCATTCGCCCACCAGGTCGCGCCTGGCGCCCATGCGGGTCGAGTTCCAGGGGTGGTGACGCGAATTCCACAGGTCGAAATTATCGTGGTGCACGCCCTGGACGATCATGAAACGCGCGCCGGCGTCCTTGTAGATCGCGGTCAGCCTGGCCGGATCGAGCTTGCTCGGGTTCCAGTCGCGCAGCACCTCCTTGTAGCCGGCCACCGATGGATGGCCCTTGGTCTTGAGGTGGTTGTTGTAGGCGGGCGTGCCGGGGATGTACATCTTGCGCGCATACCAGTCCCCGCTCATCCCCGCAGCCTGGGGGCCGAAATGCACCCAGATGCCGAATTTGGCGTCGCGCAGCCAGGAAGGCGTGCCTGGGTAGCGCCGCTCGATCGACTCCCAGGTGGGTTCGAAGGGGCCCGGCGTGATCGGCAAGTCGAGCTTGACCTCCGGGGCGGAATTCACGTCCGCCATCGGCACGCTGTCTATCGGCGCGCGGGGCGGCGATTCGGCTCGTGCGGCGACGCTGGCGGCGAGCATGCCAAATAGGGCAAGTGATCGCAGGGCCATCGCAATGTGGTTCAGTTCAAACATACTCAAATGCTCCAGTGGATATGATGGCCGCTTCCATCGCCGGCATCGCCTGCGAATGGACGTCGCCAGCGCCTTCCGGCGTCTGCCGCCAGAATTTCTTCTTCATTGTTTTTTCATTCCCGTTAATGGCGAACCGTCAGTTGATTTAACCCGCGCACCGATCGCGGCGCCCAGCGTCTCGCGGGCGGTGTCCAGATGTTTACGCAAGGCGCGCACCGCCTTGACCTGGTCCCGTTCCGACAAGGCGTACAAGACAGCCAGGTGCTCCTCCAGCGCGTAGACCGTGCGTTCCCGCTCGCCGCTCTTTTCCCACTGATAGTGATAGTGGAAGACGAACGAGATGATGTCGTAGAAGCCTTGAGCGAAGCGGTTGCCCAGCAGCCCAACCAGGAATGTGTGGAATTGCCGGTCCAGCGCCGGAAATTCGCTGTAGCAGGAAATCATGCGTGGTTTGAGCTGCTCGTGCCTCGCGATCAGCTTGGCCAGCTCCGTGTGCGCGGGGTCGTCCGGCTGAAGCGCGCAAAAGCGTTCGACCGCCTCGAACTCGAACCGCTGCCGCATATCGGCCAATTCCGAAGCGAACGAGCGATCGAAGCCGCGCAGGCGCCATCCACCGCGCGGCTTTTTCTGGATCAGGCCGCAACGCGCGAAGCCGGTCAGGAATTCGCGCACGCTGGCGGTACTGGTGTCCGCCTCGCGCGCCAGCTCCGCCTCCGAGAATTCCGCCCCCGGCTGCAAGTCGCGCTGCAGCACCCTGTCCATCAGCACCTGCTGGACGCGTTCCGAGCCGGAGCGCAATTCCTCCACGTGGAAATAGTCCTCGTCCGCCGGCGGCCGGATCACGCGGCGCCCGGTCGCGCCGTCGATCACCCGCAGCGTCTGCAGATGGCCTATCGCGTTTCGCACCACGGTCCGACTCGCCTGGCAGATGGTCGCGAGCCGCTGCTCAGAGGGCAGCGCTTCGCCCACCGTCAGCTCGTCGCCGATGAATTCCAGCAGCAGATTGCTCGTCTTTTTGAATACGATGGGCGTTCTCGACATCGAATGTCCCCTTTGCGGTTGCGGATGGAAAATGCCGCCACGGCCGCGAACGGCCATGGCGGCATGGCAGAGGTCCCGCCACGCCAAACGCGTGGCGCCTTCCTCAGGCGGCCCGGCGCCGTGCCACCGCCAGCGCGGCGAAGCCGATGGCGATCAACAGCCACGGGCCCGGTTCAGGAACCGCCTTGACGTGCGGATCCGATAGGTTGGCGAAGATGTGGCCATCCGCGCCAGCGGTGAGCCCGGGCGTCCAGGCGAATTCGGCCAGCGCCCCGGTCACCGGATCGTAGTGGCCGAGCGGCGTGAAGCCGTCACTGCCGAACGCCGACACGACGAATTTCGAGATGTAATTCGTCATCGGATCGACCGCGCCCGCGAAGGTGAGGTCGAACGACAGCACGCCCCCGAAATCGACGGACTGGAACAGGTCGTTCGACGTGTCGTTGCGGAAGCGCCAGCCGCCGGCGACCGCAGTCAGGCCCCATGAATCGATGTACGGCGAACTCTGGAAGCCGACCAGGTTGGTCACGGTCGCCGTCGCCAGCGGCACGTCGCCGCTGGCGCCGAGGTTCATGTCCAGGAAGCCGCTGGCGGCGCCGAAGGACGAGGTGTCGATCGTCACGTGGACCACGCCGGCCGAGGCCAGGCCGCAGCCCGTGGCCAGCGCCAGGGCCAGCGCCGCGCGGCGCAGGAGGGAAGCGATCTTGTGTTTGACAGCGTTGTGCATGGTGAATCCTCCTTAAGGTTGGCCGCGGAACAGCTGCGCCGAGTAGGTGACGAGGGCGCGGTTGGGGTTCGAGAACGTGAGGTTCACGGTCACCGTTCCACCGGGCGCGAGCGGGTTGGCCAGGGCGACATACGGCGCGCCGGCGGCGTCCATGCCGGTGGCGTTGTCGAGCACCAGGCCGTTGCTCAAGCCGTTCAGCCTGAGCGTCAGCGGACCGGTCAAGGTCGAGCCCGTCGTGTTGGTGAGCGTCATCGCGCCGACATACTTGCCGGTGGCGCGGTTCAGGGTCGCGCCCTGTTGCGTCATCTTCACGCTGGCGCTCAGGTCGATCGGGCCGATGTTCACGGTCAACGAGCGGGCTTGCTCGGTGTTGCCGGCCTAGTCCACGCTCCAGTAGTTCACGGTGTGGCTGCCCTTGGCGCTCAGCGCGACCGTGTTGCCGGTCTGCTGCGCGCCGCCGTCCACGGTGTAGTGGGTGGATGCGGCCGGCGAGCCGGCGTCCGCCGCCACCGACAGCGCCAGCGACACGTCGCCCGAGTACCAGCCGCTGGCCGGCGCGGCCTGGCTCGGCGTCGCGGTGGTGACCGGCGCGGTCTTGTCGATGTTGACCGCGACCGTGCGCTGCTGCTCCACGTTGCCCGCCCAGTCCTTGCTCCAGAACGCCAGCGTGTGCGGGCCCTCGGTGCTGAAGGTCACCGCGTTGCCGGTCTGCTGGGCGCCGCCGTCCACCTTGTAATAGGTGGCCTGGACCGACGAATTGTCGGTGACGCTGAGGGTGACCAGCGTGTCCTGCCTGGACCAGCCGGCCGGCGCGTTGGCGGTGGTCACCGGCGCCGTCACGTCCGCACCGTGGACGCTGCCGTGGAAGCGCACCTCCTTCATGGTGCCGAACCAGTTGGCCCAGTTGTAGATGCGGATATAGCGGTACGGCACCTGGCTGGAGACGGCCAGGGTTTGCCAATCCTGCGTGTTCACGGCCGACGTGGTGAGGTCGGTCCAGGCGGCGTTGTCGTTCGAGCCCTGGATCACGACGCCGGCCATGCGGCTGGAATACTGGTCCTGGCTACCCACCAGTTCCACGCTCGTCAGGTTCACCTGGTTGCCGGCCTTGAAGTCGAAGGTGATGTAGGCGCCCGAACCGGAGCTGGTGCCGTTGCGGTAGTCCGAACCCGAGCCCACGCTGCCGTCGAACAGCGAATTCGTGATGGACAGCGTGGTCGCCGCCGACCGGTTCGCGGTCGAGTCGATCAAGGTGGCGATGCTGGTGACGTTCTTGATCACATCCGCCTCGTCGACCAGCTTCAGGGAGCTGCCGTCCGTCGTCGCCGTCCCCGGGTAGCCATCCTTGCCGGCCTGGGTCTTGTAGTTGACGTTGAATTTCACGGCGCCCGCCGCGACACCCTGCGGCAGGGTCGCCGTGGCGGTGAAGTTGACGTTGTCCGTCGTGGCGACCGTCGCGGCGACGCCCTGGATGGTGGCGGTCACGTTGTTGATCGCCTCCTTGGCGGTGAAAGCCACCTTGACGGTGTTGCCGGGCACGATCCTGGTGCGCAGCGCCTGGGCCGAGCTGATCGACGCCGTCGAGATCATGTTGGTCGACTCGGTCACACCGTACAACCGCAGCTCGGTCATCGTGCCGTACCAGTTGGCGCCGTTGAAGACGCGGATGTAACGGTAGGGCGTCGGGTCGGTGACGTTCAGGGTCTGCCAGTCCATCGTGGCGCCGGCGCCGTTCGAAATGGTGGTCCAGGTCGATTTGTCGTTGGAGCCCTGCAGCACGGCGCCGCCGATGCGGGTGTAGTACTGGTCCTGGTTGCCGATGATCTCGGCCCTGGACAGCTTGGCCGCGCCGCCGCCGCGGAAGTCGAACTCCACCCAGCCGCCGGTGCCGCTGCCGCCCACGCGGTAGTCCGTGGCCGAACCGAGGTTCTTGTCGAACAGCTTGTTGACCATGTTCAGCGCGTCCGTCGTGTTCCTGCCGCTGGAATCGGTCACGGTCGTGATGGACAGCAGGTTGCCGATGTAGTTGCTCTGGTCCGCCACGAACAGGCTGGTGGCGTCGGTGGTCAGGAACGTCGGCTCCGCGTCGACGCCCTCGGCCGTCTTGTAGTTGACGAGGAATTTCACCGCGCCCGGGGCGGTGGTGCCGGTGACGACCGCCGACGCCGTCCAGTTCAGGTTGTCCGTGGTGGTGATGGTGGCCGGCATGCCTTGGATCGTGGCGGTCACGTTGTTGACCGGCTCCGTCGTCACGAACGACACCTTGATCGTGTCACCCGGAATGACGCGCTTGCGCAGCGCTTGGGCCGAGCTCATGGAGACCGACGACACTTTGTTGACCGTCTCGTAGCGTGTGCCGAAAATCCGGAATTCGCCCAGGTGAAGGATGGCGTACGGCTGATACACGGGGGTGAACGGTTCCAACATTTGCATCTTCAGGAAGCGGAACTTCGTCTGCTTGAGGTCCTCTTGCACCGGGACGGTTTGCATCGGGTCGATCCTGGTGGTCAGGCCCGGGGTCAAGCGGGTCCAATTTTCCTTGTCGTTCGAGCCGAAGATGGCGACGCCTCCGATACGTTCGGGGAAGCCCCCCACCGTCTGAACCTGGAACTCGTTGGCCGAGATTTTGAAGCCGGCGCCGAAGTCCATGTTCAAGACCAGGTCCTTGGAAAAGCCGGGGGCGCTGTCCTGATTGTTGTCGATCAATTGGGCGGCATTGGTGCCGAAGTCCGAGGAAAAGAACATCGTGCTGAAGTTCAAGCTGCCGTCGCTCAGCAGCGGGTTCAATTCCTGCAGCCCCGCGGCGGCGGTCCTCAGGGTCGCCAGCTTCTGGAAGTAGACATCGTCGCTTGCGCTGCCGATCACGCTCATCATGTCGGCGTACGCGGCGTTGTAGGCCGGGAGGGAAGACGCGACATACGGCGCAGTCGGTTTGTACTGCGCGCTCGCCACATCGACCGCCGCCTGCCGGTCCGCGCTGACGACGATGGTGACGCGCCGCATCGTCACCGCGCTGCCGTCCGAGGCGCCGATGTAGAAGTTGTAGGTGCCGGCGGCGGTGGGCTTCCACGAAAACGCGCCGGTGGCGGTGTTGAAGGACGCGCCCTGCGGCAGATTGTCGGCCTGGTAGGTGACGACGTCCCCGGCGCCCGCGTCCGTCGCCGAGAAATCGAGCGTGGTCGTGAGCGTGGTGCCGGCGTAGGTGTACAGCGTCAGGTCGGCGCTGCCGGCCGTGAACACCGGCGGGGTCAGCGCGGTGGAGACCTGTATGTTGAGGTGGTCGATGTCGACCTTGGTGCCGGCGCCCTTGATCGTGAATGGAAGATAATCATTCACGCCGCCCGGAACCACCACGTAACGCCACTGGCCCTTCGTGTCGGGCAACTGATACGGCGTGCCGTAGATCTCCATCGAGGCCATGCCATTGGTGCGGATGCGGATGCCGTAGCTCGACGATCCGTAGCCGTAGCCGAACACGCCGAACTTGCTGCCCTCCGCCGTCGCCGTGACCTGCGCGTAGGTGGTAGTGCCCTCGCTCATCACCACGGTGTTGCCGTCCAGCGGCGTGAGCCGGTCCTCCACTTCTCGATACGGATCGGTGATCGGCTTGACCAGGTACTTCGCGCCTTCCGCGTCGGCCGCCTCCTTCGGGATGAAGAGCCAGAAATCGCCGCCGCCATCCGCGCTGTCCCAGTTGTATTGGACGCGTTTGGAGAAAAACCTGGTGAAGTTTGGGGCGCGCTGCTCCATGTTGACGCCGCGGGAGTACTGGTAGTAATAGAACGGTTCCCAGATGTTCGAACTGGTCCTGCCGCGATAAGACCACGACACGTTCTTGTAAACGATGGTCGGGTTGCCGGCTTCGTCGGTGTGCGAGGCGGTCGGTATCCAGGGGATCTCGTAGCCCGACATGAAGGTGCCAAACTGCTCGGCCGCGTCGAGGATGCGGTCGTTGAGGAACTCGTAAGGGCCAACCGCGTTCGCCGCCGTGGACACCGTGCCCGCCACCGGATCGACCTTGGTGCCCTGCCCTATCATCAAGCGCGCCAGCAGGCTGGCGTTGGTGATGTCGCCGGCGCCGTGCGCCTGGTCGCGGCCCATTTCCACGTGCTGCACCGCGGGCGTCACCGCCTCCCCGGTCAGGTCGTTCTTGGTCACCAGGCGGAACAGCTGCTTGATGGAGCCGGTCTGCCCCTGGTCCACCGCGTCCTTGTTGACGGTGAACCATTCGACGGCCTGATGATAGGTTTCCTGGTCGTCGGCGAAAATGGAACCCGACATCGCCGCGAGCGTCGTGTACAGATGCTGGTTCATGAAGCGGCAATTGCAGCTGTTGAAGGTCTGGATGACCGGCTTGACCAGGTTGTTCGTGAACTTGACCGTGTCGTCGTCCGTCCACGCCAGCGCCGGCGTCTGCGTGCTGGTGTGGCGCAGGATTTCCGCCGCCCCCACCATCCGGCTCAGGGGAATGCCGGTGTGGATGTGGGAATCGGTGAAATACACGTACTGGGCCGGGTCCATCTGCCCGTACAGGCGGATGATGCGCATGGCGTTGGCGCGGTAGGTCTCGTCGCCGGTCACGTAATACAGGATGGCCTGCGTATAGGCCGTTTGCGCGTCCGAAATGAACAGGGAATTCATGCCCTGCGCGGCGAGGCCGAGGTAGCGGGGCTTGCTGGAATCGGAGGCGTTGACGTTCTTGATCGACGGCGTCTTCGACGCGGCGCCGGACCAGAGCATGTTGTTGAAATAGGTGGTCCAGGGTTCTTTTTGCGCCCGAACCTGGGTCCTCATGTTTTCAAGGGTCTCCTTGGTGAAGCCCATGCCAGGATGCCGGAAACCGCTCGCGTCGATGCGCTCGCTGATGACGGGCTGATAGCTGGTGGCCAGGGTCTGTATCGTGTCCGCGGCTTGGGCCACGCCCATTGTGAATGGCGCGATGGTCGCGACGATGCTGGCTGAAATAAGCAACGAGGCAAGACGCTTGAGCGGAAAGTCTAATTTATGCGTTCTCATTTTTTCTTCTCCAATTTGAAACTCCCTGTTCCGAATGCCGGCGCTTTATGGTTTTTTATATTTAAAAGACAGCCATACTCAAAAAAAAGCACATTCTCAACATGCGCTCCACTGCTTCGGTTTTTTATATATAAACTACCGTCGTACCTAAAAAATACGGCACGGTTGAGACGTGCCGCGGGTGCCTTGGCTTTGGAAATACGTTTTGGGTTATCGATAACAAATACTAGTCCATTGCTGAATGCATGTCTACGGATTTTTTTCCGCGCACTTTGTCAGTCGAGCGTCACGCCCATCAAGCCGATCACAACGTCGTTGCCCAAGGTGCGTAGCTCCAGGCTCCGTAAGGATTTGTTGCGATCCAGCCACATCTCCATCACCGTGCCCGAGCCGCCATCGATCTTTCCGAGCAGGGTCCCCGGCAGCGTGGCCGGGTCCAGCACGCGCGTCTTGGCCGTCTTCAGGTCGACCCGCACCGGCAGTTGGCCGCAGTAGGGGAACTGGTAGTCGTCGATGAAGTAGTCCTGCTCGATCGGCCACCAGCTTTCGGGATTGCGCAAGGCCAGGCGATCCCGCGTGCCGTCCGTGTAGGTGACGAGCACCTCGCCGTTGTCCATCCGGCTCTGCATGAAGTTGCTGGAACCGGCCATCAGCAGGTACATGCGTCCCGCCCTGCCCCGCAGCGGCACGACGGCCCGCTTCGGGTAGTTGTCCCACTGGGAAGTGAAGAGCACATTGGGCGTGCCCGGCGCCGCCGGGGTGGCGAAGCTCAAGCCATTCGGCAGGCGCAGCGTGCCACCCTGCGCACGCAGGCCGCCATCGTCGATGACGGCCATGGCGTTGACATGCCCGGCCCAGGCGCCGATGCCTTGCGACGGCAGCGACAGCGACACATGGGGCGAGCGCGGCGACAGGTACTTGCCGGGCTTGAACAGCTCGGTGACGCGGTCGTTGAACCACGGGCCCAGGTCGACATGGCGCGACCGCACCGGCGGCCCTTTGGTCCAGGGCGCCGCCTCCAGCGTGCAGGCGGCGCGCGTATCGCCACGCGCAATGGTTCGGGCATCGGCGCGCGCACCGCCACGCGCAATGGTCCGCGCACCGGGCCCCGCGTCGGCCCGCGCACCCGCCCCCGCACTGGCCTCGCGCTCGCCCGCGGCCCGCCACCAGGTGAAGGCGCCTTGGCTGACGCGCTGGAAGCCATCTCGCTCCCCCAACCTGCTGAAGGCGGGTGCATGCGCGCCGATGGCCCGGCCGCTCCACTGGATCATGACTTCGCTCTTGCCGCCGAACGGCAGCTCGATGCGCAAGCGCGGCGCGAACACTTCGTCCGCGCTCACGCTCCAGCGCACCGGCTTGCCGTCGGCCAGCACCGACACCACGCGATCGCCCGACGCCGGCAATTCGAGCACCAGCCGCCCGAACTTCGCCGCCGGCTGTTCGACCGTCCAGTGCTCGCGCCGGCCATCGCGCCGGAATGCCAGCGCCACGCTCGGATGGCGCAGGCTGGCGTGATCCCACTCGCGCGGGAAGCCGGGGCGCACCAGCAGCTCTCCGGCGAGGGCGTCGGGGCGCACGCCGAACAGTCCCTCCACCAGGGTGCGCGCCATTACGCCGGAGCCGTCGGCGAAGTCGCGCTGGGCTTCGCGGCGGTAGACGTCGAGATAATTCATGCTGCCGATGTTCCCCGGCGAGATGCCCATGTACAGGCTGGCCAGCAGCGCGCCCTTGGCCAGCTCGAAGGCGCTGTCGGCGCGGCCGGCCTGCCAGGACGCCAGCGCCGTGTGCAGCACCTCACCCATCACGACATTGTTGATGGACCAGGAATACGGCATCCAGTTTGTGCTCGGCAACACGCGGTACGGCCGGTCGGCGGGCACTCCCGGGCCCTGGATCGGAATCGGCCGCAGGTGCCGTTCAAGGTCCAGCGCCATGCGCGCGGCCTCCAGGCGGTTCGGCACTTTCGAATCCAGCGTGTGATAAAAGGACCACAGGCCATAGCTCGGGTGCGGCAACTGGCCGCCGAGCAGGTCGCGGTATTCGGCGAAGGCGCCCCGCTCCGGCATCCACAGGTACTGACGCATGGCGCGGCCGATCCGCGCGGCTTCGTCCCGGTAGGGCTTGGGGTCCTTGCCTGTCATCGCCGCGATGCGCGCGGCCATGTGGTTGTGCCAGGCGTTGTAGGCGCTGGCGTGGGTGGCGCCGCCGCCGTTGTAGTACAGGTCGTCGCTGGCCCAGATCGCGGCATAGCCCTCGTACAGCGGCAGCTTGTCCAGCCCGTACTCCCGGCGGAACAGGCGCCGCTCCCAGGCCAGGTGGCGCTCCAGCACCGGCCAAACGGAGCGGGCGTACTCGACATCGCCGGTCCACAGCAGGTGGCGCAGCATCACGTCGATGAAGCCGATGTTCATGTCGTAATGCGACTTGCTCATGTCGCCATTGGTGTGCAGGCCGGCCTCGTTGCGCGCCAGGTTGCTCTTCTCGTCGGCGGGGGCGGTGCGCTCCGGCACCGGCGCGGTGTTCTGGCGCGCCGTCCACTCGCCCAGGTTGCGGCGCGCGCGTTCGTGCCAGCCCAGCGCGTCCAGCGCGTACGGCCCTCGCCAGCCCAGCAGCTTGGTGCGCCACGCGATCGCGCCGTGCATGATGGCGCCCTGCTCCTCGTCCCACACGGCGTCCGCGGCGACGTTGAGCGCGCCCATGGCGGCGTTCAGGTACGGATCGGGCGTGTCGATGCGCACCCGGCCGCGCAGCCGCTCGAAGTGCCGCAGCGCGTCGGCGAATCGCGCGGCCAGTTCGCCCGGCTGGAAGGCCGGCGCGTGGACCTTCTCGGGCGCCGCGCCCGCGTCCATTGTGCTGCCGGCCTCGCGGTACACGGCCAGTTCGGCGGCCCGCTTGCCGCCGGTGACCTGGAACGCCAGGTCCACCGTCTGCTCGTTCAGCGGCAGCCGGCCCACGGCCACGTGGCCATCGCCGCCGGCGTCGGCGTCCAGCAATGCAGGCAGGTCGTCCCACTTGGCGGCGTCGCCGCGGCGCGCCACCAGGGGCCGCGCCGACGTCACCGTGACGACCGCCCTGTCGTTGCCGACCTTGAAGCCATGCTCGCGCGGCTCCACGCTGCCGCCACGCGCATATGCCGGCGTGAACTGGAAATATTGGCTGATCGGCACGGCCTCGGTGCCGATGTCGCCGCCGCGCCGGCCGCGCGCGCCGTCGCCCGGTGCGAAGACGAACACCAGCTCCGCCGAATCCGGCAGGGATTGGCCGCGCACCCGTAGCGCCAGGCCCTCGACTTCAGCGTAGGCGACGGCGGAGAGATGGACTCGGCCGCTGGCGCCCAGCAGCGGATCGGCGATCTCGTAATGCAGCTCGCCGGGACGGTAGCGCGCGACGATGGCGCGCGCCTGGTGCAGCCAGACGGTGCCCGCCGCGGTCTTGACGCCGAGGCGGACATTGCCGCCGCGGCCGGGAAGGTAGAGCGAAAACTCGGGACGGTCGCCGCCATCCACGCGGAAACCGGTGTTGCCGCCGTAGAGCGGGCGGTTGAAGAACTCGCCGCCGTTCTCGATGACGAAGTCCTCGCCTTGGGGACGATAGCGCAAAGGCCGCGCCACCTGCCCGGAGAGGTTCGGGCGCACGGTATCGGCGCCGAGCTTGAACGGTTCCGCCTCGGCGGCGCCGCCGCGTTCGGACAGCACCGCAAGCGCCAGCAGCGTGGCGGCGAACAGCCTGGTGGTGCGAATTTGCCTGCGCCTGGTCCTCATACTCGTTCTCCACTCGTGGTTTTCCGCCCACAATATAGAGAGAACTTGGTTGTATATCGCGGCGATACGCGAAATTCTCACGGCCTTGAGTGAATTGAAAATCCGGCGAAAATCTTGAGGAAGAACCGTTCGCGCTCGTCATACTCACTAGGGGAAGTACGAACGAGCGAGCTTATGGACACTGAAGTAGTTGACTGGCTAACAATAAATTTCCTGCCTCACGAGGCGGAACTGCGCAGAATGCTGCGCCGCGTCTGCACGGGACCGGCGGAGATCGACGACGTGGTGCAGGAAACCTGCTACCGGATATTGTCGATGGCGAGCCTGGACCACGTGCGCGATCCCAAACCGTTTGTGTTCCGCGCGGCGAAAAACATTGTGCTCGACCGCATCAAGCGGGACGCGGTGGTCCAGATAGAAACCATCGCCCATCTCGAGGACCTGGACATCGCGGACACGGCGCCCTCGCCGGAGCGGGTCGTGTTCGCGCGCTCGGAGCTCAAATGGGTGATCGGGCTGGTGGCGAACCTGCCCGACCGCTGCAAATCCGTGTTCCGCGCGCGCAGGATACATGGCCTGTCGCAGCAGGAGACCGCGGAAACCCTGGGCCTCTCGGACGGTGTCGTGGAACACGAAATGATGAAGGGCATGCGGCTGATGTCGGAAATGATCGCCATGCATGGCGTCAATCAGGAAACCGGAGACACCAAATTCATCGCGCGTAAACGCGCAGGTAAGAAAAGCAATGTCCAAGATTGATAACGAAGCCTTCGAATGGGTCGCGCGGAAATTCGCGCGCGGCCTGGGCGACTCCGAACGCGGGGAATTCGACGCGTGGTACGCCGCCGATACACGGCACCAGGGCGCGTATATGCGGGCCATGGCGATCTACAACGCGATTAATCTCGCCACGGTGCCGCGGTCGCTCGCGCCGGAGCCTCCCGTATGGGAGAAACCCGCCGCGTCCCGGCGCCGCTTGTTCATGTTCGGCGCGATGGCAGCCTGTGTCGCCGCCACGGTGGGATTGACGAGCTTTTCCGCCCTGCGCGAAGACAAGGTGCTGGTCACCGCGAAAGGCGAATTCCGCAAGGTGCCGCTCCAGGACAAGTCGGTCGCCACCATCAACAGCGGCAGCCGGATCGAGGTCGAATTCACGCGGGACAGGCGCAAGATCAATTTGCAAAAGGGCGAGGCCTGGTTCGAGGTGGCCAAGGACAAGTCCAAGCCGTTCATCGTCGAAGCCGGCGACGCGCGCGTTCGCGCCGTTGGCACAGCCTTCTCCGTGCGGCGCTTCGTGCACGGGACGGAGGTGCTGGTGACGGAAGGAACGGTCGAGGTCTGGAGCAAGGACAAGGCGGCGCAACGGCGCCAATTGACGGCGGGCGAGCGCGCTTTCCTGGAGCCCGAGGCGAGCGCCATTTCCGTCAGCCGCCAGCCCTCGGAAGTGAACAGGAAGCTGGCGTGGAGAGAAGGTAAATTGATCCTGAAGAACCAGACCTTGAGCGACGCGGTCGCCGATTTCAACCGCTACAGCCCGAAAACCATCGTCATACTCGACACCACGCTGGCGAGCAAGCGCCTGTTCGGCCAGTACATGCTGGACGCGCCGGAGTTGTTCGCCAAGGACGTCAGCACGGTGCTGGCCGTGCCGATCAAGATCACTGCGGACACGATATTCATCGGCAGCGCCGACGACGGCGCCTTGTGATTCACACACCGGTCCAATCATGTTTTTGAGGAAATGGGGTTTTCATTCAGGCGGCTTGAGGAAGCCGCCTTCGTCGACAGTCTTTGGTATTAACGGGGCAACATAGTTCCGACAACAGATTAGAGGAGATGTGCATGTTTTCTATGCACCAATGCGCCAACGCGGCCGGAATCGTTCTGGCCGTGAGCATGGCGGCTCATGCGGGCACGTCCACCGCGCAGGAGTTGTCACGCCCATTCAATATCCCCGCGGGTGTCGCGACGGATTCCATTCCGGAGTTCGCGCGGCAGGCAGGCATCAATATTTTGACGTCGGCCGATATTCTCGATGGTGTGAGCACCAATGCATTGGCGGGCGCATTCGTCATCTCCGAGGCGGTCGATCGACTGCTGATGTGCACTGATCTGGTCGGAAGGGTTAGCACCGGCGGCACCGTGGTGATTTTAAGGCGCACGCCTATCTCATCCGGAAACCTGACCAACGACTCGAAAGTATCGGAAGAGACAATGACGAAGAATAATCCTCCCAGCCAGCGCAAGGCGACATGCGTCGCCGTGTCGGCCGCCGTCTTAATGATGGGCACACCGCTGCCGGACGCGCAGGCCCAAGCCGTCGCGCAATCCCCGGCGGCGTCCAACGGCGCGACTGCCGACCCGGTGCCCCAGGTGATGGTGGTGGGCACGCGCGCGTCGCAGCAGTCGAGCATAGAACGCAAGAAGAACGCCGCCACGGCCATCGATTCCATCGTCGCGGAGGACGTCGGCTCGCTGCCGGACCGGAATATCGGCGAGGCCATCTCGCGCATGGCCGGCATCGCGCTCGACCGCGGCGAATTCGGCGAAGGCGTCAACGTGGCGGTGCGCGGCAACGGCCCGGAACTGACGCGCGTGGAGCTGGACGGGCAAGGCGTGCAATCGGCCGGCGGGGCCGACATGAACGGCGGCGGAGACGGCCGCGCCGTCGAGTTCCGCCAGTTGTCGGCGGACCTGATCAAGAGCGTGGACGTGGTCAAAGGCTCCACCGCCGACATGACCGAGGGCTCGCTGGGCGGGAGCATCATCATCAAGACCCGCACCGGCCTGGATTTCAAGAAGCCCTACGCCTCGCTGCGCCTGGGCGCGACGCAGCATTCCCTGAACAAGAAGTGGGAGCCGGACGCGAACCTGATCCTGTCGGACAAATACCTGGACGGCCGTCTCGGCCTGCTGCTCAACGCGTCCACCACCACCCTGCTCAACGAGGGCCACTCGGCGCAGACGGCGGGCAACGGCAACCAGGGCTATTTCCGTCTCCACGACTTCGACAACTCGCCGGAAAAGACCTTCACGTTCCAGCCGGGCACCGTCAACACGGCCGACATGGCGGCCACCAACCCCTTGCTGCAATCGCCGCTGATCGGCGGCGGCTTCTTCAACTCCGGCAGTCCCATCGACATCGTCACCAGGTCGGCCGCGGCGCGCACCAAGGCGGATTGCGGCGCCGCCTTCCCGGCACTGACCAGCGCCCAGTTGAACGCGATCTCGTCGACGGCACGCACGGCGGCGCAGAACCAGCGCAACAACGAATTGACCACCTGCCTGAACCAGTGGAACGACTACACCCCGTCGGGCCCGCGCTACCTGGTGAAGCGTGAAATCGACCGCCGCAAGAACCTCGACCTGCGCGCCGACTTCAAGGTCAACAACGAGCTGACGGTCTACGCCAAGGGCAGCTACAACAAGCGCCACAACGACATCAACCAGCTGGCCTACGGCCTGGGCAACCTGGCCATGGCGAACGGCCAGCCGAACACGGTGCCCGGCTCGGTGGTGGTGGACGCGGCGCACCACCTGACGCAGTACACCTTCCTGGCCGGCGCCGCGAGGACCGACCAAATGCACGACATCGGCCTCACCACCGCCAAGTACCTGCAGCTGGGCGGCAGCTACAAGCGGGGCGGCCTGTCCGCCGACTTCTTCGTGGGCGACGCGGGGTCCGACTTCCAGCGCGGCGCCAAGCGCCTGTCCTTCATCGACTACTACGGTCCGGCCACCGCCAAGCTGCTGTCGAACGGCTTGTGGGGCTACACCTTCCCCGAGATCGATCCGATCAGGGAGCAGAGTTTCGACCGCTTCGCCAAGCTGTACCCGAACGGCGCCAGCGCGGCGGTCAACCCCGGTCCCTACAATGTGAACGCTATTCCGGCCTACACGGCCGCGCAGCAGCAGGCCGTGACCTCGTCCCCCAACGTGACGTGGGAGCCGCAGATCCGCGAAAGCGGCGAGCGCACCGCGAAGCTCGACCTGGCCTACGCCATGCCGGAGTCCGTGCCCTTCCTCAAGCGCGTCAAGTCCGGCTTCAACCTGCGCGACACGGCCAGCAACAGCTGGACCATCAACAACGGCGGCTACATCCTGCGCGATCCGGTGGGCAGCTTCGGCCAGCCCGGCTATGTGGCGCCGCTGGTGCTGCCCTCGCCGACCCTGCGCAGCACGCTGTACGGCTGCCAGGACACGCCCGGTTCTCTGGCCCCCGGCGGCAACAAGTGCCAATACGGCCTGATTATGAAGGACAACACGCGCCAGGCCTTCGACAGCTCGGCGGTGATGACCATGCCGCAGTTCGTGGACCTGCTGCGGCAGACCATGGTCCTGCAGGCCACGCCCACCCGCTTTTTCCACGGCGCCAAGGACCGTCCGGAAGGGCTGATGGATAACTGGACCCAGATCGACGTGGAAAAGGTGTTCGCCCTGACCGGCATTCCGAACGCCAACTTCGACTGCGTGAAGCGCTGCAAGGCCAGCGACGGCCAGGTCTACGACCAGCCCTACGCCCAGCTCAAGGAACGCTCCTCCGCGTTTTACCTGATGGGCGACTTCAGCATCGACCGCGTGCCATTCACCAACCGCGCCCTGCCCTTCGGCCTGGAACTGGACGGCAACCTGGGCGTGCGTTACGTGCGCACCACGGTGGATGGCACCGGCATGATGACCTTCATCGCCATCACCAAGACCGACTCGTACGACCCGGTCAACCGCGACGCCCCCGGCGGCACGGTGACCACCAGGGTCTCGCAGGCCACGCGCACGGAGGCGGCGGCCAGCGATGTCCTGCCCAGCCTGAACTTGGCCATGTGGCTGATGCCGGACCAGTTGGTGGCGCGCTACAGCGCCGCCAAGACCGTGGCCAGGCCGCCCGTGTCCCGCCTGCTGCCGTCCGGCACCTGCACCTTCGACGAGCGCCGGGAGGACGAGAACGAGGTGTTCCAGCGCTGCTCGGGCACCATCGGCAACCCGCTGTTGCGGGCGCAGCAAAACGTCAACCAGAACTTCTCGCTGGAGTACTACCCGAACCGCGACACCATGTTCAGCGCCGCCTTCTTCAGGCAGCGCGGCAAGGTGGGGCCCGCGATCGCGCAAGGCGTGTCGCAGGTGCCCCTGTTCGCCGGCACCGACATGGTCGATCCCTCGACCGGCATTCCGCTGGCCGGCGTGCTGTTCGACTACTCGACCTGGATGAATGGCGCGGCCACCAGCCGCACCGGCCTGGAACTGAGCACCAAGACCGCCTTCACCTTCCTGCCCTCGCTGCTGCGCTACACGGGCTTCGACGCCAACTACAGCAAGCAGCGGTCGAAGGCCACCAATGAAAACATCGTCGACCTGCTGACCGGCACGCCGCTGCCGCCGGCGCGCGAATCGCAATACACCTACAACTGGGCGCTCTGGTACGACGACGGCAAGGTCGCGGCGCGCGTGGCGGTGCAAGCGGTGGCGGCGTACTTCAACTGCATCGCCTCCTGCAACGCGGCGGGGGTGAACAACTACCCGAACGCGGCGCCGGTGCGGGTCGGCTTCCCTTACAACCCGGGTTCGCCGAACTTCAAGGACGCCACCCGCTTCGTCGACGCCAAGCTCTCGTACCGGTGGCGGCCGAATGTGGAGTTCTTCATCGAAGGCCGCAACCTGACCAACGCCACCACGTCCAACAGCCAGGGGCGGTTCGCCCCGTTCGCGGACGGCACGCCCAACCTGCTGGACTTCAACTACTCCGGCCGCCGCGTCATGGTCGGCGCCACCTTCCGCACCATGTAGGCAAACAGGGGGCTTGCGCCCCTCCCTGTGCCTTGCCATCTTCCTTGTGCTCAGAGCGAGGGCAAAATGCCTTCGCTCCTCACCTTCCAGCCCACTTTCGGGAAACCCGGCGCGGCGCCGGTCCGCCCATCCCAGCCGCCCGCCATCAGGGCGACGGCCATCAGCAGCCCGCCGCTCGAGGGGAAATAGGTCTCCGCGGCGCGCTGATAGCCCGGGCCGTCCGGCCCCACCTCCGCCTGGGCTCCCGCGCCGGTCGCCGTCGGCACGAAGGCGGCGGCGTGGGCGTCCAGGTGCACGCGCGGCGTCATGCCGCTCTTGCCGTACTGGTTGTTTTTGGCGTCGAAGAACAGCCACTCGATGGCCTCCTCCGGCGCGTTCAGTCGCGTCGCCGTCATTGCCATCATCGGGTAGTCCCAGCCCCAGGTCTGGCGCAGGTCCCAGTCGCGCTTCATGCGATCCAGCGTGCGGCGCATGGTGACCCGGTCCACGTCGCGGCCCGGCAGCCAGCCCAGCGGCATCAGGAAGGACATGTGGTCGCGGTTCTGGCAGGTCTCCTCCACCGCGTTGGACTTGCACGCGCCGGCCGCCTTGTCCCAGAAGCCGGGCTCGGAACGGACGGGCAGGTACAGGCCGTCCTTTTGCGGCAGGTCCGGCCAGTTGGCCAGCACGGCGTCCCAATCCGCGCGGCGGTGCTTGCCCGCGCGCTCGCGCCAGGCCTGCGCCGTCTCGATGCCCCAGCGGTAGTAGGCGACTTCGAAGGCCGGATCGAAAGTGTCCAGCGGGGGGAAGTTTTCCTGCACCGGGATGATGGGCGCGCCGAGGCGGTACTTGCCGCTTTGGTCATCCATGTGCGCGAAGGAGACCAGCAAGGCCGCGCTTTCCTCGACCAGCTCACCGTAGGCCTTCAGCACGCGCGCACCGCCGCCGGCGCGGTACAGCAACTCGCTCATGTAAATCGGGTGCGGCTGCTGCCACATGATGAACGGCGAGACCTTGGACGGGCTGTCCGCGCCGTCCGGCCCTATCATCTTGGGCCACCACGCGCCACGCAGGCCCTGTTCCTCCGCACGCGCCTTCGCCTTCGGCAGGAAACCCACGTACCAAGCCAGGCTTTTCTCCAGTAGTCGCGGCCTGCCCCACAGGGCGAAGTGCGCCCCGTGCCAGGGGTGCATTTCGAGGTGCGACTTGCCGTTCCAGCTGTTGGAGAACAGGCCCTCCTCCTGCGGCGGGAATTCGCCCGCCGCGTTCACCGCCATCAGGTATTGCGACAGGATGACCCGGCGCTCCAGTTCCAGCGCGCGCGGGTCGGTGGAGCCCGAAAAATCGACCATGCCGCCGTTCGTCCAGTAGGCGACCCAGTGGCGCCGCGTCGCCGCCGCGCCAGCCGCAGGATTGGGTAGGGGCGCGCCGGGGCGCGGCGAGAATTGCGCCATGACGGTCAGGGTCCCGGCTTTCGTACCGACCCGATAGGCATGGGCGCCGGTCTGTTCGATCGCCGCGCCCGGCGCCGCGATCGCGGCGTGATAGGTGGTGCTGTCGATCCCGCGCCGCAGGCGCACCTCGCCGGCCTTGCGCGACAGCTCGGTGGTGGCGTGGGCGGCGGGATTGCTCCAGTCGGACGGGTCGGGATTGAGGGTCCTGGATACGCCGGGGAAGCGCACGGCGACACCCAGGCGTCCCTGCGCCACCAGCGCGGAGCTTACCTCGGCCATCACCGTGTCCTGGTCCGGCAGGACGCGGGTGACGACGGTGACGGCCTCGCCGTCGTAGACGAAGCGGCTGGTGAGCGTGCCGGTCCACAGGTCCAGCGTCTGGCGCGCGTCCCGGATGTCGGCGAAGCGCGCCGGCGATCCGTCCTTCGCGCGCAGGTCCAGCGACACGCGGCCCAGCGAGTAGCGGTGCGGGTTTTCGCGGATCCAAGCCACCGCCGGATTCTTCGCGGCGTCGGCCCAGTCCTTGATGTAGCCATAGCGGCGCGTGCGGCCGCGCACCTCGATGTCGACCTGCGTGTCCCGCACCGTATAACCCTGGGGATTGGGGAAGCTGTGCCAGGCCCACTGCGCTTCGGTGAGGAGTGGCGCGATCTGGCTGTACGGCTCGGTGAAGGTCTGCAGCCCGGTGATATCCGCCGTGAAGCCGATATTCCCGTTGCCCAGCATGAGTGGCGAATGCGGGTCGATCCGCGCAAGGACCGGATTGTGCCGCGTGACCAGCGCCTTGCGGTCTATGGGGCGCACGGTGCCTGCGCGGCGGGACGCCGTGGCGCCAGCCGCCGGCAGGGCAAGCGCCACACCGGTGGTGGTGGCCGCCGCCGCCGCCGCGAGCATCAGGCGGCGGCGTGAAAGTAGGATGGGACGCATTACGGTAGGCCTTCCTTCTCATCGAATCAGAGCCGGCCATTCAACCATGGCGGGCCACGGAAAGTGAAGGCATAAGCGCCGGCCATTCCCAATTAATCATGTTTCTGCGTGTTTTCGTTTTTGCTTGAGGAAGGTGCGTCCGCCGACAGTCTTAAGTACTAGCGGGACCGGCATGGTCCCGACAAAATCAAATGATTGGAGACAGCATGAAATTTTCCACAGGGATGGGATGGACGGGAGCCATGTGCCTGGTGCTCGCCGCGCCGGCCTACAGCGCGGTAGTCGGCGCCAACACCCCCGCCCCCGAAGTGAGCGCAGAGCGCCTCGGCGAACTGCCCGCCGAGGAACGGGCGGTATGGGCGGACTACATCGCCCGTTCGCGGCAGCAGGAGCGGTTCGACCGCGAGACCCTGGCCGCCGAACTGCAGCCCGGAGAGTCCCCGCCTCCCCCGCCCGTGGCCGGCAGCGGCAAGATGCCGCTCAACAAGGACGCCGCGTGGTACGGCTCCGCCGAGGCCCGCGCTATCGCCGACACCATCGTCAGCTTCCAGACGCCTTCGGGCGGCTGGAGCAAGAACCAGGATCGCACCAAGCCTCCACGCCTGCGGGGACAGCGCTACGCCAACGACGCCGAGACGATGCAGCTGAACACCGGCAGCTTCGACGCCCCGCGCGACCGCTACTGGACCTTCGTGGGCACGCTGGACAATGGCGCCACCACCACCGAGATGCGTTTCCTGGGCCGCGTGCAGGCGCGCTTGCCGGGCAAGGACGGCGAGGCCTACCGCGCCAGCGTCGCCAAGGGCATCAAGTACCTGCTGACGGCGCAGTACCCCAATGGCGGCTGGCCGCAGAACTACCCGCTGGAAGGCGGCTTCCACGACGGGATCACCTTCAACGACAACGCCGTGGCGGAGGCCGCGATGATCCTCGAGGATATCGCCGAGGGCCACGCCGACTTCGCCTTCGTGCCCAAGGAGCTGGCGCGGCAGGCCGGCGCCGCGAGCGCCCGCGCCATCCGGCCCATCCTGGACGCGCAGGTCGTCGTGGATGGCAAGAAGACCGTCTGGCCGCAGCAGGTGGACGCGCTGACGCTGAAACCCATCTCGGCGCGCAACTACGAGATGCGTTCGCTGGCCAGCGCGGAGAGCAGCGAGGTGCTCCTGTTCCTCATGCGCCAGCCGAATCCGACGCCGGAGGTGAAGGCGGCCATCGAGGCCGGCGTCGGCTGGCTGAAGGCCCACGCCATTTACGGCAAGGCCTTCACCAAGGTCAGCGAGGAGGAAGGCCGCAAGCTGGTCGACAAGCCGGGCGCGGGGCCGATCTGGTCGCGCAACTACGATATCCAGACCGCCAAGCCCATCTTCGGCGACTGGGACAAGTCGATCCAGGATGACGTCAACAATATCTCCAAGGGCCGCCGCAACGGCTATTCCTGGTACAACACCGCGCCGCAAAAGGCGATCGACGCCCACGCCGACATGATGCGCAAGGCCGCGGCCAGTGGCGCGGGCGCCCAGCCGGCCGCGGACAAGCCGGACGCCGACATCGCGATAGCCGCGCCGCGCGGACTGACCGGGGCCATCGTGTGCGCCGAGGCCTACGGCGCCATGGGCGACGGGGTGACCAACGACACGGCGGCGCTGCAAAAGGCGATCGACGCCACGGCGGCGCGCAAGGCAACGCTGGTGCTGAAGCCCGGCGACTACCTCACCGGCTCGCTGTTCCTGAAGTCGGGCATGGCGCTGCGCCTCGACAAGGGCGTGAAGCTGATCGGCGCGCAGGACATCCGGGCCTATCCGCTCATGCAGACGCGCATCGCCGGCATTGAGCTGGCATGGCCGGCGGCGCTGCTCAACATCTACGGGCAGCGCGACGTCAAGGTGTTCGGCGAGGGCACGATCGACGGCGACGGCAAGGTCTTCTGGGACCGCTTCCAGGCCATCCGCTACGATTACGAGGCGCGCGGTCTGCGCTGGGCCGCCGACTACGACGCGCAGCGTCCGCGCCTGATCCAGATCTACAATTCGAGCCGCGTGGAACTGGGCAACGGACCGCGTGGCGAGCACCTGCGGCTGACACGCTCCGGCTTCTGGACCGTGCAAGTGGTCTATTCGCACGATGTGAAGGTGTCCGGCATCACCGTGCGCAACAACGTCGACGGCAAGGGCCCCTCGACCGACGGCGTCGACATCGACTCCTCGCACACGGTGCTGGTGGAAAACGCCGACATCGACGCCAATGACGACGCCCTGTGCCTGAAGGCCGGACGCGACGCCGACGGCCTGCGCGTGAACCGTCCGACGGAGAATGTCGTCATCCGCAACTCGACCGTGCGCGCAGCCTACGCCGGCGTGACCTTCGGCTCCGAAACCTCGGGCGGCATCCGCAAGGTGCGCGTCCATGGCCTCAAGGTGGTCGGGCCGGTGCGTTACGGCATCCTGTTCAAGTCGGCGGCGACGCGCGGCGGCGGGGCCTCGGATATCGACATCCGCGACATCGCAGTGGAACAGGCCGAGACCGGCATCCGCATCAATCTCAACTGGTTCCCGGCCTACAGCTACGCGAAGATACCGGACCACATCACCGACTCCCCGGCTTACTGGAAGACCCTGACGGCGGAGGTGCCGCGCGAGAAGGGCTTGCCGCTGGTGCGCGACATCCGCATCAGCCGCGTGACGGCCAAGGGACTGAAGACCGCGGTCGAGCTGGAAGCCTACGCCGACGCGCCGCTGCACAACATCCGCATCGAGGACGTGGACCTCGATGCCGACACCTTTGGCGCCATCCGCCACGCCCGCGACGTGCACTTCGCGCGCAGCCGCATCACCAGCCGCAACGGCCAGGCCGTCACATTGGAAAACACGGAAAACATCACCGGCCTGCTCTAAATCCGATCTCTTTCCGCACACCGACCCATGACCTTGCACCCTCATCCTCTCGCCTTCGCCCGAAACACCGCCCTGTCGTTCGCGATCGCCGGCCTGCTCGCATCGCCGCCGCATTCATTGGCGGCCGATCCTTTGACGGCCGATCCCGTGGCCGGCATCGAGGCCGGCTGGCTCACCCCGCCCGCCCGTCCGAACACGACTTTCGCGCCGGACCAGCTGCCCCCGCGCGCGGCCGTCCTGCCGGTGCTTGAATACGTCGCCGCCGCGCAGATCGCCGACATGAGCCGCCACCCGATCCAGCTGTCGACCGGTTCCAACCTGGCCGAGATCTCCTCCAACTGGGTGGCGGCCACCTTCTATGTCGGCGCGGCGCGGCTGGCGCGCGTTTCCGAGAACAGGAACACGTTGCGCTTCCTCACCGCCACCGCCGAGCACTACAACTACGCCTTCCGCGGCGCCCGGGCCGAGCGCTCGCTGCTCAACGCCGACGATCTGGCCATCGGCGACCTGTATCAGGAACTCTACGCCCGCCGCGGCCAGCCGGGCGTGATCATGCCGCTGCGGCAGCGCCTCGACTTCATGCTGCCCCACCTCAACCGCCCGCGGGAAACCGCGGCGCTGATCTGGTGGTGGTGCGACGCCCTGTTCATGGCCCCGCCGGTGCTGGCGCGCCAGTCGCTGCTGACCGGCGATCCACAATATCTGCGCGCCATGGACAAGGAATGGCGCCGGACAGCCGCACGCCTGTGGGTGGAGCGGGACCGCCTCTTCCTGCGCGACGAGCGCTTCAAGGATGCAGACCACCTGGGCGCCGGGGGCAAGTCCATCTACTGGGCGCGCGGCAACGGCTGGGTGATGGGCGGCCTGGCGCGCACGCTGGAAGCCATGCCCGCCGACTTCGCCGGCCGCGATTTCTACACCGGTATCTTCCGGAAGATGGCCGGCCGCGTCCTCGAACTGCAGCAGGCCGATGGCCTGTGGCGCAGCGACCTCAACGACCCGAAGAGCTTCGCCGAAGCCGAAACCTCGGGCTCGGCCTTCTTCGTCTACGCGCTGGCCTGGGGCATCAACCATGGCCTGCTGGACCGCCAGACCTATCAGGGCGCCGTGAGCAAGGGCTGGGCCGCGCTCAACCGCCATGTGCTGCCCAGCGGCCTGGTTGGCGCGGCGCAGAAGACGGGCGACCGTCCCGTGCCAACCAGGGCCGACGATGTGGGCCCTTACGCCACCGGGGCCTACCTGCTGGCCGGCCTGGAAGTGATGGACCTCCACGGTCCCGCGCAAGCCCTGCCCGAACCCGCCCTCGCCCGCGACGACGAGGCCACCATCCTCGCCACCACGCCGCAGCCGGTCGCGCCCAAGACCGTGGTGGGCGACGCGGAAAAGGCCCGCCGCTCGCAGGAGATGCGGGCGACCCGCGCCCTCGCCTACGACCCGGCGGCGCTGAACCCGGCTTCGAGGAGCGGCCAATGACGCATGCAAGCCGCCGCAACGTAATGAAGTCCGCCCTGCTCGCACTGATGCTGCCATCCGCGCAAGGCCTAGCCCGGATATTTCATGAGAAGAGGTCGGCGGCCACGCCATGAAGCGCGTTGTTATTGGTTCTCACGCCTAACAACAACCGAGGACCGCCGATGCCAAATTGTACCGTTGAACCAGTGGATTTGGGGAGGGTCGGACGCCGCGTGATTGAGGCGGCATTCGATGGCGGCGATATCGTCAGTGATGGTGGCGTGCTGCTGCTGCGGCAGGTCGACCAACGCATTGGCTTGACCAAGTCGATCGCGCGCGTGTTCGATGACCAGCGCCGTCGCGCCAGCGTTGCACACAGCATGCGGGACCTGCTTGCGCAGCGGATCTATGGGCTGTGTTGCGGCTGGGAGGATGTGTG
>NZ_FPBO01000012.1 GCF_900116645.1 Pseudoduganella namucuonensis | reverse complement strand
CGCTTCGCGGCCAAGGACAAGAAGCCCAGCGGCCAGCACGCCTTCGACAAGGCCTGCGCGGCCATCGCTGTCGAGCACCGCCTGGCGCCGCCGCGTCATCCACAAACCAATGGCATGGTGGAGCGGTTTAATGGCCGGATTAACGAACTGCTGCGGCAGACTCGTTTCGATAGCAGGGCCGATCTGGAGACGACTTTGCTGAACTACCTCAAGCTCTACAACCACCATATTCCACAACGCGCCATCGGCACCAGGACACCGATCCAAGCGCTCAAGGAATGGCAGCGGCAGAAGCCCGAATTATTCGTTAAACGTGTTTATGATCAAACGGGACTCGACAGCTACCGTCTGGTAACATCGCGTCCTTGAGCGATCACGGACTGTCCAGCGTGGCGGTCCTGGCCCACACATCCCATCCATTTCCCCGATCAGGTACCGCGATGCGCTTTCCCACAATGTTTTCCGCAGCCGTCTTCATGGTTGCATTGCTGGCCGGCGCCGGTGCGCAGGCGCAAACGGCGCCACGTGCTTACGCGGTGATGTCCCTGGCCGGCAATACGCTGGCCTTGCATGCCAAACGCGAGCAGGTAGGCACCCGCACCGAGAGCGCACCCATCCAGGTGCTCGCGTTGGAGGACCAGATATTGGACGAGGCCGCCATTTTGGCCGCCCGCGCCGTGCTCCTGAAAGCGCTGCCCGGTGCCCAGCCCGTGCTGATGATGACGCAGGATAAGGGCCTGTATGGCGCGCAGAACGCCATGTTCGACCAGCCCGATGCTCACCAGGCCGATCGCGACTATTTGAAAAGCATGCTCGCCGCGCAGGGCGTCAGCCATCTGGTCCTGGTGAGCAAGTTCCGCGGCAATGCCGAGCTCAAGCTGGTTAATTCAACCGAGGGCGGCGGCGTGCTGGAGGGCATGGGCTTCTTCGTCGATGACACCATCGCGACCATCAACCTCAACACCCAGGATGGCTCGCGCGGCATGGTGGTGCCGTTTGTGTATGTGCGGGTGCGGTTGCTCGATGCGCGGACGCTGCAGGTCGTGCGCGAAGCCACCGCCAAGCGTACGCGCATACTCGCGCGTCCTTCGGTCGAGCCTTCGGGGATGGAATCGTTTGCCGCGATGACGGCGGTGGAGAAGGTTAAGCAGCTGAGTGTCTTGCTGCAGGTTGCGATGGACGAGACCTTGCCGCGTGTGTTGGCGCAGTAATCGCTCGGTGGATCACAAGGGGAAGTAGTAGTGGTAAGTGATGCTGTCGCCGATGATCTTGGCGACCGCCTCCACGTTCTCCTTGCTCTCGCTGAAGATCTTCAGCACCTCGGCGGCGGTGGCGCGCTTGGTGTCCAGCGCCTCCAGCCAGAAGGCGTAGCCGCCCGGTTCCGGCTCGCGGTGCAGCACGTTGTTGTACAGGCGTGTGACGAATTCCGCGTTGGTGGGCGCCGTGCCATACAGCTTGCCGAATTCCGCCGATTTGGTGAACTGCAGCGCCATGTCGGCCAGGCTGTAGCCGTTGTCCGCCTGGCCCAGCCAATAGTCGTAGCCCCCGTCGTCCGGCTTGCGGTCGAACGCGGCCTGGTACAGACGGTACACCTGGCCGGCGTTGCCGTCCACATCGTAGGCCTTGACGGTGGCGTCGAACGCGCCGCCGAAGCGCAAGCGCTCCACGCCGGTCACGATGTCGACGCCTTCACCGCCGCCCAGGTCCTCCACGCGGAACACGCCGTTGTCGCGCGTGATGCGGACGTTGCCGTATTGCGCGTTGAACGAGGCCGTGTCGATGCCGAGGCCGCCGTCCAGCTTGTCGTTGCCCGCGCCGCCGCTCAGGAAGTCGTTGTCCAGGCCGCCGATCAGCGTGTCGTCGCCCTTGTAGCCCCACAACATGTCGCGGCCACCGCCGCCGTCCAGCAGGTCGTCCTGGAAGCCGCCGCCCAGCCGGTCCGCGTCGTCGCCGAGGACGATGGTCTCGCCCTGGCTGGTGCCGGAGGGGTGGATGCCCTGGGCGAAGTTGTCGTTGGCGAGCGCCGACATCAGCGTGTTTTGCAACACGGCCGCGGTGCGGAAGCCGCCCGCGCCGGCCGGGCCGTCGATGTCGGCCTGCAGGTGCGTGTCGGCGCCGCTTTGCAGCAGCCGGAGCTGGCCCGTCAGGAACAGGTTCACCTCCAGCGACGGCGCCTCCGGCGGCCGGGGGAACAGCGTGAACGGGTCCAGGACGTCGCCGCCGGCGCCGGCCGCGAAGTCGGTGACGACGACCACCTTGTCCAGTTGCGGGGAAAACTTGTAGCGCTCGCGTCCGGCGCCGCCGCTGACGGTGACGTCGCTGTCGGTGCGGTTGACCTCGATGATGTCGTCGCCCGCGCCGGCGTCGATGACGGCGCTGCCGCCGTAAATCATGACGATGTCGCCGCCGTCGCCGCCGGACACGCGGTTCTGGCCGCCGCGGATCTCGAAGCCGTCGTAGCCGGCGCCGCCGTCGAGCACGTTGTTGCCGCCAAGCTCGACCATGTGGTCGCCGTCGCCGCCGCCGTCGATGACATCGTCGCCGTCGCCGCCCCACAGCCAGTCCCGGCCTTCGCCACCGCTCAGCTTGTCGTCGCCGGCGCCGCCGTCGAGATGGTCGCCGCCTGCGCCTCCTGTGAGCGTGTCGTTGCCGCCGGTGCCACGCAGGCTGTCGTCGCCGTCGCCGCCGGACAGCGTGTCCGCGTCCGGCGTGCCTTCCAGGATGTCGCCGCCGCTGGTGCCGTCGAGTTGCACGCCGTGGTTCCTGCCGTCCGGCCACAGGTTGCCGACGAAGTCCGCGCCGGTCAGGCTGGCCAGCGCGGTGTTCTTCAGCGTGAGGTGGGGCTTCAGGGTGCTGGCGCCGCCGGCCGCGCCGTCCGCGTCGAGCAGGATCACGGTGTCGGCGCCTTGCTGCTCGGCGCGCAGGTAGCCGTTGGCGCCGAAGGGATTGCCGTTCGGGGCGAGCCAGTTGATGCTGGAGAAATCGATCTTGTCCTTGCCGGGCTCGAAATCGGTGATGGTGTGGGACGCCGCCGTGTTCCGGGTGTAGAGGACGTAGCGGTCTTCACCCGCGCCGCCGGTCAGCACGACATCCACGCGGCTAACGTCGCTCTGGTAAAGCAGGAAGGTGTCGTTCCCGTTTCCGCCGGACGCCGTGAAGGTGCCCGGTTCGTCGGGGAGCCCGCTGATCTCGATGCGGTCGTCGCCGTCGGTGTACTCGGAGTTGGGCATGGGCATGGCACGTTCGAAAAATTAATATAATTTTAATTATATCGGGATATGTCCATAAAATCCGCAGCCATGAGGAACACTGTACGAGTAGAGCCGTCCGTATTACCCGTCCGTTGGCGGCTTGGGCGATAATCCCGGCTTACGACAACAAGAGTACGAGCGGTGAAATGAAAAAAGTGCCATTGAAACTGGCGGTGCCGGGCGCGATCGCCGGCTTGGCGCTGGCCTATTCCGGCATCGGCTTCCTCGCGGTGCCGGCCATCGTGAAATCCCAGGCGCAGCGCATGGCGCAGGAAAAGCTGCACCGCCAGCTCACCATCGAGAAGGTCGCGTTCAATCCGTTCACGCTGGCCATGTCCGTGCACGGCTTGAAGATGATGGAGCCGCGGGGCGGCGCGGTGTTCGCCAGCTTCGACACGCTGTCGGCGGACCTGTCGTGGCAGTCGCTGCGCAGGCTGGCGCCGGTGGTGGAGGAGGTGCGCCTGCTTGGACCCCACGTGCGTCTGGCGCGGCTGGACGACAACCGCTACAGCATCGACGATATCCTGGCGCTGCTGGCCAGCGAGCCGCCGTCGCCCGAGCCGGCGCGCTTCTCGGTCAACAACATCCAGCTGGAAGGCGGACGCTTCGCGTTCGACGACAAGCCGGCCGGCGCCTTGCACGAGGTGGAGGGGCTGACGCTCGGACTGCCGTTCATCTCGTCCATGCCGGCGGATGTGCAGGTGTTCGTCGAACCGCTGCTGCGGGCGAAGGTGAACGGCGCGCCGCTGCTGGTGAAGGGCAGGGCGCTACCGTACGCCGAGAACCGGGAATACTCGGTCTCGCTCGACCTGGACGACTTGAACCTGCCGCGGCTGCTGGGCTATCTGCCCTTCAAGCCGGCCTTCAAACTGGCCGGTTCGCGCCTGGACGCGCGCCTGACCGCGCAGTTCCGCCAACCCAAGGCGGGGGCTTCCTCGCTGCTGCTGGGCGGGGAGGCGAGCGTGAGGGACCTGGACCTGCGCCAGGTGGACGGCAAGCCGGTGCTGAAGTTCGCCGAGTTGTCGGCGAAGCTGGGCAAGCTGGATGTCTTCGCGCAGCGCTATGAGCTTGAGCGCGTGGCGCTGGACGGGATGGTGGCGGACGTGAACCGCGATAGCCAGGGACGCTTGAACCTGGATACGTTGGCGCAGTCCACGCCATCGGCGCGACCCGCGGCCACAGCCGCGGCCTCTCCGCCCGCCGCGGCGCCAACCGCCTCCGCCGCGCCGTATGTGTCGCTCAAGGAGCTCGCCGTCAGCAATGCCGCGCTGCGCTACGCGGACGCCACGCCGCAACAGTCCCTGCGCGCGGGGCTGGAGAAGTTCAACCTGTCCGTGCGCGAGGTGGTGGCGGACATCGGCAAGCGTTCCATCACGGTGGGCGAGGTGGCGTCCGACAGCGCCAAACTGGCGTTTCGGCAGGGCCGGCGCGAGGCCGCCGCGCCGGAGGACACGGCGAGCGCGAACGCGCCTTATCGCGTCAGCGTCGCGCGCCTGGCGCTGAAGGGCTGGTCGCTGGACGTGGAGGACGCGGGCAAGGAGCTGGCGTTCGCGGTCTCGCCATTGCAGCTGTCGGTGGACGGCTGGAGCAACGCGCCCGCGTCGCGCAGCAAGGTGGACCTGAAGGCCACGCTGAACAAGACCGGCCAGTTGTCCGCCAATGGCACACTAGCCCTCGCGCCGTTCGGCACCGACCTGGCGCTGGAGCTGAAGAACCTGGACCTGCTGCCGCTGCAGCCCTATGTCACCGACTATGTGAACCTGCGCGTGACACAGGGAGCGGTGTCGGCCAAGGGCAAGCTGCTGCTCGACGGAGCGGGCGACGCCATCAAGGGCGGCTACCAGGGCGACTTCAGCGTGAACCGCCTGGCCACCGTGGACAAGAACGGCGCCAGCGACTTCCTGAGCTGGAAGGCGCTGAGCTTCGGTGGTGTGGACATGCGCTTGCAGCCGTTCGCGCTGGACGTGGACAAGGTGGCGCTGTCGGACTTCTTCGCGCGCGTCATCATCGATCCGTCCGGCCGCATCAACGCGCAGGACGTGATGCGCACCGCCGCCAACGAGGACAGCAGCCTGACCGACGCCGGCACCCGGGCGCAGGCGCCCGGCGGCAAGCGCGGAGCCGATGGGCGTGCGCGCCCGTCGCGGCCAGCTCCCAAGGCGGCGCCCGCGCAACAGGCCGCCGCGCCCATGCCTCCCATCCGCATCGGCCAACTGGCGCTGTCGGGCGGGCGCGTGCGCTTCACGGACAACTTCATCCGCCCGAACTACACGGCCAACCTGAAGGAACTGGGCGGCACGGTGTCCGGCCTGTCGTCCGACCCCGCGCACCACGCCACGGTCGACCTGCGCGGCGCGGTGAACAGCGCGCCGCTGGCGATCGGCGGCCGCATCCATCCGCTCAAGCGCGACCTGTCGCTCGACCTGAAGGCCGAGGTGCGCGGCATGGAGTTGGCCGCGTTGTCCGCCTACGCCGACAAGTACGTCGGCTACGGCATCGAGAAGGGCAAGCTGTCCTTCGAGGTGGCGTACCGGCTGGAGGACCGCAAGCTGACGGCGGACAACCGCCTTATCCTGGACCAGCTCACCTTCGGCGCCGCGAGCACCAACCCGGAGGCCTCCAGGCTGCCGGTGCAAATGGCGGTGGCGCTGCTGAGCGACCGCAATGGCGTCATCGACATCAACGTGCCGGTCGGCGGCTCGCTGGACGATCCGAAGTTCTCAGTCGGCGGCATCGTGCTCACCATCATCGGCAACGCCGTCGTCAAGACGGTCACCGCGCCGTTCACCTTCATCGCCTCGTTGTTCGGCGGCGAGGAGTTGTCCACGCTGGACTTCGAGCATGGCGCGGCGGCCATTTCACCCGAGGGCGAGGCGCGGCTGGCCAAGCTGGCAAAGGCGCTCACCGAGCGCCCGGGACTGAAGCTGGACGTCGCGGGCGGTTTCGATCCCGCCGCCGATCTCGCCGCCCTGAAGCGCAACGCCGTTGAACGCAAGCTGCGCACGCAAAAGACCAGGGAGCTGCAGGCGCGCGGCGCCGAGGCGCCGGAGGGCGGCGTCACGGTGACGAAAGAGGAGCGGGCCGCGCTGCTGGCGCGCGTTTACGCCGCCGAGACCTTCGACAAGCCGCGCAATGCGCTGGGCTTGCGGAAAGGCCTGCCGCCCGAGGAGATGGAGGCGCTGCTGCTGGCCCACACGTCGGTGGATGAGGACGACCTGATCGCGCTGGGCAATCGCCGCTCGCAGGCCGCGAAGGATTGGCTGGCGAAGCAGGGGCGGGTGCCGGTGGAGCGCATCTTCGTGGTGGCGTCGCGTGCCGGCGGCAAGGAGGCCGCCAGCCGCGTGGAGTTCGCGCTGCGTTGAAGCGCGGCGCTTCCACCTACAGCGCTTTCAGGAAGGCCGTCAGGTCCGCCACTTCCTGCTGGGTGAGCCCGATCTGGAAGCGGCGGTCGTAGAAGCGCACCACGCCGGCCAGGTCGGCCTGCGAACCGTTGTGGAAGTAGGGCGCCCGCGCGCTCAGGCCGCGCAGCACCGGCACCTTCATCTTGCCAATGTCGCGCCAGCGGCCGGTAAGCATGGCCTGTCCCGGATCGGTGGTGTCCAGCGTCTCGCCGGTGGCGTTGTTGCGCAGCGTGTAGAGCGGCATGTCCGGCGTGCGGAAGCGCGCATCGGCCACGCCGATGTCGACCAGCAGCGGCACCGAATGGCTGCCCGCGTTCGGCGCGCTGTGGCAGCTGGCGCAGCTCACGCGCGCCGGCGCGCGCAGCGTGTCGGTGAAGCCGGCCACGCGGGTGAGGTTGAATGGACGGTTGTTGAACAGCGCCTCGCCGCGCGCGATCGACGCCCTCGCCACGTTTTGCGCGCTGGCCTGTGTCGCGGGCTGCGGACGTTGGCCGGGCGCGGGACGGGCGGGCGCGTCGAGGTTGCGCCAGGCGCCGAACATCGTCATCACGTTGCGCGTGAACGGCGCATTGCTGCGGTAATCGCCTGCCTCCAGATCGTTGATGCCGAAGTAGAAGGCGTTGCCGGACAAGGCCAGCGGGCCGCCCGTGGCGCCTGCGTCGAAGAGGCTGCCGGCCACGCCGCTGGTTTGCTGCGCCGTGAACAGGCCGCTCTCGAAATCGACGATGGCGCGCTGCGCCGCCGGGCTCAGTTCCCGCGCCGCCTCGGCGTGGCCGCGCACGGCGTCGCTGGCCTGGGCCAGCAGGCTGCTGTCCACGCTGGCGTAGCACAGCGCCGGCGCGGCGTTCGCCACGCAGTTGGCGCCGGCCGTTCCGGCGGTTGCGGTGGTGGTCTCGCGGCCGTCCCACATGACGGAGCTGATGAACTTCAGATTGGTGGAGGGCATGGGGCGGCGGAACAGAGACAGCTCGTTCGCGCTGGCGTGGCCGTAGGGATCGTTGACGCGGGCCAGCGTGAATTCGGCGTTGGCGGGCATGGCCAGGCCGACCCGGATCAGGCCCTTGGTCAACAGCATGCTGTAGGCCAGGCGCTTCTGGTCCAGCGTGCCGGTCGCGGCGGCGGGGGAGTTCGCCCCGTCGACCAGGCGGAAGATGGGATCGGCGCCCGCGCTCTGGTTGAAGCGTTGCAGCAGCCCTTGCGGCGTCACGCTCCATCCGGCGCTTTCGGCGTGGCAGGTGGCGCAGCTGCGGCCATTGCCCATGGGAGTGAAGAAGGGATTGCCGGTGTCGATGAAGCCCGCCGTGCTGACCGTGAGGGCCGCGCCATCAGGGTTGGGCTGGGCCACGGGCGCCGGTGGGGGCGGCGCGCCCAGGATGGCGCGGGCCGCCGGGACACCCGCCGCCGCCGCGCCCGCGGCGCCGCCCGCGGCGTCGATGGCGGCGAGGTCGGTGGCCGCCGCGGCGGATTCGCCGGCGGCGGGCGGCACGGCGCCGCCGAGCATTGCGGGCGTGGCGTTGCCTGCCTGCCCGCTGTCGCCGCCGCCGCATGCCGCCAGCAGGGCGGCTGGCAAGACCAGCGCGGCGAGACGTAAGGTGGGTCGCATGTTGTGCCTCCATGGTGGGTTCCGATGCAATCCAGCTTGGGCCGGGAATGTGTAGCAAAAATGGAGCGCGCAATATGTTGCGGCGGCGCGCCATTTGCACAATTGCTGCACATTCGGCGGGTATCATGGCGGGATGAACCCTCTTCAAGCCGCCGGTGTGCGTCTCACCATCGCCCGCAAGATCGCGCTGGCGGTGGGCGCCATCGTCATCCTGTGCATCGGCACGATGGCCTGGCTCACCAACGCCAACCTGCAGCGGGGCTTTGTCGCCTACCTGAACGACATGCAGGCGCAGGACCTGGAGCAGCTGAGCGGCCTGCTGGCGGAGCGCTACCAGCGCGAGGGCGGTTTCGAATGGCTGCGCCACAATCCGCGCGCACTGAAGGATGTGCTGGACCGGATGGCGCCGCAACTGAAGATGGAGGCGGACGCGCCGGAGCGTCCGCGCCCGCCGCCGCGGCGCGCCTACGGCGGCGGGGACGACCAGGGCGGCCGTCCCCGTCCCCCGCCGCCGCGCGGCCTGCAGGACCCGATGGCCTTCGCCGCGCGGCTGACCGTGAAGGACGAATACGGCCTGTCGCTGGTGGGACCGGACAATCCGCCGGCCGGCATCTCCCGCCCCATCATGGCGAACGGGGTGCGGGTGGGGTCGGTGCAGCTGCTGCTGTTGCGCCAGACCAGCGGCCAGAGCGCCACGGCGGCCAGCTTCCTGCGCTCGCAGACGCGCGACATCCTGTGGCTGGCCGGCGCGCTGCTGCTGGCGGCGGTGGCGCTGGCGGCGGGACTGGCGCGGCACCTGCTGCGGCCCGTGGTGGCGGTGCATGGCGTGACGGCGCGGCTGGCGCGCGGCGAGTTGTCCGCCCGGGCGCCGGTGCTGAGCCACGACGAACTGGGCGAGCTGGCGCTGCACGTCAACGGCATGGCGCAGGAGCTCGAGCGCAACGAGCAGCAGCGGCGCCAGATGCTGGCCGACGTGTCGCACGAGCTGCGCACGCCGCTGACGGTGATCAGGGGCGAACTGGAGGCGCTGCTGGACGGCATACGCCAGGCCACGCCGGCCGCGCTGGAATCGCTGCACGCGGAAGTGCTACGGCTGACCAAGCTGGTGGACGACCTGCACCAACTGGCGCTGGCCGACACCGGCGACCTGCATTGCGACATGCGCGAGCTGGAGCTGCAGTCCTTGCTGCTGCCGCTGCTGGAGCGCTACCGGCCGCGCGCGGCGGGGGCCGGCCTGTCCTTGCGCTGGCAGTTGGCGGAGAAGCCGGTGGCGACGCTCGGCGACGCCGGGCGGCTGGGACAGGTGGTGGTGAACCTGCTGGAGAACAGCGTGCGCTACACCGATACGGGCGGGCAACTGGTGCTGCGGCTGGCCGAACGCGATGGCCACGCCGAGCTGACATTGGACGACAGCGCGCCGGGCGTGCCGCCCGCGAGCCACGCGCGCCTGTTCGCGCGCCTGTACCGGGTGGACAAGGCGCGCACGCGCGAACGGGGCGGCAGCGGGCTGGGACTGGCCATCTGCAAGGCCCTGGTGGAAGCGCACGGCGGCGAGATCGTCGCGCAGCCGTCGGAACTGGGCGGCGTGCGCATCCGCGTGCGCCTGCCGCTGGCGACGAGGAACGAAGGAGCAATCGAGGAACGATGGAAAACGCAGCACACATACTGATCGTCGAGGACGATCCCAAGATCGCGGCCGTATTGGCCGATTACATGGCCGCCGCGGGCTACCGCGTCACCCGCGTCGCCGACGGCGCGCACGCCGTGGAAACGCTGCGCGCCGAACCGGCGGACCTGATGCTGCTGGACTTGAACCTGCCCGGCCTGGACGGGCTGGAGGTGTGCAAGCGGGCGCGCGGGTTCTCGCAGCTGCCCATCATCATGCTGACGGCGCGGGTGGACGAGATCGACCGCCTGCTGGGACTGGACGCGGGCGCGGACGACTACGTGTGCAAGCCCTTCAGCCCGCGCGAGGTGGTGGCGCGGGTGCGCGCCCAGCTGCGGCGCGCCTCCGGCATGCTGGCGCCGGCCTCGGCGCCGCTGTTCCAGGTGGACCGCGAGCGCATGCGCATCCTGCTGGCGGGCGCCGTGCTGACGCTGACGCCGGTGGAGTTCCGCCTGCTGGCGGAGCTGATCGAGCATCCGGACCGCGTGTACTCGCGCCAGCAACTGCTGGACGTGGCGCACGAGGACCAGCGCGACATCAGCGACCGCACCGTGGACTCGCACATCAAGAACATCCGCCGCAAGCTGGCCGCCAGGCCGGCGGCGGCGGATTGTTTGCAGTCGGTGTATGGCGTAGGCTACAGATTCGAATTGGCGTTCTGCTAAAATCGGACGACACACCACCAGGAAGCAGGAGCAGGGCGCATGAAACGAGTGATCTTCAACCAGAAGGGCGGCGTAGGCAAGTCGACCATTGCAGTGAACCTGGCGGCGATCGCGGCGCACCAGGGCAAGAAGACGCTGCTGATCGACATCGATCCGCAGTGTAATTCCAGCCGCTACCTGCTGGGCGAGGCGGCCAAGGACATCAGCCCCACGGTCGCCGGCTACTTCGAGCAAACCCTCAATTTCATGGTGTTCTCGCTGTCCGCGCGCGGCTACGTGCATGAAACGGCGTTCGAGAACCTGTCGCTGATGCCATCGCATCCCGAGATCGGCGAGCTGCAGTCCAAGCTGGAGTCGCGCCACAAGATCTACAAGCTGCGCGACGCGCTGAACGAATTGGCCAAGGAATACGACGAGATCTTCATCGACACCCCGCCGGCCTACAACTTCTTCACCCAGTCCGCGCTGATCGCCGCCGACACTTGCTTGATCCCGTTCGACTGCGACGACTTCTCGCGCCAGGCGCTGTACACGCTGATGAACAACGTCGGCGAGATCAAGGCGGACCACAACCAGGCGCTGGAAATCGAGGGCATCATCGTCAACCAGTTCCAGCCGCGCGCCAACCTGCCGCAGCGCATGGTGGACGAACTGCTGGCCGAGGGCCTGCCGGTGCTGCAGAGCAAACTGTCGAGTTCCATCAAGGTGCGCGAGTCGCACGAGCGCCGTCTGCCGATGATCCACCTGGATGCCCGCCACAAGCTGACGCAGGAGTTCATCGCCTTGTACGAGGAGCTGGAGTTCGCGCAGCGGAACGCCGCCCAGGCGCGCAAGCGCGGCTGATCAGGCGCCGCTCCCGGCCGGCTTGCCGATGTAGCGTGCGCGGGGCCGTATCATGCGGCCGTCCCGGGCCTGCTCGGCCGCGTGCGCCAGCCATCCGGCGCAGCGCGACAAGGCGAACAGCGTCATGCCCGCTTGCGGCGGCAAGCCGAGCGCCAGTTCCAGCGCCGCCAGGGCGTAGTCGGAATTGACATGCGCGGAATCGACATGCGCGGAATTCTCCCACCCCGTTCCCACGCCTGCCGCCCTGTCGGCCAGCGCCAGTATGGGTTCGCTGCCCGGCACCGTCCGCAGCATGCCCAGTATGCGGACCGCGCGCGGGTCGCCGTCCGGATAGAGCGGGTGGCCGAAACCCGGCTCCATGGCCGGCGGCCGGACCGATCCCGGTGCGGCCAGTTCCGCTTCGATGGTCTTGCGGGCGATCAGGTAGTGGCCACCGTGTTCGCGGCCGGACAAGGCGGCCAGCCCCGCGCACAGCACGGCCGGCAGCGCCGCTCCCGTGGACGCCACGCAGCGCACGGTGAACGCGGAATTGTTCAGCTCATGGTCCGCCAGCACCACCATCGCGACCCGCAGCGCCTCCGTTCCCGCCTCTCCGGCTTGCCAGGCCCGCGCCAGCTGCGCGTGCAAGGGGGCTTCGTCGATGTCCGCATTGAGCAGGGCCGCGGCCAGCATCCGCAGCAAGCGCGCGGGGGAGTGGATGTCCCGCCGCGCGCCCGCCAACACAGGGAGCAGGGCCATCGCCCGTTCCACCGGCCGCAGGGCCGCCGTCGCCGCGCGCAACGCGGCGGGCAGCGTCGCCAGCTCCGTCCCGCACTCACCGCAACCCGCATGGGGAGAGCCCTGTCCGTCGTCCCACAGGATCGCGGCCGTTTGTTCGAGGGTGGCGGTGGCGGCCAGTTCGCAGGCGTCGCGGCCGCGGTAATACAGCTTGCCGTCCGCGATCAGCGAGATGCGCGACTCCAGCACCGGCACGCCCCAGCTCATCGCCGCCTGCACCGCGTGGCCCGCGCGCTTGCCGTCCGCCTTGCGCGCCGCCAGGCGCAGGACTTCCTCCCTCGCATAGGTCCTGGCGCGGTTGCCGCCGTCCGCGCTGGAGGCGAGCAGCCCCCGACTCACGTACGCGTACAGGGTCGGCAGGCTGACGCCCAGTATCGCCGCCGCCTCCTTTGCCGTGATGGTATCGCTCATGATTTTTATATTGATTGCCGGAGTCAAGATTGACGCTGTTTTAGCCCGCCGCATAGACTGGACGCACATTCACGGAGAGCCATTGTATGCACAAGCACAAGCCGGCGGCAACGCCATACGCGCCTGCACCCCACGGGAAAACCGGCATGCTGCAGCCTTTGCGCCACCGGCGATTCCGCCAGCTCTGGCTGGCCAACCTGGTCTCCAACCTCGGCACCTGGACCCAGACCTTCGCCTCGGCGTGGCTGGTCGCTTCCATCTCGGCGTCGCCCCGGGCCGCCACGCTGGTGCAGGCCGCGACCTACGCGCCCATGGTGATGTTCGGCCTGTTGGCCGGCGTGGTGGCGGACGCCGTGCCCAGGGCGCGGCTGCTGTTCGTCATCAACGCCTTCATGGCGCTGGCCGCGCTGTGCATGGCGGCGCTGGCGGCGCAAGGCGACGTGGCGCCCGGCGCCGTGCTGGCCCTGATCTTCATGACGGGCACCGGTTCCGCCTTCATGTGGCCGGCGTGGCAGGCCACCACGTCCGCGCTGGTGGCGCCCGAGGAGGTGGATGCGGCCGCGTCGCTGAACAACCTCAGTTACAACGCGGCCGCCATCGCCGGACCGGCGCTGGGCGGGGTGCTGTTCGTGTGGATCGGCCCGGCCCCGCTGTTCCTGTTCAACGCGCTGTCCTTCGGCGGCATGCTGCTGGTCTACAGCGCATGGATGTCCAGCGCGGAGGCGCCCGGGCGCGGCGCGCCCGTCGGCTGGAACAGTTTCATGGACGGCCTGCGCGCCGGGCTGGGAAGCGCCGCCTACCGCCGCCTGCTGCTCCACACGGCCGGCGCCCTGTTTGGCGCCATCGCGTTCGCCTCGCTGCTGCCGCTGTTCGTGCGCGACGTGCTGCGCGGCGAGGCGCGGGCCTTCGGGGGACTGATGGCCTGCCTGGGCGTGGGCGCGGTGCTGGCGGCCTTTCTGCTGCCCTCGTTGCGTGCGCGCCTGGGGCGGGGGCCGCTGCTCGGCGCGGCGCTGGGCGTGTTCGGCGCCATGCTGCTGGCGTTGCCGCTTTGCCCCCACTGGCTGCTCGCCCCCGTGGTGGCGGTTGGCGGCGTGGCGTGGGCGGCCATGGTCAGCACCTTGAATGGCGCGGCCCAATCGTCTTTTCCCGTCGAGTTGCGGGCGCGTACACTATCGATTTACCTGTTGGCGATGGCGCTCGGGCAGACGCTGGGCAGCGTGTTCTGGGGCCAGGCGGCGGAATGGCTGGGCGTTCCGGGCGCGTTGCTGTTGGCGGGCTGCGTGATGGGCGCGCACGGCGTATGGGCGTTCCGCGGCCGGATTTGAATAGGGAGAGGCCATGCTGGATCTGGGGGACGGTGTCCGACTGTCGTATCAAGCGATCGAGGGCGACGCGCGCAAGCCGGTGCTGGTATTCCTGCACGAGGGGCTGGGCTGCACCGCCATGTGGCGGGACTTTCCGGCGCGGCTGTGCGCCGCCACCGGATGTCCGGGGCTGGTGTACGACCGCGAGGGATACGGCCTGTCCTCGCCGCTGCGGCGCGGGCGCGACGTCCACTACCTGCACGAGTCGGCGCTGGTGGAGTTGCCGCGGGTGCTGGAGGCGCTGCTGGACGGCCGGGCATACATCGTCGTCGGCCATTCGGACGGCGGCAGCATCGCCCTGATCCACGCGGCGGCGCGTCCGGCGGGCCTGCTGGGCGTGCTGACCGAGGCCGCGCATGTGTTCGTGGAGGAGGTCACGCTGCGGGGCATACGCGCGGCGTTGAACGCCTATGGCGAAGGCAAGCTGCACGGCTTGGCGCGCTACCATGGCGCGAAGACGGAGGGGATTTTCCACGCCTGGGCCGATACCTGGCTGCAGCCGTATTTCAGTCACTGGAATATCGAGTACCTGCTGCCGGCGATCACCTGCCCCGTGCTGGCCTTGCAGGGCGCGGCGGACCAGTACGGCACCGCGGCGCAGTTGGAGTCCATCGCCACGCGCGCGCCGCACGGGAGGCAATGGATGGTGCCGGATTGCGGCCACACGCCGCACCAGGAACGACCGGAGGTGTTGCTGGATTTGATGAGCCGCTTCGTGCGCGGCCTGCTCAGCCTCTGATTCCGGCTTAATCGCTGTCCCGGGCGGCCGCCTGGCGGCAGCCCGCCTCGTGCTGCCACTGGCTGCCGCAGACGCGCATTCTGCACAGCGCTGCTTCCGAGGCGCGCAAGCGCTCGCACCCTTGCAGCGCGGTGGCGCCGTCGGCCGCCCCGGCCGGGACGCTCGCCGCGCCGCTGCCATGCGCCACCAGCGCCGCCAGCAGCGTGACGTCGCTGTCCTTGCCGGCCGGGCCCCGCGCGGCGCCGGCGCGTTCGGGCTGGAGGTCCGCCACGGTGGCGGCGTGTCGCGCGCCGGCTTTCACGCCGTTGCCATCCCTTTTCGCCTGGACGGATGCCTTGCCGCGCGCTTGCGGCGGACGGTCCGCGACTGTGGCCGCCGTTGCCGGCGCCGCGCGCGCCGGGCCGGGCATGCGCGCCGCGGCCGCCTGCAGCGGTTCGTTGATGATCGCCGCCGCCAGCTTCTCGACTTCCACGGGCGTGGCGGCGGCGGGCGCCTGGTAGGAGGTGATGGCGAATTCCGGGCTGTTCCTCGGCGTGATCGCGATGTGGCTGATCCAGGCCACGCCGCACGCCAGCACCAGCATGGCGCCCAGGGCCAGCGCCAGGTGGCGCGCGTGGGGCGGCAGGCGCCTGCCGGCATCGGCGTCCCCGTGATCCAGGGTGGCCAGGATGCGGCGCTCGCCGCCGGTGGCGGCCAGCGGCGGCGCGAACAGCTCCGGCCGCGCTGAATGTCTTCCAGGTTCCATTTTTTCCTCCGGCGGTTTGATCTGGCGCGAAACGTCCGATGGCGGGCGGCTTACGATGCAGCAACAAAAGACGCGTCCGGCCAGTGTGACTTCCGCCGCGCGTCGATGTCTTGACGGAGCTCACCATGCTGATGCTTTCCCTGCTGTTGTTGTTTTTTTCCAGTTGCGTGGCCGGCTGGCTGCTGTGTTTTCCCGAGGGCCGCGGCGCGGCGCTGCGGGCCGCCGCCGAGTGGGGGCGCCGGCTGCGCCCCCGCGGCTGGCGGCGCGCAGCGCTGCTGCTGGGCGGGGCCGCGCTGCTGGCCATCCCGCCGCTGCTGGCGTATGTGGCGAGCGGACGGCGCGCGCTGCCCGGTTTCGACGGCGCGCAGCGCGTGGCCAACGCGCAGGTCGAGCAGTTGCTGGCAGGGGAGCGCCTGGCGCCGCCGCAACCCTTGCCGCCACTGGTCTTCACCACGGCGGAGGCGACGCTGCAGCGCCCCATGCTGGCCAGCGCGAGCCGCAACTGGCGCTTGCTGGAACCGGGTTTCGAACAGCGCCTGCTACTGGTGTTCCGCGACATGAGGGAGCGGCACGGCTACGAGATGGTGCTGCTGGAAGGCTACCGCAGTCCCGAGCGGCAGGACATGCTGGCCGCCGCCGGCCCCGGCGTCACCGGCGCGAAGGCGTTCCAGAGCTACCACCAGTTCGGCCTGGCCGCGGACTGCGCCTTCCTGCGCGAGGGCCGCCTGGTGATCTCCGAAAAAGACCCCTGGGCCATGCGCGGCTACCAGCTGTACGGCGCGGCGGCCGAGGCGGCCGGCCTGCATTGGGGCGGGCGCTGGGCCATGCTGGACTTCGGCCACGTGGAACTGAGGGCGGGGGGCCGGCCGGGCGCCGGCCGCTGATTTTCGCGGCGCGTTGATTGTTCCCGGATCATTGCGCCCGCGCAAGAAAGCGGGCCTTGTGCGATGGCAACATTGGTCGGTCCGCCCCAGTGGCGCCACGACACGAGAGCCTTCCATGCTGCGACGCACCTGGCTGTTCCTGACCGATTCCCGCCACCTCACGCTCATCGTCCTGCTGGGCATGGCGGCGTTCTTCTATTTCGGCGCGGAGGCGCTGCAACTGGCACTGGTCTGGGCCGTCGCCGGCTTCGCGCTGGCGCTGCTGGCCGGCTGGTTGGCGTGGTGGCTGCGCCGCCGCCTGGCCGCGCGCGAGGGCAAGGCGCTGGAGGAGGCCATCGCGCCGGCGGTCCCCGAGGTCGACATGGCGGTGCGCGACAGCCTGCTGAAGGCCATCGCCACCATACGCGGCTCCAAGCTGGGCAGGCTGTCCGGCAAGGGCGCGCTGTACCAGCTGCCGTGGTACATGATCATCGGGAACCCCGCCGCCGGCAAGAGCAGCGCCATCGCCAACTCGGGCCTGCAGTTCCCCTTCGACGACGGGCGCGCGGTGCAGGGCGTGGGCGGCACGCGCAACTGCGATTGGTTCTTCAGCAAGGAGGGCATTGTGCTCGACACCGCCGGCCGCTACGCCGTGGAGGACGAGTGCCGCGCCGAATGGCTGGCCTTTCTCGGCCTGCTGAAACGGCACCGCAGGCGCGCGCCGGTGAACGGCATCATCGTCGCGGTCAGCGTCGCGGAACTGCGCAGCGAGCCCGAGGCGTCCCTGCAGCTGGCGCGCAGCCTGCGCCAGCGCATGCAGGACCTGATCGAGGGGCTGGAGGTGCACGCGCCGGTCTACGTGCTGTTCACCAAGGCGGACCTGATCGCGGGCTTCGGCGAGTTCTTCGCGCAGGCGGAGGCGGCGGAGCGCGAGCGGGTGTGGGGCGCGACCATGCCCTACAAGCGCAAGACCGGCACGCAGGAATTGCTGGCCTTCTTCGACCAGGCTTTCGACGAGCTGCACGACGGGCTGAAGGAGATGAGCGTGGCCTCCCTGGCGCAGCCGCGGCGCGCCGGCGTCTCGCCCGGCCTGTTCACCTTCCCGCTGGAATTCGCCGCCATGCGCGGGCCGGTGCGCGCCTTCCTGGCCACGCTGTTCGAGGAAAACCCCTTCCAGTTCAAGCCCGTGCTGCGCGGTTTCTATTTCACCAGCGCGCTGCAGGAGGGCACGCCGATCTGCGCGCAGTCGCGCCGCATCGCCGAGCGCTTCGAGCTGGCCTACCAGCCGCCCGCGCCGGCACCGTCCGGCTTCGGCGATGGCGCGCCGTCCGGCCACTTCCTGCTCAAGCTGTTCCGCGACGTGATCTTCGCGGACAAGGCGCTGGTGTCGCAATTCGCCAGCCGCACCAGCATGCGCCTGCGCTACGCGGCGTTCGCGGTGGCCGTGCTGGCGCTGGGCGCCGCGCTGGGCGGCTGGACCTGGTCCTACCTGGGCAACCGCCAACTGGTGGCCAACGTCGAGGCGGACCTGGCGCACGTCGTCAAGCTGCAGGAGGCGCGGCCGGATCTGCAATCGCGCCTGGAGGCGCTGGGCGTGCTGCAGGACCGCATCGAGCAGCTGGAGCGCTTCCGGCGCGACGTGCCCTGGTCCCTGGGCATGGGCCTGTACCAGGGCGGCCTGCTGGAGCGCAAGCTGCGCGCCGAGTTCTTCGCCGGCGTGCGGGAAGTGATGCTCAAGCCGGTCACCGCCAGCCTGGAGGCGCTGCTGTTCGAGATGAACGCCAACGCCGGCCAGCTCACGGCCGCGCCGGCCGGCCCGGCGCCGGAGCGGTCCCCGGCGCCGGCGGGCCAGTACGTGGACGCCAATCCCCTGCACGCGGGCGACGCCTACAACGCCCTGAAGACCTACCTGATGCTGGCCGATCCCGAGCGCGCCGAGGCCGGCCACCTGAACGACCAGCTCACGCGCCACTGGCGCGGCTGGCTGGAGGCCAACCGCGGCGCCATGCCGCGCGAGCAGATGATACGCGGCGCGGAGCGCCTCCTGGCCTTCCACCTGGCGCGGATGGGCGATCCGTTCTGGCCGCGCGTGGAGCAGAAGCTGACGCTGGTGGACCAGTCCCGCGAGAACCTGCGCCGCGTGGTGCGCGGCATGCCGGCGCGCGACCGCGTGTATGGCGAGATCCGCGCCCGCGCCGGCACGCGCTTCCCGGCCATGACCGTGGCGCGTGTGGTGGGGGAGCAGGACCAGGCGCTGCTGGCCGGCAGCCACGCCATCCCCGGGGCCTTCACGCGCGAGGCGTGGCGGCAGTACGTGGAGGGGGCGATCCGCGACGCCGCCAGCCGCGAACTGCAAAGCACGGACTGGGTGCTGAAAACGGCCAGCAAGGACGACCTGACGCTGGAGGGCAGCCCGGAGCAGATCCAGAAGACGCTGGTGGACATGTACCTGGCGGAGAAGGCCGCCGGCTGGGGCGACATGCCGCTGCATCTGTGGCTGCGTTCCGTGCTCAGGGAACCCGGCGCGGTGGCGCAGATGGATGAGTTGCTGGGCGTGGCGCCGCCCCGCGAGTAGGCCCGCGCACGGTTCAGTTGCACTGAAACCAGAATAGGCTCAGACTTGCATGACGCATCCATGCGAGTGGGAGACCGGCATGAAGAACCTCAGGATAGGCGTGCGGCTAGGCTTGGCCTTCGCGGTGGTGCTGCTGTTGCTGGCGGCGCTGTCCGTGGTGGGCATCCTGCGCATGCAATCGGCCAGCGCCAAGACGGGCATGCTGGTGAACGACAATGTCCGCGTCGAGCGGCTGGTTGCCGAGTGGCAAAAGATAGTCGAGGTGAACGCCTCGCGCACCACCGCCGCCTGGAAGGCGGCCGACGAGGCGGACCAGAAGGCCATCGAACAGCTGATGGCCGCCTCCTCCGGCCGCGCCACGGAAATCCAGGACCTGCTGGGCAAGACGCTGCAGGATCCTGAATCGAAGGCCGGCCACGCGCTGGTGCTCTCCACCCGCAAGGCCTATGTCGACGCGCGCAAGGCCGTGTTCAAGGCCAAGGCCGACGGCGACATGGAGCGGGCCGCCCGGCTGGTGCGCTCGGACATGGACGGCAAGCGCGAAGCCTACCTGGGCGCGCTGCAGCAACTGTCCGACATCCAGAAGCGGCAGCTGGACCGCACCGCCGCCGAGATCCAGGCCGGCTACGAGAGCGGCCGCAACATGCTCGTCATCCTCGGCGTCGCGGCGATCGCGCTGGGCGTGGGCTTCGCGTGCTACATCACGCGCACCATCACGCGCCCCATCAACGAGGCGGTCAAGGTGGCCGAAACCGTGTCCTCGGGCGACCTGACCAGCGAGATCGTGGTGCGCACCAGGGACGAGGCGGGCCAGCTGATGAACGCGCTGAGAAACATGAACGCCAACCTGGTCAACATCGTCGGCCAGGTGCGCAGCGGCACCGACACCATGGCCGACGCCTCGAGCGAGATCGCGGCCGGCAACCTGGACCTGTCCTCGCGCACCGAGCAGCAGGCCAGCTCGCTGGAGGAGACCGCGTCCTCGATGGAGCAGCTGACGTCCACCGTCAAGATCAACGCCGAGCACGCGCGCCAGGCCTGCCAGCTGGCCAGCACGGCGTCCGAGACCGCCGGCCGGGGCGGGCGGGTGGTGGCGGACGTGGTGGCCACCATGGGCGCCATCAACGCGTCCTCGCGCAGGATCGTCGACATCATCGGCGTCATCGACGGCATCGCCTTCCAGACCAACATCCTCGCCCTCAACGCGGCGGTGGAGGCGGCGCGCGCCGGCGAGCAGGGACGGGGCTTCGCGGTGGTGGCCTCCGAGGTGCGCGGGCTGGCGCAGCGCTCGGCGGCGGCGGCCAAGGAAATCAAGCAGCTGATCGACGAGTCGGTGCACCAGGTGGACACGGGTTCCGGCCTGGTGGGCAAGGCCGGGCAGACCATGGATGAAATCGTGGCCAGCATCGGCCGCGTGACCGGCATCATGGCCGAAATCGCCGACGCCAGCGAGGAGCAGCAGACCGGCATCGAACAGGTCAATTTCGCCATCACGCAGATGGACCAGGTGACGCAGCAGAACGCCGCGCTGGTGGAGCAGGCCGCGGCGGCGGCGGCGGCGATGCAGGAACAGTCGGCGCAGCTGGCCGAGTCGGTGGCGGTGTTCAAGCTGACGGAGACGCAGATGGCGGCCCAGCCGTCCAGCGCGCGGCTGGAGCGGCCCGGGCGCGCGCCGCGCTCCGAGCCCCGCCGCATCGCGTCGGCGAGCGAGGCGTAGGGTCGGCGGGCGCTCGATGGCGCCCGGTGGATGGTGTCCGGATAGTGCGCGGATGCTGGGCGCTGGCGGCGCGGCCCGCTACAATCGCGGCATGCCCAATTCTTTGAAACGCGCCATGTGCGCCGTGTGTCTGCGTCCCCGAACGACCTGCATCTGCCGCTGGACGGCGCCCGTCGCGAGCGCCGCCGGCGTGCTGATCCTGCAACACCCGATGGAGGTGGCGAACGCCAAGAACAGCGCGCGCCTGCTGCATCTGTGCCTGCCGGGCAGCCGCCTGGAAGTGGGGGAGGCGTTCGACGCGGAGCGGCTGGACGCGCTGCTGGCGGGGCCGCGCCGCGCGGTGCTGCTGTATCCCGAGACGCCGGGCGACGCCACGCCGGGCGCCGCGCCGCCGCCGTTCGATCCCGCCTGGACCGCGGACCCGGCCGGCCTGCTGCTGGTGGCGCTGGACGCGACCTGGCGCAAGAGCCGCAAGATGCTCCACCTGAACCCCGCGCTGCGGCGCCTGCCCCGCTTGCCGCTGCGCGACGTGCCGGCCTCCCACTACCTGATCCGCAAGGCGCACGCGCCGGACCAACTGTCGACGCTGGAGGCCACCGCGTACGCGCTGGCGCAGCTGGAGGGGGATGGCGACAAATACGGGCCGCTGATCGCGGCCTTCGATGGCTTCGTGGGGCAATTGATGCAGAGGTGTAAACCCGCGGCGTGACCCTGGGGACAGACCCCGCGGGTCTGTCCCCGGCCTTGGGGGCGGGTTTTAGCTGATCAGCTTCAAGCCCGGCGGCAGCGATTCGCCCAGCATGCGCTTCTCGACCGCCTGGTCCAGCTCCACCACCTCGGCCACCATCGCGCCCCACGCCGCCGGCGCGCGCGCGGCCTCCAGCCGCTGCAGCACCTGCGCGCGCAGTTCGGGATTGATGTCGCGCTGGCGGTCGCCCGTCATGCGCGCCAGGTGCGCGGCGGCGAATCCGGCCGGCTCCACCTTCTTCCAGTCCATGCCGAGGATGGCCGCCAGCCACGCCTCCACCGCCTCCACCGGCGCCACGTCGTGCGCGCTGCCATGGAAGGGTTGGCGCGCGCCCACGCGGCTCAGCGCCCACAGGTAGCGGCCCTGCGTCGCCTCCGCCTTGTCTCCGCCTGCCTTGTCTCCGCCCGCCTTGAGCAGCTGTTCCAGCAGCCAGGCGCCAATTTCGGCCTTGTACGCGGCGGGGATGCGCTCCAGCGAGGCGCCGATTCGCAGCATGTCCTCCTCGCTGCCGTTCACCAGCGTGACGGGACGGCGGCCCCGTTCCTGCTCGTCGGCCTGCAGGTTGAAGGCGAAATCGTCCAGCAGGCGCAGTTGCTCGTCCACGCCCAGACCACCGGCGACGCGGCGCCACAGGGTCCACCATTCCGAGCAGGCCTGGCTGTCCTTGTGGTGCTGCAGGCCGGCCGCGAACATGGCCCAGATCTGCTCGACGCGCCATTCGTCCAGCGGGTGGCCGAAGCCGGGGCGCAGACAGTAGCCCGCCAGGTTCAGCCAGGCCCGTTCATGCTCGGCCGAGCGGCGGCGGCCCTTGGCGCGCTGCAGCAGCGCGTCGAACAGGTGGCGCAGCAGCGGCGTCGGCCAGGTCTCGCGCGCGCCCAGCAGGTGTTCCAGCTGGCGCGCCAACTGGCGCACCTCCTTGGTTTCCACCTGCTGCGCGCGCGAGCCGAAGATGCGGTCCAGCTTTTCCAGCGCGTCCTTGTAGCGCGGCGGCAGGGCCAGCTCCTCGGCCGCGTCCCCCGCCTGGGCCGGGGCGCCGTCGCTGCGCAGCTGGAATTCGAGCCGCCAGCGTTGGGGCTTGCCGTTGCCCGTTTTGACGTCGGTGGCGATGCAGTGCATTTCCAGCGTGCCCACCTCGCTCAGCGAGGCCGCCAGCTCCACCGGGATCTCCTTGCGCGCGCCGGCGTCGCCGCTGTCCCGCAGCACGGTGGCGATGGGGGGCAGGCGCACGAAGCCGGACGGGTCGAGGTCCACCAGGTCGCCGGGACGCGGAACGGGGCCGGCGTCCGCGTTGGAGGACACCAGGTGGAAGCGCACGGGGCGTCCCAGGCGCAGCGCGAAGCTGCGGCCGGCCAGGCGGATCTCGGCGCCGGTCTCGACGCCGCGCGGCAGCACGCAGACGGCGCGGCGGGTGGCGTGGGGGGCGTGGTCGGCGTGGCCCGCCTCGGCGCGCTCGGAGTCCAGCAGCAGGAAGTAGGAGCGCGGAGAGCCGCCGCCGATCGACGGCGCCCGGCCCTGCTTGCCGAGCGCGTAGGCGACGCCGCCGCGCGCCACCGCCACGTCCGGATTCTCGTTGTGCAGCACGCGCAGCGGCGCGCCGCGCCACGCCGCCAGCGTGGCGGCCAGGCGTTTGGCCAGCGCGTCGGCGCGGAACACGCCGCCGTTGAGCAGCAAGGTGTCCGGCATGGGCAGGCCGGCGGCGCCGGCGTCCGGTTGGCCCAGCGCCTCGCGCGCGGCCGCCGCGTGCTGGTGCAGGAAGCTGGCCAGGTGGCGCGTGATGGCCGCGTCGCTGGCGTAGGGCAGGCCGAATTCGACGATGCCGCCGCGCGTCCTGGTGGCTTGCTGGTCGGCCGCGCCCATGGGGAAGAAGCCGTCCACCACCATGCATTCGACCTCGTCGCGCGCCAGCTCCACGGTGCGCGTGCCGCCGATCAGCTTCGAACCGCCGCCCAGCAGCGTCACCGGCACCTTGTCCGGCGCGTCCGCCGCCAGCAACTGCTCCTTGGCCGCGCGGCAGCGTTCGGTCAGCTGCGCCATGCGGGCCGCCGACAGCCTGGCCGCCAGCGGGTCGCCGCCGGCGAGGCGGGTCTCCACCAGGCGCGCCAGCGCCAGGTCCATATTGTCGCCGCCCAGTATCAGGTGGTTGCCCACGCCGATGCGCGTGAGCAGAGGCTCCCCGTCGCGCAACTCGACCTTGATCAGGCTGAAGTCCGTGGTGCCGCCGCCCACGTCGCACACCAGCACCAGGCGCGACCCGGCCAGCTCCGCGGCCAGCGTGGCGCGGTGGCGGTACAGCCAGTCGTAGAAGGCCGCCTGCGGCTCCTCCAGCAGCCGCAGCGCGGGCAGGCCCGCCATGCGCGCCGCCTCCAGCGTCAGCGCGCGCGCGCCCTCGTCGAAGGACGCGGGTATGGTCAGCACCAGTTGCTGCTTTTCCAGCGGATGCCCGGGGAAGCGCGCGTTCCACGCCGCCCGCACGTGCGCCAGGTAGGAGGCGCTGGCCGCCACCGGCGACACCTTGGCCACGTCGGCCTCGGCGCCCCACGGCAGGATGGCCGCCATCCGGTCCACGTTGGGGTGCGACAGCCAGCTCTTGGCGCTGGAGACCAGCCGCCCCGGCACCTGCGCGCCCAGTTTGCGCGCCAGGCGACCCACGGCCACCTGGGCCACGCCCGCCACGTCGTCCCGCCGCCAAGGCAGCTGCAGTTCGCCGGCCGCCAGCTCGCCGTCGGCGGGATGGTAGCGCAGCGACGGCAGCAGGGGAGCGGCGCCGATCTCGCCCGGCGCCACCAGTTGCTCGATGTCGAACAAGCGCACCTCTTCCGAACCGGGTTCGGACCAGGCCAGCACCGTGTTGGTGGTGCCCAGGTCGATGCTGACGAGATATGGCTTCATCGCGCCGGCTTCATCACGCGGCGGCGTCGGCGTTGGCCCCGGCGCGCACGTCGAACTCCACCTTCCAGCGCTGGCCGCTGTCCCTGGAGGCCGCGACCAGCTCCAGCGTGCCCGACTCGGTGGCCAGCGCGTGCAGCCTGACTTGCACCACGTCGCCCGGCTGGCGGCCCTCCGGCGACAGCGTCATCTCGATCTCGTTCAGCTCCGTCAGTTCCTCCGGACCCCAGAAGTCCAGCAGGTCGCCGATCTGGTCCTGGCGGCGGGTGGACGATTCGAAGAAGCGGAAGCGCACCGGCTCGCCGACCACCAGGCCGAACTCCTGGCCGGGCAGTTCCATGTCGTTGCCTTCCTCCATGCCGAACGGCGCCACGCACAGCGCCTGGATCGGCGGCTCCATGCCCGGGATGGCCGGCATCGAGGACTCCACGGCCACGTAGTAGGAGCGCGCCGTGCCGCCGCGGATGCGCACGCCGCTGCCGCGCCGCACGTAGCTGTAGTAGGCCGCGCCGCGCGCCACCGCCAGGTCCAGGTCCGCGCCGCCCAGCATGCGGGCCGGCTCCGACCCTTCCAGGTACAGCCACTCGTTGATGGTTTCCATCACGCGCGCCGCCAGCAGGTCGGACTTGAACACGCCGCCGTTGAACAGCACGGCGGTGGGATGCAGGAAGGTCGCGTCGGCGGCCTGCCGGCCCTCGTAGCCTTGCAGTTCGCTGGTGGCGCCCAGCTGGCGGGCCAGGAAGGAGGCCAGGTGGCGCGTCACGCCCGCGTCCTGCGCGTAGGGCAGGCCAAGCTGCGTCAGGCCCGCGCGGGTGCGCACGGCCGGACGGGCCGACGCCTCCACTTTCGGGAAGAAGCCGTCCAGGATGAAGGTCACCACCTCGGCGCGCGTCAGCTCCGTGCGGATCGAGCCGCCGATCAGTTTCGAGCCGCGGCTGGGCACCACCACGGGCCAACTCTCCACGCTGGCGTCGGCCAGCAGCGCCTCCTTGCCCGCGCGGCAGGCGTAGGTCAGCGCGCGCAGCTGCCACGCGTCCAGCTGGGTGCCGTTGGCGGCCAGCTTGCGCGCCAGCAGGTGGGCCAGCGCCAGGTCCATATTGTCGCCGCCCAGCAGGATGTGGTCGCCCACGGCCACGCGGTGCGGCTCCAGCACGCCGTCGCGTTCGAGCACGGCGATCAGCGAGAAGTCGCTGGTGCCGCCGCCCACGTCCACCACCAGGATGATGTCGCCCGGCTTGACCTCCTTGCGCCATTTGCCCTCGCTGCCCTGGATCCAGCTGTACAGCGCCGCCTGCGGCTCCTCCAGCAGGGTCAGGCCCTCGTAGCCGGCGGCGCGCGCCGCGTCGGCCGTCAGTTCGCGCGCGCCCGGATCGAAGGAGGCGGGAATGGTGACCGTCACGGCCTGCTCGGCGAAGGGCGCTTCCGGATGGGCCGCGTCCCAGGCCTGGCGCAGGTGCGACAGGTAGCGGGTGGACGCCTCCAGCGGCGAGACGCGCGCCACTTCCTCCGGCGCGTCGTTCGGCAGGATGGCGGCGCGGCGGTCCACGCCGGGGTGGCACAGCCAGCTCTTGGCGCTGGACACCAGGCGGATCGGCGTGGTGGCGCCGCGGCTGCGCGCCATCTCGCCGGCCACCGGGCCCTGGTCGTCGTCCTGCCACGGCAGGGCCAGCTGGCCCGGCGCCATCTCGTCCGGGTGCGGCAGGTACAGGAAGGAGGGCAGCAGCGCCAGCTCCTCCACCGTGCCCGGCGCCGTCAACTGCGGCACGTTCAGCACCGCTTGCGCGGTCTGCTCGCCGTCGCTGGCCTCCAGGTCCACATAGGACAGGGCGCTGTGGGTGGTGCCCAGGTCGATGCCGATGGCGTAGCGCGGGCCGCTCGTCGTGTTGGTCATGTTGTCGCTCACAGTTCCACCTCCGCCGGGGCCAGGACCTTGGCGTCGTGCGCCTCGGCCAGTTTCGGCAGGCGCACGCTGGTGGCGCGCCAGCCGCGATGGCTCAGGCTGCCCTTGAACGGGGCCTTGCCCACCACGTTGCCGGTCAGGCGCACGGCGGCGGCGTCGAAGCCCGCCTCCAGCGTCACGCGGCTGCCCTCGGCCTCGGCGCGCACCGGTTCGATGGTGAAGTGCTCGCGCAGCACCTTGGCGCAACCCTCGTGCACCACGCGCGCGGCGGCGCCGATGTCGGCGTCGGCGTAGGCGGTCAGGTTTTCCTGGGTGAAGTCGATCAGGCGCGCCTCGCGCTGCAGGAGGCTTAGCAATTGCAAGGCGGCGTCCGGCGTCGCCTCGCGCAGCACGATGGGCGCGGCGGTGGGGGCGGGCGTTGGCGCCGCGGTTGGGGCGGCGGTGGGGGCCGCGGTCGGCGCCGCCGTCGGCGCGGCCATGGGCTGGTCGATGCGCTGCAGGCGGGCGGCGAATTGCGGATCCGACAAGGTGCGGAAGAAGGTGCTGAACGCGAGCGCGATGCGGCTCCCGAGCGAAGGCAGGTTGGTCGTCGTGTTGGTCATGTCGTTGTCTATTCGGGTCGATAAACAGGCCGCCGCGGCAAGGAGCGCGGATGCGGTCTGGCGGTGTTGGTGAAATCGGCTAGGATGCGCGGCGGCGTGGCGCCGGGCGCACGGCACCTGGGACAGTGCGCATGATACCAGTTAGCTGGCTCACAACGAAACTCCGGCCCCGCGCGGGGCGCGCGGGGCCGGAGAACCAGGGGCTGGAAGGGACGGGGAGGGGCGGCGCGCGCGGGCCCGAAGCCGGCCCGGAAGCGGGCTTGGAAGCGTGTTTAGAAGCGGGCGAAGTCGGTCTCGTCCACGTCGTTCGGCATGACGGCGCGCATGGTGTACACCTCCTTGCCGCGGACGGACGCCCGGCCGGTGGCGGCCTGCTTGCGCACCGGCGCCGTCGGCGCGCCGTGGTGCGGCGCGGTGTGGACCTTGAAGAAGCCCATGGTCTGCTGCAGCTGCTCGGCCTGGCTGCTCATCTCCTCGGCGGTCGCGGCCAGCTGCTCCGAACTGCTGGCGTTCTGCTGGGTGGTCTGGCTGAGCTGGTTGACGGCCGAATTGATCTGCGCCACGCCGGCCGACTGCTCCTCCGAGGCGGCGGCGATCTCCTGCACCAGTCCCGAGGTTTTCTTGATGTTGGGCACCATCTGGTCCAGCAGCAGGCCGGCGCGCTCGGCCAGTTCCACGCTGCTGGTGGCCACCTCGCCGATCTCCTGGGCCGCCACCTGGCTGCGCTCGGCCAGCTTGCGCACCTCGGCCGCCACCACCGCGAAGCCCTTGCCGTGCTCGCCCGCGCGCGCCGCCTCGATGGCCGCGTTCAGCGCCAGCAGGTTGGTCTGGTAGGCGATGTCGTCGATGATGCCGATCTTGCGCGCGATCTGCTTCATCGCCGCCACGGTCGCGTCGACCGCCTCGCCGCCCTCGGTGGCCTCCTGCGAGGCCTTGGCCGCCATGCCGTCGGTGGCCCTGGCGTTCTCGGTGTTCTGCGCGATCGACGACGTCATCTGCTCGATCGAGGCGCTGGTCTCCTCGACGCCGGCGGCCTGCTCGCTGGCGGCCTGCGACAGCGCCTGCGCCGTGGCGCTAACCTCCTCGGACGCGCTGGACAGCGAATGGGCGCCGGCGTTCACCTCCGTCACCACCTGCAGCAGCTTGCCCACGGTGTTGTTGGCGTACTCTTTCAGTTCGCCGAAGCTGCCCTCGTACGGCTTGTCGATGGTCTTGGTGAGGTCGCCCTCGGCCAGCGCGCCCATCACCCGCACCACGTCGGAGATGCTGGCGCCGGTGGTGGTCATCAGGCGGTTCAGGCCCTCGCCCAGCTCCTTCTGGAAGCCCTGCAGCCCGCCCAGGTCCACGCGCGCCTCGAAGTTGCCGTGGTTGGCCGCCTCCACCACGCGCTTCTGGCCCTCGATCACCTGGCCCAGCTTGGCGACGGTGTTGTTGGCGTATTTCTTCAGATCGTCGAACGCGCCCTCGTACTGCTTGGTGATGGTCTTGTCCAGTTCGCCCTCGGACAGGGCGCCCATCACGCGCACCACGTCGTCGATGCTGGCGCCGGTGGTCACCATCAGCTGGTTCAGCCCCTCGCCCAGGTCCTTCTGGAAGCCCTGCAGGCCGCCCAGATCGATGCGCACGTCGAACTTGCCGCGGTTGGCCGCCTCCACCGCCTTTTGCTGGCCGGAGATCACCTGGTTGAGCTTGGCGACCAGCTTGCGCATGGCGCGCAGCAGCTGGCCGGTTTCATCCTTGGCGCTGTCGTCGATCGTCATCGACAGGTCGCCCCCCTCCACCCCCTCGGCCACCTGCACCGCCACCTTCAGCGGACCGGTGATGCTCAGCGTGATCCAGGCGGCGATGGCGATCGACAGGACGATCGCGGCGCCGGCCAGCGACATCACCAGCGTGCGGGTCGAGTCGTAGGTGGCGGACGCCTCGTCGGCCGCCTTGTCCATCAACTCGGCCTGCATTTTCGCCAGCGCCTCCAGCGATTGCCAGAACAGGTCGTTGGCCGGCGCGAAGTCGTTCTTCAGGTATTCGATCGCGGCCTTGCGGTCGCTCTTGACCAGCGCATAAAACCCGTCGTACCTGGTCGACACCACGGCGCGCCGGTCGGTGATCTCCTTGAACAACTGCTTGCCCTTGTCGGTGCTCAGCAGTTTTTCGACCTTGGCCAGGCCGGCGGCATTCTCGGTGCGGTTGGCCTCGACCAGCTGCTTATACCTGTCCGCCTCGGCGTCGGAGGTGGACAGCAGCATGTTGCGCATTTGCCGGGCGTTGTCCATGCTGTTCTTCAGCACCTCGTTCAGCAGCACGACCTTGGCGTAGTGCTCCTCATATATGACGCGCGTGCTCTCGTTGACCGTGCCCAGCCGCTGCACACTGACGACGGACAGGATCAACAACAGGAGGACGACGCAGCCAAAGCCCATTCCCAGGCGGCTGGCGATTTTCAGGTTTTTCAGCATAGCGACTTCCCAAGGTGGATGGAAAAAAAAAGTGACCTTTCGGGTGATTATGCGCTGCCTATACGGGGAAAATTCTTTCCGATAGCAATTGTTGTTGGCGGTGTTGCGAAGACGCCCCAAACGGCCTAAAATACTGGATATATATACAGTATGCGAGGTTGTCATGCAGGACGACGATATTGAAGGCCAGCCCATGCTCCCGCCGGCGCCGCTGCGCGCGCAAAAGGGCCGCGGCGCGGTGTCCAATCTGCAGGGGCGCTACGAGGTGCACGGCAGGGAGCAATTCGACGATGGCTGGGGCAGCGAGGACGGGGACGGCGATGGCGGGCCGCGCGTGTTCAAGACCCACATCACCGACGAGATCGCCAAAAGCATCCTGACGCGCAACAGCTCGCCGGACATCCCCTTCAACGTGTCGCTGAACCCGTATCGCGGCTGCGAGCACGGCTGCATTTACTGCTTCGCGCGGCCCACGCACAGCTACCTGGGGCTGTCGCCCGGCATGGATTTCGAAAGCCGCATCTTCGCCAAGGTGAACGCGCCGGAATTGCTGCGCCAGGAGCTGGCCCGGCCGTCCTATGTGCCCGAGTCGATCGCGCTGGGCGTCAACACCGACGCCTACCAGCCCTGCGAGCGGGGCCTGGGGCTGACGCGGCGGATACTGGAGGTGCTGCACGAGTGCGGGCATCCGGTGGGGCTGATCACCAAGTCCTCGCTGATCGAGCGCGACATCGACCTGCTGGCCGGGATGGCTGCCAGGCGGCAGGCCTCGGTGGCCATCACCATCACCACGCTGGACCCGGCCATCGCGCGCACGCTGGAGCCGCGCGCGGCCAGCCCGGCGCGGCGGCTGCGCACGATACGCACGCTGAGCGAGGCCGGCATCCCGGTCGGCGTCAGCGTCGCGCCCGTGATTCCCTTCATCACCGAGCCGGACCTGGAGCGGGTGATCGAGGCGGCCTTCGAGGCGGGGGCGCTGAACGCCAACTACATCATCCTCAGGCTGCCGTGGGAGGTGAGTCCGCTGTTCCAGCAGTGGCTGGAGGCGCATTTCCCGGAGCGCGCGCAGCGCGTGATGAACCGCGTGCGCGACATGCGGGGCGGCAAGGACTACGACAGCGACTTCGGCAAGCGCATGAGCGGCGAGGGCGTGTGGGCGGACCTGGTGCGCCAGCGCGCCGAGAAGGCCATCCGCCGCTTCGGCATGGAAAAGCGCGGCACCCGTTTCCGCCAGCTGGACGCCTCCGCCTTCAAGCGCCCGCTGGTGGTGCCCCCCATGGGCGCGAAGGCCAAGGCGGCCGCGTCGGCGGGGCAGATGGATTTGTTCTAGACCGGGGGCTACTCAGATTTCGCCGCTGTTGATGAGGTCCACGAGGAACTGCTCGATGGCGAACACGTGCGGATCGTGCTTGCCCATTTCGCGCAGGCTGATGGCGAGCTGCATCAGGTAGTCGCTGTTGGGGCCGCTGGGGCCGGCGGAGCGGGCGATGTGGTGGGCGATCTCCTCCTCGCTGGCCGCGCCCAGGTAGGCCGCGTTGTCCTCCCGCGCGATATAGACCACGCCCTCCGCCACGCCGCGGTCGCCATCCTCCATGCCGATGTCCACCACCACCCGCAGGTAGCCGTTCTTTTCCCGGTAGTCCAGGTGCTCGAACACCTCCGGGGCGATCAGGTAGGCCATGCCGTGGCAGACGGCGCCCGTCTGGGGAATGATGGTCACCACCCGGCCCGGCGCGTCGGGCGTGCCGCGGTGGTCGTGCGAGCCCTGCCAGAAGCGCCGCGCCCAGCCCTGGATATGGGCCGGGCGGCGTTCCAGGTAGGGGAAGTCCGCCTTGTAGATCAGTGAACCGTAACCGAACACCCACACCTGCTGGTGTCCATCGAACTTGTCCATCCGCCGGTTGATTTCGATGGTGTTGGCCGACATGCCGCGTCCCGAGCAAAAGGAGGAATTATAAGGCGAGTGAGGGCGGCGTCCGCCACTCGTGTTGCGAAACGAACTGGAACAGGAAGTCGGCGAAGCTCTGCGCGGCGGGGGAGAGCGAGCGGGCGCTCTTGGTGTAGAGGAAGAAGCGCCGCGTGAGCTCGGGCTCTTGCAGCGGCCGCATGCGCAGTCCGTAGAGCTTGACCATGGGCGCCGCGTACGGGATGCAGGCCGTCACGCCGAGGTTGGCATTGACCATGGCCAGCGCCGTCGTCATGAAGGTCACCTCGTTGTAGGGCTTGAGCGGCACGTCGCGCAGCAGCCGCTCGGTGAACTGGCCCTCCAGCGCGATCAGCGGGTAGCGCTCCACGTCGGCCCAGGTCACCCGTTCCTGCCGCTCCAGCGGATGCCCGCCGGGGAACACCAGCACGAAGGGCATCTCGAACAATAGTTGCGCGGCGATCTCGGCCGCAGGGTCCCGCTCGGGCCCGATGCCGAAGTCGACCTCGCCGCTGAACACGCGGCCGGACACGTTCTCCACCGGGCAGTCGACCAGCTTCACCTGCACCTCCGGGTGCGCCCCGCGGTAGGCGGCCATCACCTCCGGCAGCAGCGTGCACGCCATCATCTGCGGCGCGGCCACCCGCACCAGGCCTTTTTTCAGCGCCTTGCGGTTGGCGATGTCGGCCATGGCGCCGTCCAGGTCCTGGATCATCTTGTCGAACAGCGGATAGAGCTCGCGCCCGATCTCGGACAGCTGCGCGCGCCGCGTGTTGCGCTCCAGTACTTTCACGCCCAGCAATTGCTCCAGCTCCTTGATCTGGCCGCTGAGCGCCGATTGCGTCACGTGCAGGGTCTCGGCGGCCAGCGTGAAGCTGCCGCTCTTGGCGATGGCGACCAGGGCGCGCATCTGGCGCAGGGTTGGACTCATGAGGAAATCTGATAAATCGATTGGAAAATACCGTTTGTATGATATCTCATTCTGGATTCTAATATCGGCACACACTCCACCGAAGGATCCCGCATGAAACTCGCCACCTTGAAAAACGGCAGCCGCGACGGCGCCCTGATCGTCGTCAGCCGAGACCTGACCCGCTACCTGAGCGCCGCCATGGTCGCCCCCACCCTGCAGGCCGCGCTGGACAACTGGGACTTCGCCGCGCCGCAACTGGCCGCGCTGTACCAGGCGCTGAACGACGGCGGGGCGGCCGAGGCCAGGCCCTTCGACGAAAGCCAGTGCCACTCGCCGCTGCCGCGCGCCTACCAGTGGGCCGACGGCTCGGCCTACATCAACCACGTGGAGCTGGTGCGCAAGGCCCGCAACGCCGAGGTGCCGGCCTCCTTCTACACCGACCCGCTGATGTACCAGGGCGGTTCGGACAGCTTCGTCGGCCCGCGCGACCGCATCTACGCGCTCAGCGAGGAGTGGGGCATCGACCTGGAGGCGGAAGTGGCCGTGGTCACGGGCGACGTCAAGATGGGCGCCAGCGACGCCGACGCGGCCAAGGCGATCCGCCTGGTCATGCTGGTCAACGACGTCTCGCTGCGCAACCTGATTCCGAACGAGCTGGCCAAGGGTTTCGGCTTCTTCAACTCCAAGCCGGCCAGCGCCTTCTCGCCGGTGGCGGTGACGCCGGACGAACTGGGCGCGCACTGGACCGGCGGCAAGCTGCACTTGCCGCTCACCGTCACCCTGAACCACCAGCCCTTCGGCAAGCCGAACGCCGGCGAGGACATGACCTTCAGCTTCGCGCAACTGGTGGCGCACGCCGCCCGCACGCGCGAACTGTGCGCCGGCACCATCATCGGCTCGGGCACGGTGTCCAACAAGCAGGGCGGCCTGCACGGCTCCAGCATCGCCAACGGCGGCGTGGGCTACTGCTGCCTGGCCGAGGTGCGCATGTACGAGACCATCGAGGGCGGCCAGCCGGCGACCGGCTACCTGAAGTTCGGCGACAGCGTGCGCATCGAGATGCTGGACGAGCGCGGCGCCAGCATCTTCGGCGCCATCGACCAGACCGTGGCGCATTACCGGGAGAAGGGCTGATGAGGCTATACACCTATTTCCGCAGTTCGGCCGCCTACCGCGTCCGCATCGCGCTCAACCTGAAGGCGCTGCCGTACGAGGCGGTGCCGGTGCACCTGCTGCGCGACGGCGGCGAGCAGTTGGGCGCGGCCTTCCGGGCCGTGAATCCCGGCGCGCTGCTGCCGGCGCTGGAGGACGGCGACACCACGGTGACGCAGTCGCTGGCCATCATGGAATACCTGGAGGAGCGGCATCCGCTGGTGCCGCTGCTGCCGGCCGACGCGGCGGGCCGCGCCCGCGTGCGCGGCCTGGCCATGGACATCGCCTGCGACACCCACCCGCTGGGCAACCTGCGCGTGCTGAAGTACCTGGTGCACACGCTGAAGCTGGACGAGGAGGCCAAGCTGGAATGGCTGCGCCACTGGATGGGCCTGGGACTGGCGACGGTGGAGGAGCATCTGGCGCGCGACGTGGCCACCGGCCGCTTCTGCCACGGCGACACGCCGAGCATGGCCGACTGCTGCCTGGTGCCGCAGGTGTTCAACGCGCGGCGCTTCGGGCTGGACCTGGAATCCTATCCGAACATCGCGCGCGTGGACGCCAACTGCGCGGCGTTGCCGGCGTTCCAGGCCGCCCATCCGTCCGCGCAGCCGGACGCGGAATAATCGCCGGCCTGAAACCGGGGACAGACCGTCCGCGCCACAGGTCCCGGCAAAGGCATGGGACTTGGATCGCGGGTCTGTCCCCTATCGGACGCATCAGGCCGTGGCCAGCACCACCCGGTCGCGGCCCTCGTTCTTGGCGCGGTACAGCGCCTTGTCCGCCCGCATCAGCAGCGAGGACGGCGAATCCGGCGCCTCCTGCGGCCGCGTCGCGGCCACGCCGATGCTGATCGTCAGCGTGATTTTCAAGCCCCCGTCCACTTCGATCCGCAGGCGCGCCGCCGCGTCGCGCAGGCGCTCGGCGGCGTTGCCGGCCACGTCGATGTCGGTCTCCGGCATCAGCAGCACGAACTCCTCGCCGCCGAAGCGCGCCACCATGTCGATGCTGCGCATGGAGGAGGCCAGCATGCTGGCCACGGCCACGATGGCGCGGTCGCCGATGTCGTGGCCGTAGGTGTCGTTGATGCGCTTGAAGTGGTCGATGTCCACCATCAGCAGCGACAGCGGATGGCGGAAGCGGCGCGCCCGCTCCAGCTCCTTGGAAATCTGCTCCGTCATCTTGCGCCGGTTGGCGATGCCGGTCAGCGGGTCGGTGGTGGCCAGCTGCTCCAGCTTGTTGTTGGCCATCAGCAGCTCCAGCGTGCGCTGCAGCACGCGGTCCTCCAGGTTGTTGCGCTCGTCGTTCAGCGCGGTCATGGTGCGGCGGCGCGAGCGCAGCGCCATCACCAGCGCCGTGATCAGCACGCCCTCCATCACGATCAGGGTCAGGCCCAGGATGATCTGCCAGCGGTACAGCTCCCACACGCCCTGCGGCCGGTTCAGCAGCACCGCGCCGGGCGGTATGTGGCGCAACTGGTGGCGCTCGGCGGTGGGGAAGTCGAACACGTAGCGCTGCACGGCGCCCAAGTCGGGGCGCTGTCCCTGCAGCACGTTGGCGATCACGCGGCCGATGTTCTCGCCGCTGAGCACATAGCCGCCCGCGATCCCGGGCAGCACCAGCGATTCCACGTGGGTGAACACCGGCACCTGCGCCACCGCGGCCAGCTTGCGCGCCACCACGGCCGGCAAGCCCTTGGCGCCGGTGTTGTCGCCGTAGGTGGCGAACATCAGGATGGCGGTGTCGCCGCTGAGCAGGGCCGCGCGGCGGTACAACTCGTCGAAGCTCTGGTTGTCCCAGTAGTCCACGGTGAGGATCTTGCCGTAGGGGCGGGCCGCGTCGCGCGCGCCGGCGATCCACTCCTGCACCCGCGGCGAGCGGTCGCCCACCACCACCACGCGCCGCGTGTGCGGCGCCACGCGCGTGATCACGCCCAGCATGCGCACATAGTCGGGCACCACCTCCAGCGCCTCGCCGTCCTTCGGGCGCCAGTTCTTGCGGCCGTGGTTGACGTAATAGCGCGGCACGCCGGGGAACAGCTCGGGATGGCTGTGCAGGAAGGTGGCGGCCAGGTAGTTCTCGGTGACCACCGCGTCCAGCTTGACCTCGGCGTATTTGGTCTTCAGGTAGGGGCCCATGCTGTCCAGCGAGGGCTTGTCGCCCACCCGGATCGCGTCGAAGCGCTCCTCGAAGATGCTGGGCGGCTCGCCCCAGGTCTTCTTGCCCAGTTCATCGTACAGGCCCTTGTGCACCATGGCTTGCCACACGGAGGCCGAGTCCGAGCCGAGCGAATACAGCACCAGCACCTTGCGCTCCTCGGCCGCCATGGCCGGCGCGGCCAGCGTCACGGCCAGCAGCAGGCACGCCAGGCGGCACAACGCCTGCCGCAGGGCGTGCAGGACGGTACGACTGGCGGCGGCGGATCGCATGGGCATGGGGGACGCGGGTTTGCTGGAAAGAAAGTGTAGCACGAGTTTTTGCCGGTCGGTCAAACTTGCGCAGCCGTGCGTGCTCTAGACAACCGTGCGCACGAATGGTTCCGCGATGGAGGGAGAAATATAGCCCGGATCGATCGCTTGAGCGAGGATCACGCGGCCCGCAGCGCGTCCACGATCCGCATGCGGGCGGCGCGCAGGGCGGGCAGGAAGCCGCCGACGACGCCCATCAGCAGCGAGAATAGCAGCGTCTTGACGACGATGGCGCCATTGAGCTTGAAGCCGAACGCCAGTTCGGAGAAGGACTGGAAATTGGTGGTGGAGAAGGACAGGAACTGCATGAACGACGCGAACAGCAGCCCCGCCGCGCCGCCCGCCAGCGCCAGCAGCATGGACTCGGCCAGGAAGGCGGCCAGGATGTTGCGCCGCTGGTAGCCCAGCGCGCGCAGCGTGCCGATCTCGGCGGTGCGGTTGGCCACCGAGGCGTACATGGTGATGGCCGCCCCGATCGTCGCGCCGATCGAGAAGATGATGGACAGGGTCAGGCCGAGGATGCTGATGAAGGTCGACAACGCCTTCGACTGGTCCGAATAAAAGGTTTGCTCGCGCTTGGCTTCCAGCGTCAGCCGCGGGTCCGATTCGATGGCGCGCTTGAACGCGTCGAACCCGGCGGCGCCGCCCAGCCGCAGCACCATGGACGAGAAGCCGTTGCGCCGGAAGGCCTGCATCAGCTGGTCGGCGTCGCCCCAGATCTCGGAATCGAAGCCGCTGTTGCCGGCGTCGAACAGGCCGACCACGGTCCATTCGCGCTGGCCGAAGCGCAGCTTCTCGCCGATGCCGGCGCCCGAGAAGCGCCGCGCGATGCTGGCGCCGGCGATGATCTCGGACGCGCCGGGCCGGAACATGCGTCCGGCCACCAGCCGCACCTGCGGCCGCAGCGTCAGGCCGCGCTGGCTCACGCCGCGGATCACCACGTTGGACGGCTTGTCCGAGCCGCGCTTGTTCAGCGAGATCAGCACAACCGTCTCCTTCGACAGCATGGCCTGGCCGTCCGGGCCCGGCGCGATGGCGGGATGGCTGGCCACGATGGCGGCCTGCGCCCGGTCTATGCCGCTTTGCACCTCGCTCTCGGCCGAGCGGCGTATCACCATCACGTTGTCGTACTCGCCGGTGGTGACCAAGGTGGTGCGCAGGCCCTCGTCCAGCATCAGCACGGTGGCGAACACGAACACCACCAGCGCCAGGCCGGCGGCGGTCAAGGTGGTGGTCAGGCGCCGCGCCCACAGGTTGCGCGCGATGTAGGCCAGGGGGATGCGCATCAGCCTATGCTCCGCAGGCCGTCGACGATGTTCACGTTCACCGCGCGCAGCGTGGGCGCGATGCCGGCCACCACGCCGATCAGCAGCGCGGCCAGCACCTGCAGCGGCAGGGTGGCCGGCGCCACCTGGAACACGGGGAACATGGTGCCCATGGCCGCGCCGACGGCGGCCGTCAGCGGGAACAGCAGCGCGATGCCGAGCAGGCCGCCGGCCAGCGCCAGCAGCAGCGATTCGCCGAAGATCAGCGCGGCCAGGTAGCCGGGGCCGAAGCCCAGCGCCTTCAGCGTCGCGTACTCCGACAGCCGCTCGCGCGCGCTCATGGCCATGGTGTTGGCCATCACCGCCATGATGATCACGATGACGACGTAGGACACCGCCCGCACCGCCACCACGATGGCCTCGGACATGGACACGAAGCCGAGCTGGAAGGCCTTCTCGGTCTCGGTCAGCGTCTCGGCCAGCGAGTTGCGGAACTGCCGGTCGATGGCGCCGGAGACCGCGGCCGCGTCCTCCGCGCGCGCGATCCGCACCACGTACACGCCGACCTGGTTGGCGCGGCGCGGAGAGATCTTCCTCAATCCCTCGTTCACATAGTCCCAGTGGAAGAACATGGTGGCGGTGTTGGTGTCGGGCCGCCGTCCCTCGTAGATGCCGCGCACCACGAATTCCCATTGGCCGGGGTAGATGGTGCCGCGCAGCGGCAGCGCGTCGCCCACCTTGAGGCCGTACTGGTCGGCCAGCTTGCGGCCGACGATGGCGCCCTTGCGGTCGCGCAGGAAGGCGGCGCGCTCGGCCTCGCCCAGCAGGTAGTCGGGGTAGATGTCCAGGTAGCTGGCGCCGGAGATGGCGAATTGCGCGAAGAAGTTCTTCGGGTCCTTGTAGACGCCGCCGAACCAGTTGGCGTAGCCCACGCCGGACACGCCCTCCACGGCGCGGATGCGGGCCTGGTAGGCCAGCGGCAGCGGGAACACCAGCGAGGTGGCGTTGCGCGTGACCAAGGTGGTGGCGGACGCGCCCTCGGCGCCGGCGTACCACGCGTGGACCACTGTTTGCAGCAGGCCGAAGGAGAGCGTGGCCACCACCAGGCCGAGCACCGTCAGCGCCGTGCGCAGCTTGTGGCGCAGGGGGTTCCTGGCGATCAGCTTGAGCAGCTGCATGCTAGCCCCGCGGCTCGGCGATCAGCTCGCCTTTTTCCAGGTGGATCAGCGTGCGCGCCCGCGCCGCCGCGTGGGCGTCGTGCGTGACCATGATGATGGTCTTGCCCAGCTCCCGGTTCAACTGGTTCAGCAGCGCCAGCACGTCGGCGGCGGACTGGCGGTCCAGGTCCCCGGTCGGCTCGTCGGCCACGATCAGCGTGGGATCGGCGACGATGGCGCGCGCGATCGCCACGCGCTGCTGCTGGCCGCCGGACAGCTCGTTCGGCGTGTGGTCCATGCGGTCGGACAGGCCCACCATGGCCAGCGTCAGCTCGACGCGCTCCCTGCGCTCGCGCCGCGACAAGGACGTGAGCAGCAGCGGCAGCTCCACGTTCTCGTAGGCCGACAGCACCGGCATCAGGTTGTAGAACTGGAAGATGAAGCCCACGTTGGCGGCGCGCCAGTGCGCCAGGTCGGTCTCCGACATGGCCGCGATATCGAGGCCGTCCACGCGCAGCAGGCCGGCGTCCGGCTTGTCGATGCCGGCGATCAGGTTGAGCAGGGTGCTCTTGCCGGAGCCGGAGGGGCCCATCAGCGCGGTGAAGTCGCCGGCCCTTATCTCCAGCGAGATGTCGGTCAGCACCGGCACGATCTGGCCGCCGCGCCGGTAGGACTTGACCAGGTGCTCGATGCGCACCAGCGCGGGCGCGCCGGCGCCGTCGGCCGCGCTTTGGTCCGATTCTCCTCGCACTCCTTCTTTCATTTCGCCGTTCATTTCTTGGCGACCGTCACCGGCTGGCCGTCCCGCAGGTCGGGACCGGGATGGAGCACCACCTGGTCGCCCGGCCGCGCGCCCCGCACCTCCACCAACTCCCCCACCTTGCGTCCCGGCGTCACCGCCACCTGGCGCAGCTTGCCGCCATCGACCACCAGCAGCGCCGCCTTGCCGTCGCGCGTGGCGATGGCCGCCGGCTGCACGGCCGTCACCGGCGCCTTGTCCGCCGCCGGCACGGGCTTGGACAGGAAGGCCACCTTCGCGCTCATGTCCGGCAGCACGCGCGGGTCGCGCTCCAGGAAGCGCACCTTCACCAGCAGGGTGGCCTTGCCGCGGTCCACTGTCGGCACCATGCGCGAGACCACGCCGGCCAGGCGCAGTTCGGGGAAGGCGTCCAGCTGGATCTCGGCCGGCTGGTCGGCGCGGATCTTCGCCAGCGACGACTCCGACACGTCCGCCTCCACCTCCAGCGTGTCCATGTCCGCGATGGTCACCACCGCGCCCTTGCTGTCGGCGGCGGAGGAGAAGGGGGTGATGTTGTCGCCCACGTTGGCGTTCTTGGTGAGGATCACGCCGTCGAAGGGCGCGCGGATCGAGGTCTGGTCCAGCGCCACCTGGGCCGACTGCGCGCCGGCGCGGGCCGCGGCGATGGCCGCGCGCTGCGCCGCGATGGCGGCCCTGGCCTTGTTGTAGCGCGCCAGCGCCGCGTCGTGGCTGGCCGCCGCGATGAACTTCTGCGCCAACAGCTCGCTGGCGCGCTGGTAGGCCCGCTGCGCGTCCGCCAACTCGGCCTGGCCCTGTTCCAGGTTGGCCTGCGCCACCTTGACGTTGGCCTGGGCCTGGCCCAGCGCGGCCGCCACGTCGCGGCTTTCCAGGCGCGCCACCACCTCGTCCCGCTTCACGCGCGAGCCCTCCAGCACGCCCAGCCACTCCAGCCGCCCGGTGGCCTTGGACGCCAGCGCCGCCTTGCGCTGCGCCACCACGTAGCCGGTGGCGTTGAGCAGCGTGTAGTCCTGCGACGGGTAAGCCAGCGACACCGTCACCGTCTCCACGCTTGCGGCGCCGCCGAACTGCCTGGCGACGAGGACGCCGGCCAGGGCCAGCGCCAGCAGGGCCGCGCCGATCCTGATCCACTTGCGGCCCCGGGCCGGCGCCTGCGCGGGGCCGCGCTCTATCTTCAATCTGGACAGGTCGGGAGTGGTGGACACGCTTGCCTCGTCTGAAGGTTTTGTCAACGGATAGTGCGGCAAATCCCCACTGGCCGCAAGCGAACCCCGGCGTGGTATTTCCGCACAGTTTCCACAGCCGTATTGTGTTGTTTATTTTATATTCATACTACCCCGGCTTTGCGCCGAAAAGGGAGCCGGGATGAGAACGACATCAGGATGGAGCCGCCCTCGCGCGGCGCGGGCGCGCGGGCCGCTTCCTGGGTTCGCTGTGGCGCCGCATTCCGCGCCTGTGCGCCGACGCGCCGTCGCCGATCAGCGACGCCGATTTCGGCCGGGAAATGGCGATCGAGACGATCAAGGCCATCGGGCCGCGCAGCTGGCGCGACCTGATCTGCGTCTCGGGCAGCGCCACCAACGACGGCGGCCTGGTGTTCCGCAGCAATTGCGGCGCCGCGGTCATGGTGCACTGGTGCTTTTCCTCCGGCCCGGTGTGCCAGTTCGGCCAGGCCGCCGGGCTGGCGCCGGGCGCCAGCTACACCACCTATTTCGGCAACCAGAGCACGATCTGGTACGCGGCCTGCCCCAGTTTCTACGAGGGCCGCTCGGTGTACACCAACCAGGTCGACGGCCTGCGCAAATACACCTGTTCCTATTACTCGCGCTAGCCGGCGGCGGCGTCTTCCAGCAGCGCCCGCAACTGCGCGGGATCGACCGGCTTGACGAGGTGGCGGCTGAAGCCGGCCGCCGACGAGCGCTGGCGGTCGGCCTGCTGGCCGTAGCCGGACAGGGCCACCAGCCGGGTGCCGGCCAGCGCCGGCTGGCGCCGCAGTTCGGCCGCCAGTTCGTAGCCGTCCATGCCGGGCAGGCCGATGTCGAGGATGGCCAGGTCGGGACGGATGCTGCGGGCCAGCGACAGCGCGCTGGCGGGGTCGGCCAGCGCGTACACGTCGTGGCCTTGTAGTTCCAGCAGCTCGCGCAGGGACTCGAGCATGTCCACGTTGTCGTCCACCAGCATCACGCGGCGTCGCGGGACGCCGCCGGCGGACGGCGCGCCCACCGGCGCGGCCGCGCCGTTCGCTGGCGGGGCCGCGCGGGCCGCGCGCCCCGGCTGCGCCGCCGGCGCCGCGAGCGACGCCGCGCCGGAGGGCCCGCCAGCCAGCGGCAGCCGCAGCTCGAACACGCTGCCCTGGCCCAGCCCGGCGCTGCTGGCGCGCACCGTGCCGCCGTGCAACTCAACCAGGCTGCGCACGATGGCCAGGCCCAGTCCCAGCCCGCCCTGCGAGCGGTCCAGCGCCTGGCGCTCCTGCACGAACATGTCGAACAGGCGCGGCAGCATGTCGGGGGCGATGCCGATGCCGTTGTCTTGTATCCGCAGCGCCACCTCGCCGTCCTCGACCGCCGCGGCCACCCGTATGGTTCCGCCGCGATTGGTGTACTTGGCCGCGTTGGTCAACAGGTTGGACAGCACCTGCGTGAAGCGCACCGGGTCCGCGTCCACCGGCAGACCGGCCGCGGCCACGTCCAGCCGCAGACTGTGCTGGCGCGCCTCCATCAGCGGGCCGACCGTTTCCACCGCCTGCGCCAGCAGCGCGCCCAGTTCCACGCGCTCGGGCCGCAGCGCGATCTTGCCCTGCGCGATGCGGGCCACGTCGAGCAGGTCGTCCACCAGCCGCACCAGGTGCCGCGCCTGGCGCTCGATCACCGCGTGCTCGCGCTCCGCGTTGCCCAGGCCTTTGAGTTGCATCAGCTCCAGCGCGATCAGGATGGGCGACAGGGGATTGCGCAGTTCATGCCCCAGCATGGCCAGGAATTCGTCCTTGGCGCGGTTGGCCACCTCGGCCGCGCGGCGCGCGCGCACCAGTTCGCTCACCTCGAAGGCCACGATGGCCACGCGGTCGACCACGCCGGCGCCGTTGAGGATGGGCTGGTGCACATAATCGAAATAGCATTCCTGTTGGGCGCCATCCGGCCCGCGCGCCAGCAGGACGCGGCGCGCGCTGCCGGTGCGGGCCTGGCCGCTGGCGTACACCCGCTCCAGCTCCTCGATCATGCCCTGGCCGTCCAGGTCGGGGAAGGCTTGCCGGAACGGCAGGCCCATGGCCTCGCGCCCGCCCACCAGCTCCTCGAAGCGCTGGTTCAGCAACTCGAACACCAGCGCCGGGCCGCGCAGGATGGCGATGGCCATCGGCGCCTGCCGGAACACGGCCGCCATGCGGCTGGCGTGCGCGCTCTCGACCTGGCGCATGCGGTGGCGCATCAGCTGCGAGTCCACGCGGGTCAGCAGCTCCTTGGCCGAGAAGGGCTTGACCAGGTAGTCGTCCGCGCCCGCGGTCAGGCCCTCGATGCGCGCCTCCTCGCCGGCGCGGGCCGACAGCAGCAGCACCGGCGTGTCGCGCAGCGCGGGGTCGGCGCGCACCGCCGCCAGCAGGCCGAAGCCGTCCAGCTCCGGCATCATCACGTCGGAGATGATCAGGTCCGGCGGCTGCGCGCGCGCCGCCTCCAGCGCGGCCCGGCCGTTGGCCGCCACGCCCACGCTCCAGCGCTCGCGCAGCAGGCGGTGCAGATAGGCGCGCATGTCGGCGTTGTCGTCGGCCACCAGCACGTGCGCGGTCTGCGCCAGCGTGCTGGCGGTGGCCAGCGCGGCGGCCGTGACGGCGGTGGCGGCCGCCATGTCCGCGGCCTCCGGTCCGGCGCCGGCCCCCGGCGCCGGCGCGGCGTCCCGCTCCGGCAGCCAGCGCAGCGCCTCGGCGGTGTAGCTGCGCAGCGTGGCGCCGGCCGCCACGCCGCCGGCCGGCCGGTCCGCCTGGGTCAGTTGTTCATCGCGCAGATGGGCGCGTCCCAGCGGCACGGTCACGGTGAAGCGGCTGCCCTTGCCCAACTCGCTGTCGACGCGGATGCCGCCCTGGTGCAGCTCCACCAGGTCGCGCACCAGCGCCAGGCCGATGCCGGTGCCCTCGTGGGTGCGCGAGCGCGCGCCGTCCACGCGGCGGAAACGCTCGAAGACGTGTTCCAGGTGCTCGGCCGCGATGCCGCCGCCGGTGTCGGCCACCCGCAGCACGGCGTCGCCGCCCACCTGTTCCAGCGTGACGCGGATGCCGCCCTCGAAGGTGAACTTGAACGCGTTCGACAGCAGGTTGAGCACGATCTTTTCCCACAGCGCGGGGTCCACGTAGGCCGGCGTGGACAGCGGCGCGCAGCGCACCTCCAGCGCCAGGCCGGCGCCCTCGACGATGGAGCGGAAACCGCTGGCCAGGTCGCGCGTCAGCGCGCCCAGGTCCACCCGCGCGTAGGCGGCCTGCATGCGCCCGGCCTGCACGCGCGAGAAGTCGAGCAGCGTGTTGACCAGCCGCTGCAGCCGCAGCGCGTTGCGGTGCGCCAGTTCCAGCCGCTCGCGCTGGGCGTCCGGCAGCCAGCCCTCGTCGGACAGCACGTCCTCGATCGGCCCCAGCATCAGCGTCAGCGGCGTGCGGAACTCGTGGCTGACGTTGGAGAAGAAGGCGGTCTTGGCCCGGTCCAGTTCGGCCAGCATGTCGGCCCGCTGGCGCTGGGCCTCGGCGCCCATGGCGTTCTGCAAGGCGGCCGCCACCTGGCCGGCCACCAGTTCGAAGAAGGTGCGGTATTCGCCGTCCAGCCGGCAGGCCGGGCTCACGCCCAGCACCAGCACGCCCAGTGGCCGCTCCTGGCCCGGCATGGCCAGCGGCAGCGCCAGCGCCTGCGTGACGCGCTGGTGCGCCAGTCCCAGCGGCAGCGCGTCCAGGTCGCCCACCGCCAGCACGCGGCTGGCGCCGTCGGCGCACACCTGGCGCACCGGCCAGCGCGGGGGCGCCCCGTCGCCGGCCAGCGGCAGGCTGGCGGGCGCCACGTCGCCGCCGGCCGGCACGTGCGCGGCCTGCCGCAGCCGCGCGTGGCCGCCGTCGTCGTCGATCAGGTACAGCAGCGCGAACGGCATGTCCTGCGGGTTGCGGGCGATGGTCTGCATCGCCTTGTCGCAGGCGCCGGCCACGCTGTCCTCGCGCAGCGCGGACGCGGACAGCGCCGACAGCGTCGCCAGCCGGCGCGTGTTCAGGTTGCTGGAGGTGGCGTTGGTGGAGGGGCAGAACAGCCCGCCCACGCCGCCGGACTCGTCGACGATGGGGCTGTAGGAGAAGGAATACCAGGTCTCCTCCAGCCAGTTGCCGCGGTGCATGAACAGCTGCACGTCGTCGACGAAGGTGGCCTCGGCGTGGCGGAACACCTTGTCCGCCAGCGGGCCACAGAAGTCCCAGATCTCCGACCACACGTGGGCGGCCGGGCGGCCCAGCGCGTGCGGGTGCTTGGCCACGCTGAGCACGTCGATGTAGGCGTCGTTGTAGAGGAAGGTGGCCTCCGGGCCCCAGCCTATCCACATCGGATGGCTGGAGTTGAGCATCAGGCTGACCGCCGTGCGCAGGCTTTGCGGCCAGGCGCGCAGGTCGCCCAGCGGCGTGTCGGTCCAGTCGTACTCGGCGATGCGCCGCCCCATTTCGCCGGGCGAGGCGAGGAAGCTCAGGCCGCCGTGGCGGCCGTTCGGCGCGGCCGGCAGGCGCGCGTGTGTCAATTCGCTCAACTCTTCTCCAGACGCAGGTGTATGCCATGGACAATCTTTCCACTTAAGACACTTTACGTGAGCGCCCGCGGAGCGGCAAGCGCCGCGCGCTACGGTGTGGGGGCCTGCGTCAGGCGCCGCCGGGCCGCGGCGATCACCTCCGCGCTCAGGCGCTCCAGCTTGGGCGACTGCACGCGCCAGCTGTGCCAGTGCAGCGCGACGTCGATGTGCCGCCCCGGCGCCACGTCCAGCAGGGTGGCCTGTTCCAGCAGGCCGCCGTATTGCTGTTCCGGCGACATGCCGTAGCCCAGGCCCAGCAGGATCGCGTTCAGGAAGGCGTCGCTGGACGGGATGTAGTGGCAGGGATAGCTGCCGGGCGGCAGGCCGAGTTCGCGCTGCAGGAAGACGGCCTGCAGCATGTCCTTGCGGTCGAACACCAGCAGGGGCGCCTTGCGCGCCGCCTCGCGCGACAGGCCGCCGGGAAACCAGCGCGCGGCGAAGGCGGGCGAGGCCAGCATGCGGTAGCGCATCACCCCCAGCGGCTGGACGGTGCAGCCGCGCATGGGCTGCGCCTCCGTCGACACGGCGGCCAGCGCCACGCCGCGCTCGAGCAGGTTGTAGGTGTGGTCCTGGTCGTCCAGCGCGATGTCGAGCAGCAGGTTTTCGCGCGCCAGGAAGGGCGTCAGCTCCGGCAGCAGCCAGGTGGCCAGCGTGTCGTTGTTGACCGCCAGCGGCACGCTCAGCGGCCGCCCCTCCTGGTCGGCCAGGTCGGCCAGGTATTCCTCCTCCAGCAGCCTGCTTCGGCGCAGGTAGCTGACCAGGCGCTGGCCGGCGGCGGTCGGGCGGCAGGGGCGGCTGCGCACCAGCAGGGGCGCGCCGGCCGCCGCCTCGAGCGCCGCCACCCGCTGCGAGATGGCGGACGGCGAGATGTGCAGCAGCGCGGCGGCCTGCTCGAAACTGCCGGTGTCGACGATGGCGAGCAGCGCCTCGCCCTGGCGGGTGTCGGGCAGCATGGGGTCTCCAATTCAGTTTTACTTAACTATATTTAGAAATATGAATTCAGCTTCATATTGTACGGCCGCGACTGGACAATGCTTGCATCTAATTAAAGGAGAGCGGCATGTTCACCCCACAGGTATTCCTCAGCGGCCTGGGCCTCGGCGCCAGCCTCATCATGGCGATCGGCGCGCAGAACGCGCACGTGCTGCGGGTGGGCGTGCGGCGCCAGCACGTGGCGCTGACGGTGGCCACCTGCGTCGTCATCGACGTGCTGCTGATCGGCGCCGGCGTGGCGGGCATGGGCGTACTGATCCAGTCCTCGCCGCTGCTGATGGGGGCGGCGCGCTGGGGCGGCGCGGCCTTCCTGCTGTGGTACGGCCTGCGCAGCTGGGCCGCGTTGCTGCGGCCGGGCGCGCTGCCGGCGGGCGAGGGCGGCGCGCCGGTCAGCGCCCGCAACGCGCTGCTGAGCGTGCTTGCCATGTCGCTGCTCAATCCCCATGTCTACCTGGACGCGGTGGTGCTGCTGGGCGCGATCGGCGGCAACTACCCGGCCCACGAGCGGCCCAGCTTCGCCGTCGGCGCGATGACGGCCTCGCTGATCTGGTTCACCGCGCTGGGCTTCGGCGCCAGCCGGCTGTCGGACCTGCTGCGCCGGCCGCTGGCGTGGAAGTGCATCGAGGCGCTGACCGGCGCCATCATGCTGGCGCTGGCCGCCGCCCTGGCGTTCGGGGGCTGAAAAGGAAAAAGGGAAAAAGGGGTCAGGTTCGGTATTTTTTTATACCGAACCTGACCCCTTTTTCGGCCGAATGTTTGAAATGATAAAATCCGGCCTCTTTTTCCTACTCGTTGCCGTCATGTTCATTCCAGTATCTATCCTCCAGGCCCTAGGCCGCGCCGATTCTTCCTGGCACCCCATCCTTATTTCCGGCCTGGAAGCGATGATGGCGGCGAACCCCGCCTATCTGGCCGGGCTGGCCGCCGACACCTACCTGCCCACCGACCAGCGCCTGTTCAACGCCTTCGAATTGCCGCTGGACAAGGTGCGCTACGTGCTGGTGGGCGAGGGGCCCTATCCGCGCGAGGAGAGCGCCACCGGCGTGTGCTTCATGGACGGCGCCGTCAAGGGCCTGTGGTCGGACGAGAAGGGCGGCGGGCTGTCGAAGCCGGTCAACAAGGCCACCTCGCTGCGCAACTTCATGAAGATGCTGCTGGTGGCCGACGGCCGGCTGGCCGAGGACAACACCGGCAGCGCGGCGCTGGCCGCCATCGCCGCCGAGTTCCGCGCCGACCCGGCCGCCGTGCAGACGCTGGCGCAGATCCAGCAAAAGCTGACCGGCCATGGCTTCCTGCTGCTGAACGCGTCGCTGGTGTTCCGCGAGCACGTGGCGCCGGCCAAGGACGCCAAGGCGTGGCTGCCGTTCTTCGAGACGGTGATCGCGGCGCTGGAACAGCACCGGCCCAAGCTGGTTTTGTGGGGGAAGATCGCCGAACAGCTGAACAAGCTGCCGACGGTGCGGGCGTTGCCGCAGATCGTGGCCGAGCACCCGTACAACCTGACCTTCATCGCCAACCGCGACATGCACGCGCTGTTCAAGCCGATGGAATTGTTGCGCGCCTGAGTCACCCGCCAAAACGGCACACAGACGTCTCGCGGGCGGCGCCAAGGGCGTCGCCTGACAAAGTTGGTCAAGTTTGGTATACTTGACTAATTCATTCAACTAATCCGAGTTTGATTGGCTGAACGACACGATATTTTAACCCAACCGAGGTTGTGATGCGTCTGACCACCAAAGGCCGTTTTGCAGTGACCGCGATGATCGATCTGGCCTTGCGCCAGGGCAAAGGCCCGGTCACGCTGTCTGGCATTTCACAGCGCCAGGCGATTTCGCTGTCCTACCTGGAACAGTTGTTCGGCAAGCTGCGCCGCCACGAGATCGTCGAGTCGATCCGCGGCCCCGGCGGCGGCTACAGCCTGGCGCGCCGCGCCGACAAGGTGACGGTGGCCGACATCATCATCGCCGTCGACGAGCCGCTGGACGCGACCCAGTGCGGCGGCAAGGAAAACTGCCACGGCGCCGACGCCACCACCGGCGCGCGCTGCATGACGCACGAACTGTGGGCAACCCTGAACGAAAAAATGGTCGATTACCTGGACTCCGTGTCGCTGCAGGATCTGGTCGATCAACAGAAACAAAAGCACGCCGACCAGGCGGTGGTGGTCATGCACCGCAACGCCGCCGTCGGCTAAGACAGAGCCAAGACTAGACACGCTTATTGGAGTTAATAGATGAACGCCCCAGAAAAAAACGCCCAGGTCGCCCCGGTCGAGTTCCACACCGCGCCGCACTTCCCGATCTACATGGACTACTCGGCCACCACGCCCATCGATCCGCGCGTGGCCGACCAGATGATCCCCTACCTGCGCGAACAGTTCGGCAACCCGGCCTCCCGCAGCCACATGTACGGCTGGACCGCCGAGAAGGCGGTGGAGGAGGCGCGCGGCCACGTGGCGGCGCTGGTGAACGCCGATCCGCGCGAAATCATCTGGACCTCGGGCGCCACCGAGTCGAACAACCTGGCCCTGAAGGGCGCGGCGCAGTTCTACAAGACCAAGGGCAAGCACATCATCACCGTCAAGACCGAGCACAAATCGGTGCTGGACACGGTGCGTGAACTGGAGCGCGTCGGCTTCGAGGCGACCTATCTGGAACCGCAGGACAACGGCCTGATCACCATCGAGCAGCTGAGCGCCGCCATCCGCCCCGACACCATCCTGATCTCGGTCATGCTGGTCAACAACGAGATCGGCGTGATCCAGCCGATCGACGAGATCGGCGCGCTGTGCCGCTCGAAGGGCATCATCTTCCACTGCGACGCGGCCCAGGCCACCGGCAAGGTCGTGATCGACCTGCAGAAATCCAAGGTCGACCTGATGACCTTCACCGCGCACAAGACCTACGGTCCGAAGGGCGTGGGCGCGCTGTACGTGTGCCGCAAGCCGCGCGTGCGCGTCGAGGCGCAGATGCACGGCGGCGGCCACGAGCGCGGCCTGCGCTCGGGCACCCTGCCGACCCACCAGATCGTGGGCATGGGCGAGGCCTTCCGCCTCGCCAAGCTGGAGATGGAGGCCGAGACCGGCCGCATCAAGGCGCTGCGCGACCGCCTGGCCTCCGGCCTGCAGGAAATCGAAGAGGTCTACATCAACGGCGACATGGACCACCGCGTGCCGCACAACCTGAACGTGAGCTTCAACTACGTCGAGGGCGAGTCGCTGATCATGGCGGTCAAGGACCTGGCCGTGTCGTCCGGCTCGGCCTGCACCTCGGCCTCGCTGGAGCCGTCCTACGTGCTGCGCGCCCTGGGCCGCAGCGACGAGCTGGCGCACAGTTCGATCCGCTTCACCATCGGCCGCTTCACGACCGAGAAGGACATCGACTTCGCGGTGGAACTGATGAAGTCCAAGGTCGGCAAGCTGCGCGAACTGTCGCCGCTGTGGGACATGTTCAAAGAGGGCATCGACATCAACTCGATCCAGTGGGCCGCGCACTAAGCGCCGCTCGCGGTAATCGACTGCATAGAATTCAGACGGATTAACAGGAGCATCAAAATGGCTTACTCGGAAAAAGTGTTGGACCACTACGAAAATCCACGCAACGTCGGCGCCTTTGAAAAGGGCGACGAATCGGTCGGCACCGGCATGGTCGGCGCGCCGGCCTGCGGCGACGTGATGAAGCTGCAGATCAAGGTCGGCGCCGATGGCCTGATCGAGGACGCGAAATTCAAGACCTACGGCTGCGGTTCGGCGATCGCCTCGTCGTCGCTGGTGACCGAATGGGTCAAGGGCAAGACCCTGGACGAGGCGCTGGCCATCAAGAACACCGCCATCGCCGAGGAACTGGCGCTGCCGCCGGTGAAGATCCACTGCTCCATCCTGGCCGAGGACGCGATCAAGGCCGCCGTGCAGGACTACAAGGCAAAACACTCGGCATAAGCCGGAGGACCGCAATGGCAATCACACTGACCGAAAAGGCAGCGAAGCACATCAACCGCTACATCGAACGCCGCGGCAAGGGCCTGGGCCTGCGCTTCGGCGTGCGGACCACGGGCTGCTCCGGTCTGGCCTACAAGCTGGAGTACGTGGACGAGGTGGCGGACGAGGACGCGGTGTTCGAATCGCACGGCGTGAAGGTCTTCGTGGACCCGAAAAGCCTGCCCTACATCGACGGCACCGAGCTCGATTTCGCGCGCGAGGGCTTGAACGAGGGCTTCAAGTTCAACAACCCGAACGAGAAAGACGCCTGCGGCTGCGGCGAAAGCTTCCGCATTTAAACCCGCGGTTTCCACCGCAGTTCCACTTTTCGCGTGCCGTGCAAAACCACTTCGAACTCTTCAACCTGCCGCAGCGCTACGCCGTTGACGCGGAGGCGCTGAACGGCGCCTACCGCGACGTGCAGAACCGCGTCCATCCAGACAAATTCGTCAACGCGACCGACGCCGAGAAGCGCGTCGCGATGCAGTGGGCCACCCGCGCCAACGAGGCCTACCAGACCTTGAAGAATCCGCAGCTGCGCGCGCGCTACCTGTGCGAGTTGAACGGCGTGGACCTGCAGACCGAATCGAACACGTCGATGCCGGGCGCGTTCCTGATGCAGCAGATGGAGTGGCGCGAGGAGCTCGAGGACGCGCGCGCCGGCAAGGACCTGGAACTGCTGGAAACGCTGGACGGCCAGTTGCGCGCCGCCCGCAAGGACCTGCTCAAGGACATCGAGGCGCGCTGCGACGCCGGCGACTACCACGCCGCCGCGCAGGACGTGCGGGCGATGATGTTCCTCGAAAAATTCGGCGAAGAAGTCCGCTTCGCCTTTGATGCACTCGAAGCATAAAAAGAATCCATGGCACTACTGCAAATCTCCGAACCGGGCATGTCGACCGCGCCGCACCAGCACCGGCTGGCGGTGGGTATCGACCTGGGCACCACCAATTCGCTGGTCGCCACCGTGCGCAACAGCATTCCCGAGGTGTTGAACGACGAGGACGGCCACCCGCTGCTGCCGTCCGTGGTGCGCTACCTGCCGAACGGCCACGCCCACATCGGCTACAAGGCCCAGGCCGCGCAGACCACCGACCCGAAGAACACCATCGTCTCCGTCAAGCGCTTCATGGGCCGCGGCCTGAAGGACATCGCCTACGCCGAGAACCTGCCCTACGACTTCGTCGACGGCGACCGCGAGGGCGGCCACGGCATGGTGCAGCTGAAGACCGTGGCCGGCATCAAGTCGCCGGTCGAGACCTCGGCCCAGATCCTGGCCACCTTGCGCCAGCGCGCCGAGGACTCGCTGGGCGACGACCTGGTGGGCGCCGTCATCACCGTGCCCGCCTACTTCGACGAGGCGCAGCGCCAGGCCACCAAGGACGCGGCGCAGCTGGCCGGCATCAACGTGCTGCGCCTGCTGAGCGAGCCGACCGCCGCCGCCATCGCCTACGGCCTGGACAACGCCTCCGAGGGCCTGTTCGCCGTGTACGACCTGGGCGGCGGCACCTTCGACATCTCGATCCTGAAATTGTCCAAGGGCGTGTTCGAGGTGCTGTCCACCGGCGGCGATTCCGCGCTGGGCGGCGACGACTTCGACCACCGCCTGTTCTGCTGGATCCACGAGCAGGAAAAGCTGGCGCCGCTGTCCGACGAGGACACCGCCGTGCTGATGGTGAAGGCGCGCGAGGCCAAGGAACTGCTGTCGAGCAAATCGGAAGTGACGATCGACGCCTTCCTGGGGTCGGGCGAGGAGGTGCACCTGAAGGTGAGCGCCGCGACCTTCGCCGAGATCACCAAGCACCTGGTCAACAAGACCATGAACGCCATCAAGAAGGCCCTGCGCGACGCCAATATCGACGCGGACGACATCGACGGCGTGGTGATGGTGGGCGGCGCGACCCGCATGCCGCACGTGCAGCGCGCGGTCAGCGAATACTTCCACACCATCCCGCACGCCAACATCGATCCGGACAAGGTGGTCGCGCTGGGCGCCGCCATCCAGGCCAATCTGCTGGCCGGCAACCGCGCGCCGGGCGACGACTGGCTGCTGCTGGACGTGATCCCGCTGTCGCTGGGCATCGAAACCATGGGCGGCCTGGTGGAGAAGGTCATCCCGCGCAACTCGACCATACCGTGCGCCCGCGCGCAGGAGTTCACCACCTTCAAGGACGGCCAGACCGCGCTGGCGGTGCACGTGCTGCAGGGCGAGCGCGAACTGGTGAGCGACTGCCGCTCGCTGGCGCGCTTCGAACTGCGCGGCATCCCGCCGATGGCGGCCGGCGCGGCGCGCATCCGCATCACCTACCAGGTCGACGCCGACGGGCTGCTGTCGGTCTCGGCGCGAGAGCTGCGCTCGGGCGTGGAGGCGTCGATCTCGGTCAAGCCGTCCTACGGCCTGGGCGACGACGACGTGGCGCGCATGCTGCAGGACTCGTATAAATCCGCCGACGTCGACATGGCCGCCCGCGCGCTGCGCGAGGAACAGGTCGAGGCCGAGCGCATCCTGCTGGCCACGCAATCCGCGCTGAACGAGGACGCGGGCCTGTTGTCCGGCGAGGAGCGCGCCGAGGTCGAGGCGCTGATGGCGCGCACCCGCGCCGTTGTCGCGCAGTCCGTCGCCGGCGCGGTAGACCATGGCGCCGTCAAGGCCGCGGTCGAGGCGCTGGCGCGCGGCACCGAGGAATTCGCATCGCGCCGCATGGACCGCAGCGTCCGCAGCGCGCTGGCCGGCAAGTCGCTGGACCAGGTAGTGTAAGGACTGTCGTTCCGCATCGGCGGACCGCCGCGCAGGCGGGAACCAAAGTCATGTTGTTCCCTTGGGCCCCCGCTTGCGCGGGGGCGACCGGGGTTCTCAAAATGTAGAGGTATCAAGTGCCACAAATCGTATTCCTGCCCCACGCCAAGCTGTGCCCCGAGGGCGCCGTCGTCGAGGCCCCAGCCGGCAAGACCCTGTGCGACGTCATGCTCGACAACGACATCCACATCGAGCACGCCTGCGAGAAGTCCTGCGCCTGCACCACCTGCCACGTGCTGGTGCGCGAAGGCTTCAACTCGCTGAGCGAAGCCAGCGAAACCGAGGAAGACCTGCTGGACAAGGCCTGGGGCCTGGAGGCCGTATCGCGCCTGTCGTGCCAGGCGGTGGTGGCGGACGAGGACCTCGTGATCGAGATTCCGAAGTACACCATCAACCACGCCAGCGAAGGCGGGCACTGAGGAGCGCATCATGAAATGGAGTGACATCACGGCCATCGCCGAGGCGCTGTACGACAAGTATCCCGAGATCGACCCGATCACCATCCGCTTCACCGACCTGCACAACTGGATCGTGGACCTGGACGGTTTCGACGACGACCACACGCGCGGTGGCGAAAAGGTGTTGGAAGCCATCCAGCAGGCGTGGATCGATGAAGCAGCCTAAGACCGCCGCGCCCATCGCTCTGCCACCCGAAGTGAAGCCCGGCCAGTCGGTCGAGCTGCTGCAGGAATTGCACATCCTCACGCGCGACGGCAAGTTGAACCAGGACAGCCGCCGCAAGCTCAAGCAGGTCTACCACCTGTACCAGTTCATCGAACCGCTGCTGAAGGAAGTGCAAGCCGAGCATCCCGGCGTGTCGCTGGTGGACCACGGCGCCGGCAAGTCCTACCTCGGCTTCATCCTGTACGACCTGTTCTTCAAGGGACTGGACGACGGCTCCCACATCTACGGCATCGAAACCCGCGCCGAGCTGGTGGAGCGTTCGCAGGAACTGGCCAGGAAGTTCGACTTCCCCGGCATGTCCTTCCTGCCGCTGTCTGTGGCCGAGTCGACCGAGTCGAAGGAACTGCCGGACCGGATCGACATCGTCACCGCGCTCCACGCCTGCAACACCGCCACCGACGACGCCATCGCCTTCGCCCTGAAGAAGAAGGCCAAGTTCATGGTGCTGGTGCCGTGCTGCCAGGCGGAGGTGGCCTCCGTGCTGCGCAAGAACAAGGGCCAGTCGCTCGGCAAGAGCGCGCTCACCGAGATCTGGCGCCACCCGCTGCACACGCGCGAATTCGGCAGCCAGGTCACCAACGTGCTGCGCTGTTTGCAACTGGAGGCGCACGGCTACCAGGTCAACGTGACGGAACTGGTGGGCTGGGAGCATTCGATGAAGAATGAACTCATCATCGCCAGCTACAAGAACCTGCCGCGCCGCCGTCCGACCGAGCGCCTGCGGGAAGTGCTCGAAACGCTGGGCCTTGAAGAAATGGGCAACCGCTTCTTCGCCGAGCAGGTCGCCGCCAGCAACGCCTAACTGAAAACCAGAGGCAGAACCCGGGGTCGGACCCCGCGGGTCTGACCCCAGCCCTTGCACCTGGGTTGGCCAAGCAAAGGGGCAACCATGACTCAGCATTGGATCGATCTTCGCAGTGACACCGTGACCCGCCCCAGCCCCGCCATGCTGGACGCCATGCGCGCGGCCGACGTGGGCGACGACGTCTACGGCGACGACCCCACCGTCAACCTGCTGCAGGACACCGCGGCCGAGCTGTTCGGCTTCGAAGCCGCGCTGTTCGCCCCCTCCGGCACCCAGACCAACCTGATCGCGCTGCTGGCCCATTGCGGCCGCGGCGACGAGTACCTGGTTGGCCAGGAGGCCCACACCTACCGCTACGAGGGCGGCGGCGCCGCGGTGCTGGGCAGCATCCAGCCGCAAGCCATCGCCAACCAGGAAGACGGCAGCCTCGCCGTCGCCGACATCGCCGCGCAGATCAAGCCGGACGACTTCCACTTCGCGCGCACCAAACTGCTGGCGCTGGAGAACACCATAGGCGGCCGCGTGCTGCCCGCCAGCTACGTGGCCGAGGCCACCGCCTACGCCCGCCAGCGCGGCCTCGCCACCCACCTGGACGGGGCCCGCATCTGCAACGCGGCCGTCCGCCAGGGCGTCTCCCTGCGCGAGGCGGTGGCGGGATTCGACAGCGTCTCCGTCTGCCTGTCCAAGGGCCTGGGCGCGCCGGTCGGCTCGGTGCTGTGCGGCTCGCGCGCCCTGATCGAACAGGGCAAGCGCTGGCGCAAGATGCTGGGCGGCGGCATGCGCCAGGCCGGCGGCCTCGCGGCGGCGGGCCTGTACGCGCTGCGGCACAACGTCGCGCGCCTGGAGGAGGACCACGCCAACGCCGCCTTCCTCGCCGCCGAACTGGCGAAGATACCGGGCCTGCAAGTGAGCGTCCCGCAAACCAACATCCTCTACGTGGACGTGCCGCGGGCGGCGATGGCGGCGTTGTCCGCCGCGCTGCTGGCCGGGGGCGTCCGCGTGTCCATGGCGCCGCGCCTGCGCCTCGTCACCCACCTCGATGTGTCGCGCGCCGACCTCGAACGCACGGCCGCCGTTTTCGCGGCCACGATCAGCAAGTCATGACAGAACAAGACAACACCATCCGCCTCGCCAAGCGCGTCGCGGACATGCTCCCGTGCTCCCGCCGCGAAGCCGAAATCTATATCGAGGGCGCCTTCGTGCGCGTGGACGGCGTCGTCGTCGAGGAGCCGGGCGCGCGCGTCGCGCCGGAGCAGACGGTGGCGCTGGACAAGGACGCCACCCTGCTGGAGATCGCGCCCGCCACCATCCTGTTCAACAAGCCGGTGGGCGTGAGCGCCGGCATCGACAAGGACGGCCCGCCGGTGTTCGGCCTGCTGAGCGAGGCCACCCGGGCGGAGGCCGCGCGCAAGGAGCGCTTCCTCAAGCGCCACCTGGTCAACCTGACGCTGGAGTCGCCGCTGGAAACCAGCGCCAGCGGCCTGGTCGTGCTGACGCAGGACTTCCGCGTCGCGCGCAAACTGTCCGAGGGGCTGGAGCAGGAAATCATCGTGGAAGTGGAGGGCGCCATCGCCGACAACGGCCTGGCGCTGCTGAACCACGGCCTGCCCTACAACGGCAAGCCGCTGGCGCCGTGCAAGGTCAGCTGGCAAAACGAAAAGCGCCTGCGCTTCGCCATCAAGGCGCCCAAGCCGGGCCAGGTCGAGCACATGTGCCGCATGGTGAACCTGAAGGTGGTGACCATGAAGCGCATCCGCATCGGCCGCATCGCCATGTCCAGCCTGCCGGTGGGCGAGTGGCGCTACCTGCAGGGGTACGAGCGCTTCTGAGCGCGGATGAAAGCCGAGACGCCGGGCCCGCGTATCTGCTGAAACCGGCTTTATAGGGAGTAAATCGGGCCGAGTTTGGAGAAAACATACCTGCCTGCCTCGGCTGACCCGTCATACCCCTTGTCGAACGAGACGATAATTGCGCCGTCAATTTTGCTCGCCCAAGTCTTATAGGCGGTACAGCAATGGTGGCATGGCGCTGTCGATTGATGAACAACTAAATGCTTCCCCGTAAAGCTTCCCAGAACCGCGTTGAACGCCTGGTCTTCAAAACATACCGAGGATTTCTTTTTATCGAAATGAGCGTTGACCAGCGCCGCGCCGTCGAGCGTTGCTGTTGCGCCGCTGACCGTGCACTTGCTGGCGTGAAAAGACATGCCGTGACCAGACCTTGCTTCCGCCGCAAGCCGAAGCCGGTCAGCCTTCACTATCATCGCGGCCAAACTCTCAGCGGCGGGCAAGCCCGCTGCTTTGGCAAGCGCCGGATAGAGGTCCAGCAGCTTGGCCGCCTTGGTGGGCGAACTGGTCGATGTTCCCCGGTAAGAATCCCATGAATGGGTTGTGCTTCCTGTTGCGCTCGTTGGCGCGCTGGCACCCGCCGAGGTTCCCGGGGGCGCTATCGCAGGTTTCCGCCCCGTGGTGTGGTCAAAGCAGAAGCTCTCGCCTATCAGAGCCCTCAGGGTGCAATGCGATTTTCGACAAGTGGCCATAGAAGTAGGGAAAAATTAACAACAGATGAGCCTGGACCATATAGGCGCGAAGCATCTTACGGTAGGCACTTAGCCGGCCGGCTGCGCGGCGGCCTTCTTTTTCTCGGGCTTGGGCAACTGGACCAGGCGGGTGCCGGCCAGTTTGTCGTGCAGGAATTGGCGGTCCTTGTTGAGGAAGGCGGTCAGCGACCACAGGACGATGCCGGCGGCGATCGCGTACAGCGCCTGGCCGCGCGCGATGCCGAACGCGTAGTTGACCACCAGCGCGGGCAGCACCCACATCCAGCTCAGCAGGTAACGCAGCGCGGCGATCTTCGGCGGCACGAAGGCGTGGCCGGGCATCACCAGTTTGATGCGCCAGGTGCGCATGGCCAGCGTCTGGCCCTCGCGCGTCCATTGATGGATGAAGTAGGCGCCCAGCACCAGGAAGGCCAGCGCCTGCCGCATGTGCTCGACCAGCGGCGTGTGCGCGGCGCCCGACGCGACCTCGAAAACCAGGAAGGGCAGGAACAGCGCGGCGAACGCCAGCAGCATTTCATAGACCATGGAGATCAGGCGCCGCTTGACGGTGGGCGAGGGCGCCGCCGCCATGGTCGCGGCGGTGTCGGCCGCGTTCGCGGCGGCGGGGACCGCGTTCGCGGCGGCAGGGACCGCCGTGGAGCGGGCCGGTGCTGCTTTGTTCCTGGTGCTATTTGACATTGCTGGCCGGCGGCTGTGGGCTGTTGGCCGGCGCGGCCGGCGCGGCCGGCGAGCCGGTGGCCGGCACGGTGGCGGTTGGCGCGGCGCCGGCGCCGGGGACGCCGGCGGCTGGCGCACCCGCCGCCGGCAAGGTTGGGGCGGGGGCCGGCAGGCCGGGAACGGCGGCGCCGGGCTGGCCGGCGGCCGGCAATGGCGCCGCGCCGCCCGGAGCGAGCGCACCCGGCGCGGGCGCGCCGGCCGGCGTGGGCTGGCGCTTCACCGGCTGCACCGTCTGGATCTTGCTCTGCGTGGGCGTCGGCGGATTGACGACCTGCTTCTTGGGCGCCTTGTCGGCCAGTTGCTTCTTCTTGTCCTCCGGCAGCTGCTGGTACTGCTCCCACTGCGCCGTTTTCTGGCCCGGGGTGATCTTTTGCGAGCGGGCGTAGTTTTCGCGCACCATGCGGCGCTGGTCCGGGGTCAGCTTGATCCAGTCGCGCATGCGCTCGTGCACCCGCGCCTGCTCATCCGGCTTCATGGACGCGAAGCGGTTGGCGATCTCCATCCACTTCTGCTTGCGCATGCCTTCCAGCTTGTTCCACTCTTCCGCCAGCGGTTCCAGCGCGCGCTGCTGGGCGGGCGTCAGGTCTTTCCACAGGGGTTTTTCCATGGCGATGGGCGCCACGACGGGCTTGCCGGTCGCCGCCGCGGGCTTGGCCGGCGCCGGCATGATCGCCGCGGGGGCGGCGGGCTGCTGGGCGGGCGCGGCGGCCGGGGCGGGGAGGGCGGGAGGCTGGCTCGCGGAAGGCTGGGCGGCGGCGGCCGGCGCGGCGGTCTGCGCGCCAACGCCGCCGTTGGCGGTGACGATGGCGAGGAGCGCGACGCCGCGTATTGCCTGGGTGAGGGTTCGAACGCTGATCCGCGCCATCCTTATTGCTCGCTGCTTTCCAGATAGGCGTTGAAGCCGTTGTCCAGGTAGGCCGACAGCGGCAGTTCGTCCGACAGCACCGCCGCGTCCAGCTCGGCCAGTTCGGCGATGCGTTGCTGTTCCTCGTATTGGTACAGGCCGACCATGCCGACGCCCAGCACCAGCAGCGGCACGGCCACGCTCATGCGGCCCAGCCAGTTGAACGGGGACGAGAAGAAGCCGCCCGCGCCGGCCGTGGCCAGTTCGGACTGCGTGACGCGCACGGGCACGTGCGCCTTCTTGCGCGCCATGGCGGCCTGGCGCGCGGCGGCCAGACGGTCGGTGGTCGAGGCCGGCAACTCGTCCAGCTTTTCGTTGAGCGCGTGGCGCACCCGGTAAGCGAAATTGAGATCTTCGGTGTTCATAATTTAATTCCCTTGGCTTTCAGCGCCTCGGCCAGCGTGTGAGTCGCCCTCGAGCAATGCGTTTTCACGCTCCCTTCGGAGCATCCCATCGCTTCGGCGGTTTCAGCCACATCCAAATCATGTAAGTAACGCATAAGGAACGCTTCCCGTTGACGCGCCGGCAGTTTTTGTACTTCGGCATCGATCGCGTTGAGCACCTGCATCCGTTCCACCTTGTCCGCGCTCGATTCCGCCGCCTGGGAACCGTGCTCGGCCTCGTAGGATTCGAGTATATCAAAGTCCTCGTGCTCGTCCCCCGCCGGGGCCATGCCTGAGAACAAGCTGACCCAGGTGGTGCGGACCTTTTCGCGGCGGAAATAATCGAGGATGGTGGTTTGCAGGATGCGCTGGAACAGCATGGGCAGCTCGGCGGCCGGCTTGTCGCCGTATTTCTCGGCCAGTTTGATCATCGCGTCCTGCACGATGTCGAGCGCGCTTTCCTCCTTGCGCACCGCGTAGACGGCCTGTTTATAAGCCCGCCGCTCGACGTTTTCGAGGAAGTCCGATAATTCTTTGTCTGTTGCCATGCGTGGGGAGTGCTGCCGGGGGATAAACAGGCGGCATCCTAGCAAAAAATGCACCTTCTTGCATGTTTTTAACGGAATCGGGCAATGAAACGCGCCAGTTTGGCACGAAAAGCGCGCTTATTTCAACATTTTCCTTGATCAAAATCATCAGGCGTAGTACCGTATGGAACGCTTCGCACACCACGAAGTCTATGGTCTTACCCGGCAGGCACACAACGCCGCCAACGGTGAGTCCCGCTTTCATTTGTCAGCAGTTTGCTCTAACCCGTGCCACAAGCGCGAGAAGTATGCATATCCGCGACAGACACTCCGGCCGAACGAGTTGCGCTTAGCGACGTTTTGCACCTGATCTATGGCTCAGGGAACGAACGCCGTGCCCGCAGAAAGAAGGGACGCCAGGAGACCTGTCACGCAACGCACACTTCGCCAGGCAAGAGCATCCGATCAATCTCCTATGGACCTTGAAAGGAATGTTTCATGAACACCGAAGCCAATGCACCCATCACGGGCGCAGAAATCGTCGTGCGCTGTCTCGCTGAAGAAGGTGTCGAACACGTCTTTGGCTACCCAGGCGGCGCGGTGCTGTACATCTACGACGCCATCTTCAATCAGGACAAGTTCCAGCACATTCTGGTGCGCCACGAGCAGGCCGCGATCCACGCCGCCGACGCGTACTCGCGCAGCTCGAACAAAGTCGGCGTCGCCCTGGTGACCTCCGGACCTGGCGTGACGAACGCCGTGACCGGCCTGTCCACCGCCTACATGGATTCCATCCCCATGGTCGTGATCTCGGGCCAGGTGCCCAGCCACGCCATCGGCCAGGACGCCTTCCAGGAATGCGACACCGTGGGCATCACCCGCCCGGTGGTCAAGCACAACTTCCTGGTCAAGGACGTGAAGGACCTGGCGGACACCATGAAGAAGGCATTCTTCATCGCCCGCACCGGCCGTCCCGGCCCCGTGCTGGTCGATATCCCCAAAGACATCAGCATGCACAAGACCGTGTTCTCCTACCCGAAAGAGGTGGAGATGCGTTCCTATCGTCCGGTGGACAAGGGCCACTCGGGCCAGATCCGCAAGGCGGTGCAACTGCTGCTGCAAGCCGAACGCCCGATGATCTACACCGGCGGCGGCGTGATCCTGGCGAACGCCTCGCCGGAACTGAACAAGCTGGTGGACAAGCTGGGCTTCCCGGTCACCAACACGCTGATGGGCCTGGGCGCCTACCGCGCCTCCGACGAGAAGTTCGTCGGCATGCCCGGCATGCACGGCACCTACGAGGCGAACATGGCGATGCAGAACTGCGACGTCCTGATCGCCATCGGCGCCCGCTTCGACGACCGCGTGATCGGCAACCCGAAACACTTCGCCACCAATCCGCGCAAGATCATCCACGTGGACATCGACCCCTCGTCGATCTCCAAGCGCGTCAAGGTCGACATCCCTATCGTCGGCAACGTCAAGGACGTGCTGGTCGAGTTCCTGGCCCAGCTGGACGCGGCCGAGGCCAAGCCGAACGCCCCCGCGCTGAAGAACTGGTGGGCGCAGATCAACGAATGGCGCGGCCGCGACTGCCTGAAATACGCCAAGTCGGACCTGGTGATCAAGCCGCAGCAAGTGGTGCAGAGCCTGTGGGACGTGACCAAGGGCGACGCCTACGTCACCTCCGACGTCGGCCAGCACCAGATGTGGGCCGCCCAGTACTATCCGTTCGACAAGCCGCGCCGCTGGTGCAACTCCGGCGGCCTGGGCACCATGGGTGTCGGCCTGCCGTACGCCATGGGCGTGCAGATGGCCAATCCCGGCTCGACCGTCGCCTGCATCACCGGCGAGGGCTCGATCCAGATGAACATCCAGGAACTGGCGACCTGCAAACAGTACCACCTGACGCCGAAGATCATTCTGCTGAACAACCGTTTCCTGGGCATGGTGCGCCAGTGGCAGCAGATCGACTACGGTTCGCGCTACTCCGAGTCCTACATGGATTCGCTGCCGGACTTCGAGAAGCTGGCCGAGGCCTATGGCCACGTCGGCATGCGCATCGAGAAACCGGGCGACGTGGACGGCGCGATGCGCGACGCGTTCGCGATGAAGGACAGGCTGGTGTTCATGAATTTCATCACCGACCAGAGTGAGAACGTGTGGCCGATGGTGAAGGCGGGCAAGGGCCTCTCCGAAATGCTGCTGGGTTCGGAGGATCTGTAATGCGACATATTATTTCTGTATTGCTGGAAAACGAAGCCGGCGCGCTGTCGCGCGTGGTGGGCCTGTTCTCTGCCCGCGGCTACAACATCGAAACCCTGACCGTGGCGCCGACCGAGGACGCGACCCTGTCGCGGATGACCATCGTCACCACCGGCTCGGACGACATCATCGAGCAGATCACCAAGCACCTGAACCGCCTGATCGAGGTGGTCAAGGTGGTGGACCTGACCGAGGGCCAGCACATCGAGCGCGAGCTCATGCTGATCAAGGTGCGGGCGGTCGGCAAGGAGCGCGAGGAAATGAAGCGCACCGCCGACATCTTCCGCGGCCGCATCATCGATGTGACCGAGAAGACCTACACCATCGAGCTGACCGGCGCGAAGACCAAGCTGGACGCCTTCATCGACGCGATCGACCGCACCTCCATCCTGGAGACGGTCCGCACCGGCGGCTCCGGCATCGGACGCGGCGAGCGCATCCTCAAGGTTTAAGCAGGCCGCCCCGGCAGCCGACAAACATTATTCAAGCAGCACGCACCCCATTACCACGATAGGAATGACCATGAAAGTTTTCTACGATAAAGACGCCGACCTCTCCCTGATCAAGGGCAAAAACGTTGCCATCATCGGCTACGGTTCGCAAGGCCACGCGCACGCGCAAAACCTGAACGATTCGGGCGTCAACGTGACCGTTGGCCTGCGCAAGGGCGGCGCGTCGTGGCAGAAAGTCGAGAAAGCCGGCCTGAAAGTGGCGGAAGTGAACGACGCCATCAAGGCCGCCGACGTCATCATGATCCTGCTGCCGGACGAGAACATCGCCCAGGTCTACAACGAAAACGTCGCCCCGAACGCCAAGGAAGGCGCCGTGCTGGCCTTCGCCCACGGCTTCAACGTGCACTACGGTCAAGTCGTGCCGCGCGCCGACCTGGACGTGATCATGGTCGCGCCGAAGGCCCCAGGCCACACCGTGCGCGGCACCTACAGCCAGGGCGGCGGCGTGCCGCACCTGATCGCCGTGTACCAGGACAAGTCCGGCAACGCCCGTGACATCGCCCTGTCGTACGCCTCGGCCAACGGCGGCGGCAAGGCCGGCATCATCGAAACCAACTTCCGCGAAGAAACCGAGACCGACCTGTTCGGCGAACAGGCCGTCCTGTGCGGCGGCGCGGTCGAGCTGATCAAGGCCGGCTTCGAAACCCTGACCGAAGCGGGCTACGCTCCGGAAATGGCCTACTTCGAGTGCCTGCACGAGCTGAAACTGATCGTCGACCTGATCTACGAAGGCGGCATCGCCAACATGAACTACTCGATCTCGAACAACGCGGAATACGGCGAATACGTCACCGGCCCGCGCGTCGTGACCGAAGACACCAAGAACGCGATGCGCCAGTGCCTGAAGGACATCCAGACCGGCGAATACGCGAAGAGCTTCATCCTGGAAAACAAGGCCGGCGCCCCGACCCTGATTTCCCGCCGCCGCCTGACCGCCGAGCACCCGATCGAAGAAGTCGGCGCCAAACTGCGCGCGATGATGCCTTGGATCGCCAAGAACAAGCTGGTCGACCAGTCGAAGAACTAAGCAGTCGCTCCACGACGCGGGATGGCGCAAGCCATTCCGTCAAGAACGGCCCGTTCGCTTGCGCGTCCGGGCCGTTTTCTTTGATGAACGCCTAATCCGGGCCATGTTGCCGTTATTAAAGTATTGCCTGCATGCTACGCTTCGCGATGGTTCGTAAGCTTCCGATCCTGATTTCGATTAACCGCGAGCGAGGGGATGATCATGTGGCGAGACTGGAGTATAGGCAGCAAGGTGTCGGCGGCGGCGTTCGGCATTGTGAGCGCGGTGTTCCTGGCGTTTGTGGTGCTGGTCGAGGCGGGCGTGTCGCGCCTGGCCGAGGCGGAGGCCGCGCGCGAGGTCGGCGACAAGACCCGTATGCTGTCCGACACGGTGGGCATCGTGGACGCCGACCTGCGCAAGCAGGTGACGGTGTACGCCAAGTTGTTCAAGAGCAAATTCCCGGATGGCTTCACGATCGATGCCGGCAACATGGTCAAGGTCGGCGCCGAAAGCGCGCCGGCGCTCAGCAGCGGCAAGATGCTCAACCTCGATTTCAGCGTGCCGGACGACTTCACCCGGCTGACGGGCGTGTACGCGACCGTGTTCGTGCGGCGCGGCGACGATTTCGTGCGCGTCACCACCTCGCACAAGAAGGAAAACGGCGAGCGCGCCATCGGCACCAAGCTCGACCATGCGCACCCCGGCTACCGCAAGGTGCTGGAAGGGCAGACCTACGCCGGTCCCGCCAGCCTGTTCGGCGGCATGTACATGACCAATTACGAGCCGATCAGGAACGCCGCCGGGCAGGTGATCGGCATCCTGTATGTCGGCGTCGGCTTCGACGAGTCGCTGCTGTCGCTGAAGAACAAGATCAAGGGCCTCAAGCTGGGCGAGACCGGCCACTACTTCGCGCTGGAGGCGCGCGCCGGCAAGGACCTGGGCAAACTGCTGATCCACGCCCAGGCGGAGGGGCGGAACGCTCTGGCCGCCAAGGACGACGCGGGCGGCGAATACATCCGCGGCATGCTGGAGCGCAAGCAGGGCGTGGCGCGCTACACGCTGGACGGCCGGGAACGCATCGCCGCCTACGACCATATCAAGAGCTGGGACATGGTGGTGGTGGGCGAGGCCGTCGTGGACGAGGTGACGGCGCCGGCCGCCGCGCTGCGCAACCGCCTCGCGCTGGTCGGCCTGGCGCTGGTGGCGCTGGTGGCGGCGCTGCTGTACCCGCTGGTGCTGGTGCTGGTGAAGCGCCCGCTCGAGCAGGCGCTGCGGGTGGCGCGCACGGTGGCGGAGGGCGACCTGGGCAGCCGGATCGAGGTCCGCTCCAAGGACGAGTGCGGTAAACTGATGGCCGCGCTGAAGGACATGAACGACAGCCTGGCCGCCATCGTCGGCCAGGTGCGCAGCGGCACGCTGGCGATCGAATCGACCGCCGTGCAAATGGCCGAGGGCAACCGCGACCTGGCCAGCCGCACCGAGGAGCAGGCCAGTTCCATCGAGGAGACGGCCGCCTCGATGACGGAACTGACCCGCGCCATGGAGCGCAACAGCGCCAGCGCCCAGCAGGCCGACGCGCTGGCGCAGTCGGCCTCCGAAGTGGCGCGCAAGGGCGGCGCGGTGGTGTCGCAGGTGGTGGCCACCATGGCCTCGATCAAGGCCTCGGCGCAAAAGATCGCCGACATCACCGGCGTCATCGACGGGCTGGCGTTCCAGACCAACATCCTGGCGCTGAACGCGGCCGTGGAGGCGGCGCGCGCCGGCGAGCAGGGCAGGGGCTTCGCCGTGGTGGCGACCGAGGTGCGCACCCTGGCGCAGCGCTCGGCGGCGGCCGCCAAGGAGATCAAGGTGCTGATCGGCGCCTCGGTCGAACAGGTCGAGCTGGGCGACCGGCTGGTGGCGAACGCCGGCGCCACCATGGAGGACATTGTCGCCAGCGTCAGCCGCGTGACCGGCATCATGGACGAGATGCAGGGCGCGGGCCGCGAGCAGGAGGTCGGCATCAACGAGGTCAGCGCGGCGGTGGGGCAGATGGACCAGGCGGTGCAAAGCAACGCCTCGCTGGTCGAGCAGGCCGCCGCCGCCGCCGCCGCCGACGCGCTGGAGGGCGAGGCCGCCAGGCTGGCGCGGATGGTACAGTTCTTCCGGCTGGCCGACCAGCGCGAGCCGGCGGCGGCGGCGCCTGCCGCGCCACCGGCGCGCGCCGCGTCCGCGCGCAAACCGGGGCCGCCGCCCGAGCGCATCGCCGCGTAAGGGACCGGCCACATGCTGTGCGCTGGGCGCGGCCGCGGCGCGAAACCGGGGACGGACCGCCGCGCCCCGGGCCGCGGCAAGGGCATGGGCCTTCGGTCGCGGGTCTGTCCCCATGGCGGCGGCCCGTGCCGCCCTTTATTGATTGGAGTTTGTGCATGCCGCAGTCGAAGTCCCCGCAGTTGAGGTCCGACCCTTTGCCCGAGCTGTTGTTTGCGCGGGATATCCGGCGCCTGCGCCAATTCGCCCCCGCGGCGGACGGCGCGGGCTGGCTGCACCCGGTGCAGCGGGCCCTGATCCACCGCCGGGGCTGGCTGCGCATGCTGGCGCCCAGGGCGGCCGGCGGCGCCGAGCTGCCGCTGCCCTACGCGGTGCGGCTGGAGGAGGCCATCGCCCGCGCCGACGGCAGCATGGGCTGGGTGGTCACGCTGTGCGCCGGGGCCGGCTGGTTCGCCGGCTTCCTGCCGCCTGCGCTGGCGCGTGAACTGATCGGCACGCGCCGCGTGTGCTTCGCCGGCAGCGGCGCGCCCACCGGCCACGCCGACGTCGAGGGCGACGGCTTCCGCATCACCGGCCGCTGGGACTACGCCAGTGGCGCGCCCATGGGCACCCATTTCACGCTGAACGCCATCCTGCGCCAGGACGGCGAAGTGTTGAGGGACGCCGCCGGCAATCCGCGCATCCGCGCCTTCCTGGTGCCCGCCGCGCTGGTGGCGCCGGAGCCCACGTGGCGCAGCGTCGGCCTGCGCGCCACCGCCTCGCACAGCTACCGCATCGAGGGCGCGTGGGTGGCCGGGGAATACGGCTTCGAGATCGGCGCCGCCACGGCCACGGCGGCGGGGCCGCTGTACCGCTTCCCCTTCTACCCGCTGGCCTACTTCACGCTGTCCGCCAACCTGGCCGGCATGGCCGCGCATTTCATCGAACTGGCGCGGGACGCCGTGGCGCGCCGCCGCGATCCCGCCAGCGGCGCCATGCTGGCCGAACTGCCCGCCGTGCGGCGGCGTTTCGCGCGGGCGGAGCGGGACATCGCCGAGGCGCGCACACGCTTCTACCGCTTGCTGGACGAGGCCTGGGCGCTGGTGGCCGAAGGCGGCGCGCTGGACGAGGCGGCCACCGCCGGCGTCAAGTCCGCGTCGTTGGAACTGGTGCAAGCCTGCCGCGGCGCGGTGGACGAGCTCTATCCCTATTGCGGCCTGCACGCGGCGAGTGAACTGAGCGACATCAACCGCGTCTGGCGCGATTTCCACACCGCCACCCAGCACACCCTGCTGTTGCCGCTGGCCGACTAAAACCCGCTCCTGCCGGCGTGCGCGGCGGCAACGCCGCGCGCTTCGTGGTATTCTCTGTACTCCGGGCAAGTTCTTGCCCGACCGAGCCTTACTCCCGCCCGGTTTCATGCCGTTATCGCATGCCGCTCATCCGGCATGCACCAGTGCCCAATCCCGCATTGTCGCCGCCGTGTCCACGGATTCCCCTGGTATAGACCCATGAGCCGACCAATGACCCATTTCGACCATTCTTTTGAAGCGAAGCGCCTGGCCGCTTTGCACCGATTAAACCTGCTGGACACGCCGCCCAGCGAATCGTTCGACCGCATCACCCGCATGGCCGCGCGCGTGTTCAACCTGCCGATCGCGGCCGTGTCGCTCACCGACAGCGACCGCCAGTGGTTCAAATCGCGTGTCGGCGTCGAGCACAGCTCCATCCCGCGCTCGCTCGCGCCCTGCGCCGGCGTGGCGGAGAGTTCCGCCGCGCTGGTGATCGCCGACATGCTGGCGGACCCGCTGTACCGGGACAGCCACCTGGCCCGCGGCGGCGTGCGCTTCTACGCCGGCGCGCCGCTAGTCACGCTGGACGGCCACTGCCTGGGCGCCATGTGCGTGCTGGGCATGGAGCCGCGGCAGGCGACGCCGGAAGAGCTGGCCCACCTGGCGGACCTGGCGGCCATGGTGATGGCGCAGATCGAGCTGCAGCACGCGCTGGGCCGCATCGATCCGATCAGTGGCCTGCCCAACCGCAACCAGTTCATCGAGGATTTCCAGGACTTGCAGCGGGTCCTCCCGGCCGGTTCGGCGGGCATGGTGGTGCTGATCAACCTGGCCACCCCGGAACAGATCAGCAACGCCGCGCGCGTCATGAATTCCTCCTACCTGGACGACCTGGTGAGCGACGGCGCCAGGAAGGTCGGCGTCCACCTGCGTCCCGGCCGCAAGCTGTACCACGTGGCCGCCACCCAGTTCGCGCTGATCGCGCCGGCGCCGGCCTCGCTGGACGGGTACGCGGCGGTGCTGGCCGAACGCCTGAGCGCCGGCGCGGCCGAATCCAGCGCCCGCTTCGTGGCCACGCCCACGGTGGGCGTGGCGCCGTTCGTGGTGGGAGAGTCCGATTGCCTGGACGTGCTGCGCACCGCCCACAGCGCCGCGCTGGACGCCTGCGATTGCCCCAGCCGCGTGGCCGTCTACTCGCGCGACGGGGACGCGGCCTACCAGCGCCGCTTCGCGCTGCTGAACGAGTTCGGCGCCGCGCTGGAGCGCGACAGTGGCCAGCTGCGCCTGGTGTACCAGCCGCGCGTGGACCTGAAGTCCGGCGCCTGCGTGGGCGTCGAGGCGCTGCTGCGCTGGACCCATCCGACCCTGGGCGTGGTGTCGCCGGGGGAGTTCATGCCGGTGGTCGAGCAGTCGTCGATGGCGCGCGCCGCCACCTTCTGGGTGCTGTCGCAGGCCATCGCCCAGCAGGGCGTGTGGCGGCGCGCCGGGCTGGGGCTGAAGATGTCGGTCAACGTCTCCGCCACCAATCTGCTCGAGCCCGATTTCGTGCCGGTGATCGAGGCCATCCTTGCCCGGCACCGCCTGCCGGCCGCCTGCCTGGAACTGGAAATCACCGAGAGCGCCATCATGGCGCAGCCCAGGAAGGCCAACGCCACGCTGGAGGCCATCGCGGCGGCCGGCATCGGCCTGGCGATCGACGATTTCGGCACCGGCTACAGCAGCCTGGCCTATCTGCAAAGCATGCCGGCCGACGTGGTCAAGATCGACCAGTCCTTCATCCGCGAGCTGGACGGCGACGAGCGCCGGCAGGCGCTGGTGTCCACCATGGTCAAGCTGTCCCACGACCTGGGCCTGCGGGTGGTGGCCGAGGGTGTGGAGAGCGCCTCCGTGCTGACGCTGCTCGAGCGCTTCGGCTGCGACGAGGCGCAGGGCTATCTGTTCGCCCGGCCGCTGGAGGCGGACAGCCTGCCGGCCTGGCGCGGCGCGGCCCGCCAGGGCGCCGCGCCCGGGACGCCCGCCCGGCGCGGCTGGCTGGCCATGCTGAGCTGAGGCGGGCCGGCGCGTTACAAAGCGTCACCAAGTGCCGCGCGCCGGGCGGCCCGCTTCGGTTACAGTGGCATCGTCATTCACTCACGGAGAACCGCAACATGACGATCCATAAAACCCTGCTGGCCGCCGCCTTGCTGCTGGGCTCGCAGGCCCACGCGCAATCGATGCCGACCGCCGGCACGCTGGTGATCGTTCCCGCCCACGGCGAAGTGACCGCGCCCAACGACCAGGCCGTGGCCACGCTGGCCATCGAGGAGCAGGACAAGGACAAGGCCGCCGCCGCCTCGCGCGTGAACCTGAAGATGAAGCAGGGCGTGGATATCGTGAAGAAAGCCGATCCCCAGGCCAGCCTGAAGACGCAGGGCTATTACACCTACCCGATCTATCCCGAGGACCGGCCGCCGCCGCCCGGCACGGCGCCGAAGCCGCGCGTGCCCACCGCCTGGCGCGTGGGCCAGTACCTGCAGATCACCACCACCAACATCGAGCGGCTGCCGGCCACGGTGGCCGCCGCGCAAAAGATCCTGACCTTGAACGGCCTGCACTTCGGCCTGTCGCGCGCGGCGACCAGGAAGCTGGACGAGCAGCGCATCGCCGCCACCTACCAGAACCTGAACGAGCGCATCGCCGCCATCGCGGCCGCCATGGGCCGCAAGACCGGCGACGCGGTGCTGGAAACGGTGGACTTCGAGGGTTCCGGCAACTACGGCGGCAACCAGCAGCGCGAGGCCTACGCGCCGGCGCCGATGGCGATGCGGGCCGCCAAGGCGGCCGACATGCAGGTGGAGGAGCCCAGCTTCGAGCCCGGCGAAACCACGCTGGACATGCGCCTTGTTGGCAAAGTGAAATTCAAATAAGGCCATCCTGCCCGCCCGATACCATTTCTTTTGCCGCCCGCGCCTCTCTCTATATAATAGGGGCGCAAGTTTCAACCGCAGCATTAGAAATGGAATCCAATGGCAAATTTCCCCCGTCGCAGAAACAAAAATGGCGCAGTCCTGCCCAAGGCCAAGAACTCGCGCTTCGCGCGCTTCGCCCGCAAGGTCAAGGGCCAGGACGACCTGCCGCGCTCGCGCGGCATCTACCTGCTGCCGAACGCGTTTACGACGGGGGCGCTGTTCTGCGGCTTCTACGCCATTGTGATGGCCATGAACCAGCGTTTCGAATACGCGGCCTGGGCCATCTTCGTGGCCATGGTGCTGGACGGCCTGGACGGCCGCATCGCCCGCCTCACCAACACCCAGAGCGAATTCGGCGCCCAGTACGACAGCCTGGCCGACATGGTGTCCTTCGGCGCCGCGCCGGCGCTGGTGATCTATGAATGGTCGCTGCGCGGCATGGGCAAGCTGGGCTGGATCGCCGCCTTCGTCTATTGCGCCGGCGCCGCGCTGCGCCTGGCCCGCTTCAACACCAATATCGAAGTGGTCGACAAGCGCTTCTTCCAGGGCCTGCCCAGCCCGGCGGCGGCCGCCATCGTGGTCGGTTTCGTGCTGCTGATGGTGGACCTGGAGGTGCCCGGCCTGCAGCTGTCCTGGACCTCGTTCGCCATCGCGCTGTTCGCCGGCCTGACGATGGTGACCAACGTGCCCTATTACAGCTTCAAGGAGCTGAACTTCCGCAAGTCGGTGCCCTTCATCTTCGTGTTCGTGATCGCGCTGGTGTTCGCGCTGGTGTCCATCGACCCGCCGAAAGTGCTGTTCCCGATCTTCATCATCTATGGCCTGTCCGGCTACGCCGTGTTCTTCTGGCGCATGGCCAAGGGCAAGCCCGTCAGCATCATCCAGACCGAAGAAGAACCCGTGGACCAGAGCGAACGACGCTAGGACCCGCCAAGCCCAGGAGCCAACATGAGCAACGACCGCCTCATCATATTCGACACCACCCTGCGCGACGGCGAGCAATCGCCGGGCGCCTCGATGACGCGGGAGGAAAAGCTGCGCATCGCCAAGCAGCTCGAACGGTTGCGGGTGGACGTGATCGAGGCCGGCTTCGCGGCCGCCTCCCAGGGGGACTTCGAATCGATCAGGGCGATCGCCTCGCACGTGCGCGAATCGACCGTGTGCTCGCTGTCGCGCGCCAACGACCGCGACATCGCCCGCGCCGCCGAGGCGCTGGCCCCGGCCGAGCGCAAGCGCATCCACACCTTCATCGCCACCTCGCCGCTGCACATGCAAATGAAGCTGCGCATGGAGCCCGAGCAGGTGCTGGAGCAGGCCAGGCTGGCCGTGCGCTTCGCCCGCAACCACACCGACGACATCGAATTCAGCCCGGAGGACGGCAGCCGCTCCGACGAGGACTTCCTGTGCCGCGTGCTGGAGGGCGTGATCGCCGAGGGCGCCACCACCATCAACTTCCCGGACACCGTGGGCTACGCCGTGCCCGAGATCTTCGGCGCCACCATCAAGCGGCTGCGCGAGCGCATTCCCAATTCGGACAAGGCCATCTGGTCGGTGCACTGCCACAACGACCTGGGGCTGGCGGTGGCCAACTCGCTGGCCGGCGTGATGATAGGCGGCGCGCGCCAGATCGAATGCACCATCAACGGCCTGGGCGAACGGGCCGGCAACACCGCGCTGGAGGAGGTGGTGATGGCGCTGCGCACGCGCCAGGCCTATTACAACCTGACGGTCGGCATCGACACCACGCAGATCGTGGCGGCCTCGAAAATGGTGTCGCAGATCACCGGTTTCGCGGTGCAGCCGAACAAGGCGGTGGTGGGCGCCAACGCCTTCGCGCACGCCTCCGGCATCCACCAGGACGGCATCCTGAAGGCGCGCGAGACCTACGAGATCATGCGCGCCGAGGACGTGGGCTGGACCGCCAACAAGATCGTGCTGGGCAAGCTGTCCGGCCGCAACGCCTTCAAGCAGCGGCTGCAGGAGCTGGGCATCGAGATGGAATCGGAGGCCGAGGTCAACGCCGCCTTCGGCCGCTTCAAGGAGCTGGCCGACCGCAAGTCCGAGATCTTCGACGAGGACATCGTGGCGCTGGTGACCGACGAGGAGCAGGCGCACGACAACGAGCACTACCGGCTGGTGTCGCTGGCGCAGAGCTCCGAGACGGGCGAGACGCCGCGCGCCCGGATCGTGTTCTCGATCGGCGGCAAGGAGCAGGCCGCCGAGGGCACCGGCGACGGCCCGGTGGACGCCATGGTCAACGCCATCGAAAGCCAGGCGCGCAGCGGGGCCGAACTGGTGCTGTTCTCGATCAACGCCATCAGCACCGGCACCCAGTCGCAGGGCGAGGTGACGATGCGGCTGTCGCACGCGGGGCGCATCGTCAACGGCGTCGGCGCTGACCCGGACATCGTGGTCGCCTCGGCCAAGGCCTACTTGTCCGGCCTGAACAAGCTGCACTCGAAAACCGAGCGCCTCAACCCGCAGACCGAATAGGCTGAAACCAGAGGCAAATTCTGGGGTCAGACCCTTCGGGATCGGTAGGAGCCCCACCGGGGCTCCTACCCCCAACGGGTCTGACCCCGGCCTTCGGCTCTGGTTCTTAGCGGAAGAAGCTGCGCTTTTCCTCGCGGTCGGGGTCGGGCCCGGCCATCATGTCGCGCACGATGCCGTTCTTGTCGAAATGGACGTGCATCATCGCGTCCCACACGTCCGACTGCTTGTAGCGGTAGGACCACACGTGCAGCTCGCGCAGCGGCAGGTAGGACTTCTCGGTCGGGTGCCCGACCGTGCTCACCACCTTCTCGATCCGGTCCGCGCCCACCTTGATGGTGCCGAACTTGGCGTCCGTCAGCACCTGCTCGTAGGAGCGCAGCGCGCCGTCCGATCCGAACCTGGCCATGTAGGTGCGCTGGCCGAACGGCCCGGTCGCGTATTCGAGCAAGGTGTCGCCGCCGTCGGGGATGGTCGAGGTCGGCTGGCCGAGACGGGCGCGTACCGCGTCGATGCGCTCGCCGGCCACCGGTGGCGGGGCGCCGAAGCCGGCGCAGCCGCCCAGCAGCACGGGGATGAGTGACGATAGGATAAGTTTTTTCATGTGAAAGCTCCCTGGTTAGGCGTACATGGCTAATTCTATCCACATTCGGCGCCGAATCCGCTATACTTGCGGGTCTGGTCTTTCTGGACCAGGCTTTTTTATCAACGTTACTCACGGTGCGCAGGGTTCAGACTCCGTACACCGCATGTGAAAGGTATTACCATGACCGTAGAAAACATCAACAAAGCCGCGATCATCGCGGACAACGCACGTGGCCAGAACGACACCGGCTCCCCAGAAGTTCAAGTTGCGCTGCTGACCGCACGCATCAACGAACTGAACGGTCACTTCAAAGCCCACAGCAAGGATCACCACAGCCGCCGCGGCCTGATCATGATGGTTAACCGTCGTAAGAGCCTGCTGGCCTACCTGAAAAACAAAGATGCGACCCGTTACCGCGACCTGATCGCCAAACTGGGCCTGCGTAAGTAATCTTTGCACGTCCCGGCTTAACGCCACGATGCCTGCGTCAGTTCTCTGCCGCGGGCATTTTGTCATTCTGAGCCGGGAAAAAACTTGCCAATTGGCACGTTTGGTGGTCCGGCGGTACGCAGTACCCTAAGCAAAGTGGCAACAAGAACAGCAGTAAGGCAGCGGCCGGCGCTTATGGCCGCTGACTGTGGTGAGGTGAACGACAGCTCCTGAAAATCTGTCGGCAAATAGAAAGGGATTACCCATGTTTAACAAAGTTACGAAAACCTTCCAGTACGGCCAACACACCGTGACCCTGGAAACCGGCGAAATCGCCCGCCAGGCTTCCGGCGCGGTGCTGGTGTCGGTGGACGACACCGTTGTGCTGGCGACCGTGGTGGCGCGCAAGGACGCGAAACCGGGCCAGGACTTCTTCCCGTTGACCGTGGACTACCTGGAAAAGACCTACGCGGCCGGTAAAATCCCTGGCGGCTTCTTCAAGCGCGAAGGCCGTCCTTCCGAAAAAGAAACCCTGACGTCCCGCCTGATCGACCGTCCCATCCGTCCGCTGTTCCCTGAAGGCTACATGAACGAAGTGCAGGTGATCATTCACGTGCTGTCGGTCAACCCTGAAATCGATCCGGACATCGCCTCGATGATCGGCGCCTCGGCCGCCCTGTGCGTCTCCGGCGTGCCCTTCAACGGCCCGATCGGCGCTGCCCGCGTGGGTTACGCCAACGGCCAGTACATCCTGAACCCGACCACCACCCAGCTGAAAACCTCGCAGATGGACCTGGTTGTGGCCGGCACCGAGACCGCCGTGCTGATGGTGGAATCGGAAGCCAAGCAACTGTCCGAGGAAATCATGCTGGGCGCCGTCGTGTACGGCCACGAGCAGATGAAAGCGGTCATCGACGCGATCCACGAACTGGTGCGCGACGGCGGCAAGCCCGAGCAGGTATGGACCGCTCCGGCCAAGAACGAGGCGCTGATCGCCAAGGTGACGCAGTTCGCCGAGGCGAAAATCAACGCCGCCTACCAGACCAAGGACAAGCAGGCCCGCACCGACAAGCTGCGCGCGATGTCGGCCGAGGTGGTGGCCGACCTGGCCGCCGACGCGGCCGCCAACGGCGTCGACGCGCCGGACGGCGTGGAAGTGGGCAACATCCTGTTCGACATGGAAGCCAAGGTCGTGCGTTCGCAGATCCTGGAAGGCGAGCCGCGCATCGACGGCCGCGACACCCGCACCGTGCGCCCGATCTCGATCCGCACCTCCGTGCTGCCGCGCACCCACGGTTCCGCGCTGTTCACCCGCGGCGAAACCCAGGCGCTGGTCGTCGCCACGCTGGGCACCGCCCGCGACTCGCAGAAGATCGACGCCCTGATGGGCGAGTACACCGACGACTTCATGCTGCACTACAACATGCCTCCGTTCGCCACCGGCGAAACCGGCCGCGTCGGTACGCCGAAGCGCCGCGAAGTGGGCCACGGCCGCCTGGCCAAGCGCGCGCTGATCGCCGCGCTGCCGGCCGCCGACGAGTTCAGCTACTCGGTGCGCCTGGTGTCCGAGATCACCGAATCGAACGGTTCCTCGTCGATGGCCTCAGTCTGCGGCGGCTGCCTGGCGCTGATGGACGCCGGCGTGCCGATGAAGGCGCACGTGGCCGGCATCGCCATGGGCCTGATCAAGGAAGGCGGCCGTTTCGCCGTGCTGTCCGACATCCTGGGTGACGAAGACCACCTGGGCGACATGGACTTCAAGGTGGCCGGCACCGCCAACGGCATCACCGCGCTGCAGATGGACATCAAAATCCAGGGCATCACCAAGGAAATCATGCAAGTGGCGCTGGCGCAAGCCAAGGAAGGCCGCGAGCACATCCTGGGCGAAATGCAGAAGGCCATGCCGCACGTGAAGACCGAGCTGTCCGACTTCGCGCCGCGCCTGATCACCATCAAGATCAACCCCGAGAAGATCCGCGACGTGATCGGCAAGGGCGGCGCCGTGATCCGCGCGCTGACCGAGGAAACCGGCACCCAGATCGACATCAGCGACGAGGGCGTGGTCACCATCGCCTCCGTGGACGCCGCCGCCGGCCAGGAAGCCAAGCGCCGCATCGAAGAGCTGACCGCGTCGGTCGAAGTGGGCAAGACCTACGACGGCACCGTGCTGAAACTGCTGGACTTCGGCGCCATCGTGCAAGTGATGCCGGGCAAGGACGGCCTGCTGCACATCTCGCAGATCGCCAACGAGCGTGTGAACGCCGTCGCCGACTACCTGAAGGAAGGCCAGCAAGTGCGCGTCAAGGTTCTGGAAACCGACGACCGCGGCCGCCTGAAGCTGTCGATGAAAGCCGCCGAGGAAGCGCAAGCCGCGGCGCAGTAATCGCCAAGGCCCCATGAAAAAACCGCCAGCGCGCAAGCCTGGCGGTTTTTTTTATCGTCCCGCGCGGCGCCGGACGGCGTTAAAAAGGGGTCAGGTTCGGTATTTTTTTTAATACCGTAAAAAGGGGTCAGGTCGGTATTTTTTTAATACCGAACCTGACCCCTTTTTAATTTTGGGGGCGGTAGTCGTCGGCGCTGATGCCGTACTTTTGCATCTTGTGGTACATGGTCTGCTTGGGCAGGCCGAGCGCGGCGCAGGCCTCGGCGACGCTGCCGCCGGCGTTGCGCAGCTCGTTCTCGATCAGCATGCGCTCGAAGGCGCCGACCTGGTCGGCCAGCGGCAGCGGCGCGTTGGCCCCGGCGCCGGCGGTCAGCCCCAGCACGAAACGGTCGGCCGCGTTGCGCAGCTCGCGCACGTTGCCGGGCCAGTCGTGCGCCATCAGCGCCTGCATGTGCGCCGGCGGCACCACCGGGGCGGGGCGCTTGTAGCGCGCCGCCGCGTCCAGCATGAAGTGCTCGAACAGCATCGGAATGTCTTCCCGGCGCTCGCGCAGCGGCGGGATGCGCAGCACGATCAGGTTGAGGCGGTAGTACAGGTCGCTGCGGAACTTGCCCTGGTCCGAATACTCCTTCAAATCCACCTTGGCCGCGGCGATGACGCGCACGTCCAGCTGCACCGGCTGGTTGGAGCCCAGCCGCTCGATGTAGCGCTCCTGCAGCACCCGCAGCAGCTTGACCTGCATCGCCAGCGGCAGGCTTTCTATCTCGTCCAGGAACAGCGAGCCCTGCGACGCGTGCTCGATCTTGCCCACCTGGCGCTTGGCGGCGCCGGTGAAGGCGCCCGGCTCGTGGCCGAACAACTCGCTTTCGAAGATGGTCTCCGGGATCGCGCCGCAATTGATGGCCACGTAGTGGTGCCGGCTGCGCTCGCTGTACTGGTGCAGGCAGCGCGCCACCAGTTCCTTGCCGGTGCCGGTTTCGCCGTAGATCAGCACGTCGGCCGGCTGGTCGGCCACGTCCAGGATCAGCCGGCGCAGCGCCAGCATGGCGGGGGCGTTGCCCAGCAGGCAGGCGTCGATGCCGGCGTTGTGCTCCAGGCGCTGGCGCAGCGTGTGCACCTCCAGCTGCAGGCGGCGCTTGTCGGCCGCGCGCCGCGCCACGTCGGCCAGCTGCTCGGAGGAGTAGGGCTTCTCGATGAAGTCGTAGGCGCCGTCCTGGATCGCCTGCACCGCCATGGCGATGTCGCCGTGGCCCGTCACCAGGATCACCGGCAGCTCGGGATCGATGGCGCGCGCGGCCTCCAGCAGGTCCAGCCCGCTCATGCCGGGCAGGCGCACGTCGCTCACCAGCACCATCGGCATGTGCGGCCGCAGCAGCTTGCACACCGGCTCGGCGCTCTCGAAGCTGCGCACGGTGAAGCCGGCCAGGTCCAGCGCCTGCTCGCTGCCGGCGCGCACGGCGGGGTCGTCCTCGACCAGGATCACTTCTATGTCGTCCATCATGTCTCCTGCGCCGCTTTGAGTTCGATGACGAAGCAGGCGCCGGTCTCGCATTGCTCGGCGCGCAGCGTGCCGCCGAAGTCGCGCACGATCTGCTCCGAGATGGCCAGCCCCAGCCCCAGTCCCTCGCCTTGCGGCTTGGTGGTGTAGAAAGGTTCGAACAGCCGTGCGCGCGCCTCGTCCGTGAGGCCGGGGCCGCTGTCGGACACGCCGATGCGCACCTGCCCGTCCGCGCCCGTCACCTCCAGCCCCAGCCGCCGCACGGGGCAGCCGGCCATCGAGTCCAGCGCGTTGGTCATCAGGTTCAGCAGCACCTGCTCCAGCCGGTTGCTGTCGCACAGCGCGTAGATGTCGGCCTCGGCGATGCGCAGCTGGAAGGTCACCTTGTCCAGCTGCAGGCGGCGCTCGACCAGCACCAGCGCGTTCGAGATCGCGGTGTGCACGGACACCGCCTCCAGCTCGGCGTTGGACTTGCGCGCGAAGCTTTTCAGCTTGCCGGTGATGCTGCCCATGCGCGCCACGACCTGCGAGATGGTCTTCAGGTTGTGCTTCACGTCGTCCATGCGGCCGCGGTCGAACAGCAGCACGGCGTTGTCGGACATGGTCCGCAGCGCCGTCAGCGGCTGGTTCAGCTCGTGCGTGATGCTGGCCGACATCTGCCCCAGCACCGCCATCTTGCCGGCCTGGAACAGCTCGTTCTGGGTGATGTGCAGGCGCTGCTCGGCCTCGCGCCGCACGTCCACCTCCTTGCTCAGGTCCTGCGTCATGCGCGCCAGGCTGGCGGTGCGTTCGTCGACCATGCGCTCCAGGTCGTCGTAGGCGTGCTGCAGGTCCTCCTTGGCCCGCAGGCGCTGGCGCCACAGCAGGAACAGCAGCAGCAGGAAGCCGTAGGCCAGCAGCGCGAACAGGAAGGCGACGCGGGCGTTGCCGCGCGCCTGGCTCAGGTCGGACAGGTAGATGAAGGTCCAGTCGCGCGGCGCCAGCGAGCGGGTCTGCGCCAGCATGCGCGGCGGCGCGGCCGCCAGGCCGGCGCCGGTGTCGCGGATGGCCAACAGGCGGGTGCCGTTGGCCTGCGGCTGGTCCGACGCCAGCGTCAGCGCCGTCAGCGGCTGGCGGTGGTATTGCCGCGTGTGTTCCAGCTGGGCCCGCACGTCGGCCGCCAGCGGCCGCAGCGTCTTGTATTTCCAGGCCCGCGCCGAGGTGAGGAAGATGACGCCGTTGGCGTCCACCAGCATCACCTTGTCCGCGCCCTGGGCCCAGTTCTTTTCCAGTTCCTCGATGTTCACCTTCACCACCGCCACGCCCAGCATGCGGCCGTTCTTGTAGATGCCGTGCGCGTAGAAGTAGCCCGGCTCGCCGTTGGTGGTGCCGACGCCGTAGAAGCCGCCGGGCTGGCCGCGCAGCGCGTCCTTCAGGTAGGGGCGGAAGCCGACGTCGTCGCCGACGAAGCTGTCCTTCTGGCGCCAGTTGCTGGCCGCCTGCGTGCGGCCCAGCAGGTTGACCACGTAGATGGTGCTGGAGCCGGCCTGGCGGTTGATGCCCTCCAGGTATTCGTTGACGCCGTTGCGCAGGGCCTCGTCGCCGGGGCGTTCCAGCAGCGCGACCACGTCCTTGTCCAGTTCCAGCATGCGCGGCACGAAGTCGTATTTGTCGAGCAGGTTTTCCAGGCTGGTGGCGTACACCTCCAGCCGTTGCGCGCCCGCCGCCCGCAGGCGCTCGGTGGCCAGGGAATCGACCCACCAGTAGGCCAGGTAGGGCAGCGCCAGCCCGGCCAGCAGCACCAGGCCCCAGAAGGTGCGGGCGCGGTGCGGCCGGCGCGCGTGGGCCTGGGCGGGGGGGAGGGTGTCGGGCTGGGCTGGCATCATGGGCAACTATAGCAAACCGCGGGCGTCCCCGGTGGCGCGGGGACGCGGGATATGGCCTTAGGCGGCGTGCACGTAGGTGTGCTCGTCCTTTTGCGTGTCCTTCCGCGCTTCCTGCTCGCCCAGCGCGCCCTCCCACTTGGCGACGACGGCCGTGGCGATGGCGTTGCCCACCGCGTTGGTGGCCGAGCGGCCCATGTCCAGGAACTGGTCCACGCCCATCAACAGCAGCAGGCCGGCCTCGGGGATGTTGAACTGGGTCAGCGTGGCGGCGATCACCACCAGCGAGGCGCGCGGCACGCCGGCGATGCCCTTGGAGGTCAGCATCAGCACCAGCAGCATGGTGATCTGGGTGCCGACCGACAGGTCGATGCCGTAGGCCTGGGCGATGAACAGCACGGCGAAGGTGCAATACATCATCGAGCCGTCCAGGTTGAAGGAATAGCCCATCGGCAGCACGAAGCTGGAGATGCGGCGCGGCACGCCGAACTTGTCCAGCGCGATCAGCATCTTGGGATAGGCGGCTTCCGAGCTGGCGGTGGAGAAGGCCAGCAGGAAGGGTTCGCGGATCAGGGCCAGCAGCTTGAAGATGCGCGGACCGACCACCGCCAGGCCCGCCACGATCAGCAGCGCCCACAGGCAAACCAGGCCGAGGTAGAAGCCGCCCATGAATTTGGCGAAGGTGGCCAGGATGCCCAGGCCGTTGGTGGTGACCACCGAGGCCATCGCCGCGAACACCGCCAGCGGGGCCATTTTCATGATGGCGCCGGTGATGTTCAGCATCACCTGGGCCAGCTCATCGATCACGGCGGTCAGGCGCTTGCCCGATTCGCCCAGCGCGCCCAGCGCGCTGCCGAAGAACAGCGAGAACACCAGCACCTGCAGGATCTCGTTGTTGGCCATGGCCTCGATCGGCGACTTCGGCACCACGTGCGAGACGAAGTCCTTGAGCGTGAAGGCGGCGGTTTTCAGGCCGGTGGCGGCGTCGGACGGCGGCAGCGGCAGGCCGAGGTTGGTCCCCAGCTGCATGATGTTGGACAGCACCATGCCCAAGGTCAGCGACGTCAGCGAGGCCAGCATGAACCAGCCGAAGGCCTTGGCGCCGATGCGTCCGGCGGCCTTGCCGTCGGCCAGGTTGGCGATGCCGACCGTCAGCGTGGAGAACACCAGCAGCGCGATGATCATCTTGATCAGGCGCAGGAAGACGTCGCTCACCAGCGAGATGTGGGCCGAGATGTCGGCGGTCATTTTCTTGTCCGGGAACAGCGTGTGGCAGGCGTAGCCCACCGCGATGCCGGCCAGCATGGCCAGCATGATGTACAGCGTAAGAGGACGTTTTTTCTTGTGCATTGCGGTCTCCGTCGTGGTCAGGACCGCGGCGGGGCGCCGCGGGATTGCCATCTTTATTAGCAATCGGTGTGCCCGCTTGGGCTGTGCTGCAAGTTGTTGTTTCTAAAGGTATTTGTGGCGCGTTCGGCTGCGCGCCGTATGAGGTCTTGGACTGGCGGCGCGAGCGAGGTATGAATCCTTGGACGGTGGCGCCGTTTGGCCGCGATCAAACGCAGCCGAAGTTTTTGAGGTCATGCTCGTTCGGGGAAGCCGGGTTTGCGGGCGGCCACTCGACGGAGTACATTCACATGATCCGGTCATTTGCGACGAAGGAAACCGAGTTACTTTTCCGCAGCCAGCCTGTGGGCCGATTGCGGTACATAGAAAACGCGGCGAGGCGCAAGCTCTTGATGCTGCACGCCGCGACGCGGTTGGAAGAGCTGAAGTCACAGCCAGGCAACAGGCTCGAGCGCCTGGGCGGTGACCGGGCGGGGCAATGTAGTATCCGGATTAACGACCGCTGGCGGATCTGTTTTACGTGGCGCCCGGATGGCGCTTACGATGTCGAGATCGTTGACTATCACTAGGAGTTGTTTATGAGGACGCGTCTGGAGGAAATCCACCCTGGCGAGATTTTGCTCGCCGAGTTCCTGCAGCCTCTGGGCTTGACGATCTCACAGTTGGCGCAAGAGATCGAGGTCGGGCAGGAGGTCCTTGCCACCGTCGTTGATCGGCGTGAAGCGATTACGGCCGACCTGGCGCAAAGGCTGGGCAAGCGCTTCAAGGTTAGCGCCCAGTTCTGGCTGAACCTTCAGGCCGAGTACGACAAGCGGATGCTGCTCGGCCATCTGCTGCCATGATAAGGATGAATATTCCGTTCCTGGTGTTGGCGGCGTGGATGATGCCCGCGGCCTGGGCGGCGGGCGATGCGGAAGCGGGGAGGGCGGCGTTCGCGCGCTGCGCCGGCTGCCACCAGGTGGGGCCGTCGGCGCGCAGCGTGTTCGGGCCGCAGTTGAACGGCATCGTGGGCCGGTGCGCCGGATCGGACGCGGGCTACAAGTATTCGGAGGCGATGAGGAAGTCGGGCATCGTCTGGTCCGACCAGACCCTGGCGGCGTTCCTGCGCGCGCCGGGGGACGTGGTCCCCGGCACCAGGATGCGCTTCTGGGGCATCGGGGACGAGCGGCAGGTGGCCGACATCCTGGCCTACCTGCGCACTCACCGTTAGTGCCTGCCGGTGGCGCTTACTTCGCTTCCGGTTTGCCCTCGTAGGTGACGCGGTAGACGCGTCCGCCGAAGTCGTCCGAGACCAGCAGCGAGCCGTCGGCCAGCGTGGCGATGTCGACCGGACGGCCGGCCACGTCGTCGGCGCCGCGCAGGAAGCCGTCGATGAAGGTCGTCGTGCTGACCACCTTGCTGTCGTACAGCGTCACCAGGCTGACCTTGTAGCCGATCTTGTTCTCGCGGTTCCACGAGCCGTGCTCGGCGACGAACAGGTTGTTGCGGTACTGCTGCGGGAACCTGGTGCCGGTGTAGAAGGCCAGGCCCAGCGGGGCCACGTGCGGCCCCAGCTTCGCCACCGGCGCGACGTACTGCTCGCAAGCGCGGCCCTTGCCGAATTCGGGATCGGGCAGCACGCCGCCGTGGCAATAGGGGAAGCCGAAGTGCAGGCCGGCTTTGGGCGCCACGTTCAGTTCGCACGACGGCGAGTTGTCGCCCATCATGTCCGGGCCGTTATCGGTGAACCACATCTCCTTGGTCACCGGATGCCAGGCGAAGCCCACCGTGTTGCGGATGCCGCGCGCGTACTCTTCCCAGTTGCCGCCGTCCGCGTTCATGCGCCAGATCTTCGAGTAGGCCTCGTCCTCCTTGTTGCAGGTGTTGCAAGGCGCGCCGATCGGCACGTAGATCTTGCCGTCCGGGCCGGTCTTGATGTATTTCTCGCCATGCCAGGTCTCCTTGGGCAGGTCCGCCTTCACGACCTTGTAGGCGGGTTTGGCGGCGTAGCTGGCGTCGATATTGTCGAAGCGGATGATGCGCGAAATCTCGGCCACGTACAGCGCGCCGTTCAGCAGCGTCACGCCGATGGGGTTCTGCAGGCCCTCGGCGATGGTGACGACCTTGTCGGCCACGCCGTCCTTGTTCTGGTCGACCAGCGCGTAGACCTTGCCCGCCTTGCGCGAGCCGACGTAGACCACGCCGCTGTCGGACACCGCCATCGAGCGGGCGGTTTCGACGCCTTCGGCGAACACGGAAATGCGGAAGCCTTTCGGCAGCTTGAAGCCGTCCAGCGTGGCCTGCGGTTTGGCGGGCGCCGCTTCGGCGGCCTTGGCCGGCGCCGCCGCCGCCGCTGGCGCCGCCGCGCGGGCGCCCGGCGCGATGTAATCGGCCAGCGACGCGATCTGGCCGGCGCTCAAGGTTGGCGACCAGGCCGGCATGCCCTTGTCCACCACGCCCTTGCCGATGATCTTGATGAGGTTGGCCTTGGTGGGGGCGCCGTGTATCCAGGTCTGGTCCGCCAGGCTGGGGCCGGCGGCGCCCTCCAGTTTCGCGCCGTGGCAGGCGGCGCAGTGGGCCTGGTACAGCTTTTCGCCGGCGGTGACCACGGCGGCGTGCGAAATCAAGGGGGCTAGCGCTAACACGCCCAGCATGGCGTGGCGTACGGACTTGTTCATGGCAAGTTTCAAGTTGTTGTTGGGATGCCGGCATCTTACCGGCTTCCGGTCCCGACCGGGAACTTTTGCCATGTTCGCCCGTCCGGCGGACGGCGACCATGGAATTCTAAACAAACGCCATAGCCGCAACCATTATTTTTCTTTAAATTGAGAGCGCTAACAGCTAGGATGTCGCCTGACATTCATCTCAGGCGAGCGAAATGACCCCTACGACTTCCCGGCTGGACGTGATCGATGCCTTGCGCGGCTTCGCCATCGTGTCGATCATGCTGTTGCATAACATCGAGCACTTCGACCTGTACTTCACCCCGGCGGGCCTGCCGGCCTGGCTGCAGGCCGTCGACAAGGCGGTGTGGGACGGCGCCTTCTTCCTCTTCGGCGGCAAATCCTATGCGATTTTCGCCTTGCTGTTCGGCCTCACTTTCCTGATCCAGTACCAGGGCCGCGAGCAGCGGGGCGAGGACTTCCGGCCGCGCTTCGCCTGGCGCATGGTGCTGCTGTTCGGCTTCGGCATGGTCAATTCCCTGTTCTACCACGGCGACATCCTGACGATCTACGCCGCCATCGGCCTGGTGCTGATTCCCGTGGCCCGCCTGCGCGGCGGCGTCGTGCTGGCGATCGCCGCCTTCCTGCTGCTGCAGCCCGCCGCGTGGCTGGACCTGCTGCGCGCGCTGCCGGACCCGCAGGCCAGGCTGGGCGACCCCGCGTCCTGGGCCTACTTCGGCCGCGCCAACGCCTACATGACGGGCGACTCGCTGACCGCCGTCTGGCTGGGCAACCTCACCAACGGCAAGGAGGGGGTGGTGCTGTGGAGCTGGGAGGTGGGCCGGCTGTTCCAGATCCCCGCGCTGTTCATGCTGGGCATGCTGGCCGGACGCGCCGCGCTGTTCACGCGCACGCCTGACAGCCAGCGCTTCTGGCGCAGGACGCTGGGCGCGGCGGCGGCGCTGTTCGTGCCGCTGTATCTGGCCAAGTCCGGCCTGGGCGGCTGGATACCCGAGGTGGCGTTGCGGCGTCCGCTGGACACCATCGTCAGCTCCTGGTCCAACCTGGCGTTCATGCTGGTGCTGGTGTCGTCCTTCGTGCTGCTGTATTGGCACACACCGGTGGCCGGGCTGCAGCGCGCGCTGGCGCCGCTGGGGCGCATGAGTTTGACCAGTTACGTGACGCAATCCATCGTCGGCACGAGCATCTACTACGGCTTCGGCCTGGGCTTGTACAAGCACACGGGCGCGAGCGCCTGCCTGCTGATCGGCGTCGCGCTGGCGACCGTCCAGTGCGCGTTCAGCGCGTGGTGGCTGCGCGGCCATGCGCAGGGGCCGCTGGAGGCGCTTTGGCACCGCGCGACGTGGGCGCGGCGGCGCCAGCCCGCGGCCCCGCGGCCGGTGGCGGACGCGGAGTCGGCGTAGCGCGCCGCCGGGCGCGCGCCCGGCGCCTATGACTCCAGGTAGCGTTCGACCAGGGCGACGATCGCCTTCGACTGGTAGTTCGCCGCCAGGCTGTGCAACCTCCTGGCGAGCCAGGCATAGCGCGGGTCCAGCTGTTTCAGGTGGTCGGCGTGCTGGCGGATCTTGCGCATATTGCCCGTCAAGGCGAGCCGGTGCAGCACCGCCATTTCCTCCGGCGGCGGCAGCGGCGGCGGCTCCGGCTCCTCCCCGTCCTCCTCGTCCTCCGGCGCCGGCGCCGCCTCGTAGACCCAGCGCAGTCCCAACTGCGCCTCCAACGTCCTCAATAGGACTTCCTGTTCGATCGGTTTGGCGACGAAGGCGCTGGCGCCGGCGGCCAGGCTGTTCGCCTCGTCGCCCTGGGACGCGCTGGCGGTGACGATGACGATGGGCACCCGCGCCAGCGTCCCCGGCAGAAGCCGTATGCGGCGCGTCGTCTCCAGGCCGTCCATCACCGGCATCATCAGGTCCATCATGATCAGGTCGGGTTCGACGCGGGCCGCCACGCCGAGCGCGTCCAGGCCGTTGGCCGCCTCGGTGGTGTCGAAGCCCAGCATGGTCAGCAGATCGACCAGCATGGCGCGGTTTTGCCGCATGTCGTCGACCACCAGCACTTTCCTGCGCGCCCCCTCGTAGCCGGTCGCGTTGAGCCGCTCCCGCGACGGGCGGGCCCGGCCGGGGCCACACGGCAGCGTCAATTCGAACCAGAACAGGCTGCCCCTGCCGGGCTCGCTCTCGACCGTGATCTCGCCGCCCATCAGCCGCACCAGCTGGCGGCTGATGACCAGGCCCAGTCCCGCGCCGCCCTCGCGCCGCTCGGGGGCGGACACTTGTTCGAACGGCTGGAACAGGCGCGAGCGCTGCTCCGCGTCCATGCCGATGCCGCTGTCCCGCACCTCGAAGCGCAGGCGCGCGGTGGCGTCGTCACTGGTCGGGGCGCCGCGGCGCACCCGCAGGACGACCTCGCCGCGGTCGGTGAACTTGACGGCGTTGCCCAGCAAATTGAGCAGGATCTGGCGCAGGCGCTTGCTGTCCAGGCGCACGCTGGGCGGCAGCGCGGCGCCGTCGTAGGTGAACAGCAAGCCCTTCTCATCGGCCTTGACGCGGATGATGTCGGCCACCACCTGCAGGAAGCCCGGCAGGTTGACCTCCGCCAGGGACAGCTCGAGTTTTTCCGATTCGATGCGCGACAGGTCGAGGATGTCGTTGATCAGGGCCAGCAGGTGCTGGCCGCTCTCCTGGATGGTCGCCAGCCCGTTCGCCTGCTGTTCCGTCAGGCGCCGGTCGCGCCGCAGGATCTGGGCGTAGCCGAGGATGGCGTTGAGCGGCGTGCGCAACTCATGGCTCATCTGCGCGATGAACTCGCTGCGCAGCCGCGCCAGCCGCGTGGCCTGGTGCAGGGCGGCGTCGCGCGCCGCCTCGGCCGCCTTGCGCTCGCTGATGTCGCGCGCCGCGCCCACCGTGCCCAGCACCGTGCCATCCTCGTCCAGCACCGGTCCCTTGAAGGTTTCGATCCAGTAGGTCCCGTTGGGCGTGGACAGCGCCTCCTCCACCGTCTTCGGCCGGCCGCTGGCCATGACGTCGGCGTCGTCGGCGCGGTATTGCAGCGCCAGCGCGCGCGGCCAGAGGTCGAAGTCGGACAGGCCCACCATCTCGTCCGTGCCGCGCCCGCAGGCGTCGGCGGTGGCCTGGTTGGCCGCCAGGTAGTTGCCGTCGGCGTCCTTGATCCAGGCCACCAGCGGCAGCGTGTCGATCAGCGCGCGCAGGTAGCGCGTCTGCTGCCGCAGTTCGGCGGTGCGCGCCTGCACCCGCAGTTCCAGCGTTTCGAAGGCTTGCCGGTGCTCGGCGATCATCACGTTGAAGGCGGCCCCCAGGTCGCCGATCTCGTCCCCCGCCTCGATCGCCAGCGGCCGCAGGTAGTCGGCCGGGTTCTGTCCATCCATGGCCGCGGTGGCCTGGCGCCGGCGGCTGATGTCCTTGACGGCGGCGGTCAGGCGCAGGATGGGGTTGACGATGCGCCCCAGCCAGAAGACGCCGATGGCGATGCTCAGCGCCATGGTCAGGCCGGCGGCGGCCAGGATGCCGGTGACCGTCTGGCGCACGTTGTGCATGGTGTTCACGCGCGACGCGGCCATGCCCAGCAGCAGGGGCCGCTGTCCCTCGAATTGCCAGGGCAGCAGGGCGACGTAGTAGGGCCCCAGCGCGCTGTCGACGCTGCGCCGCCGGATGGCGGACGGGCCGGCGCCGCCCGCGCCGGCCGGCGAGTCGCCCAGCCCCCAGTCCCGCGGCGGCAAGGCGGCCCCGGGCAGCTGTTGCTGGTGGGCGCCGTCGGGCGAGAAGATGGCCGGCCAGTGGCCGGTCTTGCCGGCGATCGCGCGCAGATGGGCCTGGTCTATGCGCTTGCGGAACACCACCGTGGCGAAGGTGGCCGTGCCGGCGGCGGAGACGTTGTCGCGCCCGCCGTCCAGGCCGGCGATCGCCACCTGCGTGACCGCGCGTTCCGGCAGCGCCTCGAGCTCGGCCGGATAATCGATCACCTGGCCCTGCACCGGCACCGCCACCTCGATCGCGCTGCTGTCCGGGGTGGGAAAGCTGAACGACACCTGCGGCCCGGCGACCCGCGGCGCCTGGCGGGCGATGTCCGCCGGCGGCCGGTCCTCGCGCCAGGCGGGCCATTCGCGCGTGGGCAGGTTGCCGCCGGCGTCGGCCGGCGCCGACAGCCAGACGGCCCCGGCGCCGCCCCGGGGCAGCGCCATGCCCGCCTCGTGTTCGGACACGTAATGGCTCAACTCGCCGCGGCTGTACACCGCGATGCTGGAGTAGCCGCCGGTGCGCAACACCAGCGACAGGCGGTTCAGGGACACGGACTTGCCGTAGCCCAGGGTGCGCGCCTGCTCCCTGGCCGGCCCGTCCTTGGCGGCGACGGCGAACTGGAAGGCGAACACTTCCAGCTCGGCCAGTTGCCTGAGCACGATCAGGTCGCCGACGGCGGCCACGGCCACTTTGCGCATGTGCACGGTGGTCGCCCGCAGGTCGTTCTGCCAGGCGAGCAAATCGCGGCCCAGGCCGGCGAAGGCGGACTCCTGGTTCTGCTGCCGGGTGTAATACGACGCCAGCAGCGCGTCGAGCGCGCCGGAGAAGGCCAGCACGCCGGCCAACACCAGCAGCAGTTTGCGTTTGATTCCGAAATTCATGGGGCGTCAGCGCAGCGGATAATGGCGGTGGGCCGCGAGGTCGCGGTCGATGGCGGCGGCCGCCTTGCTCAGTTCGGCCTGGGCGTCGCCGCCGGCGGCGATCGCGCCGACGGCCTGCGAGAAGGCCCGCCCTATCGCCTCGTAGGCGGGCGTGACGGGCCGCGTGATGCCCCGTCCGGCGCTGATTTGCCGGGCGTACAGCCGCAGCGGGCCGCCGGCGCCGTACAGCGGCGAGCGGGCCAGGCTGGAGCGCCGGGCCGGAATCGCGCCGTTGGCATTGCTGATGCGTAACACCTCCGCGGTCGACATCAGATGCGCCAGGAAGGCGCCGGCGCCGGCCGGGAACGGGCAGGAGGCGGTGATGCCCCAGTTCCACGAGCCGGTGGCGGTCTTGCTGCCGCGCCCGAAGTCCGGCAGGGGCAGCAGCAGCAGGTCGTCGCCCAGCGCCTTGCGCAGGGCGGGATAGTGCCAGTGTCCGTTCCACAGCAGCGCCGCGCGCCGCCGCGCGAAGTCGTCGGCCCGGTCCTGCACGACGCGGGTCCAGCCGCGCGCCAGCCAGCGTTGCAAATGGCGCATCGCGGCCACCGACGCCGCGCCGTCGAGCACCCCCTTGGCCGAGCGGTAATGGCGGCGCTCGATCAGGTCGCCGCCGAATCCTTGCAGCAGGGGGGCGTAGGCATAGCTGTAGAACTCGCCCAGGCTGGCGTAGAAGCTCATGTCGAGCGGGTAGTCCACGCCCGCCACCGCGCCCAGCCGCTCCAGCGCCCGCTCGAACTCGGCCAGGGTCCACGGGCGGGCGAAGGTGGGGATGCGCACGCCGGCGGCGCGCAGGTGGGCGCGGTTGCCCCACAGGCCCAGGCCCGATTCGAACTGGCCCAGGCTGTACAGGCGGCCGTCGTACGTGCCTTGCGCGATCACCGACGGCAGCACGTCGTCCAGCAAGGTCCGCGGCATGTAGCGGTCTATCGGCTGCAAATAGCCCCGCCAGGCGAAGCCGTACAGGTAGGGGCCGTCGAATTCGAGCAGGCAGGGCAGCGTGCCGGTCGCGGCGGCGCCATGCACGCGCTCCGTGTAGTTGCCGGTGTAGGAGGCGGCGGCCAGGTCGACGCGGTAGGCGCGCTGGCCGCGGTTGAAGGCGTCCGCCGCACGCCGCACCGCCGAGAACTCGGCGCCGTCCCCGCCCTGGTGCATCCAGACCGAGATGTGCTGGACCGATTGGCCGCGCACGGCGCCGGCCGAGGGGCGCGGCTCCGGCGGCGCGGCGGCGCGGCCGAGGCCGCACAGCGCCAGCAGCGCGGCGCCCAGCGCGGCGGGCAGCGCGCCCCGCTCAGCGGCGCGGCGCGTCATGCGGCCCATGGCTGGCGCAGGCGGGCGTGTGGTCGACGATCAACATGGCCGGTGCTTGAGGAGGAGCTCATTCCTGGTGCCTTTTAATGGACTTGCACTGCGCTGCCTGGCGTAGTTTACGCCCAAGTGGCGCGCGCGGGCAACAGATTGCGGGGCGCCGCCGGCCGCGGCGCGGCGCCGGCGTAAATGGGGTCGTGGGCCGCCGCCGACGGGGGTAGAATCGGAGACCCCTCGCCAAATTTCCGGGGCGGGGCGATTGAATCGGGAGGCGAAATGAACCGATACCCGCGCGCGGCGCGGCCATGGGCGATGGCCGCCGCGACCGCGATCATAGCCATGCAGGCGCCGGCGGCGGCGCAGGTGGAGCAAGCACCCCAGGCCCACGAAGGCGCGCCGCCCCCGGCCGACGCCATCCCCGGGAAGGCGGACGACGTGCTGGGCTTGAATACCGTCGTCGTCACCGGCACCTCGTCGCGGCGCGCGACGATGCGCTCGAGCGTCTCGGTGAGCAAATTGTCGGAGACGCAAATCCAGGACGCCGGCGCGCGCTCGTCGGCCGAACTCCTGCACAGCATTCCTGGCATCCACGTCGAGAGCTCGGGCGGCGAGGGCAACGCCAACATCAGCGTGCGCGGCTTGCCGGTGGCGGGCGGCGGCGCCAAGTTCGTGCAGTTGTGGGAGGATGGCTTGCCGGTGCTCGAGTTCGGCGACATCGCCTTCGGCAACGCCGACATCTTCCTGCGGGCCGACAGCAACATCGAGCGCATGGAGGCGATCCGCGGCGGCTCGGCCTCCACGCTGGCCAGCAACTCGGCCGGCGGGGTGCTCAACTTCATCAGCAAGACCGGCCGGGAGAAGGGCGGTTCCCTGGGCGTCACGCGCGGCCTGAACTTCGGCCAGACGCGCTACGACTTCGAATTCGGCGGCCCGATCGGCGGCGACTGGAACGCGCATATCGGCGGCTTCTACCGCGGCGGCGAGGGCGTGCGCCATACCGGCCTGTCGGAACGGGGCGGCCAGATCAAAGGCAACCTCACCCGCAATTTCAGCCATGGCTACGCGCGCCTGTACGTCAAGCTGCTCGACGACCGCGCCGCGGCCTATATGCCGCAGCCGCTGCTGGCCGCCGGCGGCAACGCCGATCCCGCGCTGTCCGCCATCCCCGGCTTCGATCCCAAGCGCGACACGCCCTACACGCCGCACTGGACCTCGGCCTACAGCCTGGACGGGAACAACCGCGGCCGCCGGTACGCGCCGCGGGACGGCATGCACGCCCGGGTCAGGCAGCTCGGCTGGGAGCTGAACTTCGATCTGGACCGGAACTGGTCGATACTGGACAAGGGCAAGTTCGCGGCCAACAGCGGCCATTTCATCGCGCCCTTCGTGGCCGAATCGGCCAGCGCCGCCAGCATCGCGGCGGCGGTCGGCGGCGCCGGCGCGACGATGAGGTACGCCACCGGGCCGCTGGCCGGCCAGGCCGTCGACCCGGGCACGGTGGGCGGCAACGGCCTGCTCAACCGCACCCATTTGTTCAACACCGAGATCAACAACCTGGACAACTTCGCCAACGACCTGCAGCTGTCCAGGAAGCTCGCGCTGGGCGGCGCGCAGGGCCGGCTGCTGCTGGGCCTGTACACGGCCAGGCAGAACATCGAAACGTCGTGGGTGTGGAGCACGTGGCTGCAGACGGTGGGCCGCGACAGCGCGCTGGTCGACGTCTACAACGCCGCCGGCGCCAAGCTCGGCGAGGGCGGCCTGCTGGCCTACGGCGTGCCGTACTGGGGCAACTGCTGCACCCGCTATTACGATATGCGCGTCGACATCGGCGCGCCCTACCTGTCGCTGGGGATGGAGACCGGCCCCTGGAACTTCGACGCCAGCGCGCGCCGCGACAGCGGCAAGGCGCGCGGCCGCGTGGCCGGCAGCGTGCAGGCGCCGTTCGACGTGAACGGGGACGGCCTCATCTCCGCCCCGGAGCAAAGCGTCTCGCTGGTCGACAAGGCGCATCCCAGCCCGGTCAACTACGACTACGGCTACAATTCCTACTCGGCCGGCGTCAACTACAGCGTCGACAAGGACCTGGCGCTGTTCGCCCGCGTCAGCCGCGGCGGCCGCGCCAACGCGGATCGCCTGGCCTTTGGCAAGCTGGGGCCGGCCGGCCAGGCCAACCAGCGCGACTCGGTCAGCATGGTCGACCAATACGAAGCCGGCGTGAAGTTCCGCGGCCGCAATTACGGCGTGTTCGTGACCGCCTTCCTGGCCAAGACCAATGAAATCTACTCCGCCAGCTGGGAGGCGCTACAGCAGTACAACCGCACTTACCGCGCGCCGGGCATCGAAATCGAGGGCAGCTACCGGCGCGGCGGCTTCACGCTGGACGGCGGCGTGACCTATACCGCCGCCAAGATCGCTTCGGACGAACAGAATCCGGCCCTGGTCGGCCACCGGCCCAAGCGCAGCGCGAAACTGATCTACAACCTGGCGCCCGCCTACAGCGCGGGCAAACTGCGCCTGGGGGCCAGCATCGTCGGCACCTCGTCCTCCTACGCGCAGGACAGCAATGAACTGGTGATGCCGGGCTACGTGGTGGTCCATCCCTTCCTCCAATACACGATAGCCAAGGGCCTGGTCGCCACGCTGGGCGTCAACAACCTGTTCGACAAGATCGGCATCACCGAATCGGAGGACGGCGGCATCACGGAGGGCGTGAGCAACATCGTGCGCCAGCGCTCTATCCCCGGCCGCACGCTGACGGTGGGGCTGCGCTACGAGTTCCAGTGAGCGGCGCGCGGTATGACGCGGCATTTGCGAAGCGCTGGGCCACCGCGACATCGCCTATGATGGGAAGGGTGGCGTCCGGCAGCCGGACCAGGACCGCCGCGCCGGGCCTTCAATCCGACACAGGAACAACATGAGCAAAGCACTGCGGCTGTCCGAGAAATGGTTCCAGCGCGGCCTGTGGCTGGTGGCGCTGGCCTTCGCCGGCTTCCTGATCGGCCTGGGCGGCAAGGTGGTCGGCAACCTGGGCGGCGTCGAGCGGCAGCTCGCGCTGGAGCAGTTCATGGATGCGCAGCGCACGCCCCGGGTGCGCGAGGCGCTGGAGCGCGAGCGGAAGCACCAGGCCGAGGCCAGCGCCGCGCTGGAACAGGCGCGCCAGAAGCACAACGTGGCCGCCGCGAACACGCAGTCGGCGCGCGAGACATTCGACAACTGGCTGGCCACGCGCAACGCCACCGCCAGGCCCGAGCAGGACCCCGAACTGCTGCGCCGCACGCGCGACCTGGACGCGCTGAAGGCCGCCGAACGCGCGGCGCTGGCGGCGGTGGAGGCGCAGCAGCAAGCCTACCTGGACGCCAGCCAGTCGCGCGACAAGGCGCAGCTGCAATGGGACGAACTGTCGCGCGAGGCCCAGGCGCCGTACGAGGCGGCCGTGCGGGCGCGGGAGCTGCGCGTGTTCGGCTACCGCCTGCTGCTCACGCTGCCCCTGCTGGCGGCGGCGGGCTGGCTGTTCAAGCACAAGCGCAAGGGCACATACTGGCCGTTCGTGTGGGGCTTCATCATCTTCGCCGGCTTCGCCTTTTTCGTCGAGCTGGTGCCTTACCTGCCCAGCTACGGCGGCTACGTGCGCTACCTGGTCGGCATCGCCGTCACCGTGCTGGTGGGGCGGCAGGCCATCGTCTCGCTGCAGCGCTACCTGGAAAGGCAGAAGGCCGCCGAGGCCATGCCCGACACCAAGCGCCGCGAAACGCTGCGGTACGACGTCGCGCTGGCGCGGCTGGACAAGAGCGTCTGCCCGGGCTGCGAGCGCCCGGTCGACCTCAAGGACCCGGCCAGGGATTTCTGTCCCCACTGCGGCATCGGCCTGTTCGACCACTGCGGCCAATGCCAGGCCCGCAAGAGCGCCTTCAGCCGCTTCTGCTACGCCTGCGGCATCCCCGCCAAGGCCGCCCCGGCCGACTAGCCTGTCCGGCGATATTGTCGTCTGACACGCGTTTTTTGCAGTTCGTCGCAATCCCCGCAAGCGTTTCGAAGGTGTTGGATATAGTGCTTCCATACCGAAAACGCTTTATGGGGAGTACAAAATGAACATCGCGAAAAACATGGAAGTCATCTTCGTCGCCGCCGCCGTCCTGCTGGGCGGCACCAGCCTGGCCGTGGCCAAGACCGCGCCGCGCCCGCAACCGAAGCTGGAACAGCCGGCCTTCGCCGGCAAGATGCCGGTCGTCGTCGTCTCCGCCAAGCGCCCGGGCGCCGCGGAAAAGGCCGCCCTCGCTGGTTGATATAATTACAAGACCGCTCCGAGGATACCCGACATGACGATGATTTCCATCCGCTGTGGCCTGCTGCTGGCCGCGTTCAGCCTGTTCCTGGGCGGCGCCCGCGCCGCCGACGACATGGTCACTGAAAGCCGCCCCATCGACGCCCGCGTCGTGCGCGTCAAGCTCGACGGCGTGATCGACCTGAAGCTGCGGCGCGGCGACACGCCCGCGCTCAGCATCACCGCCGACAAGCGCTACATCTCGAAGATCACCAGCGTGCAGACGGGCGACTCGCTGCAGCTGGACATGGAGGCGCACGGCTTCAAGTTCAACCGCGGCATGGTGCGGGCCGAGCTGGTGCTGCCGGGCTTGCGCGAACTGGTGTCCGAGGGCGTGGGCGCGACCGAGGTGAGCGGCTTCAGCGGCGACGAGATCCAGCTCACGCTGGACGGCGCCGGCAGCATGAAGGTGTCGAGCGACTACCGCCACATCCGCGCCACGCTGGGCGGCGTGGGCAGCATGCACCTGTGGGCCAGCGAGAACGACAGCGTGGAGCTGGACCTGCAGGGCGCCGGCTACATCACGCTGGGCGGCCGCAGCAAGATGCTGAAGGCGACGCTGGGCGGACTGGGCGGCCTGAACGCGCAGCAGTTCCAGGCCGAGTCGGTGAACCTGGACTTGAGCGGCCTGGGCAACGCCACCGTGCACGCGCGGCAGAACGCGACGTTGAACTTGAGCGGCCTGGGCTCGGTCACAGTCTACGGCAAGCCGCAGAACCGCAACGTCAGCGTCGACGGCCTGGGCAAGGTCAGCTGGAAATGAGCCGGAATCGAGGGAGCCGCGCGACGGCGCGGCGATAAGAGAGACAACATCCCAATGCTAAGCAAATGAGAAAACTATTACACGTGATGGCCGCGCTGGGCCTGGCGCTGGGGGCGCACGGCGCCGCGCTGGCCGGCTTTCCGGAGGGCGCCACCGCCTACAACAACCGGAATTACGCGCTCGCCTACAAAGAGATCGAACCGCTGGCGCGCGCCGGCAACACGGACGCCGAGCATCTGCTCGGCTTGATGTATTACATGGGCCGCGGCGTGCAGCAGGACTACAAGAAGGCGCTGACCTGGCACCGCAAGGCGGCCGTGAAGGGCAAGGCGGACGCGCAGTACGTGGTGGGCGCCATGTACTACACCGGCAACGCGGTGATCCAGGACCACAAGCAGGCCGTGGTCTGGTTCCGCAAGGCGGCCGAGCAGGGGCACCCGGACGCGCAGCAGGTGCTGGGGCTGATGTACCGTTACCACATCGGTGGCATGCCGCAGGATAACGTGCTGGCCTATATGCTGTGGAACCTGGCGGCGGCCGGCGGCTCGTCCAACGCGGCCGAGCAGCGCGCCGCCATCGTCAAGAAGATGACGCAGGAGCAGATCGAGGAAGGGCAGGCCATGTCGGCCGCCTGGAAGGTCAACACCCCCTTGCCGCGCCAGTCCCGCACCGGCGGCGGCTAGGCAAAGCCGCAAAACCGGGGACAGACCACGTTTTACGAGCAATGTTCTCGTAAAACGCGGTCTGTCCCCGGTTTTTTTGGCCCATGCAGCGGCCGCCATCTCCGCGTACAATCGCCCTTTTCCGCGGAGGGCAGTATGCGAGCTATCGAAATCACCCAGCCGGGCGCGCCGGACGTGCTGCGCCTGTGCGAACGTCCGGTCCCCGAATTCAAGGCGGGCGAGGTGCTGATCAAGGTCCACGCCGCCGGCGTCAACCGGCCCGACGTCTTCCAGCGCCAGGGCAGCTACGCGCCGCCGCCCGGCGCGTCCGACCTGCCGGGCCTGGAGGTGGCTGGCGAGATCGTCGACGGCGACCTGGCCGGCAGCCGCTTCAGCAAGGGCGACATGGTGTGCGCGCTGGCCCAGGGCGGCGGCTACGCCGAGTACTGCGCGGCCCCCGTCGAGCAGTGCCTGCCGGTGCCGAAGGGCCTGTCCATGCTGGAGGCGGCCTCGCTGCCGGAGACCTATTTCACCGTCTGGAGCAATGTGTTCGACCGCGCCCACCTGATGCAGGGCGAGACGCTGCTGGTGCAGGGCGGCGCCTCCGGCATCGGCGTGACGGCCATCCAGCTGGCCGCCGCCATGGGCCACCGCGTGTTCGCCACCGCCGGCACCGACGACAAGGCGCGCGCCTGCGAACGGCTGGGCGCCGAGCGCGGCATCAACTACAAGACCGAGGACTTCGCCGCCGTCGCCAGGGAGCTGACGGGCGGCAAGGGCGTCGACGTCGTGCTCGACATGGTGGGCGGCGACTACCTGCCGCGCGAGATCAACTGCCTGGCCGACGACGGCCGCATCGCCGTGATCGCGCTGCTGGGCGGCGCCAAGGCCACGCTGGACCTGGGCCAGGTGCTGCGCCGCCGCCTCACCGTCACCGGCTCCACGCTGCGTCCCCGTACCGTCGCGTTCAAGGCCAAGATCGCGGCGCAACTGCGCGCGCGGGTGTGGCCGATGCTGGAGGCCGGCAGGATCAAGCCGGTGATCCACCAGGTGTTCCCGCTGGAGGAGGCGGCCGCCGCGCACGCGCTGATGGAGGCCGGCAGCCACATCGGCAAGATCATGCTGCGGGTGATTTGATCGTTTTTTGAACAACAACGCGAATGCGCTGGTTTGACCCCGCTTTGCGGCTCGCGTTAAAATAGCGGGTTATTGAAAAATTAGGCTACTATGCGACGCAAACTCGTTATCGGCAATTGGAAGATGAACGGCAGCCGCGACAGCATTTCGGTGCTGTTGTCCGGCGTCGCCGAAGGGCTGGCGGCCAAGGCGGCCCAGCGCGCCGACGCGGCCGTGTGCGCACCGGCGCCCTACCTGGCCCAGTGCCAGGCCGCGCTGGCCGGCACGCCGGTGGCGTGGGGCGCGCAGGATGTCTCGGCCTTCGCGGCGGGCGCCTACACCGGCGAGGTCGCCGCGTCCATGCTGGCGGACTTCGCTTGCCGCTACGTGATCGTCGGCCACTCCGAGCGCCGCGCCTACCATCAGGAGAGCAACGAGCTGGTGGCGCAGAAGGCGCTGGCGGCGCTGGCCGCCGGGCTGACCCCGGTGGTGTGCGTGGGCGAGACGCTGGCGGAACGCGAGGCCGGGCAGACCGGCGTGGTCGTGTGCGCCCAGCTGCAGGCGGTGCTCGACGTGCTGGAAACCCCGGCGCTGGGCAAGATCGTGCTGGCCTACGAGCCGGTGTGGGCGATCGGCACCGGCAAGACCGCGACCCCGGCCATGGCGCAGGAAGTGCACGCGCTGCTGCGCAAGCAGGTCGCCGCGCGCGACGCGGCCACCGCCGGCGGCATGCAAATCCTGTACGGCGGCAGCATGAAGCCGGACAACGCGAAAGAATTAATGGCCCAGCCGGACATCGACGGCGGCCTGATAGGCGGCGCGTCCCTCAAGGCGGCCGATTTCCTCGGCATTGTCCACGCCGCGGATTGAACCACTTGTTAACTGAGAATGGAATAGCATGAACACCTTGCATAATTTGATCATCGTCGTCCAGGTCGTCTCCGCCCTGGCCATCATCGGCCTGGTGCTGCTGCAGCACGGCAAAGGCGCCGACATGGGCGCGGCCTTCGGCTCCGGCGCCTCCGGCAGCCTGTTCGGCGCCAGCGGCTCCTCGAACTTCATGTCCAAGTCCACCGCCGTGGCGGCCGCGATCTTCTTCGCGTCCACGCTGGCGCTGGCCTCGATGGCGACGCAGCGCACCGGCAGCACCGGCGGCGGACTGCTCGACAAGGCCACCGTGCCGGTGCAGACCAAGGGCTCGGCGGCGATCCCGACCGCGCCCGCCGCGCCTGCGGCGGACGCGGGCGTCCCCGCTCCGGCCGCCCCGACCGGCGTGCCCGCCGCCGCCGTGCCGGCTCCGGCCGCGCCCGCGGCCCCCGCGACGCCCGCGACCGCTCCGGCGCCCGCGCAGCCGAAGTGATCCGTATTAGCCTAGAGTTTTAGTCAAGCTTTATCGTTTTTCTCCTTGTTTGAGCGCAATACACATTAACAAAGGCGTGAAAGCAGAGTAGAATAGCGGCCTTAATGCCGACGTGGTGAAATTGGTAGACACGCTATCTTGAGGGGGTAGTGGCGCAAGCTGTACGAGTTCGAGTCTCGTCGTCGGCACCATAAATAAAAAGAAGCCAGCAAGGGCGCCGGGGTTCCTTACCCAGGCCTTAAGCTGGTTTTTTTACGAGGATGTGTCGTTTGATCCTGGTCTCAACGCTGATTGGGGTCGAGCGTTAAAAACGCCGCGGCATGCGGCGTCTTCCTAACCGATCGTTCAACATTAAGCTCATCAACCGTGAACCTCGAAAACTACTTCCCCGTTCTCTTATTCCTGCTCGTCGGCCTCGGTGTCGGCGTTGTTCCCCAGGTATTGGGCCGTCTGCTCGGACCGCACAAGCCTGACGCTGCAAAACTCTCTCCTTACGAGTGCGGCTTCGAAGCGTTCGAAGACGCGCGCATGAAGTTCGACGTGCGGTATTACCTCGTCGCGATTCTCTTTATTTTGTTCGATCTGGAAACGGCATTCTTCTTCCCGTGGGGCGTCTCCATGCGCGAACTGGGCTGGCAGGGTTTCATTACGATGATGGTGTTCATCGCCGAATTCGTGGTCGGTTTTTGGTATATCTGGAAGAAAGGTGCCCTTGATTGGGAATAAGCCATGTCTATTGAAGGCGTATTAAACGAAGGTTTCATCACCACCACAGCCGATAAGCTGATCAACTGGGCGCGTACCGGGTCGATGTTCCCGATGACGTTCGGCCTGGCCTGCTGCGCGGTTGAAATGATGCACGCGGGCGCCGCCCGTTACGACCTCGACCGCTTCGGCGTCGTGTTCCGTCCATCCCCGCGCCAGTCCGACGTGATGATCGTCGCCGGCACGCTGTGCAACAAGATGGCGCCCGCGCTGCGCAAGGTCTACGACCAGATGTCCGAGCCGCGCTGGGTGATCTCCATGGGTTCCTGCGCCAACGGCGGCGGCTACTACCACTATTCCTACTCCGTGGTGCGCGGCTGCGACCGCATCGTGCCGGTCGACGTGTACGTGCCGGGCTGCCCGCCGACCGCCGAGGCGCTGCTGTACGGCATTCTGCAACTGCAGAACAAGATCAAGCGCACCAACACGATCGCACGCTAAACGGGGCGCTTCAGAACTATGAGTACACAATTGGAAGTATTGCAAATCGCCCTGGCCGCCGCGCTGGGCGAACGTGTCGGCACCACGGTGGCGCTGGGTGAGATCACCCTCGTCGTCAAGGCCGGCGATTACTACGCCGTCATGCAGGCGCTGCGCGACGATCCCGCGCTGGGCTTCGACCAGCTGATCGACCTGTGCGGCGTCGACTACTCGACCTATGGCGAAGGCACCTGGGACGGACTGCGTTTCGCGGTCACGTCCCATCTGCTGTCGGTCAAGCACAACTGGCGCGTGCGCGTGCGCGTGTTCTGCCCGGACGACGAGATGCCGATCGTGCAGTCGGTGGTGCCGCTGTGGCGCACCGCCAACTGGTACGAGCGCGAGGCGTTCGACCTGCTGGGCATCCTGTTCGACGGCCACAACGACCTGCGCCGCATCCTCACCGATTACGGCTTCATGGGCCATCCGTTCCGTAAGGACTTCCCGGTTTCCGGCTACGTCGAAATGCGTTACGACCCCGAGCAGCTGCGCGTGGTCTACCAGCCGGTGACCATCGATCCGCGCGAGAACGTGCCGCGCGTGATCCGTGAAGAAAACTACGGGATTAAATAATGGCTGAGATTAAGAATTACACCCTGAACTTTGGTCCGCAGCACCCGGCCGCGCACGGCGTGCTGCGCCTGGTGCTGGAGCTGGACGGCGAGGTGATCCAGCGCGCCGACCCGCACATCGGCCTGCTGCACCGCGCCACCGAGAAGCTGGCCGAGCAGAAGACCTACCTGCAGTCCGTGCCCTATATGGACCGCCTCGACTACGTGTCGATGATGTGCAACGAGCACGCCTACGTGATGGCGATCGAGAAGCTGCTGGGCCTGGAAGTGCCGCTGCGCGCGCAATACATCCGCGTGATGTTCGACGAGATCACCCGCCTGCTGAACCACCTGCTGTGGCTGGGCGCGCACGCGTTGGACGTGGGCGCCATGGGGCCCTTCCTGTACGCCTTCCGCGACCGCGAAGACTTGATGGACTGCTACGAGGCGGTGTCCGGCGCGCGCATGCACGCGGCCTATTACCGCCCGGGCGGCGTGTACCGCGACCTGCCGGACGCGATGCCGCAGCACCGCGCCTCGCCGATCAAGTCGGCCAAGGCCATCAAGGAACTGAACGACAACCGCCAGGGCTCGCTGCTGGACTTCATCGAGGACTTCACGCGCCGCTTCCCGACCTATGTCGACGAGTACGAGACGCTGCTGACCGACAACCGCATCTGGAAACAGCGCACCGTCGGCATCGGCGTGGTCGCGCCCGAGGACGCGCTGGCGATGGGCTTCACCGGCGCCATGCTGCGCGGCTCGGGCATCGAGTGGGACCTGCGCAAGAAGCAGCCCTACGAGGTGTACGACCTGATGGACTTCGACATCCCGGTCGGCACCAACGGCGACTGCTACGACCGCTACCTGGTGCGCATCGAGGAGATGCGCCAGTCGAACCGCATCATCGTGCAGTGCGTCGAGTGGCTGCGCAACAACCCCGGTCCGGTCATGACCGACAACCGCAAGGTGGCGCCGCCGAACCGCGTGGACATGAAGACCAACATGGAGTCGCTGATCCACCACTTCAAGCTGTTCACCGAGGGCTTCCACGTGCCGGTCGGCGAAGCATACAGCGCGGTGGAGCATCCAAAGGGCGAATTCGGCATCTACCTGCTATCGGACGGCGCCAATAAGCCGTACCGCATGAAGATCCGCGCCCCGGGCTACGCCCACTTGGCGGCCCTGGATGAAATGGCGCGCGGCCACATGATCGCCGACGCCGTGACCATCATTGGTACCCAGGACATCGTTTTCGGCGAAATCGACCGATAAAGGTAAAAGTATGTTGTTATCCGAGCAGTGCTACAAGAAAATCGACCGCGAGCTGGCCAAGTACCCGGCCGACCAGCGCCAGTCGGCCGTGATGGCCTCGCTGGCCCACGCCCAGGTTGAACTGGGCTGGGTCTCGCCCGAAGTGATGAAGGAACTGGCCGACTACATCCGCATGCCGGCCATCGCCGTGCAGGAAGTGGCCACCTTCTACAATATGTACAACCTGAAGCCGGTCGGCAAGCACAAGATCACCGTGTGCACCAACCTGCCGTGCGCCCTGTCGGGCGGCGAGCGCGCCGCGCACCACTTGAAGCAGAAGCTGGGCATCGATTACCGCGACACCACCGCCGACGGCGAATTCACGCTGATGGAAGGCGAGTGCATGGGCGCCTGCGGCGACGCGCCGGTGCTGCTGGTGAACAACCACCGCATGTGTTCGTTCATGAGCAACGACAAGATCGACGCCCTGGTAGAGGAACTCAAGAAATGACCAGTCTGCACGACCGTCACATCAAGCCGTTGATCATGAAGGATCTGAACGGCGACAACTGGCACCTGGCCGACTACGTGAAGCGTGGCGGCTATTCGGCGCTGCGCCGCATCCTGGAAGAGAAGATCGCCCCCGAGGCCATCATCGCCGACCTGAAGACCTCCGGCCTGCGCGGCCGCGGCGGCGCCGGTTTCCCCACCGGCCTGAAGTGGAGCTTCATGCCGCGCCAGTTCCCGGGCCAGAAGTACCTGGTCTGCAACACCGACGAGGGCGAACCGGGCACGTTCAAGGACCGCGACATCATGCGCTACAACCCGCACGCGCTGATCGAGGGCATGGCCATCGGCGCGTACGCGATGGGCATCACGGTGGGCTACAACTACATCCACGGCGAGATCTTCGCCGAGTACTTGCGCTTCGAGGAAGCGCTGGAGGAGGCGCGCGCCGCCGGCTTCCTGGGCGACAAGATCATGGGCAGCGAGTTCAGCTTCCAGCTGCACGCGCACCACGGCTACGGCGCCTACATCTGCGGCGAGGAAACCGCGCTGCTGGAATCGCTGGAGGGCAAGAAAGGCCAGCCGCGCTTCAAGCCGCCGTTCCCGGCCTCGTTCGGCCTGTACGGCAAGCCGACCACCATCAACAACACGGAAACCTTCGCCGCCGTGCCGTTCATCCTGAACATCGGCGCGGAGAACTACCTGGCGCTGGGCAAGCCGAACAACGGCGGCACCAAGATCTTCTCGATCTCGGGCGACGTCGAGCGTCCCGGCAACTACGAGGTGCCGCTGGGCACGCCGTTCGCGACCTTCCTCGATCTGGCCGGCGGCATGCGCGGCGGCAAGAAGATCAAGGCCGTGATCCCCGGCGGCTCGTCGGCGCCGGTGGTGCGCGGCGAACTGATGATGAACACCGACCTGGACTATGATTCGATCGCCAAGTCCGGCTCCATGCTGGGTTCGGGCGCCATCATCGTCATGGACGAGACGCGCTGCATGGTCAAGGCGCTCGAGCGCCTGTCCTACTTCTACTTCGAAGAGTCGTGCGGCCAGTGCACCCCTTGCCGCGAAGGCACGGGCTGGATGTACCGCATGATCCACCGCATCGAGCACGGCCAGGGCCGCGCCACCGATCTGGACATGCTGAACTCGATCGCCGACAACATCCAGGGCCGCACCATTTGCGCCCTGGGCGACGCGGCGGCGATGCCGGTACGCGCCTTCGTCAAGCAGTTCCGCGAAGAATTTGAATATCACGTCGAGCACAAGCATTGCTTGGTGCCCGCTTACCTCTAAGCTGCGTAACGATCACCATGGTTGAAATCGAAATAGACGGCAAGAAAGTTGAAGTCCCTGCTGGTAGCATGGTGATGGACGCTGCCAATAAACTGGGTACCTACATCCCGCACTTCTGCTATCACAAGAAATTGTCGATCGCAGCGAACTGCCGCATGTGCCTGGTGGAAGTGGAGAAGGCTCCCAAGCCTTTGCCCGCTTGCGCCACGCCGGTGTCGGCGGGCATGATCGTGCGCTCGGCCAGCGACAAGGCCGTGCAGGCGCAACGGTCCGTGATGGAGTTCCTGCTGATTAACCACCCGCTGGACTGCCCGATCTGCGATCAGGGCGGCGAATGCCAGCTGCAGGATCTGGCCGTCGGTTACGGCAAGAGCGCCTCCCGCTACGAGGAAGAGAAGCGCGTGGTCGCGCCCAAGCAGGCCGGTCCGCTGGTGGCGATGGAAGAGATGTCGCGCTGTATCCAGTGCACCCGTTGCGTGCGTTTCGGCCAGGAAGTGGCCGGCGTGATGGAGCTGGGCATGCTGGGCCGCGGCGAGCACTCGGAGATCACCACCTTCGTCGGCGAGGCCGTCAGCTCCGAACTGTCGGGCAACATGATCGACCTGTGCCCGGTCGGCGCGCTGACCTCCAAGCCCTTCCGCTACAGCGCCCGCTCGTGGGAACTGTCGCGCCGCAAATCGGTGTCGCCGCACGACTCGCTGGGCGCCAACCTGATCGTGCAGGTCAAGAACGGCAAGGTGATGCGCGTGCTGCCGCTGGAAAACGACGCCGTCAACGAATGCTGGATCTCGGACAAGGACCGCTTCTCCTACGAGGCGCTGGATTCCGACGAGCGCCTGACGCAGCCGATGCTGAAGCAGGGCGGCGAATGGAAAGAGGTGGACTGGCAGACCGCGCTGGAATACGTGGCGCACGGCCTGAAGAACATCAAGCACGAACACGGCGCCGACGCCATCGCGTCCTACGCGACCGCGCACTCGACCGTGGAAGAGCTGCACCTGCTGCAAAAGCTGACCCGCGCCCTGGGCTCGGAAAACGTCGACTTCCGCCTGCGCCAGAGCGATTTCGCGCTGGACGGCGAAGTCAAGCCATGGCTGGGCATGCCGGTCGCCGACGTGACCGCGCTGCAGCGCGTGTTCGTCATCGGCTCCTTCCTGCGCAAGGACCATCCGCTGCTGGCCACGCGCCTGCGCGCCGCCGTCAAGTCGGGCGCCAAGCTGTCCATCCTGCACGGTTCCGATGAAGACAACCTGATCACCGTCGCCAACAAGATCACCGCCGCGCCGTCCGACTGGCTGGCCGCGCTGTCGCAAGTGGTGAACGCCGTCGCCGCCGCCAAGGAAGTGGCCGCGCCCGCCGGTTTCGAGGGCTTCGCGCCTTCGGACGCCGCCAAGGGCATCGCCGCCAGCCTGCTGTCCGGCGACCAGAATGTGAAAAACAAGGCCGTGTTCCTGGGCAACGCCGCCGCGGCGCACCCGCAAGCGTCCGCGCTGCATGCCGCCGCGCAATGGATCGCCGAACAGACCGGCGCCAAGCTGGGCTACCTGGTGGAAGCGGCCAACACGGTCGGCGGCCACCTGGTGAACGCCGTCGCCAAGAACGCCGCGCCGGCGTTCAGCGCGCCGAAGAAGGCCTACATCCTGCTGAACGCGGAACCGGAACTGGACGCGGCCAACCCGCAAGCCGCCGCCGCCGCGCTGAAGCAGGCCGAGATGGTGGTGGCCCTGTCCGCCTTCAAGCACGGCTTCGAACACGCCGACGTGCTGCTGCCGATCGCGCCGTTCAGCGAAACCTCGGGCACCTTCGTCAACGCCGAGGGCCGCGCGCAAAGCTTCAACGGCACCGTCAAGCCGCTGGCCAACGCCCGTCCGGCGTGGAAAGTGCTGCGCGTGCTGGGCAACATCCTGGGCATCGCCGGTTTCGACTACGAGACCTCGGAAGCCATCCGCGACGAGCTGTTCGGCAAGGGCGTGAGCGACCTGTCGGCCAAGCTGAACAACACCAGCAAAAAGACGCTGGTGGGCGCCGCCTTCGGCGCCGGCGAATCGCTGGAACGCCTGGCCGATGTGCCCATCCACTTCGCCGACGCCGTGGCGCGCCGTTCCGGCCCGCTGCTGGCAACCATCGACGGCGCCGCGCCGTCGGTGCGCCTGTCCGCCGCGCTGGCCGACAAGCTGGGCGTGAAGGCCGGCGACAAGGTCGCCGTGTCGCAAGGCCCGGGCTCGGCCGTGCTGCCGGCCATCATCGAAGCCGGCCTGCCGGCCAACGTGGTCCGCGTGGCCGCCGCGCACGCGTCGACCGCCGCGCTGGGCGCCATGTTCGGTCCGATCGCGGTCGCCAAAGCAGGGGAGGGCAAATAATGGCGCTGGAATTCGTCAACACCATCACCACCAACGGCTCCGCACTGCTGGGCCCGACCGTGTGGTTCTTCGTCTGGAACATGGTCAAGCTGCTGTGCGTGCTGCTGCCGCTGATGGGCCTGGTCGCCTACGCCACCCTGTGGGAGCGCAAGCTGATCGGCTGGATCCAGATCCGTATCGGCCCCAACCGCGTCGGCCCGGCCGGCCTGCTGCAGCCGATCGCCGACGCGCTGAAGCTGCTGCTCAAGGAAATCGTGATCCCGACCAAGGCCGCCAAGGGCCTGTTCGTGATCGGTCCCGTGATGACCATCATGCCGGCGCTGGCCGCCTGGTCGGTCATCCCCTTCGGTCCCGAGGCGGTGCTGGCCAACATCAACGCCGGCCTGCTGCTGCTGATGGCGGTGACCTCGATGGAAGTGTACGGCGTGATCATCGCCGGCTGGGCCTCGAACTCGAAGTTCTCCTTCCTGGGCGCGATGCGCGCCTCGGCGCAGATGATCTCCTACGAGATCCCGATGGGCTTCGTGCTGGTCGTGATCCTGATGGTGTCCGGCTCGCTGAACTTCATCGACATCGTCAACAGCCAGCGCCAGGGCCAGATGGTCGGCATGGGCCTGAGCTTCCTGTCGTGGAACTGGCTGCCGCTGTTGCCGCTGTTCGTGATCTACTTGACCTCCGGCCTGGCCGAGACCAACCGCCACCCGTTCGACGTGGTCGAGGGCGAGTCGGAAATCGTGGCCGGCCACATGGTCGAGTACTCGGGCATGTCCTACGCCATGTTCATGCTGGCCGAGTACGCCAACATGATCCTGGTCGGCGTGCTGGCCTCCATCATGTTCCTGGGCGGCTGGGCCGCGCCGCTCGCGTTCCTGGAGTTCGGCGGCGGGTTCGGCGGCTTCTTCTGGCTGTTCGCCAAGACCTTCGCCATCGTTTCCATCTTCATCTGGGTGCGCGGTACCTTCCCACGCTACCGCTACGACCAGATCATGCGTCTGGGCTGGAAAGTGTTCATCCCCCTGACCCTGGTCTGGCTGGTGCTGGTCGCCGGTGTGATTAATTCGCCCTGGAATATTTGGAAGTAAGGAAGCGCAAAATGGAAAAAGTTAAAGACTTCTTCGGCAGCCTGATGCTGTCGGAACTGATCAAGGGCATGGCCCTGACGGGCAAGTACATGTTCGCGCGCAAGATCACCGTGCAGTACCCGGAAGAGAAGACGCCGATGTCGCCGCGCTTCCGCGGCCTGCACGCGCTGCGCCGCTACCCCAACGGGGAAGAGCGCTGCATCGCCTGCAAGCTGTGCGAGGCGGTGTGCCCGGCGATGGCGATCACCATCGAGTCCGAGCAGCGCGACGACGGTTCGCGCCGCACCACGCGCTACGACATCGACCTGACCAAGTGCATCTTCTGCGGCTTCTGCGAGGAATCCTGCCCGGTCGACTCCATCGTCGAAACGCACGTGCTGGAATACCACGGCGAGAAGCGTGGCGACCTGTACTACACCAAGGAAATGCTGCTGGCAGTGGGCGACCGCTACGAGGCGGAAATCGCCGCCAACCGCGAAGCGGACGCCGCTTACCGCTGACCTGGAGATCTGGACTATTTATGGACTTTACTAGCGTTTTATTCTACGTCTTCGCCACCATCCTGGTGCTGGCGTCGCTGCGTGTGATCACCGCGCCGAACCCGGTGCAGGCCGCGCTGTTCCTGGTGCTGGCCTTCTTCCAGGCGGCCGGCATCTGGATGCTGCTGAAAGCGGAATTCCTCTCCATCGTGCTGGTGCTGGTGTACGTCGGCGCCGTGATGGTGCTGTTCCTGTTCGTCGTGATGATGCTGGACATCAACATCGCCAAGATGCGCGAGGGCTTCTGGGGCTACCTGCCCATCGCCTCCGTGATCGGCGGCGTGATCGTGCTGGAGATGGCGTCCGTGCTGTGGCGCTCGTTCGGCAACAACGGCCAGGTGTCGCCGGAAGCGGCCGGCACCATCGGCAGCACCAAGGCCCTGGGCCTGCTGATCTACACCGAGTACATCTACGCCTTCGAGATCGCCGCGGCCGTGCTGCTGGTGGCCATCATCGCCGCCGTCGCGCTGACCCTGCGCAAGCGCAAGGACATCAAGTACTTCGACCCGGCCGACGCCGTGCGCGTGAAGCGCAACGACCGCCTGCGCATCGTCAAGATGGACGCAGTTTCCACCCGCGGCCAGACCGAGGCGGCAGCACCCAAGGAGGCACAATGACCTTATCCCTCGCACACTACCTGGTGCTGGGCGCGATCCTGTTCGCGATCTCCATTATCGGTATCTTCCTGAACCGCAAAAACATCATCGTCCTGCTGATGGCCATCGAGCTGATGCTGCTGGCCGTGAACATGAACTTCATCGCGTTCTCGCACTACCTGGGCGATGCGGCCGGGCAGATCTTCGTCTTCTTCATCCTGACCGTGGCGGCCGCCGAATCGGCGATCGGCCTGGCGATCCTGGTGGTCATGTTCCGTAATCTGGACACCATCAACGTGGAAGACCTGGACAGCCTCAAAGGCTGAGTTAACTACCTCGAATAATAAACATTAAGGTTCATCATGACGGGGCTTAACCCTAACCTCCTTTTGGCTGTACCGCTCGCCCCTTTGGCGGGCTCAGCGATCGCGGGCCTGCTCGGCACTAAATTCTTTGGCAACGTGGTTGGCCGCAAGGTCACCACCACCGCGACCATCCTGGGCGTGTTGATCGCCTTTATCATTTCCTTCCAGACGCTGCTGGCGTTGCTGGACGGCGCACCCGTGTACAACGCGGACGTGTACCGCTGGATGACCGTGGCCGGCGTGAAGCTGGCGGTCGGCTTCCAGATCGACACCCTGACGGCGATGATGATGAACGTGGTGACCTTCGTGTCGCTGATGGTTCACATCTACACCATCGGCTACATGAAGGACGACGAGGGCTACAACCGCTTCTTCTCCTACATCTCGCTGTTCACGTTCTCGATGCTGATGCTGGTCATGTCCAACAACTTCCTGCAGCTGTTCTTCGGCTGGGAAGCGGTGGGCCTGGTGTCGTATCTGCTGATCGGTTTCTGGTACACCCGTCCGACCGCGATCTTCGCCAACATGAAGGCTTTCCTGGTCAACCGCGTGGGCGACTTCGGCTTCATCCTGGGCATCGGCCTGCTGCTGGCCTATGGCGGCTCGATGGACTACCAGGAAGTGTTCGCCAAGAAGGACGCGCTGGCGCAGCTGCACCTGCCGGGCACCGACTGGATGCTGCTGACCGTGGCCTGCATCTGCCTGTTCATCGGCGCGATGGGTAAATCGGCCCAGTTCCCGCTGCACGTGTGGCTGCCCGACTCGATGGAAGGCCCGACCCCGATCTCCGCGCTGATCCACGCCGCGACCATGGTTACCGCCGGCATCTTCATGGTGACCCGCATGTCGCCGCTGTTCGAGCTGTCGGACACCGCGCTGTCCTTCGTGCTGGTGATCGGTTCGATCACGGCGCTGTTCATGGGCTTCCTGGGCATCATCCAGAACGACATCAAGCGCGTGGTCGCCTACTCGACCCTGTCGCAACTGGGCTACATGACCGTGGCGCTGGGCGCCTCGGCCTACTCGGTGGCCGTGTTCCACCTGATGACCCACGCCTTCTTCAAGGCGCTGCTGTTCCTGGGCGCGGGTTCGGTCATCATCGGCATGCACCACGACCAGGACATCCGCAACATGGGCGGCCTGCGCAAGTACATGCCGATCACCTGGATCACCTCGCTGCTGGGCTCGCTGGCCCTGATCGGCACGCCGCTGTTCTCGGGCTTCTACTCGAAGGACTCGATCATCGAAGCCGTGCACGAGACCCACATCTGGGGCGCCGGCTTCGCCAACTTCGCCGTGCTGGCGGGTGTGTTCGTGACCGCGTTCTACTCCTTCCGCATGTACTTCCTGGTGTTCCATGGCGAAGAGCGTTTCGGCAAGGCCCACGCGCACGACGACCACGCCCACGCGCACGACGACAAGCACGCCGCGCCGGCGCACGACTCCGACGCGCACCACGACGAAGAGGACGACCACGGCCACCACGGCCTGGAGCCCGGCCAGAAACCGCACGAATCGCCGTTCGTGGTCTGGTTCCCGCTGGTGATGCTGGCCATCCCGTCGGTGCTGATCGGCTACTTCACCATCGGCCCGATGCTGCATGGCGACTTCTTCAAGGGCGTCATCGCCATCGGTGAAAACCACGAGGCGATGAAGATCCTGGGCGAAGAGTTCCACGGCCCGATGGCCATGGCGATCCACTCGCTGACCTCGCTGCCGCTGTGGCTGGCGATCGCCGGCGTGGCGACCTCGTACTACTGCTACATGATCAATCCGCGCGTGCCGGCCTTCTTCTACGCCAAGCTCAAGGCCATCCACACGCTGCTGGACAACAAGTACTACATGGACAAGTTCAACGAAGCGGTCTTTGCCGGCGGCGCGCGCGTGCTGGGCAACGGCCTGTGGAATGTTGGCGACCGTACCCTGATCGATGGCCTGGTGGTCAACGGCAGCGCGAAAGTGGTGGCGTGGTTCTCCTCGCTGACCCGTCTGGCGCAGACCGGTTACATCTACCACTACGCGTTCGTCATGATCATCGGCATTCTGGGTTTCCTGGTCTACTTCCTGCCGTTTTGGCAAGCTTAACAGCTGACACGCAAAGAGAAAAAAGATGCAGTCAACAATGAATAGTCTCCCTCCCTACCTGAGCCTGTCGATCTGGCTACCGGTGCTGTTCGGCCTGATCGTGCTGGCGGTCGGCCGCGACTCGCGCGCCGGCATGGTGCGCGTGCTGGCCCTGATCGGTTCCATCGTCTCGCTGCTGCCGACGCTGCCGCTGGTCAGCCATTTCGACAATGCGGCCCACGGCATGCAGTTCGTCGAGAAGTCGGCGTGGATCGAACGCTTCAACATCTTCTACGCCCTGGGCGTGGACGGCCTGTCGCTGTGGTTCGTGCCGCTGACCGCCTTCATCACGATCATCGTCGTGATCTCGGCCTGGGAAGTGATCACCGAGCGCGTGGCGCAATACATGGGCGCCTTCCTGATCCTGTCCGGCCTGATGATCGGCGTGTTCTGCGCCACCGACGGCCTGCTGTTCTACTTCTTCTTCGAAGCCACGCTGATCCCGATGTACATCATCATCGGCGTGTGGGGCGGCGCCAACCGTATCTACGCGTCGTTCAAGTTCTTCCTGTACACCTTCTTCGGCTCGCTGCTGACGCTGGTCGCCATCATCTACCTGTACAACAAGTCCGGCTCCTTCGACGTGCTGGCCTGGCACCAGCTGCCGCTGTCGATGAAGGAACAGACCTTGATCTTCTTCGCCTTCTTCATGGCCTTCGCCGTGAAGGTGCCGATGTTCCCGGTCCACACCTGGCTGCCCGACGTCCACGTCGAAGCGCCGACCGGCGGCTCCGCCGTGCTGGCCGCCATCATGCTGAAACTGGGCGCCTACGGCTTCCTGCGCTTCTCGCTGCCCATCGTGCCGGACGCCTCGCGCGAACTGGCCTGGTTCGTGATCGGCCTGTCGCTGATCGCCGTGGTCTACATCGGCCTGGTGGCCCTGGTGCAGAAGGACATGAAAAAACTGGTGGCCTACTCGTCGATCGCCCACATGGGCTTCGTGACCCTGGGCTTCTTCATGTTCAACGACATGTCGGTGCAGGGCGGCATCGTGCAGATGATCTCGCACGGCTTCATCTCCGGCGCCATGTTCCTGTGCATCGGCGTGCTGTATGACCGCGCCCACTCGCGCAACATCGCCGACTACGGCGGCGTGGTGAACAAAATGCCGAAATTCGCCGCCTTCTTCATCCTGTTCTCGATGGCCAATTGCGGCCTGCCCGCGACCTCCGGTTTCGTCGGCGAGTTCATGGTGATCCTGGGCGCCGTCCAGTTCAACTTCGTGACCGGCATCGTGGCCGCTTCGGCGCTGATCTTCGGCGCGGCGTACTCGCTGTGGATGGCCAAGCGCGTGATCTTCGGCAAGGTGACCAATCACCACGTGGCCGAGCTGACCGACATCAACGGCCGCGAGTTCTTCATGCTGGGCGTGCTGGCGATCGCCGTGCTGGTGATGGGCCTGTATCCCGCGCCGTTCACCGACACGATGCAAACCTCCGTGGCCGACCTGCTCAAGCACGTCGCCCAGAGCAAGCTGCAATAAGAAATAAAACGGGAATCCCAATGCAAAACACTTCACAGATGGCGCTCCTGGCGCCGCTACACGCGGAAGTCTTTCTGCTGATCGCCGCCTCGGCGATCCTGCTGATCGACATGTTCCTGGACGAGGGCAAACGCTGGATCACCTACGCGCTGTCGCTGGCCACGCTGGTGGTCTGCGGCTTCCTCAGCCTGGCCGATTACAACACCGGCGCCACGGTCTACGCCTTCTCGAACATGTTCGTGTCCGATCCGATGTCCAACCTGCTGAAAGTGGCGTCCTACGTCGCCGTCGGCCTGACCCTGGTCTATTCGCGCCAGTACGCGCACCAGCGCGGCATGCTGGGCGGTGAACTGGGCGGCGAGTTCTACGTGCTCGCGCTGTTCGCGCTGCTGGGCCAGATGGTCATGATCTCGGGTAACAACTTCCTGTCCATCTACCTGGGCCTGGAACTGATGTCGCTGTCGCTGTACGCCCTGGTGGCGCTGCGCCGCGACCACGCGATGTCGACCGAAGCGGCGATGAAGTACTTCATCCTGGGCGCGCTGGCCTCCGGCTTCCTGCTGTATGGCATTTCCATGCTGTACGGCGCCACCGGTTCGCTGGAACTGGCCGAAGTGGCCCGCAAGGCCGCCGACGGCACCGTCAAGCCGACCATCCTGGTGTTCGGCACCGTGTTCGTGGTGGCCGGCCTGGCCTTCAAGCTGGGCGCCGTACCGTTCCACATGTGGGTGCCGGACGTCTATCAAGGCTCGCCGACCCCGGTGACCCTGCTGCTGGGCGCCGCGCCGAAACTGGCCACCTTCGCCATCTGCATCCGCCTGCTGGTGGAGGGCCTGCTGCCGCTGGCCAAGGACTGGCAGCAGATGCTGCTGATCCTGGCCGTCGCCTCGCTGGCCGTGGGCAACCTGACCGCCATCGCGCAGACCAACCTGAAGCGCATGCTGGCGTACTCGACCATCGCGCAAATGGGCTTCGTGCTGCTGGGCCTGGCCGCCGGCGTGGTCGGCGTGGACAAGGGCAATGCCGCCGCCGCCTACAGCTCGGCCATGTACTACTCCATCGTCTACGTGCTGACCACCTTGGGCACCTTCGGCCTGATCATGGTGCTGTCGCGTTCCGGCTTCGAAGCGGACGAGCTGTCCGATTTCAAGGGCCTGTCCAAGCGCAGCCCGGTGTTCGCGCTGATCATGTCGCTGCTGATGTTCTCGCTGGCCGGCGTGCCGCCGATGGTCGGCTTCGCCGCCAAGTTCTCGGTGCTGCAAGCGGTGCTGCAGACCGGCCAGGTATGGCTGACCGTGCTGGCCGTGATGTTCTCGCTGATCGGCGCGTTCTACTACCTGCGCGTCGTGAAAACCATGTGGTTCGACGAACCGGCCGACGCCTCGCCGCTGGTCGTGTTCGCCGACACCCGCGTGGTGCTGGGCCTGAACGCGGCGGCCGTGGTCGGCATGGGCCTGATCCCTGGCCCGCTGCTGAACGCCTGCATGTCCGCCATCACCAAGACGCTGGCCTCGTAATGGACGTTGGCGCCTCCAGCTGGCTGGTCATCCTGCTCGCGCTGGCGGGCGCCAACCTGCCGTTCTTCAACGACAAGCTGTTCGCCGTGGTCGCCCTGAAAGGGACGGACATGACGGACAAGCCGGCCAGGGCGCGCAAGCCCCTAGCCGTGCGGCTGGGTGAAATGGCCGTGCTGTACTTCCTGGTGGGTGGCGCCGCCATCCTCCTCGAAGGCCGCATCGGCGGCGTGTTCCCGCAAAAATGGGAGTTCTACGCCATCACCGCCTGCCTCTTCATCGTCCTCGCCTTCCCCGGCTTCGTCGCGCGCTACCTCTACAAGCCTCGTCGCTGATACACTGCGGGTTTCCGTCTTACAAGGAGAGCGCATGGATGCGCACCTGAAAGAAACCCGTGTCGATGGCGGCCTGGCCTATGACGGCCACTTCCTGCAAGTCCACCGCGACAGCGTCACCCTCCCGAACGGCAACGTCACCGGCCGCGAATACATCAAGCATCCCGGCGCCGTGGTCATCCTGCCGGTGCTGGACGACGGCTCCATCCTGCTGGAACGCCAGTTCCGCTACCCGCTGGACCGCGTCTTCATCGAACTGCCGGCGGGCAAGATCGACCCGGGCGAAGATCCGCTGGCCTGCGCCAAGCGCGAACTGCTGGAGGAAACCGGCTACAGCGCCAGCGACTGGCGGTTCGTCTGCACCATCCACAACGCCATCGCCTATTCGGACGAGCACCTGGACATCTACCTCGCGCGCGGCCTGACCGCCGGCGAGGCGCAGCTGGACGACGGCGAGTTCATCGAGACCATCACCGCGCCCCTGGCCGAGATGCTGGACTGGGTACGCACCGGCAAGATCACCGATGTGAAAACCATCATCGGCGCCTTCTGGATGGAAAAGATCGCCTCCGGGACGTGGCAGCCGGGCTGATCCAATGAAATTCCTGGCGCCGCTGCTGGCCGCGTGGCCGCTCCTGCTCCTGTTCTTGCTTGGCGATGCCGCGGCCGCGCCGCGCACGCCGTTCCAGATCCGTTGCGAAGACACCATCGGCAAGACCGTCTCCGTGTTGACTTCGCAGCAAAATGGCTACAGCATCAACACCCAGCTGTCGTACAAGACGTTGACAACGATGAAGGGCCCGGCGGCCCCGAACAACTATGTGCTGGGCCTGACCAAGACCGAATCGCGGGTGGCCATCCGCTCGGACGGGCCGATGCTGATCGACCCGGTGACGGGTTACGAATGCATCACGCCGCAAGTGACGGTCAGCCTCAGTTACGCGCCCGTCATCATCTACATCGGCAACGAATTCCCGCCCGGCAGCTGTGGATACCAGGAAATCCTGACCCATGAATTCCGCCACATGCGGGCCTATATGGACCATTTGCCCGGGGTGGAAATGACGGTGCGGGCGGCGCTCGCCAAGCGCTATTCCGGCAAGCCGTTCTACGCGCCGGGCGGCACGGCGCGCTCCGCGCTGCTGCACGAGATCGACAGCGGCTGGCTGCCCTACATCAAGAACGAGATGGCCAAGGTGGAAAGCAAGCAGGCCGACATCGACGCGCCCGCCGAATACGCGCGGCTGAGCAAGGCCTGCAATGGCGAAATCCAGGCCGTATTGAACAAAGGACGCGGCAAGCGTTGATCGAGGTGTTAATAAAATGAGCACAAACAGCAAGCCCCCGCGCCACTTCGCGCTGATCCCGGCGGCCGGCGTCGGCGCCCGGATGGCCGCCGGCACCCCCAAACAATACCTTCCGCTGCTCGGAAAACCCATGCTCCGGCACACCCTGGAAGCCTTTCTCGGCAGCGAATTGATAGCCCACACCTACGTGGTGGTGAGTCCGGACGATGGTTACATCGACAATGTTGCGGGCGTCGCGGGCGTCACCGTATTGCGCTGCGGCGGCCCCACGCGCATGGATTCCATCCTCAACGGCCTGCGCGAAATGCGCGCCGACATCGCCGACGAGGACCTGGTACTGGTGCATGACGCGGCCCGGCCCGGCCTCACGCCGCGGCTAATCCGCGCATTGATAGAAGGCGTCGGCGATCATCCGGCGGGTGGTTTGCTGGCATTGCCGGTGGTCGACACGGTGAAAAAAATCGGCAATGGCGTGGTGAATACCGTTCCGCGCGACGGATTATGGCTGGCGCAGACGCCGCAAATGTTCTCGTATTCCTTGTTGCTGCGCGCATTATCCAGCGCGCCGGACGCCAACGCCATCACCGACGACGCCAGCGCCATCGAGGCATTGGGCATGTCGCCGAAGTTAATCGAAGGCCACCCCCGAAACATGAAAGTCACGCTGCCATCCGACATAAGGATCGCCGAAATGTATCTCGCAGATAAGGAATAAGATGAATCTTCCATTTAGAATTGGACAGGGCTACGATTGCCATCAACTGGTTGAAGGCCGCAAATTGATATTGGGCGGCGTCGAGATACCCCATCACTTGGGATTGCTGGGCCATTCCGACGCCGACGCATTACTTCACGCCATTACCGACGCCATATTGGGTGCCGCCGCGCTGGGCGACATCGGCAAGCATTTTCCCGATACCGATCCCAATTTCAAAGGTGCCGATTCACGAGTGCTGCTGCGCGAAGCCGCGAAACGCGTAAAAGCCACCGGCTACGACATCGGCAATATCGACTGCACGATCATCGCGCAGAAGCCAAAGATGGCGCCGCATATCCCATCGATGGCCGCCAATATCGCCGAGGATCTTGGCATTACGGTCGGCCAAGTGAATGTCAAAGCCAAGACCAATGAAAAGATGGGTTATCTCGGCCGAGAAGAAGGCATCAACGCCGACGCCGTCGCCCTGCTGATACTCCGCGTTTAATTCCTGGGCGCGGAAAGCCGAAGCCTCCGCGCCTTCTCCATTTCCCCCTACAATCCCCACCACACCGCGCACGTGCGGCCATATCATGCCAAAAATTGGCGTAATCAAGCTCAAAACAAGCACGAAAGGCGCGTGCGGCCGCAAAAATTGCACCCGAACATCGGTGTCAGGCGCGACATTCGGACATTTCGACTCGGCAATGTCCGAATGTCGCGCCTGACACCGATGTGCCTGGGCAATTAATTCCGATGGTTAAATGTCGAAGATAAGGCAGGTGGTGGTGGCGTGCGCGTAGAGTTTGCCGTTGGCGTCGACGATGCGGCCCTCGGCCACGGCGACCTGTTTTCCGGCGGTAATCACTTTGCCCTCCGCGCGCACAGGGCCGGTTTTATCCTTCATGCCGCGTATATAGTTGATCTTTAATTCCAATGTGGTGAAACCTTTGCCGGCCGCTAGCGTTGAATGAATCGCGCAGCCGACCGCCGTGTCTAATAATGTGGCGGCATAGCCGCCATGCACCGCGCCGCTGGGATTGTAGTGTTGGCGTCCGGGCGTACCCTGGAAAATGGCCAGGCCGTTATCGGCGCTGATCATCATGAAACCCATTAACTCGGCGATGGGCGGCGGCGGGGTTTTGCCGGAATTAATTCCATTCAGGAAATCCTGGCCGGTGTGCTCGCGCAGATGTTCGCGGCTGGCCACGCCGGTCGCGGCGAGATTGGCGCGGATCGCGGCTTCTTCTTCCAGCCACGATTGCAAGGTGCTGTTATTTTCCATGACGGCGCTTTCTTCAAAATGAGGTCCATACACTATAATGGATTTCCAACATGTATGTGTAGCTACACCTATTTTCCATGACTTCCGATACGGCCCTGCAGGCGATTTCCCAGGCCTGCACATTTTTTCAATTGCGCAAGCTGACGCGTACCGTGTCGCGCTTGTATGATCGCCATCTGGCTGCGGCGGGTTTGAAAACCACGCAGTTTTCGGTGCTGGCGCATGTAAGCGTCCAGGCGCTGCCGATGGCACAATTGGCGGCGCTGCTGGGCGCCGAGCGCACGACGCTGACGCGCAACTTGAAGCCGTTGGCCGATGCCGGCTGGCTGACGCTGCAACCGGGGAGCGATCCGCGCCAGCGCATCGTGACCATCACCGAACAGGGACGCGCCAAGGTGCGCTCCGCGCGCTCGGCCTGGCAGGCGGCGCAGGACGAGATGCGGCGCGTGCTGGGCCCGGAGGCGCTGCGAGTCTTGCACGCGGACTTGGCACACGCGCAACAATTACTGCGCGCATTGGAGAATGGCACGGAGGAGGGCGGCGATGGCGCGTGACATTTATGCGTACCGGGACGTGGCGGTGGAGTCCGTGCGGCGCGGCGGCGAGGTGAGGGTTTGCCCGGTTCCGGGCCAGGCATATTCGCCCTCGCTGTATGTCCACTGCTCGAAGGCGATGAGCGATGTGAACCTGTATCCGCTGGGAACGCGCTTCCTGGTGTCGGCCAAGCTCACGGACCGGCTGGGCGGTACGCCCTTCCTGTACGTTTATCATGGCGACCCGGTCAAGGTGATGACCATGGCGCAATCAAGGGCTTTCCTTGCGGAATTCAGGCGCGGCCGCATCTAGCTACTCCAACAACATCGGAGGAGCGGCATGATCAAATTGCGTGAAATAGACCATATCGTGCTGCGGGTGGTCGATCTGGACAGGATGACCGATTTCTATACCGGCGTGCTGGGTTGCACGATCGAGCGCCGACAGGACGAGATCGGCCTGGTGCAGCTGCGCGCCGGCAGTTCGCTGGTGGACCTGGTGCCGGTGACCGGCAAGCTGGGACTGCCGGGCGGCGCCGCGCCGGGCAAGGAGGGGCGCAATGTCGACCATTTCTGCTTCAGGGTGGTGGACTGGGACGAGGCGGCGATCCGCGCCGCGCTGGCCGGAGCCGGCGTGCAAACCGAGCCCGCGGCGGCGCGCTTCGGCGCGGAAGGCGAGGGGCCGTCGATTTACCTGAACGACCCCGAGGGCAACACCATCGAACTGAAAGGCCCGGCCTGGTGAGTCCCGCTTAGAGCTCGCCGTCCTCGGCGGCCGGCGGCGGCGGGGTCATCATGTGGCCCAGCTTGGCGGCCTTGGTGTTCAGGTAATGCTGGTTGAACTTGTTGCGGTTGACCAGCAGCGGCACGCGCTCGGCCACCTTCACGCCCAGCGCCTCCATGGCGGCGATCTTGCGCGGGTTGTTGGTCATCAGGCGCAGGCTGGTGACGTTGAACTGCTTGAGCATGGGTTCGACCAGCGCGTAGTCGCGCTGGTCGGCCTTGAAGCCGAGCTGCTCGTTGGCCTGCACGGTGTCGTAACCGGCCTCTTGCAGGCGGTAGGCGCGCATCTTGTTGATCAGGCCGATGCCGCGGCCCTCCTGGCGCAGGTACAGCACCACGCCGCGGCCCTCGGCGGCCACCTTCCTCAGCGCGCCCTCGAGCTGAGCGCCGCAGTCGCAGCGCTGGGAGTAGAGCACGTCGCCGGTCAGGCACTCGGAGTGCACGCGCGCCAGCACCGGCTGGCCGTCGCCGATGTCGCCCAGCACCATGGCCAGGTGTTCCTTGCCCGTGGCGTGCTCGACGAAGGCGTGCAGCGTGAACTGCGCCCACGGCGTCGGCAGCGCGCAGGAGGTGACGTAGTCGAGTTCTTCTTTCACGGGTGTTTCGGCGACGGGCTGCATGGCGGTAATCTTATTGGATGCTGAAGTAAAAAAGACACGCCGGCTCGTCTTGCGAACCCGGCGTGTCCCGCGATCATAGCAAAAAACACGTGCGTGCTATGTCGGCCGGCCAATATTCACCATGTATCAGCTTGCAGAGGGCAGGTCGAAGAGCAACACTTCGGCCGCTTCCGCCCGCGCCAGGGTGACCGCCGCTTCCTCGCTCACTTTCAGCGCGTCGCCGCCTTTGAGCTCGACGCCGTTCACCGACACATGGCCGCGGATCACGTGCACATAGGCGCTGCGGCCGGCCGCCAGCCTGTGTTCCAGCGCGTCGGCACCGTTCAGGATGCTGGCGTAGATCGCCGCGTCCTGGTGGATCAGCACCGAACCTTCGCGGCCGTCGCTGGAGGCGATCAGGCGCAGCTGGCCCTGTTTGCTGTCCGGCGTGAAGTGCTTTTCCTCGTAGCTGGGCGCGATCCCGGTGACGCTGGGCTGTATCCAGATCTGCAGGAAGTGCACGCCCTCGCTTGGCGAATGGTTGAACTCGCTATGCCGCACGCCGGTGCCCGCACTCATGCGCTGCACGTCGCCGTAGTGCAGCACCGAGCCGTTGCCCATGCTGTCCTTGTGCTCCAGCGCGCCTTCCAGCACGTAGGAAATGATTTCCATGTCGCGGTGGCCGTGGGTGCCGAAGCCTTGGGCGGGCGCCACTTTGTCCTCGTTGATCACCAGCAGCGGGCCGAAACCGGTGTGTTTCGGATCGTAGTAGTGGCCGAAGGAGAAGGTGTGGCGGGAGTTCAGCCAGCCATGGTTGGCCAGACCGCGTTCTTCGTTTTTACGTACTTGCAACATGGTGTGCTCCTTTGTGTGGGGTTTAGTACGAGAATTTCGAAGGCTTCTTCTTGAAATTCCCGTCTCGATGGATCAAAGTATAGGCCGGTCCCGTGAATTAAAAAAACGGAAAAATTACCGTTCTATGATCGAAAAAATCGAATGCTCAGATTAAGCCTGGAAGCCCTGCAAATCGTCGATGCCATCGACCGCCGCGGTTCCTTCTCCGCCGCCGGCAAGGAACTGCACCGCGTGCCGTCCACCATTTCCTACACCGTCGCCAAGCTGGAGGACGACCTGGGCGTGCAGGTCTTCGAGCGCAACGGCCCGCGCGTGGAGCTGACCCGGGCGGGGCAGGAGTTGCTGAAGGAGGGCCGCTACCTGCTGAAAGCGGCGCTGGACCTGGAGCACCGCGTGCGGCGCGTGGCCTCGGGCTGGGAAACGGAGCTGGCGGTGGGCATTGATTCCATGTTCCCGGCGCTGTCCTTCTCCTGCGACGTGAGCGCCTTTTACGAGGTGGCGCAGCAGACCCGGCTGCGCATCGTTCAGGAGGCGCTGTCCGGCACATGGGAGGCGCTGCTGGACCGGCGGGTGGACTTGCTGGTGGGCGCGCCCGGCGACGGTCCGGCGGGCGGCGGCTACGTGTCCGAGCCCATGGGCACGATGCGCTTCGTGTTCGCGGTGGCGCCCGGCCACCCACTGGCGTCCGCCGAGGGCACGCTGGGCCGCAACGAGCTGCAACACCACCGCGCCGTGGTGATGGCCGACTCGGCGCGCCGGATGGCGCCGCGCACCGTGGGCCTGCTGCTGGGGCAGGATTCGCTGACCGTGCCCACCATGCAGAGCAAGTACGAGTTCCAGCTGGCCGGCCTGGGCTTCGGCTTCCTGCCCGAGCATTGCGCGCGCGCCGCCATCGCCGCCGGGCTGCTGGTGGAAAAAGCGGTGGAGGAACCCAAGCCGGACGAGACCTTCTACCTGGCCTGGCGCACCGGCGAGCAGGGCGCCGCGCTCAGCTGGTGGCTGGAGCGCATGCGCCGGCCCGGCGTGTTCGAGCGACTGTGCCGTTATTTGCCTGGCAATACGTTGTAGCGCGGACCGGATAGTGCGCCGCACCATGCAGGTTTGTTGACCGAGGCCAATAGTTTCGGAGTACCATATTGAAACTATAACCGTTCCGCATTGCACCATGACAGTAACAAGCATCACCCCGCCATTTTTCCTGCAACAGCTGGCCGACCGCAACGGCAGCCCGGCTGGCGTGCTGCTTGCCGGCTCCGCCGCCGCGCAGCCGGACGAGCAGTCGCAGGCGCTGGCGGCGCAATTTCCCTGCTTTATCCGCGATGGCATGGATGAGCAGCAAGCATGGCTGGACGCGGGCTGGCAAGTCTTGCCGGCCGACCAGACCCTGCGCGCCGACGGCGCCTTCGACAAGGCCGCGCTGGCCGCCAACGTCAACTGGATAGAGGGCGACTGGCCGCTGGCCCCGCCCGTGAAGGCCGTTGGCGCGCAGGCCGCGTCGCGCGCGCTGGCGCTGCAGCTGGTGCAACTGGTGACCAACGACGCCGACACCCACGAGATCGAGGCGCTGCTGCGGCGCGATCCCACGCTGTCCTACCACCTGCTCAAGCTGGTCAATTCTCTGGGCATGGGCACCGGCCGCCGCGTCGGCAGCTTCGCCCAGGCCATATTGATTCTGGGCCGCCAGCAACTGCGCCGGTGGCTGAACCTGATGCTGTTCTCGGCCCGCGAAGGCGACGTGCGTTCCGCCATGCTGCTGGCGCGGGTCGCGGTGCGGGCCCACGGGCTGGAACTGCTGGCGCGCGAGACCGGGCTGGGCAAGCCGCAGCAGGAGCAGGCCTTCATGGTCGGCATGTTCTCGCTGCTGGGCGTGCTGTTCGGCATGCCGCTGCCCGAGGTGCTGGCGCCGCTGACCGTGAGCGACGCGGTGCAGCAGGCGCTGCTGACCAAGGAGGGCGAACTGGGCGCCCTGCTGGCGCTGCTGGAAGCGGCCGAGCAGGGCCGCTTCGACGAGGTGGACGCGCAACTGCAAGCCCTGCAAATGGATGCCGCCGATTTCAACCGCGTGGTCGTCGAGGCCAACGTGTGGATGCTGGGGGTGGCGACCGAACGGGGATCTCCCCATGGTTGACAAGGCGATCGAGCGCTGCCTGGCCCTCAGCCAGGCAGCCCGAACGCAACAGGGCGAAGCCCTGGCGAGCACGCTCGCCGAACTGGATAAAGCGCTGGCCGAGGTGCGCAGCAGCGCGGCCTCGGCGGCGCCGGCCGAACCCGCCGAGGCCACGCTGGCGCTGGACCTGACCGGCTATCTGACTTCCTGGAACCGCAGCGCCGAGGCGCTGTTCGGCTACGCCGCCGAGGAGGTGCTGGGCCAGCACATCCTGTTCCTGTACGCCGAGGACGACGACGACGGCAACATCGCCGAGCTGTTCTTCCAGCAGGACGACACCGTCACCGAGGTGCGGCGCCGCCGCAAGAGCGGCGAAGTGATCTGGGTGAAACTGGCGATGTCGCTGCTGAAGGACGAGGGCGGCGAGGCCAGCGGCATCCAGGTGCGCCTGGCGCCCGTCAGCGAGCCGCTGTCGGACCAGGACAAGATCAACCTGCATGCCCGCATCATCGAGGACAGCGACCAGGGCGTACTGATCACCGATTCCACCGAGCGCATCGTCTCCATCAACAGCGCCTTCACGCGCATCACCGGCTACACGCCGGGCGAATCGCTGGGCCAGACCCCGGACCTGCTGCGCTCCGGCGTGCACGACGCCGACTTCCGCGCCAAGGTGCGCTCGGCCATGAAGGGCGACGGCCCGTGGCGCGGCGAGATCATCGGCCGCCGCAAGAACGGCGAGCTGTTCCCGCAGTCGGTGACCATCAGCGCGGTGCGCGACGACGAGGGCAGGATCAGCCACACCTTCTCGCTGTTCTCCGACATCAGCGTGCACAAGGACGCCGAGGCGCGCATGCAGCGCATGGCCAACTACGACACGCTGACCGGCCTGCCCAACCAGTGCCTGCTGTCCCAGCTGATGACGCAGGCGCTGACCGAGGCGCGCCGCAGCCACGAGCACGGCGCGCTGCTGGTGCTGGAGATCGGCCGCCTGGGCGCCATCAGCGACACGCTGGGGCACGACGTGGGCAACGAGCTGCTGACGGCGGTGGGCAGGCAACTGCGCCACGTGCTGCGCGACGCGGACGTGCTGGCGCGGCTGGACGGCAACCGCTTCGCGGTGGCGCTGCTGCACATCGAAAAGCGCGAACACGCCGCCATCGTCGCGCAAAAGCTGGCCGCCGCGCTGGAGGCGCCGGTGCAGCTGGCGGCGCACACGCTGCAGGTGCGGGTGCACATCGGCATCGCGGTCTATCCGGAGGATGGCTTCGCGACGGCGGAACTGATCGCCCACGCCGACGTCGCCACCTCCAAGGCGGTGCAGGCCGAGGCGGCGTTCCTGTTCTACAGCGAGGAAATGAACCAGCGCGCCAAGGAGCATTTGCGCATCGAGAGCGAGCTGCGGCTGGCACTGCAGCGCAACGAGCTGCAGCTGTACTACCAGCCCAAGGTGAGCCTGCGCAGCGGCCGCATCGTCGGCGCCGAGGCGCTGCTACGCTGGCGCCATCCCGTGCGCGGCATGGTGTCGCCCGGCGTGTTCATCCCCGTGGCCGAGGAAACCGGCCTGATACTGGAACTGGGCAACTGGGTGCTGGAGGAGGCCTGCCGCCAGGTGCGCGCCTGGAAGGACGCCAACCTGATCATGCCGCCGGTGGCCGTCAACCTGTCGGCGCGCCAGTTCGACCGCCGCCTGCCCGAGCGCATGGCGGACGTGCTGCAACGGCACCAGGTGCAGCCCGAGCAGATCATGCTGGAGATCACCGAGAGCCTGCTGGTGGGCGGCGCGGAAAACGTGGTGTCCATCATGAACGAACTAGTCGCCATGGGCCTGGCGCTGGCGCTGGACGATTTCGGCACCGGCTATTCCAGCCTGGCCTACCTGAAGAAGTTCCCCATCAGCACGCTGAAGATCGACCGCTCCTTCGTGATCGGCCTGCCGTACGAGGAAAACGACTGCGCCATCGCGCGCGCCATCGTCACCATGGCGCAGCAATTGCGCCAGGAAATCGTGGCCGAAGGGGTGGAGACCGCCGAGCAGATGAGTTTCCTGCGCGACCTGGGCTGCGACCAGCTGCAAGGCTATCTGTTCAGCCAGCCGGTGCCGGCCGAAGACTTCGAGCGCATGCTCAGGGAAGGCAAGCGGCTGGCGTTCACGGTGCGCTGAGGTTGACGGCGCGCCATCGCGGCGCGCCGCCCCGGGGAAGACTTACTGCCCTCGGCCGTTCAGGATGTTGCCGGCGGATTGGACCTGGTTGGCTTCGCGGAACTCCTGATTGCCGATGGTTTTCACCAGCCGTTCATGGGTTTTCTTTGGAGGCAGGCGGCTGCCAGTGACCGGCTCGTAATCGAACTTCCTGTCAGCGCGTCCGCCCTCGGACTTCGCCTGTTCCGCCTGCGGCGCCTGGTCGGCGGCCGGTTCGGTGACGGCGCAGCCGGTCAGGCTCAGCGTTGCCATGGCGACGGGAATCCACATCTTGCGCATAGTTCCTCTCCTCGTTTGTGTGAAAGAAAGCGGCCGGGCGGCCGCTGGGTTTACTGCTGGGAAGTCTTCTTGCGTGGCAGGCGGCTGCCGGTGACCACCTCGTCCGCATCTGTGTCCGCTTTCTGGGCGCTTTGTTGCGGAGCGTTGTCGGGCGTGGTGTTGCCGACCGCGCATCCGGCCATGAAAAAGCCGGCGACGGCCAGTGCGGCGAATAATCGCTTCATGATTTGCCTTGATAATGACTACGATAGGTGAAGTTACTCTTGGTTACAATGCATCAAAACGATCGTAACACGGTTTTATCGTATCGTATAGACAACTGGAAATTGTCTAAAAAATGTAGAAAAGCGCGGCGCGAGCCGCCTGTCTAATCCGGCGTACACTGGCCGCATCGCCAACTGCGGGACAGACCTCCGCGCCACCGGCCTGAGCAAGGCATGCGAGCCTGAACGCGAGTCTGTCCCTAATGCCGTTAAGTTAAGCGGCCGAAGTCGTTATCTCGTCGTCCCCGCGTAGGCGGGGACCCAAGTTCCAGCGCCGCCAGCACCCAAACTTGGATTCCCCCGTCCCGGTCGTTTCGCAGGCGCAGAGCTGTGCTCTGCGAATTCCCTGCTACACCCTACGCGGGAATGACGCTAACTTAACGGCATTAGGGTCTGTCCCGGATGTCCGCGCCTTGACGTCCTCTCCGCCCTAAAGGACGGAGATTCCTACAGCTAGCGTCGCACGTCCGCGACGGAGAATGTTTAACGCAGCATTGAGATCACGATCATGTTCAGCACCGCAATCGCCGCATCTCCATTCCCTTATTCCAAGGTCTGCGATACCTTTCGGCCTCGTATCGGGCATGGTGCCGCAATTCGAGCAGACCTGGGTGGTGAAACGTTCGTCCACTTCCTCGAACCAGGCGCCATGCTTAACAGCCTTGTACGCCAGTTGATTGCGGAAGCACGACCAGCCCGCATCCAGCACCGACTTCGCCATGCGGGTTTTGGTCAGCGCGGCGGCTTGGACATTGCCGACCACGATGTAGTCGAAGTCGCGCACCATGCGGGTGGAACACTTGTGAAGAAAATCGTGCCGGCGATTCGCGATCTTCGCGTGGATGGCCGTTACCCGCCGCCTCTTGCGGGCGCGCTGCGCCACCGCCAGCGCCGCCTCGGCTTCGCGGTATATCTGCGGCGCTTCGATCTTTTCGCCTGTGGACAGCGTAGCCAAATCCTTCAGGCCCAGATCGATGCCAACCCCACGCACCGGCGTCCTTGCGGGCGGCTCCGCGACTTCCAGCACGATGTTCAGGAACCAGTTTCCACGGCGGTCGCGGGAAAAGTTGGTGCCGTCCAGGATTTTCCCTGCAGGCAGCGGCCGCGAGTAAAACACGCGGAAGGTATCGCCGGCGAAGCGGAAGGCATTGCCTTCCCGCTTCAACTCGCGGCCCTTGAGCGGCACCCAACCCAGCGATTTCCGGCCCCGGAAACGCAGATAGGGACGGCGCGACTGGCTGCGCGATTTGGCGTACTGCTGGCACACGTCGTTGACCGTGCCGGAATGCAGACCCAGTTCCTTGCTGCAGCCGGTGGTCAGCTTGATCAGGTCGAAGCCGGAGTGCCAGCGGCGGTTGAAGCGCAGCGCGTCCTTCTGCCTGTCATTGCAGTAGTTCCACACGAAGTTGACCGCCCGTGCTTTCTTGTTCAGCAAGCCGGTCAGCGATTTCACACGATACCGATAGACCTGTTTCATGCTTGTTTGACCAGCAGAGCCGGAACTGGTTCCCATTTTAATCGACCCGAGTTCGACTGCTTTGCAGTCGGCTCCTTTCACTCCCCGTCCTGAAGGACGAGGTTTCTCGGAGCAAAATCAGATGAAAGGAGCACGCCATGTTTGAACTTGAACGATTCCTCGAAGCGCAAGCGCCCGTGTACAGCGCCGTGCTGCGCGAACTGAGCACCGGCCGCAAGCGCAGCCACTGGATGTGGTTCATCTTCCCCCAGCTCGCCGGCCTGGGGCACAGCGCCATGGCGCAGCGCTACGCGATATCCGGCCTGGCCGAGGCGCGGGCCTACCTGGCGCATCCGGTGCTGGGCCCGCGCCTGCGCGAATGCAGCGAGCTGGTGGCCGCCGTGCCGGACGCGTCCGCGCACGACATCTTCGGCTCGCCGGACGACCTGAAATTCCGCTCCTGCATGACCCTGTTCGCGCGCGCCGCGCCCGGGGACGCCATCTTCCAGCGCTGCCTGGACAGCTTTTTCAGCGGCCATCCCGACCCGGCCACCCTGGCGATGTTGTAATTGCCCGCGCGGCGGGATACATTGCGTCATCGATAACCCGAACCAGGAAACGCCATGAGCCGTCCCGTCCTTGAAGAAACCCGCATCCACCCGTCCATACGCGGCCGGATCGCCGACAATCACGCCGACACCGTGAAGGCGGTGCAGGCGGCGGTGGCCTCGAACAAGGTGGTGGTCGTGGGCATGGCGATGAACCCGTTTCCGCGCAAGGCGCGCAAATTGCTGGACGGCCTGGGCACGCCGTATCTGTACCTCGAATACGGCAGCTACCTGAGCCAATGGCGGCGCCGGCTGGCGCTGAAGATGTGGAGCGGCTGGTCCACGCTGCCGATGGTCTTCGTCAACGGCACGCTGATCGGCGGCGCGCAGGACTTGCAGCGCCTGGTCGACAGCGGCGAATTCACCGCGCTGGTCGCGCCCAAGATCGCGGGTTGAGCATGCAGGCGCATCCGCTTCGGCTCGCTCCGGGCCAGGACCTGCGCGCCGCCATCGAAGCCGCGGTGGCGGAGGCGGGGCAGGGCGGCGCGGCCTTCGTGCTGCAAGGCATAGGCAGCTTGGGCGTGGCGTGGCTGCGCTACGCGGGCCAGCCGCAACCGACCGAGCTGCGCGGGGACCTTGAAATCCTCACGCTGGCCGGATCGGTCGCGCCTGACGGAGCGCATTTGCACATGTCGGTCTCCGACGCGGCGGGCCGGGTTTTCGGCGGCCACGTCGCGCCAGGTTGCATCGTCCGCACCACGGCCGAACTGCTGCTGGCGCTGCTCCCCGCGCACGAGTTCAGCCGCGAGCCGGATCCAAACTCGGGGTATAAGGAATTGGTTGTACGCACCCGACTATCCTGATTTCTTGGGCAGTGCAGTTGGGTTCGATTGCTGCCACCGTACGGCACAGCGATCATCCGACTTAGACCAGCAGTTTCGGATTAGCTTCGACTACGTCGTTTCCAAGGTGGGGTTGGTTCTTAGGATTCGGGTGTGCTAAAGTGGGGTAACTCTTTGATAATAAAATAAAGGCGCGGCCTTCCACGCGGAATCTCACGACTTGGTCGGGAGAGACGGCGACGGTTGGGGCGTCTACTTCACGTTAGCCTATGAACCGACCGACCTTTGCTCAGATTCCGATGCTGTGGGAGCCTGATGGCTCACTTCGCGACGTTTACCTGGCCGATATTAGTGCGGAAGGTTGGTCGAAGTTTATACAGTATGCTTCGGCGCATCCATTTACTTATAAAGCCGATGGTGAAGACGCGGATTTCCCTGGGGTCGCAGAAGTCTTTCGGCTCCGCGATAGAAGCCATTGCCTGTCGATCTGGGTTGGCGATGCTACCGCGAATTGCCATTTCGTTCTCGATGACGAAATTGAACTCGATTTAGACCCTCGCGAAGTCCTAGGCCCCAATGAGCACAACTCCTTGCTAGACTTCATCGAGGGGGCTGCCCTTGCTGTAGGTGTAAATGCATCCGTTACACCAGAAGGGTCTCAGAATTCTCCTTTCATGGCTTTTGACGTACAAGAGCGCGGCTGGAGGATCTTTGGCTAACCCATCATTCCACCGGACCTGCGCAAAAAGCCGCGCAGTCCGGTGAATTCTCACGTTAAGCCCAAAACACCATGACACCTACAGCCTTTCATCAGCTCGGCCAGTTCATTGTTAATTTCCAGCATTTGGAAGATGGCGTTAATACGCTACTCGTTTACATGGCCGATGCAAACGATGAGATTGTTCGAATTCTGATAAATGAACTCGAATTCGGCAAACGCTTAACGACAGCAGATGTCGCTTTCGCTTGTTTTGTGGATCACCGAGGCAGCGTGGATAGCGACATGAAAAAGCAATTCCATGACCTGATGGTTAAACTCCGTGATCTTGGCGAGCGTCGGAACGAGCTTGTCCATTCGCGCTACAACCGTTGGATAAATATCCATGGCAAGGAAGGCTTACTTCGCACAAACTCAAGACTTCGAGGAAGCAAGGGCGAACGCGAAGAAAAGGAGGAGGAACTTCAACCTGCTGCATTTGATGGTGACCTCGCGCGCCTAGCGGTCGCGGCCCAGGAGTTAGAGCGCTTCAGGCTACAATTTATCGATTGGAAGTTTCCGGATGTGGCCTAACAATTAGGTCGAGGCGGACTGGCCGGATGTAACGCAGTTCAATGTTCCGTTTCCGGGCGGCCAGCCGCTCACCATCACGTTAGATCCCTACAAAAGATATGCCACGTCCTAATCCATATGCGCCGCCAGCGGCACCACAGCAAGATACACTGACTCCGGATTCGCGGAGCGAATTCGGAGTTGGCCTTGCCGCATCGCTATTTTGGCGAGTGTTTTTTCTGCAATTGTTGGCTGCGCTTCCTGTCGCGCTCTCGATGCCCACGTCGGACGAATTTATTCGTTTGAAACCAACTGTGATTTACCTTTGTTTGGCGCTGATTCTTGTACTGTCCATGATTAAACGCAGGCCCGGAATTTTGTCCCTTATTTGGGGGCGACGTCTTGGTCTAGCTGTTGCGGCATGGCGCAAGTTCCACTGGTTGCTCTTTGCGTTCTATTTGGCTCTGGCAGCAGGGAACCTTGTTCTCGTCACGACGGTCTCGGCGTCGGCGTGGGTGCAGATCAAGCTGTTTGTTCCACTTATCGCACTCATTGCTTTCTGCGTCATCACGCCGCGTCAACTGCGAAATGTGGTCTAACATGCCATTCGACCGGACCGCCTACGGCTGCCGGTCAACTTCACGTTAGCCCCAATTCCTGCTAGAGGTAATATCAAATGGAAACGTCAAACCGGAAAAAATATTGGGTCAGTGTAAGCGCCACAATTGTCTTGGGTGCATTGGGCAGTGGCCTCTGGAATCTAGTTGAGCCATCTATTGAAAGGATCGGGAACTGGATACTGAGTGTAGCCACGCTCGGAATTAAGTCCATTCAAGATGACGAATATGCCAACGCTGCTCTTGGCCTGCATGAACTAGCTAGCCTTTACATTCTTCTAATGGCGAGCGCTTTCATATTCACAATGCCTGGTATTATAGCGGCCACTCCGCTTATTCTGTCAGCCTTCAAGAAAGTGATGACCGGGAACGAGCAGCTAAACGAAAAAGTGCTTTCCGGTAATCAGCGAAAACGGGCTTTCAAGTTATTGCTAACCGTCACGCTTTTTGGAACCCTAACGGGGTCGTATTTCATTGTTAAGTTCTTGATAGTTAACCAAGAGAACCTCATTGCTAGCTATTTTCGACAGCGCGTTACGGTTATTCGCCCCTACATCTCTGACGCTGACTTCAATTCCTACAACAGCGCATTCGCTAGGCTGAAATCCAAGGAAGATTATTTGGCGCTGATGGAAAGAATGAAGGGGGTTGGCAAAGCGAATGGCATTGAGGTTCCGAAGGCGGAAACGTGGTAATTCGGGCTAACCCACCCATCAACACGGACGCTGCGCGATGAGGCCGCGCAGCGCCGGTTATGTCAAACGGTGGGCCTCTTTGTAATGGAAACTCCGATCTTTGTGGCCGTTATTACCGCAGCAGCAAGTCTTGCCGTTGCGGCCATTACGTTCTTCCTCACCAAGGGAAAGGAGCGTGAGGCGGAATGGCGGAAGCAAAAACTCGAGCACTATCGTGAATTTCTTGATGCCTTGAGTGGAATCGTTGGCACTGACTCGACCCCAGAAGCCCAGCGCCGTTGGGCAAGAGCCACGAACACCATCGGCCTTGTGGCGTCACAGAGCGTCCTCGTGGCGCTCTGGCGATTTCAAGATACCATTGCGAGGAGTAACCCAAATCGGTCGGCTGAAGATCACGATCAGAAGCTAAATGAACTTATGCTTGCAATTCGCGCCGACCTCGGAGTTACGCCCGCCGATGTACCGGAGAACCTCTCTTTCCGACTTTGGTGTTCGGACGCAAATGGCTAGGCCCAGCAGTTAACTGAACTGCCTCCACGCTACGCGTTCCGGCAGCTAGTTACTTTTTTACGTTAGAATACGAGGAACTTCCGATGCAGAATCAAGCAACGAAATATACAAGCTATTCCATCCGTGGCTTACCCGCTGGCGTTTGGGGAGAGAGCTATGCGATCGTTACGGCGGTAGAGTTATCGTCAAGTGAGCTAATGGCTGAGTGCTTCGTACTCACGAAACGACCCAAGGAGGCGTTACATCAATCGGTATTGAAAATAATGGTGACAACCCTACCGCCGGAACTAGGCACCATCGATCTGGACTTTGCGTTGGCGGAGGGTAAAACTCAAGCCGAACTCCTCCTTATGGATGGGCTTGAAACGAGGGCTACTGAACTATCGCGCCCCGATGTCGCATATCTGCAATTTGAACTCAAAGAATTGCCCGGTCTCTCCCTGATGAGCCCATGGTGCCGAGGGCTATTTAATAGCCAAATCGTGGAGATTGGACGCACGACCCAATGCGCTGCGTTGTCGAGATACATCAGCCTCTTGTCCCAGACGAGTATCATAACTCTCCCGGGCCAAATCACGTTAGTAAATTAACTTTCTAGGAGCGAGCCTATGGATTCGGTAACTGTTGTTTAAGTTCTGCAAGGTGCAGCGGCCCGTACGGGGGCGGCAGTTGCTATTCGCAATTGATTTCTCTCAGTTGCATCTAATCCAGATCCAAATGTCGCAGCCGCACTTAACCACCTACCGATGAATGCCGGGGGTGAAATTATCAACGTATTACAGCCTTTCTACGCTGCATGAGGCGGTGATGCGATTGCGACCGCAGGTCATGATGGCGGTGGAAGTATGCACCTTGATAATGTCATCGTTGAAGGAGGCGTTGGTGCTGGCGGTGGGGGAGCGTAGTTTCTGGAGGCGACGGAGGTCTACATGGGGATGGTGGCAGTGTAAGCGTAGTCGGCGGAACCATTAAGGGTGGGGATGCTAATTAATCTTATCTCAGCCACTAAAGCTAGGGCTAACCAAACATTGCAGCCGACGCCTTACGGCGCGGCTGAATTAACTCGTTATGTCAGAAAGGAGTGCATCCGATATGGCAACAGATGGAACCGCTAACCCGACGTGGCTGCAGGGGATCGCCATATCACTCAAGACGCAGACAGCAACCTGGCTCGTCGCGTTCATGATCGGCATTCTTAGTCTTTTTTCTGGGCATATGACCGAATCGGTGAAGTTCGCCTTGAACCGCGCGGATCTTCGCACACAGCAGTACGAAGAACTCGCGATAGAAATCAGTCAGCATATTTTCTCCGCAGAATTGACCACCGAGTTTATTGAAAGCAATTGGACTACAAAGAAAACGCTGACAGACTTGGTCGCCGAATACAATACATCAATCACTACACTTCGAAAGAAGGAGTTTGTTTATGCGACTTGGATTCAGAAATATTGGGGCAAAGAACAATCTGCAAAGTTTGACGCATTCCTAGAATCCATCCGCGAATTCGACAAGGTCATACACTCACTCAATGATGAATTTGAAAAGGTTAACATTACAGGAGAGCAACAAAAGGTTGACCCCAAACGTGCTAAAGAAGCCTTGAAGCTGTTGCAACCCGCGGCAACGAAACTCCGAGAGCGCGCTCGTAGCTTGTTGGTGTCCCTATCGTAGTTGCAAGGCATGACATTGGCGTGCAGGCGACAGAGCCCGCTTCCCGCCGCGCCTGACGCCTGGCGTTGGGCAGAGAGGCGATGACGCGGACAGTGCGTGATCCGAAGGAATTAAAAGCTGCGGCCTATCACATAATGTATGCGCCCGTATCCTGCCGCGTCAGGGCATCGGCTTTCAGGCGCTCCGCGCTTTCGGTCGTTTTCCCCTGCACCTTGAATCCCGGGACACCCCGCTCGGTGAGAAAGGCCACTGTGTCGGCCAGCCAATCGCAGCCCTCCAACTTGACAACGTGCGCGCCGGCGTGAATCAGCCAGACCGCGTTGTCGAACGCGGCCTGGGGCGTGGCGTAGGTCCCAAACGGCATATCCGCAGCAAGCACTGCGGCCTTGTTGCCACGCGCGACGGCGGCCGTGTGGTAAGCGATGTCGGCCAGCGTGACGGGCAGGGTGTTGCCCTGTCCCTGGCACACATTGCCCAGCGAATCGCCCACCAGCAGCAAGTCCACGCCGCAGCGGTCCATCAGGGAGGCGAAGCTGGCGTCATAGCAGGTCAAGGTCGCGATCTTTTCGCCGGCGTCGCGCATCTTCAGCAGGGAGGGGATGGTGGCCACTCACTTCTCCGCCTTGTCGTGCATCACCATGATGGTTTGCTGCGTCAGCGCGCGCAGCTTTTCCTGGCCGTCCTTGAATCGGCGATCATGCCGACCACGCCGCCGTGCACCAACCGTGCTGCTGCTCGACGCCGCTCCAATGCGGCAGGTGGATTTCGGTGCGGCCCTGTTCAATGACGGCCATGCTGGCCTTGATCAGCGACATTGCGTTCTGGTGGAGGAAGCTGGCGTGCATGCGTTCGGCGAAACCTGGAACCACGGGACGACCTTTCGGGCTTACGCGGCCTTGGCGGGACGCAGGGCTGGTTTGATCCGGCTGTATCCGCTGACCAGCAGGATGCCGGCCAGCACGAATCCCGCCCCCAGCAGGAAGCCCGGCTTGATCTGTTCGTCGAGCAGCCACGCGCCCAGCAGCACGCCGAACATCGGCGTCATGAACGAGAAGATGCCAAGGCTGGACGCCACGTAATGGCGCAGCAGGTGGAACCACGCCAGGAAGCTCGCGAAGGACACGATCACCGCTTGGAACACGAGGTTGCCCACGGCCAGCCTGGTGGGATGGAAGGTCAACTGCCCCAGCACGGCGGCGGCGACCAGCAACAGCGCGAAGGCGCAGACCAGCTGGTACAGCAGCGTTTGCGTGGCGGAGGCGCGCGACAGGGTGGAGCACCGGATCACCACCGTGGTGGCGCCCCATGCCGCGCCCGCCGCCAGGCACAGGAAGTCGCCGAACAGGGCGTTGGCGTTGGCCGTCCCGTTCGATGGCTGCGCGCCGACGATGAAGGCGGTGGCGATGCCGGCGAAGGCGAGCGCCACGCCCAGCCATTGCAGCGGCGCCAGCCGTTCGGACGGCAGCTTCAGGTGCAGGCCGAGCGCCGCGAACAAGGGCCCCGTGTAGAGGAAGACCACGGCGTGCGCCGCGCTGGTGTGGCGCAGTCCCGCGCCGAGCAGCAGGTATTCGAACGCGAACAGGCTGCCGACCACCAGTCCCGGCCGCCAGGTGTTCGGCGTGAGGCGCTCCCTGCGGGCGAGCATGAGGGCGCCGACCAGCGCGGCGGCGATGCCCGACCGCAGCGCGATCAGCAGGATGGGCGAAATGTCCTGCGCGGTCGCCTTGAAGCCCACTTGCTGCAGGCTCCATACCAGGCACAGCAGCACCATTGTGCCCACCGCCCGCCCATCCATTGCTTTGCGCGTATCCACCGCCGTTCCTTCATTCCGTTATCCGTCATGGGATTATGCGTGCGGCAGCTTCTCTTGATATAGTGAGAAACCGACAGCCTATTGCGCGATTCGGACTATCGCAGACCCAGGAGCCGCCGTGTTAACCAAAGCAAAACACTTCCTCACCGCGCCGTTCACCGGGGCGCTTCCGGCGAAGATCTGTTTCCGCAGCGCCGAGATGCCGGCGGAGGCGACCTATCCCTGGCACAGCCATTCCTGGGGCGAGTTCGTGTATTCCTTCAGCGGCGTGATCGAGGTGAAGCTGGCGGACTGCCATTACCTCGCGCCGCCCCAGTACGGCATCTGGCTGCCGCCGAATGTGGAACACGTGGGGCAGAACCGGTACGAGGCGCATCACAGCTCGCTCTACGTCAGCGGCGAGTTGTGCGGCAGCCTGCCCGCGCAGGCCTGCGCGCTGGCCGTCACGCCCCTGGTGCGGGCGATGCTGGAGCATCTGCGGCGGCATCCGCCGGCGCTGCCGCAGGCGGAGAGCGACGAGCGGCTGCTGCGGGTGCTGGTCGATCAACTGGTCGGCGCGCGGCGCGTCGGCAGCTATCTGCCGGCGTCCGACGATCCCGTGCTGGGCAAGGTGCTGGAGATGCTGGAGGCGGATCCGGGCGACGGCCGCGCGCTGTCCGAACTGGCGCACGCGGCGAACACCACCGAGCGGACTTTGATGCGCCGTTGCCAGCGCGACCTGGGCATGACGCTGGCCGAGTGGCGCCAACGGCTGCGCGTCGTCACCGCCATGTCGCTGCTCGAACAGGGACGGACGGTGGAGGGCATCGCGCTGGACCTGGGCTACGCCAGTTCGTCCGCCTTCATCACCATGTTCCGCCGGCTGACGGGCGAGACGCCAGACGAGTACCGCAAGCGCGGCGGGCAGGCCACCGCGTAGCGCTAGATGGTGACGTTCGGTATCAGGGCCAGCAGGTCGGTCACGCCGATGTCCACGCCGGCCTGCGTCAGCAGTGTCGAGGCCTGGCCGCGGTGGTGGGTCTGGTGGTTGAAGAAGTGCACCAGCAGGGCGAACAGCGGCTTGTCGAATTCGGCGCCGCGCATGTTGACGTAGTGGATGACAAGGTTCAGGTCCGCCTCGGTCAGCATGCTGGTCCAGTTGGTGATCACCACGTCCAGCCACTCGCGGTAGACGATCAGCTCGGCCAGATTGTCGAACATGGGCAGGTCCAGCCTCTCCGGCAGCGTGGTGTCGCGGATCGGGTCCAGCGCGGCGAAGCGGCCCGGCTCGGCGGCGAAGCGCTTGAGCCAGATCGTGTCCGCCACCACCAAGTGGTTCAGCGTGCCCAGGATGGAACCGAAGAAGGCCTTGCGGTCCTCCGTCAGCGCCTCGGCCGGCAGCAGCGCGGCCGCCTCGTACAGCTTGGTGTTCATCCACGCGTTGTAGTCGGCCAGCAGGCAAATATGGGCGGTGCGGCTCATGGGCGTCCTTTCAGCGAAAAGTTGATTGTATGCGCTTTCCGCTCGTGCGTTCACGGAGTCTCGTCACCGCAACTTGCCATCGATCAACTGGCGCGGTCAGTTCGGCGGGAGCAGATGCCGGAATGTCGGCTCGATATTTTTCGAATGCAGGAATGTCACGATGTCTTCCAGCGTCGCGTCCTTCAGCAGCAAGCCGTCCGGCGTTGTCGCCGCGCGCTGGGGGACAGGCGCATCGGCCATGGACGGCGAACCGTGCGCTTGCTGGAGCAGGTTCAAGGCGCGCTGGAACTCCGCCTCGCTGATGCTCTGCAGGCCTTCCAGGAATGCCACCTGTCCCGCCACCGGCGGGGGCATTTCCAGTCCCGGCTCGTCGGCGAAGGACGCGCCCATGCCCGGATGGATGAAGGCGGCCCACTTGCCGGTGGCCTGGTGCAGGCAGGGCGGCAGTTCGACCGGGGCGCCGGCGGCGTCGGGCGGGAGCGGCATGTCCGGGAAGTAGGCTTTGTGGAGCAGCGCCAGGAATTGCCGTACCCGGGCGACCGGGGTGGGGGCGGCGAGCGACAGCCAAAGGCCATAGGCGTCGCCACCCGAGATGCTCACCGCCGGCGCCGGGAGGCCGAGCTCGGACTGCAGGGCGTTCGCCACGGCGCATAAACGGGTCCAGTGCTGGGCTTCTTCGCGGTCGTTGGTCTTCGCGAAGGGAATGAGCAGGGCGCGCGTCTGGCCCTCGTCCGTCGCCAGGTTGACGGCCACGGTGGCTAGACCGAGCAGGTGCTGCGTCAGCGTTTCCGGCGCCATGGCGCCCGGTGGGAGGTAGAGCCTGGTCAATTCGGAGATGAGTTTATGCATTGCTTCGTTCACGGTTGGCGCCGGCCCCGGAGCGGGTCCAGCAGGCTGCGCAGGTTGTTGTGGTCCAGCTCGTACATCAGCGCGAGCAGGCTGCCCAGCTGGCCGCTGGGGAAGCCTTCGCGCGCGAACCAGCCGAGGTAGTGGCCGGGCAGGTCGGCCAGCACGCGGCCCTTGTATTTACCGTAGGGCATTTGGTAGGTCAGCAACTGGGCCAAGGCTTCTGAATTCATGGCGACTTTTCATATAGGCGGACCGGCATTGTGTGGAAATCGCGCGGGATGCGCAAGCACCGCGCCCGCCTAGTCGGTCAACGGGAGGCCGTGGGTGGCGGCTATCCTCTTGAATGCGCCGTTCTTCTTGACGTTGTGCAGGGCTTTGTTGAATTGCCGTAGCAATTGCTCCGTGTTGCGATAGCGCCGCGACACCATCAGATAGGTGGCGTTGATGTCGAACGCCTTCTCCACGCTGAGGAAACGTCCACCGCCTTCCGATGTGAAACGCTTGTTGATCAAATGCTGCCCGACGTTTTCATCGGCGATGGCGAGGTCGAATCGTCTCGCTTGCAACTTCTCGAAATTGCGCTCCAGGTTGATGCCAAGATCCAATGTGATGCCCGCGTCGCTGAACAATTTGATGTACCAGAATCCATCCACGCCGCCGATGCGGTATTTGCGGAGATCCCGCAGGTCGTTGAAATCGACGTCGAGCTTTTTCCCGTCCCGGCTGTAGTAGAAGAATTTCATTTTTCTTGAGTACACGCTGTCCGAGAAGAGATATTGCTGTTCCCGTTCGGGTGTGCGGATGTAGGGCACCGCTCCCCAGGCTTCCGCCGTGTCGAGCGCCGTGGTGCAGCGTTTCCAGGGCATGAACTTGAACACGAAAGTGACACCCATTTCCTTGCCGATTTCCTGGAAGAGCTCGGTCAGGAAACTGTCCTCCGGTTTGCTGCTGACGTAAGGAGGAGCTTCGTTCGAAGCGATGACGAGCTCCTCCGCCTGTGCCATCCCCGCACACGCCAGACACAGGGATATCGCCGCGATCAGGTTTCTCATCTGGGCTCCGGATTTATGCTCGTTTGAGAGAAAGGCCTATTGTAGTCCTCCGCATTCCGTGAATGTGTCGCGGGCACAGCCGCTTGTCCATATTTGATTTCACAGCAAGTATCTTCTGCTCTGGCACGTATTTTTTGAAACAAAGAATCCCGCGATACTGCATGACATTAACTTTCACCGGAGTGTCGTCATGCCTATTGCCTTGCTGGCGCTGACTATCAGCGCGTTCGCCATCGGGACCACGGAATTCGTCATCGTCGGGCTGCTGCCCACCATCGCCGCCGATCTTGGCGTCAATCTGCCGTCGGCGGGACTGCTGGTCAGCCTGTACGCGCTGGGCGTGGCCATCGGCGCGCCGGTGCTGACCGCGCTCACCGGCAAACTGCCGCGCAAGACCCTGCTGCTGGGACTGATGGTCCTGTTCACCGCCGGCAACCTGCTGGCCTGGATGTCGCCCGGCTATGAGTCGCTGGTCATGGCCCGCGTCCTCACCGGCCTCGCGCACGGCGTGTTCTTCTCCATCGGCTCGACCATCGCCACCTCGCTGGTGCCGAAAGAGAAGGCCGCCAGCGCGATCGCCATCATGTTCACAGGCCTGACCGTGGCGCTGGTGACCGGTGTGCCGCTGGGCACCTTCATCGGCCAGCACCTCGGCTGGCGCGCGACCTTCCTGGCCGTCTCGGCGCTGGGCGTGGTCGCCTTCATCGGCAGCCTGCTGTTCGTGCCGTCCAACATCGCGCACAGCAAGCCCGCCTCGCTGACGCGGCAGGTGAAAGTGCTGGGCCAGCCGCGCCTGCTGCTGGTGTACGCGATGACGGCGGTGGGTTACGGCGGCTCCTTCATCGCCTTCACCTATCTGGCGCCCATCCTGCAGCGCATCGCGGGCTTCAGCGAGAACGCGGTCGGCCTGGTGATGCTGGTGTACGGCGTGTCCGTGGCGGTGGGCAATATCTGGGGCGGCAAGCTGGCCGACAGGCATGGCCCGATCAAGGCGTTGAAGATCATCTTCGCCGGCCTGGCCGCCGTGCTGATGGTGCTGAGTTTCACCGCGCCGCATCCATGGCTGGTGGTGGCCACCGTGCTGCTGTGGGGCGCCGTGGCCTTCGGCAATGTGGCGGGCTTGCAGGTGTACGTGGTGCGACAGGCCGAGCACTACACGCCGCGCGCCGTCGACGTGGCCTCGGGCCTGAACATCGCTGCCTTCAATCTCGGCATCGCGGGCGGCGCCTGGGGCGGTGGCGTCATCGTCGAGCGGCTGGGCCTGGTGCACACGGGCTGGATAGGGGCGATCGTGGTGCTGGGCGCCTACGCGCTGACCGCGCTGAGCGGCCGCCTGGACCAGGCCAACCCCGCCGTCCGCGACGCCGCGCCCGCGCGCCGCGTGGTGGGCGGCCATTGAGAGCCGGCGCGGGTTAACGGTCCCGCGGCGGGAAGTAGATCGCGTCCAGGCTGCCCTGGCCGAAATACTTCTCGTACTCCTGGGCCGCGAAGGAGTCCATCATGCCGGCGATGTAGTCGATCACCAGCCGTTCGCGGCTGTCCTTCAGGCAGCGCAGCTCGGGCGGCAGCAGGATGTTGTCGCGGTTGTATTGCCGGTCCGTCAGCACCTCGAACAAGCCGCGGATGATCTTCTCCCCGCGCTTCTCGTACAGCTGCACATCCTTCTTGCGCAGGATGGCCCTCCACAGCAAGCTCTTCAGCCCTTTGGCCAGCAACTGCTTCGATTGATAGCCCAACTGGCCGTCCACCACCGCGATGTCGCGGCACAGCTCGTACACGATCTGCGACGTCAATTCCTTGCGCAGCACGATGGAGTACTCCTCCGATGACGCGTGTTGCTCGCATTTGAGCGCCTCTTCGTGCGCGAAGTCGGCGATGGCCGAAAACAGCGGGTAGGCGCCGCCGAATTCCTGGCTGATGCGGAACTCGTGCGCGATCTCGCCCACGGTGATGATGCCGAAACTCAGCGCGTCCTCCACGTCGTGCGCGGCGTAGGCGATTTCATCCGACAAATCCATGATCTGCGCGTCGATGCTCTTGCGCGTGGCGACGCCGTGCCGCTCCAGCTCGGCGGTGAGGAAGGCGTGGTCGTCGTCGTACAGGAACTTCCTCGGATTCTCGGCGCGGGTGTGGAAGTACTTGGTGATGCCGAACAGGGTGCGCACCGTGAGGTTCAGGCCGGCGTAGCCGTAGTGCCGCTTCTCCAGCGTGCGCAGGATGCGGAAGGCTTGCGCGTTGCCCTCGAAGCCGCCGCAATCGTGGCACAGGGAATCGAGGATCTTTTCGCCGTAGTGGCCGAAGGGCGGATTGCCGATGTCGTGCGCCAGCGAACAGGTTTCGGACACCACGCTGCGCTCCAGCCCCAGTTCGGCCGCGATGGAGCGGGCGATCTGCGCCACTTCCAGGCTGTGCGTGAGGCGATTGCGGTTGAAGCGGTTGGCGTCCACGCCCAGCAACTGCATCTTGCCCTGCAGGCGGCGGAAGGAGGCCGCGTACAGCACGCGCGCGTAGTCGCGCATGCCGTCCTCGCGGCCGTCGCTGCGGCCGTCGTGCTGCGCGTGCACGCGGTATTCCAGCGGGCGGATCAGGGCTTCCTGTTGCCGGGCGTAGGCGATCGTTTCTGCTGAGTACATTCTTCGTTCCTGTCGTCGTGCGGGTGGGGCGATTCTAGACCAGCGGGGCGGGGATGGGTGTATATTGCTGGCGAAATGTTTCCCTATTGAAATTCACGAGGTCCACGCCGCAGTGCTTAGTGGGCAGAACGGGTGGTTTTGGCTTAAAGTGTTATCAGGATTTAATCTCACTAGGAGTATCGATGTCACGATCCATTTTTTCCCATGTGCGCAGCGGTTTGGGCTTTGCCTGGCGCGCGCTGGATTTCAGCCGCAGGGCGCTGCTGAACCTGCTGTTCCTGATACTGCTGATCGCGCTGGCCTGGGCCATCTTCGGCGGCGGCGTCAAGCCGCTGGGGCCGAAAACCATGCTGGTGCTGGACCTGAAAGGCGAGCTTGTCGAGCAGGCCAAGGGCGGCGTGCGCGACGCCGTCATGACCAACCTGCGTGGCGGCGAGGTGCGCCACATGGTGCAGCTGCGCGACGTGGTGAGCGTGCTGGACGCGGCCGCCAAGGATAGCCAGATCGCCGGCGCGGTGATCCTGCTGGACGAGATGGACGGCGGCGGCCAGGCCACCCTGCGCGAGGTGGCGCGCGCGGTGGAGCGCTTCAAGGCCAGCGGCAAGAAGGTCGTGGCCTGGGGCGCCGGCTACAACCAGCGCCAGTACCTGGTGGCGTCGCACGCCAGCGAGGTCTACATCCACCCCATGGGCGCGGTGCTGATCGAGGGCTTCGGCCGCTACCGCAATTACTATCGCGACGCGCTGGACAAGGTCGGCGTGACCGTGAACCTGATGAAGGTGGGCACCTACAAGAGTTTCGCCGAGCCCTTCATCGCCAACGGCCCGTCGCAGGCGGCCACCGAGGCCGAGGCCTTCCTGAACAACGCCCTGTGGGCCAGCTACACGGACGAGGTCGAGAAGGCGCGCAAGCTGCCCGAGGGCCAGATCATGAAGACCATCAACAACCTGCCGGCGCTGATGGAATCGGCCGGCGGCGACCTGGCCAAGCTGACCCTGGAGGCCAAGTTCGTCGACGGCCTGAAAACCCGCGACGAGATCCGCCAGTTGCTGATGCAGCGCGGCGAGAAGGACGCGCAGGGCAAGTCGTTCCGCCAGGTCGGCTTCGAGGAGTACCTGGCGCGCGTGCGTCCCAAGATCATGGGCGACGCGGTCGGCGTGGTGATGGCGGTGGGCGAGATCAGCGACGGCATCGCGCCGCCGGGCTCGATCGGCGGCCAGTCCACCTCCAACATGATACGCGCGGCGCGCGAGGACAACAGCATCAAGGCCATCGTGCTGCGCGTCGATTCGCCCGGCGGCAGCGCCTTCGGCTCCGAGCTGATCCGGCGTGAACTGGAACTGACGCGCGCGGCCGGCAAGCCGGTGATCGTGTCGATGGGCAACGTCGCCGCGTCCGGCGGCTACTGGATCTCGATGGCGGCCGACGAGGTGATCGCCGAGCCGAACACCATCACCGGCTCGATCGGCGTGTTCGCCATCCTGCCGACGGCCGACAAGGTCATCGACAAGCTGGGCATCCACACGGCAGGCGTGACGACCACCTGGCTGGCGGACGCGGGCAATCCGCTGCGCCCCCTGGACCCGCGCTTCGGCCAGGTGATCCAGAGCAGCATCAACCACATCTACGCCGACTTCACCGCCAAGGCCGCCGCCGCGCGCAAGACCACGCCGGAGAAGATCGACGCGGTGGCGCAGGGCCGGGTGTGGACCGGCACCCAGGCCAAGGAGCGCGGCCTGGTGGACCGCCTGGGCACCTACCAGGACGCCATCAAGACCGCCGCCGAGCGCGCCAAGCTGGGCGGCGACTACCGGGTCGCCTACATCGAGCGCGAGACGTCCAAGTTCGACCGCGTGCTGGAATTCTTCGGCGCCTCGGCGGCGCAGGCGATCGCGCCCTACGTCAAGGCCAGCCTGGCCCCGACCGGCATGCCGATGGGCGCGGCCGCCAACGTGGCCAGGGAGATGAGCTGGCTGAACGAGATGGCCGAGCAGCGCAAGCCGTTCGCGGCGTTCACGCACTGCCTGTGCGTTTCGCCGTAGACGTGTGGTTAAAACCCGAGGCGAAACCCGGGGTCGGACCCAATGGGTCCGACCCCGGCATCCGCCGCTGGTTTTCAGCGGCGCCCCGGCGGCGCTAGCGTGTCAATCGGTATAAAAGTATCGCCGTGCGTATCGTCGCGCGCTCGATGGAGCTGATGTCCAGGTCCTCGTCGGGCGAGTGGGCGCCGTTGCCGGTGGCGCCCAGGCCGTCCAGGCTGTCCACGTAGGGGGCGACGAACTGCACGTCGCCGGCGCCGCGCAGGCCAGGCGGCAGCGGCGCGATCGGGCCGTAGCCGGCGTCCTCGCTGGCCTTCGAATACACCTCCAGCACCTTCAGGTTGCCCGCCGTGGGCGACATCGGCGGATACGAGTCGTGGAAGCTGATGCTGGCGCTGGTGCCCGGCAGGCTTTGCGCGACGATGGCCCGCATCTTCGCCCGCGCGCGGTCGCGCTGCTCGTAGCTCAGGTAGCGCATGTCGCCCTTCACCATGGCCGTGTTCGGGATCACGTTGGTCTTGCCGTGCGCCGTGCCGCGCGCGCCGGCGTCGTCATGGGTCACGCCGGTGCCGCCCAGGATCAGGCCCGGGCTGAAGGTGAGGTCGGGTTCCACCACCTGCTGGCGGAAGCCGTCCAGGATGCGCGCGGCCTCGTAGATGGCGCCGTAGCCGGCCTGCTCGCGGAAGATGGCCGACGAGTGGCCCTGCTTGCCCTTCACGTCCAGCTCCCACGACGACGACGCGCGGCGGCCGATGGTGCCGGTGGCCTGGCCCTTGGCGTCCAGCGCCGTGGCCTCGAAGGCGAGGGCGATGTCGCTGCGCTTGGCCGCCGCCACCATGTCGCCGCGCGAGATGTCCTTCGGCTCGCCGGCGTTTTCCTCGTCGCCCGTGAACATCACCGTGATGGTGGTGTTGTCCAGCGCGCCCACCGAGTGCAGCGCGCGCAGCGCCTCGATGATGATGACGTCGCCGCCCTTCATGTCGTTCACGCCCTGGCCGCGCACCGTGTTGCCGTTGCGGTTCCACAGCCGCACCGGGCTGTCCTTCTCGAACACGGTGTCGAGGTGGCCGATCAGCAGCAGGCGCTTTCCCTGCTTGCCGCCGCGTTCCGCCACCAGGTGGCCGGCGCGCTGCACGGCGGGCGGCATGTCGATCCAGCGGGTCTGGAAGCCCAGCGCGTCGAACTCGGCGCGGAACAGTTTGCCCACGGCGCGCACGCCCTCGTGGTTCATGGTGCCGCTGTTGATGTTCACGGAGCGCTCCAGCAGGGCCAGGCCCTTGTCGGCGTTGGCCTTCACCGCCGCGACGATGGATTGCTCGGTGGCGGTGAGGCCGGCGGCCGACGCGGCCTGCATGGCGCAGGCCGCGAGGGCGCCAAGTAACTGTCGTTTCATTTCAACCTTCCGATTTGGCATGCGGAGGCATATCGTACCTGTTTTCAGGCCAAGCCAAGTGCAACCGCCGGGGGCAGACCCGCCGGGTCTGACCCCTGGTTCCGCATCTGGTTTTAGCCGGCCAGCGGCAGCGTGACGATGAAGGCGCTGCGGCCGCCATGCTCGGCCACGCAGCGCGCCTCGCCGCCGTGGCGGCGCGCGATCTGCCGCACCAGCGCCAGGCCCAGGCCGGAGCCGGTGCTGTCGCGGGCCGCGCTGCTGCGGTAGAACGGCTCGAACACCTTGTCCTGCTCGGCCTTGGGCACGCCCGGCCCCGCGTCCTGCACGCGGATCTCGGCCCGCCCGCCGTCGACACGGATGTACATGCTGGTGGGCGCCGCGCCGTGGCGTCGGGCGTTTTCCAGCAGGTTGCGCAGCAGGCGGCGCAGCAGGCGCGGATCGCCGCGCACCACGGCCGATTCGCCTTCCAGCTCGCTCTCCTCGTAGCGCGCGCATTCCTCCGCCGCCAGCGCGAGCAGGTCGAGCTGTTCCTCGGACGTCTCGGTGTGGGCCGAATCCAGGCGGCTGGCCAGCAGGATCTCGTCGATCAACTGGTCCAGCTCCGCGATGTCCTGCTCCAGCCCCTTGCGGCGCTTGGGATCGACGTCGTCCATGCTCAGCTCCATGGCGAGGCGGATGCGGGCCAGCGGCGTGCGCAGCTCGTGCGAGGCGTTGGCCAGCATCGATTTATGGGCGCCCACCAGCGCCTCGATCTGGTCCGCCGAGCGGTTGAAGGCCGCCGCCAGCCGCGCGACCTCGTCGCCGCCTTTCACTTCGACGCGCGCCCCCAGGTTGCCCGCGCCCAGCGATTCCACGCCCTGCTGCAGGTGTTCCAGCCGGCGCGTGAGGCGGCGCACGACGGGGTAGGCGCCGAGGGCGATGATGATGGCGAGCGCGATCAGCATCGTGTGCAGCCGCACCCGCGAGGGCAGTTGCCGCAGCGGCGTGCTGGAAACGATGTGGCGGCCGTCCTCCAGCCGCATGTGGAAGCGGCGCCCGCCCGGGGACGGTGCGCCGGCGCCGGCCGCCGCCGGCCGCTCGTCGAGGTCCGCGTGTTCGGCGTGGCGGCGCATGCGCTCCATCCGCTCGCGGCGTTCGGCGCGTTCGGCCGGGTCGTCCATGCCCTCCATGCGCTCGATCCGCTCCATGCGCCGTTCCATCCGCTCGGGACGCGGCAGCGGCTCGCCGACAAAGGCCAGCCGCTCCCATTCGCGGCTGTACAGCGTGATGTCCGCGCGCAGCCCCTTGGTCAGGTGCTCCAGCGCGGCCTGCTGCTCCGCCGGCGAGGCTTCCGCGGCGGGCAGGGCGTTCCGCAGCAGGGTGCCCAGCGTCTGGTCGGAACGTTCGAACGGGGCGCCGGCGTAGTGCCAGAGCAGGGCCACCGCGATGGTGAGCGTGGCCAGGCTGGCCAGCAGCGCGGCGTAGAACCTGAAATACAGGCGCGGCATCAGTCCTGGTCCTTGGCGAACACGTAGCCGGCGCCGCGCACGGTGATGATGCGGCGCGGATGCTTGGGATCGTCCTCCACGGCCGCGCGCAGGCGGGACATGTGCACGTCGATGGAGCGGTCGAAGGTGTCGCCCTGGCTGCCGGAGGTGGCGTCCAGCAGCGCCTCGCGCGACATCACACGGCCGGCGTTGCGCGCCAACAGGACCAGCAGGTCGAACTGGCAGGTGGTGAGATCGCAGGCCTTGCCGTCCAGCCGCGCCGCGTAGGACACGGGTTCGATCTCCAGCCGGCCGAAGCGCAGCACCTCCTGGGTGGCGCGCTGCTTTTCGCCGCCCCGGCGCAGCACGGCGCGCAGGCGGGCCAGCAGTTCGCGCGGCTCGAAGGGCTTGGGCAGGTAGTCGTCCGCGCCCAGTTCCAGGCCGATGATGCGGTCGATGGCGTCGCCGCGCGCGGTCAGCATCAGCACCGGGATGTCGGACGAGGCGCGCAACTGGCGGCACACCTCCAGGCCGTCCATGTCCGGCAGCATCAGGTCGAGGATGATGGCGCCGACCGGGTTTTCGGCCAGCCAGGCCAGGGCGGGCTTGGCCCGCATGTGGGCCGTGACGGCGTAGCCGGCCTTGGCCAGGTACTCGGACAGCATCTCGCACAGGCGCGGATCGTCTTCGATAATCAGGATATGTTCGCTCATGGGCTTATTTTACGGACCGCGGGAGCCTCGTCCCGGACGAATTTGTAGCAGCTTTGTATCTGACCGTGAAGCCATGTAACTGGGGTGTCCAACAGGCAAGAGACGCCCGTGGTTGCTGGGGAAGCGGTCCGTCATAAGGGAACCCACCCGCCGCGCGGGGCCGCGCGCGACGCCGCGCAAGGGGATTTCGCGTGTCCGATTGTTTCTGGTTGACGCATTGCGGCACGGCGCCTGTGCTAGAGTCAAATCAACAATTTTGCAACTGGTTTGAACAACAAATAGAAGGAAAAGCGCGATGAAATCGCCCGCACCCGACACCGTTACCCCCAAACGCAGCCGCCGGGCCAAGATCATAGGCGCCGTGATCGCCATCGCTGCCATGGCGGGCCTGGGCTGGCTGGCCTGGGACCTGACCCATCCCGCCGCGGGGCAGGGCGCCGCGGGAGCACAGGGGGGGGCCGGTGGTCCGGGTGGTCCCGGCGGCGGGGGCGGACGGCGGGGCGGCGCGCCCACCACGGTGGGCGTGGCGACGGCCGAACTGGCCGACATCCCGGTGGTGCTGGACGCCCTGGGCACCGTCACCGCCGCCGCGACCACCACCGTGCGGCCGCAGGTCACCGGCATCCTGCAGAAGGTGCTGTTCAAGGAAGGCCAGATGGTGAAGGCGGGACAGGTGCTGGCGCAGATCGATCCGCGCCAGTTCGAGATGTCGCTGATGCAGGCCAGCGGCCAGCGCCAGCGCGACGAGGCGCAGCTGGAAAACGCGAAGCTGACCCTGGAGCGCTACCGCACCCTGTTGTCGCAGGATTCGATCGCGCGGCAGGATGTGGACACGCAGGCGGCGCTGGTGAAGCAGCTCGAGGGCACCGTGATGACGGACCGCGCCTCCGAGGGCACGGCGCGGCTGAACCTGGGCTACACCAAGGTGATCGCGCCGATCAGCGGCCGGGTGGGCCTGCGGGTGGTGGACGTGGGGAACCTGGTCAGCTCGGGCGACACGGCGGGCATCGCGGTGATCACGCAGTTGTCGCCCATCGACGTGGAGTTCTCGGTGCCGCAGGACCGGGCGCCGGATGTGATGGCGGGCGTGCAGGCGGGCGAGCCCTTGAACGCCGTGGCGCTGGATCGCACGCGCGCCAACGCGCTCGACACCGGGCGCTTCTCGGCGCTGGACAACCAGGTCGACACGCAGACCGGCACCATCAAGGCCAAGGCGAGGTTCGCCAACACCAAAAACACGCTGTTCCCCAGCCAGTTCGTCAACGTGCGGCTTGAGCTGCGCACCATCAAGGACGCGGTGATGGTGCCGGTGACGGCGCTGCGGCACGGCACCAAGGGCGATTACGTCTACGTGCTGAAGGAGGACCGCACGGTGTCGGTCCGTCCGGTGACGCGCGGGCAGTCCACGGTGGACAGGACGGAGATCCGCACCGGCCTGAAGGCGGGCGAGAAAGTGATCACCGAGGGGGCGGACCGCCTGAAGGACGGCGCCAAGGTCACGCTGCCGGGCGACAAGCCGGCGGCGGGCGGCGGCGGCCGGCGGGGCAATCGCGGCGGCCAAGGTGGCGGGCAGGCGGGAGCGGATGGCGCGTCCCCGCCCGCCGGCGCAGCGGCCGGTGCCGCCGCCCCGGGGGCGTCCGAGCCGGCCGGAGAACGCCGCCACCGCCGCGACGGCGCGCAGCCTGGCGCGGACGGGCAGGGCGGAGGAGAGCGCCGCCACCGCCGCGAGGGCGGGACCGAGCGCGGACAATCGGGCGCGCCGGCCACGCCGGGCACGGCGCAATGATGGCCGCCGACACCGAGCGGGGTTGCGCGCCATGAGCCCGTCCCGTCCCTTCATCCAGCGCCCGGTGGCGACTTCGCTGCTGATGCTGGCCATCGTGCTCGCCGGCCTGGTGGGCTTCAAGTTCCTGCCGCTGTCCGCGCTGCCGCAGGTCGACTTCCCCACCATCCAGGTACAGACCCTGTACCCCGGCGCCAGCCCCGAGGTGATGGGCCAGACCGTCACCGCGCCGCTGGAGCGCCAGTTCGGCCAGATGTCCGGCCTGCAGCGCATGAGCTCCACCAGCGCGGCCGGGGTCTCCATCATCACGCTGCAATTCGGCCTGGGCCAGACGCTGGACGTGGCCGAGCAGGAGGTGCAGGCCGCCATCAACGCCGGCGGCTCGCTGCTGCCGACGGACCTGCCGGCGCCCCCGGTCTACGCCAAGGTGAACCCGGCCGACGCGCCCGTGCTGACGCTGGCCATCACCTCGGACACGATGCCGCTGACCGAGGTGCAGAACATCGTCAACACACGCCTGGCGCTGAAGATCAGCCAGGTCAACGGCGTGGGCCTGGTGTCGCTGAGCGGCGGCCAGCGCCCCGCCGTGCGCATCCAGGCCGACACGCAGGCGCTGTCGTCCTACGGCCTGGGCCTGGACACGCTGCGCACCGCCATCACCGCGGCCAACGCCAACAGCGCCAAGGGCAGCTTCGACGGCCCCACGCGCTCCTTCACCATCAACGCCAACGACCAGTTGGTGACGGCCGACGATTACAAGAACCTGATCGTCACCTACAAGAACGAGGCGCCGGTGCGCCTGTCCGACGTCGCCCGCGTGGTCGACAGCGCGGAGAACGTGCGCCTGGGCGCCTGGTCCGGCCTCAAGCCCGCCATCATCCTCAACGTGCAGCGCCAGCCCGGCGCCAACGTGATCGCCACCGTGGACGCCATCAAGGAACGCCTGCCCGAGCTGCAGGCGGGCCTGCCCGGCGCGATGCGGGTGGACGTGCTGAGCGACCGCACCACCGGCATCCGCGCCTCCGTCAAGCACGTGGAGATCGAACTGGTGCTGGCGGTGGTGCTGGTGGTGCTGGTCATCTTCGGCTTCCTGCACAGCATACGCGCCACCGTGATCGCCAGCCTGGCCGTGCCGATCTCGCTGATCGGCACCTGCGGCGTGATGTATTTGCTGGGCTACAGCCTGAACAACCTGAGCCTGATGGCGCTCACCATCGCCACCGGCTTCGTGGTGGACGACGCCATCGTCATGATCGAGAACATCGCCCGCTACATCGAGGAGGGCGAAACGCCGATGGCCGCCTCCATCAAGGGCGCTGCGCAGATCGGCTTCACCATCATCTCGCTGACGGTGTCGCTGATCGCCGTGCTGATCCCGCTGCTGTTCATGGGCGACGTGGTGGGGCGGCTGTTCCGCGAGTTCGCCATCACGCTGTCCATCACCATCCTGATCTCCGCCGTGGTGTCGCTGACGCTGGTGCCGATGATGTCGGCGCGCTGGCTGAAGAGCCACAAGGACGACGCCCCCGGCTCCATGGGCTCGCGCATCCAGCGGTTCTTCGACAAGGTGATCGTGCGGTACGACCATTCGCTGCAATGGGTGATGGCGCGCCAGGGCCTGACCCTGCTGGTGGCGCTGGCCACCCTGGTGCTGACGGTGGTGCTGTACATCTTCATCCCGAAAGGCCTGTTCCCCACGCAGGACACCGGCCAGCTGCAGGCCCGCATCGAGACCGCGCAAGCCGTGTCCTACACCCGCATGGCGCAGCTGCAGCAGGCCGCCGCGAAGGCCATCCTGGAAGACCCGGACGTGGAAAACCTCAGCTCCGTGGTCGGCGTGGACGCGGCCAACAACACCATGCTGCACACCGGCCGCATGCTGATCAACCTGAAGCGCGACCGCGGCGAACAGGCCGAGATCATGGAGCGGCTGCGCTCGCGCGTCGGCGCCGTGGCGGGCGTGACGGTCTACCTGCAGCCCACGCAGGACCTCACCATCGACGCCGAATCCGGCCCCACGCAGTACCGCGTGTCGCTGGAGGGGGCGGACAACGCCACCGTGACGGAATGGGCCGGCAAGCTGGCGGCGCAAATGCAGAAGAAGGAACAACTGCGCAACGTGGTGTCCGACGCCGGCGCCACCGGCGTGGCCGCGCACGTGAGCATAGACCGCGACACGGCGTCGCGCCTGTCCATCACCGCCGCCGCCATCGACGACGCGCTGTACAACGCCTTCGGCCAGCGCATCGTCTCCACCATCTTCACCGAGACCAACCAGTACCGCGTGATCCTGGAGGCGCAGCCGGGCATCCTCACCACGCCCGAGACGCTGGGCAACCTGCACCTGCGCACCGGTTCCGGCAAGCCCACGCCGCTGTCGGCCGTGGCCACAGTCACCGAGAGGCCGGCGCCGCTGCAGATCACCCACGTCGCGCAATACCCGGCCACCACGCTGGGCTTCGACACGGCGCCCGGTGTGTCGCTGGGGCGTTCGGTCGAGGCCATCCGCCAGGCGGCCGAGGAGATCAAGCTGCCGCCGTCGGTGTCGATGACCTTCCTGGGCGCGGCGGGCGCCTACCAGGCCTCGCTGTCCAACCAGCTGTGGCTGATCCTGGCGGCGGTGATCTGCGTGTACATCGTGCTGGGCGTGCTGTACGAGAGCTACATCCACCCGCTGACCATCCTGTCCACGCTGCCGTCGGCGGGCGTGGGCGCCTTGCTGGCGCTGATGATCAGCGGGCAGGACCTGGGGGTGATCGGCATCATCGGCATCATCCTGCTGATCGGCATCGTGAAGAAGAACGCCATCATGATGATCGACTTCGCCATCGAGGCTGAAAGGGACGAGGGCAAACCGCCGCGCGAGGCCATCCACCAGGCCGCGCTGCTGCGCTTCCGCCCCATCCTCATGACGACGCTGGCCGCGCTGTTCGCCGCAGTGCCGCTGATGCTGGGCTGGGGCGAGGGCGCGGAACTGCGCCGTCCGCTGGGCCTGGCCATCTTCGGCGGCCTGATCGTCAGCCAGATGCTCACGCTGTACACCACGCCGGTGATCTACCTCGGCTTCGACAGCCTGGCGCGGCGCTGGGGGCGGAAGGACGCGCAAGCCGCGCCGGCGCCCGGAGCGCTGAAATGAACCTGTCCGAACCCTTCGTCCGGCGCCCCATCGCCACCGTGCTGCTGACCATCGGCATCGCGCTGGCGGGCATAGGGGCGTTCTTCGTGCTACCGGTGTCGCCGTTGCCGCAGGTGGACTATCCGTCCATCTCGGTGAGCGCCAACCTGCCAGGCGCCAGTCCGGACACGATGGCCTCCAGCGTCGCCACGCCGCTCGAGCGCAGGCTGGGCGTGATCGCCGGCGTCAACGAGATGACCTCCTCGTCCAGCAACGGCTCCACGCGCGTCAGCCTGCAGTTCGACCTGAACCGCAAGATCGATTCCGCCGCGCGCGAGGTGCAGGCCGCCATCAACGCCTCGCGCGCCGACCTGCCGGCCACCTTGCGCAGCAACCCCACCTACCGCAAGGCCAACCCGTCGGACGCGCCGGTCATCATCCTGGCGCTGACGTCGCCCAGCCGCACGCCGGGCCAGATCTACGAGGCCGTGTCCAATATCGTGCAGCAGAAGCTGGCGCAGGTGAAGGGCGTGGGCGACGTGGAGATCGGCGGCGGTTCGCTGCCCGCCGTGCGCGTGGAGTTGCTGCCCTACGCCCTGAACCGCTATGGCGTGTCGACCGAGGACGTGCGCGCGGCCATCCAGGCCGCCAACGCCAACCGCCCCAAGGGCGCGCTGGAAAGCGAGGACCGGCGCATGCAGATCTATTCGCAGGCCTCGACCGCCACCGGCGGGCGCAGCGCGGCGGACTACCGCGACCTGGTGGTGGCCTGGCGCGACGGCGCCGGCATCCGCCTGAGCGACGTGGCGCGGGTGGTGGACGGCTCCGAGAACAAGAACACGCTCGGCCTGTTCAACGGCGACCCCGCCGTGATCGTGCTGATCACCCGCCAGCCCGGCGCCAACGTCATCGAAACGGTGGACAGCGTGCGCGCGCTGCTGCCGCAACTGCAGGCGCAGCTGCCGCCGGACGTGAAGCTGCAGGTGGCGTCCGACAGCACCAACTCCATCCGCTCGTCCTTGCACGAGATCGAGTTCACGCTGCTGATCTCCATCGTGCTGGTGGTGCTGGTGGTGAGCGCCTTCCTGCGCAGCGTGCGCGCCACCATCATCCCGGCCGTGGCCACCATCGTGTCGCTGCTGGGCACCTTCGGCGTGATGTACCTGCTGGGCTTCAGCCTGAACAACCTGAGCCTGATGGCGCTCACCGTGGCCACCGGCTTCGTGGTGGACGACGCCATCGTGGTGCTGGAGAACACCGCGCGCCACATCGAGGACGGCATGGACCGCTTCAAGGCCGCGCTGCTGGGCGCGCGCGAGGTGGGCTTCACGGTGCTGTCCATCAGCCTGTCGCTGGTGGCGGTGTTCATTCCGCTGCTGTTCATGGGCGGGCAGGTGGGGCGGCTGTTCCGCGAGTTCGCCGTCACGCTGTCGGTGGCGGTCATGATCTCGCTGCTGATCTCCCTGACCACCACGCCCATGATGTGCGCCTGGCTGCTCAAGCCCGGCCAGGACGCGAAGCCGCGGGGCAGGGTGGCGCGCGCCTTCGAGCGCGGCTTCGGCTGGGTGCTGCGCACCTACGAGCATTCGCTGGACTGGGCGCTGTCCAGCGTCTGGCTGGTGATGGCCATCCTGGTGTTCGTGGTGGGCCTGAACGTCTACCTGTTCTCGGCCGCGCCCAAGGGCTTCTTCCCGCAGCAGGACACGGGCCAGATCAACGGCGGCCTGCGCGCGGACCAGAGCATCTCCTTCCAGGCCATGCAGCAGAAGCTGCGGCAGCTGGTGAACATCATCAAGCGCGATCCCGCCGTGGCGACGGTGGTGGGCTTCACCGGCGGCTCGCGGGCGGGCGGCGGCTTCATGTTCATCAACCTCAAGCCGGCGTCCGAGCGCAGCGATTCCGGCCAGGCCGTGATCGCGCGGCTGCGGCCGCAGCTGGCCAAGGTGACGGGCGTGTCGCTGTTCCTCAATCCGGTGCAGGACTTGCGCATGGGCGGGCGCTCCAGCAACTCCACCTACCAGTACACGCTCAAGAGCGACAACCGCGACGACCTGAAGGCCTGGGCGACCAAGCTGGCGGACTCGATGCGGCAGCAGCCGGAATTGACCGACGTGGACACCGACCAGGCGGAGAACGGCGTGGAAACCTTCGTCACCATCGACAAGGACACCATCACCCGCATGGGCATCGGCGTGCGCGACGTGGACAACGCGCTGTACAACGCCTTCGGCCAGCGCCAGGTCGCCACCATCTACGATGAGCTGAACCAGTACAAGGTGGTGATGGAGGTGGCGCCCGAGTTCGCGCGCAGCCCGGAGGCGCTGAAGGACGTGCACGTGTCGGCGCGCGGCACCGGTTCCACCTCGTCCAACAACGTGCAGGCCGCGCGCGACGCCTCCACCGGCACGGCGCTGAGCACCGCGGCGGAGGCCATGGTGCCGCTGCCCGCCATCGCCACGTTCGCGGAGAGCTCCACGCCCACTTCCGTGAACCACCAGGACGGCGAGCTGGCCACCACGGTCTCCTTCAACCTGGCGGACGGCGCCAAACTGAGCGACGGCCAAGCCGCCGTCAAGCAGGCCGAGGCCGACATCGGCATGCCGAACAATGTGCGCGGCAGCTTCCAGGGCACGGCGCGCGCGGCGGACGAGTCGAACAAGCAGCAGCCCTTGCTGATCCTGGCCGCCATCGTGGTGATCTACATCGTGCTGGGCATCCTGTACGAGAGCCTGGTGCATCCGGTCACCGTGCTGTCCACCCTGCCGTCGGCGGGCGTGGGCGCGGTGCTGGCGCTGCTGCTGTTCAAGATGGAGTTCTCCATCATCGCGCTGATCGGGGTGTTCCTGCTGATCGGCATCGTCAAGAAGAACGCCATCCTGATCATCGATTTCGCGCTGGAGGCCGAGCGCGCGCGCGGGCTGTCGTCGGTGGCGGCGGTGCGCGAGGCCTGCCTGCTGCGCTTCCGGCCCATCCTGATGACCACCCTGGCCGCGGCGCTGGGCGCCTTGCCGCTGGCGATAGGCTTCGGCGAGGGCTCCGAGCTGCGCCGGCCGCTGGGCATCGCCATCATCGGCGGCCTGATCGCCAGCCAGATGCTGACCCTGTTGACCACGCCCGTCGTCTACATCCTGATGGACAAGCTGCGCCGGCCCGGCGAATCCGAATCCCAATTGAGCCGTAGCCACGGCGAGCAGGCAACTGCGTCGCCGGCAAAATCATGAACCAGATCCCGCATCGCGGCAGCGCCGCACCATTCCCTTCCGCCACCGCCCCGGCCTCGCGGTCCGCCGCGACGGCGCCCGCGCCGCGCCCTGCGCCGTCGATTCCCGCGCGCGCCGGCCTGCTGGCGCTGGCGGCCGCGCTGGCCGGCTGCGCGGTCGGCCCGAAATACGAGTTGCCCGCCACGCCGCACATCGCCGCCTTCAAGGAGGCCGAGGGCTGGGTGCCCGCCGCGCCGGCGGACGCGTTGGAGCGCGGTCCGTGGTGGACGCTGTTCGGCGACCCGGTGCTGAACGAGCTGGCGGCCTCGGTGGAGGTCTCGAACCAGAACATCGCCGCCGCCGCCGCGGCCTACGCGCAGGCGCGCGCGCTGGTGGCCGAGCAGCGCGCGCAGCTGTTCCCGTCCGTGGACCTGGGCGGCAGCGGCACGCGCGGCGGGGGCGGGGGCGACACGCGCACCTCCAGCCAATACCGCGTGAACATCGGCGGCAGCTGGGAGCCCGATATCTGGGGCCGGCTGGCGGCCGCCAACACGGCGGCCGGCGCCAGCGCGCAGGCCAGCGCCGCCGACCTCGCGGCCGCGCGGCTGTCGGCGCAGGGCGAACTGGCCGCCAACTACTTCTCGCTGCGCCAGCAGGACGCGCAAAAAGCGCTGCTGGACGCCACGGTGGCCGGCTACGAGCGCGTGCTGCGGATCGCGCAGAACCGCTTCAAGGCCGGCATCGCCGCGCACTCGGACGTGCTGCAGGCCCAGACACAGCTCGACAACGTGCGCATCGACCTGCTGACCGCCGCCCGCCAGCGCGCCCAGCTCGAGCACGCGATCGCCGTCCTGCTGGGGAAGGCGCCGGCCGAGTTCACGCTCGCGCCGCTGCCGCCGTCCGGGCCGGCGGCGCAGCCGTCGTTCCCGGCGGTGCCCGCGATCCCCGTGGGCGTGCCATCGACGCTGCTGCAGCGCCGTCCCGACATCGCCGCCGCCGAGCGCCGCGTGGCGGCCGCCAACGAGCAGATCGGCATCGCCCGCGCCGCCTATTTCCCCAGCCTGAACCTGAGCGCGTCCTACGGCTTCGGCGCCAGCCAGGTGGCGGGCCTGTTCAGCGCCTCGAACGGCCTGTGGTCGCTGGGCCTGTCCGCCGCGCAGACGCTGTTCGACGCCGGCGCCACCCGCGCCCGCGTGGCCGGCGCCGAGGCCGGGCGCGACGCCGCCATCGCCCGCTACCGCCAGACCGTGCTGGCCGCCTTCGCCGAGGTGGAGGACCAACTGGCCGCCAGCCGCGCGCTGGAACAGCAGCAGGAACTGCGCCTCAGCGCGGCGTCGGCGGCGGACCAGGTGGAGCAGCAGATGCTCAACCGCTACCGCGCCGGGCAGGTCGGCTACACGGACGTGGTGAACGCCCAGGTCACCGCGCTCAACGCGCGCCGCGCGCTGCTGCAGGCGCAGGCCGACCGCCAGGCCACGGCGGTGGCGCTGATCCAGTCGCTGGGCGGAGGCTGGCGCGCGCCCTAGACTGCGGAGGGGGATACGCGCTGGCCTTCGCGCGGGGCGCTTTGTATAATCGGTGAACTTATCGACAACAAAGCGGCCACTGATGAGCAAGCGCGACAACGTCCCAACCCCGCCCCCCGACGCGTCCGCGACCGGCCCCCTGATCCCGGAATACCTCGAGCCGCCCGTTCCCGCCGTGCCCGTGGTGGGCATCGGCGCCTCGGCCGGGGGCCTGGAGCCCATCTGCGGCCTGCTGGCCGCGATCCCGGCCGGCAGCGGCATGGCCTATGTGGTGGTCCAGCACCTGGACCCGCGGCACCCGGGCATGCTGCCCCCGCTGCTGCAGCGCGTGACGGCCATGCCGGTGCGCGAAGCCATGCACGGCATGCGGGTGGAGGCCGATTGCGTGTACGTGATCCCGGCCGGAGGCGAACTCGGTTTCGAGCGCGGCGCGCTGACCGTGTGCGCGCCGGCGCCGCGCCCGCCGGGCGCGCCGCACCTGGCCATCGACGCGTTCTTCGCCGCGCTGGCGCTGGAGCGGGGCGAACTGGCCGCCGGGGTGCTGTTGTCCGGCGCCGGCATGGACGGCACCTGCGGCATGCGCGCGATCCAGGACGCCGGCGGCCTGACCCTGGTGCAGCGGCCATCGACGGCGCAGTTCGAACCCATGCCGCAGAACGCGATCGACGCCGGCGTGGCCGACATCGTCGAGCTGCCGGCGCGCATGGCGCAGCGCATCGTCGACTGGCACCGGGGGCGGCGGCCCCTGCGCCTGCTGCGCGGCACCGGCATGGCGCGCCACAGCGCGCTGGGCGAGCTGCTGATGCTGCTGCAGGACCACACCGGCAACGACTTCTCCGACTACAAGCTCAACACGGTGATGCGGCGCATCGAGCGGCGCATGAACCTGCACCAGTTCCGCACCTTGGTCGAGTACGTGGCGCTGCTGCGCGACAATCCGGGCGAGGTCGACCTGCTGTTCAAGGAGATGCTGATCGGCGTGACCAGCTTTTTCCGCGACGAGGCGGTGTGGGACGAGCTGCGCACGCTGGTGCTGCCACGCCTGCTGGCGGCGCATCCGGACGGCGCCGACTTCAAGGCCTGGGTGCCGGCCTGCTCGACCGGCGAGGAGGCGTACACGCTGGCCATCGTGTTCAACGAGGCGCTGGCCGAGCTGCGCCCGGCCGCCCGCTACACGCTGCAGATCTTCGCCACCGACCTCGATCCGGACGCGATCGACCGCGCGCGCCACGGCTGCTTCCCCCTCGGCCTGGCGCAGGCGCTGCCGGAGGCGCGGCTGCAGCGCAGCTTCACCGTGGAGGACCAGGGCTACCGCATCCGCAAGGAACTGCGCAACATGATTATTTTCGCGGAGCAGAACGTCATCTCCGACCCGCCGTTCACCAAGCTGGACCTGCTATGCTGTCGCAACCTGCTGATCTATTTCAGCGCCCGCCTGCAGCAGCAACTGATCCCGCTGTTCCACTACGCGCTCAAGCCGGACGGCTGCCTGGTGCTGGGCAACGCGGACACGCCGGGCCAGTGCTCCGACCTGTTCGCGCCCGTGGCCGGCGGCAGCCGCATCTTCCGGCGCCTGGAGGGCGGCCAGCGGCTTCCCCTGAAACACTTTTCCAACCGGGTGGCGCTGAGCGCCACCCCCCAACCGTACGAGGCGAGAGCGGCATCCATGAGCGGCAATTTGCAATCCCAGGTCGAGCAGCAGCTACTCAAGACCCACACGCCCGCGGCGGTCCTGCTGAACCGCGACGGCGACATCCTGTACATCCACGGCCGCACCGGCGCGTACCTGGAGCCGGCGGCGGGCAAGGCCAACTGGAACATCCACGCCATGGTGCGCGAGCCGCTGCGCTACGCGCTGGAGGACCTGCTGCGCCGGGCCGGCGAGGGCGAGGGCGCGGTGGGGCAGGGCGGCATCGCGCTGCAGGACGGCCACGGCGCGGCGCGGCTGGTGAACCTGGTGGTGGAGCCGCTGGGCGGCGAGCAGGGGCAGGAGATGCTGCTGGTGACCTTCGCCAGCGCGCCCGCGCCGGCGCGGCGGCGGCGCGAGCCGGTCACGCCGCGGGTGGCCGAACTGGAGCGCCAGTTGGAGCAGGCCAGGCTGGAGGTGCGCACCGTGCGCGACGAGATGCAGACCTCGCGCGAGGAGCTGCGTTCGGCCAACGAGGAGCTGCAATCGACCAACGAGGAACTGCAGTCGGCCAACGCCGAGCTGACCATGTCCAAGGAGGAGATGCAGTCGCTCAACGAGGAGCTATACACCGTCAACGCGGAGCTGCAATCGAAGGTCGACGACCTGTCGCTGGTCAACAGCGACATGAGGAACCTGCTCAACAGCACCGACATCGCCACCATCTTCCTCGACAGCGCGCTGCACATCCGCCGCTTCACCACGCCGGCCACGCAGATCTACAAACTGATCGCCAGCGACGTGCAACGCCCGCTGAGCGACATCGCCAACGACCTCGATTATCCGGAGCTCGAGCGCGACGCGCAGGAGGTGCTGCGCACGCTGGTCTTCAGCGAGAAGCAGGTGGCCGCGCGCGACGGGCGCTGGTTCACGGCGCGCATCATGCCCTACCGCACGGCCGACAACGTGATCGAGGGCGTGGTGCTGACCTTCCTCAACATCACCGAGGCCAAGCGCCTGGAGACGCAACTGCGGCTGCTCAGCGGCCGGGTGCGCGACGCCGGGGGCGGGCAGTGAGCCCGCGGCAGGACGAGATGGCCCGCCTGCGCGAGCGCGCCGAGCGGGTGGCGGGGCCGGCGCCGGCCAGCGCCGCGCTGCGCCAGCGGCACGAGCTGCAGGTCACCCAGATCGAACTGGATATGCAGAGCGCCGCGCTGGCCGAGCAGCAGCACCGCCACGACGAGGCGCGGCGGGAACTGGCGGGCTACGAGACGCTGTACCGCCAGGCGCCGGCCAGCTATCTGACGCTGGACCTGCGCGGGCGCATCGCGCGCGCCAACCTGGCCGCCGGCGCGCTGCTGGGCACCACGCCGGAGGCGCTGCAAGGCAAGGGCTTCGAGCGCTACCTGGCGCCCGAGCGGCAGGCGGCCTGGCGCCGCTTCCTGACCGCGCTGACGCGCGAGGGCGGCGCCGCCTCCCTGGACACCGCGCTGTTCGACGGCATTCCCGGCGCGGGCGCGGTGCGCATCGACGCCAACCTGGACGCCGGCAACGGCGCCTGCCGCATGCTGGTCACGACCACCGGCGCGGCGGCGGCCCGGCCCGGGGCCGGCGCGCTGGCGGTGCTGGGCGGCGCGTTGCACGTGGCCGGCATGGCGCTGGCCGGCGGCGAGGGCACCGAGGCCGAGGCGGCCCACGCCCTGCGGGACGCGCAGGACCGGCTGCAACGGCTGGCGGCGCACCTGGCCGGCAGCCACGAGCAGGAGCGGCAGCGGGTGGCGCAGCAGATCCACGACGACGTGGCGCAGAACCTGCTGGCGCTGCGCCTCGACGTGGTCATGCTGCGGGCGCGCACCTCGGGGCGCCACGCGCAGCTGCACCGGCGCGCCGGCGAGGTGCTGGCGGTGGTCGACAGCACCATGCGCAGCGCGCGCGCCATCATCAACAGCCTGCGCCCGCCGGTGCTGGAACTGGGGCTGGACGCGGCGTTCGAGTGGCTGCTCGGCCAGTTCTCCACCCAGGCCGGGGTGCGCAGCCGGCTGGCGGTGCCCGACGAGAGCCTGTTCGCCGAGATCGGCCAGGAACCCGGCCTGGCGCTGTTCCGCATGCTGCAGGAGGCGCTGACCAATGTGCGGCGCCACGCCGGCGCCAGCGTGGTGGTGGTGGGCTTGTACCGGGACGCGGACGGCCTGGCGATGTCGGTCGAGGACGACGGCGTCGGCATCGCGCCCGGGCGGCGCCTGGTCGGCGGCGGCGGCCTGTCGCTGATCGCCGAGCGCCTGCGCATGATGAACGGCGAGCTGCGGCTGGCAGAGCACGCGCCCGGCCGCGGCTGCGCGCTGACGATACGTCTGCCGGCGAGCGTTCTTGCCTGAATGGCATGGTTGCCTGGAAGGGCACGACACCCGGCGGCGCAGGCACTATACTGCCGGTGCTTTTATCATCAGGGGATCATCTTGCACAAATCACTCGTTCTTCCGGCCGCCTTGCTGGCCGTGTGCGGCGCCACCAGCGCCGACGAAGGCCAGTGGCAGCCACACCAGCTGCCTCAGCTCAAAGCCGAACTGAAACGCGTCGGCATCGCCATACCGGCCGAACAACTGGCCGACCTGGCCAAGCATCCTATGAGCGCCATCGTCGCCACGCCCGGCTGCTCGGCGTCCTTCGTGTCGCCGCACGGCCTGGTGGTCACCAACCACCACTGCGCCTACGGCGCCATCCAGCGCAACGCCACGCCCGAGCGCAACTACATCGCCGACGGCTTCCTGGCGAAGACGCGCGAACAGGAACTGCCGGCCGGCCCGAACATGCTGGTCTACGTGACCGACAAGGTGGAAAACGTCAGCGCCCGCGTGCTGGAGGGCATGGGCGGGGCGGATGGCAAGGCGATGAGCGGGAAGGCCCGCCACGAACTGGCCCAGAAGCGCATCAAGGCGCTGATCGCCGAGTGCGAGACCGACAAGATGTACCGCTGCTCCGTGCCCAGCTTCCATCGCGGCGCCGAGTACTACCGCATCCGCCAGATGATGATACGGGATGTGCGCCTGGTGTACGCGCCGTCCGACAAGATCGGCAACTACGGCGGCGACATCGACAACTACGAGTGGCCGCGCCACACCGGCGACTATTCCTTCCTGCGCGCCTACGTGGGCAAGGACGGCCGCCCGGCCGACCCGTCGCCGGACAACGTGCCCTACCACTCCAGGGACTACCTGGCGGTGTCGGCCGAGGGCCTGAAGAACGGCGATCCCATCCTGCTGGCCGGCTACCCCGGCAAGACCAGCCGCTACAAGCTGCCGGTTGAGATCCGCCACGCGCGCGACCGCGCCTACCCGCTGCTGGCGGCCGAATACCAGGCCGACCTGGACACCATCGCCGCCGCCACCAGGGGCGACGCGGCGGGCGAGGTGCGCTACGCCAGCGAGGTCAAGACCATCAACAACCGCATGAAGAAGACGCTGGGCCTGCTGGACGGCTTCGCGCGCAAGGACCTGGCCGCCGTGAAGGACGCGCAGGACGCCGAATTCCGCGCCTGGTACGGCAGGCAGGCCAACGTCTCGCCCACCATGCTGGCCGAACTGGACGCCGCCATCGCCGCCGACATGGCGCTGGCCGACGAGGAATTCGCCTGGAGCGTGGCCACCAACAGCGACCTGCTGAAGAGCGCCATGAAGCTGCACCGCCTGGCGCTGGAGCGCGCCAAGCCGAACGCGGAGCGCAAGGCCGGCTTCCAGGAACGCGACGTGAGCTTCATCAAGGCCGCGCAGACGCGCATGGAGCAATCCTTCGCCGCCGGCGTGGACGAGGCGCGCTACGCCGCCGGCCTGCGCCGCTACGCCGCGCTGGCCGCCGCCTCGCACCCGCAGGGCCTGGACGCGCTGCTGCCCGCGGCGGCCGGCGTGCCGGCGCTGTACGCGAAGACGCGGCTGGGGCAGACCGCCGAGCGCCTGGCGCTGATGGACAGGGACGCCGCCGCTTTCGCCGCCTCGGACGACGCCTTCGTCAAGCTGGCCGTCGGCCTGCATGGCGTGGCCATGTCGCTGGAGGAGCGGCGCATGGAGGTGGACGGCAACCTGGAACGCGTGATCCCGCAATACATGGGCGCCGTGATCGCGTGGAAGAAGTCGCAGGGCAAGCCGGTCTACCCGGACGCCAACTACACGCTGCGCGTCACCTACGGCACCGTGGCGCCGTACTCGCCGAGGGACGGCCTCACCAAGGGCCCGTTCACGACGGCCGAGGGCATCGTCGAGAAACACACCGGCAAGGAGCCGTTCATCGCGCCGCAAAAGCTGGTGGACGCGGTCAAGGCCAGGCGCTACGGCCAGTTCAAGGACCCGGTGCTGGGCACCGTGCCGGTGAACTTCCTGACCACGGCCGACACCACCGGCGGCAACTCCGGTTCCGCGGTGATGAACAAGCGCGGCGAACTGGTGGGCCTGAACTTCGATTCCACGTATGAATCGATCACCAAGGACTGGTATTTCGACACCGCCATCACCCGCGCCATCCACCTGGATATCCGCTATATGCTGTGGGTGATGAAGGAAGTGGACGGCGCCGATAACCTGCTGAGGGAAATGACCATCAAGTATCCGAAGCGTTAGGCGTTTTTGCCTCATAATCCCGGGTCACGTCTGAAACGCCTTGCCATGAACGAAACCCTGAACCTTTTCGGCCTCGCCACCACGCCGCTGGAACTGCTGTCCTTCCTGCTGTCGGTGGCCACCGTGCTGCTCAACATCCGCCAGAACCACTGGGCCTGGCTGTTCGCCATCCTGTCGTCCGCCACCTACGGGGTGGTGTTCTACGGCGCGCGCCTGTACGGCGACATGGCGCTGCAACTGGTGTTCATCAGCGTGTCGTTCTGGGGCTGGTACCAGTGGCTGCATGGCAGCGCCGCGCACGACAAGCTGGCCGTCACGGAGCTGGACAGGCGCGGCGTCGCCATCGCCGCCGTCGCCTGGCTGGCCGGTTTCGTGCTGCTGGCCTGGTTCCTGCGCGCGTTCACCGACACCGACGTGCCGAGGATGGACGGCTTCCTCACCGCCGGCAGCCTGGTGGGCCAGGTGCTGCTGTCGCGTAAAAAGGTCGAGAACTGGCACGTCTGGATCATCGTGGACGTGGTCTACGTCGCGCTCTACATCCACAAGAACCTGATGCTCACGGCCGTCCTGTACGGCATGTTCGTGCTGATGGCGATCGCCGGCCTGTTCGCGTGGCGCAAATCCATGGACGGCGAGGGCGACGGCGCCGAGGCCGTGGTCTTGAAATGACGCGCGCGCTGCGCGTCGCCATCCTGGGCTCCGCGTCGGCCGGCAAGACCACGCTGGCGGCGCGCCTGGCGCGCCACTACGGCACCATCTGGGTGCCCGAATACCTGCGCGAATTCGTCGACACGGCGGGCCGCCTGCCGGTGGCGGCGGACCAGATCCACATCGCCCGCACCCAGGTGGCGCGGGAGGCGGCGGCGCTGCCGGCGGCGCGCGGCTATCTGTTCTGCGACACCACGCCCCTGATGACGGCGGTGTACAGCCGCCAGTACTTCGGCGGCATCGACCCGGAGCTGGAACGGCTGGCGCGCGGCCACGGCTACGACCACACGCTGGTGTGCGCGCCGGAGCTGCCCTGGGTGCCGGACGGCCTGCACCGCGAGGAGACGGACGTCAGCGGCGCCGTCACCGGCCTGCTGCTCGAGGAGCTGGCGGCGCGCGGCATCGCCTACACGGTGGTCAGCGGTCCGGCCGCCGAGCGTTTGCTGAAAGTCGAGCAATTGCTGGGAAGGCCTGCTACATTGGGAGGATGAAAAAGCTCATCGTCCTGGCCGCCCTGTCGCCGCAGTTCGCCTGCGCGGCCACCGGCTACTACCTGGTCAGCACTTACGACGTCGAGGGCCAGCGCTCCATCGACTACAAATACTGGAACGCGGACTACAAGCATTCCTCCAGCACCTCCTCGCCCGAAATCGGCTATGGCTACGGTGTCACGTCGCGCTGGTACACGGAGCTGTACGCCGTGTGGAGGCGACCGCATGGCCGCGACAGCAAGCTCGCGGGCGTGGCGTGGCAGAACGACTACCTGCTCACGCAAGGCCAATACCCCTTCGATCTGGCGCTGCACACGGACATCCAGCGTAGCCCCGGCAATGGCTACGGCGCCGAGATCGGCCCCGTGCTGCAGACCGAGTACCACCGCACCCAATTCAACTTCAATCTGTTCCTCCAGCGCGATTTCCGCAACGGCAGGAGCAACGACACGGAGATGGTGTACCAGTGGCAGGTCAAGCAGCGCTGGAAAAGCTGGCTGGAACCGGGACTGCAGGGCTTCGGGGAGCTGGGGAAGTGGAACGACTGGCTGCCGCGCAGCCGGCAGTCGCATCGCGCCGGGCCGGCCTTGTTCGGCGCGCGCGACCTGGGGCGGGGCCAGGCCGTCAAATACGAGGCGGCCTGGCTGATCGGGAAAAACTCGGCCCGCGCGGCGAAGAGTTTCACCATGCGGGTCCAGTACCTGTTCTGATCAGAAGTCCAGCTGGGCGGACAGCTTGACGGTGCGCTCGGCGCCGGGGAACAGGTAGCCGCCCAGGTCAGGCGTCACGTCGCGCCAGTAGAACTTGTTGGTGACGTTGTACACCTGCGCGCGGAACACGGCGGCCGTGGCGCCGAACTTCGCCGAGTACGACGCCCCCATGTTCACCACGCTGTAGCCAGGCACGAAGGTGGTGTTCTCGGGATCGAAGGCCTTGCGGCTGGCGTACTGCACGTTCGCGTTCACCTTCAGGCCCGCCACTTGCGGCAGCGCGTACTCGGCGTACACGGACGATTTGAACTTCGGCACGTTGGTCACGCGCTTGCCGTCCATGGCGGCCTGGCCGGTGCCGCTTTGCTCGGTGTCCAGCGCCATCGCGGTGAAGGCGATGTTCAGGTCGCGCGCCACCTTGCCCTGGGCCGTCATCTCCAGGCCGCGGTGCTGGCGCTGGCCGTTGCGCACGAAGGTGTTGGCGGCGTCGGTGTATTCCAAGCCCTGGCGGATCTGGAACACGGCCATGGCCAGGCTCAGGTCCTTGTGCACGTCGGCCTTCACGCCCAGCTCGATCTGCTTGGACACGGAGGCCGACAGGGCGCGGTTCTCGTTGGTGGTCTGCATGGGCGCGATGCCGCCGTGCTCCAGGCCCTTGGCCCAGCTGGCGTAGGCCGACACGTTGGCTTTCGGCGAGAACACCAGCGACACGTTGGGCAGCAGGAAGCCCTGGTCGGAGGGTTCGACACCCGCCTCGTTGCGCTCGACCTGCGCGTGGCGCACGCCGGCGTGCAGCTTCAGCTGGTCGGTCAGGCCCACCACGTCCTGCACGAAGACGGCGCGTTCATGGTCGTTGCGGCGCTCGGACGCGGCGCCGGTGACGCCGGTGGACGGCGCCACCGCCACAGGGCGGTAGATGTTGCTCACGCCGGCCCAGTCATACACGTAGTCGCCCCAGCGCTCGCTGTTCTTGAAGTAGGAATAGCCGAAGGTGGCCGCGTGCTGGAAGGCGCCGGTGGCGAATTTGCCCTGCACCATGGCCTGCAGCGCCTGCGGCCTCTTGGCCTCGCCCAGGCTGCGGTAATCGTAGACGTCGTAGTCGCCGTTGGCGCAGAAGCCGGGATACAGGTCCTGCGCGCCGCAGCCGTAGGGGAAGGCGGTGTAATCGTCGCGCTTGAAGGAATGGCGGTTGGCCGACACGGTGGCGTTCCAGTCGCTGTTGAACTGGTACAGGAAGCGCGCGCCCAGGTTGCTGCTTTCGGTCTCGACCGGCTTGGCCCATGGCTGGTCGTTCAGCATGGTGTCCGCCGCCACGTTGGGCAGGGTGACGTTGTTAATCAGCTGGAAGCCGGGCGCCGACAGCTGCGATTTCTTCTGGTAGTCGCCGTCGATCTGCAGCAGCGCCTGGGGCGAGATCTGCCAGTCGAAGGCGGCCGAGACGAAGTTGCGGTGGCCGTCCGCGCCCTTGATGTAGGAGCGCAGGCGTTCGCCGGCCGCGTTGATGCGGTAGCCGAAGCGGGAATCGCCGAAGCGGCCGCCCAGGTCCACGTGGCCCAGCAGCGTGCCGCGCTCGGAGGCCTCCACGGTCACGCTGCGCAGCGCGGTGTCGGTGGGGCGCTTGGTGATGTAGTTGACGATGCCGCCCGGCGCCGCCAGGCCCGATTGCAGGCCGGCCAGGCCCTTGAGCACCTCGATGGCCTCCTTGTTCTCCAGCGGGATCTGGGTGTCGCCCGAGATGGCCAGGCCGTCCTTGCGGTAGCTGCTGGCGTTGTTCAGTTTGAAGCCGCGGATGGAGAACTGCTCGGCGTAGCCGACCGCGTTGTAGGCGTCGCTGATGCTGGCGTCGAACTTGGCGGCGTCGGTGGTCGAGCGGATGTTCAGCTCCTGCATGCGTTCGCGCGACAGCACGGTGACGGAGGCGGGGGTCAGCAGCAGCGGCATGTCCGTGAAACCGGCGACGGACGAGCGGTTCGCGTTGGCGCTGCGGGCGCCGGTGATGACCACCTCGGTCATGGTGGTGTCGGCGGGCGCGTCGTCGGCGCAAGCGGCCGGCGCGAACGCCTGTGAGATCGCCAGGGCGATCGCGGAAACTGCGAAATTACGAATGGACATAACGGGCTCTTTAAGAAAAACGGGAGCCAACGGGAAGGGAACAAAGGAGGGGAAACAACTTTGCGCTTTCCTTCGCTGGCATTATCCAGATCAGGTACGAAGGGTATCTCTCACCCGGACAACGCATGTCCAGGACCCCTAGCGAAGCGGCAAGTGTATCACAACCACAAAAAGCGCCCAGGGCCATTATTCACCATAGGGAATATTGGCCCTGGGCGCTTTTCACGCGTTATGCGGGCGTTTCGGGGCGACGTCGGAGCGAAGCGCTTGCCGCGCGGGAAAAATGGCCCTGGGCGTATATTGCGGAGGGGGAAAAACCGCCCTGGGCTATTTTTGGTGGCGGGAAAGTTACAGGCTGAGTTGGAGGGCGGCGCGGCTGGCGGCGGCGTCGACGTCGCGGTGCTCGCCGAGCTTGACCAGCTTGTGCGCCTCCAGCCGGTTCACCACGGCGTCGATCGCGCCGGCGTCCAGGCCGTAGCCGGACAGGCGGGTCTTCACGCCCATCTGTTCGAAGAAGGCGCGGGTGCGCTCGATCGCGGCGTCGATGCGGCCGTCCTCGTCGCCTTCAACCAGGCCCCACACGCGCGCGGCGTATTGCAGCAGCTTGGCGCGCTTGGCCTCCCTGCGCACCGTGAGCATGCCCGGCAAGACCACCGCCAGCGTCTGCGCGTGGTCCAGGTGGTAGAGCGCGGTCAGTTCGTGGCCGATCATGTGCGTGGACCAGTCCTGCGGCACGCCCACGCCGATCACGCCGTTCAGCGCCATCGTCGCGGTCCACATGATGTTGGCGCGCACGTCCAGGTTGTCCGGCTCGCTCAGCGTTTTCGGGCCCTCTTCGATCAGCGTCAGCAGCAGGCCCTCGGCCCAGCGGTCCTGCACCGGCGCGTTGACGGGGTGGGTCATGTACTGTTCCATCACGTGCACGAAGGCGTCGACCACGCCGTTGCCGACCTGGCGCAGCGGCAGCGTGAAGGTGGTGGAGGGGTCGAGCACCGAGAATTTGGGGAACACCAGGCGGTTGGCGAACGGGCGCTTTTCCTGCGTGGCGGCGCGCGTGATGACGCTGGCGCTGTTCATCTCGGAGCCGGTGGCGGGCAGGGTCAGCACGCTGCCGAAGGGCAGGGCGGCGGCGATGTTGCGGCCGCCCTTTTCCAGGATCAGCCACGGGTCGGCGTCGCCGAACAGCGCCGCCGCCGCGATGAACTTGGTGCCGTCGATGACCGAGCCGCCGCCCACCGCCAGCAGGAAGTCGATCCGCTCGGCCTTCACGATCTCGACCGCCTTCATCAGCGTCTCGTATTGCGGATTCGGCTCGATGCCTGGGAATTCGACCACCGCGTGGCCGCCCAGCGCCGCCTTCACCTCGTCGTAGACGCCGTTGCGCTTGATGCTGCCGCCGCCGTACAGCATCATGACGCGCGCGCCGGCCGGGATCAGCGGCGTGATGGCGGCGATCTGGCCCTTGCCGAACAGGATCTGGGTGGGGTTGTAGAAGTCGAAATTAAGCAAGGCGGGCTCCCGGTTGAATGGAGCGGCCATTATCGCTCAGCCCGGGTTTTCGCGTGTGCCGCCGCCCGCCGCGCGGCGCTACAATGGACGGCCCAGGACCGGCAAGGAGGCCGTCATGCACACCGGAGGCTGTTTCTGCGGCGACCTGCGCTACGAGGCGGACGGCGCCGTCTCCCATCGGACCAACTGCCATTGCACCATGTGCCGCCGCGTCGCCGGCGCGCCCTGCGTGGCGTGGTTCACCGTGGCGCGCGCGGGCTTCCGCTACACGCGGGGCGCGCCCACGCGTTTCCATTCCAGTCCCGGCGTCACGCGCTGCTTCTGTCCGCGCTGCGGCACCCACCTGAGCTTCGAGGACCACCGCGCCCAGGGGGAAATCGACGTCACCACCGCCAGCCTGGACGACCCGGAGGCGCTGCCGCCGCTCGACCACACCCACGCGGAAAACCAGCTGTCCTGGCTCAAGCTGGCGGACGGCCTGCCGCGCTTCGCGCGCAGCCGCGCCGAAGGCGCGCTTATTTAGAGGCGGCGGCGCGCGCGGCGTGTGGTTCGCATGGGATTCCTTCTCAAAGCACAAGCACGTCGTCGACATAGTTGAGCAGGTTAACCTTCTGCATGACGCAGGCGTCCAGTTCGAAGGCGATGCCCTGGACGAAAAAGACGGTCTCGGCGTCGCCGCTGGTGAAGTGGATGCCGTCCTCGGCGAAGAAGACGGGGAAGTGCTGGGCCGAGCTGTGGCCGGTCCACATATATAGCCCGGACGCGTCCAGCTCCACGTCGCGCAGGAAGACCCGGCTGCCGCTGAACCGGTCCGGCATTTCGAAATCCGGCCGCTGCGCGACAAACGCCGCCCACTGCGCGTGCGAAATGCGCGGCTCGCGCACGATGTAAAGATCGTCAAGGTGTTGCATGGTCATCGTTGATAGTGCTTGCAACGCCGAGTATGACGCCTATGCGCCGGCATTTCAATACCGCGGCAAGCCGGGCGCGCAGGCGGCGGCGCGCGACAGCAGCAGTTCCCGCTCGCGCGCGTTCTGCGTCAGCGACGCGGCCCGCTCGAATTCGAGGCGCGCCTCGTCCCTGCGTCCCAGCTTGAACAGGAAGTCGCCGCGCACGCTGGGCAGCAGGTGGTAGTTCTTCAGCGCCGGTTCCTCCAGCAGCCCATCCACGACCTCCAGCCCGGTCTCCGGACCGAAGGCCATGGACAGCGCCACCGCGCGGTTCAGTTCCACCACGGGGGAGGGGGCCAGTTGCGCCAGCGCGTCGTACAGCGCGGCGATGCGGCCCCAGTCGGTGTCGGCGGCGGCGCGCGCGCGGGCGTGGCAGGCGGCGATGGCGGCCTGCAGCGCGTACGGCCCCAGGCCCCGGCCCACGCGCTCGGCGCGCGCCAGCGCGGCCAGGCCGCGCCGTATCAGCAGCTGGTCCCAGCGCGCGCGGTCCTGCTCCAGCAGCAGCACCGGCGCGCCCTGCGCGTCGGTGCGCGCCCGTGCGCGCGAGGACTGGATCTCCATCAGCGCGACCAGGCCGTGCACCTCGGGCTCGCCCGGCGCCAGTTCGGCCAGCACGCGGCCCAGCCGCAGCGCCTCTTCGCACAGCGCGGGCCGCATCCAGTCCGACCCGGCGCTGGCGGAATAGCCTTCGTTGTAGACCAGGTAAATCACTTGCAGCACCGACGACAGGCGCTCCACCAGCTCGGCCCCGCGCGGCACGTCGAAGGGCACGCGCGCCTCGGACAGCGTGCGCTTGGCGCGCACGATGCGCTGCGCCACCGTCGCCTCGGGCACGAAGAAGGCGCGCGCGATCTCCTCGGTGGTCAGCCCGCCCAGCAGGCGCAAGGTCAGCGCGACGCGGCCCTCGGTGGACAGCACCGGGTGGCAGGAGATGAAGACCAGGCGCAGCAGGTCGTCGCCGATGTTGTCGTCCAGCGCGCGTTCGAGGTCCGGCGCGGCGTCTTGCAGCAGGCCCTCGATCTCGTAGGTGAGTTCGGCCTCGCGCTCCTGTTCCAGCTTGCGGTGCCGGAGATGGTCCAGTGCGCGGTTCTTCGCCACCGTCATCAGCCAGGCGGCGGGGTTGTCGGGCGTGCCTGTTTCAGGCCAGCGCTCCAGCGCGGCCAGCAGCGCGTCCTGCGCCACTTCCTCGGCGGTGCCGACGTCGCGCAGCATGCGCGCGGCCACGGCGATGATCTTGGCCGATTCCATGCGCCATACGGCTTCGATGGCGCGGTGGATGTGCTGCGCGCCGGGGCTCGCGGGCATGGTCACCGATGTACCGTGCGCAGTTCGATCTCCAGCTCGTCCGGATGCGGGTAGGGATAGTTGCGCACCCAGTCCATGGCCTGCTCCAGGGTGTCCGCCCGGATCAGCCAGTAGCCGGCGATCAGTTCCTTCACCTCGGTGAAGGGACCGTCGATGATGGACGGCCTGCCGCCGCTGAACTTCACGCGGCCGCCCCTGGCGGTCGACTTCAGGCCCTCGCCCGCCAGCGCCAGGCCGGCGCGCACGCCGGCCTGGTTGGCGCGGTTCATGGTGTCGATGACGGCGGGCGGCGGCTCCAGGTCCGCCTCGCTGCCCTGGTCCGATCGCAGCAGGACCGCCCAGGCCGGGCCTTGCGGCGCCTCGCCCGTGTCGAAACCCACGCAGCCGCCGGGACAGCCGGCCTCGCGCACTTCGATCAGCGCCTCGCCCTCGGCGTCCGCGGTGGGCCACGCCTTGGCGGCCCACGCCAGGGCCGCGTCGCGGTCGGCGGCCTCGATGAAGGTGTAGCCGGCCACCAGCTCGCCGGCGTCGGCGAACGGGGCGGCCCGCACGGTCCACTCGCCAGCGGGGGCGCGCCGCATGCGCACGCCGCTGGCGCTGGGATGCAACCACTTCGCCGACGGCATGGCGGCGGCCAGTTCGGGCGGCGGAAAGTCCGCCGCCTCCGTGGTCCGGTCCGACCTGCGCAAGATCATGAATTGCATCGCATTCCTCCAGGAGTGGTGTTGTTTTCCGCTTAGTGCTGTTGCTGGGCCTTGGCCTTTTCCATGACGCGTTTTTCCTGCTCGCGCAGTTCCGGCGTGAACTCGGCGCCGAAATCGTCCATTTCAAAGACCTGGCGGATCTCGATGTCCGAGTCGCTTTCCATTGGATTGGGGCAGCGCTTGACCCATTCGATCGCCTCCTCCAGCGACTTTACCTGAACCAGCCAGAAGCCGGCAATCAGCTCCTTGGTTTCGGAGAACGGCCCGTCGACGACGGTGCGCTTGTTGCCCGAGAAGTGCACGCGCACGCCCTTGCTGCTGGGGTGCAGGCCCTCGCCGGCCAGCAGCACGCCGGCGTTGACCAGCTCCTCGTTGAACTTGCCCATCGCGGTCAGCAGTTCCTCGCTGGGCATCTTGCCGGCCTCCGACTCGGGGCTGGCCTTGACTATGATCATGAAACGCATGGCGGCTCCTCGCTGTTATTGTTTCGGGGCGTCGGTGCAGCCGCCTTGTTTTTCCATCTCGGCCTGCATTTCTTCCGGCGTCATGTCGCGCTTGTGGGTGGCGATGGACCAGATGTGGCCGTAGGGATCGGTCAACTGGCCGTAGCGGTCGCCCCAGAACATGTCGGCCGGCGGCATCTTGGCGGTGCCGCCCGCGTCCACCGCCTGCTTGTAGGCGGCGTCCACGTCCTTCACGTACAGGTGCAGGTAGACCGGGCTGCCGTTCAGCTGCTTGGGCCCCACGCAGCCCCAGTCGGGGAAGGCGTCGGCCATCATGATGAAGGAGTCGCCGATTTGTATCATCGCGTGCATCAGCTTGCCGTCCGGGCCGGGCATGCGGTGGATTTCCACGGCGTTGAAGGCCTTTTTGTAATAGTCGATCGCCTCGGCGGCGCCTTCGCAGACGATGTGCGGGGTGATGGTGGCGAAGCCTTCCGGGATGGGTGCAACATTGCTCATGATGATCTCCTTGACGGTGGTTGGGAATCTGAACGCAAAACTGCGCGCTCATACTCCCACGACGCGCGGGCGAACGCCAGATCGACACGGTACAAATATTTTTTCCGGTTTTTTTGAACCATTTTCGCTTGCTTGCGCCTGCTTTAGGTTGTACGATGACATACAACTTGGATGCTCTCGTCGGTGACCGAGAGAGATCGAACAACAACCATTAAAGTGATCCCATGAACCTGAGTGAGCCCGTCAGCCAGCAATCCGTTGGCAAATACCGGTGGACCATCTGCGCGCTGCTGTTTTTCGCCACCACCGTCAATTACCTCGACCGCCAGGTCCTGAGCCTGCTGGCGCCGGACTTGTCCAAGGAGTTCGGCTGGAGCAACTCCGACTACGCCAACATCACCGCCGTGTTCCAGTTCGTGTACGCGATCTCGATGCTGTTCGCCGGCCGCGTGGTCGACAAGATCGGCACCAAGCAAGCCTACATCCTGGCCATCGTCATCTGGTCGATCGGCGCCATCATGCACGCCTACTCGGTGCCGATGGGCGCCGGCATCGCCTCTGTGCTGGGCGCCTTCGGCTTCGCCGCGATCCCGGTCTCGATCGCCGGCTTCATGCTGTCGCGCGCGGTGCTGGCGGTGGGCGAGGCGGGCAACTTCCCGGCCGCCATCAAGGCCACCGCCGAGTACTTCCCGAAGAAGGAGCGCTCGTTCGCGACCGGCATCTTCAACTCCGGCGCCAACGTGGGCGCCATCCTGGCGCCGCTGACGGTGCCCTGGATCGCCATCAACTGGGGCTGGCAGATGGCCTTCATCGCCATCGGCGCCGTCGGCTTCATCTGGATGGCCGCCTGGCAGATGATGTACGAGGCGCCCGAGAAGCAGAGCCGCCTGTCGAAGGAGGAACTGGCCTACATCCGCGCCGACGAGCAGGGCCGCGCGCCCGCCCCGGCGCCGGTGGCCGGCGGCGCCAAGGTGTCCTGGTTCAAGCTGCTGACCTACCGCCAGACCTGGGCCTTCACCTTCGGCAAATTCATGACCGACGGCGTGTGGTGGTTCTTCCTGTTCTGGCTGCCGAAATACCTGTCGGCGCAGTACGGCATGGGCAAGGAGGCGATCGTCGTGCCGCTGGCCGTGTTGTACAGCATGACCATGGTGGGCAGCATCGGCGGCGGCTGGTTCCCGGCCTACTTCATGAACAAGGGCATGCAGGCCTACGACGGCCGCATGAAGGCCATGCTGGTGATCGCGCTGTTCCCGCTGGTGGTGTTGCTGGCGCAGCCGCTGGGCTACATCAGCTTCTGGGTGCCGGTGCTGCTGATCGGTATCGGCGCCTCGGCGCACCAGGCCTGGTCGGCCAACATCTTCACCACCGTGTCGGACATGTTCCCGCAGAAGTCGGTGGCGTCGGTGGTGGGCATCGGCGGCATGGCCGGCGGCCTGGGCGGCGTGGCCGTCTCCAAGATCGGCGGCTGGCTGTTCGACTACTACGGCGCGCTGGGCCAAATCCAGACCGGCTACATGATCATGTTCAGCTTCTGCGCCGTGGCCTACCTGCTGGCGTGGGGCGTGATGAAAACGCTGGTGCCGCGCCACAAGGAAATCACGGACCTGTGATGGACTGACGATGGGCAGCGAGGCGGCCGCACCGGGATTCCGGCGCGGCCGTTTTTTCATGGGGCGGCGAGGCCGGGCGTCAGAGGCTGAGAGTTTTTCGGGCGTGCCAGAGCAGCGCGCCAGAAGGTGGCCGATCGAGGCGCAAAGCACAGCCATAGCTCGGGCTATGGCGAGCATTTGCAACGACGAGCGGGCACCTTCTGGCGTGATGAGCGGGCATGATCGAAAGACTCTCAGCCTCTCAGCCCAGCGCCTTCATCGTGATCTGGAACAGCAGGCCGCCGCCGTCGCGGTTGCGGACCTGCAGCTCGGCGCCGTGGCGCTGCAGCACGCGGTCGACGATGGCCAGGCCCAGGCCGGCGCCGTTGGCCTGGCCGCGCGCCGCGTCGAGGCGGGTGAAGGGCTTCAGCAGTTGCGCGATCTCCCCCTCCGGCACCCCCGGGCCGTGGTCCTGCACCTCGACCACCACGCGCTTGAAGCTGTGCATGCCCTTGACGGTGCACTTGATGTCGATCTCGGTGTAGTCCGTCTCGGCGGTCCGGCCGTAGCGGCGCGCGTTCTCGATCAGGTTGTTGAGCACCCGTTTCAGGTCGGTGGCGTTGCCCAGCACCTGCGCGTGTTCGGCGATGTCGGTGGTGATGCGCACGTCGTGCAGGCGCGACACCTCGTGCGCGGTCTCGCTCAGCAGCGCGCCCAGGTCCACGTTGATGAAGCTGGAGGCCTCGGTGGGCTTGGCGTAGTCGAGGAACTGGCCGATGATGGCGTCCATCTGGCCGATGTCGGACTGGATGCCCTCGCGCGCCTCGTTCGACAGGTTGGCCATCTCCACCTCCAGCCCCATGCGCGCCAGCGGCGTGCGCAGGTCGTGCGAGATGCCGGCCAGGATCACGGCGCGGTCCGATTCCACCTGCGCCAGGTCGCGCACCATCTGGTTGAAGCTGCGGTTGGCCTGGGCGATTTCGGCCGGCCCCTTCTCGGGCAGCGGCTCGGGGCGGCGGCCCTCGGCCAGTTGGCGCGTGGCGGCCGTCAGGCGCGCCAGCGGGCGGTTGATCAGGCTGGAGATCAGCGCCGCGCCCAGCAGCGACAGCAGCGACACCACGCCGGCCCAGCCCAGCCACTGGATGCCGGTCAGGCCGCGGATGCGTTCACGCTCCAGCATCAGCCAGTAGCCGTCCTCGCCGATCTTGAAGCTGACCCAGAAGCCCGGCATGCCGTTCACGCTGGAGGAGAAGCGCGTGTCCTTGCCCAGCTTGGCCTTGACCAGCGCCTCGATGTCGGGCATCAGCGCGTTGTCCGGCGGCGGCTCGACCTCGTCGTCGTCCTCCAGCGTGAAGATGCGGATGCCCTCGTTCGACACCAGCTCGAACAGCAGTTCGCGCCGCAGTTCGGGCGCGGAGTGGGTGAGGGCGGCGTGGGTGATGGTGACCACCGAGATCACCTGCGAGGAGATCTGCTGCACCTGCGGCTCGCGCTGCACCACGCTGATCATGCCGACCCAGGCCGACATGCTCAGCGTCGTCAGCACGCCCAGCAGCAGGAAAGTGCGCCAGAACAGGCCGCTCTTGAGCGCGGCCAGCGAGAACAAACGGGGGACCAGGCGGGGAAACTTCATGCGGCTGCCGCCGGATCAGCGCGGCTGGCCCTCCGGAATGAAGACATAGCCCAGGCCCCACACGGTCTGGATGTACAGCGGGCTCGATGGGTCGGGCTCGATCAGCTTGCGCAGGCGCGAGATCTGCACGTCCAGGCTGCGGTCGAACACCTCGTATTCGCGGCCGCGGGCCAGTTCCATCAGCTTTTCGCGCGACAGCGGCTGGCGCGCGTGGCGGGCGAACACCTTCAGCACCGAGAACTCGCCGGTGGTCAGCGGCACCGTCTCGCCGCTCTTCTTCAGCGTGCGCGTGCCCAGGTCCAGCACGAACTGGCCGAACTCGAAGGTCTGCGGGGTTTCGGACGGCGCGCCCGGGATCTCGTCGGGCTGCTTGCGGCGCAGCACGGCGCCGATGCGGGCCACCAGCTCGCGCGGGTTGAAGGGCTTGGGCAGGTAGTCGTCGGCGCCCATCTCCAGGCCGACGATGCGGTCCACGTCCTCGCCCTTGGCGGTCAGCATGATGATGGGGGTCTGGTCGCCGGCGCCGCGCAGGCGGCGGCAGATCGACAGGCCGTCCTCGCCCGGCAGCATCAGGTCCAGCACCAGCAGGTCGTAGCGCTCGCGCAGCCACAGCTTGTTCATGGCGGTGGCGTTTTCCGCGGTGAACACGTTGAAGCCCTGCTCGGTGAGGTAGCGGCGCAGCAGGTCGCGCAGCCGGACGTCGTCGTCCACCACCATGATCTTGGCCTGGTGGCCGTGCTGGCCGTTGTTGTGGTTGCCGTTGTCGCTCGTAGTCGTTGTCATGATGCAGCCCGATGGGTCTAGGAATTGTCTTAAGTATGTCGCTATGGTAACGTCATATTCGCCGCTGGCAAACGCTTGCACAAACGCATTACAAACTGTTACAAACTTTACGCTAACAGCCTTACCCTGGCGGGGAATAGGCCATACACTTGGGGCTAGGTAGTACGAAGAGGAAGACCATGAGCAAGCAACTCCACAATTCGAACGCGTCGCCCCGTGCGCATGAGCTGGTCCGCGTTTGCGTGGGGACGCTGGCCGTGTGCTTTTCCCTGTTGGGCGTGTCCGCCCACGCCAACGGCCCAGGCGACCGCGACGCCCCGCCGCGCAAGGAAGAGCGCGGCGACAACCGCCCGCAGCGCCCGGAGCGCGATTCGCGTTCCTTCGAGGCGCGCGCCGAGGAGCACCGCCGGGTGCTGCAGGAATCCACCAGCAACGCCGAGACGGCCCGCCGCGCCGGCCGCATGACGCCCGACGAGCGCCGCGACCTGCGCCGCCAGATCAACGAGGCCGGCCAGGAAGTCTACGCCATCCCGCCACGCCGTTAAGCCTTCATCTCCAAACCCTCCGCCACCCGGCCTTCGCCGGGCGCCTTTGCTCATCAGTGTACCGCCGCCGGCCAAGCGCTGGCGCGGGCTTGCGCTTGGGCGTAGCATTGCTGCAGCGCGCCAACGAAAATTCCATGTTGTACTTGGCTTACGTGTAACATTATTTCCTTGCAGGAATCACGTTTCCCATGGATGATGTTGTCGCTGGCATTTTCCATGCTCGGAGGATATTTGTGGTAGACAAAGTCGCAGCGGCCAACGCACCAGTTCTGCCCAATGGCGTGATCCAGCGCCAGGACGGCGTGTTCCTGGACGCCGCGCAGCCTCCCGCCACCTTCATCGCCGCCATCGGCCAGCTGTTCCTGTCCGGCCTGTTCCTGGCAGGCCTGGACTACCCGGTGTTCATCAAGGCCCTGTTCAACGTCGGGCCGCCGCTGCCGCCGGGACCGCCCGGCGAGGCGCTGATACGCATCGCCGACGCCGCGCTGCGCTTCGAGCCGCAGCGCCGCGCGCTGTACCGCGGCTTCAAGATGGGCCAGGGCTTGGCCGAATACGTGTTCGAGCCGCTGTTCTACGAGGAGGAGGTGCTGCCCGACGGCACCGTGATCCCGGAACGCCCGGTCAAGCTCGACGCGGACGAGTTCGTGGCCGAGCTGTGGAACAAGGGCGTGCGCTACGGGATCGACCTGGACGCGGTGCGCGCCGCCATCGCCGCCAGCCGCGGCGACCGCACCACGGTGGCGCGGCGGCTGGAGCCCGAGCCCAGCATCGACGCCCACGTGGTGGAGGTGTCGCAGGAGCTGCACCGCAGCGACGCGCCGCGCGAGAAAAAGGACGGCAGGGTGGACCTGCACAGCTTCCAGAACCGCTTCCCGCAGATCCGCAAGGGCATGCGCCTGCTGCGCAAGATGCCGGGCGTGAGCGGCGCGCGCGGCCTGGAGGTGAGCGGCGTGGTGCTGCTGCCGCAGCCGCCCGCCGACCTCGATTTCCGCCGCTGGATAGGCGAGGGCACGGTGATCGAGCGCGCCGCCGAGGGCGAGTTCCTGGTGGCCGACAAGGATGGCTTCCTGGACGTCGACGCCAAGGCCGGCACGATCTCGGTGCGCGACAAGATCATCAGCCGCGACGGCGTGAGCGGGCGCACCACGGGCAACCTGGAGCTGGCCGGCGCCTTCGAGGAGTTGGGCGACGTGCAGGAGCTGCGCGAGGTGATGGGCAGCGACATCACCATCCACGGCAATGTGTTCGGCAACATCACTTCCAGCGGCGGCACCATCGCGCTGGGCGCCAACCTGGTGGGCGGCAGCGCCGTCAACGCCAAGGGCGACATCCGCATCAAGGGCGTGGCGTCCGGCGCCATCGTGCACGCGCGCGACGGCGACGTCACGCTCAAGGGCCGGGCCGAGAACTGCGTCATCATCGGCACCAGGGTGGTGATCGAGGAGGCCTCCAACTGCGAGATCATGGCCGACGAGCTGCGCATCGGCCTGGCCGAGGGCTGCGCCGTGGCCGCGCGCGTGGTGGAGATCGAAAGCGCCGGCCCGCGCCGGCAGACCGAGATGCGGGTGCTGATGCAGGTGCCGGACCTGGCCCCGCTCGACGCCCAGCTCGCGGAGCTGCGCGACAAGTGCGCCGCGCTGGAGGCGCTGCGCGCGCAGTTCCAGGACGAGGCCAACCAGATCACCTCGATACCGCAGGTGCGCGGCTACATGACGCTGACGGCGCAAATGCGCAAGGGCGAGCTGACGCTGACGGCGGAACAGGCGCCGCAGCTGAAGAAAATGGCGGCGGCGGTGGAGCCGCAACTGAAGACGGTGGGGCACCTGCTGCAGAAAATGAAGGCCGCCGAGTCGCAGCTGGGCGTGCGGCGCGCGCAGATGGACGAGCTGCTGTGGCAGAAAATGGCGGCCTCCGGCCAGGCGCGCTGTAAAATCCAGATGGTGTCCGGCGAGACCACGGTGTGCACCCTGCCGCTGAAGGCCGACGCCAGGACCGCCGCCAATGTCGCGCCCAAGGACTGCAAGGCCTTCCTGCGCGGCGCCCAGCCGGGCAGCGAGGTGGTGTTCTCCGAAACGATGGGCGCGCTGGACTGGGTCTATAGTGTCGAAGAGCGGGATTGAGGGGAATGCGGGTGTCCAACGACGTACAGGCCGCTGAAGCGCCGGCGGGGGGCGAATTGCCATCCTCGCTGGTCCAGCGCGCGGACGGGGTCTACTTCCGCGGCGACGCCACGGCGGCGGCCAGCCAGGCCGCGGTGAACCACGTCTTCCTGGGGAACGGTTATTTCACGGGGCTGGACTACGCGGTCTTCATCCGCGCGCTCTACAACGCGGGCGCGGAGCTGCCGGACAATGTGAAGGGCAAGCCGCTGATCCGTTTCGCGGACGGCATCGCGCCGTTTCCGCCCGAGCGCCGAGAGCTGTACAAGTCCGTCAAGATCATCAACGGCGAGGCCGAGTACTATTTCGAGCCCGTGTTCTTCTTCGCCCCGGACATGCCGCCGCAGCCGGCCAGGCTGATTTTCGAGGAATTCGTTGCCGACATGTGGGTCAAGGGCATCCGCTTCGGCATCGACGCGCCGGCGGTGCGGGCCACCATCGCCGCCGGCCGCGTCACGCGGCTGATCGCGGCGCGCCGGCTGGCCGCCACCCCGGGGCGCGACGCCGCCATCGTCGAGGTGTCGCAGAGCCTGCACCGCAGCAACGCGCCGCGCGAGATGGCCAATGGCCGCTTCGACCTGAACACCTTCCAGAACCGCTTCCCGCAGGTGCCGCCGCACGTCAAGCTGCTGCGCAAGGTGCCGATGGTGGCGGGCATCCGCGGCTACGAGCTGTCCGGCATTCCGCTGGAGGCGCCACAGCCCCGGGACATCGACCTGGCCAGCGTGGCCGGCCCAGGCACCCTGGTGGAAACCGTGAACGGCGTGGAGTTCCTGGTCTCCGCCGTCGAGGGCTTCATCAGCGTGGACGGCAGCAAGAAGATCTCCATCGGCCCCAAGATCATCAGCCGCGAGGGCGTCAGCGTGCGCACCACGGGCAACCTGCAGCTGACGGGCGAATACGAGGAGTTCGGCGAGGTGCAGGAGCAGCGCAGCGTCGACGGCGGCAGCATCACCATCCACGGCGACGTGTACGGCAACATCAATTCGCGCGGCGGCGTCATCAACCTGCAGCGCAACCTGATGGGCGGCGCCGCCACCAACGTGGACGGCCACATCAACGTCAAGGGCGTGGCCTCGAACGCGGTGCTGCAGACCAAACAGGGCGACGTGGTGCTGGGCCGCGCCGAGAGCTGCATCATTTCCGGCACCCGCGTGGTGATAGGCGAGGCGTCCAACTGCGAGATCATGGCCGACGAGGTGGTGATCAAGAACGCGTCCGGTTGCGCCATCGCCGCCCGCCGCATCGAGATCGGCAGCGCCGGCCCGCGCAAGCAGATCGAAATGCTACTGTTCCCCATGGTGCCGGACACCGCCAAGTACGACAAGGCCATCGCCGAGTACGAGGAAAAGGCCGCGCGCCACGGCGCCGTCGCGGCCCGCCACAAGGCCGACATCGACGCCATCACCAACGAGCCGGACGTGCGCAACTACCTGACCCTGGCGACCCGCGTGCGCAAGCAGGAGGTGGTGCTCACGCCCGAGCAACTGGCGCTGTTCCAGAAGATGGCGGTGCAGGTGGGACCGGCGTTGCGCTCCGTGGGCAAGCTGTCGCTGAGCGCCAAGGAGGCGCAGGGCCTGCAGGCGCAGACGCGCGAACAGGCCGCCGCCGTGCTGCGCCAGAAGGAAGCGCTGCTGGGCGAGGGCCGCTGCGTGGTGAAGCTGGTGGAGGGCGAAACCGTGGTGCGCACCATGCTCTACAACCCGGACCACGGCGCCGCGTACGACCTGGCCCCGAGGGAAATCAAATCCCGCCTGCGCGCCACGGCGTCGCGCGTGGCGGCCATCTTCAGCGGCAGCAGCGGCTCGGTGGACTGGCGGGCCGTCCCGGCTCAGTAACGCACTTTGCCGCGCAGCTGCTTGCGCTCCGCGTCCTTGGTCTTGCCGTCCAGCCGCTTGCGCTGGGAACTGCGGGTGGGGCGCGTGGGCCGGCGCGGCGTGGGCAACACGGCCACGCCGTCCACCAGTTCCCGCAAGCGCCGCAACGCCTCCTCCTTGTTCGCCTCCAGGCTGCGCGACTGCTGCGCCTTCAGCACCACCACGCCATCCTTGGTGATGCGCTGGTCGCGCAGCGCCAGCAGGCGTTCCTTGATGGCGTCCGGCAGCGTGGAGGCGGCGATGTTGAAGCGCAGGTGCACCGCGTTCGACACCTTGTTGACGTTTTGCCCGCCCGGCCCCTGCGCGCGGATGGCGGAGAACTCCACCTCGTCCGGATTGATGTCAATGTTCACGTTGTTCCAGGTCGGCGTGGCAGGCCAGCGCCTCGGGTGGCAGGGCGTCGAACATGGCGTCGTCCACGTCCTCCGGCTTGCCATGCATGGACAGCACCTTGAGCTTGGCCAGGTAGTCGGCCAGCGCCAGCACGCGGCCCATGGGTGATTGCGCGGCGCCGCGCCGCAGCGTGTTCTGTTCGCGCACGGCCTGGATCACGGCGGGCGGGAAGCGCCATTCCTGCGCGATGCCGGCGGCGACCAGGTTGGCGCTGTTTTGCAGGCGCTCGCAGTATTGTTTGCCACCCATGCCACCCATGCCACCCATGCCGTGCGCCGGCCCCGTAGCCTGGTCCATCATGCGCAGCGACACCAGCAGGCCGGCGTTCTGCACCAGGCCGGCGAGGAAGACGTCCAGCGGCTCCACCGCCTGCGACGGCGCCAGCATGCGGCAGGCGATGGCGCAGTATTCGGCCTGTTCCCAGATGCGCGGCGCCAGCTGGCGCGTGTACGGGCCGGAGTTGAGGTCGACGATGGGCTTGAAGGCGACGGCGGTGACCAGCTGGCGCAAGCCCTCCTGGCCGATCACCATGACCGCGTGCTCGATGCTGGAGACGGGCTTGCCGGAGCCGAGCGCGGTGCTGTTGGCCAGGCGCAGCACGGCCGCCACCAGGACCAGGTCGCTGGAGATCTTGCGCGCCACGTCGGCCGCGTGGAAGTTCTCGCTGCGCAGGCTCTGCAGCAGTTGCGGCAACAGGCCGGGCATGCGCCGCATCAGGTCCGCGCCCGTTTGCGGCGCGCGCACGATGTCGGCCAGCGCGGCCAGCACGCTGGCCTCGGCGGGGCTGATGTCTTCACGGTCCGGCTGGACGGGGCCGAACAGCCAGGCGAAATAGCGGTCGTTGGCGTGGTCGGCCTGGCCGTAGGCGGGAACGGGGGCGACGCGCGTGGACGGCTTGGCGGCCGTCGCGTTGCCCGCCGGGCCGGTGGCTGCGTGGGCCGGCGCCACAGCGGCTGCGGACGTGCGGGGCGCGGCTGGGCCAGTGGGCGCGCGAGCGGGCGCCACGGCGGCGGGCGGCGCGCCGGGCTCGCTGGCCGCGTCAGGCGCGCGGGGCGGGCTGGGCGTGGCGGGGCCGCGCGGCTCGTCGGCGCCGTTGATCAAACGCTTGAGCCACTGGTACATGGGCAGGCCTTCTTGTGAGACATCGGGTGGGTGTGGGCGCGGGCGTCCATCCATTGTAGCGTTTTCCGCGGCGCCGATGATCGACTGTGTTGCGCGGGAAACATTGACTGCCATCAACTCTTGCCGGGACGACGACGGTTAGGATAGGTGTACGCGTGACTCACAGCGAAAGGAACACCATGCAATCCGCGACCCCTATCGGCGCCCAGGAAACCGCGCCCCGTCAGTATCTGAGTTTCCGTCTTGGCGGGCTGGAGTACGCACTCGACTATCGAAAGGTGCGGGAATTGCGGCCGCTGAACGCGCTCGAGCGCATTTCGGAGGATGGCGAGATCATCGGCGGCGTGGCGGTGTCGCGCGGCTTGATCATGCCGATCGTGGACATGCGCATCGCCTTCGGACCCCGCCCGCCGCAGCACGACCCGCGCACGGACGTGATCATCCTGCAGCTGTCGACCTGCGTGATGGGCATGGTGACCGACGGCGTGACCGACGTCGTCACGCTGGCCGAGGAGAAGATACAGCCGATGCCCGGGCTGGCCAAGGAGGTGGACTATCTGCTGGGGATAGGGGAAACGCCGGCCGGGAGGCGGTTGATCGTGGTCGACATCGACAAGCTGATGGCGATACGGCGCGCGGGCCGGGGGGCGCTGCACGCCGCGTAGGCGGCGCGCGGCACTGGCGCGGCGTTGGCTTGGATTACGCCGCCAGGCCTTCCAACTGCTCCTGCAGCTCCAGCCACTCGCCCTCCAGCTGTTCCAGGTCCTTGGTGTAGAAGGCCTGGTCGGCCAGCAAGGCCTTGAGCTTGACCTTGTTGGCCGCCTCGTAGATGGCGCTGTCGCCCATCTTCGTGTCGATCTCGGCCTTCTGCGCCTGGCGCTTGGCGATGCTCTCCTCCAGGCGCTTGATCTTGTTCTCGATCGGCTTGCGCAGCGCGGACAGCTTCTGGCGCTGCTCGGCGTCCAACCGCTTCTGGTCCTTGCTGTTGGCCACAGGCGCGGCCGGCGGCGCCACGGGCGAGGCCACCGGGAAGTCGGCCTTGTTGGCCTTGCCGGCCGCCGGCAGCACGTCGGTGCCCTTGCCCAGCTTGGTCTGGAACAGCCAGTCCTTGTAGTCGTCCAGGTCGCCGTCGAACGGTTGCAGCTTGCCGTCGGCGACGATGATGAACTGGTCGGTGGTCGCGCGCAGCAGGTGGCGATCGTGCGACACCACCACCAGCGTGCCCTCGAACTGCGCCAGCGCCTCGGTCAGCGCCTCGCGCGTTTCCAGATCCAGGTGGTTGGTCGGTTCATCGAGCAGCAGCAGGTTGGGGCGCTGCCACACGATCAGCGCCAGCGCCAGGCGCGCCTTCTCGCCGCCGGAGAACGGCGCGATCGAGCTGGTGACCATGGTGCCGGGGAAGTTGAAGCCGCCCAGGAAGTTGCGCAGTTCCTGCTCGCGCACGGTGGGCGCGATCTTGGCCAGGTGCCACAGCGGCGATTCGTCGTGGCGCAGCATCTCCACCTGGTGCTGGGCGAAGTAGCCGATGTTCAGGCCCTTGCCCATGGTGGCGTCGCCCGTCAGCGGCGACAGCTCGCCGGCGATGGTCTTGATCAGTGTGGATTTACCCGCGCCGTTCACGCCCAGCAGGCCGATGCGCTGGCCGATCTGCAGCGAGAAATTGATGCCGTGGACGATGCTCTTGGTGGTGACGTCGCCGGTGTCCTGGTTCTCGATCCGGTAGCCGGCGTCCACGTCCTCCATCACCAGCAGCGGATTCGGGGCGCTCAGCGGCTCGCGGAACTCGAAGGAGAACTCGGCTGCCGCGCGCAGCGGCGCCAGTTCCTCCATCTTGGCCAGCGCCTTCATGCGGCTCTGCGCCTGGCGGGCCTTGGAGGCCTGCGCCTTGAAGCGGTTGACGAACGATTCCAGGTGGGCGCGCTTGCGCTGCTGCTTTTCCAGCGCGCCGGCGGCCAGGATCATCTGCGCCGCGCGCTGGCGCTCGAACGACGAGTAGTTGCCCGAGTAGCGCTTCAATTTGCGCTCGTCGATGTGCACCACCACGTTCACCACCTCGTCCAGGAAGTCGCGATCGTGGGAGATGATGATCAGGGTGCCGGCATAGCGTTTCAGCCAGTCCTCCAGCCAGATGATGGCGTCCAGGTCCAAGTGGTTGGTCGGTTCATCGAGCAGCAGCAGGTCGGAAGGGCACATCAGCGCCTGCGCCAGGTTCAGGCGCATGCGCCAGCCGCCGGAGAAGCTGGCCACCGGCAGTTGCATCTGGTCCAGCGTGAAGCCCAGGCCCAGCAACAGCTGTTCGCCGCGCGACTGCACGGTGTAGGCGTCGGCGTCGGCCAGCGCGCTGTAGATCTCGCCGATGGCGATGCCGTTCTCGCTGGTGGCCGGTTCCGATTCCAGGCGCGCCAGTTCCGCCTCCAGCTTGCGCAGGTTGACGTCGCCGTCGATGGCGTAGTCCAGGGCGCAGCGTTCCAGCGGCGGGGTTTCCTGCGCCACGTAGGCGACGCGCCATTTGGCGGGGAAATCGATCTCGCCCTGGTCCGGATGCAGCTCGCCGCGCATCATCGCGAACAGGCTGGATTTGCCGGCGCCGTTCGCGCCGATCAGGCCGATCTTGTCGCCGGGGTTGAGGGTGACATCGACCTGCTCCAGCAGCGGCTTCACGCCGCGCATCAGGCTTACTTGAATAAAACGTATCATTTGTTGTTCTTCTTAGATTTTCAGTTGGTCCGCCGTCAGCAGGAACACCATGTCGTCGCCGGCGCTGGTGGTGAGCCAGGTCAGGCCCAGGTCGCCGAAGGCTTTTTCCGCGAATTCGCGCTCGTTGCCGATTTCAACGATCAGCAGGCCCTCGTCGCTCAGGCGTTCGGCGGCGCCGGCCACGATCCTGCGCACCAGGTCCATGCCGTCCGCGCCGCCCGCCAGGGCGATTTGCGGCTCGGCCAGGTACTCGGGCGGCAGCTTGGCCATGGAACCCGAGTTCACGTACGGCGGGTTGGTGACGATCAGGTCGTACTTCTTGTCCGGCACGTTGGCGTACAGGTCGGACTCGATCAGGTTCACGCGGCCTTGCAGCTTGTAGGTGTCCACGTTGATGCGGGCCACGTCCAGCGCGTCCTTCGAGATGTCCACCGCGTCCACTTGCGCGTTCGGGAAGGCCTCGGCCAGCATGATGGCCAGGCAACCGGAGCCGGTGCACAGTTCCAGCACGTTGGTGGTCGCCTCGGGGTCCACCATCCACGGCGCGAAGTAGTCCGGGATCAGTTCCGCGATGAAGGAGCGCGGCACCAGCGCGCGCTCGTCCACGTAGAAGCTGTAAGGGCCCAGCCACGCTTCCCGGGTGATGTAGGCGGCCGGCACGCGGTCGGTGGCGCGGCGCTCGATCACGGCCAGGATGGAATCCACTTCCTGCGGCAGCAGGCGCGCGTCCAGGAACGGGTCCAGCTTGTCCAGCGGCAGCTTGAGCGTGTGCAGGATCAGGTAGGCCGCCTCGTCCAGCGCTTCCACGCTGCCATGGCCGAAGAACAGCTTGGCGGTGTTGAAACGGGTGACGGCGTAGCGCAGCAGGTCGCGCGGCGTGGTGAATAGGGAAGTGGTCATGATTGTTCTCGGATAGGTGGCCGTCGCCGACCTTAGGTCAGCAGGTTTTCCAGGGTACGGCGATAGATGTTCTTCAGCGGATCGATGAAACGCAGCTCGATGTGCTCGTCGATCTTGTGGATGCTGGCGTTCGGAGGGCCGAATTCTATCACCTGGGGGCAGATCTGCGCGATAAAGCGCCCGTCCGAGGTGCCGCCGGTGGTGGACAGTTCCGCCTCCACGTCCGTCTCCGCCTTGATCGCCTTGCAGATCGCATCGCTCAGCGTGCCGCGCGGGGTCAGGAAGGGCAGGCCGCTCAGCGCCCATTTCAGTTCGTATTCCAGGCCGTGCTTGTCCAGGATGGCGTGCACGCGCGCCTTCAGGCCCTCGTGCGTGCTGGCGGTGGAGAAGCGGAAGTTGAAGTCGACCACCACGTCGCCCGGGATCACGTTGTTCGCGCCGGTGCCGCCCTTGATGTTGGACATCTGCCAGGAGGTCGGCAGGTAGTACTCGTTGCCGTGGTCCCAGACTTCGGCCACCAGCTCCGCCAGCGCCGGCGCCGCCTGGTGGATGGGGTTGCGCGCCAGCTGCGGATAGGCGATGTGGCCCTGCACGCCCTTGATCGTCAGCTTGCCCGACAGCGAGCCGCGGCGGCCGTTCTTGATCACGTCGCCCAGCGTCTTGTCGGAGGTCGGTTCGCCGACGATGCAGTAGTCCAGCGTCTCGCCGCGCGCCTTCAGCATATTGCAGACCACCACGGTGCCGTCGGTGGCCGGGCCCTCCTCGTCGCTGGTGATCAGGAAGGCGATCGAACCCTTGTGGTCCGCGTGGGCGGCCACGAACTCCTCGCACGCCACCACGAAGGCGGCGATGGAGGTCTTCATGTCGGCGGCGCCGCGGCCATACAGCTTGCCGTCGCGGTGGGTGGGGTAGAAGGGCTCGGACGACCATTGCTCGACCGGGCCGGTCGGCACCACGTCGGTGTGGCCGGCGAACACCAGCACCGGGCTGGCCGTGCCGCGGCGCGCCCACAGATTGGTCACGTCGCCGGAGACGATGGTCTCGCACTGGAAGCCGAGCGGCTCGAGCAGGGAGATCAACTGGTCCTGGCAGCCCTTGTCTTCAGGGGTGACGGAGGCGCGGCCGAGCAGTTTCTCGGTCAGGGCGAGGGTGCGGGAAGTGGTCATGTTATTTGGCGAAGATCTGGCGGTAGGCGTCGGGCGAGAAGCCGACGTGGCAGGACGCGCCGGCGCCTTGCAGCACCGGGCGCTTGATCACGGACGGGAACTCCAGCATCAGCGCGGTGGCGCTGGCGGCGTCGTTGACGGCGGCCTTGCGCTCGTCCGGCAGGCCGCGCCAGGTGGTGCCCTTCTTGTTGACCAGGACTTCCCAGTCCAGGGTCCGCAGCCAGCCTTGGACGGTGCCGGCCGTCAGGCCCTGCTTCTTGAAGTCGTGGAAGGTGAAATCCTGTTGCTGGTCGGCCAGCCAGACGCGGGCTTTCTTCACCGTGTCGCAGTTGGGGATGCCGTAGAGAGTAATCATGAGTGTTCGGGGATGCGGGGCCGCGCCGGGGTGGCGGCCGAAGTGCAGCATTATAGCTTGAGTGACACCGCCCGCCCACGCCGCGCGGGGCCGGTGTCAGGCCCCGGCGGCGATGCGCGAGCGCGAACTGGCCGCCACCAGCAGCATGGCGCAGCCCAGGCCCGCGAAGGCCGCCTGCAGGCTGGAGGCGTGCGCCACGAAGCCGATCAGCGCCGGGCCGGCCAGGATGCCGGTGTAGCCGATGGTGGAGATGGCGCCCACGGCCAGGCCGGCCGGCATGTCCTTCTGGCTGCCCGCCGCCGTGAACAGGATGGGCACGATGTTGGACGCGCCCAGGCCGATCAGCACGAAGCCCAGCAGCGCGACCAGCGGCGTCGGCGCCAGCACGGCGGTGAAAAAGCCCGCCGCCGCGCACAGCCCGCCGGCCAGCAGCACGCGCCTGCCGCCGAAGCGGGAGACGATCTTGTCGCCGGTGAAGCGGCCGGCCGTCATGGCGATGGCGAAGGCCGCGTAACCGAGGCCGCCCTGGTCCGCGCTCAGGCCCGCGCCGCTGGTCAACAGCAGGGCGCTCCAGTCCAGCACCGCGCCCTCGGCCATGAAGCAGGCGAAGCACAGCGCGCCGATGATGGCGACCGCGCCGCGCGGCACGGCGAACATGCGGCTGTCGCCCTCCGAGGGCGGCGGCTCGCGCAGCAGGTGGGGCGCGGCGGCGACCAGCGCGGCGGCCGTCACGCCGGTGGCCACCAGCGCCGCCGCCAGGGTGCCCACGCCGGCCCACAGCATCAGCGCCATGCCGCCCGCGCCGGCGAAGCCGCCCACGCTGAACAGGCCATGGAAGCCGGACATCATGGCACCGCCGTGGTTCTTCTCGACGATCACCGCCTGCACGTTCATGGCCACGTCCAGGGTGCCGATGGCGGCGCCGAACAGGAACAGTGTGAGCGCCAGCATCAATGGCGTGGGGGCGATGGCGAGGAAGGGCAGCACGGCGCAGGTGATGGCGCCGGACACCAGGATCACCGGCCGGCAGCCGAAGCGCGACGTCAGCGCGCCGGTGGCCGGCATGGCCAGCAGCGAACCTATGCCCAGGCAGAGCAGCAGCATGCCCAGTTCGGCGGGATCGAGACGCAGGCGTTCCTTCGCGTAGGGCACCAGCGGCGCCCAGGCGGACATGGCGATGCCGGCGGCGAGGAAGGACAGGCGGGTGGAAAAGCGGTGGCTGGTGTTGGTATTACTCATGGACATCCTGCTGGACGAAGTCTGCTCAACAAAGTCCAACATGATACGCGTTAGCGCTACATCACGCTTCGAGTGATGCTTGTCAGCCTCTCGATGACGCGAAGTCCGGCAGGTGCTCACCGAAATAGGCGATGGTCTTGGTCAGCCAAGTCAACTCGGCCCAGTTTAGTTCCACCGGGCTAAGGATTTCCACCAATTGCTCATCTTCGAAAATCATCAGTCTGGAAGAGTGGTCCTCATGCACTGGAAATAAATGATGTTCATTGCGCCAGTCCGCGCGGTCGGCCAGGACATATTGCATGTTCTTGCCATCTTCGAGCGCTGATGCCGCGAAACGCCATTTCGCTGGGCACAGGCCGCGGAGAATTCGCGGGGGCGCATTTCGGTCCACCTCTTTCCACTTGAGCTCGCCGCTTTCAGTCCGCCGGACGATGTCCTTGTAGAGACTTTTTGCGGGAGTCATAAGTCCTCCGTGTCGTACGATGCCAAGTCGGCAAGCGCTTCCATCAGCTCAGATGCCACGCGGTGTTCCAGTGCGCGGTGAACGGCCAGGATGGCGCGGCCCTTCGGCGTGAATTTGTTCCACGGTCGAACCGGCAGGTTGCGCAATAAGCTGGCTATCTTGGCGCGGTTCTGGGGATGGCGCAGTTGGCCGCGGCGGCAGATGTCCATCAAGTCCGCCACGAGTCCGTGCAGACGCTGCCGCCTTCTCAATCTGATTATAGTCGCCTTGACGTTGCGAACAAGCGCGGCTGTGACGAGCGAGACGGCATGGCCGGCGATCGACGCCCAGCCTGAGTAAAAAGCGAGCTGATCCGGTGACATGGCGCCTCCAGCCGCGAGCAAATCCCATGTTTACTACGGCTGGGGCGGAGCGGCGTTGCGCGGGCTCAGGTGTTGAGGGTGAATTCCGTGAACGACGTCTCGGACGACGGGGCCTTCTGCTCGGCCTCGTCGTTCTTGCTGTCGGGCCCATTGTTGAGCAGCCACAGCAGGTTGGTGGCCGAGTCGGCGTTGGCGAGGGCCTCTTCCTGGCTGATCTGGCCGTCCTGCACCAGCTTGAACAGCGCCATCTCGAAAGACTGCGAGCCGGCCGACAGGCTCTTCTCCATCGCTTCCTTGATCTGGTTGATCTCGCCCTTCTCGATCAGTTCGGAGATGTGGCGCGTGTTGAGCAGCACCTCTACCGCGGCCGTGCGCGTGCCGCCGTTCAGCGAGCGGATCAGCCGCTGCGAGACGATGGCCTTCACCGTCGACGACAAGTCCTGGAGCAGCGCCGCGCGGTTCTCGATCGGATAGAAGCTGATGATGCGGTTCAGCGCGTTGTAGCTGTTGTTCGCGTGCAGCGTGGCCAGCACCAGGTGGCCCGATTGCGCGTAGGCCAGCGCCGCCGCCATGGTTTCCTTGTCGCGGATCTCGCCGATCAGGATGCAGTCCGGCGCCTGGCGCATGGAGTTGCGCAGCGCCGTGTAAAAGTCCTTGGCGTCGCTGCCGATCTCGCGCTGGTTGACGATGGATTTCTTGTTCTTGAACAGATACTCGATCGGATCCTCGAGCGTGAGGATGTGGCCCGAGCGCAGCTCGTTGCGGTGGTCCAGCATCGAGGCGATGGTGGTGGACTTGCCGGAACCGGTGGAGCCCACCAGCAGCAGCAGGCCGCGCTTTTCCATGATCAGGTCCGCCAGCACCGTCGGCAGGCCCAATTCCCCGAGCACCGGGATGTTGGCGGGCACGAAGCGGAACACCGCCGAGATGCTGCCGCGCTGGCGGAAGGCCGACAGGCGGAAGCGCCCCAGGTTGGGCACGGACACGCCCATGTTCAGCTCATTGGACTGCTCCAGCTCCGCCAGCTGCTCGGGCGAGCAGATCTCGGACAGCAGCGCGTGGATGTTTTCCGGCTCCAGCTTTTGCTGGTTGATCGGAATGAGGTTGCCGTTGATCTTGATATGGACGGGGGAATTGACCGCGAAGAACATGTCCGACGCGTTCTTTTCCTTCATCAGCTGGAACAGGCGATCCATGGCCATGGTGGCTCTCCTCAAAGGCAAAACCAGATGCGGAAGCCGGGGTCAGACCCATTGGGACTGACCCCGGATGTTGCGGTTGGGTTTAAACGCCGCGCAGCAGTTCGTTGATGCTGGTTTTGGAGCGGGTCTGCGCGTCCACGCGCTTGACGATCACCGCGCAGTACAGGCTGTACTTGCCGTCGGCCGAGGGCAGGTTGCCCGACACGACGACGGAACCGGCCGGCACGCGGCCGTAGGTGACTTCGCCGGTGGCGCGGTCGTAGATCTTGGTCGACTGGCCGATGTACACGCCCATCGAGATCACCGAGTTCTCTTCCACGATCACGCCTTCGACGATCTCCGAACGCGCGCCGATGAAGCAGTTGTCCTCGATGATGGTCGGGTTGGCCTGCATCGGCTCCAGCACGCCGCCGATGCCGACGCCGCCGGACAGGTGGACGTTCTTGCCGATCTGCGCGCAGGAACCCACGGTGGCCCAGGTGTCGACCATCGCGCCCTCATCGACGTAGGCGCCGATGTTGACGTAGGAAGGCATCAGCACCACGTTCTTGGCGATGAAGGAACCGCGGCGGGCGACGGCCGGCGGCACCACGCGGAAACCGCCGGCCTGGAAATCGGCCTCGGTGTAGTTGGCGAACTTGGTCGGCACCTTGTCGTAGAACTGCATGGTGCCGTCGGACGGCAGCACCACGTTGTTCTCCAGGCGGAACGACAGCAGCACGGCCTTCTTGATCCACTGGTTCACAACCCAGGTGCCGGTGTCCTTCTGCGCCACGCGCAGCGAGCCGTTGTCCAGGCCGGCCAGCACGTGCGAGACGGCGTCGCGCAGTTCGGCGGTGCCGTTGCCAGGATTGATCTCGGCGCGGTTATCCCAGGCTTGTTCGATGATGTTTTGCAGTTGTTGGGTCATGATGGATCTTCTTTATTTGGACAGGGTTTTGCAGAATTGGACAATGCGGCGCGCCGCCTCCAGGCCTTCCTCGGTCTCGGCGACCAGCGCCATGCGGATGCGGTTGCGGCCCGGGTTGATGCCGTGCGCCTCGCGCGCCAGGTAGCTGCCGGGCAGTACGGTGACATTATATTCGGCGTACAGGCGCTGCGCGAACTCCGCGTCCGACAGGCCGGTGCGGCTGACGTCGGCCCACAGGTAGAAGCCGGCGTCCGGCAGCGCCACGTCCATCACCTCCTGCAGCAGCGGGGTGATGGCGGCGAACTTGGCGCGGTACTGGGCCCGGTTGGCTTCGACGTGGGTCTCGTCGTTCCAGGCCGCGACCGACGCAGCCTGCACGGAAGGGCTCATGGCCCCGCCGTGATAGGTGCGGTACAACAGGAATTTTTTCAGCACCTCGGCGTCGCCGGCCACGAAACCGGAACGCATGCCAGGCACGTTGGAGCGCTTGGACAGGCTGGAGAACACCACCAGGCGCGCGTAGGGGCGCTCCACGGTGGACAAGCCCAGCATGTGGGCCGCCTGCAGCGCGCCCAGCGGCTTCTCCTCGCCGTGATAGATCTCCGAATAGCACTCGTCGGAGGCGATCACGAAGTCATAGCGCTCGGACAGGGCGAACAAGTGTTCCCAATCCGTCAGCGACAGCACCGCGCCGGTCGGATTGCCCGGCGAGCAGACGAACAGCAGCTGCACGCGCTCCCACACGGAGGAGGGCACGCTGTCGTAATCGCAGCCGAAATTGCGGGCCGGGTCCGAATTGACGAAATAAGGCTCGGCGCCGGCCAGGTAGGCCGCGCCTTCATAGATCTGGTAGAACGGATTCGGCGACACCACGACCGCCTTGGCGGCCGGATCGATGACGGTCTGCGCCAGCGCGAACAGCGCCTCGCGCGAACCGTTCACGGGCAGCACCTGGGTGGCCGGATTCAGCGCCGGGATATCGTAGCGGCGCTCCAGCCAGCCGCAGATGGCGGCGCGCAGCGCCTCCGAGCCGATGGTGGTCGGATAGGTCGCCAGGCCGGCGATGTTATCGACCAGCGCCTGCTGGATGAACGGCGGCGTCGGATGCTTGGGTTCGCCCATGCCGAGGCTGATGGCGGAAAACGCCGAGTTCGGCGTCACCTTGGCGAAAAGTTGGCGCAGTTTTTCGAACGGATACGATTGCAGCTTATCGAGATGTGGATTCACGGGCGGACCAGGAAGCGGAAAAGTTAAGCAGGGAGCCGGTCATTATAGCGCCAGCCGGCCCCGCCGGTACGCCCCCGCCCAGATGACAACTATTTCATTGCCACTTTAATATCGGTGTCAGGCGTGACATTCGGACACGAGCCCGGCGGTGGACGGCGCCGCCGGCCGGTCTTCGGAGGCCGCGTGATCCCTAATCCAGTTGGCGCCGGTGCGCGCAGGCGCCCAGGGAAGTAGTAAGATGGACAACCTTGCCGCGTGCTGAAATAAATTCGCGCCGTGTGTCGATATTCCCCAGTCCCGTCCGTCGTGTCGTTACATGGTCAAACATGGAAACACCCTTATCCATTCATCAAGGAGGCGTAACATGGCTAGCATCAATCAAATCGTTCCCTGCCTGTGGTTCGACGGGCAGGCGGAAGACGCGGCGAACTACTACGTCGGCATCTTCGACAACTCCAAGATCACCCAGGTGTCGCACTACAGCGAGGCCGGCAAGGAATACCACGGCCACGAGCCGGGTACCGTGCTCATGGTCTCGTTCGAGCTGAACGGCCAGCCCTTCACCGCGATGAACGGCGGCCCGCAGTTCAGAATCAACGAGGCCATCTCCTTCCAGGTGATGTGCGAAAGCCAGCAGGAAGTCGACCGTTTCTGGTCTAAACTGACCGAGGGCGGCCCCGTCGAGGCGCAGCAGTGCGGCTGGCTCAAGGACAAGTTCGGCGTCTCCTGGCAAATCGTGCCCAGCGTGATGATCGAGATGCTCAAGGACGCCGCGTCCCCCAAGGCCCAGCGCGCGATGAGCGCCATGATGCAGATGAAGAAACTGGACATCGCCGAACTTCAGCGGGCCTACGCCGGCTGACGACAGAACGAGGAGAGCAAAGCATGCAAGCGCAGCCACTTATCGCAGTGCGTGACGTAGAGGCCAGCAGCCGCTGGTACCAGACCCTGCTCGGCGCCCGCAGCGGCCATGGCGGCAAGGACTACGAGCAACTGATGTTCGACGGCCGCATGATCCTGCAGCTGCACCGCTGGGAAGCGCACGGCCACCTGCACATGGGCGATCCCGAGGTGCGCCCCTACGGCAACGGGGTGATGCTGTGGTTCCTGACCGAGGACTTCGACGACGCCGTCGACCGCGCCACGGCCATGAGGGCCGACGTGCTGGACGGACCGCGCGAAAACCGCAACGCCTCCCACCGCGAAATCTGGCTGCGCGACCCGGACGGCTACGTGGTCGTCATCGCCGGGCCGTACGGGGACGTGGGCATGTAGGCTACAGCGCGCCCACGCTTTCAAGCAGCGCCTGCATGCGGCGCCAGTGCGAGCCGCGCCAGAACACGCCGCGGCAGACATCGCAGGTGAGGAAGTGCTCGTGCGCGGCGCGCACGGCGGGCGGCAGGGCGTCCTCCACCTGCGCCTTGGCCACGGGCCGCAGAGGCGCGTTGCAGGCCAGGCACAGCGAGAACGGGCGGGCGCGGTCCGACAGGTCCAGCCGCCGCATCATCTCCCGCAGTTGCTGCTCCGGTTTCAGCGCGCGCACGTAGCAGCCGCGTTCTACTTCCCTGCGCATCAGCAGGTCGCGGTCGCGCGTCAGCACGATGCGATCTTCGGCCGCCGCCGAGGCCGCGAGCTCGCCGTCCTCGTAGTTGTTGTCGTAGAGGGTGTCGAATCCCGCCATGCGCAGCAGGCGCGCCAGGCCGCCGAGATGCGCGTCGGCGACGAAGCGCGGTTCGCCCTGCACGCCGGCCGGCCACGCCGGCGGATGCACCTCCACGCTGTCGCCGTCGCACAGCAGACGTCCCAGCGGCGATGGCTCGCCGTTCACCAGCACCCGCCCCACCTCCGTATGCGGCACGCCCAGCGCCTCGATCATGTGCTTGGCCGTGGCCGCCCGCGCGCATGGCGCCGTGAACGGATGGCCGCGCCGCGCGTGGGCAAGAAAATCGTTCAGCTCGGCGAAAAAATGAAATGTTGCCGTCACCATGATGTGGCTATCATAATGGACCGTCCACAGCGTCCTTAAGGAGAAAGTTCATGGCCATCGAAACCCCTGGTTTGCCCGACAAGCTGAAAAGCGGCATCGAGTCGCTGTCCGGCTTCAGCATGGATCACGTGCGGGTGCACTACAACTCGCCCCAGCCGGCGCGGCTCAACGCCCATGCCTACACGCAGGGCAGCGTGATCCACCTGGCGCCGGGATGCGAACACCATCTGGCGCACGAGGCGTGGCACGTGGTGCAGCAGGCGCAAGGCCGCGTGGGCGCGATGGCCCACAGCCATATCGGCCTGGCCACCGACGAGGAAGCGCTGCGCGTGGAGCGCGACCTGCTGGCCAGGCGCACGCCGCTCTAAGCCCGTCCGCTCTAAGCGTGCCGCCAGGTCTGCTGCGCCACGCGCATCATATTGCGGCCCAGGACCATCTCCACCTCGCCGACCGACATGCCGACCTTGCGCAACTCGGCGCCCAGCGTGCGCCAGACGTCCGGCGGCGTGAAGGTGGGCGGCGAGTCCGCGCTGTAGCCGGCGGAGGCCGGCCACCAGTAGGACGGATCGAACCCGCCCGGGGGCGTGTCGTCCAGCTCCTTCTGCTGGAAGCAGATGTCCAGGCCGATGCCCACGTGCTCCACGCCCGCCAGCTCCGCGATGTAGGCGGCGTGGCGCGCCACGTCGGCCGCGCAGGGCTTGTCGCTGCCCAGGAACCACGACAGGCCGGACACGCACACCACGCCGCCCGTCGCCGCGCAGGCCAGGATCTGCTCGTCCGTCACGTTGCGGCCGTGCGGCGTGAGCGCGTAGGCGTTTGCGTGGCTGAAGATCACCGGCTTGCTGGACGCGGCCATCACGTCGAGCGAACAAAGGCGCCCGCTGTGCGCGCAATCCATCAGGATGCCCGCGTCGTTGATCGCCTCCACCATGCGGTAGCCCAGCGGCGTCAAGCCGCGCGCCTCGTCGTGGCAGCCGTCGGCCGCGTCGTTGTTGCGGTTGTAGGCCAGCAGGATCTGGCGCACGCCCAGCTCGCGGTACAGCGCCGCCATGTCCGGCTGCTCCAGCAGCGGCAGCGAGCCTTCCAGATCGAAACCGATGGCCAGCTTGCCGTCCGCCGCCGCCTGGATGATGTCGTCCACGGTGGAGGCCAGCACGTAGCGCTCCGGATTGGCCGCGATGGTGGCGCGGTAGCCGGCGATCACCGACATCACCTGCGACAGCGGATTCATGTCCGCGCCCACGTTCAGGGACAGGTAATTGACCCCGGCGGCGCGCAGTTGGTCCACGGGCGAAAAGTCCGCGAGCGGATGCTGCGGCAGGCAGATATGGGCGTCCCAATTGATCATTTTAATTATTATTCGGCGTGTAAAAGTTGGCAATAATCCCACGAAAGCCGGGATAGGGCAACCTGCGTGGCAACTCGCGTATACTAGCGGGTTCTCCAGAATACACACTACAAGGCCGCCATGTCATTTTCCACACTGGGCCTCGCACCCTCGCTGATCAACGCCGTCGCCGAAATCGGCTACACCGAACCGACCGCCATCCAGACCGCCGCCATCCCCGCCGCCCTGCGCGGCGAGGACGTGCTGGGCGCCGCGCAGACCGGCTCCGGCAAGACCGCCGCCTTCGCGCTGCCGATGCTGCACGCGCTGCTGGCGCGCAAGGGCGGCCCGCGCGCGCTGCACGGCCTGGTGCTGGTGCCCACGCGCGAACTGGCCGCGCAGGTGGGGGAGGCGATCCGCAAGCTGGTGCAGCACCTGCCGGAGCCTGTGAAAGTGTCCATCCTGTTCGGCGGCGTATCCATCAACCCGCAGATGATGGCGCTGCGCGGCGGCGCGGACATCGTGGTGGCCACCCCGGGCCGGCTGCTGGACCTGATCGACCACAACGCGCTGAGCATCTCGTCGGCCTCCATGCTGGTGCTGGACGAGGCGGACCGCCTGCTGGACCTGGGCTTCAGCGAAGAGATCAACCGCGTCCTCGCGCTGCTGCCCGCCAAGCGCCAGAACCTGTTCTTCTCCGCCACGTTCCCGCCGGCCGTGCAGGCGCTGGCCGGCAAGATGCTGGACAAGCCGGCGCGCATCGAAGTGGCGTCCGCGCCCGAGCACGAGCCGGACATCCAGCAGCGCGCCATCCTGGTGGACGAGTCGCGCCGCCTGCAGTTGCTGAAGCATCTGATCAAGGAGAACAAGTGGAGCAGGGTGCTGGTGTTCGTGGCGACCAAGTACGCGTCCGAGCACGTGGCGGACAAGCTGCGCCGCAACGGCGTGCGGGCCGAGGCTTTCCACGGCGATTTCAGCCAGGGCGCGCGGACCGAGGTGCTGGCCGACTTCAAGGCTTCGCGCATGCATGTGCTGGTGGCGACCGACATCGCCGCGCGCGGCATCGATATCGTGGAGCTGCCGGTGGTGGTGAACTTTGATTTGCCAAGGTCGCCGGCGGAGTACACGCACCGGATCGGCCGGACGGGACGCGCGGGGGCCAGCGGCATCGCGGTCAGCTTCGTCACCGCCGCGACGGAGCCGCATTTCAGGTTGATCGAGAACCGGCAGAAGGTGCGGGTGCCGCGCGAGCGGATTATGGGGTTTGAGCCGGCCGAGCAGGCGCCGGTGGCGGGTTCCGTGACCGATACCGTGAACGGCGGCATCAAGGGGAAGCGGAAGAGCAAGAAGGATAAGTTGCGGGAGGCGACGGCTGTGGCCGAATAATGCCGTGTTGGCTCGGATCGTGATCTTTGCTGTCCGCAGTGGCCGGTAGCGGACGTTGTGATGATTTATCTGTCAAGATGTATCGAAGCGAGATATCGGGCCTGAAGGTTTGGCCCGGATACATGGCCCTGAAATTTAGGGAAGCTAACTTGTTTGGCGTTGCTGGATGATCGACTTATGGAATCGACAGTTCAAAGTGAAGAATTCATCAGGTTGAATTTCCCCAGGCTGGCGGCTGCACTGGAATACATGCCGGTTGGGGTTACCATTGTTGATTGCGACTTGACCATCAGGTTTTGGAATCCGGCCTTTTCGCAATTGCAGGGGTTTCCGGCCGAGGTGATGCATCCTGGCGTCACCATGGCCGAAGTGTTCCGTTTCATCGCGTTGCGCGGGGACTATGGGCCGGGCGACGTCGACGACCTGGTGGCCACCCGGGTGGCACTGTGCTTGAAGTTCCAGCCCCACAATTTCACTCGAGTCAGGGTGAACGGTGTAGTGCTGAATATTATTGGCCGCCCAATCTATGGCATAGACGGTACGGTAAGTGGTTTCGTCACCATTTATCACGATGTGACCTCCGAGAGGCGCTACGAGGAACAGCTCGAGGCCAAGAATAAAGAACTGCAGCAGGCCAAGCAACTGGCCGAGGCGGCGAGCATGGCCAAGGGGCAGTTCCTGTCCAATATGAGTCACGAAATCCGCACTCCGCTGAACTGCGTCATCGGCATGGCCTATTTGGCTTTGAAGACAGACCTTGACCCGCGCCAGCGCGACTATCTGGAAAAAATCCGCTTCGCAGGCGAGCACGTGCTGGGCATCATCGACGACATTCTCGACATTTCCAAGATCGAGGCCGGCAAGATGGAACTCCAGCACATCGATTTCTCACTCGACCAAGTGGTGCAAACGCTGACAACGGTGATGGCGCCGAAGGCCGCCACCCGCAACCTGGAATTGGTGTTCGACCTCGATCCCACCTTGCCGCCGGTGCTGGTGGGCGATCCGCTGCGGCTGGGACAGGTGCTCATTAACTACGCCAACAACGCCATCAAGTTCAGCGAGCAGGGGAGGATAGAGATCCGCGCGCGCAAGATGGTCGGCGACGCCAACGATTGTCTGGTGCGTTTCGAAGTGAGCGACCAAGGCATCGGCCTGTCCAAAGCGGAGATGGCCAAATTATTTGTCTCGTTCCAGCAAGCCGACACGTCGACCACGCGGGAATACGGTGGCACCGGCCTCGGCCTGGCAATCTGCAAGGAGCTGGCCCAGCTGATGGGCGGCGGTGTTGGCGTCCACAGTCAGCCCGGGGTCGGCAGCACGTTCTGGTTCACGGCCCAACTCGGCGTATCGTACAAGACCATCCCCACGCTCATCAACCAGATCGGCGACGCGGCCGGCGAGCTGCTGGCCAGCGCCCACACGTCGGCCATGATGGCGGCGCTGAAGGCGGCCCGCATTCTGCTGGTCGAGGACAATATCTTCAACCAACAAATCGCGCAAGAAATGCTGGAGGAAGTGGGCGCCGTCGTTTGCCTCGCCAACAACGGCGCCGACGCGCTCGAGCTGCTGCGCAGGGCCGATTTCGACTGCGTTTTGATGGACTTGCAAATGCCGATCATGGATGGGCTGGAAGCGACCCGCCGCATCCGCGCCGACCCGCAACTGACCCATATGCCGGTGTTGGCGATGACGGCCACCGCCACCACCGAAGCGCGGATGCGCTGCGTCGATGCAGGCATGAACGATTTCATTTCGAAGCCTGTCCAGCCAGCCGTGATGTACCAGACCGTCGCCAATTGGCTGCCTCGGTCCGTGCCGGAGGGAGAGCCGCTGCCGCCGCACCCGCCGGCGCCAGCCTTCAATTCCACATTCGGCGGCGACTCCGCCGTGATCGACTTGTCGGTGCTGGCTGCGCTGCTAGGTTACGACCCGCGGAAGGTGCGCAAATTCGCCTTTAAATTCCTGCTCAGCTCGCAGGAAGGCGTCCGTGACATGGAGGCCGCGCTGGCGCGTGGCGAGGTGCAGACGGTGCGGGAACTGGGCCACCGCATCAAATCGGCGGCGCGCAGCGTCGGTGCTTTCGGCATGGCCGATTTGTGCCAGGACTTGGAGCAACTCGCGCAGGGGGATGCGGCCAGCGAGGTGGCGGGCGCCCTCTCCATAGTGGCGCAACTGAAAGACATGTTGCAACAAGTGACGAAGCAAGTCATGCTGAACACCGCTGGTTCCGCTGATGGTTGAGCTGCTTTCCTATTCCGACGCCAACGCAATGCGCCGCCGCAGGCGCGCCGCGGATTCGGCATCGCCAGCCTTCTCGGCCCGCATCGCCTGCGCGTTCAGCCACGCCAGCAATGGCCTGCGCCAACCCTGTTCGGACGCGGTATCGACCGCCGCCGTCAGCACCTCCGGCGATGCCCGGTTCGCACGCAGCACAGCCCCCGCCGCCACCAGCCGCGATAAGGGATCCTTGACCGCCGCGACCGCCGCCCCGGCCGCAACCTCGCTGGCGGCACCGGCCGCCGCCCGGTGCTGCTCGGGCAGCAGCGCCGCATCCGCCGCAGGCAACCGCCCGGCCAGATAAGCCGCGTATGCCACATCAGCGGCGGTGGCATCCTGCCGCAACACCTCAAACCCCGGACACTCCTCAAACACCAGCGCCGCCACTCGGCTCGCGCAGCGCGCCAGTTCCGCGCGTATCGCCAGCTCGATCTTGCCGGTGCTGGCGATCTCCCTGCGCGCCCTGGTGAATTCGTTCTGCTCCACATTGTCCTTGCCGCCCATGTAGGCGGCCGTGGCGCGCTCCAGCGAGCTGTGCGCGTTCATCTGCCAGTCCGGCACCGGTGGATTGTTGCCGCATGCGCTGAGCGCCGCCACCGCGGCAGCGGTGGAAAAGAGGGTACGCATGGTCATGGGACTTTGATCTCCGTATCGCGCTTGAACGGCCATTTGCGGTTGATCTCATTGATCAACTGCTCGATCTTGCGCAGGTTGGTGTCCACGTCCGCGCGCAGGGCGCCCAGGTCCTGCGTGGCGATGCGGGCGTTGGCGCCGACGGCTTGCGCCTCGGCCAGCACCGCGTCCATCTTCTTCAGGCTCACGCGCGCGTCGGCCAGCAGGCCGTTCAACTGCACCACGGCGGCCTGCGTGTCCGTCATCACGCCTTTTTTGCCGAACACCTGCTTGTCCGCGTTGGCGATCAGGCTATCGGCTTTGACGATCAGCGAATTGGCGTTCTGCAGCAGCTGCTGCGCCTTCTTCTCGTCCCCGGCCAGGAAGCCCATCGCGCCGCCCGGGCCGTTGAGGCGCTCGGTCATGCCCTGCACGTTCTTCAAGCTGGCTTGCAGCGCGGATTCGGCGGCGGTGAGGTCGTTCAGGTTTTGCAGCAGGTCCCGCGCGGCGGACAGCAGGCGCGGGATTTCGGCGCCCACGTCGCCCACCAGCAGCTCGCGCGTCGCGCCATCGGGCAGCGGCGGATCTGCCGGCAGGCCGCTGAACGCGCGCAGCTTGGCGCCGCCCACGATGCCGCGCTCCAGCGTGAACACGCTGCTGGTGCGCAGCCAGTGCGCGTCCTTCTTGGTCACGTCCACCAGCACGCGGGCCTTGCCGTCCGGTCCCAGTTCGATGCGCTGCACGCGGCCGACGGGGAAGCCGGCGAAGGTCACGTCCATGCCCACGCCCACGCCGTCCGAGTCGTCGGCCGTGAGCACCAGGCGCTGCGTGGCTTCGAAGGCGCCGCGCGCGTACAGCAGGTAGATGGCGGTGCCGGCGATGAGCACCACCATCAGCACCAGCAGCAGCGCCGCCTTGAGTTCTGCGTTGCGAACCGGAGGGGCTTCGGTTTGCGGTTCTGCCATCGGTATTCCTTAGTAGTAGTTGCCCATCAGGGACGCGGCTTCGATCAGCAGCAGCACGGAGAACATGCGCACCATGTCGGACAGGCCGTACACGTGGCGCAGCCGTTCGCTGGAGCCGTGGTAGGCGGAGGCCAGCGGGATCAGGCCGACCGCAAAGCTGAAGAAGACGATTTTGAGCACCAGGATCAGCGTCACCGCCGGGTTGAAGATCTGTCCCACCACGCGCGTGTAGCCTTGCAGCGCGTAGGGGTTGATGCCGTAGATGGAGAGATAGGCCAGCACCAGCGTGAGCACGCAGCTGATGGCGCCCAGCAGCCACACGGCGAAGATGCCGGACACCGCGCGCGGGAAGAATTCGCGCCGCAGTCCCGTCACGCCGTGGTAGCGCGCGTCGCGTTCGCCGGCGGCGCTTAGCCGCGCGAATTCCACGCCGGCGGGCAGGGTGCTGCGCAGGGCGACGAAGAGCGCGGCGATCAGCGGGATCAGTTCCAGCACCAGCACGCGCACCACCATTTCCAGCGCGTAGCGCGACAGGCCGTAGCTGGCCGAGGTGACCACCACCACGCGGATGATGACAAGGCTGATCAAGGTGGCCAGCAGCGAGAACCACAGCAGGTGGGGCGCGCTGCCCAGCACCAGGTGGCGGGCGAGGGCGGTGCGTTGCGCGGCGCGGTAGCTGGACGGCATCAGCGCCAGCGAGGCCACCAGCACGGCGAAGTGCACCAGCTGCCACCAGCTGGTCAGCCAATCCAGCGCCCAGCGCTGCATCTCCTTCAGCGGGGCGAAAAACGATGCCTGTGTGTTCATCCTTGCAATCTTAGCATTCCGGTTTATTTGCCGGGGAACGATTCGATGATGGCGTCCGCCGCCGCGCGCACGCGGGCGCTGCGATTGAGGTCGGAGTGCATCACCAGGTAGACCTCGTAGTGGTGTTCGCGTTCCGGCAGGATGCGCACGATTTCCGGCATCAGCTCCGCCATGTGGATGGCCAGTTCTCCCACGCCCAGGCCGGCCCGCACGGCTTCGTGCAGCATCAGGCCCGTGTTCACCTCCATCGCCACGCGGGCGTTGGCCACCGGCTCGCCGCAGATCTTTTCGCCGTGGCGCGGGGCCACGCTGGCCTGGTAGATCACGATGTCGTGCCCCGCCAGCGCGTTGCCGCCGGCGGGCACGCCGCGCTTTTCCAGGTAGGCGCGCGACGCGTACAGGCCCAGCGTGCGGCGGGTGAGGTGGCGCGAGATCAGTTCCGGGCTGGTGGGGCGCACGGTGCGGATGGCGATGTCGGCTTCGCGCCGAGTCAGGCTGGAGAGCTGGGTGGAGGCGCTGAGCACGATGCGGATGTCCGGGTGGCGCTCGTGCAGCCGGCGCATGGCGTCGATGACGAAGTGGGCGGCCATGGTGTCGGAGGTGGCCACGCGGATGGCGCCGGACAGGCGGTTGTCGATGCCCTGCATTTCGCGCTGCAGGCGGTCGGCGGCGGCCTCCATCTGTTCGGCGGCGCTGGCGGCCAGGTCGCCGGCGGGCGTGGCGACGTAGCCGCTGGGCGTGCGCAGGAACAGTTTGGCGTTCAGCGCCTTCTCCATCGCGGCCAGGCGGCGGCCGACGGTGGCCTGGTCGATGTCCAGCTGCGCGGCGGCCCCGCGCAGGGTGCCGGCGCGGTGGATGGCGAGGAAGATGCGGGCGTTGTCCCAGTCCATGGTCTTGCTGCTCCTGCTGATGCATTTTTGCATCGGAGTGCTGATGGTATGCGTGTTTACTGCATCATGCAAGCGGACTAGCATGCCAGTTAATGCATGTTGGGAGTGAAAAATGAACGGAAGCACCTGTACCGCCCCGCCCGGGGCCGCGCTGCCCGGCGCCGTCCCCCGGTCCGGCACGCTGACGCTGGCCACGCTGGCGGTCGGCTTCATCATGGCGATGATCGATCTCACCGCCGTCAACACCGCGCTGGCGGACATCGCGCGCGACCTGTCGGTGCCGCTGTCCGGCCTGGTGTGGGTGGTGGACGGCTACACGCTGACCTTCGCCGCGCTGCTGCTGGCCGGCGGCGCGCTGGGGGACCGCATCGGCGCGCGCAAGGCGTATATCCACGGCCTGGGCGCCTTCCTGTTCGCGTCCGTGCTGTGCGCGGTCGCGCCGGGCGGCGCCACGTTGACGGCGGCGCGCCTGCTGCAGGGCGCGGGCGCGGCGCTGTTCCTGCCCAGCTCCTTGAGCCTGCTCACGCACACCTTCGAGGACGACCGCGTGCGCGCCCGCATGGTGGGCACCTGGTCCGCCATGGTGGGCGCGTCGTCGGCGGTGGGGCCGCTGGTGGGCGGCATCCTCGTGCATGAATTCGGCTGGCGCAGTGTGTTCTGGGTCAATGTGCCACTGGGCTTGCTGGGCATGGCGCTGGCGTGGAAGGTGATCGTCGACGCGCCGCCGCAGCCGCGTCCCTTGTCGCTGGCCAGCCATGGGCTGGGCGTGCTGGCGCTGGCGGGACTCAGTTTCGTGCTGATCGAGGGGCCCGTGCTGGGCTGGGGTTCGGCGGCCGTGCTGGGCGCGGCGGCGGCCACCGCCGTGGTCGCGGCCACGCTGATCGCGCGCGAACGGCGGGCGGCCCATCCCATGCTGCCGCGCGCGCTGTTCGCCACCGGCAGTTTCGCCGCCGCCAACGGCACCGGATTCCTGATCAACCTGGCCGTGTTCGGTCAGCTTTTCCTGCTGAGCCTGTACCTGCAGGCGCGCGGCGCCGACGCGCGGCGCACGGGGCTGGCCTTGATGCCGATGATGATGGCGTTCACGGCGGGTAACTTCTCTTCGGGCCGCATTTCGGGCAGGTTCGGGCTGCGCCTGCCGCTGTTGGCCGGCTTGTCCGTGGGCGCGGCGATGGCGCTGGTGCTGGTCGCGCTGTCGTGGACCATGCCGCGGGCGCCGTTCGGCGTGCTGCTGGGGGTGATCGTGCTGATGAACATCGCCATCGGCGTCGCCATTCCGGCCATGACGGCCACGGTGATGCAGGTGGCGGGCAAGGCTTATGCGAACAGCGGCGCGGCCGCGCTGAACGCCAACCGGCAGATCGGCGCGCTGGTCGGCGTGGCGCTGATGGGGTCCATCATGCACGCGCTGCCGGCGTGGGAGGCGCGGCTGCCGCTGGCCTTCGGCGTGGCAGCCGTGTGTTTCGCCGGCGCGTGGCTGCTGGTGCATCGCCACGTGAAATTCGAGCTAACGTAATTCGGGGACAGACCCTCGCGCCACTCGCCGTCGCAAGGGCATGGGACGCGGAACGCGGGTCTGTCCCCGGTTTGCGCCGCGGCTGGGCGATCACACCGCTGATCGTCCCACCGGAACCCGCCCACGGCCGCGCCAAACACGTATGATGGGTTAGCCTGCCGCGCCCGCCGCTGGAATTGCTCCGGCGATGGTGATCGTGTAATGTAGGAAACTTTCATACTTGGCAACGAATACATGACCATAGCGAAATTGCGCATCATTTCGGCAGCTGTCCTGCTGAGCTGCTCCCTGATGGCCCAAGCCGCCATCAACCTGGCCGACCAGATCCCGGTGGCGCCGGACGTCAAGGTGGGCAAGCTGCCCAACGGCCTCACCTACTACATCAAGAAGAACGGCCGCCCGGAAAAGAAGCTGGAACTGCGCCTGGTGGTGAAGGCCGGCTCCATCCTGGAGGACGAGGACCAGCGCGGCCTGGCGCACTTCACCGAGCACATGGCCTTCAACGGCTCCACCAATTTCAAGCGCCACGAACTGATCTCCTACCTGCAGTCCATCGGCGTGAAGTTCGGCGCGGACCTGAACGCCTACACGAGCTTCGACGAAACCGTCTACATGCTCCCGATCCCCACCGACAAGAAGGAAAGCGTGGAGAAGGGCTTCCTGGTGCTGGAGGACTGGGCGCACGGCCTGACCCTGAACGACGCGGACATCGACAGTGAACGCGGCATCGTGCTCGAGGAACTGCGCGCCGGCAAGGGCGCCAGCGACCGCATGAACAAGCAGCTGTGGCCCAAGCTGTTCAACGGCTCGCGCTACGCGGACCGCCTGCCGATCGGCAAGGAGGAAACGCTGAAGTCCTTCAAGCCGGAGGCCATCAAGCGCTTCTACAAGGACTGGTACCGGCCGGACCTGATGGCGGTGATCGTGGTGGGCGATATCGAGCCGGCCGAGGCGGAGCGCCTGGTGCGCCAGCATTTCGGCAAACTGAAACAACCGGACAATCCGCGCCCGCGCGTCTACGCGCAGATCCCGTCGCGCACCGCCTCGGAGTCGCTGGTGGTGACGGACAAGGAGGCCGCCGGCAACATGGTGTTCATCCGCTATCCGATCGAGCGCGACATCGACCGCGGCGACTTCGCCGACTACCGCGAGCAGACCGTCGAGCGCCTGTACAGCGCCATGCTGGGCCAGCGCATGGCGGAGCTGACGCAGCGCGCGGACCCGCCCTTCATCCAGGGCGGCAGCAGCCGCGGCAAGGTGGCGCTGGGCTACCGTTCGTTCCAGGCCGGCGCGGTGCTGGGCAAGGGCGGCGCGTTGCCGGCCATCCAGGCGCTGGTGCAGGAGGACGAGCGCGCGCGCCAGTTCGGCTTCACCGCGTCCGAGCTGGAACGCACCAAGAAGAACATGCTGCGCGGCGTGGAGCGCAGCTACGCCGAGCGTGACAAGTCCGATTCGGTCAGCCATGTCGGTGAATTGATACGCAACTTCCTGGAGAACGAGCCCATCCCCGGCATCGCCAACGAGTACCAGTACCTGAACGAGCTGATACCCGGCATCACGCTGGACGAAGTGAACGCCGCGATGCGCAAGGCGGTGCCGTCCGGCCAGCCCAAGCTGGTGGTGTACATGGGCAGCGACAAGGCGGAGACGCCGGTGCCCAAGGGCGAGGAGCTGCTGGCCGCCGTCAACGCGGCCGAGGCGGCGCCCGTCAAGGCGCAGGAGGAAAAGGTCTACGCCACGCAGTTGATGGACACGCCGCCCAAGGCGGGCACCATCGTCAAGGAGACGGTGGACAAGGCGCTGGGCACCACGGAGCTCGTGTTGAGCAATGGCGTGAGGGTGGTGCTGAAGCCCACGGACTTCAAGAACGACCAGGTGCTGATGGGCGCGCACCGCCCCGGCGGGCAGTCGCTGTACGAGCAGAAGGACTTCTTCAACGCGCGCTACGCCAGCACCATCGTCAGCCAGATGGGCCTGATGAACTACTCGCCGCTGGAGCTGGGCAAGGTGCTGGCCGGCCGCACGGTGAACTCGGGCGCCTCCATCGTCGAACTGTCCGAGGGCCTGCGCGGCAACGCCTCCAGCGCGGACCTGGAGACCATGCTGCAGCTGGTGCACCTGCAATTCACGCAGCCGCGCAAGGACGCCGGCCTGTACGCGTCCTTCATCGGCAAGCAGCGCGAGATGGCGCGCACCACCTTGTCCAACCCGGACGCGCTGTTCGCGGACACGCTCATCGCCGCCATGTACAACAACAATCCGCTGGTGCCGCGGGTGCCGCGCGTGGAGGACTTCGACCGCATCCAGCTGGACCGCGTGCTGGAGATCTACAAGGAGCGCTTCGCCAGCGCCAGGGACTTCAGCTTCTTCCTGGTCGGCAGTTTCGACGTGGCCAAGGTCAAGCCGCTGCTGGCCACCTACCTGGCCAGCCTGCCGGCGCCGGCCATCCCGGCGGCCTACCGCGACCAGGGCGTGCGGCCCGTGAAGGGCGTGGTCAAGACGGCCGTGTACAAGGGCACGGAGCCGAAGAGCAAGGTGACGCTGGTGTTCAGCGGCGACGCGGCCTATTCGGAGGAGGAGCAGATGCGCTTCCAGGCGCTGCTGGAGGTGGCCAACATCAAGCTGATCGAGGTGCTGCGCGAGAAGATGGGCCTGATCTACAGCGGCCAGATGGGCGGCGGCATGGCCAAGCATCCCTACGGCAGCTACAACATCACGGCCTCGCTGCCCTGCGCGCCGGACAATGTGGACATGGTGGTGACCGCCGCCATGCGCCTGATCCGCACGCTGCAGGAGGAGGGGCCGGACCCGGCCGACCTGGCCAAGGTGAAGGAGAACTGGACCACCAACCACCGCAAGTCGCTGCGCGAGAACGGCTACTGGCTGGGCCGGTTGCAGTCGGCGCACATGAACGGCACGGACCCCGCGTCCATCCTGCACTACGCCGAGCGGGTGGCGGAAATCAAGCCGGCCGACGTGCAGGCCGCGGCCAAGCGCTACTTCAATCTGGAGAACTACGTGCAGGCCGTGCTGTACCCGGAAGCCAAGCAGTGAAAGGCGATGCTGCTACACTACGGGGTGCGGCATCGACTTTATAAAGGTAGCAAGCATGGCTAAGAAGAAAGAAGAACTGGATCCGGAAACCCTGGAGCTGATCCACTGGTGCATCGAGGTGGAAGGCTGGCTGGTGAAGGGCGGCGCCACGGTGGAACAGGCGCAGGATCACATCGAGGAACAGATCGAATGGTTCACCGATCAGTTCTACGACGGCTTGACGCCGGAAGAGGCCGCGAAGGAAGCGCTGGCCTGACGGCTCCGCCCGGCTACTCTTCCCGGTGGCAGCAGACGCACAGTTTGTTGCCGTCCGGGTCGCGGAAATAGGCGCCGTAGTAGTGGGGGTGGTATTCTGGCCGCAAGCCCGGTTCCCCCTCGCTCACGCCGCCATGCGCCAGCGCGCTGGCGTGGACGCGGTCCACGGCCGCGCGCGAATCCGCCAGCAGCGCCACCATCTGGCCATTGCCCGGCCTGGCCTCCCCCTCGTAAGGCGCCCCGACCAGGAACAACGGACGGGGCGCGTCCACCGGCATCCAGCCCGCCCACGGGCGGCTGTCATCCCTGAACTTCAGCGGCAAACCCAGCTCGGCCATCAATGGCTGGTAGAACGCGTACGCGCGTTCGAAGTCGGCCACGCCGATAAAAACGTGGGAAAACATCGTGCATCCTTTTTAAAAGTAGTGGCGTAATATACAACATCACGCACCTTGAAAGGGAAGCACCATGGCCGAGAAGAGCATGGCGGCGTCCGCCGCCGCCGGAACGGACGGCCCGCCGCGCGGCATCGCGGACCTGCCCGGACCGAGGGGCGTGCCCCTGCTGGGCAGCGCGCGCCAGATCGACTCCAAGCGCTTCCACCAGACGCTGGAGAACTGGGCGCGCGAGTACGGCCCCGTCTACAAGTTCAGGGTGCCGGGACGGCTGTTCATGGTGGTGTCCGACCGCGACGTCATCGCCTCCATCCTGCGCGACCGGCCGGACATGTTCCGCCGCTCGTCGCGCACCGCCAGCATGCTGGAGGAGGCCGGCACGCGCGGCCTGTTCACGGCCGAGGGCGAGGAGTGGCGCCGCCAGCGCAAGCTGGCCATGCGGGCGCTCACGCCGGAGGTGGTGCACCGCTTCTTTCCCACCTTGGTGATGATGACCGAGCGCCTGCTGGCGCGCTGGCGGGCGATCCTGGCCGACGGGCGCCAGGTCGACGTGCTGCGCGATCTGAAAGCCTACACGCTGGACGTGACCATCGGCCTGGCCATGGGGCAGGACATCAATACGCTGGAGCACGAGGACAATCCGCTGCAGCGCGACATCGAATTCCTGTTCGGCATGGTGGCGCGCAGGCTGACCGCGCCGTTCGCCTACTGGCGCCTGTTCAAGCTGGGCGTGGACCGCGAGGCCCAGGCCGCGCATGGGCGCATCCAGCGCGCCGTCACCGGCTTCATCGCCGAGGCGCGCGCCCGCCTGCAGGCCGATCCGGCGCTGCGCGGCAAGCCGTCGAACATGCTGGAGGCGCTGGTGGCCGCGCGCGACGAGCCCGATTCCGGCTTCACCGACGCCGAGGTGATCGGCAACGCCATCACCATGGTGTTCGCCGGCGAGGACACCACGTCCAACTCCATCGCCTGGCTGCTGCACCTGCTGTCGCGGCATCCCGATGCGGCGCGGGCGGCGGCGGACGAGGCCTGCGCGGTGCTGGGCGCGGACACGGTGCCGCGCGACCACCATCTGCTCGACAGCCTGCCCTACATCGACGCTGCCAACCGCGAAGCCATGCGCTTGAAACCGGTGGCGCCCTTCATGGCGGCCGAGCCCAACGTGGACACGGTGGTGGACGGCGTGCGCACGCCGGCCGGCACCATCATCTTCCTGCTGCTGCGCCACGCGGCCGAACGGGGCGGCGACTTCGCGCACCCGGAGCGCTTCGACCCAACGCGCTGGCTGCACGCGGCCGAAGCCGCCATGGACCCCGGCCGCAAGCTGTTCCCCTTTGGCGGCGGGCCGCGCTTCTGTCCGGGCCGCTACCTGGCGATCGCCGAGATCAAGATGGTGATGGCGATGATGATGCGTAATTTCACGCTGGCCCTGCAGCCGGGCGCGGCGCCGGTGGAGGAGCGCTTCACCTTCACCATGACGCCCAGCGCCTTGCCGGTATTGCTGAGCGCAAAACAACCGTGATAATCTTGCGTTTTCGGCAAGCGCCGAACCACGACAAAGACAAGCAGGGGGACACATGCTCAAGAAAATAGCCATCGGTATCATCGCGGTCGTCGTCATCATCCTGGGCCTGGCGCTGACCCAGCCCAATTCCTACACCGTCACGCGCAGCGCCACCATCAAGGCGCCGCCGGAGAAGATCTATGGCCTGATCAGCGACTTCCACAACTGGACCCTGTGGTCGCCCTGGGAGCACCTGGACCCGAACATGAAGCGCACCCACAGCGGCGCGCCGGCCGGCGTGGGCGCCGTGTACGGCTGGGAAGGCAACGACCAGGTCGGCGCGGGGCGCATGGAGATCACCGGCGCGGCGGCGCCAAGCAAGGTCGACATCAAGCTGGACTTCCTCAAGCCCTTCGAGTCGCACAACACCACTGTGTTCGCGCTGGCGCCGGAGGGCGATGGCACCAGGGTCACGTGGACCATGTCCGGCCCCAGCGCCTTCATGACCAAGTTGATGGGCGTGTTCATGAGCATGGATTCCATGATCGGACCGGATTTCGAGAAGGGCCTGGCCAGCATGAAGGCGGTCGCCGAGAAGTAAGCGGCCCCCAAACCGGGGACAGACCCTCCGCGCCACAAGCCGCGGCAAGGGTAGGGGGCTCGGATCGCGGGTCTGTCCCCAGCGGTGCGGGGATTGTCCATTTGCGTGCGCGAGCGGACAGTGGGAAACGGCCGGCCGGGATATACTGGACGCATCCAACGCCGTTTTGCGGAGGTTCGCCATGAGAATTCTGACCAGCATCGCGCTGGCCTGCACGATTGTGGGTGCGGTCGCCAGCGTGTCCGCCGCACCGGTGAGGGAGGATCATCCCATCGTGGGAACCTGGCGCTTCGTGCTGCCGGACGGTTCCTGCCACGAGGTCTACCGCATGCGGGCCGACGGCACCGCGCTGATCACCAGCGCCGCCGAGATCGCCGAGACCGAATTCGTCATCGACGACCAGCCCGACGCCGAAGGCTTCTACAAGACCTCCGACAAGATCATCAAGGACAACGGCAAGCAGGACTGCAGCGGCCAGGTGACCGAGGTGGGCCACGCGGTCGCCAGCTTCATCCTGTTCCACCCCTCCGGCAATATGTTCCTGATGTGCCTGGAGCGCAGCATGGACGCCTGCCTCGGCCCCTTCGTGCGCGTGCGCGGCAGCGAGATCTGAACGCTATCGGTTGTTCCGCGTCTGTTCGCGCCACGCGCCCGGATTGACGCCGGCCCAGTCGCGGTTCTAATGGCCTGCGAGACCGGCATCATCGCCAACACCCAATACATTGAACTCACGTCATTCATTCCGTTCTATCCCGCCCTATCCCTCGGCGGTGCCTAGTGGCTGCAGCACGGAGGTGCAGATATTCCGCGGCTACTGGATGTTGACTTCCTCTCCCCCTCAACCTTCTGTTGCCGCCGACGCGGAAAAGGGGAAGGATTCCTACGGCGCTGTCACCGATCGAGCCGGTTCGAGCCGCTTCGGCGGGTTCCTACTGCTGGCGACCTTGCAGCATCGCTCACTTCATAGGCGCATCGGGCGTGTCCCGCCCTGAGGATGTTGATCGCGCCGACCAGGTCGGCATGTTTTGAATATCCGCACGCCACGCACGCGAACACCGCTTGCGTGCGCCGGTTGTCGGCCGATACATGGCCGCAGCCCGGACAGGTCCGGCTTGTGTCGCGCGGCGACACCGCCACCAATATGCCGCCGCGCCACGCCAGCTTGTAAGCGAGCTGGCGGCGGAACTCGTACCAGCCCTGATCGAGGATGGCCTTGTTCAGGCCCGATTTGGCGCGCACATTGCGCCCCGGTTCGACGCGATCGCCCGCCGCCGATGCCGACATGTTTTTGACCTTCAAGTCCTCGACGCTCACCATCGCGTGGTTGTTGCAAATAGTGGTCGTGGCCTTGTGCAGGTAGTCGCGGCGGGCATTGCCGATGCGGGC
>NZ_FPBO01000011.1:21292-212663 GCF_900116645.1 Pseudoduganella namucuonensis | reverse complement strand
CTGCCCCCTTGGATTCCGTACAGCAAATCGTATCGAGTGCCCATTATTGAGGTTTTGCACGCTGGCAAGTTGCGTCGAATCAACAAGCAGCACCGAGCGGCGCTGTGCGCTGAACTACCGGCAACCGCATCAGGGTGTGACGCCAAATCGGCGTGAGCCGTTGAAAAATAAAATAGTACGTGCGTTCTTTTTTGGGATAGAATAAAAACACTAACCCACCGCAGGAGACGCAATGTTCGAAGAATTCATAGGCACCAAGGCCGTGTCCGAACGCCATCAGTTCGACGTGGCGGCGCTGGACGCTTATCTGCGCCAGCACGTGGACGGCTATCCGGAGGGTGACCTGACCGTCGCCCAGTTCAAGGGCGGCCAGTCCAACCCCACCTTCAAGCTGAGCAAGGGCGACACCCACTACGTGCTGCGCACCAAGCCGGCGCCGGCCGCCAAGCTGCTGGCCTCCGCCCACGCCATCGACCGCGAATACCGCGTGATGGACGCGCTGAACAAGGCCGGCTTCCCCGCCGCCCGCCAATACGCGCTGTGCACCGACGAATCCGTCATCGGCCGCGCCTTCTACGTGATGGAATTCGTCGACGGCCGCGTGCTGTGGGACCAGGCCCTGCCCGGCATGACGCCGGCCGAGCGCGCCGCCATCTACGACGAGCAAAACCGCGTCATCGCCCAGCTGCACACCATCGACTACAACGCCATCGGCCTGGGCGACTACGGCAAGCCGGGCAACTACTTCCAGCGCCAGATCGAGCGCTGGTCCAAGCAGTACCTGGCCTCGCAAACCGAGACCATCGAGGCCATGGACCGCCTGATCGCGTGGCTGCCCAACAACATCCCGGCCGGCGACGACACCTCCATCGTGCACGGCGACTACCGCCTGGACAATATGATCTTCCACCCCACCGAGCCGCGCATCCTGGCCGTGCTGGATTGGGAACTGTCCACGCTGGGCCATCCCTTCGCCGACTTCTCCTACCACGCCATGGGCTGGAACATCGAGCCCGGCCAGTTCCGCGGCATCGGCGGCCTGGACCTGGCGGCGCTGGGCATCCCGTCGCAGCAGGACTACATCGCCAAGTACGCCGAGCGCACCGGCAAGACCATCCGCCTGGAGGATTTCAACTTCTACCTGGCCTTCAACATGTTCCGCCTGGCCAGCATCATGCAGGGCATCATGAAGCGCTACGTGGACGGCACCGCCGCCAGCGCGCAGGCGCTCGAGTCCGGCAAGATGGCGCGCCCCATGGCCGAACTGGCCTGGGCCTACGCGTCCGGCAAACGGATTTAAACAGAACAACCACAGAGGAGACAGGCATGGACTTCGAGTATTCGGACCGCTGCAAGGAACTGCAAGGCAAGCTGCTGGCTTTCATGGACCAGCACATCTACCCGAACGAGCAGGTGTTCCACGACGAGATCGAGCGCAACGGCCGCGAGAAAAACAACCGCTGGCTGCCGACCGAGATCATCGAGAAGCTGAAACCGCTGGCGCGCGAACAGGGCCTGTGGAACCTGTTCCTGCCCAAATCGACGCGCGCGCCGGAGGGCCTGTCCAACCTGGACTACGCGCCGCTGTGCGAAATCATGGGGCGCGTGCACTGGGCGCCCGAGGTGTTCAACTGCGCCGCGCCGGACACCGGCAACATGGAGACGCTGGAGCGCTACGGCAGCGAGGAGCACAAGCGCCTGTGGCTGGAACCGCTGCTGCGCGGCGAGATCCGCTCCGCCTTCGCGATGACGGAACCGGCCGTGGCCTCGTCGGACGCCACCAACATCGAAATGAAAATCGAGCGCGACGGCGACGACTACGTCATCAACGGCCGCAAATGGTGGATCTCCGGCGCCGGCGACCCGCGTTGCAAGATCTATATCACCATGGGCAAGACCGACTTCGGCGCCGCCCGCCACCAGCAGCAATCGATGATACTGGTGCCGGCCGACACCCCCGGCATCACCGTGCTGCGCCCGCTGCCCGTGTTCGGCTACGACGACGCGCCGCACGGCCATTGCGAAATCGTGTACGACAACGTGCGCGTGCCGGCCTCCAACATCCTGCTGGGCGAAGGCCGCGGCTTCGAGATCGCCCAGGGCCGCCTGGGACCGGGCCGCATCCACCACTGCATGCGCGCCATCGGCGTGGCCGAGCGCGCGCTGGAACTGATGTGCAAGCGCCTGAACGGCCGCACCGCGTTCGGCAAGCGCATCTCGGAACAGGGCGTGTGGCGCGAACGCATCGCCGAGGCCCGCATCCAGATCGACACCGCCCGCCTGCTGACCCTGAAGGCGGCCTACATGATGGACAAGGTCGGCAACAAGGGCGCGCAGGCCGAGATCGCGATGATCAAGGTGCTGGCGCCGAACGTCACCCAGCAGGTGCTGGACTGGGCCATCCAGGCGCACGGCGCCGGCGGCGTGTCGGGCGACTTCCCGCTGGCCTACCAGTGGGCCGGCAACCGCACCCTGCGCCTGGCCGACGGCCCGGACGAGGTGCACCGCAACGCCATCGCCAAGCTGGAACTGGCCAAGCACATCGACCTGAAGGAAGACCTGGGCCTGCCCGTCACCCGCGGCTGACGCGCGACGCCGGACCGGCGCGGCGCCTCCGCCGCCGCGCTTGTCCAGCACATAAATCCTTGGTTGAACGCCCGCACTCGGCTATTATCGAAGGGCCACCGTTGAAACCAGGGAGAGCCCGCTGTGTTTAAACCCTCCGGCAAGCTGCCGTCGATCCGTTCGCAAATCGCACTCCTGGTGCTGGTGTGCGCGCTGCCGTCGATCATCGGCCTGGGCGTGATGGTGCAGCATTTCTACCAGCGGGAAACCCTGCAGGTGTCGCGCGACACGTTGGAAACGGCGCGCGCCCTGGCCTCCGCCATCGAGCACGACCTGCGCGAGGCGCAGAGCGCGGCGCTGGCGCTGGCCAGTTCCCCCAGCCTCGCGGCGGGCGATTTCGCCGCCTTCACCGAACAGGCGCGTCGCCAGTTGCGGCCGGATTTCCCGGCGGGGCAATTCCTGCTGAGCGACGCCGGGGGCGTCCACCATGCCTTCACCCCCGGCCCCGGCGCCCCGACGGCGCCGCCCCCGCCCCTGTTGAACGCGGCCCGGCTGCGCCCCCTGTTCGAACACGGCGAGCCCGTGGTGTCGCAAATCCCCGCCGACCGCGACGCGCCGGACCGCCAGCCCTGGCTGGCGATCGACGTGCCGGTGATGCGCGACGGGCGCGTCGCCTACGCGCTGTCGGCCGTGCTGCGCCGCGAGCAGCTGGGCGAGATGCTGGCCGAGCAGCGCCTGCCGGAACACGTGCTGGCCTCGCTGGCGGACGCCGACGGCGTGCTCCTCGCGCGCAGCAGGGACGCGCACAAATTCGTCGGCCGCAACATGCCCGAGGCCGTGTCGCGGCAACTGCGCGACGCCGAGGAGGGAACGCTGCGCGCCGTGACCATCGACGGGGTTCCCGTCTACGCCGGCTTCAGCCGGCTGCCCGGACGCAACCTGACCGTGCTGGTGGGCATCCCCGAGCAAAACGCGCTGGACGGCATGATGCCGTCGGTGCCGCTGGTGTCCGGCGCGGTGACGCTGCTGGTGCTGGCCGGCTTCGGCATGTCCTGGATGATGGGCGGCCACATCGGCCGCTCGGTGCGCGCGCTGACCCAGCCGGCCCGGGCGCTTGCGGCCGGCACGCCGATCGCCCCGGCGCCGTCGAACTTCCTCGAAGCCGAGGAGGTGGCGCAGGCGCTGCGCCAGGTCGAGATCGAGGTGCAGCGCCACCGCCACGAGCTGGAACTGCTGGTGGCGGAGCGCACCGCCGAGCTGGAGGCGTCCAAGGCGCTGCTGGAGAACGTCTACGCCAGCGCGCCGGTCGGCCTGAGCTTCGTCGACCCGCAGTTGAACATCGTCATGATCAACGAATACCTGGCCGCCATCAACGCCAAGCCGGTGAGCGAACACATCGGCCACTCCTTCGGCGACGTGATCCGCGACGACCAGGTGCGGCTGGAGGTGGAGCGCGACTACCGCCGCGTGCTGGCCACCGGCGAGGCCATTTCCGGCATCGAGCTGACCGGCACCGCGCCCGGCAGGCCGGACGACATCCGCCACTGGCTGACCGGCTATTTCCCCGTGCGTGCGCAGGATGGCGCCATCATCGGCATCACCGGCCTGCTGCTCGACATCACCGACCAGAAGCGCACCGAGGCCGAGCTGCAGCGCTCCAAGCAGCTGTTCAAGTCGGTGGTCGAGAACATGCCGGCCATGCTGTTCGTCAAGCGCGCCGGCGACCTGCGCTTCGAGATGCTGAACCATCAGGGCGAGCTGACCCTGGGACTGCCGCGCAGCCAATTGCTGGGCAAGAACGACCACGACCTCTTCCCCGCCGAGCAGGCCGACGCCTTCACCGCCGCCGACCGCGCCGTGCTGGCCTCGGACCGGGTGATCGAGATCGCCGAGGAGCCCATCTCCACCGCCGGCGGCGAGAAGCGCTACCTGAACACGCGCAAGGTGGCGCTGCGCGACGAGCACGGCAACCCCACCCACCTGCTGGGCATGGCGATCGACATCACCGAGCGCAAGCGCGCCGACGAGGCCATGCGCGCCACCTCGCTCAGCCTGGCGCGCAACAACGCCTTCATCCGCACCGTGACCGACAACGTGCCCGGCACCGTGGTGTACTGGGACGCCGAGCTGCGCTGCCGCTTCGCCAACAAGTACTTCTCCGAGTTCATCCGCATGCCGATCGGCGACATCATGGGCGCCACCATGCGCGAGGTGCTGGGCGAGGAGCTGTACCGCGAGAACCTGCCCTACGTCGACGGCGTCATGGCGGGCAAGGCGCAGAGCTTCTACCAGGACCGCGTGGGGCCGGGCGGTGACGCGCGCTACATGTGGGCCAACTACATCCCGGACCTGGACGAGCACCGCAAGGCGCGCGGCTTCTTCGTGATGGTGTCGGACGTGACGGAGCTGAAGCGCAGCGAACTGCGGCTGCACGACCTGAACGACGAGCTGGTGCGCGCGCGCGACCGCGCCGAGGCCGCCAGCCGGGCCAAGAGCGAGTTCGTGGCCAACATGAGCCACGAGATCCGCACGCCGATGAACGCCATCCTCGGCCTGGCGCGGCTCTTGGAGGAGGCGCCGCTGGAGCGGCGCGAGCGCAGCTACGTCGGCAAGATCCAGATGGCGACCCAGTCGCTGCTGACGGTGGTCAACGACGTGCTGGACTTCTCCAAGATCGAGGCCGGCCAGTTGAAGCTGGACCCGGGCCGCTTCAACCTCGACCACATCCTCAGCAGCGTCGGCGTGCTGATCAGCCAAGCCGCCTGGGACAAGGGCGTCGAGCCCATTTTCGCGGTCGGCGCCGACGTGCCGATGGAGCTGGTGGGCGATGCCATGCGGCTGCAGCAGGTGCTGCTCAACCTGGCCGGCAACGCCGTCAAGTTCACGCACCAGGGAGAGGTGGCGCTGGGCGTGCGCCAGACCGGCGGCAACGCCACCCACGTGACCTTGGAATTCTCGGTGCGCGACACCGGCATCGGCATCGGCGCGGACAAGCAGCGGCGCATGTTCGAGGCCTTCTCGCAGGAGGACAACAGCACCAGCCGCAAGTACGGCGGCACCGGCCTGGGACTGGCGATCTGCCGCCGCCTGGTCGACCTGATGGGCGGCACCATCAGCGTGCACAGCGAACCGGGCCGCGGTTCCATCTTCCGCTTCGCCGTCACACTGGAGCGCGCCGTGCCCGGCATCCCGGAGCCGGCGCCGCTGCCGCAGGCGCTGCAGGGGCTGTCGCTGCTGATCGTCGACGACAACGCCACCGTGCGCGAGCTGCTGTCGCGCCACTGCCAGTCGCTGGGCTGGACCGTGTGGACCGCCGACAGCGGCGCCGCCGCGCTGGCCATGCTGCACAAGCTGGCGCGGGCGGTGGGCCCGCCCAAGCTCGACCTGCTGCTGCTGGACGCGCGCCTGCCCGACCTGGACGGCATCGCGCTGCTGACCCGGGCCCACACCGACGACCGGCTGGCGCTGCCGCCCACCATCATGATGGCGGCCGACCACCTGACCGAGGAAATGCTGGCCATCGCCGATACGCTGCACATCGCCACCGTGCTGGCCAAGCCGGCCACGCCGGTGCGCCTGATCGCGGCCATCGCGGCGGTGCGCACCGGCACCGCGCAGCCGTCCGCCCTGCCCGCGTCGACGCCGCTGACCGGGCGCCTGGCCGGCGTGCGTCTGCTGCTGGTGGAGGACAACGAAATCAACCAGGAGATGGCGCAGTACATCCTGCTGCACGCCGGCGCCCGGGTCGAGATCGCCGGCAACGGCCGCGTCGCGGTCAATATGCTGACGGCCGACCCGCAGCGCTGCGACGTGGTGCTGATGGACCTGCAAATGCCGGTGATGAACGGCTACGAGGCCACCGCCGCCCTGCGCGCCATGGGCTTGACGGCGCTGCCCATCATCGCCATGACCGCCAACGCGCTGGACGAGGACCGCCGCCTGGCCACCGACGCCGGCATCGACGCCCACATCCCCAAGCCGATCGACGTCGAGGAAATGATCGCCACCCTGACGCGCTTCATCACGGTGCGCGGCGACGGGGCCTGCGAGGGGCCGGGCCGCTGGCCCGACGAGCTCGACGACCGGCCGGTCAGCCTGCCCGGCATCGACCTGGACGCCGCGCTGGCCCGGCTGGCCGGCAACTACCCGGCCTTTGTCGGCCTGCTCAAGCGCTTCGAGAATTCGCAGGGCGACACCGTGTCCGAGGTGCGCGCGTTGCTGACAAACGACAAGCGCCAGCAGGCCGCCCAGCTGCTGCACCGGCTGCGCGGGGTGGCGGCCAACCTGGGCGCGGGCGACATCGCCCGCCTCAGCGCGCAGGCCGAGATCGCCCTGCACGAAGCCAACGAGCCCGACCTGGCCTTCACGCTGACCGCGCTGGACCAGTCGATCACCGTGGTGACGGAGGCGGCGCGCACGCTGCCGCTGCCGCTGCCGGCCGCCACCGCCGCCCCCGACAAGGACGCCCCGGACGCCAATCTCCCGCAAGCGCTGGAAGAACTGGTATCCTTGCTTCAAACTAACAATATGAAAGCGTTGACGCACTTCCAGGGCTTGCGCGCCGCGCTGGAGCCGGACGAGCGCGAGGCCGTGCTGGCCCTGGCCGACGCCATCGAAACGCTGGACTTCGCCGCCGCCGAGAAACAGGTGCGAGACATGTTGAAGCGAAAGGAATTTGCATGAGCTGGACCGACCTGGCCATGAACGGGCGCATCCTGCTCGTCGACGACGCGATGGAGAACATCCAGATCCTGCACCACGCCCTGCGCGACGAGCACGACGTGCTGTTCGCGCTGAGCGGCGAGAAGGCGTTGCAGATCGCCCACAACCAGATGCCCGACCTGATCCTGCTGGACGCCGTCATGCCCGGCATGGACGGCTACGAGGTGTGCGCCGCGCTGCGCGGATCGGCGGCGGTGCGCGACATCCCGGTGATCTTCGTCACCGCGCTGACCCACCCGGAGGACGAGACGCGCGCGCTGGAGGCGGGCGCGGTCGACTTCATCAGCAAGCCCTTCAACGTGGCCGTGGTGCGCGCGCGCGTGCGCACCCAGCTCACCGTCAAGCGCCAGGCCGACGCCATGCGCGAGCTGACCCTGACCGACGCGCTGACCGGCGTGGCCAACCGCCGCAGCTTCAACGAGGCCATGGACAACGAGTGGCGCCGCTGCACCCGCTCGGAAACGCCGATGGCGGTCATCATGATCGACATCGACCATTTCAAGAATTACAACGACGCCTACGGCCACCAGGCCGGCGACCTCTGCCTGCAACAGGTGTCGGCGGCCATGAAGCGCTGCGCCGGACGGCCGCCGGACATGCTGGCGCGCTACGGCGGCGAGGAATTCATCATCCTGTTGCCGCAGGTGGGCGGCGACGGCGCCGAGGTGGTGGCCAAGCGCATCCTGGAGGAGGTGGCGGCGCTGCGACTGCCGCACGCGGCGTCGTCGGTGTCGGACCGGGTGACGGTCAGCATGGGCGTGGCCAGCGTGCAGCCCAGCGAGGACATCGACCCCAGCGCGCTGATACGGGCGGCCGACGCCCTGCTCTACCGCGCCAAGGAAACCGGCCGCGACCGCTACTGCATCAGCGCCGCCGTCTAACCGGCCGCGCGCTCCGGGCACTCCCGGAGCGGCCCGTCCGCCCGGCCCGGCGGCATCGGGAAGCGGACCTCGAAGCGGGTGCCGGCCGCGCCGGGCGCCGGACCATGGGTCAGCGTCCCCTGCAGGTTGCGCACCAGCGTCGTCACCACCTTCATCCCCAGTCCCGCCATCCGCTCCGGCGCGAAACCGGCCGGCAGGCCGCTGCCGTCGTCCGTGACCGCCAGGCTGCACGCCGCCGCGTCCGGACGGGTCAGCGTGACCAGCACATTGGCGGCGCCGTGCTTCAAGGCGTTGGTCACCAGCTCATTGACGATCAGGCCGATGCGCACGATCTGGTCGCTCGGCAGGCTGAGCGGCACGGCCTCGACGCGGATATTGGCCGTCAAGTCCGTCTGCAGCATCTCGCCCAGGCCGTGGCACAGGCGCTGCAGGTATTCGGCGCAATCGGCCGTGACCACGCTCTCGTCGACCCGCATATGCTTGTGCACCTGCGCCACCGCCATGATCTTGCCGGCCGCCTTGGCGATCTCGGTGGCCGCCGGCGTGCCGCGCAGCTGCGCGCTCTGCACGCTCAGCAGCGAGACGATCAGGTTCAGGCTGTTGAGCACGCGGTGGTCGATTTCCTTGGTCATCAGCTCCGCCTGGCGGAGCGCGGCCTCCTTTTGCTCGGCCGCCACCTCCAGGGCGGCGATCGACTGGCGCGCGGTCAGGCGCAATTCCAGGTGGTCCATGACGATGCGGGCCAGGTCCTCCAAGTGGGCGATCTGTTCCCGGTCGACCGCGCGCGGCTGGAAATCGAGCACGCACAGCGTGCCCAGGCCATGGCCGTCGCGCGTGCGCAGCGGCACGCCGAGGTAAAAGCGCAAGCCGAACTCCCCCGCCACCAGCGGGTTGGCCGCCGTGCGCGGATCGAGTTGCGCGTTGTCCACCAGGTAGGGCCCCTCCTGCATGATGACGGAGGCGCACAGGCCGGGATCGCGCGGGATCTGCTCGACGTCCAGGCCGAAATGGGACTTGAACCAGATGCGGTCGCTATCGACGATGCTGACGATGGCCACTGGCGCATCCAGTAGCCGCGCCGCCAGCCGCGTCACGTGGTCGAAGGCGCCGTCGGGCGGGGTGTCCAGGATATCGTAGCGGCGCACAGTCCGCATCCGCTGCTCCTCGAGATCCCGCGGCGAGCCGCGCAGCGCTGCAACTGAAGAATTCATAGGCGCCGCCCCCTGGCAAGATTGCAGAAAAAGCCAGCTTACCCCAGCCCGTCCGCCCCCGGCGCGTCGTTGCCGCGCGACAAAAAGCGCCCAGGGCTATTTTTTCCGTCCAGGGCAAATTAAATAGCCCTGGGCGCTTTTTGCGGGGCGGCAACGGCGGCCGCGCTACGGCGTGCCGCTGCGTTTGAGCCAGCGCCGCAGGGCCCAGCCGCCGGCCGCCAGCAGCAGCACGGTGCCGATCAGCAGGCCGAGGCCGAAGCCGCTGGGTTGCTTGAGCGAGGCGATGATGTCGTCCATGAAGAACATCATGAAGACCGTGCTGGGCGTCATGCCGATGGCGGTGCCGATCAGCAGGTCGCGCAGGCTGATGTGGCTGGCGCCGGCGACCATGTTGACGATGGGGAATGGCGCCACCGGCACCAGCCGCACCAGCACGATGGCCAGCACGCCCCGCTTCGCCAGGCGCTGGCTGATGGCGTTGATGCGCTCGCCCGCCAGCCTGACCACGGCCTCGCGCCCCAGCGCCATGCCGACCCCGTAGCTGATGCTGGCGCCGATCAGCGCGCCCGGCAGCGCGCAGGCGAAGCCGGCCCACGGCCCGAAGGCGACGATGACCACCAGCGTCAGGAAGGTCAGCGGCACGGCGGTGGCCACCGCGACCGCGAATCCGGCCACGGCCGCCAGCAGGCCGAAGCTCTGCCCCAGCCGCCGCAACGTGCCGACGATCAGGTCGATGTCCAGCCAGGCCTTCAGCGGCGACCAGGCCCATGCCGCCGCCAGCGCGACCACCAGCGCGACCGCCACACCCAGGCCGATCAGCCGGCGCCGCAGCGCGCGCGTTTCCAGCTCCGGCGCGCGATCGAAGGCGCGTCCGGCGCCGCCAGCCGACGCGCCCTGGGACGTCGCGTCCGTCACGGCGGGCGTGGCGTCCGCGCGCGGCTCGCCGTCGCCGTCCCGGTCCCGGTCAGTTGAGCGCATGGCGTTCCGTGGCGACGCTGCTGAGCGCGATCGCCAGCTCGTCCACATTGGGCGCCTCGAAGATGGAGCCGTGCAGCCCCGGCACGCGCCGCTCGGTCAGCTGCCCGTTCATCAGCCTGCGCCATTTGCCGAAGAACACGCGGTCCCAGTTGGCCAGCCCCGACGAGCGTATCAGACAGGTGTGCCCGTCGAACGCGCCGGGACGGAAACCACGCAGCGCCATCACCTGCCCCACCAGCCCGGGATCGTTGACCAGCGCGCCCAGGCGCCGCCCGTTCATGCTCAGTTCCTGCACCCGCAGGGTGCGCACCAGCCAGCCCAGCAGCCGCCAGGAGCGGACCCCGCCGACGAAGGAGTGCGGATGGATGGTGTCCAGCAACACCAGCGTGCGCACCGGCGTGCCGCTGCCGCGCAGCAGCCGCGCCGTCTCCAGCGCGGCCACGCCGCCCACCGAGAAGCCGGCCAGCACGCCCGGCTCGCGCCCCTGCGCCAGGATGCAGTTCACGTACAGCTCGGCCAGCTCCTGCACCGTCTTCACGGGCCGGTCGGCCGGCGGTTGCAGCATGTAGACGTCGTAGGTGTCGCTGACGCGCCGCGCCAGGTCCTGGAAGCGCATCAGGTCGCCATGCCCGGAGGCGGCCAGGTACAGCGGCGTGCGGCCGTTGTCCGCGCCGAGCGGGATGATGGTGTCCGGCGGCGTGATCTGCCGCCCCAGCGCCACCGCCAGCCGCTCGATGGTCGGGTGCTCGGTCAGCGTGTACATCGGCACCTTGCAGCCCAGCAGGGTGTCGATGCTGGCCAGGATGGAGACCGCCGCCAGCGAGTCGCCGCCGATGTCGAAGAAGTTGTCGTGGATGCCGATCGGCCGCGCCGCCAGCGCGCCCTCCCAGATCGCCACCAGCTCGCGCTCCATGGCCGTGCCCGGCGCGCGCGCCTGGGCCGCCATCTCGCCCGGCTGCTGCGCCGGCAGCGCGTCGTAGTCGGTCTTGCCGACGCTGCTCTCGGCCAGGCTGGGCAGCACGCTGATGGCGCTCGGGATCATGTAATCCGGCAGGCGCTGGCGCAGCACGCCCTGCAGCCGCTGCGCCGTCACGCCGTCCGCCGCGCCGACCCAGGCGTGGATCTGCGGCTTGCCGTTGAAATCGACCAGCCGCGCGGCGGCCTGGTTGACGCCGCTCACGTTCAGGCAGGCCGCCTCGATCTCGCCCAGCTCGATGCGGTAGCCGCGCAGCTTGACCTGGCGGTCCAGCCGGCCGACGAAGTGCAGATTGCCCTCCACGCCCAGCCAGCCGCGGTCGCCGGTGCGGTACATGCGCCCGCCGGGCTGGAACGGGTCGTCCAGGAACACGGCGCTGTCCAGCTCCGGCCGGTTCAGGTAACCGCGCGCCAGCGTGTCGCCGGCGATGTAGATTTCGCCCGGTATCCCCAGCGGCATGGCGCGCAACTGCTCGTCCAGCACGTAGATGCGGGTGTCGTCGATGGGGCGCCCGATCGGCAGCGGGCCGTCGTCGCCGGTGGCGCCGCACTGCCAGGCCGTGGCGAAGATGGCCGCCTCGGTCGGGCCGTAGACGTTGTACAGCCGCGCGCCGGTCTCGGCCACGAAGCGCCGCGCCAGCGCCGGCGACAGCACCTCGCCGCCGCAACAGCACACGCGCATCTTCAAGCCCTGCAGGCCGGCCGCGCCGTCCAGAAAGCGGCTCAGCGTGCTGGGCACGAAGGCCATGAAGGTCACGCCGTGGCGCACCGCGAATTCGGCCAGCGATTCGGGCAGCAGCCGGCCCGGCGGCGGCAGCGCGATGCGCGCGCCCTGGATCAGCGGCAGCAGCAGCTCCACCAGCGAGGGGTCGAAGGTGTACTGGGTGGACTGGCCGGCGCAATCCTGCCAGTCTATGCCCCAGGCGCGCGACAGCCAGGCCAGGCGGCGCGACAGCACCGCGTGCTCCACCATGACGCCCTTGGGCCGCCCGGTGGAGCCGGAGGTGAACAGCACATAGGCCAGGTCGCCCGGCGCGGGCGCCGACTGCGGGTTCGCCGGCGCCGGGTCCGGCAGGTCGGCCAGCGGGTCGTTCCAGCGCACCCGCACGATGTTGGCGTGCAGCTGCCCCAGGCGGCCGCCGGCGGACGGCTCGATCAGCAGCGCGCAAGCCTCGCTTTGCTCGAGGATGTCGGCCAGGCGCTCGACCGGCGCGTCCGGATCCAGCGGCAGGAAGGCGGCGCCGGTCTTGGCGATGGCCAGCAGCGCCACCACCATGGCCGGCGTGCGCCCGATCGACATGGCCAGCACCTTGCCGCGCCCCGCCCCCAGCGACAGCAGGCGCTGCGCCAGCAGATTGGCGCGCCGGTTCAGCGTCGCGTAGTCGATGCTGCCGTCGTCCCACACCAGCGCGGTGGCCTCCGGCCGCAGCGCCACCTGGTGCTCGAACAGGGTGATGAAGGGCGGCGGGTTGTCGTGGCTGGCGATGTCGCGGTGCAGGCCGTACAACACCGCCCACTGCTCCTCGTTCGGCACGATGGACAGCGCCGCCACGTCGGCCCCGGGCATGGCGCGCATGGCCTCGACCAGCGCCCACAGGCGCCGGCCCAGCAGCTCGGCCTCGCCCGGCGCGAAGCACGATTCGCTGGCGTCCAGTATCAGTTCCAGGTCTTGCTCGGCGTGGAATTCGCACACCGTCACGCCCAGCGGATAGCGGGCGATGCCGGAGAACAGCTGGCGCGCGTCCACCAGCGCGGCGTCGCCGAAGGCCAGCGTGTAATCCTGGCGCTCGAAGGACAGGAAGATGTCGAGCAGGCCGTCGCGGCCCTGGCGTATCACCTCCAGCTCGCGCCCCAGCTCGGACAGCGGGTAGCGCGGATGGCGCAGCGCGCCCCGCATCGCGGTCTTGGTCGAGGCCAGCAGCTCGGCCACGCTGATCCCCGGCGGCACGGCGATCTTCACCGCCAGCACGCCGGCGAACATGCCCAGTGTGGACTTGTACACGCGCCCGCCGCGGTTCAGGCTGGGCACGCCCACCACCACCTCGTGCACGTTGTTCACGCGCGCGAAGTACAGCGCCAGCGCCGCCAGCACATAGTTGAACGGGGTCAGCCCCTGCTCGCCCGCGTGCGCCTCCAGGCGCGCGTAGTCGGCGCGCGCGATGCGCTGCTCGACCAGGCGCGATTGCGGCAGCTGGCCGGCCGGCTGGCCGCCGTTGGAGCCGCCGTTCGGCCCCGCGTAGCGGCGCTCGATCAGCGGCGGCGGCAGCACCGGCACCTGCCCGCGCCAGTAGCTGGCGTCGCCCTGGTAGTGTTCGGAGTCCTTGTAGGCGTGCGATTCGGCGATGAAGCGCGTGTACGGCGGCGCCCCGGAGTCCGGGCAACCGGCTCCGCCGCCCTCGCCGAGGGCGTTGTGGATCTCGCTCCAGCGCCGCATCACCTGCGTCGTGCCCCAGCCGTCCATGATGATGTGGTGGAACTGGATGGTCAGCCCGTGCAGCCGCTCCCCGCCGCGCAGCAGCGTGAAGCGCCACGGCGGCGCGCCGTCCAGCACGAAGGGTTCGCGGATGCGCGCCTGCCACCACAGGCGCATGGCCTTGCGCGGGTCCGGGCTGCCGCTCAGGTCGACGATCTCCAGCGCCGGCGCCACCCGCTCCAGCAGCACCTGCTTGCCGGTGGACAGCGGCGCCAGCCGCAGCGCCTGGTTTTCCTCGACCAGGCAGGCCAGCGCGCGCTGGAAGCGCGCCAGGTCCAGTTCCCCCTCCAGATAGGCGCCGCCGCCGATGTTCAGGTGCGCGCTCTCCGGCCAGGCGCGCTGGTCCAGCCAGACTTCGCGCTGGCTGAGCGAGAGGCGCAAGGTTTCTTCGGGCGGTTCCGCGGGGCTCAACCCCGCATCGAGGCTCGCCCCGAAGTTACTGGATGCGTCCATTTTTCAATTTTTTCGATGGCATAGCGGTATCCCACGTCGGCGATCTCGCGCGAGCGGCTATAGCCCATGAGCGAGAACTCCGCGACGGGCGGTTCAAGGTAGTGGTCGGCCTGCGCGATGGTGCGGCCGCGCTGGTTGGCGCCGCCGATGTGGCCGGCGCTGTAGAGGATGGAGGCGATGCTGGGCACCGGGCTGGCCTCGCTCTTGAAGTAGCCCTTCAGCGCGCCCCACACCGACAGCCGCGTCATGTCCGGATGGGCGCCCGGCCCCTCGCGCACGTCGACGTCGATGGCGATGATGGTGCCGTTGCCGCGGCGCTTCTCCAGCGGCGTGCCCAGGCGCACGCGCATGGCCTCGACCGGCACGTTCTCCAGGATGGCGCCGTCGACCAGCAGGTCGCCCCGGTCCAGCACGGGCGGGAACAGGCCGGCCGGCGAATTGGACGCCAGCACCGCGCGCCACAGCGCGCCGCGGTCCTGCACGCTGGTGATGCCCTTGGACAGGTTGCAGGCCGCCGCGAAGAACGGGCACCACAGCTGGTCCATGGTGGTGTCGCCGAACATGCGTTTCAGGTCGCGCTCGACGCGCCGGCCGGAGACGATGGAGATCACCGGCAGCGTCAGGCGCTCGCCGCCGGACGCGAAGGCCTGGGTGCGGTGGCGGATCTCGTCGAGCGGCACGCCGCAGGCGTACTGGGCGCCGATCAGCGCGCCCATGCTGTTGCCGCCGATCAGGTCGACCGGGATGCCGCGCTCCTCCAGCGCCCGCAGCACGCCGAGGTGGGCGAAGCCGCGCGCGCCGCCGCCGCCCAGCACCACGCCCACGGCGGTGCCGGTCAGGAAGCGGGCCAGGCGCGCGAAGTCGCTCTGCAGCCGGGTGCGCACCGGGTAGATGCGTTCGAATTCGCGCAGGTCGCGCCACTGCTCGACATCGACGGGCCGGTTGCTGCCGTCCTGATGCACCAGCACCAGGTGCTTGCGCTTCATCGGCGAACCCGGCTCCTGGCTCAGGCGCTCCTCGATCTCGCCCAGCGCCTGCGAGGCGCCGGCGCTGGCCACGTAGATGACCTGGTCGGCCTGGCGGAAGGCGCGCCGGGTCCAGGCGGACGCGGCCGGTTCGGCCTCGTACACCAGGTATTCGCACGCGCCTTCGAGCTCGTCGGACTGGTGCGCCTCGAAATGCCCGAGCGCCTTGTCGGAGCGGGCGCCGTCGGCCGGCGGCCGCAGCAGGTGCGCGCTGCCCATGGTGGAGAAGGCCTCCACCAGGCGGCGCGCCACCTCGTCCACCTCGGCGCCGGCGTGCAGCGGCACCACGGCGAACGATTGCGCGTACTGCTGCTGCGCCACGGGCGTGTGGCGCATGAAGTTGTACACCGTCTTGACGAACACCTGGTTCAGCGCCAGCGGATGGCGGGCCAGCAACGCCTCGTAGCTGGCGCGGCTCAGGTAGGCCACGGTGGAGTCGCGGATCGCGGTCACGTCGGCCGTGCGCGGCTGCTGCAGGATCAGCCCCACCTCGCCCACGCTCTGGCCGGGACGCACCTCGTTGTACAGGTTGATGTCGGCGCCCTGGCCGCGCGACACGCGCATGCCGCCGCTCACCACGAACAGCATGCTGTCCGAGGCCTCGCCTTCCTTGTACACCTGTGTTCCACCGGCGACGTGTTCAAAAGCCAGGGCGTCGGCCAAGTCGTGCAATACGGCGTCGTCCAGCACGCCGAAACCAGGACTGGCGCGCAACACCTTGATCGCCTTTTCGTGCAAGTCCATAAGAACCATTCGATTTTAGAGGGCCAACCGGATCCGCGCGATGCGCGCGGCTCATAAGAAAATGCACAAAGGCACCACCTTATGATGAGCGACATGGACAAGGTTTGTCAATCTGACATTCACCGTGCGCAAAGTTGCAATTAATAAAAACCTAGTTATTATAGGCAATTAATTGACTCGGCGACAAGGCGATGTTGCGCGTGTGTTGCGAGAGTGTTGCGCGGGGAGACGCCGGGACGCCACAAGCGCTTGCGGCGGGAGGAAAACGGCTGGGGGAAAGTGACCGGGGAAAGCGGGCGCGCGGGGAGCGCGCCCGGGCCGCGCTCAATAGCGGCGCATGACGAACTCGGCGACGCAGACCGGCTTGCCGCCGCCCTCGCGCTCGATGACGACGCCCCACTCGACCTGGGCGCCGCCCTCGATGTCCTCGATGGCGAGAATGGTCAGGCGCGCGCGCAGGCGGCTGCCGACCGGGACCGGCGCCGGGAAGCGCACCTTGTTCAGGCCGTAGTTCAGGCCCATCTTCATGTCCACCATGTTCAGCGCGGCGGCCAGCATGGCCGGCACCAGCGACAAGGTCAGGAAGCCGTGCGCGATGGTGCCGCGGAAGGGCGACTCGGCCGCCGCCCGCTCCTCGTCCACGTGGATCCACTGGTGATCGTCGGTGGCGTCGGCGAACAGGTTGACGCGCTCCTGGGTGATTTCCACCCACGGCGACACCGCCACCTCGCTGCCGATCAGCGTTTTCATCTGCTCCAGGCTGGCGATCTCACGCATGGCCACCCTCCCTGGGCCGGCGGCCGAACATGCTCATGCCCTCGACCGTGCAGACCAGCTCGCCGTGCTGGTTGCTGATCCTCCACACCGACACCACGACGCCCCGGTCCGGCTTGGACTGCGACGCCCGCGCCTCCTTGACCTGGAAGGCCACGTGCAGCGTGTCGCCCGGATACACGGGCTTGAGCCAGCGCACCTGCTCCAGCCCGGGCGAACCGAGGCTGGACGAGTCCCGCAGCAGATTGTCCACCACGATGCGCATCGCCATGGCGCAGGTGTGCCAGCCGCTGGCCGCCAGACGGCCGAAGATGGATGTCGCCGCCGCCTCGGGGTCCACGTGGAAGGGCTGCGGGTCGTACTGGGTGGCGAAGGCGATCACCTCCTCCTCCGTCACCACGCGGCTGCCGAGGGCGATCTCCTGGCCGGCGTGGAAGTCTTCGAAATACCGTCTGCTCATCGCGTCTCCTTAGGCGGCGTGCTTGAATCCGGGCTGGGCGATGAAACGCTCCAGGTGATGGTCGGCGTCGCCCAGGGTCAGATCGATCATGGTCAGGCGCTTGAAGTGGTGCGCGGCCGGCAGTTCGTCCGTCACGCCCATGCCGCCGTGCAGCTGCACCGCCTGCTGGCCGACGAATTTGCATGCCAGTCCGACGCGCATCTTGGCTGCGGACACCACGCGGCGGCGCTCCTCGGCGTCCCCGGAGGCCACCTTCACGGCCGCCAGCATCGCCATCGAACGGGCCTGCTCCAGGTGGATGAACATGTCCGCCATGCGGTGCTGCAGCGCCTGGAACTTGCCGATCGGCGCGCCGAACTGCTGGCGCGTCTTCAGGTATTCCAGCGTGGCCGCGAAGATGGCGTCCATCGCGCCCACCGCCTCCGCGCACAGCAAGGTGGCGCCGTAATCGGTGGCCGCCTCCAGGATGTCCCAGCCCGAACCGGCGCCGCCCACCAGGGCCGATGCCGGCAACTCCACGTTGCTGAAGCTTACCGTGGCGGCGCGCTGTCCGTCCAGCGTGCGGTAGTCGGTGACGGTGACCCCGGCCGCGCCGGCCGGCACCACGAACAGCGACACGCCGCCCCGGTCGCGCTGGCCGCCGCCGCTGCGGGCGGAGACGACGAAGGCGCCGGCCTGGCCGCCGTGGACCACCACGGTCTTGACGCCGTCGATGACGTGCCCGTCGCCGGTGGCGCGGGCCGTGGTGGCGATGTCGGCGAGGTCGTGGCGCGACTGGCGCTCACCCAGCGCGCACGCCAGTTTCAGTTCGCCGGCCGCCACTTGCGCCAGCAGGTCCTCGTGGCCGCCGCCCAGTTTCAGGAACTGCGCGCCCAGCACGGTGGCGAAGTAGGGCTCGACCACCAGGCCGCGGCCCAGTTCCTGCATCACCACCAGCAGGTCCACCGCCGTGCCGCTGAAGCCGCCCTGCTCCTCGGGCACCGGCAGCGCCAGCATGCCCAGTTCGGTCAGCGTGGCCCAGGCCTCGTCCGACACGCCGGCCGGCGAGTGGATGATGCGCTTGCGCGTTTCGAAACCGTAGTCCTTGTCGACCCAGCGGCGCAGCGCGTCGGCGAACTGCTGCTGCTCTTCCTTGAAATTAAAGTCCATACCGTCTCCCTCACAGGCCCAGGATCATCTGGGTGATGATGTTTTTCTGTATCTCGTTCGAACCGCCGTAGATCGACGTCTTGCGGAAATTGAAGTAATAGCCGGCCAGCGGCGCGGCGTCGCCCTCGCCGGCCACCGGCGCCTCGGTCTTGCCCTCCAGGTAGTCCGGATCGAAAGGCAAGGCGTTCGGGCCCAGCGCCTCCACCATCAGCTCGGTGAGGGTCTGCTGGATTTCCGAACCGCGCACCTTCAGCATCGAGGCTTGCGGGCCGGGGGCCTGGTCCTCCTGCGAGATGGTGCGCAGCACCGTGGTCTCCAGCGCCATCAGTTCGATTTCCAGGGTGGCCACCTTGGCCGCGAACAGCGGGTCCTCCAGCAGCGGGCGGCCCTTCTTCACCTGGTCGGTGGCCAGCTTTTTCAGGAATTGCAGCTCGCGCTTGGAGCGGCCCACCGCCGCGATGCCGGTGCGCTCGTGGCCCAGCAGGTATTTGGCGTAGGTCCAGCCCTTGTTTTCCTTGCCGATCAGGTTGGCGACCGGCACCTTCACGTTGTCGAAGAAGACCTCGTTCACCTCGTGGTCCTCGTCCAGCATGATGATGGGGCGCACCGTGATGCCCGGCGTCTTCATGTCGATCAGCAGGAAGGAGATGCCCTCCTGCTTGCGCACGGTGCCGTCGGTGCGCACCAGGCAGAAGATCATGTCGGCGTGCTGGCCCAGCGTGGTCCAGGTCTTCTGGCCGTTGACGATGTAGTGGTCGCCCACGCGCTCGGCGGTGGTCTTCAGCGACGCCAGGTCGGAGCCGGAGCCCGGTTCGGAGTAGCCCTGGCACCACCAGTCGTCGCAATTGAGGATGCGCGGCAGGTAATGCGCCTTTTGTTCGGCGTTGCCGAAGGCCATGATGACGGGCGCCACCATGTTGATGCCGAACGGCAGGATCGGCGGCGTGCCGGCGATCGCGCATTCCTCCTCCCAGATGTGGCGCTGGGTGGCGTTCCAGCCCGGGCCGCCGAATTCGGTGGGCCAGGCGGGCGCGGCCCAGCCCTGCTTGGCGACGATCTTGTGCCAGCGCACCAGGTCTTCGCGCGACAGGCGCAAATGCTTGCGCACCTTGCGCTGCAGGTCCGCCGGCAGGTTGGCTTCGAGGAAGGCGCGCACTGTGGCGCGGAATGCCTGGTCCTCGGACGTGTAGTTCAAATCCATGCTGTCTCCTTTGTTATCGCCGTCCGCACAAAAAAGCACGACCGTTCATTTAATTGTACCGCACAACACGAAGAGTAAACACGCCAAGCACGAATTTTTTGCAAGCCGGGATGTCAAACCCATGGCAACAATAACATGATTGATCAGGTGACAATTGGATAGCTTCCCGCGGCCTCGTTGGTCTATGCTGTCAGAGCCCATCCCCCACCTGTGTGTCCCCCGCGCCAGGGCTTTCAGCCATATCAACCTGAAAGGATAGAAGATGAGTTCCTACATCGTATTGAAACGCAGGTCGCCCAGCGCGGGCGCCGGCATCGGCGCCACGCGGGCCCTGGAGGTCCGCAACGCCGGCGGCGGCACGGACAGCTTCGAGATGCGGGTCGAGCGCGTCGACCGCGACCAGGCCGCGCGCATCGCCGCCGACCCGGATGTGAAGGTCGTCGCGCGCACCATGCCCACCGCGCTGATCGAGCCGGTCGACTTCACGCCGGGCGCGCCCGCCACGCCGGCCGACGCCGAACCCGTCTGGGGGATTTCGTTTGTCGGCGCCGACCGCAGCGGCTTCACCGGCAGCGGCGTCAGCGTGGCGGTGCTGGACACCGGCATCGACAGCGCCCATCCGGCCTTCGCCGGCGTGAACGTGATCGAGGAGGACTTCAGCGGCGCCGGCAACGGCGACAGGCTGGGCCATGGCACCCACTGCGCCGGCACCATCATGGGCCGCGACGTGGACGGCAAGCGCATCGGCGTGGCGCGCGGCGTCGAGCGCGCCCTGATCGGCAAGGTGCTCGGCGACGACGGCAGCGGCGAGTCCGAGATGCTTTTCCGGGGACTGCAATGGGCGCTCGACAACGACGCCAACATCATCTCCATGTCGCTGGGCTTCAATTTCCCCGGTCTGGTCGAACTGCTGGTCTCGCGCGGCTGGCCGGTGGCGCTGGCCACCTCCACCGCGCTGGAATCGTACCGCGGCAACCTGCGCATGTTCGACGCCATCATGGACATGTTCCGGGCGAACGCCGAGTTCGGCGGTTCGCCCATGGTGATCGCGGCGGCGGGCAACGAGAGCCGGCGCGGCGTCAGCGCCGATTTCAAGATCGCCGCGTCGCTGCCGGCGGCCTCGGTGAACGTGTCGGTGGCGGCGGTCAACCAGGCGGGCGAGGTGGCGCCGTTCTCCAACTGCTTCGCCCTGGTGTGCGCGCCCGGCGTCGGCATCACCTCGGCCTGGCCGGGCAACCAGCTCAACACCATCAGCGGCACCAGCATGGCCTGCCCGCACGTGGCGGGCCTGGCGGCGCTATGGTGGCAACAGCAGACGGACGAGGGACTGACGGCCAACCCGGTCAATGTCCAGGCCCGGCTGCTGGCCACGCTGCGCCGCGATCCGCTCAGGCCGGCGTTCAACGAGATCGACTTCGGCCAGGGCCTGGTGACGGCGCCCGAATGACGATGGCCTAGTCGCCGAGGCGACGCACCCCGCTACTGTATCGTCAGCGGCAGGTCGCGCCCCTCGATGGCGGCGTTGCCCGCGAAGTCGGCCGCGTGCACGCGCAGTATGTAGTCGCCGGGGGCCAGGCCGGCCACGTCCCACATGCCCGGCGTGACCTGGCCGTGCACCATGCGGTTGGTCAGCGTGTACGCGAAGCGCGTGGCCTTGCTGCCGTACACGGTGATGCCGCTGCTGGGCGCGTAGGCGAACTTCACGGCGTCGCGGTTGCGCGGCAGTTGGTCGTAGATCTGCGTGACCAGCGGCCGCTCATGTCCCGGCGCCGGGCTGCCGTCCGCGCGCAGCAACTGGTAGCCCAAGCGGTACAGCCCCAGGCGGCGGCGCGCCTCGTTGCCGTCCATCTGGTCGTAGGCGTCCACCACGATACTCAGTTCCCCCAGCTCGCGCCGCACCACCAGCGGCTTGCGTTTGGCCGCGCGCACCACGCGGCCGCTGGCGTCGAACAGCGTGATGCTGGCGATGCGCGGCGCCACCGTGTCGCGCAGGCCGATGAACGGCAGGCTGAGCGGGTTGAGCGCCCCGCCCTGCCGGTAATAATCCAGATGCACGTGGGCCATGGCGTTGATGGTGCCCAGGATGTCGCCCGCCTCGAAGCGCGCGCCGCGGCGCACCCGGACACGATCCGGCTTGCCCCTGCCGTTGCGCAGCAGCTGGAAGCGCTCGTCCAGCGCGGCGTTCTTCTGGTTGCGGCCCACCCGCATGTGGATATAGGAGATGTTGCCCAGGGCGATACCCTCGCTCAGGCTGCCGAAACCCCAGTTCGGCAAGGGATCGCTGACCTTGACGGGCGCGATCGCCACCACCGGCTGGCCGACGTCGGCCTGGATGTCGAGGCCGGTGTGGAAATGGTCGCGGCTCTCGCCCTCGAAGTTGCCGCGCACCTCGCCCATCACGCCCACCACCTCGTGCGGCGCATTCTGGGGCTTGACGGGCCACAGCATCGGGGCGCGGACGGAGGCGCGCCGGGCGGCGCCCGCTGTCCCGGTCGCCGGCGCGCCGCCGGCGCCATCCGCCGACGCGCCCGCGGTCGCCCTCGGCGCCACGCCGCCCGGAGCGCCCGCCTGCGCGCCGTCCTCCCGTCCGATCGCCGCCCGCGCCGCCGCCAATGGCACGGCCGCCAGCGCGGCGTTTGCGCCAGCCGTCACCTCGGCCGCCATGCCAGTGGCCGCGCTTGATGTCGTGCCAGCGGGCGAGATTGTGGCCGCGCTTGCCGTCGGAGACGCGGTGGCCGGTGTGATGCCATGCAGGCTGGCGGTGGCGGCGTCCGTGACCACGAGGCCGCCACCGCGCGCGATCGCGATGCCGCGCGGCTGGAACAGCTGGACCTTGCCGTCGCCGCCGTAGCCCGGCTGCACCGGCTGGTCGACATCGCCCAAGGCGTCCAGGCCCGTGGTGGGCGTCAGTTGCAGGATGCGTCCTCCGGCGGCAGCGATATACAGGTGGCCGTCGTGCGTGCGCGCCAGCGCCAGCGGACGCCGCAGCAAGGCGCGCCGGTCGCCTTCCTGTCCGCGCGCCACGGTGCTCACCAGCCCGTCCGCCCCCAGCTTGCGGATGGCGTTGTTGCGCGTGTCCGCGATCAGCAGCGCGCCGTCGGCGTCCACGGCCACCGCGCACGGCGTGTCGAACGCCGCCTTCAGGGCCGGGCCGTCGGCGTCGCCGGGCGCGCCGTTGCCGGCGATGGTGGTGACCGTGCCGTCCGGCTCGATGCGGCGGACAAGGTCGTTATAGGTGTCGGCCACGTACACGATGCCCGCGGCGTCCACCGCCACGCCCACCGGACCGTTGAATTGCGCAGCCCGCCCCTTGCCGTCGGCCGATCCCGCGACGCCGCCTCCCGCCAGCGTGGACACCGTGCCGTCCGGCGCCACCTTGCGGATCGCGTGGTTACCCGTGTCTGCCACGTACAGGTTGCCGCGCGCGTCGATGGCGATGCCGGACGGCGTATGGAAACGCCCCTGCGCGCCCGGCCCGTCGGCGTAACCCTCCTTGCCGCCGGCCAGCGTGACGGCGGCGCCATCGGGCGCGATCCTGCGGATGCGGTTGTGCTCGCCGGCGTCGGCGACATAGATGGTGCCCCGCGCGTCCACCGCCACGCCGTAGGGATCGGAAAACTGCGAAGCCTCCCCGCCGCCGGCCAGCAGCGACACCCGCCCGGCCCAGAAGTCGGCGGTCCTGGCCGGGCTGTCCACGGGCGCGGCGATAGGCGCGGCGGGCGCGGGCGCGGGCGCGCTGGCCGGACGCAGCCAGAGCCAGCCGGCGCCGCCAGCCACGGCCGCGGCGGCGGCCAGCGCGACGAGTTTGATTCGTATAGAGGTCACGTTGGGCGTAAAGAATGCATAAACGACCATTCTAAATCCTGCCACGCCCGCGCCGCGTAAATACCCCAGGGGTATTTTTGGAAAACACCCCGGGGGTGATTACACCGCGGCGGGAAAGCCACGGATAAAAAAAAGCCCGCTACTGGAGCGGGCTGAATCTATTTCCTTGGAGGGAGAATAGAGGAGACAGTTACGATAATGCTGCATTGCGCCATATTTTTCTAATTTATATTGGTGATGATAGAAATAATCGACGCGAATAACTCAACTATTTGCCCACGTCCGCCGCGTACGGCAGCACGCGCGAGGCCAGGCGCGTGTCGGTTTTCAGCAGGCCGACCTCGTCCGCCAGGATGTGCACGGCTTCGTTCAGCAGCACGTCCTTGGCCGCCTTGGCCGCTTTTTCCGCGTCCAGCTCGGCCGACAGCGCGCGCTCGTCGGCCTGCAGGCCGTCGTCCGTGCGCAAGGCGCCCTTCACCGCCGCCACCTGTCGCGACGCCTTGGCGTTGGCCGGCTTGGCCGAGATCGCCTTGTTCAGGGCCTCCTTCGGATCCGGCAGCAGCACCGGATCGTCCGGCGACGGCGCGGCGTTGACCAGGCGCTGTTCACGCAGCTTGGCGCGCGCCTCCTGCTGGTCGCGTTCCTTGCGGCGCGCGGTCTCGTTCAGCGAAATCGTGTTGTCCTTGCGCAGCTTCTTGACCAGCGCTATGTCCTCGGCCAGGTACTGGAAGTCCTTGTCCTTGGCCACGCGCGCCTCGTGTTTCTTGTCCAGCAGCGGCACGATTTCCTTCAGGTCGCCGGCCGGGATGTAGACGGCGGGCTTGATGGAGGTCCACGGCAAGGCGTTGTCGTAGCTCGACTCGCCGAAGTTGTCCGGATCGGACATCGACGGCAGGCTGATGTCCGGCACCACGCCGCGCAGCTGGGTGGTGCCGCCGTTGATGCGGAAGAATTGCGCGATCGTCATTTTCAGCTCGCCGAAGCGCGGCGCCTTGTCGCCCTGCGCGTAGCGGTCCAGGTTCCACAGGGTCTGCACGGTGCCCTTGCCGAACGACGGTTCGCCGATCACCAGGCCGCGGCCGTAATCCTGCAGCGCGGCGGCGAAGATCTCCGACGCCGACGCCGAGCTGCGGTTGATCAGCACGCCCACCGGACCGTCCCAGGCCAGGCCGGCGCGGGTGTCGCTCTCCACCTCGACCTTGTTCTGCGCGTTGCGCTGCTGCACCACGGGGCCCTTGTCGATGAACAGGCCCGTCAATTCGACCGCCTCGTGCAAGGAACCGCCGCCATTGTTGCGCAGGTCGATCAGGACGTTGTCGACCTTCTCGCGCTTCAACTCGCCCAGCAGGCGTTCGACGTCGCGCGTGGCGCTCTTGAAGTCCTTGTCGCCGCGGCGGCGCGCCTCGAAGTCCTGGTAGAAGGTCGGCAGCGCGATCACGCCGATGCGGCGCTTGACGGCGCCGTCGCGCACTTCCATGATGGTTTTCTTGGCCGACTGCTCTTCCATGCTGATTTTCTTGCGCACCAGCGACAGCTGGGCCAGCTTGCCGTCGGGACCGGCCTCGGCCGGCAGGATCTGCAGGCGCACCACGGAATCCTTGGCGCCGCGGATCAGCTGCACCACGTCGTCGATGCGCCAGCCGACCACGTCCTGGAACGGGCCGCTCTCGCCCTGCGCCACGCCGACGATGCGGTCGCCCACTTTCAGCTTGCCCGACAAGGCGGCCGGGCTGCCCGGCACCACCTCGCGGATCACGGTGTAGTCGTCGCGCTGCTGCAGCTGCGCGCCGATGCCCTCCAGCGACAGGCGCATGGCGATGTCGAAATTGTCGGCGGCGCGCGGGCCCAAGTAGTTGGTGTGCGGCTCGATCGACATCGCGTACGCGTTCATGAAGATCTGGAACACGTCCTCGTTGTTCAGCTTGCGCGAGCGGCTCACGTAATTGTCGTAGCGCTTCTCCAGCGTCTCGCGGATGGCCTTGTCTTCCTTGCCGGCCAGCTTCAGGCGCAGCCAGTCGTTCTTCACGCGCTTGCGCCACAGGTCCTTGACCTCGGCGTCGTTCTTCGGCCACTCGGCCTTCTCGCGGTCGATCTGGTAGCTCTCGTCGGCGGTGAAATCGAACTTGCCCTTCAACAGCTCGCGCGCGTAAGCCATGCGCTCGTTGAAGCGCTGCTGGTATAAATTATATATACCGAAGGGCACGGTGAGGTTCTCGCCCATGATGGCGTCGTCCAGCCGCGTGCGCACCGGCGAATATTGGTCGATATCGGATTGCACGAAGAACAGCTTCTCGCTGTCCAGGGACTTGAAATAGCGGTCGAAGATCTTCTCCGACATCGCGTCGTCCAACGGCGTAGCCTTGTAGTGGAAGCGGGACAGCACGTGCGAGGCCCACACGGCGGCCTGGCTTTGCTGCGCCTGTGGCTTGACGTCAGCCTTCTCCGGCACCGCGGCGCCCACCTGGACTGAAATCGCCAGCGCAATCGCGCTCAACAGCATCTGCTTCTTCATTGGCTAACTCCGTACTCTATATTCAGGGGAAACTACGAACTGCGCCTTATTCTACAGCCATCGCAGCGGCGGCGCAGCCACTGTCCTGCACAGTTTCGGGTCGGATGCTTAAGGCCGAATTAAAAATGCGCATGTTGCAATGCCCACCAAGCGAAGGCCGCGATGAACAGGTAGGGCCATGAGCGCAAAGCGATCTTCCAGTCAACCGCCGATGGCCAGCAAGCGAGAAATTGCGGCGCCACAACGAAGGCCAGCAGCAGGTCCACCGGCTCGAAGCCCCAGCCGGGCCGCGTGCGCCACAGCGCCACCATGAACGGCAGCGCCACGATCAGGAACGGCGCCAGCGCGGCCGGGGCCGCGTTGTACCAGCGCACCCGCGTCAGGCTGACGGAGCCGAGCTCCCAGCCCTTGTCCACCCGGCGCGGAATCACGGTGAACGCGGCCGGCCGCGCGCCCGTCAGCAGGCCGACGCCGAAGTGCGCCATCTCGTGGCAGACGGTGCCGGCCAGCGTGAACAGGAAAAAGAAGGGATGGCGCGCCGACAGGCGGCGGATCACCAGCGCCAGCGCCAGCGACGGCGCCAGGTACAGCAGCACGTCGAGCGCCGCCGCCCGGTGCTGGCAGAACCACAGCGGGGCGATGGCGTCGCATTCGAACATGGTTCAGCCCTGCTGGCCGGTCCGGCCCGTGGTGGTGGCGGAGCCGGCGCGCATGGTTTATTCCGAGTAGAAGCAGCGGCCGCAGGCCTGGCGGTAGCTCTCGTTGCCGCCGATGCTGATCTGCTCGCCCTCCTTGATGCGCTTGCCGTCCTGGTCCACGCGGATGTTCATCGTGGCCTTCTTGCCGCAGGTGCAGATGTTCTTCAGCTCCTCGATGTCGTCGGCCAGCGCCAGCAGATAGGCCGAGCCGGGGAAGGGTTCGCCGCGGAAGTCGGTGCGCAGGCCGTAGGTGATGACGGGGATGCCGCGCACTTGCGCCAGCTTGTGCAATTGCTGCACCTGCACGGTGCCGAGGAACTGCGCCTCGTCGATCAGCAGGCAGGCGATCTTCTGGTCGATGATGCGCAGGAAGTTGGTGTCGGCGTCGAACACCTCGGTCTGGCGGTGCGGCCCCAGCCGCGACGTCACCTGGCCGACGCCGTAGCGGTTGTCGATGGCCGCCGTGAACAGGCGCACCGTCTGCCCCTGTTCCTCGTAATTGTGCGCAACTTGCAACATTGCGGTCGATTTACCGGCGTTCATCGCCGAGTATCGAAAATAGAGCTTTGCCACAGCGATTTCCTGGTTTTACTGGGTTCTTCTTGAGCGCGATTATAAGGCGCACCCGGCGAATTTGGCGCATACTTTCCTCGCTGCTCCCGGAATCCGCATATACAAGTACGTAAAGATTCCTTCCTAGTGTGAACCGTGCGGCCCAAAATCCGCCTTTTTCACGGTCGCGGTGGCGGACACAATCCGCCACGCCAGCGCCGGTGCGAGGAGAACAAATGAACAAACCCAACGAAGCGGCGTTGTTTAGCCTGATCGGCGATACCCCGCTGGTCGAAGTGACGCGGATGGACACCGGCCCCTGCCGGCTGTTCCTGAAGCTGGAATCGCAAAACCCCGGCGGCTCCATCAAGGACCGCATCGGCCTGTCGATGATCGAGGCGGCCGAGCGCGACGGCTCGCTGAAGCCGGGCGGCGTCATCATCGAGGCCACCGCCGGCAACACCGGCCTGGGCCTGGCGCTGGTGGGCCGCATCAAGGGCTACCGCGTGGTGCTGGTGGTGCCGGACAAGATGTCCACCGAGAAGGTGCTGCACCTGAAGGCGCTGGGCGCCGAGGTGCACATGACGCGCTCCGACGTGGGCAAGGGCCACCCCGAGTACTACCAGGACTACGCGGCCCGCCTGGCGCGCGAGACGCCCGGCGCCTTCTACGCCGACCAGTTCAACAACCCCGCCAACCCGCTGGCGCACGAAACCGCCACCGGCCCCGAGATCTGGGAACAGATGCGGCACGAGGTGGACGCCATCGTGGTCGGCGTGGGCTCGTCCGGCACCTTGACCGGCCTGAGCAACTACTTCCGCCGGGTGCAGCCCAAGCTCGAATTCGTGCTGGCCGACCCCAAGGGCTCCATCCTGGCCGAGTACGTCGACACCGGCGCGGTCAGCGACACATCGGGCTCGTGGGCGGTGGAAGGCATAGGCGAGGACTTCATCCCCTCCATCGCCGACCTGAGCGCGGTGCGCAAGGCATACACCATCACCGACCAGGAAAGCTTCGACAGCGCGCGCGCCCTGCTGCAGGCCGAGGGCATCCTGGGCGGCTCGTCCACCGGCACGCTGGTGGCGGCGGCGCTGAAGTACTGCCGCGAGCAGACCGAACCCAAGCGCGTGGTGACCTTCGTGGTCGACACCGGCACCCGCTACCTGTCCAAGATGTACAACCGCGGCTGGCTGATGGACCAGGGCATGCTGCAGCGTCCCAAGCTGGACGACCTGCGCGACCTGATCGGCCGCCGCTACGACGAGGGCGACGTGGTCAGCGTGGCGCCGTCGGACACGCTGCTGGTGGCCTTCAACCGCATGCGCGCGGCCGACCTGGCGCAGCTGCCGGTGATCGCCGACGGCCGCCTGGCCGGCCTGCTGGACGAGTCCGACCTGCTGCTCAAGGTGGACAACAAGGCCGCCAACTTCGCCGGCCTGGTCGGCGACACCATGACCTCGCGGCTGGAAACGCTGGCGCCGTCGGCCAGCATGGAGGCGCTGCGCGGCGTGCTCGACCGCGGCCTGACCGCCGTGATCGCCGACGACCAGGCCTTCTACGGCCTGATCACCCGCTTCGACCTTCTCAACCACCTGCGCAGGACACTATCTTGAGCCGACAACAGCCTCCCCAAAACCAGCGGCAGAATCCGGGGGGGAGTAGCCCCAGTGGAGCTGCTCCCGATCCCGAAGGGACAGGCCATGGTCTGACCCCGGCCTTCGCTTCGGGTTCTCACAAGGCCCACCTGGCCACGCGCGTGATCCACGCCGGCCAGTCCCCCGACCCGTCGACCGGCGCCATCATGCCGCCGATCTACGCCACCTCCACCTTCGTGCAGGAGAGCCCGGGCGTGCACAAGGGCCTGGACTACGGCCGCTCGCACAACCCCACGCGCTGGGCGCTGGAGCGCTGCGTGGCGGACCTGGAAAGCGGCGCGCAGGGCTTCGCCTTCGCCTCCGGCCTGGCCGCCATCGCCACCGTGCTGGAGATCGCCGACGCCGGCGCCCACATCATCGCCGGCGACGACATGTACGGCGGCAGCTACCGCCTGTTCGAGCGCGTGCGCCGCCGCAGCGCGGGCCTGGACTTCAGCTACGTGGACCTGACCAATCCGGAAAACCTGCTGGCCGCGATCCGCCCCGAGACGCGCATGGTGTGGGTGGAGACGCCCACCAACCCCATGCTCAAGCTGGCCGACCTGCGGGCCATCGCGAAGATCTGCCGCGAGCGCGGCATCATCGCCGTGGCCGACAACACCTTCGCCAGCCCGCTGGTGCAGCGCCCGCTCGAGCACGGCTTCGACATCGTCGTGCACTCGGCCACCAAGTACCTGAACGGCCACTCGGACATCATCGGCGGCATCGCCGTGGTGGCCGGCGAGGAGCGCCAGGCCGCGTGGCGCGAGCAGTTGGCCTTCCTGCAGAATTCCGTGGGCGCCATCGCCGGGCCGTTCGACAGTTTCCTGGCGCTGCGCGGCGTGAAGACGCTGGCCATCCGCATGGAGCGCCACTGCGCCAGCGCACTGCGGCTGGCCGAATGGCTGGAGCGCGAGCCCAAGGTGAAGAAGGTCCACTACCCCGGCCTGGCCTCGCACCCGCAGCACGAGCTGGCGCGGCGGCAGATGGAGGGCTTCGGCGGCATCATCTCCATCGCGCTGGACACCGACCTGCCCGGCGCGCGCCGCTTCCTGGAACGCTGCGAGGTGTTCGCCCTGGCGGAAAGCCTGGGCGGCGTGGAAAGCCTGATCGAGCATCCGGCGCTGATGACCCACGCCACCATTCCGCCCGCCCAGCGCGCGCTGCTGGGCATAGGCGACGGCCTGATACGGCTCTCGGTCGGCATCGAGGACGTCGAGGACCTGCGCTCGGACCTGCGCGCCGCGCTGGCGGCGATCTGATGGCCATCTGACGACGCGATCGAACGGCGCCGCTCAGGGCGCCGGCCGCGTGGGATCCGGCACGTTGAACACGCGCCGGACGAAGGTCTCCATCGCCAGGAACACGCCCTCCACGCCGAAGCCGGCGATGAAGGACAGCGCCGAGCCGCTCAAGGTCAGCGTACCGGCGAGCATCTGCCCGTTCGTCGTCGTGCCGGACGCGTTGACGAACAGCCCGATGCACGCGCCTATCGTCGCGCCCAGCGCCAGCTGGCCCAGCGCCAGCGTGTAGTCGCGCGGCGACAGCACGCTCTCGCGCATCTTGCGCCACAGGTCGCGCACCACCGCCGCGCCCGCGCCAAGGATGCCGTAGAACAGCGGCAGCACGGCGCTGCCCAGCACCAGGGTCAGGATGCGCGCCGTCTCGTCGTCGGAGTCCTGGCGCGCCGGCCGGGCGCCCTGCGCCAGCGGTCCCAGCAAGAAGTCGAGCGCGTTGACGATGCGGTAATACAGCCGCCGCCATGGCTGCAGCCAGGCGTTCAGGTTGCGCCAGGTGCCGTTGAGTTCGCGTTCCAGCAGTTCAGCCTGCTTGCACAGATGGTATTCCTCCACGCCGCGGTAGGTCTGCGCCAGCGTCGCCGTCCTGTCCGCGCGCGCGGGGTCGCAATAAGCGTACAGGGGCGGCGCGGGAGGGGCGGCGGCCGGCGCCCGCGGCTGCGTCTTGGCCTGTCGCGCCAGCTCGTCGGCGGCCAGCTTGACCTCCGCGTCGGCGACCTTGCGCCGCAGCTCCTGCTGCTGGGTCCGAAGTGTGTCGAGATGGCTCAGAATCACATTGCCCGCAGTGACATTCCAGGATAGCAAACAGGTCACCACCAGCCAGATCACCAGCACCACCACGATGCGCAGGATGTCGCGGTTGAACTTCACGGCCGGCCCGATCAGGCCTGGAAAGGCGGTGCGCGCCAGCGACATGCGGGTGGGAGGCCGCGCGAAGCCGCGGCCGGGCGCGATCAGGTCGCCGTTGCCGCCGGCCGCCTTGTTGCCCGGCCAGCCATTGCCGGACTCGCCGTCGCGCCTTCCGCCGGGGGGACGCGCGCCCAGGCCCAGCCGCTCACGCACCGCGCCCAGCCAGCTGCCGCCCGGGTCAGGTGGTGGCGCGGCCGCCGAACCGGAGCCGCGGCGCTCGTGCTGCTTGCCCCCCTTCTGTTGGCGCGGATCGTCCTCGCCCACCACCAGCAGCGTGAACGCGATGGTGGCGCCGTTGGCCGGCCTGGCGGCGGCGTTCAGCATGTCCTTGGCCTTCAGCAGGATCGCCGCCTGGCTGGCCTGGCTGGCCGGGCTGGACTTGTTGTCGTCCTCCGGCGGCCAGCCGATCTCGCAGATATCCTTGATCAGGTCCTTGACGCGGGGCTCGAGGTGCTTGTCCCAGCGCCCGGAAATGAAGTCCAGCAGTAGATAGACTTCCGCCAGCTCGCGGACGAAGATGAAATCGCGTATCTGGACGGGCCGCGCGGCTCCGTCGCCTTGTTCCGGATCGGCCATGGCGCACCTCCATACGGCACAGCATGGGCCGCCGGGGACGGGCCGCGATGACCTGTCTCAACCGTGCGAACCGAACCAAAAGCGCCCCGCCCTACTCGCACTCGGGGAGGTGGAGGAAATCAGGACGCGTCGACCAGCTGCGAGATGCGCTCGCGCAGTTCGGCGTTCTCGGCCTTCAGCGCGGCGTTGCGCTCCTTCAGCTGCGACACCTCCGCGCGCAGCATGTCGATCTCGCTCACCGGGGCCGGACGCTCGTCGTCGCCCTCCCACGGCGCCTGCTTCGCCTCCTTCGGCGGCCGGGACGCGGCGCGCTGCTCGCGGATTTCCTTGGCGGCCTGTTGCAGCATCTTCTTGCCGCCGGCGACCGCCGCCGCCTGGTCGGCCTCGGGCAGCGACGCCACGGTGGCCGCCGCGTTGATCGAAATCGTCCCCGAGCGCACCGCCTCCACCAGTTCCGGCGCCGCCGTCTTCTGGATCTTCTCGATCTGGCTCAGGGTGGCGCTGCTCAGGCGCGCGGCGCGGGCGATATCCTCGCGCGAGGTGCGCACCTTGGCCGGCGCGGGCGTATCGTCCTGCTCGGGCGGCGCGATGCTCGCGTCCTCGGCGGCGGTCTTGGCCGACACCTCGGCGGCGCGCGCCTCCATGATGTCCTTCTTGCGCAGCGCCAGCACGCCGCGCTGGAAATCGGACACACTGCGGCGGCCCAGGTGGTTGTCGATCATCCACAGCATCACGTCCTCCATGTTGCGGAAGGTGGTGTTCTGGGTGACCTTGAACGGGATGCTGTGCTGCTGGCAGATGGCGTAGCGGTTGTGGCCGTCGACCAGCACGTCGTTCCACAGCACCAGGGCGTCGCGGCAGCCCTCGGCCAGGATGCTGCGCTCCAGCGCGCTGTACTCGGCCTCGGTCAGCGGGTCGATATAGGCGCGCAGCATGTCATTGATTTGGATTTGCATCGGGGTCTTCCTTGGAAATAGCAGGGCGGGCCCGGCAAGAAGATGGCCGGGCCGGATCGCCGTCCAGCATGCTACACCAATTGCGTCCCGGGCCCAAGGCGGCGGCCTTCCGCGATTTCCTGCCGCGCGCCTCTGGTGGTTATCTTTCAGTCATGGCATAATGCCGGGCTGCACCGCTCCGATGGTGAAATTGGTAGACACTGGAGACTTAAAATCTCCCGCCGCAAGGCGTGCCGGTTCGATTCCGGCTCGGAGCACCAAGAACACTTCTCCGAACGTCCACCAACGTTCGCGCCTTCCAAGACCGCCTTTAAATACAGGCGGCCTGTGGTCTACGAAAATTCATTGGCGTCTATTTGTTTAGTTTCGCGCCGCGAATGTCTGCCGTCCTCCTCAGGCATCAGATGGTGGCCTGCAAGCCCTTGTCGGCGATGACGTTGAGCAGTAATTCCGCGCGCGAACCGGTGCGCGCGAAATGCTCACCAACATGATTGGCGAAAGCTTGTTGGATCGACATGGCCCGGTTAAGCTTGGCCGCCCGGCCCACGTGCCCGGATTTTGACGCCAGCGCCATCCTCATTGAGCCCGGCCGTCATCGCACGGCACCGGCATAGGCACCGGATCGCTCATCCTCGCCATCACCATTTTTTATGAAAAAACTAATCATTTCATTGTTTATCCTCCCCTTGTTATGGACCGGCGCCGCGATGGCCGCGGCTCCAAGGGTGGGCGATTTAAGGGTCGAATACACGACTACCCCCATCGGGATCGACATCGAGCGTCCCCGGTTCAGCTGGAAAATGCTGGCGGACGGCCAAGCCAAGGGCCAGCGCCAGACCGCCTACGCGCTGGTGGTGAAGGATGGCGGCGAGGTTGTCTGGAAGTCGGGCAAGATCAAGAACGACCAGTCGCTGAACATCGAGTACGCCGGCAAGCCCCTGGCCGCCGCGCGGCGCTACGACTGGTCCGTCGAGGTGTGGGATGGGAACGACCGCCCACGGCAAGCCGCCTCCTGGTTCGAAACCGGATTGTCGCAATCGGACGCCAAGCTGGCGAGCTGGAGCGGCGCGAAGTGGATAGGCGGCGGCGACCGGGACCTGCCCCTGTATTCGCCCTATCTGCCCGTGTTCAAGATCAATTACGCGATGCGGCTGGACCAGGCGTCCGGCAGCACCCGCGCCGGCTTCGTCTACGGCGCCAACGATCCGCGCTTGATGGACAAGGTCAAGAACCTGCATCACCTCGAGAGCGCGAAAAACGCATCCTTCGTGATGCTGGAAATCGATATCGCCCCGCTGCTGTCGAAGTCGAACGCGGTGCTCAATATCTATCGGGTCGGCTATACGCCCAAGGACAGCAAGGATGTTCCCTTCAAGTCGTTGGCCATCCCGCTTTCCGTCATCAACGAGAACAACAAATACGAAGCGCACAAGGTCAGCCTCAGCTCCAGCCTGGGCAACACGCGCCTCGAAATCAACGGCGACGGCAAAGAGAACCTGATCGCCGACCTCAATCTGAATCCACTGGGCGGGGACGCCATCGCGTTTCCGGTGGTGGCCGATATCGGCTTCCACGCCCCGCGCGGCCAATCGGCGGCGTTTTCCAACGTGGAAGTGCGGAATTACCGCAGCCCGTCCAACCCGCTCTTCTCGGAACTGCTCGCCGGCAAGCCGTATGCCGGCATATTCTCCGGTTCGAACGGCGGCGTCATCGTCTCGAATAACGCGTACCGGATCGAGGGCGGCCAGGAGGGCAGGACGGTGGTCGCGGACCCCAGCCGCAACGCCATGCCGATGCTGCGCACCAGTTTCTCGGCCAGCCGCGCAGCGATCGCCCGGGCCCGCCTGTACGTGACGGCGCGCGGCATTTACGAGGTCCATCTGAACGGCAAGAAGGTCGGCAACGACTATTTCAATCCCGGCCTCACGCAATACAACCGCACGCACCTGTATCAGACCTACGATGTCACCAGCCTTGTCAAGCCGGGCAGGAACGCGCTGGGCGCGATGCTGGGCGAGGGCTGGTGGAGCGGCGGCGCCACCTACATGGGCCAGTTCTGGAACTTCTTCGGCGACCGGCAATCGCTGCTGGCCAAGCTCGTGATCACCTATGCCGACGGCAAAGAGGATGTCGTCGTCAGCGACCCGGCTAGCTGGCAATACTTCAACGACGGCCCGCTGCGCTATGGCAGCCTGTTCCAGGGCGAAGTGTACGACGCGTCGAAGGAAAAACTGGTCCGCGGCTGGAGCACAGCGTCCTACGACGCCTCGGCCTGGCAACCGGCGGTGGAGGTCGGCTTGTCCGGCAATATCAGCAAGGATCCTTCCAATCGGTCGCACGGGATGCCGCCGGTTGACGACTACAGCCAATGGCGCCTGAGCGGCCAGTTCGACCAGCCGGTCCGCAACGTCCGCCAACTGCAAGCCCAATCCGTAAAGGAAGTGCGGCCTGGCGTGTTCGTGTACGACATGGGCCAGAACATGGTGGGCGTGCCGGAAGTCATGCTGTCCGGCGTGGCGCCTGGCAAGAAGGTGGTGCTGCGCTTCGCGGAAGTGAGCTATCCCGACATGCCGCAGTACGCCGGCAACCAGGGCATGATCATGCTCGAGAACATACGCGGCGCGATGGCCCAGGAAATATACGTCACGCGTGGCGGCGCGGAAGTGATCGCGCCCCGCTTCACTTCCCACGGTTTCCGCTACATCGAGATCACCGGCTTGGCCAAGGCGCTCCCGCTCAAGTCCGTCACTGGCCGCGTGCTCAGTTCCGTGCACAAGCTGGCGTCGCACTATGAAACCTCCAACGCCAAGGTCAACAAGCTCTGGGAAAACATCACCTGGTCGACCTACGGCAATTTCCTGTCGATTCCCACCGACTGCCCGCAGCGCAACGAGCGCCTGGGCTGGAGCGGGGATATCTCGGTGTTTTCCCGCACCGCCACCTACATGGCCGAGCTGCCCCAATTCCTGCGCAGGCATATGCTGGCCATGCGCGACACCCAGCGCGACGATGGCAGGTTCACCGACGTGGCGCCGCTGGGCGGCGGCTTCGGCGGCGTGCTTTGGGGCAGCGCGGCCATCACCGTGGCCTGGGAAAGCTACCAGCAGTACGCCGACAAGGCATTGGCGGCGGAGCACTATGACGCGATGAAGCGCTACATCGACTTCGTCGTGGCGAAGAACTTCGATCGCCAGAGCGGCGTCCTGGTCCAGGAAGACCCGACCGCGTGGGGCAACCTGGGCGACTGGCTGGGGCCGGAACAGGAGAAGAACGACAATTCCCTGCTGTGGGAAGCACAGTTCATCAACGACCTGCAAATCATGAGCAGGTTCGCCGCGGTACTGGGCAAGGCCGCCGACGCCGAGGCCTTCGACCGGCTCATCGCGGAGCGCAAGCGCTTCTTCAGCGCGCACTATATCGATCCGCAATCCGGCAAGACGGTGCGTTCCTCGTTCAACCAGTTCCCCGCCACGAAGCGCAGCGCGGGCGACCCGATCGACACCCAGACCTCGTACGTGCTGCCGCTGGCGTTCGATCTGCTGGGAGACAAGGAACGGGAAGCGGCCGGGCGGCACCTCGCCACCACCGTGCAGCGCGCCAACCACGCCGGGAACGGCACGGCCCTGCCGCCCTATTCCCTGATGACCGGCTTCATCGGCACCGCGTGGATCAACCAGGCGCTGTCGGACAGCGGCCGTTCGGACCTGGCCTACCGTCTGCTGCAGCAGACCAGCTACCCTTCCTGGCTCTACCCCGTGGAACAGGGCGCGACGACGGTGTGGGAGCGGCTGGATTCGTACACCGCCACGAACGGCTTCGGTGGCAACAACACCATGAACTCGTTCAACCACTACTCCTTCGGCGCCGTCGGCGCGTGGATGGTGGACCATTCGCTGGGGATCGCCCGCGACGAGGCCAGCCCGGGATTCAAGCACTTCATCCTGAAGCCGGAAGCCGATCCCACCGGCGGCATGCGCCACGCGAAGGGCCACTACGACGGCATGTATGGCCGCATCGAAAGCGGCTGGAAACGGGCCGGCGACAAGACGGAGTACACGTTCGCGATCCCGGCCAACAGCAGCGCCACGGTGCTCATCCCGGCCAGCCACGCCGGCGCCGTGCTGATCGATGGAAAAGCGGGCGACACGCCCCACGTCAAGTTCGTCAAGCATGAGGGCGGAAAAGCGGTGTTCGAGGTGGCGTCCGGACGCTACACGTTCACCGCGCGGTAGAGCGCCGCGCGCTTGCCGCCTTGGCGACCGTTCCCGTCGCCGGGCGGCCCGCCATGCTATGATGACTTTTCGATCAGGAGGTCAGCATGTCGATCTATCGCCAAGAAGGCCTGGCGGCGTATCGCGAATTCGCGGCCGCCCTCGCCGAGGAACAGGCAGTCGCCCACGAACTGAGCGAGTGCGCCAAGATCGAGGTCTACCACCTGCTGGCGCGCGACCTGTTCGACCGCATGGTTGTCGCGCACACCAAGACCGCCGAGGCCTTCGCCCGCGTGCAGTGCTTTCAATACGACAAGAACTGAATCACCGCGCCCGCGGCTTCCTTTGAGAAGTCTCGTAGTGCCGCCTATGGCGTCGCCAATCGCGCGCCTGTCCGGGTGATCGGCATTTTTTCGTAGCCATTGCCCGTCAGCCATGCGGGCTCGCCGGTGTAGTGATAGAAGCGGGCCTTGACTTCCCGGGTGTGGCCGTCCGCTATGTCGCTGGCGCCGTAGACGTCGGCCATCTGGCTGCTGCCGTCCGCGCGCAGTACCCGGACCCGCTCGGGCTTGCCGCCGACCGTGTCCGCCAGATAGGCCAGCGAGCCGAGCCACGCCAACGCGGCCGCCAGCCGCGCCGCGGCGACCAGCGGCGCGTCGGTGCCGCCGGACGCCTCCGCCGGCCCATCCCCGCCAAACACAATGGCCAGCAAGACGGTCGCCACCATGAAAACAATGCCCGCGCGCCGGATTCGCAACGCGGGTCCGGCGACCACGCGCGTTCCGGCACGGTCCAGGCCTGGTCTTTGCAGCAGGAATTGTCTTATCGTCATCGCGGACTCGAAGTAGTGGACGTGAATCGACCATCATGTGCCGGCCCGCGCGGATGGGGTTTGATCTACCGCAAAGCTACGCCCCGGCTCTTTACCTCAACGGTTCGGCGATCGTCGGCACGACCGGAAGGTCAGGCAGCATGCCGACCGACCCGCGCGGGGGAAAGCGGCATTATTCGGTCCGGCCGGCCGAGCTGTCGCCCGGCCACACCACGAAGTTGTCGACCGAGTAGAGCCGGCAAGGCTGCGGGCTCCGGGTCTGGCAGGCGGCCAGCGCGTTGGCGGCCGGGTCCTCGCCCTCCTCCGCCCAGCCCCACGCGCCGGACGCCGACACCGCGAACGCGCGCGGCGTCTGGCGTTGCAGGAAGCTGCGGTAGGCCTCGCGGCCGGTGGACGCCAGGTACGGCAGCGCGGACACGTCGTCCACCGCCGCGTAGCTGGTGGCCTGCTGCTGCGGCGCCACCGCGAACTTCTCCCGCACCGGCATGCCGATGCGCGCCAGGAAGCGCTCCGCCTCCGGCAGCCACAGCTGTTCGCCGTCGCGGCTGGCCAGCATGGTGTGCGCGTCGCGCTTGAATTCGCCGAAGGCGATCAGCTGCGCGCTGGCGCCGCCCACCGTGTAGGCGCTGTGCATGCGCTTCACCAGCTCCGGGCCGAAGTAGGAATCGTTGGCGCCGTACATCCACATGCTTTCCATCTTGCTGCGCTTGCCGTACTCGGCGAAGGCGCGCACCAGCGCGCCCTGCCAGTCGCACGAGCCGCCATGCACGCGCAGGCCGCCGGCGAAGTTCATCACGCCGCGCACGCCGGGGATCTCCTGCGTGGCCAGCGCCATGGTCGCCAGGCCGCCGTAGGACTGGCCGGCCACCACGATATGTTCCGCGTCCACCCAACGCTGCTGGCGCGCGTAGTTGATCGCGTCGCGCACGTCGTTGGCCTGGGTGTAGCCGTTGGCCGTCATGTTGCAGCCGTGGTCGATGTATTTCCCGGACGACTGGGCGAAGCCGGTGCGCATCGGCACCATCACCGCGTAGCCGCGCCGCACGAAGGCGCTCGCCATGTGGACGAAGCGGTCGCGCGTCTGCAGCTTGGGGTCGCCCGGCGCCTTGCCGTGGTTGATCACCAGCAGCGGGAACGGTCCGGCGCCGTCCGGCTTGTAGACGGTGGTTTCCAGCGCCACGCCCAAGCCCGGCCCGGCCGGCACCATGATGACTTGCTCGTTCAGTTGCGTGACCGGCAACGGCGCCGGGGCGGACGCGGAGGATGCCGCGAAAGGGCCGCCCAGCGCCAGGGCGATGACGATGCGGGGGCTGAAACGGCGGAAGAGGGTCGCGGCGGTGTCGATGGTTCGCTCCGGATAATTGGGAGTGGGCAATGTCCCGATTTTGCGGGCATCGTTTTTCGAAAGCAATACCAAAACGCCAAAAAACCCAGCAAAAACAGGGTTTTACGTCACAAACCCAGCCATTGCGATAGCAGCCGAATAATTTTAAGAATTTTGAATCCACCCGCGGGTCTCACCCGTATATGGCAGTGCGGCGCTGCATTGGTCACCGGGCGCTGCCATTCCGTTAAACCTATTGGGGGAAAGAGAAATGTCACACATCGTCAAGAGGCCGTTCAACCGGCAGATCCAGGTAGCAATGCTCGCGATGACCGGCCTGATGGCCATCTGCCCGCCGCCGGCGCAGGCGTCCAGCCACCGGGAGGCGCCCTTCATCACCAAGCAACCCACGGTGGACGCGACCGACTTCTACATGTTCCGCAGCTACGAGCCGGGCCGCGCCGACTACGTCACGCTGATCGCCAACTACGTGCCGCTGCAGGACGCCTACGGCGGCCCGAATTACTTCCAGATGGACCCGGACGCGCTGTACGAGATCCACATCGACAACAACGGCGACGCCAAGGAGGACCTGACCTTCCAGTTCCGCTTCAACAACGCCAACAAGGACACCCAGCTCACGGTGGGCGGCAAGAAGGTGTCGATTCCGCTGGTGATCAACGGCGGCGCCATCGCCGACGTCAACGCCGCCGGCGCCAACGTGCGCGAAACCTACACCGTGAACCTGGTGCGCGGGGACCGCCGCGGCGGCACGCGCGCGGCGCTCACCAACGCCAGCGGCGGCGGCACCACCTTCGACAAGCCGCTGGACAACATCGGCAACAAGTCGATTCCGAACTACGCGGCGTACGCGGCCAAGCACGTCTACGCCGTCAACATCCCCGGCTGCGCCACGCCGGCCCGCATGTTCGTCGGCCAGCGCAAGGACCCGTTCGCGGTCAACCTGGGCGAGACCTTCGACCTGATCAACATCAAGGCGCCGGCGGTCGAATTCGCGGCCAACGCCGAGCGGGCCGCCAAGGACGACCTGGCGGACAAGAACATCACCTCGATCGAACTGGAAGTGGCAAAATCCTGCCTGACGGCCGCCGGCGGCACCAACCCCGTGATCGGCGGCTGGACCACGGCCAGCATGCGCCAGGGCCGCCTGCTCAACGCCATGCCGGGCACCAGGGTGGGCGCGTCCAAGGAGGGCGGCGCCTGGACACAGGTGTCGCGCCTGGGCATGCCGCTGGTGAACGAGGTGGTGATCGGCCTGAAGGACAAGGACCGCTTCAACCACAGCAAGCCCACGGCCGACGGCCAGTTCGCGGACTACGTCACCAACCCCACGCTGCCCGCGCTGGTTGAAATCCTGTACGGCGGCGCCGGCGCCAAGGCGCCCACCAACTTCCCGCGCAACGACCTGGTGGCCGCCTTCCTCACCGGCGTCAAGGGGCTGAACCAGCCGGCGTCGGTGACGGCGTCCGAAATGCTGCGGCTGAACACCTCGATCGCGCCGGTGGCGATGGGCGCGCAAAAGCGCCTGGGCGTGATCGATGGCGACAACGCCGGCTACCCCAATGGCCGCCGTCCCGGCGACGACGTGGTCGACATCTCGCTGCGCGTGGTGATGGGCAAGCTGTGCACGCTGAACCTGGGCTGCGCGCCGTCGGACGCGCCGGCCGGCGCGCTGCGCTTCACCGACGGCGCCTACCTGGACGACGGCGCCTTCACGGCCGCCTTCCCCTACCTGAAAACGCCGATCGCCGGCTCGCCGCAGCAATAAGGAGGCCGACATGAACAAGCTTGCAAGCATTGCCGCGCTGTTGCTGCTGAGCGCCTGCGGCGGCGGCGGACATGACGGCGGCGGCACCACGCCGCCCGTCATCACCCCGCCGGTCGTCACGCTGGACGCCTTCTTCAAGTCGGTGACGGCCTTCGTCGGGGCGTCGCCGGAGGACAAGGAGCCGGAGGAGATCGACGCCGTCGCCGCCACCATGCCGGAAGACTTGGAGCCGGAGAAGGTGGAGTAAGGGTGCCCGCCGTGCCCGCCGTCGTCCCCGCGCAGGCGCGGGACCCAAGTTTCGGGCACCGCCAGGAACTTGGGCTCCCGCCTGCGCGGGAACGACGGGATACGGTCCACCAGCATTTCCAACACATTTCCGCACAACGCCATGAAACCACTTACCCTGATTGCCCTGGGCCTGTGCGCCTTGCAGGCCGCCGCCGCTCCCTACGTGCCCGCGTCGGGCGCCCAGGTCATCGAAACCCTGCCGCGCCGAAGCGATCCCGGCCAACAGGAGCTGCTGCGCATGCGCGCGCGACTGGCGGCCAATCCCAAGGACCCCGCCACCGCCGCCGCGCTGGCGCGGCGCTACATCGCCATCGGCCGCGGCGCGTCGGATCCCCGCTACAACGGCTACGCGCAAGCCGCGCTGGCCCCGTGGTGGACGCAGCCGGCGCCGCCCACCGAAGTGCGCATCCTGCGCGCCACGCTGAACCAGTCCACCCACCGCTACGCCGAGGCGCTGGCCGACCTGGAGGCCGTCACCAAGGCCGCCCCGGGCGAACCGCAAGCCTGGCTCACGCGCGCCACGGTGCAAACCGTTGTCGGCGACTACGGCGGCGCCACCGCCAGCTGCGCGCGCCTGTCGTCGCTGGCCGACGAACTGGTGGCCACCACTTGCCTGGCCAACACCGCCAGCATCACCGGACGCCTGGCACCGAGCATCCGCCTGCTGGACGCCATCCACCTCCGCGGCGCGGGCGCCCCAGCCGAACTGCGGGCATGGTCGCTGACCCTGCTCGCCGAATTGTGCGAACGCCATGGCGACGCGGCAGGCGCCGAGGCGCGCTACCGGCAGGCCCTGGCCATCAGCCCGGACGATGGCTACCTGCTGGGCGCCTACGCCGACTTCCTGCTGGTCCAAGAGCGTCCACGCGAGGTCACCGCGCTGTTGCGGGACCATGGCCGCGTGGACCCCCTGCTGCTGCGCCACGCGCTGGCCCTCAAGCTGGGCGGCGAATCGCCGGCGCAACTTGCGGACGCGCGGCGCGAACTGGCCGCCCGCTTCGACGCCGCGCTGCGCCGGGGCGACAGCGTGCACCAGCGCGAACAGGCGCGCTACGAGCTGCACCTGCGGGGCGACACCGCCGCCGCGCTCGCGCTGGCGAAGAAGAATTGGGCCGTGCAGAAGGAGCCCGCCGACGCCCGCCTGCTGCTCGAAGCGGCGCTGGCCGCGCGCGACATCGCCGCCGCGCGGCCGGTGCTGCGCTGGATGGCCGACACGGGATTCGAGGACCGCCAGGCCGCCGCCCTGGCCGCGCGACTGGGGAAAGCATCATGAGCCTCGACAAACCGGTACAGGCCCTGCTCCTGCTGCTCGCGCTAATCTGCGGCCCCGCAGCCGCCCACAAGCCCAGCGACAGCTATCTCACCCTCAACGTGGAGGGCCGGCGCATCGAAGGCCAGTGGGACATCGCCCTGCGCGACCTGGACTTCGCCATCGGCCTGGACGCCGACGGCGACGGCCGGCTGACCTGGGACGAAATCCGCGGCCGCCACCCGGACATCGCCGCCTACGCCCTGTCCCGCCTGCGGCTGGCCAGCGGCGACGCCGCCTGCGCCGTCACTGCCGGCGGGCAGCTGATCGACCATCACACCGATGGCGCCTACACCGTGCTCAAATTCCGGGCCAGCTGCCCGGCCGCGCCGGCGACGCTGCGCATAGCCTACAGCGCCTTCGCCGGCATCGACCCGCAGCACAAGGGCCTGGCGCGCATCGTCCGCAATGGCCGCACCATCAGCGCCATCTTCGGCGCCGACAGCCCCGAGCAGGCGTTCACGCTGGCCACGCCCGACCGCCTGCAAGAGTTCGCGGACTACGTGAAGCACGGCGCGTGGCACATCTGGATAGGCTACGACCACATCCTGTTCCTGATCTCGCTGCTGCTGCCCGCCGTGCTGGTATGGCGCGACCGCCGCTGGCGCCAGGCGCCGGACTTCCGCGGCGCCGCCATCGACGTGTGCAAGATCGTCAGCGCGTTCACGCTGGCGCATTCGATCACCCTCAGCCTGGCCGCGGTGGGCGCCGTGTCCCTGCCCTCGCGCTGGATCGAATCCGCCATCGCCGCCTCGGTCATCCTGTCCGCGCTGAACAACCTCGCGCCGGTGGTGCACGGCAAGCGCTGGCTGGTGGCCTTCGTGTTCGGCCTGATCCACGGCTTCGGCTTCGCCAGCGTGCTGGCCGATCTCGGCCTGCCGCGAGGCGCGCTGGCGCAGGCGCTGGTGGGCTTCAACGTGGGCGTGGAACTGGGACAGCTGGCCATCGTGGCCGTGTTCCTGCCGCTGGCCTACGCCATGCGCCGCGGCTGGGCCTACCAGCGCCTGGTGATGGCGGGCGGCTCGGCCGCCATCCTGCTCGTATCCACCGTGTGGCTGGGCGAGCGCGCCTTCGACCTGCGGCTTCCGGGACTGGCGCGGGCGTCGGCATTTGCATCCACATCCAGCCCCGATACCGTACGCTCGGAATAAAGCCATGAAGACTCAAGCCCGTTTCACGGCCATCGCGGCCCTGCCGCTGCTGGCCGCGGCTCCGCTCGCGCCGGCGCAGGCGCAAGCGCCCAAGGTCGACCCGGTGGCCGTGGTGCACGTCGTCGGCCACTACGACAACGCCGTCGGCACCTCGGACGCCGCCAGCCATGGCGCCATCCACGCGGACCTGCTGGCCAACCGCCCGGTGATGCGCACCGGCGAGCTGCTGGAATTCGTGCCCGGCATGATCGTCACCCAGCACAGCGGCGACGGCAAGGCCAACCAGTACTTCCTGCGCGGATTCAACCTGGACCACGGCACCGACTTCGCCACCCACGTCGACGGCATGCCCGTCAACATGCGCACACACGCGCACGGCCAGGGCTATTCGGACATGAATTTCCTGATTCCCGAACTGGTGCGGCGCATCGACTACGGCAAGGGCGGCTACTTCGCCGCCGACGGCGACTTCTCGTCGGCCGGCAGCGCGCGCTTCCGGCTAGCCGACAAGCTGGCGCAAGGCACGGCCGCCGTCACAATCGGCGGCAACGACTACCGCCGCGCGCTGCTGGCCGACTCCTTCGGCCTGGGCGGCGGCACGCTGCTGTACGGCCTGGAGGCCGTGCGCAACAACGGTCCATGGGAAGTGCCGGAGCGGACCCGCAAATACAGCGCCACGCTGCGCTACAGCGCGGGCACCGCCGGCGACGGCTACAGCGTCACCGCCATGGCCTACAGCAACCGCTGGACGGCCACCGACCAGATCCCGCTGCGCGCCGTCGAATCGGGCCAGCTAGGCCGGTACGGATCGCTGGACGCCAGCGACGGCGGCGACACCTCGCGCCACAGCCTGTCCTACGCGATGCGCAAGCGCTTCGGCGAGCGCCTGTTCGAGGCGGACGCCTACGTGCTGCGTTCCTCGCTGGACCTGTTCAGCAACTTCACCTACCTGCTGGCCGATCCGGACCGGGGCGACCAGTTCCAGCAAAGCGAAAGGCGCGGCGTCGCGGGCGCCAGCGCCAGCGTGTCCTGGCCCGGCAAGGCCGGCGGCGTGGAACTGCGCCACAAGGCAGGCGTGCAGCTGCGCTACGACAGGCTCTCGCCGGTCGGCCTGTACAACACCGCGCGGCGCGAACGTACCGGAGTGGTGCGGGAAGACCGCGTCAAGGAAGGCAGCGCGGGCTTCCATTATGAAAACGTGGCCCAGTGGCTGCCCACGCTGCGCAGCGTGGCGGGCCTGCGCTACGACACCTACCGATTCAACGTGGACAGCGGCATCGAAGGCAACAGCGGCAAGGCGCGCGACGGTGTCTTCTCGCCCAAGCTGTCGCTGATCCTGGGGCCATGGAACAAGACCGAGTACTTCGTCAATTTCGGCAAGGGCTTCCACAGCAACGACGCGCGCGGCGCAACGCAGACGCGGCTCCCGGATGGCGGCTCGTCGCGGCCCGTCACCCCGCTCGCGCCCACGCGCGGCATGGAGCTGGGAGTGCGCACCGAAATCGTCCCCGGCCTGCAAAGCTCCTTGTCGCTATGGAGGCTGAAACTGTCCTCGGAACTGGTGTTCATCGGCGACGCGGGGGAGACGGAGGCGAGCCGCGCCAGCCGGCGCAGCGGCATCGAGTGGAACAATCACTACATGGCCGCGCCATGGCTGCTGTTCGACCTGGACCTGGCCCTGTCCCGCGCGCGCTACTCGGAGCACGACCCGGCGGGCGACCGCGTCCCCGGTTCGCTGAGCAAGGTGCTGTCCTTCGGCGCCACCGTCAACGGCAATGGCCCGTGGTACGGCGCCGTCAACCTGCGCCACTTCGGCCCGCGCCCGCTGGTGGAGGACAACAGCGTGCGCTCCGCGCCGACCACGCTGGCCAGCGCCCGCATCGGCTACAAGATCACCCCGCGCACCCGGTTGACGCTGGACGTCTTCAATCTCTTCAACCGCCAGGCCAGCGACATCGACTATTACTACCCGTCGCGGCTGCGCGGCGAGGCGGCTGAAGGCGTCGGCGACCGGCATTTCCACCCGGTGGAACCCCGCTCGCTGCGCCTCACGCTCACGCACAACTTCTGATCACATCACGCGCATCACATTACCCTTACCCAGGCGCCCTTGTACAGCACCGGCCCGGTGGGCGCGTTCGGATTCGGCGAACCGCCCTTGGGCTCCAGCGAGATCGCCAGCAGCGCCACGTCGTCGCCGATCGCGCGCGCGTTCAGCGCCAGCGTGGCGCCGCGGTTATCCGCCAGAATGCCCAGCGAACGTGTCTGGCCGGCCTTGGTGATGGCCCACAGATGCAGGGTCTTATCGTCCGGCACCGCCACGTTGTTCACGACGCGCACCTCCATGGTGCCCTGGCGCGTGTCGCCGATCAGCAGCAGCGCGGTTTGCGCCTTCTCGTCGGTCAGCGTGGCCACCTGGTCGATGACCGGCGCCTGCGTCACGCGCAGCGCGACGGTGACCGCCAGCACGGCGGCCACCGCGCCCGTGGCCAGGCTGAGACCGCGCCAGAAGGCCAGCGTATCGAGATTGCGCCAGAACTCCCAGGGCTTGCGCTGGGACGGCAGGTTCAGGCGCCGCTCGATGCCGCGCCACACGCCGCTGCCCGGCCGCTGGACGCCGGAGAATTCGGCCATCGGCATTAGCCGGTCGCGCCACTCGTCGACGGTGCGGCGCAGGGCCGCGTCGTTGTGCATCCAGCCCTCGAAGCGGCGGCGCGCGCCGCCCCTCAGCGTGCCAAGCACATATTCGGCGGCCAGCTTTTCACGCAGCGGCGGATTGTCGCGGATGTTCATGCGCGCTCCCGCTGCGCCAGGCAGGTTTTGAGCTTCTCAAGACTGCGGCGTATCCAGGTCTTCACGGTACCGATGGGCAGCGTCAATTGCTGCGCCACCTCGCTGTGTGAAAGGTCGTGGAAGAAGGCCATGCCGACGGCTTGGCGCTGGCGGCCCTCCAGCAGGGACATGCAATACGCCAGCGCCTTCGCGTCGCCGCTGATTTGCAGCGACTCGATGGGGGTGGCCTTGGGATCGTGCAAGGCGTTCATTATGTCGTCATCAAAAGGTACGGCATCGCCGTCCAGCGCCGCGTCGCCGCGGCGGAGCACATCGAGCGCCTTGTTGCGCACGATGGTGGCCATCCACGTCATCGGCGCCGAAAGCTGGGCATTGTAGCCCCCGGCGTTATGCCAGATTGCCACAAAACCCTCCTGCAGGGCCTCTTCAGCCAGCTCCCGCTTATGCAATATACGCAGCGCGTAGCCGAACAGTTTCGCGGAAGTGGCGATATATAGCGAACGAAACGCGACGGCGTCGCGCCGCGCGGCCTCCTGCAGCCACCTTCCCAGCTGGGCAGGATCGGACTGAGATTCGATGGACACGGCGCACCTTCGGACGGTGGGAGGGGCATGGCGCCCCGATAGCCAAGGTTAACGCAGTATCAATATTGAAGCAACCGCAAAGTTGCCGTGCAACATCGGTGTCAGGCGCGACATTCGGACACGGCCTCGGCAGTGGTTGCCGTGAACCGCATAGCGACGCCGATGAGTTCGCGACTACGGCTGTGCTCCTGTCCGAATGTCGCGCCTGACACCGATGTGTTTTTGTCATGTTGCGTTGGGGTGGTGAAATTTTAGGCAGAGGGGTGCGTGCGGCGGGGGCTTGGGGTAGACTGGCGGCATTGCCGAAGGGAAAGGTCATGGGCGTGTCTGCGTTGAGTGCGGGGTTGTCGGGGTTGAATGCGAACATGGGGGCGCTCGGCGTCGCCGCGCACAATGTCGCCAATATGAATACCCGGGACTTCCAGGCGCGGCAGGCTAACTTCCAGGAGGCCAGCCCGGCCGGATCGGGCGTCACGCTGTCGAGCCAGGCGCGCGGCCTGGCCGCCGCCGAGGGGCTGTCCGACAGCGCCGTGGCCGGCGATATCACCAATTCCCTCGTCTACAAGGCCAGCTTCGAGCTGTCCGCCAAAGTCATCAAGGCGGCCGATGAACGCATAGGCACACTGATCGACATCAAAGCCTGACGCCGAACCTCCGGCGCGCTATGCTGTCTGGGTGGGTTTCGCATAGGAGCCGCCATGTCAGCCTTTGTCCTCTTCCATGACCGTATCGACGCCGGCCGCCAGTTGGCCAGCGCCATCTCCCAGCGGCGCCAAGCGCTGCGCCTGCGGCGCCCGCTGGTGCTCGCCATACCGCGCGGCGCCATCCCCATCGCCGCCATCGTCGCCGAGGCATTGCAGGCCGAGCTGGATGTGGCGCTGGTGCACAAGCTGGGCGCGCCGTTCAACCAGGAGTTCGCCATCGGCGCCATCGACGAGCACGGCAACCGCCAGTTGTCGCCGGACGCCGATCCGGAATCGGCCTGGCTGGCGGTGGAGTCCGCCCAACAGCTGGCCGTGCTGCGCCGGCGCCGCGAGACCTTCGGCGCCGGCCGTCCACCGGCCGATCCGGCCGGCCGTTCCGTGATCGTCGTCGATGACGGCCTGGCCACGGGCGCCACCATGTGCGTCGCCCTGTCCGCCGTGCGCGCGGGCTTGCCGCTGGAATTGATCGCGGCGGCGCCCGTCGCCTCGCAGGAGGCGGTGCAGCGGGTGGCCGCGCTGGCCGACCACGTGGTTTGCCTGCACGCGCCGGACTATTTCCACGCCGTGGGCCAGTTCTACGAGCACTTCCCGCAAGTGGAGGAGGACGAGGCCATCGCCACCTTGCGGCGTTTCGCTGTGCAAACCGCCATTCCACAAAACCATTGACACAGCCTGGGCAATTTGTCACACTTGCCTTTCAAACATAGCGAGGCCTGCCCATGGACGACGACATTGCGGTATTCGGCGGCGATGACGACGAGGGCAAGGACCGCCAGTTCGTCAACGCCCTGGCGCGCGGCCTTGAGCTGCTGCGCTGTTTCGGCCCCGGCGACCGCTACCTGAGCAACGCCGACCTGGCGCGCCGCACCGGCCTGCCCAAGCCCACCGTGTCGCGCCTGACCCACACCCTCACCACGCTGGGCTATCTGAACTTTTCGGACGTCACCAGCAAGTACCAGCTGGGCGCGGGCGTGCTCGCGCTGGGCTACCGCATGCTGTCGTCGCTGGACATGCGCACCCTGGCCAAGCCCATGATGGCGGAACTGGCCGAGCACGCGCAGGCCTCGGTGTCGCTGGGCGCGCGCGACCGTCTGAGCATGGTCTATCTGGAGACCTGCCGCAGCACGGCCAATGTGACCCTGCGCCTGGAGGTGGGCTCGCGCATCCCGTTGGCCACCACCGCGATGGGCAAGGCCCTGCTGTGCGTGCTGCCCGAGGCGGAGCGCGGCCAGTTGCTGGACCATGTGCGCGAGCGCGATCCGAACAACTGGCCACGTGTGCGCGCAGGCGTGGAGCAGGCCTTCCGTGACTATCAGGACCATGGCTTTTGCGTCTCGGCCGGCGAATGGCAGGGCGACGTGCACGCGGTGGGCGTTCCCATCATGGGCGTGGACGGCGAGCAGCCCATGTCGTTCAACTGCGGCGGCCCGGCCTTCGTGCTGTCGCGCGAGCGGCTGGTGGACGACCTGGGTCCGCGCCTGGTGCGGCTGGTGCGCGATATCGACATGCAGCTGGGCCGCGCCTGAACCGACAAGGAAACCGATGATACGTGACGATGAAACCCTGGCCATCCTGCTCGACAGCCTGCGCCGCTTTGTGCGCGAAGTGCTGGTGCCGCACGAGCACCAGGTGGCGGAGACCGACGAGATCCCGCCCGCGCTGGTGGCGCAGATGCGGGAACTGGGCCTGTTCGGCCTGTCCATCCCCGAGGCCTACGGCGGCCTGCAACTGACCATGGAGGAGGAGGTGCGCGTGGCCTTCGAACTGGCCCACGCCTCGCCCGCCTTCCGCTCGCTGATCGGCACCAACAACGGCATCGGTTCGCAAGGCATCGTCATCGACGGCACCGAGGAGCAGAAACAGCGCTACCTGCCGCGCCTCGCGGCGGGCGAGATCATCGGCTCGTTCGCGCTGACGGAGCCGGAGTCCGGTTCGGACGCGGCCTCGCTGCGCACCACGGCCGTGCGGGATTGCGGCGACTACGTCATCAACGGCACCAAGCGCTTCATCACGAACGCGCCGGAGGCGAGCATCTTCACGGTGATGGCGCGCACCGACGCCACCCGCCACGGCGCGGGCGCGATTTCCGCCTTCATCGTGGAACGCGGCACGCCCGGCCTTTCGCTGGGCAAGACGGACAAGAAAATGGGCCAGCGCGGCGCGCACACCTGCGACGTGATCTTCGAGAACTGCCGCGTGCCGGCCGCCAACCTCATCGGCGGCAAGGAGGGTGTGGGCTTCAAGACAGCGATGAAGGTGCTGGACAAGGGACGGCTGCACATCGCCGCCGTTTGCGTGGGCGCGGCCGAGCGCATGCTGGACGACGCGCTGCGCTACGCCATGGAGCGCAGGCAGTTCGGCCAGGCCATCGCCGAGTTCCAGCTGATCCAGGCCATGCTGGCCGACAGCAAGACCGAGATCTACGCCGCCAGGAGCATGGTGCTGGACGCGGCCCGCCGCCGCGACAACGGCGAGGATATCTCGACCGAGGCCTCGTGCTGCAAGCTGTTCGCGTCCGAGATGTGCGGCCGGGTGGCCGACCGCTCGGTGCAGATCCACGGCGGCGCGGGCTATGTGTCCGAATACGCGGCCGAGCGCTTTTACCGGGACGTGCGGCTGTTCCGCATTTACGAGGGCACGTCGCAGATCCAGCAGATCGTCATCGCGCGCAATATGATACGGGCGGCGCAGGGTTGATGGACGTCGCCACCCTGCTGGCTTCCCTGCCCGCGCGCATCAGCGACATTCCGCGCCTCCGGGCGGAGGCCGCGCCGGACGCGCCCGCGCTGTCCGAGGATGGGCGCATCGTCACCTATGGCGAACTGGCGGCGGCCATGGATGCGGCGGCCGCGCGCCTGCGCGCCCTGGGTGTGCGGGCGGGGGACCGGGTGATGATCGTGGGCGAAAACAGCGTGGCGCAGATCACGCTGATTTTCGCCTGCGCCGCGATCGACGCCTGGGCCGTCAACGTCAACGCGCGCCTGTCCGAACGGGAGGTGGACCAGTTCCGCGACCATTCGGGGGCGCGGCTGCTGGTCTACACCGATGCCGTCTCCTCCGAGGCGGCGGGCCACGCCAGGCGGCACGGCGCGGGCGTTGCGGGGCGGACCGGAGGCGCATCACCGGGGACAGACACGCGGTCGACGTCGCATGAACTTGCCGAGGCGTGTGGCGCGGAGTGTCTGTCCCCTGGCGCGCGGCGCGGCGGTGCACCCGCCGTGGAGGCCTGGACCGCCGGGCCTTTGAGCCAGGCCGCTGTGCAGGAACCTGTCTTCGCCGACGGCGCCCGGCAAGCCGCCGCGCTGATCTACACCACCGGCACCACCGGACTATCCAAGGGTGTGATGCTTTCGCATCGCAACCTGCTGTTCATCGCCGCCGTGTCCAGCGCCCTGCGCGGGCTGGCGCCGGGCGACCGGGTGTATGGCGTGCTGCCGATCTCGCACGTCTATGGCTTGGCGTCCGTCATGCTCGGCACGCTGTACGCGGGCGCCTGCCTGTACCTGCAGCCGCGCTTCTCGGTGGAGGCCCTGCTGCGCGCGCTGCGCCACGACAGGCTGACCATCGTGCAAGGCGTCCCCGCCATGTATGCCCGCCTGCTGGAGACGCTGGGCGGCGCGGAAACGCCGTTGGCCACCGACCTGCGCTTCGCCTACGCGGGCGGCTCGCCGCTGGACCCGTTGCTGAAGCGGCAGGTGGAAAAGCTGCTCGGCCAGCCGCTGCACAACGGCTACGGCATGACGGAGAGCTCGCCCACCATCAGCCAGACCCGCCTGGACGCGCCGCGCGACGACACCTCGGTCGGCTACGCCATCCCCGGCATCGAAGTCCGCATCGACGACGGCGGCGACGGCGTTGGCGAGCTGCTGGTGCGCGGCCCGAACGTCATGCTGGGCTATTACAAGGAGCCCGCGCTCACCGCCGCGGCCATCGACGCCGACGGTTGGCTGCGCACGGGCGACGTGGCCCGCCGGGATGGCGATGGCGCCCTGTTCATCGTCGGCCGCGCCAAGGAGCTGATCATCCACTCCGGCTTCAACGTCTACCCGCTGGAGGTGGAGACCGTGCTGAACGCCCACCCGGACGTCGTCCAATCCGCCGTGGTGGGGATTGGCGTGGCCAATGGCGAAGAGGAAGTGATCGCCTTCGTCGAACCGCATCCGCGCCGCAAGGGGGATGCCGCCGAGCTGTTGGAGGAACTGCGCGCCCACGCCGCAAGCCGGCTGGCCCACTACAAATGCCCGGCACGCATTATCATGATGGAAGCATTGCCAGCCGCGGCCACCGGCAAGATACTGAAAGGCCGCTTGCGGCAAATGGCGCAAGAGATGGCGCAGGACCAAATTACGGAGAATCCCCATGATTAAAATAGCCCTGGCAGCCATGATGGCTGCGGCTTTCAGCGGCGCGGCGCAAGCGGAAGAGTTCCTGGTGGGCGCCGAACTGCCCATGAGCGGCGCGCTGGCGCGCGTGGGCTCGGGCATGCACGAGGGCGTGATGGTGGCGGCCGAGGTGTTCAACCGAAACAACGGCAAGCACAAGGTCAAGATCCTCACCGTGGACGACGAGTCCACGCCCGCCAAGGCCATCGCCGCCGTCGAGAAGCTGGCCAGCCAGGGCGTGGTCGCCATCACGGGCGGCTACGGCTCCAACAATATCGCGCCGGCGTCGGACGCGGCCAACAAGCTCAAACTGGTCTACATGACTTCCGGCGGCGTGGACGACAGCCTGGTGTCCCGCGGCAGCAGGAACTTCTTCCGCATCAACAATACCGCCGGCTACGAGCGCGCCGTGCTGGGGCTGCTGGACGAAATGGGCGCGAAGTCGGTCTCCATCGTCTACTCGACCAAGGACGCCACCAGCGACCTGGCCGTGTCGGTGCAGAAGGCGCTGGCGTCCAAGGGCGTGAAGGCGGAAGCGCACTCCTTCGATCCGGCCATCACCGACTTCAAGCCCATCATCAACAAGGTGAAGCTGCAGGACAAGTCGGAAGTGCTGCTGATGGTGGGCTACGAGAACGACTACGTCGGCATCTTGCGCGCGGCGCGGGTGCTCAAGCCGTCGCTGAAGGCGCTGGTCGGCGTGTGGTCGCTGGCCACGCCGAAGATGGCGGCCGAGTTCCCGGACCTGATGCCCAATGTCTACGGCACCGCCCTGCTGCCCTTCCCCGCCACCTTCGAAACCGCCGACGGCAAGGCCTTCGCGGACACCTACCGGCAGCTGTACAAGAAGGAGCCGGACTACCTGGGCCAGTTCGGCTACGTGCAGGCGTCGCTGCTGTTCGACGCCATCGCGCGGGCGGCGGACAAGGGCACGGTGAGGAAAGGCGGCATCGCCGACGAGTTGCGCAAGACCGATCGCGGCACCTTGATCGGCCGCGTGCAGTTCGCCGCCAACGGCGACAACCCCAACTTCGTGCACCGCATGGGGCAGCACCAGGACAAGAAGATCGCGATCGTGTGGCCGAAGGAGCATGCCACGGGCAAGATGGCGTATCCCGCCGTGCCATGGTAAACCAACGTCAAAACCCGGGGTCAGACCCGTTGGGTCTGACCCCGGCCTTTGCCGTTTGCTTGTAACATGACCGAGCTGATACTCCAGGCCCTGTACTCCGGCCTCCTGCAAGGCGGCTCGTACGCGCTGATCGCGCTGGGCCTGGCGCTGGTGTTCGGCACCATGAAGATCATCAACCTCGCGCACGGGGAACTGGTGCTGCTGGCCGCCTATGTCGCCTACACCGCCGAGTCGCAACTGGGTTGGGGACCGGTGGCGGCCATCCCGCTCGCGCTGCTGGCCACCGGCATGGCGGCGGTGGGCGTGCACTGGACCGTCGGCCGCATCAAGCAAGACCGCGAAATCAATTCCCTGCTGCTCACCTTCGGCATCGGCGTCATCCTCACCAACGCCATCCTGCTGACGTGGAAGGCGGACGTGCGCTCCACCAGTTCCAGCTGGCTGCAGGAGGCCTTCGTCGTCGGCCCGCTGTACAGCATGCGCAGCGAGATCATTTTCTTCGCCGTGAGCCTGGCGTTGCTGGCCGCGCTGTGGTGGTGGCTGTCCAGCAGCTGGTATGGCCGCGCGCTGCGCGCCGTGTCCAGCAACCGCGACGCCGCCAAGCTGATGGGCATCAACCCGGGTCGCGTGGAACTGGTGTCCTTCGTCGTGGCCGGCATCCTGGCCGCGTTCGCGGGCGTGGCCCTGTTCAGCTATGGGGTGATCCAGCCGGCCTATGGCGGCGCGCTGACCGTGAAGGCCTTCATCATCACGGTGCTGGCCGGCGTCGGCTCCATACCCGGAGTGCTGCTGGGCGCCGTGCTGCTGGGCGTGTGCGAGGCGCTGACCGTCACCCTGGCCAGCTCCTCGCTGCAGGAGCTGGCGGGCATGACGCTGTTCCTGCTGGTGCTGTTCGTGCTGCCCAACGGCCTGTTCGGGGCCGTGGCGAGGCGCGGATGAAACAGCGCCTGAAGCCCGGCTTCATCGCGCTCGCCGCCCTCGCCTATATCGTGGTGCCGCTGACGCTGGGGACCAACAACTACGTGATGAGCGTGATCATCGCCTCGCTGGTGATCGGCTGCGTGGCGCTGTCCTGGGCCTTGCTCGGCAACCTGGGCGGCATGATCAGCTTCGGCCACTCGGCCTTCTTCGGCGTCGGCGCCTACGCCTCAGCCCTGGCCACCACCACGCTGGGCCTGCCGGTGGCGGCCGGCCTGCCGCTCGGCGGGCTGGGCGCCGCCGCCGCGTCGCTGGCGATGCTGCCAGTGCTGCGCCTGCGCGGGCCCTACTTCGCGCTCGCCATCCTGGCCTACGCCCACATCTTCCGCATCATCGCCACCGAATGGAGTTCGGTCACGCGCGGCGCGGCCGGCATCTCGGGCATCCCCGCGCTACCAGTGGTGCTGGGCCATGACTTCAGCGGCAAGACCGGCGCCTACCTGGTGATACTGACCATCGTGACGCTGTTCGGCCTCGCCTACACGTTGATCAACCGCAGCCACCACGGCCTGGCGCTGCGCGCCATGCACGGCAGCGAGGACGCCACCCGTGTCATCGGCGTCAACAGCACCTTGCTGAAGGGCGCGATGCTGCTGGTGTCGGCCTTCATGGCCGGCGTGGCTGGCGCCTTCAACGCCCACTACATCAATTTCCTCGACCCGGACTACGCCTTCAACGGCCTGTGGGTCACGCTGCCCATCGTGGCCGCCATCTTCGGCGGCTACCGCACCATCGCGGGGCCGGTCCTGGGCGCGGTGTTCGTGTCGCTGGCGGACCAGCTGGTGTTCAAGGAGTTGCTGCCCACCGGCCACCAGCTGGTGCTCGGCGCGCTGCTGGTGGCGATGATCATGCTCAGCCCCGGCGGCCTGCTGCCGCTGCTGCGGAGCCTGGGGAGCGGTCGCCATGCTTGAACTGGACCAGCTCTCCGTGCGCTTCGGCGGCCTGATGGCGCTCGACGGCGTGTCCCTGAAGGCCGGCGGCGGCGACGTGCTGGGCCTGGTCGGTCCCAACGGGGCGGGCAAGACCACGCTGTTCAACGCCATCTCCGGCCTGGTCAAGCCTACCGGCGGCGGCATCCGCTTCGAGGGCCGCGACGTGCTGCGCACGCCCATGCATGGCCGCGCGCGGCTTGGCATAGGCCGCACCTTCCAGATCCCGCAGCCGCTGCACCAGTTGACGGTGCGCGAAAACCTCGTCGTCGCCCAGCGCTTCGGCGCCGGCAAGGTGGACCGGGCCAGGCTCGACGACATCCTCGACTTCACCGGCTTGGCCGCGAAGGCGGAGAGCGACGCCGCCACGGGCCTGGCGCTGACGGAACTTAAGGCGCTGGAAGTGGCGAAGGCGCTGGCCACCGAGCCGCGCCTGCTGCTGCTGGACGAGGTGCTGGCCGGACTCGAAACCACCGGCAAGCGGCGCTTCATGGCCATGCTGGGGGAGCTGCACCGGCGCTACGGGGTGGGCATCGTCATCATCGAACACGATATCGACACCATCAGCACCCTGTGCCACCGTGTGGCGGTGCTGAACTTTGGGCAGCTGATCGCGGACGGCACGCCGGACGAGGTGTTCCGGGATCCGGCCGTCATCAAGAGCTATACGGGGGCTGACCATGCTTGAAGTGGAGGGGCTGCGGGCAGGCTACGGCGCCATCAACGTGCTGTGGGACGTGTCGCTGGCGGCGCAGCCGGGCCGGCTCACCGCCATCATCGGCCCGAACGGCGCGGGCAAGACCACGCTGCTGCGCGCCATCATGGGGCTGATCCCGGCGACCAGTGGCCAGGTCCGCCTGCATGGGGCGCCGCTCGGCGGCACGCCCACCTGGGACATGGCCGCCGCCGGCGTGGCCATGATTCCCGAGGGACGGATGATCTTCCGCGACATGAGCGTGGAGGAGAACCTGATCGTCGGCGCCTTCCCCGCGGCGCACCGCGCGCACGCGCGGGAGCGGCTGGAGGCCTCCTACGCCATGTTCCCCCGTTTGCGCGAGCGCCGGCGGCAGTTGGCGGGTGCGCTTTCCGGCGGGGAGGCGCAGATGCTGGCCCTGGCGCGCGGCCTGATGTCCGACCCGCGCTTGCTGATCGTCGACGAACCTTCGCTGGGATTGGCGCCAGTGATGGTGACCGAGCTGTTCGACATTCTGGCGCGGCTCAAGCGCGAGGGCCGCACCATTGTGCTGGTCGAGCAGAACACCGAGCGCGCGGTGGCGATCGCCGACCATGTGTATTTGATGCAGACCGGGAAGGTGGTCCTGTCGCAGCCGGCCGATCAAGTCAGCCTGCCCGATCTGCATCGCCTCTACTTCAGCCGCTGATTTGGCCGCCGATCAAGTCTGGATGGTGTTCATCACATTGGCCGGCGTGATGAGGTCGAACACCACCGTCTGCGGAATGGCCGTGGCGCCGGGGCGCAGGGCGACATAGCGGGCGACGTCCTTCGCCTGCCGCAGCGCGATGGCGTCGCCGATGTTCCTGGTCTCCTGATAGAAGTTGTCGACGATGGCGCGCAAGCCCGTGTCGCCGAAGGCATAGCTGTCCTGCAGGACGTCGATGGACGGCTCCAGCGTCATGCGACCCCAGACCGTTTCGGGATACGGCCCCTGCCCGGTGACGGACGCGTTGATCTGCACGTCCATGAAGTTCATACCGCCCAGCGACGGGTACTGCACGGCGTTGGATGGCAGGCAGTTGATCACGTCGTCCGCGCTCCACTGGGAGGACGGCTTGCCGGCCGGCGGCGCGTACATCAGCGTCGAGGCGTTCGGCACGAACGCGGCCTGGTTGTAGGCGCCGTCGTTGACCACCGTGTGCTGCACCGAGAACTGCCAGACGAACATGGCGAGCACCTCCTTCAGCGCCCCGGTGGTCACCACCTCGGCCGGGAAGCGCCGCGCCTGCGTCACGCCGTCGACATGGTTGAAGGCCGGGATCAGCTTGGCGAAGAAGCGCTGCAATTGCACGTCGTCCGCGACGGCCCGGTCGCCGCCGGGATAGCAGGCGTCGACGAACCGGCCGGTGAAGCCCGCGATGGCGTCGTACCACAGCGCCGCGTCGTGCACATAGGGATAGGAGAACGGCGTGTCCCGCACGCCCCTCTTCGTCGCGTCCGCCGGCAGCGCCAGTTCGAGGAAGCGGAAGTCCGTATCATTGTAGATCCTGTCCTGCAGCTGGTAGTTGCCGATGCGGCCGCAGGAGAAGATCAGGTCGTAGACGAAGCCCAGGTTGTAGACGCCGGGCGCCCCGTTGGTCTGGCGCGTGGCCGGGAAGTCCGGCAGGCCGGGGTGGTAGTCGCGGTTGTAGATGGTCTGCTGGAACTCCAGCGCCTTGCTCACGTGCGGCCGGAGCAGCTTGAACACCGGGTGCTCCTGGAAGGCGAAGGCCGACGGCGGACTGCCGGCCGGATTGAACACCTCCTCGGAGAACAGGGCCACCGACACCATGGCGCAGATCTGGTGCGTCAGCAGCTGGTGGAAGCCCACGTCGTGCAGCGTCTGGCCGGCGCAGTTGGTCAGCATTTTCGCCAGCAGCCAGGCGTTTTCGGCGTTCGGCATGCCGGGGGTGAACAGTTCCCCCGAATGCTCCAGTTGTATCGCGGCCGGCATCAGCTCGCCCTCGCCGCTGACGGTGAAAAACACGATGGGCTTGGGCAGGTAGTACCGCTCCGGCGTGACCGTGCAGGCCCGCAGGAACTTGCGGTAATCGGCGACGTAGTCGATGTTCTCGATCGGCCCCAGCGCGCCGGCGTCGCGGATGTCGGCGCTTTCGATGAGGTCGCGCACATCCTGCGGACTCACGGCGGTCAAGAGGTTGGGCATGAATCCGGCCACCTGCTGGCGGGCGAATTCGTCGTCGTCCTTGAGCCAGAACCTGGGCGCGGGGATGGTCTGGAAGTTGTTCCCGTAGTAGATCGCCTCCAGCCGCTCCACCGCGCTGGCGGCTGGTCCCGGCTTCGCGGGGGCGCCCTCCTCCGCCCTGGCCCGCAGCGCGACGTTGTCGCCCCACTGGTTGTTCAGCATCTGCAGCACCTGCTTGTCCTTCGCGGTGCGCTTCATGGACTGCGGCGCCTTGTCGAAGTCGGCGATGAAAGCGGGCACCTGGCCGGTGAACTCGTAGTCCGAGTCGCCGTAGATGCTGGCGGCGGCGCCCGGCGCGACCGACGAGGCCTTGCGATCGACCTCGTTGTACCGGAAGGCGTACTCCATGCGCGACGCGGTGGCGGCGTCGCCCGAGATGTCCGGCGGCGCGTAGCCGCCCCAGGTTTCCTCCATCCGCCTGATCTTGTCGTGGGCGCCGGCCTGCTGGAGCACGTGGTAGACCGCGTTGTAGGCCGAGTCCAGCGCGCCGACGATCCAGCCGTGGTGGACCGAGCAGCATTCGCCGGCGAAGTTCAGGCAGCCGTCGAACTCCGGCGTCAGCAGCGCCGGGTAGATGTTCTTGAACTGGCCGGGATTGAACAGCGCGAAGGCGCCGCCGCCGGCATGCTCGTCCCAGAACCAGGTCTTGGTGGTCTTGCCGTCGTGGTAGCCGGAAAACTCGGCTTCGACATCGACGTCCGGGTAAAGGTAGGCGATGCCCTTCAGGCATTCGGCGACGCGGGCGCGGTCGTCCAGCGCCCCCAGTTTCTGCGCGTCCTGCGCCCAGCAGTACACCTGCAGCACGCCGCCGGTGGCGTCGTAGCCGTAGGAGGGATAGATGATCTGGCGGTTGGGGCGGTCGGTCGACGCCGCGCCCAGCCCCTGGTCCTGGCGCTCGCCCAGCTTGGCCCAGAACTGGGTCTTGAAGGTCAGGAAGGCCTTGAACGCCGGCATGTACTCGCACTCGCGTATCGCCTGGGCCTTGTCGAACGAGATCCGCTCGAGCAGGTCGGTCTTGAATTCGCCGTTCAGGTAGGCGCCGTTGGGCAGGGTGCTGATCACGTAGGGGTACTGTTTTTCCACCAGCGGGGCGTCCTCGGTGGCCAGGTCCCGCAGCTGCACTTTCATACCGCCCTGCCCGGGGTACAGCGTCGGGTCGTACTGCAGGCCGACCACCTTGTGCTTGAGGAAGACGCGCTGCTTTCTCTTCGGCGCCCGCGGGGCGGTTTGCGGCGCGTCCGCGCGGGCCGCCGCCGTGTGGAATGGCGGCCGGGCGTCCGGCGTCAGGTTGGGCGCGGTGTAGGAGTACGGGCCGCCCGGCTCCGCGGGCAGCATGCCGACCTGGATTTGCGCCAGTTTGCCGTCCTCCGGCAGCACGCCGTCCTCCAGGTCCAGCACCGCGTGGCAGGCGTCCGGGAAGCACTGCATGCCCTTGTCCACCGTCAGCATATAGATGTTCGGGTCCGAGGGCTGGTAGGGATTCTTGCTGCCGCCCCAGTCGTACACGGCGATCACCATCTCCACGAAGGAGACCGAGTACATGCCGGTGCCCACGTTGGTGGTCTCCAGGAAGCTCACCACCGGCCATGGCAGCAGATCGCTCTTGGCGCCCATGGCCGGGTCGTAGTACTGCTGCAGGTCGCCGAGGGTGAAGACCGTGGTGAGGTAGTCCCACATGGAGTACTGGTCGTACTCCATCAGCATCGCGAAGCCTTCCGCGAACGACCTGTTGATGGCGTCGATGAAGGGCTGGTTGACCTGGCCCAGGATCTGGTTGATCGGCAGGTAGGCTTGGCCGTTGGCGTCCGTCTTTTCCGTGAACCACACCTCCGGCACGTTGCCTCCCCTGGCCTGGTCGAAATTGAAGCTGGCCAGGCCGGCGTCGGCGGCGGTGGTGAAGGTCGGCATGTCGTTGTAGCGCATGCGCTGCGCCGGCGAGTTGTAATAGAACTTGCGCCAGTAGACCTGCAGGTCCCGCATGCCGTTGCGTTCCAGGACGGCGTTCACCGCGAGCCCCAGCTGCTGCACCGGCAGCATGTCCGCCGAGAACTGCGGCAGCCGCATGCCCCCCATCTCGCCGTACAGGCCGGCCTTGTCCTTGTCGTGCGGCGAATAGTCGGACGAGTACCAGGTGCTGATGCGGCCGCCGACCCGGTCCGAGCTTTCGAAAAGCTCGCAATCGATGCCCAGCGACTGCAGGATCAGCCCCGAAAACAGGCCGGCGAAGCCGCCGCCGACGATGCCGATGGTGCCGATCTTCGCCTCGCCCGCGGCGTCACCCGGCGAGGCGGCCGTCAGCGCCGCCTGCTGGCGGCGCAGGTTCGCCCGCGTCAGTTGCGCTTTCACCGTGGCGCGGTAGCGGCCGCCGTTGTTGGCGATCAGCCAGTTGGAGTAGGCGGAGCGGAGGGATCCCGCGGGCGCCGCGGGGCGGGCGGCGCTGGCGTCGAACGATAAATAGCTCATGGTGTCGTTTTGTCCTGTCAAAGATCGAGTGGGTGACCATATGGCCGGTCCTGATGCCTTGCTGCGGTAAAACGGGGACGCCGGGTGCTGATGAACGGTGCGAGGGTGTTGAATATTATCTACAGTCCACCGCCGAAAAGTCTCACGAATTGTAATAATGAAATATTTATCTTTTTTCAGCATCGCCGCCGGCGGGGGGGAGGCGCCAGCCATGCGACCCCGCTCCGCGGGCTGTGGTAAAACAGCCCCATCAAGCAAAGGAGCGAGCATGAAAGGATGGTCATGACCAACGACGACGAGGAACACCGCCGCACGGACCGCCGCAAGACGGACAGGAAAGGCACGCCGCGCTATCTCGACCCCGGCGAAACCGTGTTCAGCCTGTGGGGCCGCGTCATCATGGCGCGCTACCGGCGCTTCGCGGCGTCCGTCACCAGCCGCGTGATGCAGCGCCCGCTGCGCATCGGCATCTCGGCGCGCATTTTCCATCCGGAGGCCGGCTCCACCGGCCTGCGCAGCAAGAACCTGCAATACCTGGAGGAGTCCATCGCGCACTGGGTGATGACGCGCGACGTGCTGGTGTTCATGGTGCCGACGGTGAACACGGAGGGCCTGATCCACCCTTCCAACATCCGCCTGCGCCACTACGCGGAGCACCTGGACGGCCTGGTGCTGCAGGGCGGCGCGGACGTGTCCCCGCAAAGCTACGCCGAGGTGCCGACCCGCCCCGAATGGAGCGGCGACCCGGCGCGCGACCGCTACGAGCTGGAACTGCTGCATGAATTCGTGGACGCGGGCAAGCCGGTGCTGGGCATTTGCCGCGGCTGCCAGTTGATCAACGTGGCCTTCGGTGGCTCGCTGTTCCAAGACATCGCCTCGGACGTGCCGCAGGCGCTGGCCCACGTGCACGACGATTACGACCGCCACCGCCACCAGGTCACCTTCCCCGAGGGGTCCTCGCTGGGACGCATGCTCAAGGCCCCCTCCGGCCAGGCGCTGGTGAACTCCATCCACCACCAGGCGGTGAAGACCCTGGGACGCGACATGTCGGTGGAGGCGCTGTCCTATCCGGACAATATGGTGGAGGCCATCCGCTACACCAAGGCGCCCTTCGTCATGGGCCTGCAGTGGCACCCCGAGTTCCACCGCGCGGGCGGCGTGGAGCTGCTGGACTGCACGCCCATCCTGGACAGCTTCCTGCGGGTGGCGCGCGAGACGAGATTCTAGAACCTTGGATCGTCGCCCTTGAAGCGGCGTATCGCCGCGTCCACCACGCCCTCGACGCTGCCGCTGGCGGTGTAGGCCTCGCGCAGGTAGTGGGCGTCGCTGCCGGTGTGGGTCACGGCGGTCAGGTGGGCCAGCGCGGCGCCGCCGCCCAGGGCCTCGGCGTGCGGCTCCATCTTGCGCAGCGTGGTGAGGATGTCCTCGCGCAGCGACAGGCTTTCATACGTCTTCGGATGCACCACCGTCCCGTCCAGCCCGAAGCGGCAGGCCTGGAAGCGGTTGTAGTTGTAGACCAGGTAGTCGTCCTCCTCGGGCGGCGGCTCGTGGCGCTCCAGCAGGTAGCGGCACAGCGCCTGCAGGTAGCAGGCCAACGCCGCCGCGCGCTCCACCGTCAGCGGCGTGTCGCACACGCGCAGCTCGATGGTGCCGTATTCCGGCTTGGGGCGGATGTCCCAGTAAAAGTCCTTCATGCTCTTGATGACGCCGGTGTGCTCCATCTTGGAGAAGTAGCTGTGCTCGAACTCGTGCCAGTTCAGCACGAACGGCGCGCGCCCGCTCATGGGGAAGGCGAACACGGAGTTCAGGCGCGCGGAGTTGAACAGCGTGTCGTTGCCCTGCACGAAGGGCGACGAGGCCGACAGCGCGATGAAGTGCGGCACGTAGCGGCTCAGGGAATGCAGCAGGAACAGCGCGTCGTCGCCGTTGCCGCAGCCGATGTGCACGTGCTGGCCGAAGATGGTGAACTGCTTGGCCAGGTAGCCGTACAGCGCGGACACCTCCTTGAAGCGCGGCTTGGAGAAGATGCGCCGCTCCGACCAGCGCTGGAACGGATGCGTGCCGCCGCCGCAGATGCCGATGTTGAGCGTCTCGCAGGCCTGCACCAGGGTGTCGCGGGTCAGGCGCAGCTGCGCCTCGAGCTCGGAGTGGATGGTGTGCACGTCCGAGTTAATCTCGATCATGCTCTCGGTGATCTCCGGCGTCACGTTGCCCGGGAAGGGCTTGCGGCTCAACAGGTGCAGCAGGTCCGGGCTGGACGCGGTCAGGTCGAAGTCCGAATTGCCGATCAGTTGCAGCTCCAGTTCCACGCCCATCGTCAGCGGGCTCGATGCCTTGAATTCTTCCAGCGCCATGTCATTCCTCCTTCGGCGTTTCATTGGCCCACATCAGCGCGCGCTGCGTGATGATGGGGCCCAGCACTTCCATGAACAGCGTCATCGCGGCCAGCGCCGCCAGCTCGTCGACCAGCACGATGCCCATGTATTTGGTCTGCTCCAGCAGCAGGATGACGAACACCGACATCGGCGCCAGCGCCACGCCGGTCAGCGCGCCCTTCTGCCAGGTGACGCCGCCCGGATGGGCGAACACCGCCACCGCCGCGGTCTTGACGGCGAAGCGCGCCAGCACCAGCACGATCGCCAGGCCGGCGCCGCTGACCACGCGGTCCCAGTCCAGCGTGGTGACCGCGAACACGAACAGCAGCACCGTCAGCAGCTCGCCGATGGCGCCGAAATTGCGCTCGGTGCGGCTGATGACGATGCGGCGGTGGCGCGCCATCAGGCCGAACGTCAGCGTGGCCAGCACCGGCGACAGGTTGGACGCGTGCGCCATGGCCACCAGCGCCACCACGGCCAGCGCGAACGCGGCCGAACCTTCGCGCCGCACCTGTCCCAGCTGGCGCAGCACGGCCGGCACGATCACACCGACGATGGCGCCCATCACGGCGGAGGCCAGCAGCTCGATCGCGCTGTGCGAAATGGCCTGGGTCAGGCTGCCCGAGGTCTGGAACACCCACACGCCGACCACGACCTTGTACACGAACACGGCCAGCACGCAGTTGATGGCGACCAGGTGCAGCACCCGTTCGGTCACCTGCCCCGAGCTGTTCTGCTCGTTGATCACGCGCAGCACGCCGGCCGGCGAGGTGGACATGGCCAGCGAAGCCAGCAGCGCGCAGGTCAGTGGCGGCATGCCGGTGGCGTAGGTGATGGCGAACACCACGCCGAAGGTCGCCACCGACTCGACGATGCCGGTCAGCGCGATCCACGGATTGATGCGCAGCCAGTGCAGGTTGATGCGGTAGCCGAACTCGAACAGGATCAGGCCGAAGGCCACGTTGGCCAGCAGCGTGATGGGGCTGGAGCTGTCGCTCGGATACAGGTCCGGGAAGGCCTGGGCGATGGCGAAGCCAACCAGGCCGTACACGCTGATGCGCGGCACGTCGATCCAGCGGTGGATGATTTCGCCCGCCAGCCATGCGAGGGCGATAGCGAATGGCCAGGCAAGCTCGGCGGAAATGACCAGCATATCTGGCATGAATAGTTCCTCCATTGCAAAAAACTAAGCGCACTTTATTGCAAAACCGTAAACGGTGTCGCACCCATGGCAGAGTGTCAGCCGGTACAATCCAGCCTACTGCCAGTGAAAAGGACCGTCCCATGTTGGAACTCATCAGCGAACATGCCTGTTTTGGCGGCATACAGCGTTTCTACACGCACGACAGCGCCGCGATCGGCCTGCCCATGCGTTTCTCGATCTTCATCCCCGCGCAGGCGGCCGGCGGCAAGCTGCCGGCGCTGTTCTACCTGGCGGGACTGACCTGCACCGAGGAGACCTTCATGATCAAGGCCGGCGCCCAGCGCGTGGCCGCCGAGGAGGGCCTGATCCTGGTCTCGCCGGACACCAGCCCGCGCGGCGCCGGCGCGCCCGGCGAGGCGGACTCGTGGGACTTCGGCGTGGGCGCCGGCTTCTACCTGGACGCCACCGTCGAACCGTGGAGCAAGCACTACCGCATGGAAAGCTATCTGCACGAACTGCACGCCATCGTCACGAGCGAGTTCGCGGTGGAGGCGGACCGGATCGGCATCTTCGGCCACTCCATGGGCGGACATGGCGCGCTGACGCTGGCCCTGAAGCGGCCGGACCTGTACCGTTCGGTGTCCGCCTTCGCGCCCATCGCCGCGCCCACGCGTTGCCCCTGGGGCAGGAAGGCGTTCGGCGGCTACCTGGGTCCGGACGAGGAGGCATGGCGCGCGCACGACGCCAGCGAGTTGATGGCGTCGCTGCGCACGCCCTTCCCCCAAGGCATATTGATAGACCAGGGCCTGGCGGACAAGTTCCTGGAGCGGCAGTTGTATCCGGAAGTGTTCGAGGAAGCCTGCCGCAAGGCCGCGCAGCCGCTGGAACTGCGGCGGCACGCGGCGTACGACCACGGCTACTATTTCATTTCAACCTTCATGGAAGACCATTTGCGCTTCCACGGCCGCAACCTCAAAGCTTGATTTCGGTGCCCAGCTTTTGCAGGAACTGGGCCATCCATTGCGGATGGGCCGGCCAGGCCGGCGCGGTGACGAAGATGCCGTCCGTCACCGCGCTATCGACGGGAATGTCGGCGAATTCGCCGCCGGCCAGTTTCACCTCGGGCGAGCAGGCCGGATAGGCCGAGATCCGCTTGCCCCGGATCACATCGGCGGCCGCCAGCACCTGCGCGCCGTGGCACACCGCCGCGATGGGCTTGGACGCCGCCGCGAATTCGCGCACGATCTCGATCACGCGGGGATTGAGGCGCAGGTATTCCGGCGCGCGGCCGCCCGCGATCACCAGGGCGTCATAAGTGGAAACATCGACCTCATCGAAGTTCGCGTTCAAGGCGAACTGATGGCCGGGCTTTTCCGTGTAAGTCTGGTCGCCCTCGAAGTCGTGGATGGCGGTCTTGACCTTCTCGCCGCTCTTCTTGCCCGGACACACCGCGTGCACGGCATGGCCCACCATCTGCAGCGCCTGGAACGGCACAATGGTCTCGTAATCCTCGGCGAAATCGCCGGTCAACAGCAGAATCCTCTTCGCAGCCACGGTCATCTCCTATCAGGGTTGGACAAAATACAGCCAAGCCATGATAGCGCGAAACCGCGAAATGATGCCAATTTTACATCGGTGTCAGGCGCGACATTCGGACATTTGAGCTCTTAACGCCGGGGCCGTGTCCGAATGTCGCGCCTGACACCGATGTTATTTATGCAATACCTTGCGGATGGTTTCGGCCAGGTCTTCGGCGACGAATTTGGCGACGTAGGCGTCGGCACCGACGCCGCGCACGTGGTCTTCGTTGGTCTTGCCGGACAGCGAGGAGTGGATCACCACCGGGATCTTGCTGAAGCGGGCGTCCTGCTTGACCAGCCGGGTCAGCGTGAAGCCGTCCATCTCCGGCATTTCCAGGTCGGTCAGGATCAGCGCGACGCGGTCTTCCACGCCGATGCCCTCGGCCTTGGCGCCGTCCGCGATGTGCTGCAGCCGGTCCCACGCTTCCTTGCCGGACTTGGTCATCACGTAGGGCGCGCCCATCGCGGTCAACCCCTGCTCGATCAGGCTGCGCGCCACCACGGAGTCGTCGGCGGCGAGGATGATGGTGCCGGCCTTGAGCGCCAGTTTCGGGCCGATGGTCTCGGGATCGACGTCCTTGCCCTCGGTCGGCACCAGCTTGCGCAGGATCGTTTCCACGTCCAGCACCTGCGCCAGGCGGGTGTTGTTGACGTCGCCATCGAGGCGGGCGATCGAGGTCACCATGCCGCCGGCGGCGCTGCCCTCGGCGGACAGCACCTGGCCCCAATCCAGGCGCACGATCTCGTCCACGGACTCCACCGCGAACGCCTGCGTGGTGCGGGCGAATTCGGTCACCAGCATGATGTTCAGGCCGGTCTTGGGCTTGACGCCGACGATGGCCGGCAGGTCCATCACGGAAATGATCTGACCGCGCAGGTTGACCACGCCCAGCATGTGCGACGAGGAGCCGGCCACCGCCGTCACCTCGGGCATGGCCACGATTTCGCGGATCTTGAAGACGTTGATACCGTAGAGTTCAGAATGTTCGCCGTTCTCGTCGCAACCCAGACGGAACAACAGCAGTTCAAACTTGTTCGAATTGGTTAAATTACTGCGTTCGTCAATTTCTTGTTGAACTGATTTCATGTATTCATCTCCCATCGCACCATGCCGGCTGAACGCCCAGTATAACGATATTGCCCTACACAACGAAGCATTTGGGGCTTGAGCTGTTGCAATTGCGCGAGGGAAAATAAAAAAGGAACCCGAAGGTTCCTTTTTCACAGAATTCTGGAGCGGGAGAAGAGTCTCGAACTCTCGACCTCAACCTTGGCAAGGTTGCGCTCTACCAACTGAGCTACTCCCGCTTGGGAGGCAACATTATGACAGAAGCATTTTATTTTCGCCAGTGCCTTTTTCCACGGAGCTAGTTCTGCCCTTGCCGCCACTATAATGTTGCGAAAGTAGATATCGGCAAGGATTTGAATGGACGCAATTGAAACTGTACTGGCCATGTTGCTGGCCGTGGTGGCCAGCGCCTACCTGGTGCGGCTGCTGCCGGTGGCCGTGCCGCTGCCGCTGATGCAGATCGGCCTGGGCTTCCTCATCGCCGCGTTTTCCACGCACGGCATCGCGCTCGATCCCGAGCTGTTCTTCCTGCTGTTCCTGCCGCCGCTGCTGTTCCTGGACGGCTGGCGCATTCCCAAGAACGGCCTGCTGCGCGACCGCGTGGTGATCCTGGAACTGGCGCTGGGCCTGGTGGTGTTCACCGTGCTGGGCGCGGGCCTGCTGATCCACCTGCTGATACCGGCCATGCCGCTGCCGGTGGCCTTCGCGCTGGCGGCCATCGTCTCGCCCACCGACCCGATCGCGGTGTCCTCCATCGCCTCGCGCACGCCGATACCGAAGCGGCTGATGCACATCCTGGAGGGCGAATCGCTGCTCAACGACGCCAGCGGCCTGGTGTGCTTCCGCTTCGCCGTGGCCGCCGCGCTGACCGGCACCTTCTCGCTCGCCACCGCCACCCTCACCTTCGTCTGGCTGGTGGCCGGCGGCGTGTGCATGGGCGTGGCGGTGACGATGGCGATCACCTGGGTGCAGCGCTGGCTGACGCGCCATTTCGGCGAGCCGGCCGGCTCCCCCATCCTGGTCAACCTGCTGATCCCATTCGGCGCCTACCTGGCGGCCGAGCATGTGCACGCGTCGGGCATCCTGGCCGCAGTGGCGGCGGGCATCGCCATGAGCTACGTGGAGCTGAGCGGCCACGCGCTGGCGGCTACCCGCATCCAGCGCTCCGCCGTATGGGACACGGTGCAGTTCTCGCTGAACGGCGTGATGTTCGTGGTGCTGGGCGAGCAGCTTCCCAGCATCCTGAAGGGCGCGCGCGCCTCGCTGGAGGACGTGGGCCGCTACAACCCGTGGTGGCTGGTGCTGTACGCCTTCGCCATCAGCTTCGGCCTGATGGCGCTGCGCTTCATCTGGGTCTGGGCCACGCTGCGCCTCACGCTGTACAAGCGGCGCAAAAGCGGCGAGCAGCCCGCCAAGCCGGACTGGCGGCTGCTGCTGGCCACGTCGCTGGCCGGGGTGCGCGGCGCGATCACGCTGGCCGGCGTGATGACGCTGCCGCTGGTGCTCACCAACGGCACGCCCTTCCCCGCGCGCGACCTCACCATCTTCCTGGCCAGCGCCGTGATCCTGATCTCGCTGCTGGCCGCCAGCATCGTCCTGCCACGGCTGCTGGACGGCGTGGATTTCCCCGACGAGCCCCATGAGCAGCAGGAAGAGGACCGCGCGCGCGAGGTGGCCGCCAACGCGGCCATCGCCGCCATCGAGCGGGCCCAGATCGAGCTGATGTCCACCAGTCTGGAGCCGGACCTGTATCCGCAGGCGGCCGGCCGCGTGATCGCGCTGTACAAGCACCGCCTGGTGGAGCACGCGGAGCAGGACGAGGCGCGCCAGTTCCGCAAGATCGACGAGGCCGAGAAGCAGCTGCGCGTGGCCGCCCTGCAGGCCGAGCGCAAGGCCATCTTCAACCTGGCCCGCAACGGCCACATCTCGGACGACATCTCGCGCAAGCTGGTGCGCGAGGTGGACCTGGGCGAAGCGCGCTTCCGCTAGCACCGTCATGAACAACCGCCGCACCGTCTACGCCATCGCCGCCGCCTGGACCATGTTCTGGCTGCTGATGATCGCCACGGCGGTGCAGGACTTCCTGCGCGACGGCGGGCAGGGACTGTGGAAGCCGGTGCTGTGGGAAAGCTCGTCGGCCGTCGTCGCCACGCTGCTGCTGGCGCTGCAGCGCCGTTTCACGCGGCGGCACGACCATCTGCTCGGGTCGCCCCTGCGCTGGTTCGGCATGCAGCTGCTGTGGGCGCCCGTGTACTGGCTGGGTTTCGTGCCGCTGGCCTTCGGCATCCGCCACGGGGTGTACGCGCTGGCCGGCGAGACCTACGAGCACGAGGACTGGCTGCCGACGCTGCTGTACGAGGATGTGAAGATCTCCGTGTTCTTCGGGATCTTCGTCGTGATCCAGTTCGGCCTGCTGTCCTACCGGGCGCTGATGGAGGAGAAGCTGCGCGCCGAGCAGGCCAACGCGCTGCTGCGCCAGGCGCAGTTGCAGCAACTGACGCAGCAGATGCAGCCCCACTTCCTGTTCAACGCGCTGAACACCATCTCGTCGCTGATGCACACGGACGTGGAGCGCGCCGACGCCACGCTGATCCAGCTGGCCGACGTGCTGCGCGCCACGCTGGAGCACAGCGGCAGGCAGCTGGCGCCCTTGTCCACCGAACTGCGGCTGCTGCGCGGCTACGCGCATTTGATGAGCGAACGCTACACCGACCGCGTGCGCATCGCCTGGCACATCGACGAGGCCATGCACGGCTGCGAAGTGCCGCTGATGTCCCTGCAGCCGCTGCTGGAGAACGTCTTCAAGCACACGGTGGAGAGGCGCCGGCAGCCGACCCGCATCACCATCGCCGCCTTGCGCGACGGCGGCGAACTGGTGCTGCGGGTGGAGGACGACAGCGGCCGCCTCGAGCCCGAGCGGGCCACGGACGGCGGCATCGGCCTGCGCAACCTGCGCGAGCGGCTGACGGTGCTGCATGGCGGCGCCGCGTCGCTGCGGCTGCTGCAATTGGAACCGGCCGGCGTGCGCGCCGAAATGAGGCTGCCATGCGCGTGCTGATCGTCGACGACGAGCGACCCGCGCGCGACAAGCTGCGCCGCCTGCTGTCGCAGGAGGCGGACATCGCCGCCATCGGGGAGGCGCGCGACGGCGTGGAAGCGCTGGAACAAGCGGCGGCCTTCGCGCCCGACGTCGTGCTCCTCGACATCCAGATGCCGGAGGTGGGTGGCTTCGACGTCGCCGCCTCGCTGCCTCCGCCCGCGCCGCTGATCGTGTTCGTGACGGCGTTCGACGAATACGCGATCCGCGCCTTCGACGCCAACGCCATCGACTACCTGCTCAAGCCCTACGACCAGGCCCGCCTGCAGCGCGCCTTGCGGCGTGTGCGGGAGCGGATGCAATCAAGGGCCGGCGCCGACACGCAAGGTTCACGGCCCGGGGCCATTTTGCCGCCGCCCGCCCAATTGCTGGTCACGGAGCGCGGCGTCACCCGCGTGGTGAGGGTGGACGATATCGAGTGGCTGGAAACGGCGGACAATTACGTCGCGCTGCACACGGCGGGCGGGCAACCGCTGCTGCGGCAGACGCTGGCCGGCCTGCTGGACAAGCTCGGCCCCTCCTTCCAGCGCTGCCACCGCCGCGCCGCCGTGCGGCTGGCCAGTGTCGCCAGCGTGGAGGTGGACGACAAGGGCGACGGCGAACTGCTGCTGCACGGCGGCGCCCGCGTGCCGCTCAGCCGGCAATACCGGCCCGCGCTGATGCTTGCACTGGGACGGACACCTTAGAACGGACTCGCCGCCAAGCCCACGCCTGGCGGCACCGCTGGATGCGCGCGGGCCAGCGCGCATCCGCCCTGCCCCCGTCTCGCCCCACCCCGCCCCCGCTTCGCCCCATTCCGCTGGAACGCGCCGGCGCGCCCGAATAAGCTGGACTCCATCGCAACCCGCCACCTGGAGCCCCCATGAACGACCGCGCCCCGCGCCTGTACTTCCTCGACTGGATACGCATCTGCGCGTTTTTCCTGCTCATCCTTTACCACACCGGCATGTACTACGTGAGCTGGGACTGGCATGTGAAAAGCCCGCACGCCGGATCCGCCATCGAGCCGCTGATGATGCTGTCTTCCCCCTGGCGCCTCGGCCTGCTGTTCCTGATATCCGGCGCCGCCCTGTCCTTCCTGCTGCAAAAGCTGGGCGGCGGCGCCGTGGTCCGGCAACGCAGCGCGCGCCTGCTGCTGCCGCTGGTGTTCGGCATGTTCGTCATCGTACCGCCGCAACCCTATTTCGAGGTGGTGGAAAAAGTCGCCTACGGCGGGAGCTACCTGGACTTCATGCGCCTGTACGTCAGCGCCTATCCCGGTTTTTGCCGCGGCGACGACTGCCTGGACATGCCGACCTGGAACCACCTGTGGTTCGTGGCCTACCTGTGGGCCTACACGCTGCTGCTGGCGGGCCTGTTCGCGGCGCTCGGCGCGCGCTGGCAGCGGCTGTCGGACTGGCTGGGCCGCACGCTCACCGGCTGGAGGATCGTCGCGCTGCCGCTGGCGGTGCTGGCCATCGCCCGCGTCGCGCTGTTGAACCGCTTTCCCACCACCCACGACCTGGTCAACGACTGGTACAACCACGCCAACTACCTGACGCTGTTCCTGCTGGGCGCCCTGCTGGCGAGGCAGCCGGACTGGTGGCGGCGCGTGGAGGCCTTGCGCTTCGCCGCGCTGGGCATCGCGCTGGCCTGCTGGGCCATCCTGGTGCCGTACTTCGCGATCACCCAGCACATGGACTTGGGCGACGTGGGCCTGTGGCGCGACCTGCAGCGCGTGATATACGCGCTGTGCCAGTGGTGCGCCATCCTGGCGGTGTGCGGCTTCGGGCACCGCCACCTGCAGTTCGACAGCGCCAAGCGCCACTACCTGACGCGGGCCGTGTTCCCGGTCTACATCCTGCACCAGACGCTGATCGTGCTGCTGTCGCAGGCGCTGAAACCGGCGGCCCTGCCGCCGGCCACCGAGGGCCTGATCCTGGTGGTGCTGACGCTGACAGGCAGCTTCGGCATCTTCGAGGTGGTGCGCCGCGTGCCGCCGCTGCGGCCCCTGTTCGGCATCGCCCCCGCCGGCGAGCCGGCGGACCGGGCGGACCGCGCGCCCGTCCGGGCGGCGGCCTAGTTGAGCAGCTTGCGGCCGCGCTTGGCCTTGTACATTTCGGCGTCGGCCATGGCGAAGGTCTCGTGCAGGTCGTAACCCGGCTTGCGCATCGCCATGCCCAGCGACGCCCTCACGTCGCACAGCGCCAGTTTTTCCTGCAGCCGCTGCACCATCTGCTGCGCGTCGAAGAAGTCGCACTCGACCAGCAGCATCGCGAATTCGTCGCCGCCCAGCCGCGCCACCACGTCGGAACTGCGGCTGAGCGAAGCGAGCGCCTCGCCCGCCCGCAGCAGCAGCGCGTCGCCGGCGGAATGGCCCTGCGTGTCGTTGGTGAACTTCAGCTCGTCCAGATCGACCGACACCACGCAGGCCGGATGGCCGTAACGCTTGCAGCGCTCCTCCTCCCGGTTCAGCAGCAGCGACCAGCCGCGCCGGTTGTACAGGCCGGTGAGCTCGTCGCGCGTGGCGTCCAGTTCGGCGCGCTCGGCGCGGCGCTTGGCGTCCGCCGCCGCCAGTTCCGCGTTCAGCATGCCGCTGAGCAGATCGGCCATCAGCTTCAACAAGGCCTGTTCGTGTTCCAGCTCGCGCGGCTGCGGCGAGGGATCGATGGCGCACAGGGTGCCGAACAGCGTGCCGTCGGCGCGCGTCAGCGGCAGGCCGACATAGGCGCCGATCTCCACCCGCCGGCCGATCGGCGCCGCCGCGTAGGCCGCCACGTCGGACGAGCGGGGCGCGATGTGCGGGCCCTGGCCCTGGACCATGCGCGAACAGAAGGAATCGCTCCAGCGGAACACCTGCCCCGGCTTGATGCCGTAGCCCTCGTCCAGCGCGGAGAGCACGATCCAGTCGTCGCCCTCGGTGCGTGTCACCATCCACAGCTGGAAGCCCAGCCTGTCATGCAGGAAGGCCAGGCAGGCCTTCGATGCCTCGGCAAAATCGTTGATCATGGCGTCTCCCCATGGGTTCATCGCGCTCTGACGGCGCTGCGACCATTATGCAATAGCTATTTCACGAACGTGAGCATATGTTGCGCCGGTCCGGGCAGCAGCGGCGTGGGCTTGCCGCCGACCCAGTCCTGGTGGCCGGCCAGGAAATACGGCGACAGCGGATGGCCGCTCTGGCCGCCGGGCATGTTGAAGATGCCCTGCTCCTCGCGGCCCGGCGAGACCACCATGCGCTCGGACTGGCCGAACTTGCGGCCCGCCACGCGCGGCATGTGGGCGTCGCCCGGCAGCTGGTCGGACGGCGCGGACAACCAGCGGCGCAGCGCCGGCACGGCGTTGGCGATGGGGTGGACGATGTCCTGCGTGTTGCGCTCGCCCCAGGTTGCGGCGGACAGCGGCTTGCCGTCCCTGGTCAGCTCGGCCACGGCGCGGTCGATGGCGGCCAGCTGCAAGTCCTTCCAGCTGGCGTACTGCGGCGGCAGCCAGCCCGCCGGCTGCTGGTCCAGCAAGCGCGCCACCACCACCGGCCAGCGCGTGCTGGCGGCCACCATGTCGGCCTTCTGGTGCAGCTTGGCCAATTCCACGTTGGCGCCGCCGTACAGCAGCTCGTGCAGCGACCACATATAGGCTCGGGCCAGGCGGTAGCCGACCGAGTCCACACTGGCGCGGCCGCTCCAGCTCTTGTTCAGCAGCGCCAGCGCCTCGGCGCGTTTCATGTCGCCCGCCACCGCCTGCGCGTCCAGCGCGGCCAGCGCGCGGTCACGCCAGCCGGAGATGAAGATGGCGCGGTCGTCCAGCGCCACGCTATACACGCCCTGCTCGTCGGTCTTGCCGCCCAGCGCCGTCAGGCCGTCGCGGATCTGGTGCGAACGCGCGCCCAGGTCGAAGCCGCCGTCGCCCAGCAGCCCCGACCCGGCGCCCATCAGCTGGCGGCTGTTGGCCGTGGCCAGCTGGCCGCCGGCCGGATTGCGCACCACCGGATAGCCGCCGGCCGGGATCAGGCCCTGCCAGCCCGCCGCCTGCGTCTCGGCGGTCAGCGGGAAGGTGGACGCCGGGCCGGGCTGGACGCGGCGCGGCAGCGCGCCGGCGATGGTCCAGCCGATGTTGCCCTTGCTGTCGCCGGCCACGAAGTTCTGCGCCGGGATGCCCATGTTGGCGGCGATCGCCAGCGCCTCGTCCAGCGTGCTGGCGCCTTCCAGCGCCATGCCCTTGAAGTTGACGGCGTTCTTGGTGTGCGCCACCCAGTGCAGCGCGTAGCTGCGGCCGCCGGCCTCGCGGATCGGTCCCAGCGACGTCTCGCGCACGGTGAAACGCTCGGCCGGCGCGCCCTTCACGAGGATGGACTCCTCGTGCGCCACCGGCGTCTCCCAGCCGGCCGGCGTGCGCACCTGGCCGGGCTTGGCGGCGTCGGTCTCCAGCGTCACCAGGTCGGTGAAATCGCCGTAGCTGTTGGTGTAGCCCCAGGCCACGTGGCCGTTGCTGCCGACGATCATCATCGGCACGCCGGGCAGGGTCACGCCCACCACGCGGCGCGAGGCGCCGTGGTCCGGCACCTGCAGCACGGCGCGGTACCATATGTGCGGCAGCTGCACGCCCAGGTGCATATCGTCGGCCACGATGGCGCCGCCGTCCTTGGAACGGCCACCGGCCACGGCCCAGTTGTTGCTGCCCACCATGCCGCGGAACTCGGCGGGGATGGAAGCGGAGCCGGAAGCGGAGGCGATCCTGTTCGACACCGGCGTACCCGGCTTGCCCCACCATTCCGGGGCCTTGTCGGGGAACGGCGCGTCGGGCGCCGGCACGTCGGCCGCGTCGAGCGGCGCGTCCCACTGCGTCGACTCCGGCAGCAGCACGGCCAGCTGCTCCGGCGTGCTGTGCTCCTTCACCCAGCCGCGCGCCAGCTCGCGCGCCTCCTGGTTGCCCTGCAAATCGAAGTACATGGCCCAACCGGCCAGCAGCGAATCGGCGGCGCTCCAGGGGCGCGGTCCCACGCCCACCAGCGCGTATTCGAACGGCCGCGTGCCCAGGTTGGTCACGCCGTCGTTCACGCCCGCCACATAGCGGTCCAGCAGCGCGCGGTCGGCGGCGGGCATGGACTTCAGCAGCTCCTCGGCGCGGGCGCGGAAGCGGTGCAGCCGGTGTTCCTTGTCCACCGGGACGGCCTTGGGGCCGAAGAGTTCAGCCAGTTCGCCGGACGCCACGCGGCGCAGCAGGTCCATCTGGAAGAAGCGGTCCTGCGCGTGCGCGAAACCGGTGGCGTAGGCCACGTCGAGCCGGCTGGTCCCGCTGATGGTGGGCACGCCTTGCGCGTCGCGCGCGATGGTCACGCCGGCCTGCAGGCCCGGCACCGTGCGGCGCCCGTCCAGCTGCGCCAGACTGCCGCGCAGGAAGAACCACACGCCCAGTATCGCCACCCCCGCCAGCAACAGCAACCCCAGCAGGATGCGTTTGACCCACTGTCCCAATCCAGCCTTTTGCATACCATCCCCATTCTCGTTATCGCACGGGGAATATTGCCAGAAGTCCAACGGCTGGGGGCGACTATTTTGTAACCGGGGCTGGAGCGGCATGGTTGACCGGGGCCAGGTCCGCCCGCGCCGCCCACCGCAGCGGCAGCGCGCCCTCGCGGCGCACCACGCGGCGCGGCCGGAAGCGCCACAGGCGCTCCGCGCCCTCGAACGCGGCCAGCTCCGGCGTATCCGCCAGCAACTCGGCGTCGCCCGTCATTTGCAACAGGCCGCCGGTGTCGAAGTCCACAAACACCAGCCCCGCGCGCGGATTCAGCGCGAAGTTCCCCAGCGTGTTGAAGAACATATTCCCCTGGAAGTCCGGCACCGTCAGCGCGCCGTCCGCATCGACGCGCACAAAGCCCGGACGCCCGCCGCGGTGCGACACGTCCACCTGGCGCCGCCCCGGTTCCAAGTCCACGTACGATGCCACGTAAAACGAATCCGCCCGCGCGATCAGGGCCCGCGCGGAGGCGTCCGGCGCCGCCGACTCGACGGCCGCGCCGGGCGCCTCGTCCACCCACGCGTAGTCGCGCAACCGTATGTATTGGGGACAGTTGCCGAAGGACTGCAGCACATCCACGTTCCATCCCGTGTCATCGCGGCTCAGCGTCCCGTTCATGCGGTTGCGCCGGCGGGTATGGAGCTCGATGCCCAGCAGCCCGACAGCGCCGCCGGGCACCAGGCCCCGCTCCGCCGGATCCGACGGCCGCGGCTCCAGCGCCACGTGCAGCCGCCGGGGATGGGGCGCGTGCATGAAACCGGGACGGCCCGCGCGCAGGGTCGCCCACGCGTCGCCGGCCGCGTCCACCGCGCCCAGCACCACGAAGGGCAACTGCGCGAAGAACTCGCGATGCTGGTCTGGCATATGGTCGCGCACCACCTTGCGGCCGACCGCCTCCATCCGTCCGGCCATGCCGACCGCGCGCTGCATGGCCACCTCGCCCGCGTGCCAGGGCGAAGGTGCTTGCTCCGGTAAGCCGTCCATGGCGCGCCTCCTTACGCGGCCAGGCCGACGGGCGACACCGCCATCGGCACGAAGCCCGGCAACGCCTCCACGCGCGCCAGCCAGGCGTTCACGTTGACGTAGGCGGCCAGGTCCACGTCGCCCTCCGGGGCGCGGGCGATATAGCTGTACAGCGCCACGTCGGCGATGGTCGGCGCCGCGCCGGCGATCCACGGCTGCCCGGTCAATTCCGCGTCGATCAGCGCCAGGATGCGGTGGGCGCGCGCGACCAGCTCCGCGATATCCGCCTGGCGGCCGAACAGGTTGACGACGCGGGCGGCGGCCGGCCCGTAGGCGATCTCCCCCGCCGCCACGGACAGCCAGCGCTGCACCCCGGCCGCCGCCGCCGGCTCCTCCGGCAGCCAAGCCGGTCCCGCGTAGCGCTTGGCCAGATAGACCAGGATGGCGTTCGAATCCGGCACGACGGTGCCGTTGTCGTCCAGCACCGGCAACTGGCCGAAGCTGTTCAGGCGCAAGAACGCCGGCGACTTGTGCTCGCCCTTGAGCAAGTCGACAAGCACCAATTCGTGTTCCAGTCCCAGCAGCGACAAGAACAGACGGGCGCGGTGCACATGGCCGGACAGCGGGTGGAAATACAGTTTCATGGCGAATTCCTTTAGATCGTTGTGGGTGAGCCAGCAACGACAGTGTGGATTATTCCGAGTCGAACGAGAATATCCGCCAACTAGAATTGAGTATTCCGATAAATGGAATAGCATCCAAGCGTTGAGGCCCCTCAACGGCGCGCCCCCCGCCGCGCGTAAGCTCTCGGTTGTCAAAAACACATCGGTGTCAGGCGCGACATTCGGACATTTCCGGCGCGCATGCACCGCAACCAAGGAGCTTTCCATGAATCGTCCGCTGCGAGTTCAATTTCCCGGGGCTATTTATCACATCACGGCGCGCGGCAACCGGCGCGTGCAAATCTATATGGACGAACGTGACCGGCTGGTTTGGCTGAGCATCCTGGGCAAGGTGGTCACCCGGCACAACGGCGTGGTGTATTGCTACTGCCAGATGGGAAACCACTACCATTTGGTGGTGGAAACGCCGGACGCCAACCTCCCGCTGATCATGCAAATGCTGAACGGCGAGTATTCCCAGTATTTCAACCACCGGCATGGGCTGATCGGCCATCTGTTCCAAGCCAGGTATCACGCCGTGCTGTTGCGGAAGGATGAGCAAATGATGGAAGTGGTCCGGTACACGGTGCTCAATCCGGTGCGCGCCAGGCTGGTGAAACATGCCGGGGACTGGATTTGGAGCAGTCATCAGGCGAACATCCAGCGGGTGGACGCGCCGGAGTGGCTCGATACGGTGTGGGTGCTATCCCGCTTCGATGGCGAGCCGGCTCGCGCGATCGTGGCGTATGAGCGTTTTGTCGCGCAGGGTGTGGACATGGCCAACCCCATGCTTGCGATGGAACACGACCTAATGCTGGGACACATCGATATCGCGACCCTGTGCGGCGACAATCCGCCGCCGTTGGAATTCATCTCCAAGGCGCAGCGCAGCGCGTTCGCGTTGCCGCTGGCCGAATACGAATCGCGCTACGCTGTCCGGGGTGAAGCGATCGCGCGGGCATTCGCCTCCCGAGCGTACACGATGCAACAAATCGCCCGTCACTTCAAGTGCTCGGCCAAAACCGTCAGCCGGGCCGTGCGCAAATACGGCCTGGGTGACGGCAACTGATGGCGCGCGGCAAAATGACTCGGCGCCCCGTCCGAATGTCGCGCCTGACATCGATGCAAAATGTCCGAATGTCGCGCCTGACACCGATGTAAATTTGATAACCAGTTCAGGCGGTGTGCAGGCGTTTGTGCATGCTGCGCAGGGAGAGCCAGACGCCGGCGACCACCGCGGGGACCAGCAGCCCGATGAACACTTCGGGGTTGCCGATCACGCCGATGGCCTTGCCGGCCTTGGTGGCGTAGCCGAGCAGGCCGACCACGTAGTACGAGATCGCCGCCACCGACAGCCCTTCCACCGCTTGCTGCAGCCGCAGTTGCTGCGCGGCGCGCTTGTTCATCGATTGCAGGATCTGCCGGTTTTGCTGTTCCTGGATGATGCCGACCCGCGTGCGCAGCAGGTCGTTGGTGTTGGCGACCCGCCGCGCCAGCGCTTCCTGCCGGCCGGCCAGCGCCTCGCAGGTGTTCATCGCCGGCGTCAGGCGCCGGTCCATGAATTCGCCCACCGTCGGGATGCCTTCGATCCGCGCCTCGCGCAGTTCTTCGATGCGCGCGTTCACCAGCCTGAAATAGGCCTTGGACGCGGAGAAGCGGTAGCTCGTTTCCAGCGACAGCTTTTCGATGCGCGCGGCCAGCCGCGTGATCTCGCCGAGCAGCGCCTGCTCGGTGGCGCCGTCCACGCTGCCGGTGTTGGCTTGCGCGGCGTCGGTCTGCACCATGGCGCCGGCCAGCGTCACCAGCTCGGCTTCGATGCCGTTCAGCGCGGGCGCGGCCTGGTGCGCCTGCGGCAGCCCTAGCAGAGCGAACATGCGGTAGGTTTCGATTTCCAACACCCGCTGCACCAGCCGGCCGGCCTGCTGCGCGCGCATGCCGACGTCGCTGATGACGAAGCGGCTGAAGCCATCGGACTGGATGGCGAAGTCGCTGTACAGCTCTCCGCCCTGCATCACCTGGCTGCCGGCCAGCGTGTTGCCCTCGAAGGCGCGCTGCAACGTCTCCGGCGTGGCCGGCCCCTTTTGCAGCACCACGTGCGCGGCCACCATCAGCTTGCCCTGCAGTGTCAACAGCCATTCCTGCGGCAGGTGCGTGGAGGGCATGTTGTCGAAGGCGTCCTCGGTGGCCATGGCCTCCAGCGGGCGCTCGGCGAAGGTGTAGGTCGAGAACTCGGTGTGGCATTCCCATTTGAGGCGGAAACGGCCGAAGTCGTGGAAGAAGTACTTGGCGTCGTTGGCCGGGGCCGAGACGCCGAAGTGCTTGCACAGCGCGGTCAGCGTGGCGTGGTGGCTGTGGCCCGTGGGGGCGCCGGTGCCGCCATCCGTGTTGCGGTAGACGGCGAAGTGCGAAATGATCTCGGGCGCCTCCAGCTTGAGGAAGGGACGCGAGTGGATTTCAGCTGCCAGCGGCACGCGCAGCGAGTGGTTCAGACTGGAATAGACGATGGTCATGGTCAGTAGATTTCTTTGGCAGCGGTACGGACGGCGCGCAACAACAGGTCGGCGCCGGGCGACAACAAGTGGTCTTGTTGACGAATGATACCAAAGGCGTCCATTTTGCATGGAAGGTCGATAGGAAGCACCCTCAAGATGTTGAGCGTTTCATAGTAGCGCGCCACTTCCAGCGGCATCACGTGCAGCGAATCGGTCTGCTGCAGCAGCGGCGTGACCACCAGCATGTCGGTGGTGTCGACCACGTTCGACGGCGGCTCCAGGCTGGCGCGGCGGAACATCATGTCGAAACGGTGGCGCATGATGCTGCCCGGCGCCGGCAGCACCCACGGCCGGTCGGCGATGTCGTCCAGTTGCAGGCGCTGGTTGTCCAGCAGCGGGTGGCCGGGACGCACCACCGCGCACGCCGGCTCCTCGGTGAGCTCCTCGTAGATCAGGCCCTCGCTGCCCTCCTTCTCGAGGATCCGGCCGATCATGAAGTCCAGGTTGCCGTGCTGGAGTTTGCCCATCAGCGAGTTCGATGGCTCCACGTGCACGCCGATGCGCAGCAGCGGCGCCTGTTTCTTGACCGCGGCGATGGCCTGCGGCAGCAGCGCCATGGCGGGCGTCATGATGACCCCCACCTCCACCTGGCCGACCAGGCCGGCCTTCAGCGCCACCACGTCGTCGTGCGCCAGCGAGAGGCTGGTGAGCGCCATGCGGGCGTGCCGTATCATGGTCTCGCCGTAGATGGTGGGCTCCATCCCGCGCGGCAGCCTGTCGAACAGGCGCACGTCGAGCATCTCCTCCAGGTCCTTGATTTGTTTGGACGCCGCCGGCTGCGTCATGTGCAGCGCCTCGGCGGCGCGGTGGATGTTGCGGTGCTCGTCCAGCGCGATCAGCAGCAACAGTTGGCGGGTCTTGAGCCGGGCGCGCAAGAACCAGTTGGGGTTGAGGGTATCCATTAGGAGATCATATCATTGCCGATATCGGTAGGGCGCGATATCGGCAATGTTGATATCACCCTTGACAGCCCGGGGACGGGTTCGCCGCCGGTCCCTCGGCGGTCTGCGGGATGAACTTGATGGTGCCGTCCGGGTTGTAGTGCAGCTCCTCCACGGCGGCCGAGCGGCGGTACTCGCCGCCGGTGGGCAGCTTGTCGTTGTGGTAGAAGATGTAGGACTTGTTGTTGAAGTCGACGATGGCGTGGTGGATGGTCTTCACGATCGCGTTCTTCTTCATGATCACGCCGCGGTAGGTCCACGGGCCGGTGGCGCTCGGGCCGGTGGAGTACGCGGTCTCCTCCGGGAACTCGCGCGACCAGGACAGGTAGTAGGTGCCCTTGTGCTTGTGCAGGTAGGTCGCCTCGGTGAAGTGCGGCACGGCCACGGTGTGGATCGGGCCCTCGAACTCGATCATGTTGGGCTTGAGCTTCACGTACTTCATCACCTGGTTGCCCCAGTACAGATAGGCCTGGCCGTCGTCGTCCACGAACACCGCCGGGTCGATGTCGTCCCAGCCGATGTCGGTTTCCTTGGTCATGTCGTTGGTGATGATGGCGCTGCCGCGGGCGTCCTTGAACGGGCCGGTGGGGCTGTCCGACACGGCAACGCCGATCGCCTGGCCCGGTATGGTGGCGTGGGAGACGGTGGAATAGAAGTAGTACTTGCCATCGCGCTTGACGATGTCGGCGGCCCAGGCGTCCTTCTTGGCCCAGGCGAAGGTCTTCACGTTGAGCGGCACGCCGTGCGGCTTCCAGTTCTTCATGTCGCAGCTGGAGTACACGCGCCACTCGTTCATCACGTAGTCCTTGTCGGTCTCCTTGGCCTCGTCGCGGCCCACGTAGAGGTAGACGCGGCCGTTGTCGACCAGCGCCGCCGGGTCGGCGGTGAACATGTCGCTGAACAGCGGATTGGCGGCGCCGGCGCCGACGGGCGCGGCGAGGCCCGCCAGGCCGATGGCGGCGGCGATCAGGGATTGCTTGAACATTTTATCTCCAGGTTTTATTAGTTTTGCTTCGCGCCGAAGGACATCAGGCGCTGGACCACGCAGAACACGAACAGCAGGCCGCCGATGACGATCTTGGTCCACCAGGAGCTGAGGGTGCCGTCGAAGGCGATCAGGGTCTGGATGGTGCCCAGTATCAGCACGCCGGAGAGGGCGCCGGCCACGTAGCCGTAGCCGCCGCTGAGCAGGGTGCCGCCGATGACGACGGCGGCGATGGCGTCCAGCTCCGTGCCCTGCGCGTGCAGGCCGTAGCCGGACAGCATGTAGAACGAGAACAGCACACCGGCCAGCGCGGCGCAGAAGCCGCTCAGCGCGTAGATCAGCACCTTGGTGCGGCCCACGGCCAGGCCCATCATCTGGGCCGACTGCTCGTTGCCGCCGATGGCGTACACCGCGCGGCCGAAGGCCGTGTAATGGGCCGCGTAGATGGCCACGCCCAGCAGCACCAGCGCGATCATGGCGCCCGGCGAGATGAAGCCGCCCATGAAGTCGAGCTGCGTCTGCGACATGGCCACGAACAGCGGGTCCTCGATGGTGATCGATTCAATGCTGATCAGGTAGCACAGGCCGCGCGCCAGGAACATGCCGGCCAGGGTGACGATGAAGGCCTGCAGCTTGAAGTAGTGGATCAGCGCGCCCTGCGCGGCGCCGAACAGCGCGCCCAGCACCAGCACGGTGGCGATCACCAGCGACGGCGGCCACTGCGCGCTGCGCAGCAGCCATGCGGCGATCATGGTCGACAGGGCCAGCACGGAGCCGACCGACAGGTCGATGCCGCCGGACAGGATCACGAAGCTCATGCCGATGGCGATCACCAGCAGGAAGGCGTTGTCGATCAACAGGTTCAGCACCACCTGCAGCGACAGGAAGCCGGTGTAGGCGGCGGCGCCGGCGCCGAACATCAGCACCAGCAGGAACACGGTGACCAGCGACGTGAAGTACGGCGCGGACATGAAGGACTTCAGCGCGAACGGCTGCGCGGCGGCGGGCGCGCCGGCGACGGGGTTGGCGGTGGCGCTCATGCGGCCCTCCGTTTGAACAGTTGCTTGAATTCCGGCGACTGCGACAGGCAGACCAGGAACACGACGATGGATTTGACGACCATGTTGACTTCGGGCGGCACGCCCAGCGAATAGATGGTGTAGGTGAGCGTCTGGATGATCAGCGCGCCGATCATGCTGCCGGCCAGGCTGAATTTTCCGCCGGCCAGCGAGGTGCCGCCCAGCGTGACGGCCAGGATGGCGTCCAGTTCCAGCAGCAGGCCGGCGTTGTTGGCGTCCGCGCTCTTGATGTTGGAGCTGATCATCAGACCGGCCATGCCGGCGCAGGCCGCGCAGAACACGTAGACGAAGAAGATCAGCGTGGCCGTCTTCAGGCCGGCCAGGCGCGCGGCCACCGGGTTGATGCCGACCGCCTGGATGAACAGGCCGAGCGCCGTCTTGCGCATGATGAGGCCCACGGCCAGCACCACGGCCGCCACCACGTACAGCGAAAACGGCAGGCCGAACAGGTAGCCGCTGCCCAGGAAGAAGAAGGGCTTGTAGTAGACGGTGACGATCTGGCCGTCCGTCAGCAACTGGGCTAGGCCGCGGCCGGCCACCATCAGGATCAGGGTGGCGACGATGGGCTGCAGGCCGAGGAAGGACACCAGCACGCCGTTCCAGGCGCCGCACAGCAGGGCCGCGCCCATGGCGGCGGCCAGCGCCAGCGCCATCGGGGTGTTGGCGGCGTATTCGGGCACGCCGTTGTTCATGACCATGGTGCCGCCGATCAGCATGGCGGCCATGGTGCCGGACAGCGCCACCACGGCGCCGACGGAGATGTCGATGCCGCGGGTGGCGATCACCAGCGTCATGCCCAGCGCGGCCAGCATCAGCGGGGCGGCGCGGTTGACGATGTCGATGACGGAGCCGTACAGGTGGCCGTCCTTCCATTCCAGCTTGAAGAAGCCGGGGATGAAGATCAGGTCGATCAGCAGCAGCGCGGCCAACGCGGCCAGCGGCTTGCTCAGCGGGTGTTGCAACAGCATGGAAAAGCTTTCAGGTTTGTTGGGTGCCGCGGGCTTCGCGGCGGCCGCCGCGGCGGCCGGATTCAGTGGCGCGTTCATGCCGCCTCCCCTGCGATGGCTTGCAGCACGGTGGTTTCATCCAGGTCGCCGCGCTGGTACTCGCCGCAGGCTTTGCGGTCGCGCATGATCACCATGCGATCGCTGCAGCGCAGCACCTCGGGCAGCTCGGACGAGATGAACAGGATGGACATGCCCTTGCGGCACAGCGTCGTGACGTAATCCATGATCTCCTCCTTGGCGCGCACGTCGATGCCGCGCGTCGGTTCGTCGAGGATCATCAGCTTCGGTTCCGTCGCCAGCCAGCGCGCCAGCAGCACTTTCTGCTGGTTGCCGCCGGAGAGCGAGCCTATCGGCGTCTCGATGCTGGCGGTCTTGATGCCCAGCCATTTGACGTAGTTGGTGGCCAGCTCCTGCTGGCGCTTGAGCGGAATGGCCCGCAGCATGCCGGCGCGCGCCTGCATCGCCAGGATCAGGTTCTCGCGCACGGACAGCGACAGGATCGCGCCCTCGTGCTTGCGGTCCTCCGAGCAGAAGCCGATGCCGGCGGCGATCGCGTCGCGCGGATTGGCGAACGGCGCGGCGCTGTTGCGGCCATCGACCATGACGCCGCCGCTGTCGGCCTTGTCCGCGCCGAACAGCAGGCGCGCCAGTTCCGTGCGGCCGGAGCCCAGCAGGCCGGCCAGGCCAAGCAGCTCGCCCTTGCGGATGGCGAGGTTGGTCGCCGTCAGGGCGCCGCGGCGGCCCAGTTCCCGCACCTCCAGCAGCACTTCAGCGTTGTTAGAACCAACGCCAACCGCCGGGGTCAGACCTGTCTGGTCTGACCCCGGATTCTGCGCCTGGTTTTGTCCGGGCGCCGCCGCGTCCACGGGTGCCCCGATCATCTTGTTCACCAGCGCCAGCCGCGACAACTCGCTGCACGCGTACTCCCCTTCCCGCTCGCCGTTGCGCATCACGGTGATGCGGTCCGAGATCGCGTAGGTCTGGTCCAGGAAGTGGGTCACGAACAGGATCGCCATGCCCTGCTCGCGCAGCTTGCGCAGCACGGAGAACAGCAGCTGCACCTCCGCCTCGTCCAGGCTGGAAGTCGGTTCATCGAGTATCAGCACGCGCGCCTGCACGTTCAGGGCGCGCGAAATGGCCACCATCTGCTGGATCGCCAGCGGATAGCGCGACAGCGGCTGCGACACGTCGATGTCGACCTGCAGCCGCGACAGCATGGCCGCCGCCTCGGCGCGCATGCGCTTCCAGTCGATGCGCCCGAAGCGGCGCGGATAGCGGCCGATGAAGATATTCTCCGCCACCGACAGGTTGGGACAAAGGTTCACTTCCTGGTACACGGTGCTGATGCCCAGCTCCTGCGCCTCCAGCGTGGACGCCGGATGGATTTCCCGGCCCTCCATCACGATGGTGCCGCGCTCCGGCGTGTACACGCCGGTCAGCACCTTGATCAGCGTCGACTTGCCGGCGCCGTTCTGGCCCATCAGCGTATGCACCTCGCCCGGATACAGGCGCAGGCCCGCCTCGCTGAGCGCCTTCACGCCCGGGAACTCTTTATGGATGCCGGTCAGTTCCAGGACCGGCGCGGTAGTCTGAGCAACCATCGTTATCAGTATTTACGGTTCGGGAATTCCTTGGCCGCGACTTCGGCCGGGAACACGCCTTCGGTTACCACGATACGCTTGGGCACCGGCTTGCCGGCCACCACATTGGCGGCCGCCTCCATCAGTTGGGGACCCAGCAGCGGGCTGCATTCGACCGTGACGTTCAGCTTCCCGGCCAGCATGGCCTCGAACGCGCCGCGCACGCCATCGATGGAGATGATGATGATGTCCTTGCCCGGTTTCAGGCCAGCTTCCTCGATGGCCTGGATCGCGCCGATGGCCATGTCGTCGTTGTGCGCGTACAGCACGTTGATGTTCTTGCCCTGGGCTTTCAGGAACGCCTCCATCACTTCCTTGCCCTTGGCGCGCGTGAAGTCGCCGGTCTGGGTGCGGATGACCTTCAGCTTGGGATTGCCCTTGATGATTTCCTCGAAGCCGGCCTTGCGGTCGATCGCCGGGGCCGAACCCACGGTGCCCTGCAGTTCGACGATGTTCAGCGTCGCGGCCGGCGACTTCTTGGCGTAGTCCACCAGCCAGCGGCCGGCCTTGCGGCCCTCTTCGACGAAGTCCGAGCCGATCAGCGTGGTGTACAGCGAGGGGTCGCTAACGTTAACGGAGCGGTCGGTCAGGATCACGGGGATCTTGGCGGCCTTGGCCTCCTTCAGCACCGTGTCCCAGCCCGATTCGACCACCGGCGAAAACGCGATCAGGTCCACGCGCTGGGCGATGAAGGAACGGATCGCCTTCACCTGGTTTTCCTGGCGCTGCTGCGCGTCGGCGAATTTCAGGGTGACGCCGGCCTTCTTGGCGGCGTCCTTGATCGACGCGGTGTTCGCGGTGCGCCACTCGCTCTCGGCGCCTACCTGCGAGAAACCGATGACCAGCGGCTTGGCCGCGAAGGCTGGAGCGGCGGTGCCGCCCATGGCTGCGATACCCAGTGCCAGTGCGGTGCCGAGGATGGTTCTGCGCGTGATCTTCATATGATGTCTCCGGTGGAATGTTATTCCGCTCATGGTAGAAGAAAGCGCCATAGCCATCCAATTCATTTTTTCTCGTAACCGATACTTATTTTGATATGGCGCCCACCCCGATTCAATTGAATCGCTCTTGCAAGGCCTGAATTTGTCAGGTGTAATGCCACCTCGCAATCATGTTTAATTTACAAGTACCGATCCAGTTCCCATGACCGCAATGCCCCCCGGCCTATTTATACAGCACTCGCGCCTGCTGCGACTGACCACGCCGCTCGGCGCAGACGAATTGCTGGCCGAATGCGTGCGCGGAGAGGAAGCCCTGGGCCGGGGCTTCCGTTTCGACGTGGCGGCGCTGTCGCTGCGGGCCGACGTGCGACTGCGCTCCCTGCTCGGCCAGCCCGCCCTGCTGGCGCTGCAAACGCCGTCCGGCGAGCGCCATTTCCACGGCCACGTCACCGCGGCGGAGATGCTGGGCGCGAATGGCGGCATGGCGCGCTACAAACTCACGCTGGAGCCCTGGACCGCGTTCCTGGCCCGCACCCGCGACAGCCGCATTTTCCAGGACATGACCGTGTTCGACATTCTGGACGCGGTGTTCGGCGCCTGGCAAGGCCAGGGCAAGCTGGCGCCGGCCTGGCGCTACGACCTTCGCGACCGCGCCGTCTACCCGCGCCGCAGCCTGACCACGCAATACCAGGAAAGCGACCTGGCCTTCGCCGAGCGCCTGATGGCCGAGGAAGGCCTGTTCCACTTCTACACGCACACCGGCGACGCCGCCGCGCCCACGCTGGGCAGCCACGAACTGGTGATCGCCGACCACAACGCCGCCTTCCAGCCCAATCCCCAGGCCGCGGTGCGCTATACCCAGCCCGGCGCCGTCATGCGCGAAGACAGCATGGACCGCTGGCGCGCCGAATACCGGCTGCAAACCAACGCCGTGGAACTGCAAAGCTGGGACTACCGCACCCGGGACACGCGCGCCGCCAGCGCCAGCGGCGAACAGGCCGAGGGCGTGTCGCTGATCAGCAACGACGTTCCCGGCGCCTACGCCTACGCCAGCCGCGAGCAGGGCCAGCGCATGGCCGCCATCGCCGTGGAGGCGCTGGAGGCGGCCAAGGAGATCCATGTGGGCGCCGGCACCGTGCGCACGCTGGCGCCCGGGACCACTTTCACGCTGACCGAACACGCGCTGGCCGACGAGGAATTCGCCGTGCTGCGCGTCGTGCACCTGATGCACAACAACTTGAGCGCGGAGTTGAGCGCCGGCGTCCAGGAGCGCCTGGGCGGCAGCCCTCTGTCGCTCGCCATCGCGGATGAAGGGCAAACCAGCCTGCACGCGGTGGGCAGGGAAGCCGGCGAGCGGCCGCTATACCGCAACCGGGTGGACGCCATCCGCGGCGCCGTCCCCTACCGCGCCCCGCGCGACGACGCGCACGGCGTGCCGCTGCGGCCACGGCCCACCGTTCGAGGGCAGCAGACCGGCATCGTGGTCGGGCCATTGGGCGCCGTCATCCACACGGACCGCGACCACCGCGTCAAGGTCCAGATGCATTGGCAGCGCGGCGACGCTGGCCAGAACCGCTTGCCGCATCCCGCGCCGGACACCCACACCGGCGCGCCCGGCGACGACAGCGCCGGCACCTGGCTGCGCGTGGCCACGCCGCTCGCGCCCGTGGCGGGCGCCAACTGGGGTGCCAACGCGCTACCGCGCGTCGGCCAGGAGGTGCTGGTCGACTTTCTGGAGGGCGACATCGACCGCCCGGTAGTGATCGGCGCGCTGTACAACGGCCAAGGCGGCGAGGACGCGCCACAGAACCAGGCCGCCCAGGGCTCGTCCCCGGCCACCGGCAACGCGCCCGCCTGGTTCCCCGGCACCGGCGGCGCCCACGCCCACCCGGCCGTCTTCTCCGGCCTGAAGAGCCAGGCCATGCAAAGCAGCCAGGCCGGCGGCGGCGCCTACAGCCAGCTGCTGTTCGACGACAGCGACGGCCAGCCGCGCCTGGCGCTGCAGCACCACGCCAAACAGCACACCGGCACGGCGGAACTGAACCTGGGCCACCTGCGCCACCAGAGCGACAACGAACGGCTGGCGCCATCCGGCTTCGGCGCGGAACTGAAGACGGAGCACAGCGTGGCCCTGCGCGCCGGCCGCGGCATGCTGCTGTCCGCCGACCAGCGCCAGGGCGCCAGCGGCGCGCAACTGGACTCGCGCGAAGCGGTCGGCCAGATCGAACAAAGCCAGCAACTGGCGGCGGCGCTGGCCGACACGGCGGCCAAGCACAACGCGGTACTTGGCGCGGCCGGGGCGTCGAGCGGGGCGGGTGGCGCCAGCGGCGCGTCCGGTGGCGCCTCCGGAAGCGGATCCGGCGCCGGCGGTGCGGCGGCCCCGGAGGCGGGAAGCTCCCTGCCCGCCATCGAGCAACTGGCCCGCACGGCGGAAGCGGCCAGCGCCAGCGACAACGGCGCGGGCGCGGGCGAGGCCGAGGGCGGCGCTGGCAGCGCCATCAGCTACGGCGCCGCGCTGCTGCAACTGTCCACCCCATCCGGCATCGCCGCCCTGACACCGGCCAACGCCATCCTCGGCGCCGGCTCGAACAGCAGCGTGACGGCCGGCCAGGACATCAATTTCGCCGTCCAGGGCAACGCGCTGCACACCGTGGGCGGCGGCATCTCCCTGTTCACTTACGGGAAAGCGTCCAAGGCGGACAAGCCGAACCAGGAAACGGGCCTGAAGCTGCACGCCGCCAGCGGCAAACTGAGTAGCCAGAGCCAAGCCGGCCCCACGCGCGTCACGGCCGACAAGGGCATCACCGTGGCCAGCACCGCCAAGTCCATCAACATCGCGGCCAAGAGCCACGTCCGGCTCACCGCGCAAGGCGCATGGATCAAGCTCGAAGGCGGCAACATCGAAGTGCACGGGCCGGGCAAGATGGAATTCAAGGCCAGCCAGAAGGAACTCACCGGCCCGCAAAGCGCCAGCCCCACCCTGCCCCACATGCCCAAGGCCGGCGAGATGGACAACTTCCTGGAACTGAACTACCGCTGGGACGACATGCAGCCCATGGTCGGCGCGCCCTACAAGGTGCTGTTCGACACCGGCGTCACTATCGCGGGCAAGCTGGATGCCCAAGGGTTCGCGCGCCTGGAAAACATCCCCAACGCCGGCGCCACCGTCGTCTACGGCGAGGACGAGCGCGACGCCGTGTTGCGCAAGCCGCTCAAGCCCAACGCGGTCGCCGGCGCCAAGCCCAAGACCGACGAGGAAGCGAAAGCCATCCTGGACGCCTACCTGGCCCAGGAGGACGCTTACTACAAGGACAACTTCTTCCCCGACGAGATCGCGGAAATGGCCGACGCCATGGGCGACGGCGTCAGCGAACTGGAATACGACTTCCACTACGACGACTACCGCTACGCGGACGAGGACAGCCCCGCATCGCGCGAGGCCGAACGCGGCTACCGCGAGCTGCACGAAGGCGACGAGGAACAGGCATGAGCACCATACCAGCGGCCGGACCGGCCTCCCGCGCGCTGCGCAGCGCCGACAACAGCATAGGCACCTGGCTGACCGACCTGGTGACGGGCGCCGGTTCGTCGCCGTCGCACATCATCGTCACCGGCGTGCTGGGCGTGGTGCCCGGCGTCGGCCAGGCGATGGATGCGCGCGATCTCATCGTGGGCATCATCGCGATCGCCAAATCGCCGGCCGCCATCGGCGGCTGGGTGGAGCTGGCGATCACGCTGGTCGGCTGCGTGCCGGCGGCGGGCGACGCGCTCAAGGTCGGCTTCAAATTGATGAAACAGGGCCATAGCTTCGGCCGCGTGCTGGAGGCGGTGTCGCCCAAGCTGCGCGGCAATGTCGAGAAATACATGCGCAAGGTGGATTGGGGCATGCTGGCCGGCGAGGCCAAAGGCCTGTTCACCAAGGTGATCGCCGCCTTCATCGATGGGCTGGACAGCTGGATCGTGAAGGCGGTGGCAGGCGGACCGCAGGTCAGGCAGATCATCGGCGAATTGCAGGCGGTGCAGCGCAGCGCGCCGAAGATGATAGACGAGGCCTTCGGCGAACTGAAGGCCATGCACGCGAAGATGATGGGGCACGAGCTGCCGGGGAGCACGGCGGCCGTGGCGGCGACGACCAGCAAGGCCACGCGCCGTGAAGCGCAGGAAGCGTTCGGCGCCACCGCGTCGCGGCAGCAGATCCAAGCGGCACGGACCGAGCGCAAGCTGGTGGCGAAGCGTAGCCAGGACGTGAAAGCCAATCGGGCCTCGCCGAATTCGACAACGGCCAGCACCAAGAAGAAGGGACAGCCTAAGAAGCGGAACTGGCTCAGCGGCATTCCGGCGGAGCACATCACGGACTATTACGTGAAGACCAAGCATGTCGGCTTCCGCAAATCCAACAACGGCGGAAAACTGACCGAAGAGTACAGCGTGCCGCACAATGGCATTGACCATTTGTGGCATAACAAGGTCAACATCGCCAAGCCTTTTGTCGTAGGCGAAACGAAATCGAGCATCTTCGATTCGTTCAAGCTGATGGCCGCGTTGCCAGCGGATCTGAAGGCCAATTTCGACGTATTGCGTGCGAACGAAGCGGCAAATCCCACGCCAAGTGGGCAACCGAACATCTTCCACAATCAAAACCGGGATCAACACGCGAACCAGCGTGTGCCCATTGACGGTAGCCCCGCTAATGACGAGTCTGTGAGAAAAGGCGTCAACAAGCCGGGTGTGGACAAGGACGGAAATCCGACCAATTTAGCCACCCAAATGAGTCACCAGTGGATCCTTCGAGGCGTGGCCAAGGAGAATTTAACCGCCAATGGTCAGCTCCTATTACCGTTGATCAATCGATTTCGAACACGGCGAACCCTATCGCCAGATGCTCCAGCGCCGTATCAGCGATGGATATCGCTTGTGACGGGCCGGCAGTTACACAAACACCAACAATCCAAAGGCGCAGCGCACGATATCCAAGTGATAATGCACTTGCCGGATAATATTTTAAATAGGTAATTTATGCAGAAACTCAGCCCTGAATTTTTCAAAAACAACAAAAGAGAAAAACTTCTTGACTACAAGGTGTATTCGTCGAACTTCGATGAAACCTCAGAGTTGCTGGAGATTGTCCGAGAGTCGCTCATGCTTCCAAAGGAGCGGCTCGATGCCCTGCCACCTGAAAATATTATGATGACAACAAGCCAAGGGGCCTGGATGTCGCTGGACCTCGTTGTAAGCTGTTACAGCGCGGGCCATCCATTGATCGAGCTGCGTAGTTTCTTTGCCTCTGTGCTGAATTATTGGGAAGAGTATACAAAGTACTCCAAAGTATATAACGACAGTCTCCCTGACGGCAGCACTCATTCCGCGCACATTCCGCTCGGCGACGATGACTACAGCTACGCAAACCAGCTTCTAAGTTTTGCTCTTCTTTTCGGGTACTCAAATAGACTTAAAGAAATCGCGTCCTGGATAGACTACAACAACCCGCAGCAAGACGGCATGTTGGAACGCATACTCACAACCAGCATTGACAGGGCGACTCCGCCGCCCAGCGAATGTATAAGACACCTTCCCTATTTTAAAACTATCAAGATATTTGATGCCGACGCCCCACAACGCTCGGATCTAATGCGCGAATATCTGGAAGACTGGTATCAAGCGAGTCGGCGCGAAGCCTATTACGATAGTCACAAACGCAATCTTGTGTTTAAAGGATATTGGTCATGGGAAGCGGCCGCCATCACTTTCATACTAGGGATAGATGACACATGTTTTCAAAATGCAGCGTTTTACCCCAAGGACTTGGTTGATTTCGCACACGATGCGGAGGTTCAGTACACACCTGCAGGAACAGCGCCACTCAAGGATAACGAATTAAGGACAAAAGCCGGTGACCCATGCCCCAGAACGGGCGAGTGGGAATCCCTGGACATCCCACATCAAGTCAATACATTCACCGAAGGTGAAATCATTCCGAACCTCGGTTCACACTATGGCCTTACGATTTGGAAATATCTTGGCTAAGCCACCACTGTCCTCCAATTAAGCCAGGCTTCCAAACCGGGGACAGACCACGTTTTTGAGGAAATATTGCTCGAAAATCGTGGTCTGTCCCCGGTCTATGAGAGCCGCCCCGCGCACGCTGGGCGGCTTTTTTTCGTCCGCAGTGATGCTGAAACGCTGTTTAAAGCCCTTTTCGCATCAAATTCTGGCTTGATCATGCTAGAAACTGGCCTGACGAGGCGAAAATCGCAGGCGCTGCGACGCATCTGCGGCCGTTGGAAGGAGTCAGCTACGGAGAATCAGAAGAATGGGCGCCAGCCGTTCAGCTATCAAGCAGATTTCAGTTAGGATCAAGTCGGCGTCTTTTCCATCTCTGCAATGAACTTCGCATGAAAGCCAGAGCCCCATTCCTGGCAAATGGCAATCATTGAATACGGCTTCAACGCCCATGGCATACCTGCAAGTCGAACCGTAATTGCCCTAGGATCCAGTCATGAAAAAATAATCCCACTCACATACCCGCCCAGGATGGCACAGCAATAATGGAAACTCGGGTCGGAGTCTAATGCCGTTAAGTTAAGCCAATTGACACGTAGGGCGGAGTAGCGCGCAGCGCTATTCCGCCGGATGCGTGCGGGCCTGCATACATCCGGCGGAACTAAAGCCCCGCCCTACGGGGCCCAAACGGACCTTAACTTAACGGCATTAGGGTCGGAGTCAGCGCGGAACAATACAAGACCCACAAGACCACATCAGCCGATGAATCAAGAAGTCCTTGACCATCCCCTTTAGTAAGCGGAACACGCGCTTACTAAATGGAATGGTCCATTAGCTGAAGACGCTCGGAAAGGCCGCGCTACGCCTCGGGCGTTTCTTTCGCCAAACTCACCGGAGGCTTGCACTGCTGATCATCCGCGGCATTGGCGCAAGCCCGCGCGCGGCACTGATCCGCTCCTTTGGAACCCAATTGGCGGCATTGTTTCAGGCGCGAGGCCAGTGATTCCATTTTCGCCGGCCGCGTATGGGCCACCAGCGCGGCCAGCAATTCCACGTCGTTATCTTTCACTGGCGCCGGCTTCGCCTCTTTCTTGCGCGTCGTGGTGGCCTTGGCCAATTTCGGCGCGGACGATTTGGCTTTCGCCTGCGCCGCCACGCGTATATCCCGCTCGCTGGTTTTCTTTTTGGCGGCCTTGGTCTCGGCCGGCTTGGCTTCCGCGACTTTGCGAACCGGCGCCGGTCCGTTCAGCATTTCATGCAGCGACTGTTCGCGCTCGGCCGCCGGCGCGTCCTGTATGGTGGCGACCGCCGGTGCGGCCGCAGCTTTGGCCAGCGACGGCGCGGCCAGCGCGGCGGCGATGTCGGCGCTATTGCCCGGCGCCGATTCAGATGCGCCTACGACGGGCGGGGCTGCAGTATTCGCCAAAGACGCGGCGGCGGCTGGCGGAGTGACCGTAGCCGCCGGCGAGGCGCCTGCGCCAGCAGCGGCAGACGCATCCACCGCCGCAGTGGCCGCCTCGCCCGCCCCAGCCATCGCATGGACGGGGTCCGGGACGCCGGCGCCGTTGTCGACCAAGGCCACAGTGCCGGTATCCTCGGGGCTCGACAGCGGCTCCAGCTTATCCGCAGGGGCCGGCTCCATTTGCGCCAGCACCGTCCCGCTCTGCGGACCGTCGATCACCCACGCCGTCGCGCCGCCCAGCAGCGCCACCAGCACGGCGACGCCGCCCCACACCAGCCCTTTGCGGCGGCGTTTCACGCCGGGCGCGGAGGCCGGGGCGGCCTTCTTCTTGCGGCCGCCATCGAGGTCGCTCAGGATGCCTGGCTCGTTCCCGGCCGCGGCCGGTTCGCTGGACAACAGGCTGGGCCGGGCCGCCGGCCGCTGCGGTTCGTCATGTTGCAAGATTGACTCCTTATTAACTTTCCCGCGACTCTACCTTAAACAACAAAAACGTGACGCATGGTAGAAAAGATAACAGCGCGCCCCGCGTTTCAATCGTGCGCGGCATTGTCAGAAGCTTAAGATATACTCAGAGCAATGCTTTTAGGATAACTTTTTCGGGCCAGACGACGGGGTGCTGTGTGTTTTTGTTAGCGGTGGCGATGTATTTCCTGCTGGCTTGCCTGATCAGTTGGCTGGTGCTGTTTCCAGCCGGCCGCGATCTGTTCGTGGGCACGCTGGAACGCACCGGGCTGCGCTTGCGGCGCCGCTTCGCCACGCTGGCGCAGCGCCAGGAACAGGGCGCGATGGAGTTGCAGCGTTCGGGCCGCGCGCAACTGGCCGGCGTGGCGGCCTTCCTGCGCAGGAACTACATGCTGTGCGCGGCCGGCCTGCTGCTGGTTTGCGTGCCGCCGCTGATCGCGCTGCTGGCCGGCGGCCGTCCTTCGCTGAGCGGATTCGAGGCATCCACGCGGGAGGTCAACCCGCAGGTGGCCGGCTTGCTGGAGGGCGAACAGCTGGTGCCGCCCCCCCCGCTGCCGCCGTTGGCTTTCACCACGGCGGAAGTACAGCTGGAGCGGCCGATGATCGCCACCGCTAGCCGCGACTGGGCATTGCTGGACAAGACCTATGCGCAGCGCCTGCTGATGGCGTTCCGCATCATGAAGGAGCGGCACGGATATGAGATGGCGATCCTGGAAGGCTACCGCAGCCCGGAGCGCCAGGACACCCTGGCCAGGCTGGGTCCCGGCGTGACCAACGCGGCGGCGTTCCAGAGCTGGCACCAGTACGGGCTTGCCGCCGACTGCGCCTTCGTCCGAGACGGCAGGCTGGTGATCAGCGAGCAGGACCCGTGGGCCATGCGCGGCTACCAGCTGTATGGCGAGGTGGCGGAGTCGCTGGGCCTGACGTGGGGCGGCCGCTGGAAGATGCGCGACTTCGGTCACACGGAACTGCGTGTGGCCGGCGTGATGAAACGATAGACAGGAGCATAGATATGGCAGGGCCTTTCATCAGACTGGGAGACAAGCTCTCGCACGGCGGCGCCGTGGTGCAGGCGTCGCCCCATAGCGACAGCGCGGGCATCGGCATCGCCCGCGTCGGCGACAAGGTCGCGTGCGCGGTGCACGGTCCCGGGGTGATCGTCACAGGCGACGCCACCATGCTGGTGGACGGCCAGCCCGCCGCGCGCCAGGGCGACAAGACCAGCTGCGGCGCGTCGCTGATCGCGTCCCAGCAAGCCACCACGGACCAGGTCTGAACGCCATGCAGGCATGGTTCAGGGGCGCATTGCTCTCCGTGCTGGCCTTCGGGGGCAGCTGGACGGGCTCCATATGGTACTGGCGCAGCACCAACCGCATGCCCGCCACCGGCGAGCTGGCGGCGTATCTGCTCGCGCTGCCGCTGGCGCTGCTGATGGGGTATTGGCTGCTGCGCAAGGGCGCGGAGACGTGGAGCGCGCGCGAGCCCGCCGCAACCGGGGCCAACGCGCCATCTGGCGTGTCCGCCGCATCGGCGACGGACACCGCCGCGCGGCTTCCGGTGGCCGGACTGCGGATAGCCGCCGCCGCGCTGCGCGCGCCGCACGGCGAGTCGGCCGCGGCGCTTGCCGAAGCCATGGCCTCCAACAAGGCCCGTCCGGAACTGGACAAGGATTTGCATGACGATGACGGCTTTCCCGTCATGAGCCTGCGGGCCGATGGCGTGGATGAAGAGGCCATCGCTCGGGAAGTCAACCAGTGGCTGGAGGACAACGGCCAGGCCGCCCTGAACGCGCGCGCCGAGTTCTGGCGCGCGCTGGCGCTGGCCACGCCCGTGGTCGAGGAACTGGCGCTGTCGGCGGCCGGCCACCAGCGGCTGGCGGAAGCCGCCGCGCTGGCTGGCGGCCATGGCAATCCGGGCCAGGCCAGCCGCGCGATGAACGCCATCCCCATGCTGCAACTGGCGGCCCTGCTGCCGCCGGACTGGAACGGCCAATGGCGCGACGTGGCCGGCCGCTGGCTGCGGCAGCAACTGGTGCTGGCAGGCTGGCCGCAAGATCGCGTTTCCGTCAACACCCGTCCGGACCAACATCCCGGCCCGCTGCTGGCCGCGCTGCGAGACAGCGCCGAGCCATGCATCGCGCTGCTGCTGGCCTGCGCGTCGCATATCGGCGCCGCCACCATCGACGCGTGGGCCGGGGACAACCTCTTGTTCACGTCGTCGCAGCCGCAGGGCGCCATGCCCGGCGAGGGCGCGGCCGGCCTGCTGCTGGCGGACGAGGAACAGGCCAGGCTGCTCGGCGCCGGCCCCTACCCGCTGTTGGCCGCCGTCGCGGCGGGCAGCCGGAGGGACGACGTGGACAAGGCCCGCAGCGGCGAGTGCGCGCTGCTCAAGCAACTGGCGCGGCAAGCGCTCAAGCCATTGGAACAAGAAGCTTCCGCGCGGGCGGCGCAGGCAACTCCGCCGGATGGCCAACCCGCCGCCGCGCCGGACGATGTCGCGCCCGAACCGGCCGTCGCACTGATCGTCGCCGACACCGGCCACCGCGGCGCGCGTGTGATGGAACTGATGGCCGCCAGCCATGCGCTGCAGCCGCGGCTCGACCCGGCCAAGGACATCCTCGCGCTGGGCAACGCCACCGGCCAGGCGGGCAACGCCGGCTTCCTGGCGGCCCTGGCGCTGGCCTGGCACGAAACACAAGAACGCGGCGAGCCGGTGCTGTGCATCGCCAACGAAGATCCCTACCTGCGCTGCGCGGCCCTGATCCGGCCCGCGACGCCTGCATGACCAAGACCATGACCACTATGACTATCGACAAGCTCCGGCATTCCCTCACCTCGCGCACCGCCCTGCTGCTGCTCGGATGGATCGCCCTCGGCGCCTTCCTGTGGATCGGCGCCGCCCTGCTGCGGCTGCCCTCCTCGCTGGCCTGGACCGTCTACGCCGTGGCCCTGGCCATCGGCGCGGCCGTCTGGCTGTGGCGCCGGCAGCGCCACCAGCGCTCCTCCAGGCAGCTGGGCGACATGCTGGAACAGCAGGCGCACCAGGCCCCGCCCAAGGCGGACGCGCTGCAGCGCCAGGAGACGGACGCGCTGCGCAAGCGCATGCTGGACGCCATCGCCACCATCAAGCAGTCCAAGCTGGGCCAGTTCTCCGGCAACGACGCGCTGTATGAACTGCCCTGGTATATGGTGATCGGCAATCCTGCGGCCGGCAAAAGCACCGCCATCGCCAGCTCCGGCCTGCAGTTCCCCTTCGCCGACAGCAAGATCGTGCAGGGCGTGGGCGGCACCCGCAATTGCGACTGGTTCTTCACCACCGACGGCATCCTGCTCGACACCGCCGGCCGCTATTCGGTGGCCGACGAGGACCGCGCCGAGTGGTTCGGCTTCCTGGACCTGCTGAAGAAGTACCGCAAGAAGGCGCCCATCAACGGCGTCATCATCGCCGTCAGCGTGGCCGAACTGGCGGGCAACCGTCCCGAGTTCGCCATCAACCTGGCCAAGAACCTGCGCCAGCGCGTGCAGGAAGTGACCGAACGCCTGGCCGTGCACGCGCCCGTCTACATCGTGTTCACCAAGGCGGATCTGATCAACGGCTTCAACGAATTCTTCCAGGACAGCGAGCTCGGTGAGCGCGACCGCGTGTGGGGCGCCACCCTGCCCTACAGCCAGCAGACCACCAGCTCGCAGGTGCTGGACCAGTTCGACACCCGCTTCGACGAGCTGCACGACGGCCTGAAGGACATGAGCCGCGCCAGCATGGCGCTGCAGTGGCGCGAACGCATGCCGCCGGGCGTGTTCACCTTCCCGCTGGAGTTCGCGTCCATCAAGGGTCCGCTGCGCACCTTCATCGCCACGCTGTTCGAGGAAAACCCCTTCCAGTTCAAGCCCGTGTTCCGCGGCTTCTACTTCACCAGCGCGCTGCAGGAGGGCGAGGCGGTGTCCGCCTCGTCGCAGCGCGTGGCGCAGCGTTTCGACCTGAAACTGCAGCCGCCGCACCACGACGCGGCGCACCAGCAGAAAGGCTACTTCCTGCTCAACCTGTTCCGCCAGGTGATCTTCGCGGACAAGAACCTGGTGGCGCAATACGCCAGCCCTGCCCGCACCCGCATGCGCTACGCGGCCTTCTTCGCCGCCATGGCGGTGGTGGGCCTGGCCCTGGGCGGCTGGAGCTGGTCCTATATGAACAACCGCCAGCTGGTGGCGAACGTGGAGGCGGACCTGCAGCAGGCCGTGCGCCTGCAGGACAAGCGCTTCGACCTGCAATCGCGTTTCCAGGCGCTGGAGGTGCTGCAGGACCGCATCGAGCAGCTGGAGGGTTACAAGAAGAGCCGTCCGCTGTCGCTCAGCCTGGGCCTGTACCAGGGCCAGACGCTGGATCGCAAGCTGCGCGAGGAATACTTCAACGGCGTACGCGAGGTGATGCTGAAGCCAGTGGGCCAGTCGCTGGAAGCCTTCCTGACGGATCTGAACGCGGGAACGGAGGCGTTGCAACCCGCCGCGCGCCCGGTCGCCGCCGTCGCCACCACGGGCGCGGGCGCAAGCCCGGCGGTGCTCTCCAACGCGTCCCTGCAATTCAAGGACGCCTCGCCCGCCAACGCGGAAGACGCCTACAACGCGCTGAAAACCTATCTGATGCTGGGCGATAAGTCGCGCGCCGAGGCCGGCCACCTGAACGACCAGTTGACCCGCTTCTGGCGCTCATGGCTGGACTCGAACCGCGGCGCCATGCCGCGCGAGCAGATGATACGCAGCGCCGAGCGCATGATCTCCTTCTACCTGGCGCAGGTGAACGACACCTCCTGGCCCACCATCGACACCAAGCTGGCCCTGGTGGACCAGAGCCGCGACAAGCTGCGCCGCGTGGTGCGCGGCCTGCCCGCCCGCGAGCGCGTGTACGCCGACGTGAAGGCCCGCGCCGCCACCCGCTATCCGTCGATGACCGTGGCCCGCATCGTGGGCGACCAGGACAAGGAACTGCTGCTGGGCAGCTACGCCATCCCCGGCGGCTTCACCCGCGAGGCCTGGGAAGGCTTCGTGCAGGACGCGTTCAAGGAGGCCGCCAACGGCGAGCTGCAAAGCGCGGACTGGGTGCTGAAGACGGCGTCGAAGGACGACCTGACCCTGGAGGGCAGCCCGGAACAGATCCAGAAATCGCTGGTGGAGCTGTACAAGAACGACTACGCCAGGGAATGGCAGAAGTTCGTCCAGGGCGTGACCATCCGCGACCTGGGCGGCTTCGACCACGCGGCGGCGGCCATGAACCGCCTGGGCGACCCGCAGGTGTCGCCGCTGAACAAGCTGGTCTCCACCGTCTACCAGCAGACCTCGTGGGACAACCCGTCGCTGCTGGACGCGGGCATGCAGCGCGCGCAGCGCGGCGTGGCCGGCTGGTTCCGCGAAACCATCCTGCGCCAGGCGCCGTCGCAGATCAATGTGAACATCTCCAACACGTCGGCGCAGAACGCCGCCCTGCCGCTCGGCCCCGTGGGCCGTGAATTCGCCGGCGTGGCGCGCCTGGTGGTGGCCAAGGACAAGGACGCCTCGCTGATGCGCGGCTACATGGAGCAGCTGGCCAAGCTGCGCGGCCGCATCAACCAGATCAAGAACCAGGGCGACACCGGCCCCGGCGCCAAGCAGCTGATGCAGCAAACGCTGGACGGCAGCGGCTCCGAACTCGCCGAAGCGCTGCGCTACGTGGACGAGCAGATGCTGACCGGGATGACCGACACCCAGAAGGAGGCGCTGCGCCCCATCCTCGTGCGTCCGCTGATGCAGACCTTCGCCGTCATCGTCCGTCCCACCGAGGAAGAGATCAACAAGGTTTGGGCGGCGCAGGTGATCGCGCCGTTCCGCCAGAACCTGGCGCTGAAGTATCCGTTCGCCACCGAGTCCAAGGCCGAGGCGAGCAACGCCGAAATCGGCGAGATCTTCGGACCGGAGGGCGCCATCGCCAAGTTCTTCAACACCACCGTCGGCCCGCTGGTGGTACGGCGCGGCGACACGCTGAGCGGCAGGACCTGGGCCAACATGGGCATCAACTTGGCGCCCACCGTCGCGGCCAGCTTCCCGGCCTGGGTGGCGCCGCTGAACGCGGCCGGCGTGGCCAACGCGGTCGCGTCCACCGCCGGCGAGGCGCAGACCCGCTTCGAGCTGCAGGCGCTGGGCTCGGCCGGCGCCACCGAGTTCACCATCGAGATCGACGGCCAGGCGCTGCGCTGGCGCGGCCAGCCGCAACCATGGGTGAACATGGTGTGGCCGAATCCCCAGGGCGTGCCCGGCGCCCGCATCACCGCCATCACGCCGGAAGGCCGCCAGGTGGTGCTGTTGAACGAAACCGGCCACTTCGGCCTGAAGAAAATGATAGACGCATCCACCCGCAAGAAAAAAGACGGCGGCGTGTTCGAGCTGACCTGGAACAACGCCGGTGTCGCCGTCACCGCCAACCTGAAGATCAACCCGACGCCGGCGCCGCCTCCCGCCCCCGTGCCGCAGCAGGCGTCCGGCTTCAAGCGCCTGCGCCTGCCGGACACCGTGGTCCTGCCGTCGGCATTGCCCGCCGCGGCGACGGGTGGCGCGGCGACCGGAACGGCCGGCGGAACGCCTGCGGCCGGGTCACCCGGTGCTCCGGCCGGCGGTCCAGCCGGTGCGCCCGGCGCGCCACCGGGAGCGCCATCCGGCGCACCGGGCGCGCCGCCCGCCGGAACCCCGCCGGGCTCGGCGCCGCGACAGCCGGCGCCCGCTCCCGGAACGTCTCCATCCGGCATTCCCGGCCGCCCCTCCGTGCCGCCCCCGGCCGCGCCGGTGGCGCCGTCCACCTCCACCATGGCCGGTGGCCGCGCCACCATCGCGGAGGTGCGGCAATGAAGGGCAACGTGACGCCGACCGCCGTCGGCTATTTCGGCAAGATCCCCAGCCGCGGCGACTTCGTCAAGGGCAGCGACAACCCCGCGCTGATCAAGGTGCTGGACAACTGGCTGGCGCAGGCCATGGACCTGCTCAGCGCCGACGCGCGCTGGAAGCTCACCTACGACGCCCTGGCGCCGCTGCACTTCGCCTTCGTCGGGCCACGCCGCCGCCATGCGATCGGCGGACATATCGTGGCCAGCAGCGACCAGTCCAGCCGCCGCTTCCCCTTCCTCATGATGAGCAGCATGGAGGCGCCCGAGCCGGCCGGCTTCGTGCCGAACGCGCCGCTGGTGCTGAGCCGCCTGTGGACCCGGCTGGAAAGCCTGACGGCCGGCGTGTTGCAGGCGTCCGAACCGACGTCCGCGCTGCACGCCGCCGCCAGCCACGTGGTGGACCTGGACCTGCGCCCGGCCGCCTACGACGCCGCCTTCAACGACTTCATGGAGCTGCAGACCGTGGGCGCGCTGGACGCCATGCTGTCCCAGGCCGGCTTCGCCGGTTCCGTGCGGCAGATGTTGCTCGCGCTGGGCATGCTGCTGCAGCCGGTGCTGGCCAGCAGCTCCAGCCGCCTCGAAAAGAGCCTGCTGCTGCCGCTGCCCAACGACCCCATGTACCGCAACCTGGTGGCGGCCTACTGGATGCACCTGATCACGCCGTTCCTGGCGCGCGCCGACTTCGAACTGGCGCTGTTCCTCACACGCGTGGCCAACCGTCCGGTGCTGGTGCTGGGCTTCAGCGGCGCCTCGGCGCACACGCTGCAAGCCATCATGGACCCGCAGGTCGGCGTGGACCACCACATCGCCTTCGACCAGCTGGACTGGGTGGAGGACCAGGTGCACGCCGACTACGCCAGCAAGAAGGCCTCGACCTACCTGTCGCAACCCAACCTGTCACTCAAGTCCGCGCTCGACTCGCTGCACGCGGCCTATATCGGAAGCTGAACATGCGCCACACCGCCCTCCTCCCGCAGCTAATCTCGCTCTCGCTGGCCTTGTCCGTCGCCGGAACAGCGCTGGCCCAGGCCCCCGCCCCGCAACCCGGCCAGGTGCTGGCCGCCGGCACCGTCGCCGACGAGGCCAGCAAGGCCAGCGTGCTGGCCAAGCTGCGCGAAGTCTACGGCGCCGACAAGGTGGTGGACCAGATCTCGGTCGGCCAGGTCGTCACGCCCGCCAACTGGAACACCTACGTGCAAAAGCTGATCACGCCGGAGCTCAAGCAGATCAGCCGCGGCCAGCTGAAGATAGACGGCAGCACCGTCACGCTGCGCGGCGAGGTCGCCAACGAGGCGCAGCGCCAGAAGCTGGCCAGCAACGCGGCCACCAGCCTGAACCCCACCTACACGGTGAACAACGCCCTGCGCGTGTCCGCCAGCGACCAGGGCATCCTGGACAGCACGCTGGCCAACCGCATCGTAGAATTCGAAAGCGGCAAGGCCAGCCTCACGCCGGCCGGCCGCGCCATCCTCGACGAGATGGCGGCCGCGCTGGTCAAGCTCAAGGGCCGCAAGGTCGACATCATCGGCCACACCGACAGCCTGGGCCTGCGCGCCACCAACCAGGGCCTGAGCCAGGCGCGCGCCGAGGCGGTCAAGGCCTACCTGGCCAGCCGCGGCATCAACGGCGAGCTGCTGACCGCGTCCGGCCAGGGACCGGACCGGCCGGTGGCCGGCAACGACACCGCCGAGGGCCGCGCGCGCAACCGCCGCATCGAATTCCGCATGGCGCAGCAATAGGCGCCGGCATCAGAGAGGACACCATGTTTTCAGCAGAACAGATCTTACAACCCGTCAGCGCCACCCACCCCGGCGGCAGCGACCTGGCCTTTTCCCCGGAGCTGGACGCCATCGCGCAGGCCCGCCAGTTCGACGACCCGTCGCTCGACCAGGGCGAGTGGGTGACGGAACTGAAGGAGGCCGACTGGGGCTTCGTGGTGCAGCGCTGCGCGGCCCTGCTGGAGACGCGCAGCAAGGACCTGCGGCTGGCCGTATGGCTGGCCGAAGCCGCGGCCAGGCAGCACCACCTGCGCGGCTTGGCCGAGGGCTTCCGCGTGCTGGCGGGCCTGTGCGAGGACTACTGGTACAACGGCCTGTTTCCGGAGTCCGACGGCGACAACGAGCAGCGCGTCGGCAACCTGAGCTGGATACTGGCGCGCACGCCCGCGCTGCTGCGCGCCATCCCGCTGACCGAGGGCCGCGGCAGCGCCTATTCCATGGTCGATTTCGAGACCGCGCGCAAGCAGGCCGCGAATGGCGGCCCACCGCCGGGCGGCCTGAAACTGGCGGACCTGGAAGCCGCGCGCCGCAACTCGTCCCCGCAGTTCCGCGAAGCGCTGGCGACGGACGCCGCGGCGTGCATGGAGGCCTTGCAGGCCTTCGAGAAGGCCGCCGATGCTCGCCTGGGCGACGACAGCCCGGGCTTCTCCGCCGCGCGGGAGGCGTTACAAGCGCTGATACACGTGCTGCCGCCAAGCGCGGTCAATAACGGGGCCGTGCAGGTGGCCGACGAAGGAGTGGCTATGAACGATAGCGGCCAGGCCATCCACGCGGAGGAAGGAAGCATCGGGCAGATCGCGACCATACACCTGGCGTCATCCTCGCCCCCGGGCGCGATCCAGAACCGCACGCAGGCCGTGGCGCAGTTACGGCTGGTGGCCCAGTTCTTCCGCCGCACGGAACCGCACAGCCCCGTGTCCTACTTCGCCGACAAGGCCGCCGACGCGGCCGACCAGGACTTGCATAGCTGGCTGCGTTCCGTGGTCAAGGACCAGGCGTCGATGGACCATATCGAGGAACTGCTGGGCGTCAAAGGCCGGCCGCGGGACTGAGGCGCCCGGGGCTATAGCGGCCGGTAGATCGCGTAGACCTTCGCCACATGCTCGCGGCTCTCCCAGCTGCATTGGGCGTGTTGCTCGACGAGGAAGATGTCCCCCTTTGAGAACGTGCCACGGCGGCCGGTTTCATCCTCGAACGTGACGCTGCCTTCCAGCAGATACATCAATTCATAGTGGCGATACGACATGGCGCGGCGGTGATAGGGCGTCGAGTCCCAGGTCCCGCAGGTGAACACGCCGTCGGGGGAACGATAGTCGGTGTGATTGCGGCAGGCCGGGGTCGGCCCCACCAGCAGCTCGGCCAGCGGCGGACCGGACGGCTCCAGCGTTGGCGACTTGATAATCGGCGTCAATCCGCCCTCGCCCGGCGTGCCGCCACCATAGCGCATGAATATCAGCGAAACCGGTCCCTCCGCGGACCAGCCGAATTCCACGCCCTGCTGAAGCACTGCGCTGTCGTTCGCTCCCAGCACCAGCGTGCCGTCCTGGCGCGTGATCGTCAGCGCGCCTTCGTGGACGATGACGAATTCGTCGGCCGGCAGGGACTGCACCGTGCCGCTTCCCGCTTCGAGCGCGATGACGCCGCACGTGACTGGGCCTGGCGGCAGATCGAGCAAGCGCCGGTCGCGAAGAAAACGGTCGTCGGACTCGGCTCCGACGGGCGAAGGCGCCCCTAGAGTCTTATCATCCGCGAACTCGCGCAAATCGATGAAGGATGGCGGACTGGCGCCGACGCTGGCATGCTGCAAATTGGACATCAAGTGACTCCCGGTCGATGGTGAAGGTGACGTTTCGCTGCCTGATACCTTAACCGCGACCCCGCAATATGGGATGCCGAAAGCACTCGTCCACGTAGCATAAAGATGCGAAAGCAACGGCCGGGGCCGCCACCAGAACCGCAGCGCTTCCATGTTGTGGCTCCTGTGTCTAAAATCGAAGCGGAGCCCAGGGCACAGTCCCCTTTTTCAGCTTGTTTGCCAGAACGGAAAATCGCGATGCCCGCCCATCCAAGTGTTGGATTTTTGCCTCCCCAGTTCCGCGCGCGACCGGGCCGATGGACGAAGAATATAAGCATGGGTTTGACTTGGCTGCTTGTTTTCCTTATTGGGCTTTACGTCATGCCGGCAAATGCGCAGCAAGTCGTCAAAGTCGGCGGCTATGAATTCCCGCCGTTCGTTGACAAGACGGCGGGAAGCACGAGTTTGACGCTCGATCTGATTGCCGCCCTGAACACGTTTCAGAAAAAGTACCATTTTCAATTCGTGGACACATCATCCAAGCGTCGTTTTATCAATTTTGACGAAAAAAAGTACGATCTTATATTTTTTGAAGCTCTGGAATGGGGATGGCAAGGCAAAGCGATCGAGGCGACCGACGCCATCATGCACGGCGGCACCGTCTACATTACACGGGCGGACAAATCCAAAGACCAGCGATATTTTGACGACTTCAAAGGAAAAACGATTTGGGGGATACTTGGCTACCACTACGGATTCGCGAATTTCAACGCCGACCATGAATTCTTGAAGAAAACGTTCAACGCCCACATGACGACTTCGCATGACGGGCTCATCGAGGCGGCGGTCACCGGACGCGCCGACATCTCGGTGGTGGTGAAGGAATACCTGCAAATCTACCTCTCCAAGCATCCGGAAGTGCACAAGAAGATTCTGGTCTCAAAAAAGTTTGACGCAGTCAATTCGTACACCATCCTTGTCCGCAAAGGCATCAATCCCGATGTCGCCGAGCTCAACAAGCTCCTTTCAGACATGGAAAACGCCGGCATACTTAAAAAACTCTGGGGGAAATACAACCTGAAGTAATCAGGCCACCATTCCCCCGACGCCGGCGATACACATGGGCCGCGCCCTCCGCGCGTCAGCGGATCGTGTACTTGAACTGCCCCTGCTTGTTCGCCCCCACCTTGATCTTGCCGATCGCCGCGCCCTCCGCCATCCTGGCCAGCACCGACTCCGCGATCTCCGGCAGCAGCGTGCCGTTCAGGATGTGGTCCACATTGCGCGCGCCGGAATCCACCTCGGTGCAGCGCGCCAGCACGGCGTCCACCAAGGCCTCGTCCCAGCTGAACTCCGCCTTGTGGTTGACACCGATGCGCTGCCCGATGCGGGCCAGTTTCAGTTCGATGATCTCGGCCAGCACGTCGTCCGGTATCGGATAGAAGGGAATCACCTTCAGGCGCCCGAGGAAGGCGGGCTTGAACTGTTTATTGAGCTGCGGACGGATCATCTCCTCCAGCGCGTCCGGCGCGGGCAGTTCCTCGGCCGTCTTGTTCAGGCAAGCCTGCATCAGCGTCGCCGACGCCACGTTCGAGGTGAGGATGATGATGGTGTTGCGGAAGTCGATCTCGCGGCCTTCCGCGTCGTCCATCACGCCCTTGTCGAACACCTGGAAGAACAGCTCCAGCACGTCCGGGTGCGCCTTCTCCACCTCGTCGAGCAGCACCACGCTGTAGGGGTTGCGGCGCACGGCCTCGGTCAGCACGCCACCCTCGCCGTAGCCCACATAGCCGGGCGGCGAGCCTTTCAGGCCGGAGACGCTGTGCGCCTCCTGGTATTCACTCATGTTGATCGTCACCAGTTTGCGCTCTCCGCCGTACAGCGCGTCCGCCAGCGCCAGCGCCGTCTCGGTCTTGCCCACGCCGGAAGGGCCGACGAACAGGAACACGCCCTTCGGCTTGTTCGGGTCGTCCAGGTTGGCGCGCGAGGTGCGCACGCGCTGCGCCACCGCCTCCAGCGCGTGCGGCTGTCCCAGCACGCGCTCCTCCAGCATGTCCTTCAGCTTGAGCACCGTCTTGATCTCGTCCTTCACCATCTTGCCGAGCGGGATGCCGGTCCAGCCGGCGACAATGCCGGCCACCACGTTGCCGTCCACCTGCACCGGCACCATCGGCGTTTCTCCCTGCAGCGCCTTCAGCTCGTCCAGCAGCGCCCGCAAATCCCTGCCCTGGCTCGGGTCGGACTCGCCGCCCGCCTCCAGCACCACGAGGGCCGCCTTGATCTGCTCCGTCAGTTGTTTTTCCTGTTCCCAGCGCGCCGACAGCTCCGCGTGCGATTGCGCGGCCGCCGCGCGGTCCTCGGCCAGCTGTTTCAGGCGTTCGCCGTGGTTCGCGCCGCCGCCCGCGCTTTGCTCGCGCTCCAGCGACGCCGTCTCCGCGTCCAGGCGTTCCAGCTTGCGCGCCAGGTTTTCCAGCAGCGCGGGCGTGGCGTTCTGCCCCAGCGCCACCTTGGCGCAGGCCGTGTCGAGCACGCTGATGGCCTTGTCCGGCAACTGCCGCCCCATGATGTAGCGGTGCGACAGGCGCACCGCCTCGGTGATGGCCTCGTCGTACACGCGCACGTTGAAGTGCTTCTCCATCAGCGGCGCCATACCGCGCAGCATGGCGCAGGCCAGCTCCTCGCTGGGCTCCTCCACCTTCACCACCTGGAAGCGGCGCGCCAGCGCGGCGTCCTTCTCGAAGTACTTCTTGTATTCGCCCCAGGTGGTGGCGGCGATGGTGCGCAGCTCGCCCCGCGCCAGCGCGGGCTTGAGCAGGTTGGCGGCGTCGTTCTGGCCGGCCTGGCCGCCCGCGCCTATCATGGTGTGGGCCTCGTCGATGAACAGGATGATGGCGTGCGGGCTTTTGCGCACCTCGTCGATGACGTTCTTCAAGCGGTTCTCGAACTCGCCCTTCACGCTGGCGCCGGCCTGCAGCAGGCCCATGTCCAGCGTGTGGATCTGCACGCCCTTCAGCACGTCCGGCACGTCGCCGCCCGCGATGCGCAGCGCCAGGCCCTCCACCACGGCGGTCTTGCCCACGCCGGCCTCGCCGGTGAGGATGGGGTTGTTCTGGCGGCGGCGCATCAGGATGTCGATCGTCTGGCGGATCTCGTCGTCGCGGCCGATCACGGGATCGACCTTGCCGTCGGCGGCGCGCCGCGTGAGGTTGGTGGTGAACTGGTCGAGCGCCGGGGTCTTGCCGGGCGCGCCGGCGGCGGCCTCGCCCACCGGGTCGTCGCCCGGCTCCGCGTCGCCCCCCGCGGCGGGCACGGCTTCCTGCGATCCGGCCGATATCTCGTCCAGCTTGTGGCGGATCCGGTCCAGTTCGAACCTGGCGAACAGCTTCGAGCTGCGCTGGGCCAGCTGCGACAGTTCGGAATCGGTCAGCAGCGCCTGCAGCAGGTGGGCGCTGCGGATGTGCACTTGGCGGCCGGACTGGATGTCCAGCGACGCGATCAGCCACGCGTTCTCCAGCAGCTTGGGCAGGCGCGCCGAGAACACCGGCGTGCGCGTGTTGCCGTTCTTGAAGCGGCTCAGTTCCGCCTGCAGGTCGGCCTCCAGCATGCCGACGCCGATGCCGCAGTGGCGCGCGATGACCACCAGGTCGCTCTGGGGCTGCTCCAGCAGGGCCAGGAACAGGTGTTCGATGTCGACCTCGAACTGGCCCAGCGACACGCAAATGCCGGCGGCGCGGGTGGCGGCCACGCGGCAGGTGTCGTTCAGTTTGCCGATCAGCGTCTTCAGGTTGATGCTCATGGGGTAGCGCTCCTTCTTATAATGTATGGATTTCGTAACGCACGTCGGCGCGGTCTTGCGCCTGGCCGCCGCCCAGCACGAAGCTGTCCCAGCCCAGGCGCCCGCCGCTGCGGTTTCCGTCGAGGCTGATGCCGCGCACGTCGGCCGCGCGCAGCACCAGCTGCACCTCGTATTCCAGCGTGAGCCCGGTGAACATGGCCAGCATGTTCTTCAGCGCGCCCGCCGCCTTCCCGCCCGGCAGGAAGGATTCGAAGCTGGCCCGGTCCAGCGGGCCGATCACCAGCCGCATGCGCAGGTCGCGCTGCCACACGCGGGCGCCGGCCAGCGCGCCGCCGCCCAGCACCGCGTTGTTGCCGCCCAGCGTGCTTTGCTGGGATTGCGGCACGTCGTACCAGCAGCCGACGAACTGCGTGACGCGCACCTGCTGGCCGAAGTACTCGGACAGCACCCGCGCCACCTGCGCCGCCGACGCCGGCTTTTGCCGCACCGCGCTGGCGAAGTAGCCGAGCGACTCGTCCAGCACGCCGTCGCCGTGGTTGGACATGCGCCGCCGCAGCGAGGCGTTGCCCAGTCCCGCCAGCGACAGCAGCAGCGGCAGGAAGCCGTCCTTGCCCGTGCCCTGGTACTTCAGCTCCAGCCGGTACTTGCGCCAGGCCTCGTAGAACAGCGCCAGCGCGCGGTTGGAAAAGGTGTCGAGGAAGGCGCGCGGGCCGTCGTCGCGCTGGTATTGCGCGTGGGCGGCGACGCGCTCCGTGTAGTGGGCCGGCAGCGTGCCGCTGCTGCCCAGGAAGCCCATGAAGGTGGGCGTGAGCCGCACGTATTTGAGCTCGGATGCCCGCAGCGCCTCGCCCAGGCCGCGGGCGTCGCGCGCCGTGTCGCGCGGTTCCGGCTGCAGCGATTCCAGCTCGCTGGCGGGAAAGGACAGCGAGGTGGAATTCTGGAAGCGCAGGAAGTTGGCGATCGCGCCCTCTTGCGGCACGCCGCGGCGCTTGAGCCACAGTTCGAGCATGCGCACCGCCTGGAAGTACTCGAAACGGTAAGGCTCGGCGAACAGGCGCTCGATTACAGCAGGCTCAAATCGCCGCTTCGTGGCTGGCATCGCAGCAGTTCCTCTCCGGTTTTATGGGACACCACGACCAGCCGCGTGAAGCTGTTGGCGTGCACGTACAGGCCCAGGAAGCGCTCGATCACGTGGGCGAAGGCGTGGATGCCGCTGCCGACGAAGGCTTCCTCGTCGATGGTCAGCCGCACCTCCACGCCGCGCACCAGGCAGGCGAAGGGGTTCCCCGGCAGCCAGGTGTTGGCGGCCTTGTGGGCGATGCCGAGCACGCCGCCGATCTGCCGCTGCGTGGCCGGGGAACGCGGCAGGTCGTACAGGGCGAGCATTTCGCGGAAGGCGTCCAGCCCGTCCTCGTCCAGCGACAGGTGGTTCAGCGACAGGTGCGAGATCAGGCGCCAGTGCGCGCCGCGCCCGCGCTCGAAGCGCTGCGAGGCGGTCGGCTTGCGCAGCATGCTGATGGAGCGCACGCTGGAGCCGCCCTCCATGAACAGGTCGCCGCCGCGCATGCCGTAGGACAGCATGGACGGCAGGTCGCGGTTGGTGCAGCTCAGCTCCAGGCTCAGGGTGTCGGTCTCCACCTCGGCCGGATCGAAGTCGATATCGACGATGGAGATCTCGGTTTCATAGCCGGGGCTTTTCTCGGCCGTGGTCTCGTTGCGGCGGGCCACCCAGTAGTGGCCGTTCTTGTCGGGCGTCTGGCCGTGCTTCAGCGAATAGAAGGGGCGGAAGGTGGTGATGGATTCGCCCTGCGGCGTCTGCCGCACCAGGCGCACCGACTCGATGGCCTGCACCTCGTAGGCGAAGGCGCGGCGCGCGTCGGCGAGCACCGGGTAGCTGGCGGTGGTGTGGGTCAGGCGTATCGGCTCGCCGCGCTGGCGGAACAGGTTGACCACGGGGGTGCAGCCCAGCAGCACATTGTTGGTCGACAGCGTGCCCAGGATGCGGGCCGTGTTCGAGTCGGTGCGCAGGCCGGACAGCGCCAGGTGCAGCGTCACGCTGCGCGCGCCCGACGGCAGCGCGGCGCCGAGCGCCGCCAGGTCTATGTCGAAGAAGTTGAACTTCTCGGGGAAGCAGAAGTATTCGGTCAGCAGCCGGTAGGCCGCGTGCGAGCGGGCCGAGAAGTCGATCAGCGATTCGTCCTCCTCGAAGCCGGCCGGCGTCAGCGGCGAGGCCTGCAAGGGCCGCCAGCGGCCGTTGCCGTCGGCCTCGGCGTAGGCGGCCACGGTGCGCATGAAGAGCGCGTCGCGCAGCGCGGCGCAGAACGACGGTTCGCCGTCGATGAAGAAGCGCAGCTTGCCCAGGCCCAGCTGCAGCGGGCCGGCCTGCTCGGAGGTGGCCGCCAGCGTGATGCTGATGCTGGAAGTGGCGCCGGCCGGCGCGCGCAGCGCCTCGGGCACGGCGATGATGGCGGAGAACGCGGCCTGCGTCAGCGCCAGCGGCGCCACGGTGACCGGATAGGCGGTGCGGAAGGTGCAGGCGGCGCCGCGCACGGGGCGCGTGCCCAGTTGCGTGCCGCGCGGGATCTCGCTGGCGGTGGTGAGCTGGGAGGCGGCGCCGCTGTAGTCCATGCGGGCGATCGAGCAGGAGGGGAATGGCCGCAGGTAGTGCGGGTACATCACCTCGAACATCGCCTCGGTGAATTCGGGGTAGTCGTCGTCGAGCCGCTTGGCGATGCGCGAATTGAGCAGCGCGAAGGACTCGATCATGCGTTCAATATGCGGGTCTTCGCAGACCTCGCCGCCCACCAGCAGGCGGCCGGCGATCTTCGGGTAGCGCTCGGCGAATTCGCGCGAATAGCGGCGCAGGAATCCGAGCTCCCTTTCGTAATACGGTAACAGCTGTTCCAATCTCAGGCTCCTGGCTGCGCCGGTCGGCGCCCCTTGCTGATGGTGTAATGCAGGCTTGACGGTTGCAGCACTGCGTCGAAGTTCACGGGTTCCTGGGTGGCGCTGGCCACCAGCAGCGCGGTGATGTTGAAACCGAGCCGGTTGATGGCGCCCTCGCGCACCTCCAGCGAGGCCTGCACGTTGCGCAGGCGCGGCTCGTGGCGCAGGATGGCGCGCTCCAGCGCGCGGCAGATGTGGGCGCGGTCGTCGGTGCTCGACAGCGACAGGCCGGCGAAGTCGCTCAGGCCGTAGCTGGCGATGGAACGGCCGCACTCGGGATAACGCTTGAGCAGTTCCTCGCGCAGGACCGAACGGGTGTTCAGCAGCGCTTCCAGGTCGCGCGCGACCGCGTCCTTCATCTCCTCGACCGAGAGCCGCGCCACGGTGCCGCTACCGGCGCCGTGTGCGGGCTCGTCGAACAGCCGGTCGAACAGCCCGGGCGTGTAGCCTTTCACCGCCATGGCCGCGGAATCGACTGTTCAGCCATGGCTCAGATGGTGCGGTTGGCCGACAGGTCCCAGCCGCCCGAGGTGTTGCCACCGGAGCCGCCGCCGACCTTCTGCTGGGTGTACTTCCACTTGACGCGGGAGTACTTCAGCGCCACGTCCTCGGTCAGGATGTCGCCGGCCTGCACGCTGGGCGCCACGCTGGAGATCAGCACGTTTTCCAGTTCGATCTCGAAGTACTTGATGCGTTCACCCTGGCCGTCGGCGCGCAGGAACTCCAGCTTGGCCTTGGGGATGGTCTTACCGGACGAGCAGGTCTGCAGCAGGATGGGCGTGGCCAGGTCGGCCAGCTTGGACACGACGATGTCCTTGTGCTCGGTGCGCTCGGCGGTGTGGCCGCCGCCGGTGGACGCGGTGGCCGACTTGGGCTGGAGCACCTGGAAGTCAACGGACTTGACTTCGATCCAGTCCTTGTGGGCGTTGTCGCTGGACTCGCCTTTGATGCCGTCGATTTGCAGGTAGACGTCGATTGCCATGTTATTCCTTTCAGTGGGTTAAAAACTACTATTGCGACTTGAAGATCAGGTCTTGGTCGAAGCGGGAAGCTCCGCGACCAATCGGAGCGAAACTGAGAGCTCGTCGAGCTGGAAGTGGGGGCGCAGGAAGGACACGGCGCGGTACACGCCGGGCCGTCCCGGCACCTCCGCCACCTGCACCGACGCCTCGCGCAACGGGAACTGGGCCTTCTGTTCCTGCGTCGCGTTGTCGTCGAGCAGCACGTACTGCGTCAGCCAGCGGTTCAGGAAGTCCTCCACGTTGGAGGCGGCGGCGAAGCTGCCGATCTTGTCCCGCATCATGGCCTTCATGTAGTGCGCGATGCGCGACACGGCGAAGATGTACTGCAGCTGCGCCGACAGCACCGCGTTGGCGTTGGCCGCCTCGGTGTTGTACTTCCTGGCCTTCTGGGCCGACTGCGCGCCGAAGAAGGCCGCGTAGTCCGTGTTCTTGCAGTGCACCAGCGAGATGAAACCGAGGTCGCTCAGCTCCTTCTCGCGGCGGTCGGTGATGGCGATCTCGGTCGGGCATTTCAGCGCGACCTCGCCCTCGTCGGTCTTGAAGGTGTGGGTCGGCAGGTCCTCCACCAGGCCCCCGCCCTCCACGCCGCGGATGGCGGCGCACCACCCGAAGTCCTCGAAGGCGGCGGTCAGCTTGGCGCCGAAGGCGTAGGCCGCGTTGCACCACAGGTATTTGTGGTGGTCGGTGCCGTCCACGTCCTCGACGAAGTTGAAACCCTCGGTGACGGCGCCGTCGGCCGGGTTGAACGGCAGGCGGCCCAGGAAGCGCGGCAGCGTGAGGCCGACGTAGCGCGAGTCCTCCGATTCGCGGAAGGACTTCCACTTGGCGTATTCCACCGTGTCGAACACCTTGGACAGGTCGCGCGGGCGACCCAGGTCGCTATAGCTCTCCAGCCCGAACAGCTCGGGCGAGGCGGCGCTGATGAAGGGCGCGTGCGCGGCGGCGGCCACGTGCGACATCTGCTCGACGAAGTACATGTCCTCCGGCTGGCGGGTGATCTCGAAGTCGCCCAGCAGCGCGCCGAACGGGGCGCCGCCGAAGGTGCCGAACTCCTCCTCGTAGACCTTCTTGAACATGGTGCTCTGGTCGAACTCGAGCGCGCTCTGGAAGTCCTTCACCAGCTCGCGCTTGGTGGCGTTGAGCATCTTGATCTTCATGTTCTGGCCGGTGGCGCTGTTGCGCACCAGGTAGTGCAGGCCGGTCCAGCTGCTTTCCAGCTTCTGGAACTCGGGCGCGTGCATCACGGCCGACAGCTGGGCCGAGATCACCCGGTCCAGCTCCGCCACGCGGGCGTCGATGGTGGCGGCCAGGTTGTCGGACACGACCACCGTGCCCTCCATCACCTGGCTCACCAGTTCGGCGATCAGGTCCTTGGCGCGCGCGTGCTCCACGCTGGACTTGGCGACCTTGCTCTGCTCGACGATCTGGTCCAGCAGGGCCGACTCGGCGGCCTGCGCCGGCGCGGCGGTGCTCGACTCGGAACTCAAAATGGCGGACATGCTCACTCCTTCGCTTGCGGGTTGGCGCGGCTCAGCTCCGCCAGTTTCTCGGTGCTGCTCAGCACATCGTTGAGGATGTCCTCCAGCTTGTCGTTGCCGGCCAGCTTGTTGCGCAGGTCGGCCAGCTTGGTGCGCGCCTCGAGCAGCTTGCGCAGCGGCTCCACCTGCTGCACCACGGACTCGGGGCGGAAGTCCTCCATCGAACGGAACTTCAGGTCGACGGCGAACTCGCCGCCCTCGCCGGTCAGCTCGTTGGCCACGCGGTAGGCGGCGCGCGGCTCGACGCCCTTCATCACCTCGTCGAAGCTGTCGCGGTCCACGCCGACGAAGCGGCGGTCCTTCAGGCGCTTCTGCTCCACCTCCGAATTGCCGCCGAAATCGCCGACCACGCCCATCACGAAGGGCAGTTCCTTGCTCTCGATGGCGTCGCCGATCTCGACGTCGTAGCTCATCTGAACGCGCGGCGGACGGACCTTCTGCAGGCGCTTCTGGACACTTTCATTTTTAGCCATGGGGTTCCCCTGTTCTCGACTGGTAAGGATTACTTGTGGATCACTTCAGCGCGCCGAACGGATCGGCGCTGGAAGCTTCGCGCGGCTTGGCGGCCGGCTTCTTCGCGCCGCGCGCGGCGGTGCGCGCCGGCGCGGCCTGCTGCGCCGGCTGCGGCGGCACCAGCACGGTTTCGCCCAGGCTTTCGCGCAGCAGCTTGGCCAGGTCCTGCGACTCGGTGCGCAGCGGTCCGCTCAGGTTGTTCTGGCGGCTCAGGTCCGCCAGCGCGCGGGTCGACAGGCGCAGGCCGCTGATGGCGATGATGCTGTTGGCCAGCTGGTCGTTGGGGTCGCGCACCAGCACCTCCTGCGCGCTGACGATGGCTTCGCCGTACTGGCCGGCGTCGTAGCGCGTCTGGGCGATGTTCACCCAAGGCGACTTCTCCGCCGGGAAGGCGGCGGCGGTCTGCTTCCACAGCGCGACGGCCTGCTCCTTCTGGCCGGACGACGCGGCCTGGCTGGCCTGCGACATCAACGCGCCGATGGTCGGTTTCGGCACCTCGGCCACTTGCGGCGCGGTGCCGCACGCGCTCAGGACCACGGCGCACGCGGCGGCGGCCAGACGACTCAATGTAAGTACTGGTTTCATACGTTCCCTCGGACTGACTTGCAAAAAAGATGTTTAATTACCAATTGTTTCACGGCCGACACGTTATCAGAAATTTATTTTTTCGCGCGTTCGATTGAATTCGGCGCGGCAATACCGCCTTTTTTCAGCGCGCACGATTGACGCGCTCGCTCGCGACAAGTTTCTTTGAGAAATGTTAGTGTTCTGGCACTTTTAAAAATTTCTCTTTTGATAAGATGACTAGCAAAGTACTATGGGGTGAGGGCCTGTTCCTGCGGCCCCAGCACTTCCAGCAGCAGGACCGCTACCACGAGCAGCGGCTGCACGAGAGCGTGAAGGCGCTGCATCCCTACGCCTGGGGCGTGAACCAGATCGAGATCGACCGGGAGGCGCTGGCCAACAACACGCTGCGCCTGCTGGAGCTGTCATTGCGCTTCCAGGACGGCGAGCTGTACGACGCGCCCGGCGCCGACGCGCTGCCGGACACGGTGGACCTGGGCCAGTTGCCGCAGAACCAGCAGAGCGTGACCTTCCACGCCGCCCTGCCCGCCTTCAAGCCCTTCGGGGGCAATTTCGGCATGGCCGGGCAAGCGGGAAACGCCACCAATAGTGGCGTGCGATTCATCCAGTCCAACCAGGACACGCCCGACCTGTACACCCAGGCGGCCGAGGCGCAGCTGAGCTACCTGACCAAGGCCGTGCGCCTGGTGCCGGAGCACGAGCCGCGCGACTCCTACACCCATTTCCCGCTGCTGCGCCTGCGCCGCGCGGCCAGCGGCGGCTTCGAACTGGACCCGGCCTTCGTGCCGCCGTCGCTGTCGATCCGCGCCGCGCCGCAGCTGTTCCTGCAGCTGCGCCGCCTGATCGACGCGCTGCAGGCCAAGGTGGCCGCGCTGCAGGGCCACCACCGCGAACCGAGCCGCCACGTGATCGAGTTCCGCTCCGGCGACATGTCCTCGTTCTGGCTGCTGCACACCGCCAGCTCCGCCTTCGCGGGCCTGACGCACTACTTCCACCACCCGCTGCTGCACCCGGAGCGGCTGTACGAACAGCTGCTGTCGCTGGCCGGCGCGCTGATGACGTTCTCGAAGAGCTGGACCCTGTCCGACCTGCCGCCCTACCAGCACGCCGATCCCGGCCCCGCGTTCGCGCGGCTGCACACGATCATCCGCGAGCTGTTGGACACGGTGATCTCGTCCAAGTACTTCGCCATCGCGCTCAACGAGGTCAAGCCCTCCTACCACCACGGCATGCTGGACTCCGGCAAGATCGACGACAAGACCACCTTCTACGTCGCCGTCTCGGCCGACCTGCCTGCCGTGGAACTGGTGGACGTGGTGCCGCTGCGCTTCAAGATCGGCGCGCCGGACGACGTGGAGAAGTTCGTGCTGTCGGCCATGCCGGGCGTGCGGCTGCAGCACGCGCCGCAGGTGCCGGCGGCGATCCCCGTGCGGCCGGACGCCTGCTACTTCGTCATCGAGAGCAAGGGCCAGATGTACGAACGCATGCTGCAGGCCCAATCCATTTCCATCTATGTGCCATCCGGCCTGCGCGAGCTGAAGCTGGAGCTGCTGGCCGTCACCTCCTGAGAGACCCGTCACCATGAACACCATGGCCACCCCATCACTCGCGCCCTCGCTGTTCTCCGCCGGTCCGGCGGCCGCGCCGGCGCCGGCCTCTAACAAACCGCAAACGCTGCAGGACCTGATGTATGACGGCTTCTACGCCCTGTTCATGCTGAAGAACGGCAGCGGCCCGCTGGACAACACCGAATTCGCGGCCAGGATGACGCAGTTCCTGGACGAGTTCGGCCGCAGCGCGCGCAAGCACGGCGCCTCCGCCGACGACATCGACGCCGCCAAATACGCCTTCTGCGCCACGGTGGACGAGATCATCCTGCGCTCGAACTACTCGATCCGCGACGCCTGGGAAGTGCGCCCCCTGCAACTGCAGCTGTTCGGCGACCAGCTGGCCGGCGAGAACTTCTACAACCGCCTGGAATCGCTGCGCGCGCGCGGCGCCGCGCACCTGCAGGCGCTGGAGGTGTTCCATATGTGTTTGCTGCTGGGCTTCCAGGGCCGCTACATCCTCGAGGGCTCGGAAAAGCTGACCTATCTCACCAGCCGCCTGGGCGACGAGATCGCGCAGTTCAAGGGCAAGCGCGGCGGCTTCGCGCCGCACGCCGAGCGGCCCGACCAGATCGTCCACAAGCTGCGCAGCGACCTGCCGGTGTGGGTGCTGTGCTCCGTGTTCGCGCTGGTGTGCGTGCTGGGCTACATCGGCCTGCGCACCTCGCTGGGCCGCCACACGGACGAGCGCCTGCACGCCTACAACGATGTCGTCAAGATGGCGCCGCGCGTCGCCAACCTGACCATCACCCTGCCCTGATGCGGCTGGTGTCCGACCTATCCGCCGCGCCCGGCCCGTTCGGCACGGGCCTGAGCCAGCATGAGCGGCTGATCACGCTGGCCGGCGCGCAGGACCGCGCCCTGCCGGAATCGCTGATGCCCGAGCACTTCAGCGCGCGCGAAGCCGTCAACGAACTGTATGCGTTCGAGGTGCACGCGCTCAGCACCTCGACCAATCTGGAGCTGGACCAGTTCATCGGCGAGGAACTCACCGTCTCGCTGCTGCAGCCGGACGGCGGCCGGCGCGCCTGGCACGGCGTCTGCACCGAGGCGGCCTGGCTGGGCGCGGACGGCGGCGTCGCCCGCTACCGGCTGCTGCTGGAGCCGGCGCTGGCCCTGCTGCGCCTGCGCCGCGACAGCTACATCTTCCAGGACAAGAGCGCGCGGGACATCCTGACCGAGCTGCTGGCGGACTATCCGTTGGTGCGATTCGAGTTCGACATCACGCGGGAACTGGCGCCGCGGCCCATCTGCACCCAGTACCGCGAAAGCGACTTCGAATTCCTCCAGCGCCTGCTGGCCTCCGAGGGCCTGAGCTGGCGCTTCGAGCACGATCCGGTAGGCGAGGACGATGACGATGGCGGCGGCGGCGGCGACGGCCAGGCCAGGCACAAGGTTGTCTTCTTCGACGGCGCCGCCGCGGCGCCCGCCACGCCGGGCGGCGTCGAGATCCGCTTCCACGGCGTGCGCGCCACCGAGGCCGACGACGCCATCGACCGTTTCGCGGCGCGCCGCGAGCTGCGGCCGAACGCCATCGGCATCGCCAGCTGGGACCCGGCGCAATTGCTGGCGCCATCGGCCGAGCAGCGATCCAGCCTGGACGCGGGCGAATTGCCCGCCTTGGCCATCTACGACGGCAGCGGCGAACGCATCGCGACCGGCGCCCGGACCGGCCACGGGCCGGCCGACCCGCACAGCGCCCTGATGCTGCAGGCGCTGGAGTTGCGCAACAAGGTGTTCGAGGGCGGCGGCGCGGTGCGGCGGCTGGCCCACGGCCACGGCTTCCAGCTCACACAGCACGAACGCTACCCCGACGGCGCCAACCGATTCAAGGTGCTGTGGGTGGAGCACGAGGCGCGCAACAACTACCGGTCCGCCATCGCGGGCGGCCCGCAGTACGGCGTGGAGCCTGGTACCTACCGCAACAGCTTCGGCTGCGTGCGCGAGGCGGTCGCCATCGTCCCCGAGGCGACGGCCGCGCCGCACGCTAGCACGGCGCTCGGCCCGCAAACGGCGGTCGTGGTGGGCCTGGCCGACAGCGTGTCGACCACCAACCGCGACCACCAGGTACGCGTGCAATTCCCCTGGCAGCGCGGCGAAGGCGCCAGCGCGGGCGGCATGCGGCACAACACGGACACCAAGGGCAGCGCCCCCGGCGACGAGCGCGCCGGCGCCTGGGTGCGCGTGGCCGAGGCGCTGGCGGGACCCAACTGGGGCTCGCAGTTCACGCCGCGCATCGGCACCGAGGTGCTGGTGGCCTTCATCGAAGGCGACATGGACCGGCCCGTGGTGGTGGCGCAGCTCTACACCGGCGCCGACGCGCCGCCGTTCGCGGCCGGCGTGGACTCGGGCGTCAACCACGCGGGCACACTGTCCGGCATCCACAGCCACAACTTCGACGGCGGCGGCTACAGCCAGTGGCAGCTGGACGACACGCCCAAGCAGGTGCGCACGCGCCTGGCCACCAGCGGCGCCGCCACGCAACTCAACCTCGGCTACCTGATCCAGCAGGCGCCTGGCTCGGCGCAGCGCGGCGCCTATCGCGGATCCGGCTTCGAACTGCGCACCGACGCCTGGGCGGTGGTGCGCGGCGGCGAAGGCGTGCTGCTCACCACCAGCGCGCGCAACGCCAAGGGTAGCGGCATCACGTCCACCCAGCTCGACGCGGCCGACGCGCTCGGACGTATGAAAGCGGCCGGGGAGCTGGGCAAGCGGCTGGCGGAGCAAGCCGTCAAGCAGCAGGCGCTCGCCAGCGCGGACGCCGCGGACGCACTGAAGGACTTCATCGCGCAGATCGATCCGAAGGAGAAAGGCAAGCACGGGGGCGCCGTCAACGGCCAGCAGGCCGTGAAGTCGCTGGCCGATACGCGCGAGCCGGACAACGCGCAGCCGGTGGAGAAGTTCGGCGCTCCACTGGTGCTGATGGACGCGCCCTCCAGCGTCAACTGGGCCACGCCCGCCTCCACCGTGCTGTTCGCGGGCAAGCAGCTGCAATGGACCACGCAGGGCGACCTGCACCTGGCCGCCGCGCACACGGTGGCGTCGGTGGCGGGCAACTCGGCGGGCTTCTACAGCCACGCGGGGGGCGTGCAGGCGTTCGCGGGCAATGGCCCGGTGTCGCTGCAAGCGCACACGGACCAGTTGGAGATTTTGGCGGACAAGGAGATCACGGTTATCTCGGTCAACGAGGGAATCGAGATCAAGGCGAGCCAGAAGATCGTGCTGCAGGCGGGCGAGTCCAGCATCACGCTGGATGGCGGGAATATCACGTTTGCCTGTCCCGGCAATTTCACCGTCAAGGGCGGACAGCACGTCTTCGACGGCGGTGCGCGCGGGGCTGCGGAGCTCCCCAAACTTCCCACGGGCCTGAGTGCGGAGCCGACTCATTGGATCGCGTTGAACTATATCGATCCAGAAACCGCCGAGGGCATCGCCGACGTTGAGTACGAAATTCACTTCGAGCAAGGCGCACCGCTCACCGGCTTGCTCGACAAGACCGGCAAGGCACGCCATGAAAACGTGCTCAACAAGCCCGTGAAGAAAATTGTCTACAAGCCACGCGTCCCCGAGCAGGACAAGCCTGCCTCGCCATTGGAAGACTTGGCAAATGCATAATCGAAAGCGATGAATGGCCGAAATTAATACCACCCAACTACGGGACGCCCTGGCCTGGCTCACCAACGATCAGCCTAAAGCAGAAGACCCAGGCACCAATCCGTTTATCTGGTTTTGGGAAGCGATACAAGGCGACTTCAATGAAGAACGATCAACCGGCCAAATTGTCATGGATGCGGCGATCTCCATGATTCCGCTGGTCGATCAGGTATGCGATGTGAGGGACCTGATCGCGAACTGCAATAAACTGCGTCAGGACGTCAAGGATACGTGGGCTTGGGTCGCGTTGGCACTTACTTTGATTGGGCTTTTCCCCACCTTGGGCTCGCTGGTCAAAGGTGTATTGAAGATCTTTTTTGCATTTGTCCGGCGCATGGGTGGCGACGCCACGATCAAGGCCGTCGATATGGCCATGACGTGGGTAATCACCTTCCTGCGACGCCGCGACGTGCAAAAATACTTGAAACAACTTCGCGTCGACGAGGTGTTCAAGTGGCTGGCCATCCAGATCAAAGACCTACGAGGGAAGGTCAACATCGGCGCGCTGCTCAAAGCATTCGACCGGGGGATTACGCTACTTCAACAGTTGACGGATAAGGTCAGCCTGATTCCATCTGCCGGAGCAAAGGCGCGTGCGTGTCTGGAGCAGGTCAGAAAAATACGTGAAGTGGCAGACGACTACCTTGCGAAGGCGCTGAGGCCAGTGCAAGATATCCTGGATACGATTATCATGCGCCTGGAGAGGGAATCGATTGCCAAGCAGCACGGTATCGTGAACGTCAATAACATCCATTACCGTGGCGGCTTGCCAGAGTCTGCGGCGGTTACACTGATGCGCAATGCTGAGCCATTGCCGGAATGGCTTAGCAAAGGGAGTAATGGAAAGTTCCCTCCTGCACAATATGCTAAATTGAAGAGTTCCGTTGACGACGCGGTTAAGGATGGGTGGCCGCCGCTACAGAAGCACAATGTGGAATCCTTCCACGATCTGGCCGCCGTTGAGATCAAAGGACCTGCCCGTCTCTACCGAGTATTGTCGCCAAACAGCCGGGCAATGAGCGATTGCTGGGTTAGCGAGGCAGTGTATCGGGAGATACAAAGCGCGCCAAATCCACGTGCTGCATGGCGAAAGCACTTAGCTGTGTGGCCGGACTGGAACGTAAATGGGCAGTTCGTTATCTATGATGTGAAGCCCGGAGAGACATTAAAGGTATGGCGGGGAAAAGCCTCTAGCCAAGTCAAAGAAAGCTTGGAAAACATACATTTGGAGGGCGGATGGGAGCAGATCGTCTTTAACGTAGCACGCAACGACACAAGAAATGATGTCATGCGTTACTACGAGCTAGGCGGAAGCCGTAAAGACCGGCTGCAGCGCCCTCTTAGCCAAGAAGCGTTCTATAAGCTTCCCAAAGAAAAGCAAAGCTCTTACGTTGGCATCAGGGAGTCAATCAATCACCCAAGTATTAGCGGACCATTTGACACAGGTTGGGGATATTCCGATTTTGGCGGCGCGGGCATGCCAGACCGTATAGGCCTCCCCACGTTACCTGGTCAGGCGACAACCCTGAGTGGCCAGCCTTAACAAGCAATTCCTACGCAGGACGACAAACAATATGAAAATTACGCATGAACTCGGCCATTGGCAAAAAAAACAAATAGCGCTGCTTTATCATTTCTCATCACTTGAGTTTCTTGAAAACCTTCAGGCACGGATAAATGATCTGATCGAATTCACGGATGCAACGCTCGACAAAGCAAATACTCAACGACGCGACGATCTTTTAATAAATAAACAGTGGGGATATCGCAACACATCTCAAAATTGGGGAAACCACGCTTGGCAACTCCTTGTGGATTTTCAAAAATCCATATCCAAGAATATTGCCCGACGCGGATCTGACGTATACAGCATCACCGATGCAAATTACTGCGCCCGTGGGCTTGCCGAATACTCGATGGACTGGGCCACGCCAGATGAAGAGGCCGTGTTCAACAAAAAATTCCAAGAAATTTCAGATCATGCCGGCCAGATAGACTCCACCGTCCAGAGAAACTATCCACAACACGGGTGGGATGACTTTCGTCTCCATCTAGCATGGTGTGCTTACGCCAAGCAAATCCCACAGTTGCCAAAGCTTCGCCTTCGACCCGACATTAACGGTATGTCGGGTAAGGCACCACCGGTAACTGGAGTATATGTCCCACAAAGCGATGCCAACGGCAGTCCCCAATTCGCTTGGGCTGGCAATCCTGGCGGAGAATTGCTTGACTGTGCCACATTTAACGGTCTGGGGTTGGCTGCTTTGAGAGAGGTTGGCAGATCTGATCTATGGGCAAGCGATGACAAGATGTTCAATTTCGTCAAGGCAAATTTAAATGACGCTGGATTACAAAGCGACTCTTTCCTTGAACGCTCCCTTAAAAAGGCAAGTTTGGCACCAAGTCTGGTCGCACGACATGCGTTCAAATATGAGCCATGTGAGTGGGTGTTCGTCGAAGTGGTACCCGGGGAGTATGAAAGTAACGAAGAAGACAATGCAGAAAGCAACGCCACGGTTATCCGAGTTCCGGCCGGTCAGCTTTGTCCCCAGAGCGGCTTCTATTTTACTCCAGCGCATATGAACTCCCGTCGCCACTTCAACGCTGGTGAGGCAATGCCAGAGGTGGCCTCCGAGTATGGCGCAACCATTTGGCAATGGGATACTGTGCAGGGTTAGGCATCAGACCTACCCATCGGCCGCTGCTTGAGCACGATGGAGCTCGTCACCGACAAAATTAACTTGCACAAGAAGACGTGCGACTCATCTAAATTAGCCGCTGCTCGCTCACTGTTGGACGTGACAATCTCCATTCGATGAGAAACCATGATTAAATCAAATTACTTTACTACATGCTTTATTCATTCGATGGGATGGCAAGCTGCGCGAAACCGCTGAAAAACTCCTTTTGAATAACGAAATGCTACTCTCTGCCAAGGATCAAGTTGACAAGCAGGGTGGGGACCATCTCCATCATGTCAGAAATGATGACCAACATCTCGCGTGAACGTCTACCAAGACGGCCAAGTCAAACAGGAAAGACTGAAACAAAACGCATGGTCATCCTTGTCGGCCAAGGCACCTACACTAAACACTTCATCACTCTTGATTTTACGGAAGTAAACCGTTCGTTTCCGAAAAATTTGGTAACGATTCAACAGACCGGCATTGTTTAACCTTCAAAAAAAGCCAAATGGGGAAAAGTAGAAGCTGAGATCATTCTCGACGGGCAGGAAACTTATTTTTACAATACGTATAACAAAGTAAGTGGTCCGTTCATATTTGAATGAGATTTAACTGCGAAAACTGAATCTCGTTGTGCATCTTCCGGCTTTCGAGGTAGTTCCCGGAGCCGAGTCGTTCGCCCGCTGGAAGTATTTTAGGAGCGGAGGAAAAGGATATCGTCTGACGGCGCACTCATCAGTGCGTATCTCACCATGGATGCCAAAGGCGAGCACCTGCTGGTGTTGGACCGCAAGGCCATGCCCGCCCCCACAAATCCACGCTCCGGCAGGTTCGGACGTATAGAACTCAACGGAACCTACCACCTGCGCCGCCCAGGGAGATGGACTGTCGAGTGGAAGGTTCACGATTTTGTGGACTGTCGGGAACTGGATTCCGAGGCGTCGTTCTTCAAGTCGGCCGTGAGCTTTACGGATTTGAACAATGACGGCGTTACCGAGGTGTCCCTGCCCTACCAGCTATTCTGCGGCGGCGGCGTTGACAGCTCGACCATCAAGGTTGTGCTGAGGGAAGGACCAACCAAATTAGCGGTGCGCGGTGAATCGTTGGTGAAGTTGCCGGGACAGGCGCCGTTTGGTGGCACGCACACGTTTGACCGGGCCCTTCTGCTTCCAGAAAATGCCGCATATAAGCGGCATCTGTACACCATTTGGCAGTCGGTATCGGTAGACGAAAGAAAGTCGGCTGGACAAACACAATAGGCGATCCCGAAGCGCCGTCCTTGTTCATCACGGACGACGCTCGGTAGCGCCTTTCAGCGCAGCAGGCGCAAGCCGTACAAGCCCCCCGCCTTGGAACCCGGCCGCGCCTCGAACCGCACCGTGAGTTTCTGTCCCAGCCCCTCGGGCACCGCGAAATCGCGAGTGTAGATTTCCTCCGGCGCGTCCCCCTTCAGTTCCACGCTCTGCAGCAGCGCGCCGTTGACGATGATGTCGAACTTGCGCCCCGCGTCCGCGCGCGAGAACGCCAGCCGCAGCGTCCTGGCCTTGCCCTCCTTGTCCGTCAGCTCGTAGCTGAACCACTTGCTGGCGTCCCGCCAGTGGCGGCCCTTGTTGATGCCGGCGTCCGCGCCCTCGCCCTTGAAGAAGTGGTCGGACTCGGGCTGCTGCTCGCCGGGCGCCACCTGGTCGATGGTCCGCGCGTCCAGCGCCAGGCGCTCGGCCTCGGCCTTCGCTGTGTTGGCGCGCATCACGGACATGTTGGCCGGCGTGGCGTGCTGCCAGTAGATCATGTAGCGCGAGTCGTGCAGGCGGAAGAATGGGATGAAGCGGATCGACTCCGCGCCCTTGCCCTGCACCAGTCCCGGCGCGGTAAAGGTCAGCGGCTGTCCCGGCACCGGCTTGAAGCGGTTCATGAAGGACTTGGTGTCGCTCACCAGCAGCGGCGCCGCCTCCAGCGGGCAAACCTGGCCCTGGGCGATGTGGCCCATGCGCGAATCGTCCGAGAAGTAGTTCAGCTTTTCGCCGGCGAAGGGCTGCGTCTTCGCGGCCAGCACGATGGGGCCGTGCAGCACCGCGTAGTAGTTGGACTTGTCCGGCATCTGTTCGAGGCGGGTCTTCATCGGCAGGCGGACCTCCACCTTGTCCCCCGCGCGCCAGTGGCGGGCGATGCCGGCGTAGCCGCCCGGCGCCGCGTCCACCTTCACCGGCTTGCCGTTGACGCTGATCCGCAGCGCGCCCGGCGCCACCCATTCGGGGTAGCGTATTTTCATCGTGAAGGCGCCATCGCCGTCGACGGTGATGCGGGTGCGGTCCTCGTCCGGGAACAGGGTTTCCTGGCGCAGTTGCACACCCTTCTCCTTCCAGTCCAGCGTGGACGGGATGAAGAGGTTGACGAACAGCGCGTCGCCCTCGTGCGCGTAGATGAATTCACCGTACTTGGCGTGGCTCTCGATGCCCGAGCCCACGCAGCACCACATGCCCTTGTCCACCTGCGAGTAGACGCGGTAGTGGTTGGGCCGCATGGGCGTGAAGTAGACGAAGCCGCCGGTGTCCGGCCGCTGCGAGGACAGGATGTGGTTGTACAGCGCGCGCTCGTAGTAGTCGCCGTAGCGGCCGTTCTGGTCGCCCTGGAACAGCAGCCCGGTGAGCTTGAGCATATTGTAGGTGTTGCAGGTCTCGGGGCCTTCCACTTCCTGGACCATGGAGCTGTAGTCCTTGTCGTCGTGGAAGTGCTCCTTGACGCTGTTGCCGCCGATGGCCACGGTGCGGTTGTCGCGCACGGTCTGCCAGAAGAAGCGCGCGGCCTCCTGCCATTTCGGGTCGTGCGTCATGTCGCCGATGCGCTTGAAGCCGATCACCTTGGGGATCTGCGTGTTGGCGTGCAGGCCGGTGAGCTTGTCCCGCTTTTGCTCCAGCGGCTGCAGGATGGCCTGGTGCGAAAACTTGATGGCCAGCTCGAGGTACTTTTTATCGCCGGTCATCTCGGCGACCTGGGCGAACACCTCGTTCATGCCGCCATGCTCGCTGCGCAGCATCAGCTGCATCTGTTCCGGCGTGAGCTTGCCGCTCAGCTCCAGCGCCCAGTCGGACAGGGCGACCAGCATCCCGCGCGCCTCCTGGTTGCCGGCCAGGCGCCAGGCGTCGTACAGGCCGGCGTACACCTTGTGCAGGTTGTACCAGGGGACCCACTTGCCGTTGACGGAGAAGTTGTCGGCCTGGAGCTTGCCCTCGGCGATCGCCTTCCACGCGTCCTTGCCGCCGGGGATGCCGCCGATGTAGCCGTCCCCGTTCTTTTCCTGCGCGCGCTTGAGTTCCGCGACAAAGTAGTTCAGGCGGTGCAGGACCTCGGTGTCGCCGGTGGAGCCGTACATCAGCGCCAGGGCGGACAGGTAGTGGCCGCCGAGGTGGCCGTCCAGGCCCGTCGATTCCCAATTGCCGTAGCTCGCGTTGCGGGGCGGCAGGCCGGCCTCGCGCAGGAAGGGAGCGAGCAGTTTGTCCGGCTCCAGCGCCAACAGGTATTGCATGTCGGTCTGCTGGGCCTCCAGGAAGGGGCCGGGCAGCAGGCGCACATCGGACAGCGGGAACAGGTCGGCGGCGGCGGCCGGGATGGCGGCGCCCAGGGCGAGCGCCGCGGCGAAGGCGATACGGCGCAGCGCCAGGCGGGGTTGGGGTGTGTTCATTTGGGCAGCAGTTTGCTCTGGTAGCGGTTGAGGTCTTCCGGATCGACCGTCGGCCAGCCGTCCTTGTCCCATTTCATTTCCATGATTTTCAGCTTCTGTTCATACTTGTCGGCGGTCTCGTAGGCGTGCAACACCATGTAGTCCTTGCCGTCGAAGGTGTAGGCGCTGTTGTGGCCCAGGCCCTTCCAGTCCTTGTTGCCTTCGATGACGAGCGAACCGCCGCCCTGCACCATGCCCTTGCCGCTCTTGTCCAGGTAGGGGCCGGCCACTTTCTTCGAACGGCCGACCACCACGTGGTAGGTGCTCTTCTCCTTCTGGCAGCACAGGCCCCAGGAGGCGAACAGGTAGTAATAGCCGTTCTTCTTGAAGATGAACGGCGCCTCGATCTCCGCCGGGCCGCCGGATTCGTCCGGCGTGAAGGCGGGACGCGCGCGGGCGGCGATGGTGTGCCATTCCTGCGGCTCGGCGAGCCTGGTGCGGTCGGCGTTCAGCTTCACCAGCTTGAGGCCGGACCAGAAGGAGCCAAAGCTCATCCAGCCCTGCCCTTTGGCGTCCTCCACGATGTTGGAGTCGATGGCGTTCCACAGGTCCCGCCCCGGCACCGATTGCAGGATCATGCCCTGGTCTTCCCATTTGTAATCGGGGGAGCCCGGGTCCAGCGTCTTGTTGATGGTGACGCCGATGCCGGAGGTCACCTTGCCGAAGCCGGAGACGGAATAGTAAAGGTAGTACTTGCCGTTGAAGTGCTGGATGTCCGGCGCCCAGATGTGGCCGTCGAAGCTGGGGGCGGCGTTCTTGGCCCAGGCGGGATGGCCGGGGAAGACGCGGCCTTCCGGCTTCCAGTCCTTCATGTTGGTGGAGCTGTAGAAGGTGATGCCGGGACCGGTGCTGAAGACGTAGTACTTGCCGCCCTCCCTGGCCATGACGGGGTCGTGCACGCCCACCTGGGCGGCCTGGGAAAAGGTGGCCAGCGCGGCCAGCGCGACTGCCGCCGCGTATCGGATTGCTTGTTTCATTGCTTACCTCTGGACTTCAAACCGGGGACAGACCTACGGGACGAACCCTGGGTCTGCCCCCGTGACGACGTCAATTGCCTGTGCGCGCGCCCCACAGCGAGACGCCGTCGGCCGACTGCGCCGAGAACGTGACCACGAAGGCGCTGGCGTTGGTGTTCCACTGCCGCGACAGCACGCCGCTGTACGCGCCGCCCGCGTCCAAGGTGATCGACATGTTGTTCGATCCCTTGTGCGACCACTTGCCCGTTACCGCGCCAGTGACCGTGCCGTCCGCGTTCAGCTTGATATTCTGCGACACTTTGACCGCCGCCGAAATATCCTTGCCGTGGTTGACCAGCTTGTAGCTGCCCGCCGCCTGCGCCGCGGACACCGCCGCCGTCTGCGCCGGCACCGCCTTGCTCAGCGGCGCGTAGCGGAACGGCGACAGCACCGGCCAGCCGTCCTCGTTGATGAACAGCTCGTGCACGCGCACCTCGTGGGCCTCGCCCGTTCCGGGGAAGCGGGTGTGGAAGACCATGAAGCTTTGTTTCGTCGCCGCGTCATAATAAGCCGAATTGTGGCCGGCCGACACGTAACCCAGCGCGGTGCCGGTTTCGCCCGCCGCCAGCTCGAAGCGGTGGTTGCCCATCAGCTTCTGGCCGTGCGGGGCGATGCTGGCGTCGTCGAACAGCGGCAGCGCCGGATTCGCCTTCACGGTGGCCATGTCGGTGCCCTTGGCGTCCAGGTACGGGCCGTCCGGGTTGCGCGAACGCGAAACGCGCACGTTGTAGGCGCCGTTGGCGTCCAGCCCGCCGAAGGACGTGAACATGTAGTAGTAGTCCGACGCCGGGTTGTACAGCACGTAGGCGCCCTCGATGCGCGCGTGGTTGCCGCCCATCAGGTGCTTGCCGTAGCCCTGCCCGGCCTTCTGCTTGCCGGTGGCCTCGTCCAGCTCCAGGATGAAGATGCCGCCCGAGTAGGAGCCGTAGACCATCCACAGCTTGCCCGCCTTGTCCTTGAAGACGTTGGGGTCGACCGTGTTCGGGTGCCTGGTGGCGTCGTAGACGGTCTTGCCGTCCTCGCTGATCTCGCCCCACATGCCGGACTTGAGCATGATGCCCTTGTCCACGTACGGGCCTTCGATCTTGTCGGCCACCGCCACGCCGAGCGCGGAGCGCGGCGAGTCGCCCTTGCAGGCGTTGTAGTACATATAGAACTTGCCGTCGGCCAGCTGGATCACGTCCGGCGCCCACAGGGTCGTCGTCTGCGCCCAGGCGAAGGTCGCGGCCAGCGCCTTGGTCACGTCAGCGAACAGCGGGTTGGAGGCGGTGGCGCCGTCGGCGATGCCGGACCAGTTCATCAGGTCCGGCGACTTGGCGGCCGCCAGGTGCGAGCCGAACACGTAGAACGTGCCGCCCGCGTTAATGACGGCCGGGTCGTGCACCGACACGTTGGCGAAGGCCAGCGCGGCCTGCGACGGCACGGATGGCGTCACCGGGTCGGTGGGCGTCGTCGGCGTGGTTGGCGTGGTGGGCGTCGTTGGCGTCACCGGCGCCGTCGTGGCCGGCGGGGAGATGGCGGCTGGGCTGCCGCCACCTCCACCGCCGCCGCAGGCGGCCAGCGTGGCCACACCGGCCAACGCCAGCGCCTGGAACAGGATGGAGGTTCTCATCGCTTACTCGACGTTGACCACGACGACGCCCTTGGCGGGCACCTTCACCGACAGCTTGCCGCCGGCGGCCTGCGCGCTGAAGGCGGCCGGCTTCACGTTGTCAGGCGCGGCGAAGGTGTTGTGCGCGTCCATCGCCGGGGCGGTCAGCACGCTGCCCTGCGCCGCTTTCGCCGCGCCGCCGGCCACGTTCACCGTCACGTCCACGTCCTTGTTCGGATTGGTGTTCACCAGCGCCAGGTACATCTTGCCATCCTTGCCGCGCGCGGCCGAGGCGCTCACCTGCGGCACCGAGACCTTGCCCAGGCTGTAGTTCACGTTGCCCTTGATGGACACCGGCAGCGAGGTCGCGTCCTGGAACGGCACGTACATGCGGTAGGCGTGGTAGGTCGGCGTCAGCAGCATCTTGTCCTTGTCGGTCAGGATCATGGCCTGCAGCACGTTGACCATCTGCGCGATGTTGGTCATGCGCACGCGTTCCGCGTGGGCGTGGAAGATGTTGAAGTTCAAAGCCGCCACCACCGCGTCGCGCAGGCTGTTCTGCTGATACAGGAAGCCGGCGTTGGTGCCCTTCTCCACGTCGTACCAGGTGCCCCATTCGTCGACCATGAAGCCGACCTTCTTGGTCGGATCGTTCTTGTCCAGTATCTTGACGTTGCTGCGGATCATGCCGTCGATCGCCAGCGTGTTCTTCATCGTCGAGATCCACTCGGTCTCGGGGAAGCCGGTGGCGGCGCCCTTCACGTCCCACTTCCCGGTCGGGATGGTGTAGTAGTGGAAGCTGATGCCGTCCATATTGTTCTTGACTTCCCTGGACAGCGTCTCGGTCCATTTCGAGTCATGGTCGTTGCCGCCGCTGGCGATGAACTTCGGCCTGGCGCCGTGCGGCGCCTTGATGAAGCTGGCCGCCGTCTTGTACAGGTTGGTGTAGTGCGCCGGCGTCATGTCGCCGCCGCAGCCCCAGGCCTCGTTGCCGACTGCGAAGAAGTCCACCTTGAACGGCTTGTCGCGGCCGTTCTTGCGGCGCAACTCGGCCAGCGTGGACTTGGTGTCGGACGTCATATACTCCATCCACTCGGCCATCTCCTGGTTGGAACCGGTGCCCAGGTTGCCGTTCACATAGGTGTCGGCGCCCAGCAGCTCGGCCAGGTCGAAGAATTCGTGCGTGCCGACGGCGTTGGTCTCGGCCACGCCGCCCCACATGGTGTTGACCTTGACCGGCCGCTCGCCGCGCGGGCCGATGCCCTCGCGCCAGTGGTACTCGTCGGCGAAGCAGCCGCCCGGCCAGCGCACCAGCGGCACCTTCAGTTCCTTCAGCGCGCCCAGCACGTCGTTGCGCCAGCCCTTGGTGTTGGGCTGCTTGGAGTCCGGGCCGACCCACATGCCCTCGTAGATGCCGGTGCCCAGATGCTCGGCGAACTGGCCATAGACGTTCTTGTTGATGACAGGGCCCGGCTTGGCCGGATCGATGGTGACCGAGACCTGGCCCCATGCCGCGCCGCTGACCATGGTGATTGCGAGAATGCTGTTGCGGATGATGCTCATTTTATTACCCTCCTGATTGCTTTTTTATTTGAATACCGCGACGAAACCACCACGCGGCTTGATGCTTACCTTGACGCCCTTGCCCGCCTGGATGGCGGACTGCGCGAACTCGCGCTCGCCGGCGCCGTCCGTCATCAGCACGCCCTGGCGGTCGCCGATGAAGGACAGGTCCAGTTCCAGCGCCTTGTCCGACTCCTCCGAGTTCACACCCGCCACATACCAGCTGTCGCCGGCCTTGCGCGCGATGACCGCGAACTTGCCGGGGAAGCCGTCGACGAGTTTGGAATCGTCCCAGCTGCGCGGCAGGTCCTGCAGGTAGCTCTTCACGTAGGCCGGCACGGTGGCCATGCCCTCCGGGATCTCGGCGAAGTGCTGGATGCCCGACACCATCAGCACCGATTCGGCCAGCTCGAAGCCGTTGCGGGTGGCGCGCTTGATCTTCGGGATGTCGCCGAACACCATGGGCGTGAAATCCATCGGATCGAACAGGTTGCGGGTGAACGGCAGCATGGACACGTGCTTGACCACCGCGTCCTGGTCGCGCTGCTCGAAGGTGGTGAACTCGAAGCCCCTGATGGCCTCGGCCGTCATCAGGTTGGGGTAGGTGCGCGACCAGCCGCGCGGCAAGGTGGCGCCGTGGAAGTTCACCAGCAGGCCGTGGTCGGCCGCGTCGTTCAGGATGTCGATGTAATAGGCGATCATCGACTGGCCGTCGCCGCCGAAGAAGTCCACCTTCACGCCCTTGACGCCCATGGCCTGCATGCGCGCGAACTCGGCGCGGCGCGCCTCGCGGGTCAGCAGCTTGCCCTTGGGCGAGTACTCGGTCTGGTTCCAGGCGCCGGACGAGTTGTACCACACCAGCACGCCCACGTTCTTCGTGGCGGCGTAGGCGGTCAGCTCCTTGATCTTGTCGTAGCCGATCTTGCGGTCCCAGTCGGCGTCGATCAAGGTGTAGTCCCACTTCATGTCGGCCGCGTAGTCGATGAAGCGCTTTTGCACGTCGTAGACGGTGGCGTCGTCCTTCATGATCGCCCAGCTCCACGAGGCGTGGCCGGGCTGCGCCAGCGACACCGGCGTCTTGACGGCCGGCGCGGCCAGGTCGGTGCCCAGCGTGGAATCGGTCACCGTGGGCAGGCTGCCGATGGCCAGCACGCGCCACGGGGAAGTCAAGGTACCGCGCGTCTGCGCCAGCAGGCCGCCGCCGGTGAACACCTCGGTCTTGGCCGGGCCGCCGATGCGATACACCCCGTCCGGCGACTGCGCCTGCAGGCGCGAGGCGTGGAAGCTGCCGTCGATGCCCGCCTCGGTCAGCGCCACCCAGGCGGCGTCGGTCTTGAACAGCGCGGGGAACACCCAGCCCGCCTTCAACGGCGACGGCGTGCCGACCGCCACGCCCATCTTGTAATGCTCCTCGTAGGACGGATTGGTGTTCATCCAGCCCGTAAGCTCGTTGGACATGGGCTGCAGCCAGGCCAGGGCCGACTTCGCGAACGCGAAGCTGGTCTCCTCGCTGACGAACTTCTTGAGCGGCAGCGAAGGCTCGGCGACCACGTAGCGGAAGGCCACGCCGTCGTTGGACACGCGGAACACCACGTCCATTTTCTGCTTGCGCGCGTTGCGCAGCGTGTAGACCTGTTCGTTGGCCTTGTAGATGTTGACGCGGCGCTTGCCGGTGTTCAACTCATAGCGGTCGCTGATGGCGGCCGGCTGCGAGGACGACGCCAGCGACAGGCCGCGGGTGAAGTCCGCGCCATCCAGCTTCAAGCCGAGCGAGGACTTCAGCAGCACGGGCTTGCTGTCGAGGGCGACGGAATACACGGGCAGTCCGCCGGCGTCGATGGCGAAGGTGACGGCCAGGCGCTGGTCCGGGCTGGACAGCGGCGCGGCGTAGGAATAAGGCGTGGCGGCGCCCAGCGCGGCGGTCGCCAGCGCCAGCACCGGATACAGCGTGCGATGCAAAGTCATACAAACCTCATCTCAAAAAAGCAGCAAAACTTTCCCCGCCTACATCGGTGTCAGGCGCGACATTCGGACATTCTGGGCGCATAGCGCACGATTTGTCCGAATGTCGCGCCTGACACCGATGTGATGGGGGCAACGTTTTTTTCCTTAGACCCAGCCGGCGTCGACGATGAATTCCTGCGCGGTGCACATGGCGCTGTCGTCGGCGGCGAGGAACATGACCATGGAGGCGATGTGCTCGGGGCGCAGCTTGCCCGGCAGGCATTGGGCCTTCTTGATCTCCGCCTCGGCGGCGTCGTCGACCCACAGGTCGATCTGGCGCTGCGTCATGACCCAGCCCGGCGTCACGGTGTTGACGCGGATGCCGTGCTGGCCCAGGTCGCGCGCGAGCCCGCGCGTGAGGCCGATGACGGCCGACTTGGTGGTGGCGTAGACCGGATAGCCGCCGCTCTTGGTGTGGAAGGAGATGGAGCTGATGTTGATGATGGAGCCGCTTCCCTTGCGCTTCATGCCTTCCAGGACGGATTGCACGGCGAAGAACATGGGCCGCTGGTTGATGGCGATGCGCGAATCGTAGTATTCGACCGTCACCTCTTCGGTCTGGTGGCGGTGGTCGTTGGCGGCGTTGTTGACGAGGATGTCGAAGTCGCCCAGCTTGCCCGCCAGTTCGGCGATGGTGCCTTGCAGCGCGGCGATGTCGGTGATGTCGCAGTGGCGGTACAGCGGCGCGGTGTGCCCGGCGGCGCCCACGCGCTCGCACAGCGCCTCGCTGGCGTCGTGGGCGATGTCGACGAAGGCGACCAGCGCGCCCTGCTCGCAGAACGCCTGCACCAGCGTTTCGCCGATGCCGGTGCCGCCGCCGGTGATGAATACGCGTTTCCCGCGCAGGCTGCCGAATTTGGCCAGTTCTGTCATGGTGTCTCTTCCAGTATTTTTATTGTGTGGAACGGACCGCGATGTCGCGGTCCGCCCGGGGCTTCAGGTGCTATGCCTTAGGCCTTGCCCAGCGCGCCGTCGCGGCGGCGCCAGATGTCCAGCGGATTGCCGTCGCGCAGCGACTCCGGCAGCAGCGCCTGCGCCAGGTTCTGGTAGCACACGGGGCGCAGGAAGCGCGTGATCGCGCCGGTGCCCACCGAGGTGCTGCGGCCGTCGGCCGTCGCCGGGAACGGGCCGCCGTGCACCATCGCGGTCGACACTTCCACGCCGGTCGGGAAGCCGTTGGCCAGGATGCGGCCCACTTTGCGCTCCAGCACCGGCAGCAGTTTTTGCGCGGCGTCGAAGTCGCCCTCGTCCAGCTGCAGCGTGGCGGTCAATTGGCCTTCCAGGCGCTCGGTGATGGCGGCCATCTCGGCCACGTCGGCGCAGGCCACCAGCAGCGAGGCCGGGCCGAACACTTCCTCGTGCAGCGCGCGTTCGGCGAGGAAGGAGGCGGCGGTGGTCTGGAACAGCGCCGGCGCGCCCTTGCCTTCCTCCTGCTCGCCCTTGGCCAGCGTGCGCACGCATTCCTGGCCGGCCAGCGCCGCGACGCCGCGCTGGTAGCTGCCGGAGATGCCGGGGGTGAGCATGGTGGCGCCCTGCACCGGGGCCAGCGCCTCGGCGGCGACCTTGGCGAAGCGGTCGAAGGCGTCGCCGGCCAGGCCCAGCACCAGGCCGGGATTGGTGCAGAACTGGCCCACGCCCATGGTCAGCGAGGCGGCGAAGCCCTTGGCGATCTCGTCGCCGCGGGCGGCCAGCGCCTGCGGCAGCAGGTAGACCGGGTTGATGCTGCTCATCTCGGCGTACACGGGAATCGGCTGCGGACGCGCCGCCGCCACCGCCATCAGCGCGGTGCCGCCGGAACGCGAGCCGGTGAAGCCGACCGCCTGGATCGATGGATGCGCCACCAGCGTCTGGCCGATGCCGTTGCCGGTGCCAGTCAGCAGCGCGAACACGCCCACCGGCAGGCGGCACAGTTCCACCGCCTTGACGATGGCGCGCGCCACCAGCTCGGAGGTGCCGGGGTGCGCCGAGTGGGCCTTCAGCACCACCGGGCAGCCGGCGGCCAGCGCGGAGGCGGTGTCGCCGCCGGCCACGGAGAAGGCCAGCGGGAAGTTCGAGGCCGCGAACACGGCGACCGGGCCGACCGGGATCAGGCGCATGCGCAGGTCCGGACGCGGCGGGGTGCGCTCGGGCAGCGCGCTGTCGATGCGGTTGTCGCGCCACGAGCCTTCGCGCAGCAGGTCGGCGAACAGCTTGAGCTGGTTGACGGTGCGACCGCGCTCGCCTTCCAGGCGCACGCGCGGCAGGCCGCTTTCGGCCATGGCGCGCTCGATCAGCGTGTCGCCCAGGGCCATGATCTGGGCGCCGATGGCTTCCAGGAAGTCGGCGCGCTGCGCGTCGCTGGTGGCGCGGAAGGCGTCGAAGGCGGCGCCGGCCAGGGTGCAGGCCTCGTTGATCTGCGACACGTCCACCATGTGGAAGGCCGGCTGCAGTTCCTCGCGCTTGGACGGGTCGAAGGCGTTGAAGGAACCGCCCTTGCCTTTGACGGCCAGGCCGCCGATCAGTGCTTCTCCGGTAATGATCATAAGGTGTTTACTTTCGTGTATTTGGTTGCGACGACTTGCAGGCGGTTGCTCAGTTTCGGTCCGAACACCGGCGATTCGACCTCGAAGGTCTCGCCCGGCTGCACGCTGATGTTGTCGGCCACGCTCAGGGTGGCGGTGCCGAAGAAGTGGATGTGCACGTCGCCCGGACGGGTGAACAGCGTGTACTTGAAGTGGTGGTATTCCAGGTTGGCGATGGTGTGCGACATGTTCTGCTCGCCGCTGACGAAGGCCTTCTCCCAGCGTACCTTGCCCTCCTGGTCCAGGATGCGCGAGGTGCCGGTGACGTGCGCGGGCAGTTCGCCCACCAGCAGCGCCGGGCCCAGGCCGCAGACGCGCAGCTTGGAGTGGGCCAGGTACAGGTAGTTCTGGCGCTCGGTCACGTGGTCCGAGAATTCGTTGCCGATGGCGTAGCCGACGCGGTATGGCTGGCCGTCCTCGCCGATCACGTACAGGCCGGCGATTTCAGGCTCCTCGCCGCCGTCCAGCGCGAAATCGGGCATGGACAGGGGCTGGCCGCTGGCGGCCACGATGGAGCCGTCGCCCTTGTAGAACCATTCGGGCTGCACGCCGCGCTGGCCTTCGGCGGGCTTGCCGCCCTCGACGCCCATGCGGAACATTTTCATGGAGTCGCTCAGGGTCTCGACGTCGCCGCCGATTTTCTTGTGCATGGCGTCGCGGGTGTCGGCGCTGCCCAGGTGGGTCAGGCCGGTGCCGGTGACGTAGGCGTGGGCGTCGTCGGCGTGGTCCAGGGGCGCCAGCAGGCGGCCGGACGCGTACACGTCGGCGTAGGCGTGGGTCGCCGCGCCGGCGGCGGCTTGCGCCAGCTCGGCCAGGGACTTCTTCTGGCCGATGGCCGCTTGCGCCAGCGCGTAGGTGGTGGCGTAGCCTTCGAGTTCGCGGATGGTCGCCTCTTCCAGCAGGCCGACGCGGCGCTCTCCAGCGGTGGTTTTGAATTGTACGAGCAGCATAGAATGTCTCCGATGGCCCGCCGTTCCCGCGACTGCGGGGAACGGCCGGACGATGGGTTAGTGGGAGTGTTTTGGAACAGCCGAACCGCGCGAGCCGACCAGGAAGTCGAAGTCGCAGCCCTCGTCGGCTTGCAGCACGTGGTCGATGTACAGCTGCTGGTAGCCGGACTTGGCGCCCTCCACCTTCTGTTCGGCGCGGGCCGCCAGGCGCTGGGTCATTTCCTCGTCGGAGATGTCCAGGTTCAGCTTGCCGCCGGCGCAATCGAGTTCGACGTAGTCGCCGTCCTTGACCACGCCCAGCGGGCCGCCGGCCATCGCCTCGGGCGCCACGTGCAGCACCACGGTGCCGTAGGCGGTGCCGCTCATGCGGGCGTCCGAGATGCGGACCATGTCCTTCACGCCGGCCGCCAGCAGCTTGGGCGGCAGGCCCATGTTGCCCACCTCGGCCATGCCGGGGTAGCCTTTCGGGCCGCAGTTCTTCATCACCAGCACCGAGTTGGCGTCCACGTCCAGGTCCGGATCGACGATGCGTTCCTTGTAGTGCTCGAAGTTCTCGAACACCACGGCCTTGCCGCGGTGCTGCATCAGCGCAGGGGTGGCGGCCGACGGTTTCAGCACGGCGCCGCGCGGCGCCAGGTTGCCGCGCAGGATGCAGATGCCGCCATCCTGGATCAGCGGGTTGTCCAGCGTGCGGATCACCTCGTCGTCGTAGATCGGCGCGTCGATGTTGTTTTCCCACAGCGTGCGGCCGTTGGCGGTCAGCGCGTCCTTGTGCGGCAGCATGCCGCCCTCGCCCATGCGGCGGATCACGCCCGGCAGGCCGCCGGCGTAGTAGAACTCCTCCATCAGGAAGCGGCCGGACGGCAGCAGGTCGACGATGGTGGGTTGGCCGCGGCCGATGCGGGTCCAGTCCTCCAGCTCCAGCGGCACGCCCATGCGGCCGGCGATGGCCTTCAGGTGGATCACGGCGTTGGTGGAACCGCCGATGGCGGCGTTGACGCGGATCGCGTTCTCGAACGCCTCCTTGGTCAGGATCTTGGACAGGCGCAGGTCTTCCCACACCATGTCGACGATGCGCATGCCCGACATGTGGGCCAGCACGTAGCGGCGCGCGTCGACGGCGGGGATGGCGGCGTTGTGCGGCAGGGTGGTGCCCAGCGATTCGGCCATGCAGGCCATCGTCGAGGCGGTGCCCATGGTGTTGCAGGTGCCGGCCGAGCGCGAGTGGCCCGCCTCGGCGGCCAGGAATTTGTGCATGGAGATCTCGCCGGCCTTGACCTGCTCGTGCAGCTGCCAGACGGCGGTGCCGGAACCGATGCTCTTGCCGTCGAGCTTGCCGTTCAGCATGGGGCCGCCGGAGACGACGATGGTGGGGATGTCGACGCTGGCCGCGCCCATCAGCAGGGCCGGGGTGGTCTTGTCGCAGCCGACCAGCAGCACGACGGCGTCCATCGGATTGCCGCGGATCGATTCCTCGACGTCCATCGACGCCAGGTTGCGGGTCAGCATGGCGGTCGGGCGCAGGTTCGATTCGCCGTTCGAGAACACCGGGAATTCGACCGGGAAGCCGCCGGCCTCCAGGATGCCCTTCTTGACGTGTTCGGCCAGCTTGCGGAAGTGGGCGTTGCAGGGGGTGAGTTCGGACCAGGTGTTGCAGATGCCGATGATGGGCTTGCCCTGGAACTCGTGGTCGGGTATGCCCTGGTTTTTCATCCAGCTGCGATACATGAAGCCGTTCTTGTCCTGCGTCCCGAACCACTGGGCCGAGCGCAGTTCAACTTTTTTCTTAGTCTCCGACATGCAAATCTCCTGTAGTAGTACCCGCGCCTGGTCGCGTTCACAGCGCGGGCTGCGATGGGGAGATACTAAAGAGAGTTGCGATGTCTTTCCAATGAATTAAAAATCGATATCGATATCCAAATCGATATGAAGCTTCAATCCATCGTCATTAACGGCGGCGCTGGTAGCCGCCGGCGGGCGCCGGGCCGCGTTTTTCGATGTGGCGGAAGATAATGCGGCCTTTGCTGAGGTCGTAAGGCGACAGTTCCAGTGTGACCTTGTCGCCGGCCAGGATGCGGATGTTGTTTTTTTTCATCTTGCCGCAAGTGTAGGCGATCAGCTTGTGGCCATTGTCCAGGTCGACCCGGAAGCGCAGGTCCGGCAGCACTTCGGTGACCGCGCCGTTCATTTCAATCAATTCTTCTTTTGCCATTGAGACTCCTGTGGATGGTGGGATGGGTGGGAAGAACTGTGAAGGCCGAAAAAAAAGCCCGCATGTTGCGGGCTTCGTTTCAATGTAGAGACAATGCTTCAATCGTCGCGCAGCCGGTGCTATCTGTACCGTGCCGCCGCGTTTGGACGCCTATGCTATCTGCGTAGTGCATCCAAATGTGTAAACCGACCAACGTATCCTGAACTACAACTGCCCCCTCGGTACGATCTGCGCGCAACCTTACACTTACTGCGTCGCACTCCCCTTGGGACAAGGTGAAGCGCTTAACTAACGCTAACTGCTTCACCAATGAAACGAAGTATAGCACGGTTGTTTGTGCGGCGCACAAACTATTTCACCGGAAAACTAGACTTCCCTGAGATGGATGGTCCTGGGCGGGTAGTTTTCGGGATCCAGTCCCTGCCCCGCCCCTTCCCGCGCGGCTTCGACCTTGTCGACCACCCATAGGCGGTCCTGGTCCGGCACCAGCAAGCCCTCGTTCTCGTTCTTGTATTCCGACAGCGCCGCTATGCTGACCACGCCGCTCTCCTTCCTGGGATGGTAGACGAAGTCGACATTGCCGCCGGTGTAGACCTGGCCGTCGTTCAAGGTGACGCTGACCAGTTTCGAGATGGAGATGGTGCTTCCCTCGCCATACCGCGCCAGTCCCTCGGCGTCGATCGCGGTGTTGCGCCGTACCGTGTCGACGGGCAGCGGCTTGAGCCGCGACACGGTCTCCGCCACCAGGTCGGCGAATTCCTTGAGATCGGCGTTTCCGTCCGCGCTCAATGTCGGGATTTTCTTGCCGGCGAGCGCATCGTTGATCTGCGCGGCCAGCATGCCGTTGCTGGTGTAGGCGATCACCGCGAGCAGGCCCTCCCTGGTGGGCGGCTTGGACGGATCGCGCGGCTCGAGGGCGGAGGGGGGGGCCCGCTTCAGTATGGCTTCCGCGTGCTCCGGGTTGACGAAGGAAGTCTTCTTGCGCTCCTCCTTGCCGGACAAGCGGAATGTATCGAACGAGAACCGGGTCCCGAAGTCGCGGCGCATCGGCGCGGTGGGAATGGCGTCGGGCCTGGGAGCAGCGCCCGCCGCGGCCGCCACCCCGGGGGCGGAGGGCGATTTGACCGCCGCGGCCTGGGCGGTCTTGACGATATGGGAAGCGATCCTGGGGATTCTATGCATCGCCATGCATCCTTTCGTGGAGTGTTATACATCGGCGGCCTGGGCCGCCACTCCTCCTCTGTGGATTTTGGCGATGCAAAGTTCCAGGCCCGGGCCCGGTCGTCTCCTCAATCGGCGGAGAAACGGTACAGCGATTCGGTGCTGTACGTTTCGCCCGGCCGCAGCACGGTGCTGGGCCAGGACGGGTTGTTGGGAGAGTCCGGATAGTGCTGCGGTTCCAGGCACAGGCCGCTGCGGTGCCCGTAGCCGCGCCCCTTGCCCTTCAGCGTGCCGTCGAGGAAATTGCCGCTGTAGAACTGCAAGCCGGGCTCCCGCGTATAGAGCTCCATCACGCGGCCGGAAGCCGGGTCGCGCAGCTTGGCGGCCAGCGCCAGCAGGCCGGGCGCCGGCTTGTTCAGCACCCAGTTGTGGTCGTAGCCCAGTCCGTTCCTCAGTTGCTGGTCGTCCGCGTCGATGCGCTCGCCGATCTTGCGCTTGTTGCGGAAGTCGAACGGCGTGCCGGCCACCTCGGACAGCTCGCCCAGCGGAATCGAGGCCGCGTCGATCGGCGTGTAGCGGTCGGCGTAGATCTTCAGCTCGTGCCCCAGGATGTCGCCCTCGCCCGCCAGGTTGAAATAGGCGTGCTGCGTCAGGTTGCAGAGGGTGGGCTTGTCGGTGGTGGCGCGGTAACGCACCCGCAGCTCGTTCGCGTTGTTCAGCTCATACACGACCTCGACCTGCAGATTGCCCGGATAGCCCTGCTCCCCATCCTTGCTCAGGTAGGCCAGCGTGAGGCAGGCCGCGTCCGCGCCCACCGAGGGCCTGGCGCTCCACACCCGCTTGTGGAAGCCCAGCGCGCCGCCGTGCAGGTGGTTGGCGCCGTTGTTGACGTCCAGCTGCACGGTCTCGCCGTCCAGCTCGAAGCGGCCGCCGGCGATGCGGTTGCCGTAGCGGCCGATCAGCGCGCCGAAGTACGGCACGTCGCCGCAGTAGGGCTCCACGCTGTCGAAGCCGTGCGTGACGTCGGCCAGGCGGCCGTCGCGGTCCGGCACGTGCAGCTCGGTGACGATGCCGCCGTAGTTGGTGATCTTGACCGTCATGCCGGCGGCGTTGGTCAGCGTGTACAGGCTGACCGCGACGCCGTCCGGCGTGGCGCCGAACGGCGCCTCCGTGATGCTGTGTTTCGTCATGCTATTGAAGGCTTTCCAAAGACCGGCATGCCGTTCCCGTCCCAGCGCAGCGGCTTGACGAAGGTATGACGGTCGGGGTTCCACAAGGGGTCTCCGATGATCTCGGTGTAAGTGCGCGCATGATACACCAGCAACACGTCGTCGCCCTCGCCATAGGTGAAGCTGTTATGGCCGGGACCGTAAATCTTGTGCTCGAAACAGGTCTGCAGCACCGGCTCGCGGGACTTGGTCCACGACGCCGGGTCCAGCGGGTCGGCGTTCTCGTCGGCCCACAGCAGGCCCATGGCGTAGTTCTCGTCGGTGGCGCTGGCCGAGTAGCTGATGAAGATCTTGCCGTTGCGCTTGAGCACGGACGGGCCCTCGTTGACCCAGAAGCCGCGGATCTCCCAGTCGAACTCGGGCTTGCTCAGCATCACGGGCGCGCCGCCCAGCTGCCACGGCGTCTTCATCGGCGCGATGTAGAGGTTGGAATTGCCCTCGATTTCGTTGTCCTTCTGCGCCCACAGGTAGTACAGCTGGCCGTTGTGGCTGAAGGTGGTGGCGTCCAGGCAGAAGGTGTCGATGCCGGTGTCCACCTGGCCCATGAACTCCCACTCGCCCTCCAGCGGATTGGCGCCGGTGTTGCGGATCGCGTACATGCGGTGCTGGAACAGCTTGTGTTTGATCTCGCGGCTGGGCGCGGCGGCGAAGTAGACGTACCAGGCGCCCTGGTTGTAATGCAGCTCGGGCGCCCACACCAGTTCGCTGTACGGGCCGGTCTCCGGCTTGTGCCAGACGTCGACCTTGTCCGCGGCGGCCAGGCCGGCGATGGTGGACGCGCGGCGCAGCTCGATGCGGTCGTATTGCGGCACCGAGGCGGTGAAGTAGTAATAGCCGTCGCTATGCTTGTAGATATAGGGATCGGCGCGCTGCTCGATCAGGGGCTTGACGATTTCCGTCACATTGTTCTCCATAGTGTAAAGATTAGCCAGCCACGTAGCCGTGCGATTTCATCTCGGCCTTCACTTCGGTGTAGTACTCGTCGCTGATGCGGTACTTGAACATCAACAGGCCCATCAGCAAGTGGAAGAAGCCGGGGATGATGGACAGCATCATCGCGATACCGGTCAGCGCGAACTGGGTCTGTTCCTGGTTCGGCTGGTAGTTGAAGTAGGTCAGCAAGGTGCCCACCAGCACGCCGGCCACGCCCATGCCCGCCTTCTGGCACACGGAGATGCCGCCGAAGGCGAAGCCGGACACGCGCTTGCCGGTCTTGACCTGGCCGTAGTCGATGGTCTCGGCGATGGCCGACCAGAACACCGGCGCGTGCAGGTCCACCACGAAGGACAGCAGGAAGTACAGCGCGAAGGCCAGCATGATGTCGCCCGGCTTCACCAGCACGTAGATCAGCAGGCTGATGACGGCCACGCCGATCTGCGTGTAGCGGAACAGCTTGACCTTGCAGTAGAACTTGGTGATCCAGGTGGAGGCGATCATGGAGACGATGGCCGCCGCCACGCCGATCGACATGAAGGCGGACACGGTGGCGGTGTCGCCGCCCAGGTAGTACTTGGCGTAGTAGATGGCCACCGAGCCGCGCAGCACGTAGCCGATGGTGCCGGTGACGCACACGCCGCACAGGATCAGCCACTGGTCGTTGCGCAGCAGCAGCTTGAGCTGGGCCCACAGCGACTGTTTCTCCACCACGTGCGTGACGCGCTCGGTGGTGGTGGCGAAGCAGAACAGGAACAGCAGCACGCCCATCGCGGCCATCACGGCCATGGCCATCTGGTAGCCGGTGGCGGCGCTGCCGCCGCCCCAGCGCTCGGCCAGCACCGGCACCACGATGGTGACCAGGAAGCCGGCGATCTTGGCGAAGAACAGGCGGTAGCCGTTGGCCGACAGGCGCTCCTGCGGATCGCTGGTCAGGCTGCTGGGCAGGGAAATGTAGGGGATGCCGACGCCGGCGGTCATCAGGGTCATCAGGATGTAGGTCGAATAGGCCCACACCAGTTTGGCGTCATAGCCCCACGCGGGGGTGGTGAACACGAAGAACACGCTGATGCCGTAGGGGACGGCCAGCAGCAGGAAGTACGGGCGGTAGCGGCCCCACTTGCTGGTGTAGCGGTCGGTGATCTGGCCCATCACCAGGTCGGCCGCCGCGCCGGCCAGCTTGACCACGAGGAACAGCATCGCCAGGTCGGCCGTGTGCAGGCCGTAGATGTCGGTGTAGAAGAAGGTGATGATCAGCATCATCGACGAGATCACCACGTTCAGCGCCATGTCGCCGGCGCCGAAGCCGATTTTCTCCAGCGTGCTTAGCTTCTGGGTATGCATTCTGTATCCTTAAGGGCAAGAAGGCGCTGCCGGCCACGGCCAGCAACGCCCTCTCGCATTACTCAACGTTGTACGACACTCGGGCGCTTACAGCTTCCAGCGCAGCGACAGGCCGACGGTGCGGTCGTAGCGGCGCACGTCGCGCGGGTTGGTCGGAATGCCATGGTAATCGTTGTAAGTGCGATCCAGCAGGTTTTCCACGTCCAGCGTCACGCCGAAATTGTCGTTGATCTTGTACGAGATCGACGCGTCGGCGGTCTTGATCGGTTCGACGATCAGGTCCAGGCCCAGGGCGCGGTAATTGTACGTGTCGACGAACTGGCTGCGCCAGTTGTAGGCCACGCGCGCCGAGATCGGACCGCGCTCATACAGGCCGACGATGTTGTACGCGTTCTTCGACATGCCCTGGAATGGATTGCGCTTGCCGTCCTCCATCAGGTAGCCCTTCATGTAGGTGTAGTTCGCCTCCAGGCCGAAGCCGCCCAGCCAGCCGGGCAGGAAGTCGTAGAACTGGCGGTAGCCCAGCTCGATGCCTTTCAGCTCGCCGTCGTTGATGTTGCGCGGACGGTCCATGCGGTAGGTCTTGCCGTCGATCTGCTCCAGCGTCAGGCGGCGGATCACGTAGTCCTCGAACTTGTGGTTGAAGACGGTGCCGGTCACGCTGCCGGTCGGGGCGAAGTACCATTCCAGCGCCACGTCCAGGTTCTTGCCGGTGACCGGTTTCAGGTCCGGATTGCCGCCGTTGCCGTCGTAGACGCCTGCCGAGTTGGCGGTCTGGCCCAGCGACACGCCCGGGTTGAAGTCGCCGAAGTTCGGACGCTGCACCGCCTTGCCGGCGTTCAGGCGGGCGATCAGGTCCTGGCGCAGCGTGGCCTTCAGGGTCATCGTCGGCAGCACGTCGGTCGAGGACACCTTGCGGTTGACCGCCACCGGATTGCCGTTGATGTTGCTGAAACCGTTCACGTCCAGCTCGGTCTTGACCACGCGCACACCGGCCGAGCCGTCGACCGGGATGCCGAAGGCGTCGAAGCCGAAGCGGGTCTTGCCGTAGAAGGCGGTGGTGTCCTCGCCGTTCTTATACAGCGAGTACGGATCGGCTGCGACCCGGCCGGTGCGGCCGTACATCTTGCGGATCTGCTCGATGTTGGCGTGCTGGTAGCCGCCGCAGGCGACCAGCCATTGGTTCATGCCATAGTCGTTGGCCAGTCGCATCGACGGGCAGAGCATGCCCGGCAGCGAGGTCACGGACGGCAGGCCGGCCGGCGGGGGCAGGAAGCCCGCGCTCTCGTGCATGTACGACGCCTTGCGCTGGGCCAGGCGGACGCCGCCGCTGAATTCGCGGAAGAAGCTGTCGTCGCCGTTGTTGTAGGTGGCGTCGGCGCGCCAGTCGTTCGACTGGCCGCGCGAGGATTGCCACAGATCGAGGAAGGCGCCCAGCTTGTAGTTGGCCGGGTTGGTCATGTCGTAACCCGGGTAGTCGAAGTAGGCGCCGCCGTTCACATAGGTGCTGCCCTGGATCGTCTTCGGGCTGGCGAGCATTTCAAGAATCGGCAACTCCTGCTTCCAGCGGCTGTTGGTGCGGGAGAATTCGGAGGTCACGCGCAGGTCGGGGGTCACGTCCCAGCGCGCGCCGATGGCGCCCTGGTGGCCCACCGAATCGTCCTGCGGCACTTGGTTCGAGCTCAGCGAGAACAGGCCGGCCGGGTTGGTGGAGGTCACCGTGGCGACCTGCTTGGTGCCGGGGAAGAGGGTGTATTTCGAGTCCGCGTTCCAGCCCACGCCGCCCAGGTAGAACTGGCGCTCCATGTCGTGGTCGATGCGGGTCGACCAGCCTTCGGCGTACAGCTCGACTTCGCGCGACGGACGCCATTGCAGGGCCCAGTTGGCCGAATAGCGGACCCGCTCGCCCAGGGCGTTCACGTGGCCCAGGTCGATCGGACCGGTGGCGGCGGGATCGCCCGGCACCAGGCGGGCCGGTGGCGCGCTCCAGGTGATCTCGTCCTGGTAGTGGCCCTTCTGGTAGGACAGGCCGATCAGCGCGCCGATGTCGCCGAAGTCGGTCTTCCAGCGGTTCGAGACCATGCCCGAGGCCTGGGGATCGTTGGTCTTGGACTTGTCGCGGTTCTCGACGCGGCCGGTGACGGTGGCGTGCAGGCCCTTGAAGTCGAACGGACGCGAGGTGCGCACGTCGATCACGCCGGCGGTGCCGCCCTCGACCATGTCGGCGCCCTGGGTTTTGTACACGTCCACGCGCTGCAGCATGGTGGTGGGAATATCGGCCAGGAACAGGCTGCGGCCGTTCGAGGTGTAGACTTCGCGGCCGTTCAGCAAGGTCATCAGGCCGGGCAGGCCGCGGATGATGACCGAGCTGGCTTCGCCGGATTCGCGGCGGATCTGCACGCCGGTGACGCGGCCCAGCACCTCGGCCACGTTTTTGTCGGGGAATTTACCCGCCTCTTCGGCGACGATGGAATCCAAAACCTCGTCGGAATTGCGCTTGATGGTCTGCGCGCTCTGCGCGGCCTTGCGCACGCCGGTCACCGTCACCACGGCGCCGCTGTCCTGCGCCCACACGGAGGCGCTGCTCATCACGCCTGCAGCGACCAGCGAGGCCACAGCGGCTTTCAGGATAAAAGTTTGATTTTGGCCCGCAGCGGGGCCGTTAGTCCATTGCATATACGCTCCTCATATTTCTAGTTATAGACCGGGGAAGATGTCGAAACCGCCAGTTCGGAAACCATCTTATGAGGTGGGGTGAATTCGATCCAATCAATTTTTGAGCACTTTTGATACCTTTTTTGGTATCTCACGCACCAGCTTGGGGAGGGCCGCACCATGGCGGACGCGCCAGGATAACACGGCCGTTTGTACTTTTCAGTTACTCATCAGTCATCATACCTGTGGCTATGGACGGCATAGGCGCGCGTCGTGGCGAGCATGCGATAGCGCGACGGCACCGCGCTGTGGTCGGCGCCGAGCAGCGAATGGGCGACCAGGCCGGCGAGGCTGTCGATGGCCTCGTAATCGCTGAGTCCTTGCGGCTTGAGCGCCGCGACGGCCGCTTCGATCGTGAAACCATCTGGCAACATTGCCAGGTGGCACAACGCCAGGCGGGTGTTTTCGCCCAACAAGGCGTAACTCCAGTCCAGCGCGGCGCGCATCGTCTGGTGGCGAGGGGGCGCGTTGCGGCGACCGTTGCGTAAAAGCCGCAACACGTCGTCGAGTCCGTTGGCTGTCTGTTCCAGGCCCAGCGCGGGCACGCAGGCGGCCGCCAGCTCGATCGCCAGCGGCAGGCCGTCGAGGCGGTGGCAGACGCGGGCGATCAGGCGCAAGGCGCGCGGCGTCGGGTCGAACTGGCTGTCGGCGGCGCGCACGCGGGCCAGGAACAGCTGGACGGCGCTGGATTGCAGCGCGTGGGCGGGGCCGCCCTCGCCGTACGGCGGTGCCGCCAGCGGCGGAACGCGCCACACGGTTTCGCCGGCGGCCAGCAGCGGCTGGCGGCTGGTGGCGAGCAGTCGCAGCCTGGGGCAGCGCTGCAGCAGCGTCTCGGCCAGGCGCGCCGCGCTGTCGGCCACATGCTCGCAGTTGTCCAGCGCCAGCAGCAATGGCTGGCGGCCGATTTCGGCGGCCAGCGTGGCGGCCGTGTGATAAGGCGCCGCGGGCCAGCCCAGCGCGCGGGCGACGGCGGCGGCCACGCCCTCCTCCGTTCGCACATCGGCCAGTTCGACCCAGCAGACCGGGTTGGTGCTCTCGGCCGCCCGGCGCCGCACCATGGCCTGCGCCAGCACGGTCTTGCCGATGCCGCCGATGCCGGCCAGGGTCAGCATGCGGACGCCGTCCAGCCGCGCCAGCGCTTCCTGCAAATGGCGCTGGCGGCCGATGAGTTCGGGCATCCGCAGCGGCGCGCGGCGAACGCGGTCAACCGGGGCCGCCCTCCCCCCAGCCGCACCCACCGCCCCTGTGGCCCCTGACGATGGCGATGGCGATGATCTCGACGACGCCACGCCCGCGAACAGGTAGCCCCTGCCCGCCACGGTGCCGATCAGTTCACGGCCCTCCCCCAGCGCCCGGCGCAGCGCGGCGATCTGCACCCGCAGGTTGCTGGCGTGGATGTCCTGCCCGGGCCAGGCGCTTTTCAGCAGCGCCTCCTGGCTGACGATGCCGCCCCGCGCGCCGATCAGCGCCAGCAGCACCGCCGTCGCGCGCGGCCCGAGCGGGATGGCGCGCCCGCAGGCGGTGCGCAATTCGCCCCGCCGGGGCAGCAGCCGGTAGCGGCCAAATACGATCGTGTCGTTGTCTTCTTGCAGCCATGTATCCATGGCGCCAGCCTAGCGCGCGCTCCCTGGAGGCCCTACCCCCGATCGGGGGAGAGCGGTTAAAATATTAACTCCCGAGAAAGAGGATTTGACGATTTCAACGCTTGTGAGCACATCTCCCCCCATCCGCGTGCTGATCGCGGACGACCATCCCCTGCTGCGCGACGGCCTGTCGGCCATGCTCGCGCATTGCGCCGACATGGCGCTCGTCGGCGAGGCGGGCAACGGCGTGGAGGCCGTGGCGCTGCACGCCGAGCACCGGCCGGACGTGACGCTGATGGATTTGCAGATGCCCGTGATGGGCGGACTCGAAGCGATCGCCGCGATCCGCGCCAGCGATCCCGCGGCGCGCATCGTCGTGCTGACCACCTACAAGGGCGACACGCAGGTGCTGCGCGCCCTGAAGGCCGGCGCGGCGGGCTATCTGCTGAAAAGCACGCTGCGCACGGAGCTGCCGGACACCATCCGCAAGGTACACCTGGGCCAGGACCACATCCCGCCCGAGATCGCGGCGGAGATGTCGGCCTATTTCGCCGCCGACGCGCTGACCGCGCGCGAGACCGACGTGCTGCGCCTGGTCGCCGAGGGCAATACCAACAAGCGCGTGGCGAAGGAGCTGGGCATCGCCGAGGAGACGGTGAAGGCGCACATGAGCGGCGTGTTGGCCAAGCTGGGCGCCAACGACCGCACGCACGCCGTCACCATCGCGCTGCGGCGCGGGATCATCGATCCATAAAAACGTCGGCGCCGGTAGCCAAGGGGACAGACCCGCGGTCCGAGTCCCATGTCCCTGCGACGGCTTGTGGCGCGGACGGTCTGTCCCCGGTTTAAGCGCGGCGGTGAATCAGGCGAAGGCGATCTCGCCGTCCCAGTAGCGGTCTATATCCTGCAAGCCCCAGGTGGAGGCGTCTTCGCGCCCGACGATGCTGTCGTTGGCGGCGGCCGGCGAGGCCAGGTCGATCAACTCCGGCCGCAGGTAGCCGCGCGACTTGGCCGAGTAGAAGATGCGCACCTTGGGCCGTATCAGCGACTGCCCCACCGGCTGCTCCACCACCACGCCCAGCCGCTCGGACTTGAGCCGCACCAGCGTGCCGACCGGGTAGATGCCGATGCACTTGACGAAGGCGGCGAAGATGCGCTCGTCGAAATGGCCCTTGCTCCACTCGGCCATGCGGCGCAGCGATTCGGCCGGACACCAGCCCCGCTTGTAGGGCCGGTTGGAGGTGATCGCGTCGTACACGTCGCAGATGGCCCCCATGCGCGCGTGCAGGCTGATCTGGTCGTCCTTCAGGCCCTCGGGATAACCGCTGCCGTCGATCTTCTCGTGGTGGTGCAGGCACACGTCCAGCGCCATCGCCACCACGCCGGGCGAGCCTTCCAGCATCTTGTGGCCGGCCGCGGGATGGAGCTTGACGGCGTTGAATTCCTCATCCGTCAGCTTGCCCGGCTTTTTCAGGATCGCGGCCGGCACCGCCATCTTGCCGATGTCGTGCAGCAGCCCGGCCAGGCCGGCCTCGCGTATCTCGTCGTCCTGCAGCTCCAGCTGCCGCCCCAGCGCGATCATCAGCGCGCACACGGCCACCGAATGCATATAGGTGTAGTCGTCGGCGGTCTTCAGGCGGGCCAGGCCGATCATGGCGCCGGCGTTGCGCATCACCGATTCGGTGATCTCTTCCACCAGCGGGAGCGCGGCCTCCACCTTCACGGCGTTGCCCATGCGGGCCTCGTGGAACATGGCCTGCACCGCCTCGCGCGACTTCTTGATCAATTTGGCGGCGTGCTCGACCTCCCTGACCATGCTCACATGGCCGATGTCGCGCAGCTTGCGCCGGGGCGGCCGCGCCGCCGGCTGTGCCGCGGCCGGCTCCGGCTCCCCTTGGTCGCCGTCGCCGCAGGCGTCCCCGCTTTCCTCCAGGCCGGCGGCTGGCGCGGGCGCGGGCACCGGCACGGCGACGAGCTTGCACTTGGCGGTGTCGATCCAGACCTCGCGGATCGCGCTGGTGCGCACCACGTCCAATTGCTCGATCGTCTCCAGTAGGATGTGCTTATGCCAGAACGGCGACTCTATCCACGAGCCGCACACCTTTTCGATATACATGCCAATTCGAAGTTGCTCAACTGGTATCTTCTTCAGCATACTGTGCCTTTCACTTCGGAAACAAGCGCGCGCACCCATCCTAGCGTGAAATGGGCCGGCGCGGAGTGGGCCGGCAAAATAACCACATCCCCGGCAACGCGTTACACTGGCGCTTTCGCCTTGCCCACGCCAGCCCATGCGCCGCCCCAGGAAGACCATCGCCATCCTCGCCTGCACGCAGATCATGTCCTGGGGCGCGCTGTACTACGCGATCGCGATCCTGGCGCCGGAAATGGCGAAGGAGATGGGCTGGCGCGCCGAGGTGGCGGTGGGCGCGTTTTCATGGAGCCTGCTGGTGTCCGGCGTGGCCGCGGCGCCGATCGGCGCGCTGCTGGACCGCCACGGCGGCCGTTGGGTCATGGGCGCCGGGTCGCTGCTGTGCGGCGCGGGGCTGCTGGCCTTGAGCCGCGTGCACACCGTGCCCGCCTATTACGCCGTGTGGACGCTGCTCGGCCTGGCCATGGCGATGACCATGTACGAGGCGGCGTTCGCCACCATCAACCGCGAGTTCCGCCTTGGCGGCCGCCAGGCCATATCGACGCTGACCCTGTTCGGCGGCTTCGCCAGCACGGTGTCGTGGCCGCTGACGCAGTACCTGAACGGCATGGTCGGCTGGCGCGAGACGTGGCTGCTGTACGGCGTCGCTCACCTGCTGGTGTGCGTGCCGCTGCACCTGATGCTGCCCGGGAGCGCGGGCGGCGGCCCCGAATTCCGCGCGGCCCCGGCCGATGGCGGCGACAAAGCGGCGGCCGCGCCGGCGGGAGGCGAGGCAGCGCCGCGCGAACACACCCTGCGGGAGGCGGTCCGCCATCCGGCGTTCTGGAAGCTGGCTTTCGCCTTCTCCGCCAACAGCTTCATTTTCTCCGCCATGTCGGTGCATCTGATCCCCCTGTTGCGGCAGTACGGGCACGCGGCGGCGCTGGCCGTGTGGCTGGCCGCCCTGATCGGGCCGATGCAGGTGGCCGGACGCGTGGGCGAGATGACGCTGGGCCGCGGCGCGGCGCCGCAAACCATCGGCAAGATCACCTTCGGCGCCCTGCCCGCCGCCCTGCTCGCGCTGCTGCTGTTCGGCGCCCACGCCTGGGCGGCGGCGCTGTTCTGCGTGCTGTACGGCCTGAGCAACGGCATCCTCACCATCGTGCGCGGCACCATCCCGCAACTGCTGTTCGGACGCCGCAACTACGGCGCCATCTCCGGCGCGCTGGCCGGCCCGTCGCTGGTCGCGCGCGCGGCCGGCCCGCTGGCGGTGGCGGCGCTGGTGCAGGCGAACGCCCCCGCCACGCTGCTGCTCGTGCTGCTGGCGGCGGCCCTGCTGTCGCTCGGCTTCTACCTGCTGGCGGTCAGGACCGGATAGCGTCCTCCCGGTTCGCCTTGAGCGCGCGGAACGCCACGCCCCGGTCGTCTCCCAGCAGGAAGGCCCGCACACCCTGTTCGCGCCACGCGGCGTGCTGGCCGGGCGCGCGCGGTATGGCGCAGAACGGCACCCGGTGCTCCCGGCAGGCCTCCGCCACGCGGCCGAGCGCGCGCTGCACCAGGGCGTGCAGCGGCTGACCCGGCACGCCGTAGGACTGCGACAGGTCCACCGCGCCCTCCAGCACCATGTCCAGTCCCGGCACCGACAATATTTCGTCGATGTTGTCGACGCCTTCGCCATCCTCCACCATCGCCACCACCATGACCTCGCGGTTGGCCTGCTCCAGGTAGGCGGCCAACGGCATCGTGCCGAAGCCGGTGGTGCGCCCGCCGCTGATGCCGCGCGCACCCAGCGGGTGGTAGCGGCTGGCCGACACCGCCAGTTCGGCGTCGGCGCGGGAGCGCACGTGCGGCACCACCACGCCCATGGCGCCGCAATCGAGCGCGCGCAGAATGGCGCCGACGTCCGGCCCGGGCACGCGCACCAGCGCCGTCAATCCCGCGCCCTCCGCCGCCCGCACCATGTGCTCCAGCGTTTCAGGATTCAGGCACACGTGCTCCATGTCCAGCAGCACGAAGTCGTAGCCCGCGTAGCCGATCATCTCCACCATCAGCGCGGAGGGCATGGAATTGAGCAGGCCGTACACGGGCACGCCGTCGGCCAGCGCCTGCCTCAGGCGGTTAGTCCGCAGCATGGCCATCCTCCAGCGGCAGATACCATTGCGGCGGATGCGGGTGGCGCAGGAAGTCGTGGTGCGAGATGTGCCAGGCATACGCCCCCGCCAGGGGGAACACCAGCACGTCGCCGGCCCGCACGCGCTCCACGGGCGCGTCGTAGGCCAGCAGGTCCTTCGGCGTGCAAAGCTGGCCCACCACGCTGACCTCCGTGCGCCGCGCCTCCGGGCGCGGCCAGGCGTGCGGCCAGGCGTCCACCGGCAGCACGTGGAAGGGATGGCTGTGCCCTTGCGCGTACGGCGTGCGGAAGTGGTGGGAACCGCCGCGCCCCACCACGAAGGTCTTGCCGTAGCTGGTTTTGACGTCGATGACCTCCATCGCGTAGTAGCCGCAGGCGGCCGTCATGTAGCGACCCATCTCGAAGCGCAGGCGCACACCGGGCAGGCCTTCGGCGTCCAGCAGGCGGCACAGCCCCGCGCAAAAGCCGGCCCAGTCGAACTGCGCCGCCGGCTCGCGGTAGTTGACGCCGATGCCGCCGCCCACATTGACATGGCCGATCTCAAGCCGGTGTTGCGCGCACCATTGCGCCACCTGGCGCAGGTAGCTGGCCATCAGTCGCAGGTGCGCTTCCGCGTCCAGCTGGTGCGACATCAGGTGGAAGTGGAAGCCGCCCAGCTTGAGCCGCGGATAGTCGCGCAGCCGCGCCAAGCAGGCCGGCAGGTCGGCCGACGGGATGCCGAACGGCGTCGGCTTCCCGCCCATCATCAGCCGCGTTTCGGCCAGGCCGTCCAGCGCCAGATTCACGCGCAACAGCACCTGCTGCGTCTTGCCCAGGCGCTCCGCCAGCGCGGCGAGGCGGTCGATCTCGTGCGCGCTTTCCAGGTGCAGGGATTCGACACCCAGCTCCAGCGCCGCCCGCAATTCCGCATCCAGCTTGCCGGGGCCGCTGAAGATCACCGGCACATCGGGGAAATGCCCCCGCACCCACGCCAGCTCGCCGCCGGACGACACTTCGAAGCCGGCCACCAGCGGCGCCAGCGTTTGGAGGATGGGCAAGTCCGAATTGGCCTTGATGGCGTAAAACAGCTCGGCGCCCGCCGGCAGCGCGGACACGGTGCGCGCCGCGTGCCGGCGCAGCGCGGGCAAGTCGTACACGTAGGCGCACAGCGGTTCGCCCGCGCGCGCGGCGCGGATGCTGTCGAACACGGGATTCAGCCTCAATTCCATGCGCCCTCCGCGCCGATGGGATTGCCGACCGGGACGTAGGTGGTGGCGCGGTCGGCGCGCTTGAAGAAGCGGTTCAGCAGGTTGGTCTTGCCCGGCAGCGGGGCGCCATCGAGCAGCTCGCCGACGCGGACGGCGGACGCCTCGCCGCCGTGCAGCCGCTGGTAGCGTTGCAGGTGGCGCCCCACGATGGCCCACAGGCGCGCCTGCAGCGCCGCGTCGTCGCCCGCCAACTGGCCCACGGCTTCGCAGAAGTTGTTGACGAACAGGCAGTAGGCGATGCGCTTCCAGCCCAGTTCCGCGCTGTACCAAAGCGCCTGGCGCGCGGCCTCGCTCACGCCTCGCAGGCGCTGTTCGCTGTAATGCTCGCGGGTGAGCTTCACGCCCTCGAAGTCGCGCAGGAAGACCTGGCGCGGGCCGCCCTCGTCCACGCTCACCAGCACATTCTGCAGGTGCGGCTCGAACACCAGGCCATGGGCGAAGTAGCAATCCAGCACCGGGTACATCAGCAGTTCCACGTACTGCGAGAACCACTGTTCGGCGGTGGCCGCGTGGAGCATGCCGGTGTGGCCGCGCATGCGGTCCAGGGATTCGCGCAGCCGCTCGGCGCCGGGCAGGTGGTTGCCGAACAGCGCGCCGGCCAGCAGCGGCGTGGTGCCGGGGCGCGCCAAGCCGTCCCAATTGCGGCGCAATATCATGCCGAAGCCTTCGCTCACATCCTTGCCCGTGCCCAGGTCCACCGTCATGAAGGCCGGCTCCTCCAGCACTTCCAGGCCGGGGAAGCGTTGCCGCAGTTCCGGCATCAGTTCGCGCATGATGGCGCTGACCTGCAGCGCGCCCTCCAGTTCATAGTGCGCGTTCTTGCGCACGCAATTGGTGATGCGGATGTTCAGCGAGCACTTGTAGAAATAGGGGTTGCCGGGTTCGTACAGCGTGCGGATGGACGAGGTGGGGATGTAGTCGCGGCCCCGCGGGCCCAGGTCGCGCAGGCGGCCGTCTTCCAGCGCGGCGGCGACGGACGGCAGTTCCAGCAGGTGCCCGGCCTGCCACGGATGGACGGGGATCAGCGCATAGTCCTGACTTGGGGCCAGGCCGGCCGGCGCCTGGGCCGCCACGATCTCGTCGCAAGGCTGGTCCAGCAAGGATTGCTGGCGCAGGCAATCGCGCCGCACGGCGAAGTAATGCAGCGGGAAACGCGCGCCCGTCTCCGGCGAATAGCGCAACATGTCCTCGTGCGACACGCCCTGCCGGCTCTTGGGCGCGGGATGGAAGGGATGGCCGTACAACAGCGACTGCTCGCTCTCGATGAAGGCCAGCGCGGGGTAGGCGGAGAACGGCGCGGGACGGGCGTTTTCCAGCAGGGCCGCCGTGACGGTCACGCTGTCGCGCATCTGCCGCATCAACTCGTCGTTGTAGTCGGTGCCGGTCTGCAGCGCCAGTTCGCGCAGCAGCGCGCCGGCCAGTTCCTCGTTGTCCAGCAAGGCCCATGGCTGCGCCTCGGCCTTGCAATACAGCGGCGAGCGGTAGCTGTAATTGCCGGTCGGGGATGGCAGCGCGACCACGGCCAGCAGCCGGGCGCGGGTGCGCGGCAGCAGCACGTGCATGACGCTGCCGCCGCTGGCGCGCAGGGCCAGGCGCACGGACTGCGGCCAGTCGTTCTGGCCGAACAGCGGGCCCACGCTCAGATGCCCGGCGGGCCCCGCCACTTCGCGGCAATAGCAGTTGAGCAGCGTTTCGCTGGCGCGGCGGCGGGCTTCGTGCAGCGCCGCGACGGCGCGCGGGATGGCTTGCGGGTTTGCTTGCGTATTTGCTTGCCTGTTCAGGTGATTACTTGTTTGCATGTTGACTCCTGTTGTTCAGGTGGAGCTGGCTGGAGGCTATCCACGCGGTGAGGCCGGCGGCGGCCAGCATGGCCGCGCCGCCGATGACGAAGGGGGCGCGCAGCCCGGCGGCCTGCGCCAGCGCGCCGGCGGCCAGTCCGGCGGCGACCGCCCCCCATTTGGAACTGCTTTCGAACCAGCCGAAGGTGCGGCCGGCGTTGCCGCTGTGGACCTGGGCGGCGATCAGGCCGTGCAGGGCGAGGTAGGCCATGGTCATGCCCAGCCCCATCAGCAGGCGCCAGGCGGCCAGCAAGGGCCACGCCTCCGCGCCGCTCCAGGCCTGGCCGAACAGCGAGGCGGCCAGCAGCAGGCAGGCCAGGGCCAGCGTGGGCAGCAGGCTGTCCTTGCCCAGCCAGCGCGTGAGCGGCACCGCGCAGACCAGGTAGACCAGGTGCGGGAGGCCGAACAGCAGGCCCGCCGCCGCCGCGGTCAGCGCGCCGCCCTCGCGCAGGTAGGGCACGAAGTATGGGAAGGTCAGCACGGTGGCGAAGACGAAGAGCCATTGCAGGACGTAGACCTGGCGCGGGGTGGCTGCAGGGTCGCCGGACGCGGGCAGCGGCGCGGAACTTGGGTTCCCGCCTGCGCGCGAACGACGCGCCACGGGGGGCGCGCCGGCTTCCTGTTTCGAAGCCGGCGGCTGGTCCGGAGCGGGCAGGCGCCAGATGCACAGGGCGGCGACCAGGGGCAGCAACGCCAGCCAGCGGTATAGTTCCAGCGGCGAGGTCGCGCCGTCGACCAGCCAGCCCAGCGCGGCCGGCGCGGCCACCAGCGCGGCGCGGGCGGACCATTGCATCAGCGTGAGGCTGCGCGCCAGCGCGGGGCCGCTCACCACCGTGGCCAGGTAGGCGTTGGAGGCGGAGAAGGTGCCGCCCAGCAGCCCTTGCAGCACCAGCGCGGCCACAAAGGTCGGCACGTCGTTGGCGTAGCTGGCCAGCAGGAAGCTGGCCGCCAGGCCAAGCTGCGCGCGCAGCAGCAGCGGCTTCTTGCCGTAGCGGTCCGCCACCCTGCCCCACCACGGGCTGCTGAGGGCGGTGAAGAAGGTCGGCAGCACGTACAGCCAGCCCGCCAGGTAGGGCGCGCCGCCTTGCAGCGACTGATTCAGTATCAACGCGAAGAACGGCGGCATGCCCAGCGCGGCGAAAGCGGCGATGAAGTGGCAGCCCATGACGGTGGCCACCACGGCGCGGGGGGCGCCGCAGTCCGCCAGGCCGGGCCGGGTTTGCGATCCGGTCATGCCTGCCTCAGGAAGTTCGGCGCGCTGCGGCCGTAGAACTTGTTGACGTCCGCCGCGCCGGTCTCGCTCTTTTCGGCCAGCGTGGCCGCCACCAGCAGGCATTTCAAGTGCAGCCACTCGCTGTCCAGCAGCACGTGGCGGGCAAGCGCGGTGTCCTCCCCTTCGACGTCCAGCCTGGCCAGCACCGCGTCGACGCGGCGCCGCACCAGCGCGTACAGGGCGGCGGGCGGCCGGTCCAGCGCCACGGCGTAGCTTTCGGCCAGCACCGCGATGTTCAGCTGCAGCGTGATGGTGGTGAACATCTGCGCCAGCGGGAGTTCGTCGTTCACAGCGATGCGATCGTCCCGCAGTTCCGCCACGTGCGCCGCCAGCAGCGGCCAGCGCTGGCGCAGGCGGCCGGTATGGATGCGCGCCGCGTCGTTGTCCTTGAGGAGCAGGCGCAAAGGCCCGCCGCCACCCAGCACCAGCACGGAGTTCTGCTGGTTCGACTCCAGCGCCACACCGTAGCGCGTCCACAGCGTCAAGTGCAGGTTCAGCGTCAGGTCGAGGTAGTCGTCGAAGAAGGCCAGCAGGTCGCCGCCGTAGTGGCGGCGCGCCAGGTCTTGCGCGACGATGCCGCCGTGTGGGGCGTCGGCCGCCAGGGCGGCGATGGGAACCACGTCGCAGCCTTGCAGCGCCGCGTCCGGATAGCGGCGCAGTATGTAGCCCAGGAACATGCGGTGGTCGGCATGCGCGCCGCAGCGTTCATCGGTGAGCAGCAGGCGGCCGCCGATACCCGGTTCGTGGGCCGCGATGGCGCCCAGCAGGGTCTGGACCGCGTGGCCGTCCCGTATGGTGCTGGGCTTGATGGTGCGGATGTTGCGCGCGCCCAGCGTGCGGATGGTGAGCGGGACCTTGACGTGCCACTCGGGCGCATCCAGCAGCACCACTGTGCGCACCGACAGCGTGGGCGCGACGCGCAGCCAGGGGCGCGGCGCGGGGATGGCGGCTTGCGCGAGCTTGGCGTCCTCCAGCATGGCTTGCAGCTGGGCGCCCCACATGAAGGGATGGACCGGCAGCAGCGCGTGGCTGTCCGCCAACGCTGGATCGAGGCCGACGTCGGCGAAGGATGGCCACAAGGCGGGCCAATGACGCGCGTCGGCGCTGGGATGGTGGATGTCCCGCGGCAGCGCCAGCCAGCGCAGCTGGAACTCGCGCTGGCATTCGGGGCCGTATGCGGCGAGGCTATGCTCGTCGAAGCCCAGCTTGGCGCGGGCGGTCGGGTATAGGGGATGGTCGTGGAAGGCCGCCACGCGGTCGTGGTACAGCAGCGATGCTTGCCAGTCGACGGCCGGCGCGCCGCCGGCCGCCGCCAGCGCGACACTGCGCGGCGCGCTGGCCCCACGCAGCTCCGCGAACCAGCGCTCGCGTTCGGACTCGCTATGGACCCGGTGGCCGACGGCGGCGTCGCACTCCTCGCCGAAGGCACGGAACAAGGCGGCGGCCTGCGGCGGCAGGCCGCGAGCGTAGCAGGCCAGGACGCCGGCCAGGTCGTTCAGCGCCACCGGCTCAGCGCCGTGCTCCCGCCAAAGCAGCGGCAGGCCGGCGCTGCGCCAAACCTGCATGAAACGCGCGGGCAGCACAGGTATCCACAGCATGCCGCCCTCGAAATGGCCGACGCGCAGCCAACGCCGGGCCACGCGGGCATGCGCGGCGGCGCCGGGTGGCGGCGCCTCGGACAACTCCAGCGCGGCAACGCCGGTTGGCGCGGCGCTGAACGCCTCCAGCGCGGCGGCGCCGGTTGGCGCGGCGCTGAACGCCTCCAGCGCGGCGGCGCCGGGCGGCAAGGCTTCGGACGCCACCAGCGTGGCGCCGCTGACGCAGCCGCGCACGTCTTCGCGCAGCAGCGCGTCGAGCACGCGCTGGCGGATGTATTGAACGTGCCGCGGATCGCCGGCATCGGCGTCGGGCGCCGCCTTCATTCCCAATCCGCCCCTCACGCCGCGATCTCCCAGTTCAAGGTGTTGCTGACGCGGTCCATCGCCAGACCCAGGCGCCGCGCGTCCGGCCCTATGCCGCGCAGCACGCCCAGGTAGTCCTTGTTGGAGTTGCTGAGACTGATGCTGTCGCCCGCCGCGCGCAGCGGCTGGTAGTGCAGTTGCATGCCGTCGCCCTGGTCGGCGAAGGCGGCGGGCGGCGTGGACAGCCTGCCCTCGCTCCGCGCCGTGAAGTAGCGGATCTGCGCGGCGTTCGGCGCGAGCCGCAGGTCGGGCAAGGGCTCGCCCAGGTACAGCCGCAGCACGATCTCGAACAGCGGGATCGCCAACGTCTCCTGCAGCAGGAACTCGCGATAGTCGCCGATGTTGCGGTAGTTGATCTCGATGAGCCGCGGCCCGCTTTCGCTCATCACGAATTCGGTGTGGCAGGCCCCGAAGCCCACGCCGAAACGCCGTACCAGGTCCAGCACCCTGGCCTGCTGCCGCTCGTCGAGCCCCGTGCCCCAGCGCGCTTCCAGTTCCACGAAGAACGGCGGCGGCGACAGCGTCACCTGGAAGCCGCCCAGCACGCAAACGCGCTCGCCGTCGCCCAGCGTCTCCAGCGTGTAGAGGGGCCCGTCGATGTACTCCTCCAGCAGCAAGGGCAGCCCGGGCTGGGACTCCCACACGGCCGCGCACTGCGCCGCCAGTTCGTCGCGGTTCGCCGCCAGCGTCACCTGCTGGCTGGCCACGCCCTCGCGCGGCTTGACGATGCAGGGGAGCGGCGCCTCTTCCGCCAGCCGCGCCAGGTCCGCGGGCCCGCACGCGAGGCCGTACCACAGCGGGTCCAGTCCCTGCAGCTTCAGGTGGCTGCGCATTTCGGCCTTGTTCTTGGCGCGGTAGGTCACGCGCCAATCCTTGTGCGGCAGGTCGAAATAGCTGGCCACCAGCGCGGTACTGGCCTGCAGGTGGTCGCTGTTGGAGAACACGGCGGCCGGCGTCTGCGCGCGGCAGGTCAGCGCGCCGATCACGGCCAAGGGGTTGAACACGTCGCAGGCGACGATTTCGGCCGGATAGGCGGCCAGCCCGGGCTGGCTGTAGTGGGCGCGGTGGGCGTCGGCATGGTCGGTCAGCAGCACCACGGACAGGCCGAGCGCTTGCGCCGCGGGCAGGAAACCGAGGTTGACGGTGTCGGTCGGCACGTGGGCCAGGATGATCAGTTCTTGCATGGAATTCCCTAGAGGTTGGTTGCTTGCTGGCTTCCAGGGAGGGGGCTGGCTGATGGGTGGCGGGCGCGGCATGGCGAAATCATCAATATGGATGATTTGCTATGCCAGCGACGAAGCCATCATAAGGTTAATGAGAATCATTTGCAATAACTATTTTCCCGGTTGTGCGTCCGCGGCAAAGCCTTCATAATTAGCAATCATTCTCATTTAGCCAGCCACGCGTCGTCCGGATGCCAGCCAGCCCTCACCCTCCTGGACTCCGCATGAAACTGAAAAAACTGCCGCTGGCCCTGGCGCTGGCCCTGACCGTCCCCGCCCCGGCCCTTTACGCACAGAGCACCGCGCAGGCCGACGCCAGCCTGCCGATGGTGACCGTCAGCGCCAACGGCGACGCCGGCTACAATCCCCCCACCGCCACCGGCGCGACCAAGATCGAGGCGCCGCTGCGCGACATCCCGCAAACCGTGAACGTGATCCCGCAGGCGCTGCTGCGCGACCAGGACACGCTGTCCCTGCAGGACGCGCTGAAGGCCGTGCCGGGCGTGGGCATGTCCACCGGCGACGGCCAGCGCGACCAAGTCACCATCCGCGGTTTCTCCGCCATCGCCGACCAGTTCATCGACGGCCTGCGCGACGACGCGCTGTATTACCGCGACCTGTCCAACATCGAGCAGATCGAGGTCATCAAGGGACCGGCCTCGGTGCTGTACGGGCGCGGCTCGTCCGGCGGCATGATCAACCGCGTGACGAAGAAGCCCGGCGCGGACGTGAGCGAAGTGACGCTGCGGGCCGGCAGTTGGGGCCAGAAACGCGGCGAGTTCGACCTGGCGCGCAGGCACGCCGACAGCGGCGTCGCCTGGCGCGTGACCGGCGCCGTGGAGGACGCGGACAGCTACCGCGACCAGCAATTCCTGGAGCGCGAGGCGCTGGCGCCGTCGGTGCAGTTCAAGCTGGGCGCGAACACCAGCCTGCTGCTGCAGGCCGAGTACCTGCACGACAAGCGCCTGACCGACTTCGGCCTGCCCTCCTACCAGGGCAGGCCGGTGGACGTGGCGCCGTCCACCTATTACGGCGCGGCCAACGCCAGGGACTTCGACTTCAGCGAGGCGCGCGTGAAGGCGCTGGGCTTCACGCTGGAGCACCGCTTCAACGACAAGCTCTCGCTGCGCAACGCCTTCCGCCACTACGACTACAAACTGGACCGCAACAACACGCTGGTGGGCTCCGTGAACGAGGCCGCGCAAACCGTGTCGCTCACGCGCGGCAACGTGCTGCGCAACGAGGACTGCTGGTTCAATCAGACCGAATTGACGCAGAACCTGGACCTGGCCGGCATGCGCCACCAGCTGCTGTATGGCCTGGAATTCGGCGCGCAGGACAAGGACCAGGTGGTGCGCTCGCAGGCCAACGCCGCCACCGTGTCGCTGTTCAACCCGATCGCGCCGGTGGTGCCGTTCACGGCGGCCGGCAACCCCACCGCCAACAACCTGGGCGTGTTCACCGTGGCCAGCGCCTATGTGCAGGACCTGGTGACGCTGGCGGCGAACTGGAAGGCGCTGGCGGGCGTGCGCTACGACCACTTCGAGCAGGAGAACCGGGAGCGCCGCGCCGGCCAGTCCAGCCTCACCCGCACCGACGTGGCCTGGAGTCCGCGCGCCGGCCTGGTGTACCAGCCGACGGCGGAGCAGTCCTATTACGCCTCGTTCAGCCGCTCCTTCCAGCCTTCCGGCGAGACCTTCACGCTGGCGGCCAGCAACGCCGACCTGGCGCCGGAAGTCACGAAGAACAAGGAGGTGGGCGCCAAGTTCGATCTGCTGGGCGGCAAGGCCGCGGCGGGCGTGTCGCTGTTCCGCCTGGAGCGGACCAATATGAAGGCCACCGATCCGGCCACCTCGCGCGTGATCTCCATGGGCACCCAGCGCACCGACGGCCTGGAACTGACCTTCACCGGCGACCTGGGACAGGGCTGGAAGGCGTGGTCCGGCTACTCGTGGCTGGACGGCCGCATGGTGGCCTCCATCGCCAGGGACGACGGCCAGGCGGTGCAGGGCAAGCGCCCCACCCTCACGCCCGAGCACAGCGCGAACGCCTGGCTGAGCAAGGAATTGACCGCCAACGTGGGCGTGGGCGCCGGCGTCAATTACGTGGGCGACCGGTTCGCCAATCCGGGCAACACGGTGACGCTGGCGGGCTACACGACGGCGGACGCGATGGTCTATTACAGGACCAAATCGCTGGACCTGCAGCTCAACGTGCTGAACCTGTTCGACCGCGGCTACATCGTGTCCGGCCACGGCAGCAGCAAGCATTTGATGCTGCCCGGCGCGCCGCGCGCCTTCCGCGTGACCGCGCGCTACCGCTTCTGACGACTTGCCGCGCAGATAGCGTGCGCCGCCCCCGCCGCAGCCTCACTAAGATGGGGCCACTTCAATCGACGGGAGGCGGGGCATGGCTACCACCGTGGGGGATTTCCTGCTGCAGCGCCTGGCCGAATGGGGCGTGCGGCGGGTGTTCGGCTATCCGGGCGACGGCATCAACGGCATCGTCGGCGCCTTCGGGCGGCAGGACCAGATCGAGTTCGTCCAGCCGCGCCACGAGGAGATGGCCGCCTTCATGGCCACCGCCCACGCCAAGTTCACCGGCGAGACCGGCGTCTGCCTGGCCACTTCGGGGCCCGGCGCCATCCACCTGCTGAACGGCCTGTATGACGCCAAGCTGGACCACCAGCCGGTGGTGGCCATCGTCGGCCAGCAGCAGCGCATGGCCATGGGCGGCGACTACCAGCAGGAGGTGGACCTGCTGTCGCTGTTCAAGGACGTGGCGCACGAATACGTGCACATGGCGACCGACGCGGCCCAGGTGCGCCACCTGATAGACCGCGCGATGCGCATCGCGCGCGAGCAGCGCACCGTCACCTGCATCATCTTCCCCAACGACGTGCAAGACCTGCCCGCCGTGCCCAAGCCGCCGCGCGAGCATGGCAGCGTGCACTCGGGCATAGGCGCGCTGCACCGCAGCCTGGAGCCGCCGCTGGAGGCGCTCCGGCAGGCCGCCGACATCCTCAACAGCGGCAAGAAGGTGGCGATCCTGGCCGGCGCCGGCGCGCTGGCCGCGACCGACGAGCTGATCTCCGTGGCCGAGATCCTGGGCGCGGGCATCGCCAAGGCGCTGCTGGGCAAGGCAGCCGTGCCGGACGACCTGCCCTACGTGACCGGTTCCATCGGCCTGCTGGGCACGAAACCCAGCCACGACATGATGAACGGCTGCGACACGCTGCTGATGGTGGGTTCGTCCTTCCCCTACGCCGAATACCTGCCGAAGGAGGGCCAGGCGCGCGGCGTGCAGATCGACATCGACGCCCGCCTCACCAGCCTGCGCTATCCGATGGAGTGCAGCCTGGTGGGCGACGCCCGCGCCACCCTGCGCGCGCTGATCCCGCTGCTGGAACGCAAACAGGAGCGCGGCTGGCAGCAACAGATCGAGGAAAACACGCAGCGCTGGTGGCAGGTGCTGGAGGCGCGCGCGATGAACGAGGCCGATCCGGTCAATCCGCAGCGGGTGTTCTGGGAACTGTCGTCGCGGCTGCCGGACAAGAGCATCATCACCTGCGACTCCGGCTCGTCGGCCAACTGGTACGCGCGCGACGTGAAGCTCAGGCGCGGCATGATGGCCAGTCTGTCCGGCGGGCTGGCCACCATGGGACCGGCCGTGCCCTACGCGATCGCGGCCAAGTTCGCGTGGCCGGACCGGCCCGTGATCGCGCTGGCGGGCGACGGCGCGATGCAGATGAACGGCATCAACGGCCTGATCACCGTGGCGCGGCTGTGGCCCCAGTGGCGCGACCCGCGCCTGGTGGTGATGGTGCTGAACAACGGCGACCTCAATCTGGTGACCTGGGAGGCGCGCGCCATGGGCGGCGACCCGCGCTACGCGCCGTCGCAGGGCCTGCCCGACTTTCCCTACGCCGCCTACGGCGAGCTACTGGGCTTGAAGGGCATACGCGTGTCGCGGCCCGAGGACGTGGGGCCGGCCTGGGACGCCGCGCTGGCGGCGGACCGGCCCTGCGTGCTGGAGATGGTGACCGACCCGAACGTGCCGCCGCTGCCGCCGGACGTGTCGCTGAAGCAGGCCGGCGCCTATGTCTCGGCGCTGCTGAAGGGCGATCCGGATTCGATCGCCATCGTCAAGGCCACCATCAAGGAGACCTGGGATTCCTGGTTCCCGCCCGCGCGGTGATCAGCGCACGAAGTTGTGCGAGACGACGCGCACGGAACCGCTGGGGAACATGGACGCGCTGGCGCGGCGCTGCATCTTCACCAGCATGAAGCCGGCCGCCGCCAGCAGCACGGCGCGCACGGCCCAGTCCCACGGGCTGGTTTCCTTCACCGGCGCCACCTCGTCCACGCCGAAGGCCTGCAGCCGCTGGCCGGAGAACTTGGCGCCCACCACCAGGCCGCTGTCGTTGATCTTGTTGGTCAGGTACAGGCCCGCCTCGCGCGGGTGGACCGAGATCTTGCCCTCGCGGTAGACGAAGGTCAGCGGCGCGAAGCCCTGCGCCGTCACCGAGCCGACCACGTGCCCGGCGGCGTTGATGCCGGTGGCGTAGGTGTTGGTGCCGTGACCGATCTTGGCGCCCAGGTCGATCATGGTCTTGCCGTCGTAGACGAAGGCGTGCATGCGGCGGTCGGCCGTCTCGGCGGTGCCGGCGATGACGCCGGCGTCGTTGATGGCGGCCGCCGAACTCACGCGCCCGCCCAGCGACGGCAGTTCCACGATGCCCTCGCCCGGCTGGTACAGGAAGGCGCGGCGGTAGCCTTGCGCGTTCTGCGCGGTGCCCACCACCTGGCCGGAGTTGTTGATGCTGGTGGCGTAGCTGGTCTTGCCGCCCAGCGTGCCCAGGTCCCGCATTTGCGCGCCGTCGAACACCATGGCGTGGAAGTCGCCGTTCGCCACGTCGGCGTGGCCGGCCACCTGGCCCAGCTGGTTGATCGCCAGTCCGTGGCTGCTGTTGCCGCCCAGTGTGTCCAGGCCGCGCATGCCCTGGCCGGGCGTGTAGATGAAGGCGCGCCAGCGGCCCTCGGCGTTCTGCGCGGAGCCCGTCACCACGCCGGAGGCGTTGATGGCGGTGGTGTAGCTGTCCGAACCGCCCAGCGTTCCCAGTTCGGTCACCCTTCCCTGCGCGTACATCACGGCGCGGCGGCGGCCATCGGCGTCCTCGATCACGCCGGCCACCTGGCCCACGCGGTTCGCGTCCACCGCCACGCTGCTCTCCCCGGGCCGCTCGCCGAAGCCCGGTTCGGCCTCCCTGTCGGGGGCCGCGCCGGCCTCGAGGGTCATGGTGAGCAGGGCCAGCGCCAGGGCGGTGTATTTCATGGACGTCTCCATTGGATTAGTCCGGGAAATATACCGCGTTGCCCAGCCGATAACAAGCGCCGCGGGCTTACTGGAAGGCCACCTCCGCGAAGCTGCGCAGCTTGCGGCTGTGCAGCTTGTCCACCCCCAGCTCGCGCAGCAGTTCCACCGCGCGGATGCCGATGCGCAGGTGCTGGTCGACGCGGTCGCGGTAGAACTGGTTGGCCATGCCGGGCAGCTTGATCTCGCCGTGCATCGGCTTGTCGCTCACGCACAGCAAGGTCCCGTAGGGCACGCGGAAGCGGAAGCCGTTGGCGGCGATGGTGGCGCTTTCCATGTCCAGCGCCACGGCGCGGCTCTGGCTGAAGCGGCGCTCCGGCGTGCGCTGGGGCAGCAGCTCCCAGTTGCGGTTGTCGGTGCTGGCCACGGTGCCGGTGCGCATCACCTGCTTGAGGTCGTGGCCGGTGAGCTGCGTGACCTCGGCCACGGCTGCCTCGATGGCCACCTGCACCTCGGCCAGCGGCGGGATCGGCACCCACAGCGGCAGGTCCTCGTCGAGCACGTGGTCCTCCCGCACGTAGCCGTGGGCCAGCACATAGTCGCCCAGTTGCTGGGTGTTGCGCAGGCCGGCGCAGTGGCCCAGCATCAGCCAGGCGTGCGGCCGCAGCACGGCGATGTGGTCGGTGATGGTCTTGGCGTTGGCCGGGCCGACGCCGATGTTGACCATGCTGATGCCGCTGCCGTCCTTGCGTATCAGGTGGTAGCCGGGCATCTGCGGCAGCCGCGGCGGCGCGGCGCCCAGCAGGTCGGACGGTTCGGCCGGCACGCCGGCGCGGCGCGTGACGATGTTGCCCGGCTCGACGAAGGCGATGTACTCGGCGCCGGCGCCCCCCTCGAGCGGCGCGCGCATGATCTCGTGGCCCAGGCGCACGAATTCGTCGATGTAGAACTGGTAGTTCGTGAACAGCACGAACTTCTGGAAGTGGCTGGGCGAGGTACCGGTGTAATGGCGCAGGCGCTGCAGCGAATAGTCCACCCGCGGCGCGGTGAACAGCGACAGCGGCTGCGCCTCGCCCAGCGGCGCCTCGTAGGTGCCGTTGGCGATGCCGTCGTCCATGGCCGCCAGGTTGGGCAGGTCGAACACGTCGCGCATCAGCATGCGCCGGTCCGGCGGCATGTTGCCCTCGATGTGATCGTGCTCGGCGAACGAGAAATGGATGGGGATGGGCTGGGAGCTCATGCCCACCTCCAGCTGCTGGCCATGGTTTTTCAGCAGCAGGCGGAATTGCTCAAGGTAGTAGCGGGCGAACAGGTCGGGCCGGGTCAGCGTGGTTTCGTAGGTGCCTGGGCCGGCCACGAAACCGTAGGACAGGCGCGAGTCGGCGCGGGCCACGGTGTCCGTGTGCACGCGCACGAAGGGATAGCAGGCGCGCACGTGCTCGGGCGGGTTTTCGCCGTCGACAAAGCGCTGCAGCGATTCGCGCAAATGCCGTATGCTGCCGTCATACAGCGCCTGGACCTGTGCCAGCGCGGCGGCGGGATCATCGAAACTCACGGGGGCGATGAACGGACGGGTATGCACGATAGACTCCTTCACAAAGAAAGCACGCTTCCATTGTATAGGGCTATTCGCTGCAGTGCAGCAATTTTGCTCAGGCGTCGTCGGCGGGCCCGGCCAGGGGCAGGCGCACGGCGAATTCGCTGCCGCCACCCTGCCCCGCGCTGTGGGCCGCCACCTCGCCGCCGTGCAGGCTGACGATGTACTGCACCAGCGCCAGGCCGACGCCCAGGCCGCCCTCGGCCCGGTCGATGCCGCGCTTGCCCTGGAAGAACAGGTCGAAGATCCTGGGCAGGATGTCGGCCGGGATGCCGACGCCATTGTCCTCGACGCACACGCGCACGTGTTCCGGCCCGTCGCTCCGGGCGACCAGGCGCACGCGCCCGCCGGGCGGCGTGTAGCGCGCGGCGTTGGTCAGCAGGTTGGAGAAGGCCTGGGCCAGGCGCACCGCGTCGCCGCGCAGCGAAATTCCCGGCTCGACCTCGAGGCTGAACTGGTGGCAGCGCTGCCCGAGCAGGGGCCGCACCATCTCGGCGGCCTTGCCTAGCATGTCGTCCAGCGCGATGTGTTCGATGTGCAGTTCGATGCGGCCGCTGTTGACGCGCGAGATGTCGAGCAGGTCGTCGACCAGGCGCACCAGGTGGGACAGCTGGCGGCGGATGACCTCCTGCTCCCGCTGCGTGCGGCCGTCGCCCTTGATGCGCATCAGCTCGACCGCCGACACGATGGGCGACAGCGGATTGCGCAGCTCGTGGCCCAGCATGGCCAGGAACTCGTCCTTGGCGCGGCCGCTGGCGGTCAGCTCCGCCAGCACCGCCTCGCGCGCGGCCTGCGCGTTCTCCAGGCTGAGGCGCAGGCGCACATGCTCGCCCACGTCCACCAGCACCAGGATCACGCCCTGCACCTGGCCGTCGGCGCCGGTCAGCGGCTGCAGGCCCACCTGGAAGAAGCGCTCCTCCAGCCCCTCGCCGTTGTCGATGGGCAGGCGGGCCTCCTCGGCCGCGTAGGGTTCACCCGTTTCCAGCACGCGCCGCAGCTGCGCGTCCAGCTCCGTGCCGGCGAGTTCGGGGAAGGCATGCTGGAAGGTGCTGCCCTCCAGCGGCCCGCGGTGGGTCATGTCGCAAAAGCGCTGGTTGGCCAGATAGAAGGCGAACTCCGGCCCCAGCACCAGCGCCGCGCCCACCGGGGCGTGCGTCAGCATGCGGTCGCGCTGTGTCAGCGCCTCGTCGCGCTGGTAACGCTCGCTGGCGTCGCGCGTGAAGCAGCGCGTGTAGCGCAGTTCGCCGTCCTCGAAGCAGCCGTTGGTACTGATGAGCACATGGCGGATGCCGCCGTCCTGGCGGCGCAGGCGCGCCGGCACGTCGTTCAGCGTTTCCCCCATTTTCAGGCGCGCCAGGATGTCGTCGATGACGGCGCGGTCGGCGTGGAAATCGGTGATCGGGCGGCCGATATAGTGTTCCCACCGGTAGCCCAGCAACTTCAGTTCGGCGTTGTTGGCCCAGAGGATGGTGCCGTCGGCGTCCACCCGGTGGATACCCTCGGCGGCGTTGTCGAGGAACTCAGCCAGTTCGCGTTCGCGCTCGGCCAGCGCCAGCTCGGCGGCGCGGCGGCGGGCGATTTCCGACTGCAGCGCGATGGCCTGCTGCTCGAGTTCGAGGATACGGCGCGCAGGATCGGCCGCCGGCTCCGCCGCGTGCGCGTGGCAGGGGCCGGCGTGGTCGTGGGCCGAGCACACCTTGCCGAACGCGGCGGAATGCTCGGCGGTGCGGAACAGCTTCCACGGGTAGGCGCAGAACAGCGCGAAGCGCGCCTCCTTCGCCAGGTCGTTCCACAGTTCCTCCAGCCTCAGCGCGGCCTCGTACCTGCCCTGCGCGCACAGCACCGCCACCATTTCGCCGAAGGCGTGCACCGCGCCGCCGGAGGCCGCCGCGGCGCGCACCAGGCGGCCCACCGTCTGCTCGAAACGGGTGGCGTCGGGCCAGCCCTCGATCATGAATTGCGACAGCGTCTCGTCCGCGTCCAGGCATTCCAGGCGCCCGGTGTGCCGGCTCGTTCCCTTGGGCGCGCCGAATCCGGCCAGGCGGCGTTCCAGCTCGGCCCGGTGCTCGGCCGTGGCGATGACGATGCCGGTGCCGCCGCAACGCAAGCCGTCGTCGATGAAGGAGGCGACCTCGTCCAGCAAGCTCGCGTCCTCGTGGTAGAACCGAACAAAATGGGAAGGCTCCGCGCCGGGCGGCGCAGCCGGAAGGATCGATGTCATGACGCACTCTTAACGATGGTGCGCCCATTGTACGGGACACCCCCGGCCATCGCCGCGCAATTGAAGGGATGCGATGAAGGGCTGCGATCGAGGGCGTCGAAGCGGTCCGCGCGACCGGCGAACCGTCCAGGACAAGCTAGCGTTGCGGCGGCTCGGCCATGGCCTGCCGGCGCCGCTGGGCCATGTACCGCCGCTGGTCCTCGAAGGTGACGCGGCCGCGGCGGGCGGTGTCGATCTCCGCGAAATGGTTGGCCACATAGCCCAGTCCCGCCTTGCGCGCCTCCTCCTCGGTGAGCGCGCCGTCGCGGTCCAGGTCCGCCTCCTGGAAGCGCTGTTCGAGCTTGTCCAGCGCCTGTTGCCGCAGCCGCTCGCCGGACGCCGGCGCCTCGGTGGACGGCCGCTTGGAAGGCGGCACGCAGGGGTCCATGCACGGCGCGGGTGGATCGCCGGCCAGCGCGCCGCCGCAGCACGCCAGGAGGGCCAGGCCCAAGCCAAGGTTGCGTAGTGTGTTCATCATTTCCCCGCCGTGATGCCGCCATAGAAGCTAACCAGGTCGGCCCGCTGCGCGCTGCGCGCGGCGTCGTCCAGGTAGATCATATGGCCGCTGTGGTAGTTGCGGACCTGGATGTTGGGATTGGCGCCCAGCCGCGCCATATCGAGCTCGGTCTGATAGAACGGCGTGGCCAGGTCGTGATAGCCGCTTTGCGCCAGCACCTTCATGGCCGGATTCAGCGTGATGGCGGCGGCCAGGTCCGGGATGGTGTCCGGCAGCTCCTTGCCATCGTGGCGGAAGTTCCAGCGTCCGATGATGTCGTTGAAATTGAGGTAATTGGTCAGCGCGCTGTATTTCAGCGTGCCGGCCAGGTAGCTGCGCATGGTGGTGATGAAGGGATTGTTCACCACCGTCAGCGACGGGTCGCCGTCCACCGCCAGCGGACCGTTGACGGCGCCGGAGACGCGCGCGTCGTAGCGGCCCAGCAGCTGGCCGGGCAGCAGGTTGCGCGCGTAGCTGCCCGGCGTGTAGTTGAGGTCCTGCTGCCAGGTGAGCGCCGGGATGCCGGTGTAGCTCACCAGCTTGGTCACCACCGTTTGCGGCGGCGGTGTGCGGGCCGGCGACAGGAAGGCTTGCGCCGCGCTCCGGTAGCCGGTGGCGCTGAAGCCGCGCAGCTCCCGCATGAAGTCGTTGAAGTCGAACGGCGCGGGGCTGGCCAGCTTGTAGTAGTTGCTGGTGGCCGCGTAGGTGGGGATATAGCCCTCGCAGCTGATGGCCGCTTCGAGCACGCCGCAGTTGGCGTTGTAATCCATGATGGCCGAATGCAGCACCACCCCGTCCACCCTCACGCCCGCCGTCTCCAGCAGGTTGGCCAGCACGGCGGTGCGCGGCGCGCCGTAGGATTCGCCGAACAGCACCTTGGGCGAGGCCTGCCGCCCGTTCACGGCCACGTAGCGCTGCACGAAGTCGCGGAAGCCGGCGGCGTCCGTGTCCACGCCCCAGTAGTCCTGGTTGGTGGCCGGCGCCACGGCCTGCGAGTAGCCGGTGCCCACGGCGTCCACGAACACCAGGTCGCTGGCGTCGATCAGGCTCTCGGCGTTGTCCACCAGCTGCACCGGCGACGCCACCACGCTGGACGGGATCTGCGTGACGATGCGCTTGGGCGCGAAGGAGCCCAGGTGCAGCCACATGGACGCCGAGCCGGGGCCGCCGTTGTAGAAGAAGGTGACGGGCCGCTTGCCCAGGTCCTGCCCGTCGCGCGTGTAGGCCACGTAGAAGAAGGAGGCGGCGCGGCCGGTGCGGGAATCGGTGCCGGTCAGGTGGCCGGTGGTTGCGGTGTAGGCGATGGTGGCGCCGTTCAGCGCCAGCGTGCCCTTGACGGTCGCGGCGCGCTCCGCCGCCGTGGCCAGCGACGCGGTGGCGGCGCCGGAGTAGGCGATGTTCTCGGCGAGCGAGCCGTCGGCGGGCGTGGTGACGGGCGGCGTGGTCACCGGCGGCGTGGTGGCGCCGCTCCCTCCCCCGCCGCCGCCGCATCCCGCCAGCAGCAATGCCGCGCAGGCGGAGGCCAGCGCGGTCAGGCGATATTCTTTTGATATGTTGGCCACAGCCGGTCTCCAGGAAGTGTGTGACTTTGCCTGGAGAGATTATGCACCATTCCGATGCATGGAATACAACATTCCGGCCTTAGCGGCGGCAGGCCTTGTCCGATGGCCCGAGATACTTGAGCGAGCGGGAATAGGAGATGACGGTGCTTTCGCGGCGCTTCTGGTCCAGGGTGACGGTGTCGCCGACATCGAGGCCGCCGCGCACGAACAGGTTCATGGCCTTGCCCTTGAACTTGTCCGGCAAGACCTCCTCCACCCAGGCGCCGTTGCGGTTGCTGTAGCGCGTGAACAGGCGGCAGCCGGGCGACGTGACCACCACCGTGTAGATGACCGGCACGCCGTTCTCCACGTCCAGCACCAGCGGATTCTCGTGGCGCCAGATGCCGCCGTCGTGCAGCGCGTGCCACTCGTAGACCTTGCGCGGCACGCCGGGCAGGGAGAAGCGCAACGAGGCGTCGCGCTCGCCGCTGACGCGGTCGACCAGGATGACCTGGCCGGAACCGAGGCGCACCTCCTCCTGCCAGCGCTCGGTCCGCGAGCAGCCGGACGCCAGCACGGCGGAGGCCAGCAGCGCGACGGCCGCGGCGTGCCGTACCGCCGTTTTCAACGTCCCTGTCGTGACCACGATTCCCCCTGTGAGGCGCCCGCGCGGGCAAAGCCGGTATTGTGACAAGTTTTTGGCGCCACAATGTCACGAATACTAACAATTTTGTCGTGAATTTGTAGGCGCCGGCGGGGAACGGTCATTGCGGACGCAGGCGGCGGCGGGCGGCGCGGGCGTGGGGGACCCAGGCTTGCACCGACCAGCGCCGCCACATCAGCAGGCCGCGTATCCATTCGTCGGCGCAGTAGGCGATCCACAGGCCGGCCAGGCCGAGGCCGAAGTGGACGCCCAGCAGCCAGCTGCCGCCGGCCAGCACGATGAACATCGACGCGGCGCCCGCCATCACCGGGTAGCGCACATCGCCCGCCGCGCGCAGCGCGTTGATGACGACCAGGTTGAAGGTGCGCCCGAGTTCCAGCAGCACGGCCAGCCAGAGCAGCGCGCCGCCGCTGGCGATGATGGCAGGGTCCCTGGTGAACAGGCCTAGCAGCCATGGCCCCGCCAGCGCCACGCTGCCCGAGATCAGGCCGCTGATCACCAGGCCGCGTCCCAGCGCGCTGCGCACCAGCCGATGGGCGTCGCGCAGCTCGCCCGCGCCTATCATGTGCCCCACCATGATCTCGACCGCGAAGGCGGTGGCGAGGCTGAAGATCACCACCACGCTGCCGATCTGGTGGACGTAGGCCAGCGTGGCCAGCGACTGCGCGCCCAGCAGGCCGGCCACCGCCATGCTGGCCATGAAGGACACGCGCCAGGCGATGTTCTCGGCCGCGGCGGGGATGCCGATGTGCAGCACGTCCGCCAGTTCGCGGCGCCGCAAGCGCCACCAGTCGCCGGCCACCGGCGCCAGTCCCAGGTGGCGGCGCCACACCAGCAGGTGCAACGCGAGGCCGATGACGCGGCTGACCAGCAGCGCCAGCGCGAAGCCCGGAAGCCCCATCGCGGGCAGCGGCCCCCAGCCCTGCATCAGCGGCACGGCCAGCGCGACGTGGCTCAGGTGCATGGCCACCAGCACCGTCAGCGTGTCGCGCGTGCGCAGGTGGGCCCGCATCACGCTGGCCATGGAGGCGTTCCAGGCGTCGAACAGCATGGCCGGGGCCAGCGCCTGCAGCAGCGGCGTGGCCAGCGGCAGCACCTCGGCCGGCGTGTGCATCAGGCGCAGCAGCCAGTCGGCGCCGACGAAGGCCAGCAGCGCGGTGAAGGCGCCCAGCCAGGTGCTGGCGCCCAGCATCGACAGCGCCACCTTGTTGGCCATGTCGCGCCGTCCGCCGCCCAGGTTCTGGGTGACCACGACGCCGATGCCGGAACCGATGATACGGAACAGCATGAACAGCGTCACCGAGATCTGGTTGGCGATCGCGAACGCGGCCCCCGCCGTGTCGGACATGCGGGCGGCCAGCGCGGTGCCGGCCACGCCGAGCGCCACGGCGAGGAACAGCTCGATCAACAGGGGCCAGGCGAGTGTGAAAATATGGGGACGGGGGGCGGACGAAGTGGCGGCGGCGGTCATCCCATGATGATAGCGCTAAACAGCGCGCCTCACAGCGCCGCGGCGATGGCCTTGCCCACGTCGCTGGTGTTGGCGGCGCCGCCCAGGTCGGGCGTCACCGGGCCCTCCACCAGCACCGCTTCGATGGCCCGCATGATGGCGTCGTGCGCGGCGGTGTGGCTGGCGTCGCCGTTGCCCAGGAAGTCCAGCATCATCGCGCCGGACCAGATCATGCCGATCGGGTTGGCGATGTTCTTGCCGAAGATGTCCGGCGCCGAGCCGTGCACCGGTTCGAACAGCGACGGGAATTTGCGCTCCGGGTTCAGGTTGGCCGACGGCGCGATGCCGATGGTGCCGGTGCAGGCGGGGCCCAGGTCGGACAGGATGTCGCCGAACAGGTTGGACGCGACCACCACGTCGAAGCGCTCCGGCGACAGCACGAAGCGCGCGCACAGGATGTCGATGTGGTATTTGTCCCAGCGCACGTCGGCGTAGGACGGGGCCATGGCCTCCACCCGCTCGTCCCAGTACGGCATGCTGATCGAGATGCCGTTGGACTTGGTGGCCGAGGTCAGGTGCTTCTTGGGGCGGCTCTGCGCCAGGTCGAAGGCGTATTTCAGGATGCGGTCGGTGCCGCTGCGGGTGAAGATGGCGTCCTGCACCACGAACTCGCGGTCCGTGCCCTCGAACATCTTGCCGCCCACCGACGAGTACTCGCCCTCGGTGTTCTCGCGCACCACGTAGAAATCGATGTCGCCGGGCTTGCGGTTGGCCAGGGGGCTGGGCACGCCGGGCATCAGGCGCACCGGGCGCAGGTTCACGTACTGGTCGAATTCGCGGCGGAACTTGAGCAGCGAACCCCACAGCGAGATGTGGTCGGGCACCTTGTCGGGCATGCCGGCGGCGCCGAAGTAGATGGCGTCGAAGCCCTCGAGCTGCTGGCGCCAGTCGTCCGGCATCATCTGGCCGTGCTCCAGGTAATAGTCGCAGTTGGCCCAGTCCATGGTGGTGAGTTCCAGGCCGATGTTGAACTTGCGCGCCGCCGCCTCCAGCACGCGCAGGCCCTCCGGCATCACTTCGTTGCCGATGCCGTCGCCGGCGATGACTGCGATCTTGTGGGTTTTCATGGTGACGCCTCTCGTGGTTGATTTGACCGCTTCATTGTACTGAATACGCTTCAATATATAATGATGCCATTCGTGATCCTACAATACACATATCGTGAACAATCAAGACCGGCCGCTGTTGGAAGACCTCAGTATGTTCTGCGTGGTGGTGCGCAAGCAGAGTTTCGCGGCGTCCGCGCAGGAACTGGGGGTGTCGAACGCGCTGGTGAGCAAGCGCATCGCCATCCTGGAAAAGACGCTGGAGGTGCGGCTGCTGCACCGTACCACGCGCAAGGTGTCGCTGACCGATCATGGCACGGTTGTCCACCAGTGGGCGCAGCGCATCCTGGAGGACGCCGACCAGCTCGAGGAGGCGATATCGCAGAAAGGCACCACGCCGCGCGGGCCGCTGCGGCTCTGCACCAGTTCCGGTTTCGGCCGCAACCGCGTGGCGCCCGCCATCTCGGTGCTGGCGCGGCAGTATCCCGAACTGGAGATCGAACTGGAATTGCTGGACCGGCCGGTGGACCTGATCGCCGAGGGCTTCCACCTCGACATCCGCGTGGGACAGGTGCGGGAGCAGCATTTGATCGCGCGGCGGATCGCCGAGAATTCGCGCGTGCTGTGCGCCTCGCCGGCCTACCTGGAGCGGGCGGGCACGCCGCGGGAGTTGGGCGACCTGTTGAGGCATCAATGCATCGTGATCCGCGAGCGCGACCAGGACCCGGGACGCTGGCGGCTGACCGGGCCGCGGGGGCCGGAGGCGGTGAAGGTCGGCGGTCCGCTGTCGACCAACAACGGCGAGCTGGTCCACCAGTGGGCCATCGACGGCCACGGCGTCATCCTGCGCTCGATCTGGGACGTCGGCCCCAGCCTCGCCGACGGACGCCTGGTGCGGGTGCTGCCCGACTACAGCCAGGAGGCCGACGTGTGGGCCATCTACCCCACGCGGTTGGGGACGTCCGCGAACGTGCGCGTGTGCGTGCAGTTCCTGGAGGACTGGTTGGCGAAACCGGCGCCGTAGGTCGAACGGCGCCGGATCCGGTCAATGCAGCTTGACCGACGGCGTCAAACGTTTCCGCAGCCAGTCCGACAGGGTAACGGCGGCGGCGCGCACGAAGCCGTGCAGGGCCATCAGGTGCTTCTGGTACATCAGCCCGTACAGCACCTGGGCCATGGTGCCGCTGACCGGCAGCTGCCGGCCGATCGATCCGCCCAGCAGCACGCCGATGGCGGCGACCGGCCCCAGCGACACCAGCGAACCGTAGTCGCGGTAGCTGAACTCCGGCAGCGGCTTGCCCTCGCGGCGGGCCAGGGCGGCGGCCAGGAACACGGCCTGCTGGTGCGCGACCTGCGCGCGCGGCGGCGCGGCGCCCTTCACCGGACAGACAAAGCTGGCGCAGTCGCCGATGGCGAACACGCTGGCGTCGTCGATCGATTGCAGCGACGCGTTCACCATGATCTGCCGCATGCGGCTCAGTTGCAGGCCCAGCGTGGTGCAGATCGCGGGCCCTTCCACTCCCGCCGCCCACAAGGTCAGCGTGGCGGGCCGCGCGCTGGCTTCCCCCGCGCCCTCGGCCACGTGCACCGTATCCGCCTCCACGCTCTTGACGGCCGTGCCGGTGCAAATCTCGATGCCGCGCGAACGCAGGTAGGCCTCGGCGCGCGCCGACAGTTCGGCCGGCAGGTGCGGCAGCAGCCGCTCGCCGCGTTCCAGGACGCTGATGCGCACGTCGCGCGCCGGGTCCAGCGAGTGGGCCTTGTACTTGGCCAGCGCGCGGGCGCTGTAGACCAGTTCCGCCGCCAGTTCCACGCCGGTGGCGCCGCCGCCGACGATCACCACGTTGACCTGCCGCCCCTCCTCCTCCGAGGCCCGCACGCAGGCGCCGAAGAAGCGGCGGTAGAAGGCCTTGGCGTCGCGCACGCTGTCCAGCGTGCAGACGTTGTCCGCCGCGCCGGGCACGCCGTAGAAGTTGGTGACCGCGCCCAGCGCCAGCACCAGCGTCGAGTAGCCGAGCTTGCGCGACGGCGCCTCGCCCATGTCGTCCGACAGGATGGGCGCCAGTTCCAGCGACTTGTCCGCGCGGTCCACCGAGCGCAGCTCGGCGTGGATGAAGGTGAAGCCGTGCTGCGCCGCCTGCGCCGAGTACTCGATCTGGAACACTTGCGGATCGCGCTTGCCCGAGGCAACCGTGTGCAGCAATGGCTTCCAGAAGTGCGTGGGCGAACGATCGACCAGGATGACCCGCGCGCGGCCCTTGCGGCCCATGGTGTCGCCCAGACGTGTTGCCAGTTCGAGGCCGCCCGCGCCTCCGCCTACGATTACGATGGTTTGCATGATTTTTCCCTCCTTCTGGCTGTTAATATAGAGGCCACGAAAAGAAAAGAGAAATTACTTATTCTAAATCATTGATAAGGTTTGCTTTATATGTATCACGCAAGTTTCCGCCAGCTCCAAGCGCTGGTTCTGGTTGGACGCCACGAAAGCGTGTCACGCGCGGCGGAGGAAATGCACGTGACGCAGCCGGCCATCTCGGCGCAACTGCGCGCCCTGGAGGAGGTGGCCGGCACGGCCCTCACGCGCAAGGTGGGGCGCAACATCCAGCTGACGGCGGCCGGCGAGGTGATGCTCGATTTCGCCGAGCGCATACTGCAGCTGTGGGAACAGGCGGGCGACGAGCTGGGCGAACTGCAGGGCGTGAGCACCGGCACGCTGCGCATCGGCGCGGTGACCACGGCGGAGCACTTGCTGCCGTCCATGCTGGTGAAGTTCACCACCGAGCGTCCCAACGTGCGCATGAAGCTACAGGTGGGCAACCGCAGCGAGATCGTGGGCCTGCTGTCGCGCAAGGAGGTGGACCTGGCGATCATGGGCACGCCGCCGCGCGAGTTCCGCATCAACGCGGCGCGCTTCGCCCACCATCCGATGGCCTTCGTGGCCAGCCCCAAGCACCCGCTGATGCGAAAAAAACGCGTGACGCTGGACGACATCGTCGGCGCCAACCTGATGGTGCGGGAACGGGGCTCGGGCACGCGCACCACCGTGGAACGCGTGTTCAAGGAACACGGCCACTCGCTGCACTTCGGCTCCGAGGTGTCGAGCAACGAGGCCATCAAGAGCATGGTGGCGGCGGGCCTGGGCGTTGGCTTCGTGTCGGTGCACGCCTGCGCGCTGGAGTTCGAGGCGGGGCTGATCGACATCCTGCCGATGAGGGAAAGCCCGGTCGAGGGGGACTGGCACGTGATGCACCTGGTGGACCAGCCCCTGCCCCGCATCGCCGCGGCCTTCCGCGACTTCATGGTCAACTCCGGCCAGGACCTGATCGGCGCGGAGCTGGAGACCTTCTACCGCAAGCACATGCATCCCAAGCCCAAGGGGAAATGAGCCATGCGCGCATGCGGCGCCCGGAGGCGCGCGCCGTCACGCGTGGTAGTTCGGGTCGGGCGGCGCCGCCGGTGTCAGCACGACGACGGCGTTGGGTGTCTGCATGGACCAGCCATTCACACCCGAGATCCAGGCATTGCCGGAGAATTTGGTCCAGTGGCCGGCGACGGCGGGCGGTATGGCTGGCTGCCAGCGGTAGTGCACGTGCGCCCGCACCGTGATCACAGCCAGGCCGGGAACCGGGACACCGCTCCATTGCACGGTCAGCGTGTATTGGTAGCCGAGATTTGCCCATTCCAGCTGCGGAACCTGGGCGAATATCGGATTCGCGTCGTATGGGCCCGGAGCGTTCAACACGCCAGTGGCCGCGACGATCCTTCTTTGCGCGGGTGCGACATATGCCATCTTGGTCTCCTGTTAACGGTGGGAACAATAATGATGCCATATTCACATGCCAGCAATACAATATTTTCTCACTTGCAATAAAGTAGCCTTTCAACGCCATTTGGCCTAACCAACTTGAATTTTTGGTCAGGCCAATGTAGACTCCAGAAACAAAAGTGCGATCCAGCACTTGCTCCCCTCAACGACCTCGGCGCCCTCCTCTCGCAGCCCTCGTCCGAGAGGCACGGGTCACGCGAGGTGTCCCGGCGGCTTCCGCTACGCGGAGGCCAGTCTTTTCCCGGTAGTCCTATTCCTACGTGGAGCAAAAAATGAGAAAAAAGATATGGGAGACAATGGCGCGTGCCGTCGCGATCACCGCCATCACCGCTTGCGCCGGCACGGCGCAAGCATCGGTCGTGCCGCTGCGGGACGCCGTCATCACGGCCACCTACAACGGCTCGGCCGGCGCGGTGTTGGGCCTGGACCACGGCTTCGCGGCCGAAGCGGGCTCCAACACCACGGCGCTCGATCCGACCAATAGCGGCGTGGAGTTCTTCACCGCCGACGCCCTTTTCGGCTTCGACTTCGCCGAGGACGGCACCCTCACCATCTACAACAACGCGCCCGTCGCGGCGGGCAGCTACAGCTTCCGCTTCGATTTCGGCGGCACCCTGGCCTTGCCCATCACCAGCTTCGCGCTGCTCAACAGCAGCGTGGCGGCGGGCCTGCCGGAATTCTCGATACTGGACGGCGGCCTCGCGCTGGGCCTGGACCTGAGCGCGGTGGACTGGGGCGATGACTTCCAGACCATCAGCGCCCGCATCGGCGCGGCCGAAGTGCCGGAGCCTGGCACGGCGTCCGTGCTGCTGGCCGGCCTGGTCGCGATGGCGCTGGTTCGCCGGCGGGGACGCGCGGGCGGCAGTGGGGCCGGAGAGGCCGCGAGCCACGCGATGCGCGCCTGACCGGCCGCGCCCGCGATTCGCGACCTACGCACCGCCCTTCGGGCGCCTTATCGATTTCCTGCCACAGGAGCAAATTATGAAACATCTCGGTTTCAGGGCCGCGCTTTGCCTGGCGACGCTATGCATCGCCAGCGCCAGCGCCACCGCCGCCACGGACAGCGCGCGCCAGACCGCGCCCGCCGACGGCTGGGCGAGCCAGGCCGGCGGCACCGCCGGCGGCTCGGCCGCCACCGCCAACAACATCTACACCGTCGCCAACCGCGCGCAGCTGCTCACGGCGCTGAGCAACGGCGGCAACAACGCCAAGATCATCAAACTGGTCGGCACCATCGACATGACGGAGGGCGTGCCCTACGCGAACACCGGCGACCAGGCCGCGCGCGGCGCCATCCGCATGAAGAGCAACACCACGCTGATCGGCGACGGCGCCAGCGCCGGCATCGTCAATGGCCACATCCTGGTCAGCAACGTCTCGCAGGTCATCATCCGCAACCTGAAGATCGTGGCGCCGTGCGACGTGGGCCCGATATGGGACCCGACCGACGGCGCCACCGGCAACTGGAACTCGGCCTACGACGCGATCGGCGTGTCCGGTTCGGACCACGTCTGGATCGACCACAACACTTTCACCGACGGCGCCATGACGGACAACCTGCTGCCGATCGAGAACGGGAAGATCAAGCAGTGCCACGACGGCGCGCTGGACGTCACCAACGCGTCCGACTACGTGACGATTTCGTACAACGTCTTCGGCCAGCACCACAAGAACAACCTGATAGGTTCGGGCGACGGCGCGACCGCCGACGAGGGCAAGCTGCGCGTCACCTTCAGCAACAACGTGTTCCGCGACGTGACCAACCGCGCGCCGCGCGTGCGCTACGGCCAGGTGCACATGCTGAACAACTACTTCGTGGGCAGCACCACCTCCCCGATATACAAGCATGACTACAGCATCGGCGCCGGCTACAACGCCAAGGTGCTCTCGAACGGCAATGTGTTCGAGATCGCCGGCGCCAGCAACTGCGCGGACGTGGTGGTCAACCCGGGCGGCACGCCGACGGGCGTGTTCAAGGACAGCGGCTCTCTGCTGAACGGTTCCGCGCTGGCCGGCTGCACACTGCCGAACACCGTGAACTGGACGCCGCCATACGCGTTCACGCCGCGTCCCGCGGCGCTGGTGAAGGCCAACGCGCTGGCGCAAGCCGGCGGCGGCAAGCTGACCACGGCCATCACCGGCACCGGCGACGTCACCTCCAATCCCGGCCTGACCCTCACCTGCCCCGCCACCGGCCTGTACTTCTGCGACGACTTCCAGGGCGGCGGCACGGCCAACTGGGACTTGCTGCCCGTGGCCGGTCCGAACGGCAGCTTCGGAGTCAAGGCGGAGAATGTCGGCGCCAGCAACAAGGTGCTGCAATACACGGCCGCCACCACCGGCGGCGTGCTCGCGCTGCTGAAATCCAGCGCGCTGGCCGCGATCCCGGGCGCCGACTACTACGTCGAGGCGCGCATCAAGCCGCTCACCAACAGCACCACGGGCAACAAGCAGCTATATCTCGTGACGCGTTACGTTAATTCGACCAACTGGTACGGCGGCGGCCTGAATGTGCAAAGCACCACCGCCAGCACCCAGGTCGAAATCGCCAAGATGCTGAACGGTACGCTGAGCCGCCCCAAGCAGGTGAAGAAGCCGATCAACATGGACGCGCAGTTCTACACCGTGCGCTTCGAGATGATAGGAAGCACGCTGACGGTCTACCTCGACGGCGAGTCGCTGGGATCGGTCACCGACACGGGCTTCGCCGCGCGCGGCCTGGTGGGCCTGTACACGGCCAACAAGTCGTTCCAGATCGACGACGTGCGCATCGGCGATCCGAGCCTGAAGCCCTCGCAACTGACGCTCAACCCGGCCACCGGCACCTACGCCGCCGAGGCGGGCGACACGCCGCTGAACGTCGCGGTCAACGCGGTGAAGCCGAACGGCACGGCGGACACCTACCTGGCCAGCTCCAGCAATCCGGCGGTGGTGGCGGTGGGCGTCAACGGCGGCACGCTGACCCTGACGCCGGTGGGCGCCGGCACCGCGAACATCGTCGTGGCCAGCGATTCCGATCCCACGCTCAAGCGCGTCATCGCGGCCAACATCAACCCGCAATTCGTGCAGCCCACCCAAGCCTACACGCTGGGCGGCGCCGTCAGCCCGGCGGCGAACCAGACCGGCGTCGGCATCGACCCGGCGCTGAAGCTGACCTTCGACAACGCCCCCACGCTGGGCACCGGCGGCACGATACGCATCTTCCGCAAGGTGGACGACGCGCTGGTGGACGTGCTGAAGCTGTCCGGCGAGAGCGATGAACTGGGCTACGCCGGCCAGACCTTGGTGCGCAAGGTGAACACGACGCCGATCTCCATCAGCGGCAAGACGCTGACCGTGCGCCCGCACAGCAACAAGCTGGCGTATGGCACGGAGTATTACGTTGCGATGTCGAACGGCGTGATCACGGGCGCCACGCTGGGCGGTGTGCCATTCGTCGGCATCGGCAAGCTGGGTGGCTGGAGCTTCGCCACGCGCGACGCGGCGCCATTGGAAGACGGCAGCCTGACGGTGGCGGCGGACGGCTCGGGCGATTTCAGCTCCGTGCAGGGCGCGCTGAACTTCGCCATGCAGAAGTTCGACAAGGCGACGCCGGTGACGATCACCGTGAAAAACGGCGTCTACGAGGAACTGCTGTACCTGCGAGGCAAGGACAACGTGACCATCCGGGGCGAAAGCCGCGACGGCGCGGTGATCCAGTACACCAACTACGACACACTGAACCCCGGCTCGGGCGGCAGCCAGGCTCCGGGCACCACCGTGACGGCGTCTGGCGGCCGTTCCGTGCTGCTGGTGGAAGCGGCGGACATGCTGAAGCTGGACAAGCTCACCATCCGCAATACGACCCTGCGTTCGCCGTCGATCTCGGCGCAGGCCGAAACCATGTACTTCAACAACGACGCTGGACGCCTGGTGGTGACCGATTCCGCCTTCCACAGCGAGCAGGACACGCTGAACCTGAAGGGCTGGTCGTGGTTCCACCGCACGCTGGTGGCGGGCAATGTGGACTTCATCTGGGGCGGCAGCCGCGCGGCGCTGTTCGAGGAAAGCGAGATCCGCTCGGTGGGCGACACCACCAGCGCGACCGGCGGCGGCTATGTGCTGCAGGCGCGCGTGCCCAACGCCACGGACAAAGGCTTCGTGTTCCTCAACAGCAGCCTGACGCATGGTCCGGGACCGGGTCCGCTGCATGGCGATGTGCCGAACGGCGCGACCTACCTGGCGCGCAGCCCCGGCGGCACCGCCACCTGGGACAACATCGCCTTCGTGAACTGCAGGATGGACGCGCACGTGGCGCCGGCCGGATGGGCGGGGCTGGGGGTGAACAACCAGCCGGCGCCGAACCCGGTGACGCCGACGGCCGTCAGCGGCTGGCGCGAGTACGGCACCACGGACCTGGCGGGGAATCCGCTGAACCTGGCCACGCGCGTGGGCGGTTTCCAGCTGAGCGCGGGGGATGTGGCGGCGGGATTCGCGACGCGGGCGCTGGTGTTCGCGGCGTATAACAATGGCGCGGGGTGGGATCCGCAGCCCTGAATTTGCCACCACCACGTCGTTCCCGCGAAGGCGGGAACCCAAGTTCGGCGAGCCGCCGGCAACTTGGGTCCCCGTCTGCACGGAGACGACGCGCCGGAAAAATCGCAGCCTTTCGGGTAGGCCTCGAAGCGGGCCCCGTCAGACCTGACCTTCAAGCGCATGGTCGAGATCGACGTCACCGCCCGCGATCGCTACAAGCGGTCGATCTGCAAAGTCCGGCTCGGACGGACCGACGTCAACCGCGAGCAGGTGTACGCGGGCATGGCGTGGATGTACCGGCAATATACGAAGGACCTGAGCTACGAAGCGGCCAAAATACGGCAAGGGCTCAGCTCCGGGGCGTGTGGAGCGAAGCCGCCGCAGTGCCGCCGTGGGAGTATCGCAAGAACAAGAAACTGCGCAATCTTGCGCCGGCATCCTAGCCACAGGCGACACAAGCCGGCCGAAGCCGGCTTGTATCCCTCTCCGCTAAACTCCCGCCTCAGGCTTTCAACTGATCCACGGCCACAGGATAGGTACGCAATCGCTTCCGCGTCGCCGCGTAGATCGCATTCATGAGCGACGGGATCGCCACCGCCGTTCCCATCTCGCCAACGCCCCCCGGCTTCGCGCCGCTCTTGAGCAAGTGAATCTCCACGGTCGGCATCTCGTTCAATCGCAGCGGCGGATAGTCGTGGAAATTGCTTTGAACGACACGCCCCCGTTCGAAGGTGAGCGTGCCATACAGCGCCGCGGTCAGGCCATAGACAATGCCGCTTTCCATTTGCGCCTCCACCCCGGCGGGATTGACAGCAATCCCGCAATCGAGCCCGCACACAATGCGGTTCACCTTGACCGAACCGTCCTTGCCAACCTCAACATCGGTCACCAGGGCCGCGCAGCTGTCCCAGGCATCGACCAGGGCGATGCCCCTGCCCTGCCTTGCGGGCAATGATGCGCCCCACCCGGACTTGTCCGCTGCCAGTTTCAATACGGCCAGCGCGCGCGGATTTTTCGCCAGCAGCCGCTCGCGGTAGCTGACTGGATCGGCCTTGGCCAGCACGGCCAGCTCATCGATGAAGCATTCGTTGGGAAACGCATGGTGGGTCGGCCCGACGCCACGCCAGTTCCCGGTCAGCAGGCCGGCGGGAGGTTCATGCCGCACGAATTCGACGAACTTGTTCGGCACGGCATATGGCGTTTCCGCAGTGTGCACCGCATCGGTGTCCTGTCCCTTATTGAGCCATGCAGGCGCATAGCGCGCGATGACCGCCGAACCAGCCGTGCGATGGCTAAATGCGACCGGAACGCCATCCTTATCGAGCCCAGCCGCTATCTCATCGAGGAAATACGGCCGGTAGGCGTCGTGCTGGATATCCTCTTCCCTGCTGAACACCACTTTCAAGGGGAAATCGACTTGTTTCGCAAGGTGCGCCGCCGTTTCGACGTAGTCCGCATCGAGCTTGCGGCCAAAGCCCCCTCCGATGAGGAAGTTATGGACGACGACCCGTTCCGGCGCCATGCCGACGGCCTTGGCGACCAGCCCCTGCGCGCGTGCCGGCGCCTGCGTTCCCAGCCAGACCTCGCAGCCGTCCTTGCGCACGTGGATCGTGCAATTGATCGGCTCCATCGTCGTATGCGCAAGCGGGGGCGATTCGTACACGGCCTGGTGGCGCCGAGCCGCCGCCGCGTTCGCCTTGGCAAAGCTGCCTTCGTTGAGCGCCACCACGCCCTTGCCCTTGAGCGCAGTGGCCAGCTGCGCGCGCCAAATCTTGCTCGAGAAGTTGGCGGACTTGCCTTCGTTCCATTTGATCGCCAGCGCCGCGAGTCCCTTCTTGGCGGCGCCATAATGATCGGCCACCACCGCGATCGCGTTCGCCGAGCGTAGCACTTGGCGCACGCCAGATACCTTCATTGCCGGGCTGTCGTCGACGCTGCCAAAAGTACCGTCTATGACCGGACACACGGCGATCGCCGCCACCTTCATCCCCGGCAGCTTGACGTCGATGCCGAATTGCGCCGCCCCATTTACCTTGGACGGCGTGTCCACCCGCGGCGCCGACGTGCCGACCAGGCGAAACTGCGATGGGTCTTTCAGGGGCGCGCCAGCCGGCACCGGCAGGCGCGACGCGGCAGCGGCAAGCTTGCCATAGCTGAGCTTGCGTCCGGATGGACCATGGATGATCTGTCCGCCAACCGCGCGGCATTCCTGTTCGGGAACGGCCCAGGTTTGCGCCGCCGCCGTCACCAACATCTGTTTTGCGGTCGCGCCCACCTGGCGCAGCTTGGCCCACGCCCCCTGGATCGATGCCGAGCCACCCGTAATCTGCAGGCCGTACAGCGGATGACCGAAGGTCTTCTCGTCCGCCGGCGCCGGCTCGACCTTCACCTTCGACAGTTCGACTTCGAGCTCCTCGGCGATGAGCATCGGCACCGAGGTAAAGGTCCCCTGCCCCATTTCAACCAGGGCGACGATAATGGTGATGGAATCATCGGCGCCGATTCGCAGGTAGGCATTGGGCGAAAACCCCTGGTCTTGCGCCGCATGGGCCACCTTTGCGGCGCCGGGCAATTGGAAGGCGATCACCAGCGCGCTGGCTGCCGACGACGCCAGGAAGCGCCGGCGCGGGAGGGAAATGGCAGTATGGTCGTCCATGTCAGCTCCTTGTTGCCGCGATTTCACGGGCGGCATCCTTGACCGCCGCCCTGATCCGGACGTAGGTGCCGCAACGGCACACATTGCCCGACATCGCCTGGTCGATATCGGCATCGCTCGGGTTGGGCTGCGCCTGCAGCAGCGCGGTGGCGGCCATGACCTGGCCCGACTGGCAATAGCCGCATTGTGGTACCTCTTTCAAGGTCCAGGCCCGCTGCACCTGGCGCCCGACGGCAGTCTGGCCGATCGCTTCGATCGTGGTGACCGCGCCCTTACCGATCGATTCGACCGGTGTCACGCACGAACGTACCGGCTGGCCATCAAGATGGACCGTGCAGGCCCCGCACAAGGCCATGCCGCATCCGAACTTGGTGCCTGTCATGCCCAGAACATCGCGCAGCACCCACAGCAATGGCGTATCGCCATCGACGTCCACGGTATGCGCCGCGCCATTTATATTGATTGTCGTTTTCATTGCCAAATCCTTGGTTGGTCATTCAAGCTGTTTGCCGTCCCTCGCTGGTGCAGGCGTGGTACAGCACCATCACCATGAACAGCAGCAGGCCGATTACGGGATAGAACGCGCCCACGACGGCACCAAAAAGGTACAGGCCGATACCCGTCCAGGGCCGCATCCGCTGCAGGTGGAAGTAGGCGGGCGGCGTCGCCTCGTCGACAAGTTCTGGGTGGTCGCGCAGATAGCCAAAGATCGGCAGCCAGGCCGCCGACATCAGGCATGCCGTCAGCGCGTAAAGTGCGACCGCCACCTGCTGGTCGGCCAGGTTCCCCTCGCCGAGCGCCTCGGCCAGCACGCCGGTAGGAAACGGCAGCAAGGCGGTCGTCAGCAGGATCCCCAGATTGATCCATTGCAGCCGGAGGTCGACATAGCGCACGCGCGCAAAAACCGCCTCGTGGTTCAACCAGGCGATTCCGATGTAAATGAACGAGACCACGTAGCCCAGCAAACTTGCCCATTGATGCAGCAAGGCTTGCAACAACTGGCCAGCTTCATGCGGTGGCACCCGCAGTTCGAGCACCAAAATGGTGATGACGATCGCGAACACGCCATCGCTGAACAAAGTTGTACGTTCGGTCTTGCGAAGGCCTCGGCTTGGCGTCAATTGTGTCATGGCGTCCACTTCTGGTTCATGATCCAGGTGGCGAGCGCACTTGCCTCTGCATCGTTGACTTGGGGATTCGGCGGCATCGGCATCGTGCCCCAGGTGCCCTTGCTGCCTTTCTGTATCTTGACTGCCATTGCTTTTGCATCGCCGCCATCGCTTGCATATTTGGCCGCGATCGCGTTAAATGCGGGCCCGACCATCTTGGTGGCGACCGCATGGCAGGCCATGCAGTTCTTTTGCTTGGCCAGCTCCGGGCTGGCAAACGCATGTGAAGCCAGTGCGGCGGTGATAAAAAGGGCTGTTATCGCCTGTCTGATCATTCTTGTTCTCCTGCTGGTTTCAGTGGTTTCCGCTATGTTGATTATCTTTCCGTCATAAAAAAAATAATGGTAATATCGTGCGAAGTTCTAGTATTTACTTGCTGGTTTAACGTCCCAACCAAGCGGCCGAACCCATGCCAGAGCTGAAAGTCCAAGCCCCCACCTTGATTTCACCGGCACTGGCGCGCGCCACCAATGCGTCGAGCCAGGGCCGTTACTGGCAAGGTGTCGATGTCGACTGGCACGATTGGAAAAGCGGCGGCCGCGCCAGCTCCCCCGCCCTCGATCATGACGTCATCGCCATGCGCACTTCCGGCATGGTGCGGCTGACGCAGGTCCGCGACGGCAAGACCCACACGGCGATCGCGCTGCCGGGCAACGTGACACTGCACCCGCGCGGCATGGAGTCGAATTGGTCGTGGGACCAGCCGGGAGCGATCGCGATCGTGCGCATCCCGCCCGCCTTGCTGGCAGATGCCGCCGAGTCCACGCTGAAATCGCCGCCGCTCACGATGGAGCTGCAAAACTGCTTTGGCCGCAAGGATCCCTTCATCGAGCGTATCATCGCGCTCTTCCTCGATGAGCTACACGCGCCGCCGCACCCGGCGCAGGCATACACGACCGAAGCGCTGTCCGTCGCGCTGGCCCGCCACATGGCGAGCCGGTTCAATGCCCCGAGGCCGCCGGCCGAAGCCGGGCCCCTTGACCTGCACGCCCGTGCCGTGCAGCGCGTGAAAGACTACATACAGGAGAACCTGCACCAAGCCATCACCCTCGATGCGCTCGCATCGCTGGCCAATGTCAGCCGCTTCCACTTCGCGCGCATGTTCCGGCACAGCACGGGCGTCAGTGCGATGGCCTACCTCGAGCGCGCACGCATGGCGCGCGCACAAGAATTGATCCGGACAGGCGGCCTGTCGATGTCGCTGGTGGCGATCGGGGTTGGCTACGAGGACCAAAGCTATTTCACACGGCGCTTCCGGCTACGGGTTGGCATGACGCCGGCCGCCTACGCGCGCGAGTCGGGCGCCGCGCGCCGCATCCCGGTCTGAGAAAGCATAAGCAGCGTGCCTGCACGGACATCGCGCCCGCACAAATCGCGACAAGGAATGCGCCACTACCACATTATCGCCGCCGCAATCGCCCTTGGCCTTGGCACGCCCGCCGCCGCTGCGCCCCGGGTTTCCGGCGACGTGGTGCGGATCGGCTTCCTGACGGATTTGTCAGGCGTCTACTCGGACATTGACGGACCGGGCGGGGTCGAAGCGATCAGGATGGCAATCGCCGCAGCCGGCGGATCGATTGACGGCAAGAGGATCGAGCTGCTGGTGGCTGACCACCAGAACAAGGCCGACATTGCGGCCGGGAAGGCGCGCGAATGGTTCGACCAGCATGGCGTGGACATGCTGATAGGCGGCACCAATTCGGGCACAAGCCTCGCGATGGCGCACGTGGCGGCCAAAAAGCGGCGCGTGTTCATCGCCGTCGGCGCCGGCACGACGCGCCTGACCAACGAGGACTGTTCGCGCTATACGATCCACTACGCCTTCGACACGCTCGCACTGGCGCGCGGTACCGCGGCAGCCCTGACTAGGCAAGGTGAAAAATCCTGGTACTTCATCAGTGTCGACTACGCCTACGGCGTGCAGATGCTAAAGGACGCCTCCGCAGTCATCGAAGCGGCCGGCGGCGCGGTGGCAGGCAGTGTCAGGTTCCCGCTCGCGGTATCGGACTTTTCATCCTACCTGTTGCAGGCGCAGGCCTCAAAGGCGCAGGTCCTTGGACTGATCACGGCCGGCAGCGATACCATCAATGCGATCAAGGCCGCCAATGCGTTCGGCATCGGGCGTTCGATGAAGCTCGCGGGCCTGGCGATCTTCATCAGCGACATCCATACCCTGGGATTGCATTTAACCCAGGGGATGTATGTGACCGATGGCTGGTACTGGGACCAGAGCCCGGCCAGCCGCGCATGGTCGGCGCGCTATTTCGCGAAAATGAAGCGCATGCCGACCATGCTGCAGGCAGGCGACTACTCTGCCGCTCTCCAATACCTGCAAGCGGTCAAGGCGATCGGTAGCGACGACCCGGACAAGGTACTCGCCTACCTGAAACGCACAACACTGAGCGATATGTTCACATCCAGCGGCACCATCCGGCCCGACGGCCGGATGGTGCACGACATGTACCTGATGCAGGTAAAGGCACCGTCGCAATCGATGTACCCCTGGGATTACTACAAGGTGCTGCAAACGATACGCGGCGACGACGCGTTCACCGCCCGCGCCGAAACGCGCTGCGCACTCTGGAAGTAGGCAAATCGCGCAGTCCTCGGGCCGCCCTCCGCGACAAAACGACGACATCGTCCCCCTAGACTGCGGTTTTTCCCAGTCAAGCGAGGCCGCAATGTCACTGAGTTCAGCCCATCTCCTTCACCGCCACCGGCACATCGTCCGGCAGTACGGCGATACGCTGCTGCGGCTTGCCCTCTTCGCTGCCCATGGGGGGCAGAGGCGCCATGTTCACGATGGTGCTGCTGGTCAGCGGCTGCGCCTCCCTCGCCGAAAAAGATCCCTACGGAAAGCTTAACCGGCAAATCTTCTCTTTCAACGATGCGGTCGACCGCAATGCGCTCCGTCCTGCTGCGACAGCCTATCAATCGATCCTGCCGGACACGGTCCGGACCGGCGTCACCAACTTCTTCGCCAACCTGTCCGACGCATGCACCGGCACCAATAACCTGCTGCAGGGAAAGGCGAAAGCCGGCCTTTCCGACTTCGGCCGCGTGCTAATCAACTCGACTGTCGGCATCGCCGGCGTGCTCGACGTGGCGACCTGGGCCGGCCTGGCGCAGCACGACGGGGACTTCGGCCAGACGCTCGGTTTCTGGGGCGTGCCATCCGGTCCCTACCTGATGCTGCCCCTGCTTGGCCCCTCGACAGTCCGGGACGCCAGCGCACTTCCCGTCGACATGGCGGCAGACCCGTGGAGCCTCTCCACGTCCGGCGGCGTCAAGATGGCGGGAACCCTGGTCCGGCTGGTCGATGACCGGGCCGGCCTGCTTGAGGCGACCGACCTGATGGACGCGGCGGCGCTCGACCGCTACGCCTTCCTCCGCGACGGCCACCTGCAGCGGCGCAAGGGCAAGGTGCGCAATGGCGAGCCGGCAGCGCCTGCGCCTCCGGAAGGCCTCCGATGAAGCCCCTGCGACATCTGACGGCCTTCGACGGCGGCAAGCCGATGTCCTTGCGTAACTCGGCAAAACTGGGCGGCGGACAGGGCCTCGGGTTGTTCCTCACCAAACGCATCTGCGAGCGCTTCGGCTGGTCGCTGACGATCGACTCGACCATCGCCGAGGGCACGCTGGCCCAGCTTCGTTTTGTGGATGCCTGAACGACCGGGACGCGAATTAAAAAAACCACTCGGTACTGTGGAACGCGGTACTTCGCTGAATGAGCTTGCCCATCTATATCGAACTGCACACCTTCGGAATTACTGCGGCGAGCAGGCGGACGCCCATGCTATTTCATCGGTCCGATTGTCGTTCCGTTAGCAAAAAAAGATGATAAAGTCTTGCTCAGACTAATATTTTCTTGCTGGTTTTGGGCCCCTTTTCGGAGAGATTCATGCCCGTTCCGAGCGCACCGTCGCCACCGATAAATTCCCCGGCACTGACACTTGCCACCAATATGACCAGCCGAGGTCGTGAGTGGCAAGGTGTTGTGGTCGACTGGCACGACTGGAAAAGCGGTGGCTACGCAAGCTCCCCTGCCCTTGATCATGACGTCGTCGCCTTGCGCATATCAGGGCCAGTGCGTCTGATGCAGACCCGAGATGGCAAGACCCACACCTCGATAGCGATGCCTGGCAATGTGACGCTCGATCCGCGCGGGATGGAGTCGAAATGGTCATGGGATAAGCCAGGCGCGGTCGCGATCGCACGTATTCCTCCCACCCTGCTGGTGGATGCGGCCGAGTCCGCACTCAAGTCGGCCCCGGCTGCAATTGAACTGCGGAATTGCTTTGGCCGGAAGGATGTTTTCGTCGAACGCATCATTACTTTGTTTTTGGACGAACTGCGAGCACCGCCCCATCCGGCGCAGACCTACATCACTCAAGCGCTGTCCAGCGCGCTGGCCTGCCACATGGTATGCCGCTTCAACACTCAAGGCTCGCCGGTCCAGCCGGCGCCGGTCGACATGCACACACGCGCCGTACAACGCGTGAAAGACTATATCCAGGAAAATCTGGATCAACATATCACCCTCGACACCCTCGCCTCGCTGGCGAATGTCAGCCGGTTTCACTTTGCACGGGTGTTCCGCCGGAGTGCCGGTGTCAGCGCCATGACTTTCCTGGAACGGGTGCGCATGGAACGCGCCAAGGCATTGATACAGGCAGGCGGCATGCCACTTTCCCAGGTCGCGATGCTGGTTGGATATGCCGACCAAAGCTATTTCACCCGGCGCTTCCGCTCGCATATCGGGGTGACGCCCACGGCCTACGCACGTGAATTCGGTGACCGGCGCCATCGGCCTTGACTTCACTGCAAAACTGCAACTTGGCGATGCTGGTTTCCAGACGCAAATTGGGAAGCACGCAGGAACGTACGGGTTGCCCGTCAACATGGACAGTGTATGCTCCGCACAGCGCCATGCCGCACCCAAATTTGTTGCCAGTCATATCCAGCACATCGCGCAACACCCACAACAAAGGGGTGTCGCCATCTACATTGACTGGGTGGACGCCACCGTTCACATTCAGTCGTATCTCCATCGCGGTTCCTTAACCAAGAAAGTCCTGCAGAGTCAAAAAACGACCTCTCCCGAGCGCGAATGCTTTTTATTTGCCCGGGCAAGCCGCGCCGGAGCTCCCCCAGTGCTTGACCAGCAAATGGAAATCCTGCTGGCTGATGGATGGCGCTTTGCGATCGCCCGGCGCCCAGGCCCACTGCACGAGGGGATCGTTCGTCATATGCTCCACTAATTTGGCGATGTCGCGGTCACCGTTTTTTTTCTTGTCGACGAAGGCTTCGCACAGCGCCTTGTCCGTCTTCAAGTGTTCCCATGCCATGCTGAGCGGCGCCAATTGCCAGTGCGGGGCGCCGTTGGAGGATGGCAGCCTGACGGTGGCGGCGGACGGCTCGGGCGATTTCAGCTCCGTGCAGGGCGCGCTAAACTTCGCGATGCAGAAGTTCGACAAGGCGACGCCGGTGACGATCACCGTGAAAAATGGCGTCTACGAGGAACTGCTGTACCTGCGAGGCAAGGACAACGTGACCATCCGGGGCGAAAGCCGCGACGGCGCGGTAATCCAGTACACCAACTACGACACGCTGAACCCCGGCTCGGGCGGCAGCCAGGCCCCGGGCACCACCGTGACGGCGTCGGGCGGCCGTTCCGTGCTGCTGGTGGAAGCGGCGGACATGCTGAAGCTGGACAAGCTCACCATCCGCAATACGACCCTGCGTTCGCCGTCGATCTC
>NZ_FPBO01000011.1:0-21162 GCF_900116645.1 Pseudoduganella namucuonensis | reverse complement strand
TTCGTGTTCCTCAACAGCAGCCTGACGCATGGTCCGGGACCGGGTCCGCTGCATGGCGATGTGCCGAACGGCGCGACCTACCTGGCGCGCAGCCCTGGCGGCACCACCACCTGGGACAACATCGCCTTCGTGAACTGCAGGATGGACGCGCGCGTGGCGCCGGCGGGATGGGCGGGGCTGGGGGTGAACAACCAGCCGGCGCCGAACCCGGTGACGCCGACGGCCGTCAGCGGCTGGCGCGAGTACGGCACGACGGACCTGGCGGGGAATCCGCTGAACCTGGCCACGCGCGTGGGCGGTTTCCAGCTGAGCGCGGGGGATGTGGCGGCGGGATTCGCGACGCGGGCACTGGTGTTCGCGGCGTATAACAATGGCGCGGGTTGGGATCCGCAGCCCTGAACCCAGGTGCAACTGCCGGGGTCAGACCCCAATGGGTCTGACCCCAGGTTCCGCCTCTGGGTTTAGCCGCGTTTAGTACTCGAGGCGCACCAGCGACACCGCCTGGCGCGGCAATTGCATCTTCACCGTGGCGCGCTGGTTCTTCACTTGGACGGTGGAAGGCTTGCCCAGCATCGCCAGCTGGCTGGCCTTCTCCAGTTCCGCTATCTGCTTCGCGGTCGGCGCCTTGGGCGATCCCATGCGCTGCCACGCGGCGTAGGAGTTGCTGTACTGGCCGTCGACGCGGTAATGCGTCAGCTTCACCTTGGACGCCGGCACGCCGGCGATGTCCAGCTCCACCGGCGATCCCGCGTCCTGCACGTCGTCGTCATGGTAGTTCCACACCATCACCGTGATGCTGCGCTTGCCCCTGGTGGCCAGCGCATTGATGTCGGTCTCCCCTCCCCTCACACCGTTCGCCCGTATGCTGCCCGCGTCGTAGGCCAGCTTGCCGTTCACCGCGATCCGGTTCCCCTCCATCATGCCGAACATGCGGAACACGTTCAGCACCGGCTTGTTGACGCCATTGGTGGCCAGGTCGCGGAAGCCGGCGAACCAGGGCTGGTCCTCGAATTCGAACGACCAGTTCACGGCGCCCAGCAGGTTCACGCCCGTCTCCTCCACGATGTCGTACTCGCGCGCGATCGAGGCGGCCGTGTAGCTCGAATACATGGTGCCGTTGCGGTAGGCGTTTTCTGGGTTGGTCTGCATGCCGCAGGCGGCGCAGCCTTCGGGGTCGGATTCGCCGATGATGATGGGGACGTTTTTCAGCTCCGGATAGCGCGCCACCACGTTGAAGCCGTCCGTGATGCGCTTGAGGTGGATGCCCATCCCCATCTGCACCACGCCATTGACGACCTTGGGCGAGCCCTTGGCGTGGAAGGCGACAAAGTCCAGCGGCGCGCCTTTCTTGCCGGTGGCGTAGTTGGTCTCGTACAGCACGTGCTTGAGGAAGTTGTCGTAGAACTGGCCGGTGCCCGCCGTGTGCGGACCGCCCATGCGCGCGTTCGGCAAGGCGCGCTTGACGGCGTCGGCCGCGTGGTCGTACATCTTGAAGAATTCGCGCTGGCGGTCCGGGGCGATCAGGTAGTCGCCATCCGGCTCGTTCCACAGCTCCCAGTACCAGCTTTCCACCTCGGCCTGGCCGTAGCGCTCCACGCAGTGCCTGACCCATTGGTAGATCAGCTCCGACCATTTGGCGTAGTCCTTGGGCGGATAGGCCCAGCCGGTCATGATGTCCTTGTACGGATCGCCCGGTTTCCAGTAGTGGCGGTAGGGCTGCGGCTTGGTGGACAGCGCCTCGGGCATGAAGCCGATCTGCGCCAGGGGCTTCATTTTGCGTTCGATATAGGTGTCGAAGATCTTGTCGGCGATGGTCCAGTCGTAGACCGGGTTGCCGTCCTTGTCCTCGGTGTACATATTGGTCGAGCCCCACTTCAGCGCGTGGGCGCCATCGCCGGAGGTCATCATGTTGTGGGCGCGGACGTAGACGGGAACGGGACTGAGGGCGGCGATGTCGCTCAGCAGCTTCTTGCCGTTGGGGGCGTAGGTGTAATTCGGCTCGTCGTAGCCGAACCAGGCCCAGATCGGTTTGAGCGGGCCTTTTTCCTTGTTGGCGTCGATCTGGATCACAACCGGCGCGCCGGCGATGGAGGCCAGCGGCATGCCGGCCAGGCAGAGCGCAAGCGCGAGGGCTTGCAGGCGGGGGGTATGGAGCATCTTGCGGGGGTCTCCGGGCAGCCGCGGCCGGGATTGGCCGCGGTGCCGGAGATTATGGCGGAGGGTGCGCTCGGATGCCAGATCAAATAATCATTTTTATGATTATTTCCCTGCCCCTCATGCAGCTTCGGCGGACCGCTGCTCCGGCACCAGCGACACCGGCGTGGTGTGCGCCGCCAGCTGCTGGTCCGTCATCGGTCCCGCCCCGCTGTAGCGGTCCAGCGCGAGGTAGATCACCGGCGTGATGTAGAGCGTCACCACCTGCGAGAACAGCAGGCCGCCCACCACAGCGAGGCCGAGCGGCTGGCGCAGCTCGGCGCCGGCGCCCAGGCCGAAGGCCAGCGGCAAGGCGCCCATCAGCGCGGCCAGCGTGGTCATGGTGATCGGCCGGAAGCGCTGGATGCAGGCCTGCCGTATCGCCTCCGGCGGCGCCATGCCCTGCGTGCGCTGGGCGTGCAGCGCGAAGTCGATCATCATGATGGCGTTCTTCTTGACGATACCGATCAGCATCAGGATGCCGATGGTGGCGATCAAGGTCAAGTCCATGCCGCACAGCTTCAATGTCAGCAAGGCCCCGACGGCGGCCGAAGGCAGTCCCGCCAGGATGGTCAGCGGGTGGATGTAGCTCTCGTACAGCACCACCAGCAACACATAGATGGCCACCAGCGCCACGCCGATCAGCACCAGCTGGCTGGACTGCGTGTCCTGGAACACCGCCGCGTCGCCGCCGTACTTGGTCATCACGGACGACGGCAGGCCGATGTCGCGCCCTATCCGTTCCAGCTTGGCGGTGGCGTCGCCCAGCGCCGCCTCGGGCGCCAGGTTGAACGACAGCGTGATCGCCTGCAACTGGCCCTGGTGGTTGACTGCCATGGGGCCGGCCGTGCGCTGCACGTTCACGAACGACGACAGCTGCACCATGGCGCCGCCCTCACCGCGCACACCGACCCGGCCCAGCGATTCCTGGTACTGCTTGTCCAGCGCCTCCATCAGCACGGGGTAGCTGGCGCTGGGCGCGTAGATGGTGGAGATCTGGCGCTCGCCGAAGGCCAGGTACAGCGCGCTGCGCACGTCCGCCATGCGCACGCCGAGGCCGTTGGCCTTGTCGCGGTCTATCCGCAGGCTCGCTTGCAGGCCCTTGGTCTGGGTGTCGCTGTTCACGTCGCGGAAGACGGGATCGGCGCGCATGCCCTGCATGATCTTGTCGGCCCAGCCCTCCAGCGCGTCCGGGCTCACGCTTTGCAGCGTGTACTGGTAGCGTGCCTTGCTGCTGCGCCCACCCAGTTGCAGGTTTTGCTGGGGACTGAGGTAGACCACGATGCCGGGCACGGTGCGGGCGTCGCGCCGCAGCGAGTCCAGCACGTCCTTCAGCTTGCCCCGCTGGTCCTTGGGCTTGAGCGTGAGGATCATGCGGCCGCTGGAGGCCGTGTTGCCGCCGCCGGGGCCACCGGGGCCGGTGAACGACAGCACCGCCTCCACGCCGGGATTGGCCTGGAATTTGGCGGCCACGCGCGATTGCAGCGCCAGCAGCGCCGTCGGCGAGGTGTCCTCGGCCGCCTCCGTGGTGACGCGCACGCGCCCCAGGTCCTCCTCGGGGAAGAAGCCCTTCGGCATGTCCTGGTACAGGTGGACGGTCAGCACCAGGCTGCCGAGGGCGGCCAGCAGCACGACGCCGCGATGGCGCAAGCTCCAGTCCAGCGACACGCGGTAGGCGTCCGCCACGCGGGTGAAGCCGGCCTCGAACAGGCGGCCGACCGCGCCGCCGGCGGCGCCGGCCGTGGCCGCGTCGTGCCTGGGCAGCAGGCGGCTGGCCATCATGGGCACCACCGTCAGCGACACCAGCGCGGACACCAGCACGGACAGCGACACCACCACCGCGAATTCGCGGAACAGCAGGCCGATCACGCCCGGCATGAAGAAGATGGGAATGAACACCGCCACCAGCGAGATGGAGATGGAGAGGATGGTGAGACCCATCTCGCGCGCGCCGATCAGCGCCGCGCGCATGGGCGATTCACCCCGCTCCGTGTGGTGCACGATGTTTTCCAGGACCACGATGGCGTCGTCCACCACCAGGCCCACCGCCAGCGTGATGCCGAGCAGGGACACGTTGTTCAGGCTATAGCCGGCCCATTGGAACAGGATCATCGCGCCCAGCAGCGACAGCGGCAGGGTGACCGCCGGGATCAGCGTGGCGGCGGCGCGGCGCAGGAACAGGAAGATCACCAGGACCACCAGCGCCACCGTCAGCGCCAGCGTGATGTTGACGTCGTGGATGGCCTCGCGGATGGACAGCGAGCTGTCGCCGCCGAGGGTGACGGAGATCGACGACGGCAGTTGCGACTGCAATTGCGGCAGCAGCTTGCGCACCGCGTCCACCACCTTCACGGTGTTGGCGTTGGGCTGGCGCTGCACCTGCAGCACGATGGAACCGGCGCCGTTGAAATTGGCGCTGGTGCGCACGGACTGGTAACTGTCCTCCACCGTGGCCACTTCCTTGAGCCGCACCGGCAGGCCGTTGCGGGTGGCGATGATCAGTTCCTGGAAGTGCGCGGCCCGCATCAGCTTCGCGTCCGCCTGGATGGTGAGCAGCTGTTGCGGCCCTTCAATCACGCCCAGCGGCGAGTTGGCGTTGGCGGCGCGCACGGCGGCCGCCAGCTCGTCCAGCGTGAGGTTGCGCGCGTTGAGGCGGTCCAGATGGGCCTTCACGCGTACCGCGTAGCGCTTCTGGCCGTTCACGTTGACCTGGGCCACGCCCTCCAGCGTGGCAATGCTGGGGGCGATCAGGTTCTCCGCGTAGTCGTTCAATTCGGCCAGGCTGAGCGAGGGCGAGTTGAGGATGACGAACAGCGTCGGGCCGTCGGCCGGGTTGGTCTTGCGGTAGGACGGCAGCTCGGTCATTTCCTGCGGCAGCGAGCGCTGGGCGCGCAGCAGCGCGGCCTGCACGTCCAGCGCGGCGACGTTGATGTCGACGCTGGGGTCGAATTCCAGCGTCAGCGAGGTGCTGCCGGAGCCGCTGCTGGAGGTGATCGTGTTCAGGCCGGCGATGGTGGAGAACTGCTTCTCCAGCGGCAGCGCGACCGAGGACGCCATGGTTTCCGGGCTGGCGCCCGGCAGGTCGGCGTTGACGTTGATGACCGGCGTGTTATAGCTGGGCAGCGCGGCGATGGGCAGCTTGAGGCAGGCCAGCACGCCCGCCGCCACCAGCGCCAGCGACAGCACGATGACCATGGCCGGGCGGCGGATGCAGAGTTCCGACAGGTTCATCGCGCCGCTCCGGCCGCCGCCACCAGGTTGGCGCCCGGCTGCGGCTTGCCGCCCTCCACGCGCACCTTGCCGCCGGGCCGCAGGTTCTGCTTGCCCTCGACGATGATCTGCTCGCCCGCCGCCAGGCCAGCGACGGCGGCCTGGTTGCCGAAGGCGTGCAGCAGCTGCACGGTTTTCGCTTGCGCCACCTGGTCCTTGCCCAACGTGTAGACGCGCGCGCCGTTGCCGCCGGTGACGACCGCCGCCTGCGGCACCACCACCGCGCCGCGCAGCGTGGCCAGCGTGATGCGGGTCTGCACGAACTGGCCGGGCCAGAGCTGGGCGTCGCCGTTGCTGAACTGCGCCTTCACGCGGATGGTGCCGGCCACCGGATCGACCGCGCTGTCGATGAAACTGAGCTTGCCGCGCAGCGTGCGCGCGCTGTCGGGCAAGGTGGCGCTGACGGCGGCGCCGCCGTCCCGCTGCCCCGCCAGCAGGTCGGCCAGGCCGCTTTCCGGCACGGTGAAGCTGACGGCGATGGGGTCCATCCGCGTGACCGTGGCCAGCGCTGCGTTGACCTGCACGGTGCTGCCGGGGTAGACGTTGATGGCGCCCACGCGGCCGGACGACGGCGCGCGCAGCACGGTGTGGCTGAGGTCCACCTGCGCGGCGCGCAGCGCGGCCTGGTCGGACTGCAGCTGGGCGCGCGCCGTTTCCACCTGCGTTTGCAGGCTGTCGGTGGCGCTGGTGGAGATGAACTTTTGCGCGGCCAGTTCCTGGCTGCGCTTGTATTGGCGTTCCAGGTCGGCCAGGGCGGCCTCGCCGCGCCGCAGTTTGGCCTGCGCCTGCTCGACCACCGCTTTTTCGGCGCGGTCGTCCAGCGTGAACAGCAAGGCGCCGGCGCGCACGCTCTGGCCCTCCTTCACGTGCACCTGCCGCAGCAGGCGGCTGACGTGGGGACGGATCTCCACGCTGCTGAGCGGCACCACGGTGCCGTTGGCCTGCGATTCGATGGCCACGTCCTGCCGCTGGGCGGCGGCCACGCGCACCAGCGTCGGCCCTCCGGCGCCAGCGCGGCCGGCACGGCCACCGCCCTGCCCCGCGTCGGCCGCCGCGCCGGCGGCGCCTACCGCAGCCGCGCCAATGGCATGTTCACCCTGGCCGCGCTGGCCATCGCGCGCCTGTGCGGCGCCGTCCCGTCCGGCGGCGCCGGACGGACTCCCCGGCGCGGCCGCGCGCGCCAGCCAGTAATAGCCGCCGGCGGCGAGCAGGGCCAGCAATGCGCCGGCCAGCGCCTTCTTCTTGATAGTCATGAGTTTTCCCCGCGCACCCGCCGTCAGCCGCCCGGCTCCGTCAGCACCGACAGCTTGCTGACGCCCGAACGCTGGATGTTGGCGATCACCTTGGCCACAGCGCGGTACGGCACGCCCTGGTCGGCCTGCAGGCTGAGCGCCAGTTCCGGATCGGCCGCCACCAGTTGCCGCAGTTCCGGCTCCAGTCCCTCCAGCGCCACCTCGCGCTTGTCGATGAAGACGCGGCTGTCGCCATCCACGCTCACCGTGACCGCCTTGTTGGTGGTCGGCGGCGCGGTGGTCGCCGTCTTGGGCAGGTTGATTTTCACCGCGTTGTTGAGCAGGGGCGCGGTCAGAATGAACACCACCAGCAGCACCAGCATCACGTCCACCAATGGCGTGATGTTGATCTCGCTGACCACGTCGCTGCTGTCCCTACCAGTCGAGAAGGCCATTATGCGTATGCTCCGGCTGGCACGGCGGCCGGCGCTGCGCCGCGTGCGGGTTGGGACTTGCCGGCGGCCTTGGCGACGCGGAAGTTGTTCTTCTGGGCCAGGTTGACGAAGTCGGTGGCGTAGTTGTCCAGCTCCGCGGCGGTAACCTTCAGGCGGCGCACGTAGAAGTTATACGCCAGCACGGCCGGCACCGCGACGGCGATGCCGACGCCGGTGGCGATCAGCGCCTCGCCGATCGGGCCGGCCACCACGTCGATGCTGGCCGAGCCGCTCTTGCCGATGGCGCTCAGCGCCTGGATGATGCCGAACACGGTGCCGAACAGGCCGACGAAGGGCGCGGTGCTGCCGATGGAGGCCAGCACGGCCAGGCCGGACTCGAGCGACTGGTATTCCTTCTGGATCTGCTGGCGCAGGTAGCGCTCGAGCAGTTCCTGCCTGTCCCAGCTGTGTTCCAGGTCGCTGCTGGCGTCGGCGTCGCTCACGTACAGCGCCTCGAAGCCCACTTCGGCCAGGCGTGCCTTCGGGCTGGCGCCACTGGCCAGGGAGGTGGCCGCGTCCAGCGAGCTGGCGCTCCAGAAGGCCTTGCCGAAGGTCTTGTCGCGCTTGGCCAAGCGCCAGTGCTGCATGCCCTTGGCGATGATCAGCACCCAGGTGATGACGGAGAACAGCACCAGCGCGTACAAGGCGCCTTCAACGATCAGTTCGAGGTAGTGGGAAGTCATGGGTAGGTCTTTCTAAAGTTGAGGATACGGATTCTTCGGATTACGAGAGTTTGAAATTGAGCGGGACCTTGACCCAGCCGTCTATCGGCGTCTGTCCGCGCTTGGCCGGATCGAAGGCCCAGCTCAGGACGGCCTTCACGGCGGCGTCGTCCAGGATCTTGTGGCCGCTGGATTTGTCGACCAGCACATTGGCCGGCTTGCCGGAGGCGAGCACCTGCACCTTGAGGATCACATGGCCCTGCAGGCCGCGGTCCTGCGCCATCGCCGGGTACTCGGGCGCCGGGTTGTTGCGGTAGCCGGCGAAGCCGCGGGGCTCGGTGACCGGCTCGGGCGGCGGCGGCGGGGCCGGCGGCGCGGCGGCGACCGGCGGCGCGGGCGGCGGCGGCGTGGTGGCCACCTGCACGGTGTCCGCCGTGGCCGGGCCGTCCGTCACCTGGCTCACCACCGGCATCGGCGGGGCGGCGCGCACCGGCACCGGCACCACCTTGGCGACCTGCGGCTTGGGCGGCTCGGGCGGCGGCGGCGGCGGGGGTGGCGGCGGCGCGAATTCCAGCGCCAGCGGTTCGGCCTTCAGCGGCGGCGCCTCGGCCGGCGGCGCGTTGCGCAGCGCGACGATCACGGCGGCGTGCAGCAGCACGGTGGCGCCGGCCAGCGTGGCCAGGGCCAGGGTGTTGCGGCGGCCAGGGCGCTGCAGGTCGGCGCGGATCGCCGCGGCCGTCGGCTGCGGGGCCGCCTGCGGCACGGCGCGCGGCGCGGGCCGGGCGCTGCGCCTCACCGCCGCGCGGCGGGGGGAGTAACTGATGCTGTCGAATGTCAGGGTCGTCATCGTGATTGCCTTTCTCTATCCGTTGAAGATGCCGCTACCAGGCGGGCGTGGTGGCGGGCGGCGTGGAGGCCGGGACCGCCGCGCCATCCGGCGCCGGCGTTGCGGCGGATGGCGGCGCACTGGACCCGCTGAACGCGCCTGGCGCGGCACCCGGTTGCAGACCGGCGCCGCTGGCGAACACCATGGCCAGCACGCCGACCGCCAGCGCGGCCGCCAGCGCGGGCCAGCCGCCGGAGGCGGCGCCCGGGGCCGCGGCGCTGCCGTCCACCTCCTTCCAGCCCGTGACCATGGGCTTGACCAGGTTGTTCTTGCGCACCGCCAAGTAGGCCAGGATGGCCAGCACGTGCAGGGCCAGGAAGCCAAGCAGGACATAGGCCAGTTGCTGATGGATGCCGGTCAGGCGCAGCGACAGCTCCTCGCCCACCAGCGCCGCCAGCGGGCCGGTGAACGCGATTTCATCGGTGCCCACCAGGCCGGTCGCGGCCTGCGCCGCCAGTAGCGACAGCAGCGCGAACACCGACAAGGCGCCCAGCGGGTTGTGGCCGTGGCCCTGCCAGCGGCCGCCCAGGTAGGCGCGCAGCCGCGACGGCGTGGGGGCGAAATTGCGGAAGCGCGCATGGGTGGCGCCGGCCACGCCCCAGACGATGCGGAAGCCCAGCAGGCCGGTGATGGCGATGCCGGCCTTGCCGTGCACCTCCATCCAGTCGCCTCCCACCATGCCGGTGGCGACGGCCACCGTCACCGCCAGCACCAGCGACCAGTGGAACACGCGGGTTGGCAGGTCCCACACCAGGATGCGGCGCGCCGTGGATCCGTCGTCCCCGCGAGGGCGGGGACCCGAGTTGACGTCCCGGGCATCATCGGCAGCAATCCTGCTGGCACGCAGCTTGGCCCTGGCCAGGCCGCGCGCGCTGCGCTGCGGGGTTCCGGTATCGCCGGCAAAGGTCTTGGTACTCATGCGCCCTCCTTACTAATTACTGCTGCACGGCGGCGGTGGCCTGGCGTGGTGGCGGCGGAGCGACACGGGTGATCTTGCCGCCCTGCGCCTCGTAGTCCTCGGAACCGGTGGCGCCGGCCACCTTGTAGCCCTTGCTGGTCAACAGGTCGCCCACGGCGCCCGCGCGGTGCGCGTGGTTGGAGACGGTGAGGATGGCGCGGTCCTTGGGAATGAAGGCCAGCTGGTTTTCCACTTCCTTGGCCTGCACGTTCAGGTAGACGGGGAAGCTGCCCTTGGCGGTCAGCTCGTCCGGACGGCGCACGTCGATCACCAGCAGCTTCTCGGGCTTGGCCAGCAGCGCGTCGACCTCGGCGCGCTCCAGCTGCTTGGTTTTGTACTTCCACGGCTGCGCCGCCTGCTGCGCGAAAGCCGCCGTGGCGGACAGGGCGAGGACGAGGGTGAGTGCGGTTTTGATGGCTTTCATGCTGGACCTTTATGTGATTGAGTGCATCTGCACCACGGAGGTCTGCAACTATCGTGCCAAGGCCGGAAAAACCGCGAGAACAAGGCGGGAACCCGCGCCGTTGCTGGCTCTCCGCGTTTTTCGCGCGCCGCGCGCGGGGTGCCGCGGAGGCGACAGGCATGCTGGCATCCCACCAGCCGCTGGGACGCGGCTGTTGCGTATCCACCAGCCCGCGGCAAGCGTGGCGGACCTCCGCGTTCGCCGGCCTTATATACGCGCGCGCCATGCCAGAACATGGCACGGTCCTTGCGAAGGATGGCCAAAGACACAACTTCCCATCCACCAGACCAAGGCTGCCACATGCGAAAGACGTCCCGCTCCACCCGTTCCACCCATCCCCTGCGGCTGCTCCCCATCGCCGCCCTGCTGGCCGGCGCCGGTTTCGACGCCCACGCGGCGGACAACCCCACCGTCGCGGAACTGCAGGCCGAAATCGCCCGCGTCCAGGCCGAGAACGCGCGGCTGCGGCAGGCGCTGGCCGCGCAGCCAAGCGCGCAGCCGGCCGCAACCCCGCCCTCCGCCACATCCTCGGCAACCGGGGCCGCCGCGGGGACCGGGCCAGCCTCCGGCGCCATCGCCGCCGCCCCGGCGGCCGAGGAGGAGCCGCAGGCGCTGGGCGCCGTCACCGTGCGGGGCAAGAAGAAGATCGAGGCGCTGAAGGACGTGCCGCTGTCGGTGTCCGTCGTCAGCGGCGCGGAACTGGACCGCGAACTGGCGCAGGACATGAGCGCCATCACCAAGCGCGGCGCCAACGTGCAGTTCAACCAGAACAACACGCGCGGCGCCTCGCTGTCCGTGCGCGGACTGGGCAAGCGTTCGTTCACGGAGACGCAGGACCCCAGCGTCGGCGTGGTGGTGGACGGCGTCAGCTACGGGCTGTCCCAGCTGGCCAACTTCGATTTCTACGACGTGGAGTCGGTCGACATCACGCGCGGCCCGCAGGGCACACTGGGCGGCAAGGGCGCCAGCTCGGGCGTGGTGACGATCAACACGCGGCGCCCCTCGTTCTACCCCACCGCCGACTTCCAGCTGACCTACGGCCAGCGCGAGACGCTGATCGCCAAGGCCAACCTGGGCGGCGCGGTGATCGAGGACCTGCTGGCCTGGCGCGGCTCCTTCGTGGCGCACCGGGCGCGCGGCTACTACACCAACAATTTCGACCGCAACTACAGCTTGTACAACAAGAACCGCGTCAGCGGCCGCACCCAGTTCCTGCTGACGCCGACGGCGGACTTCAACGCCCGCTTCAGTTTCGACCTGGAACCGCACGCGCCCCAGGTGCAGAACGGCCTGACCTTCTACCACAACCAGCCCGACACCTTCGCCGACGGCAGCCTGACGGATCCCAGCGGCACCACGGCGCGCGCCAAGTTCACCGGTTTCCGCAACACCGCCGGCGTGTTCACCGAAGGCCGCGCGTGGTTCCAGGGCCGCTCCTTCAACGGCGCGCCCTACACCTACGAGGACAACTACATCGGCGAGAACCGCCTCAACTTCAACCAGAACCAGGGCCAGACGGTGCACAACAAGGGCGCCTCGGCGGAACTGACCTGGAACCTGCCGCTGCACACGCTGACCTCGAACACCGCCGTGCGCCGCTATTCGTTCGACGCCCACAACGACGAGGGCACCCCGTTCGACATCAGCCGCGACGGCGGCGGCGGGGTGCAATACCGCCAGTTCACGCAGGAGCTCAAGCTCAAGTCCAAACCCGGCGGCAAGCTCGATTACACCACCGGCCTGTTCCTGATCAAGACCAAGGACGACATCTCGTCCAAGTCCGGCTGGGGTTCGGACGCGGGCGCCTGGTTCGCCACCACGGCGCAGTACAACACGCTGGACCGCAACGCCGGCGCGAACCGCGGCGCCGGCCTGGCGCTGCTGAAGGACGCGCTGGACGACGGCGCCGTCAAGGGCGACACCTATGTCGAGACCACCAGCACCGCGCTGTTCGGCAACACGGCCTGGCACGTGACCGAGGCCGCCACGCTGACCGGCGGCCTGCGCGTGACCAAGGAGGACCGCCAGACCAGGGACGAGCGCCTGCTGGTGGCCAACGGCTCGGGCTCCGCGCTCAATCCGGTGGCCGTGCGCGGCGTGGCGCTGGGCGGTTTCGCCAGCAACGCGGCGGGCGGCCTGGCCGACGGCAACAGCGCCGCGCAACTGGCGCTGGCCGACGCCGTGGCGCGGCGCTACTACGGCGCCGCCTCCTATGGCGCGCTGACCGCCGCGCAGCAGGCGCAGGTCGCCGCCGCCAAGGCCCTGCGCGCCGGCCAGATCGGCCAGTTGATCAGCGGCGTGACCAGCGAGTACGACGACACGCTGTACACCGCCACCCTCAGCCCGTCCTACCGCTTCAGCGAGCGGTACACGGCGTACGCGTCCTGGCAGTACGGCGAGAAGTCCGGCTCGGCGCTGAACGTGAACGGCGTGTCGGCCAATGTGCGGCCGGAGAAGACCAACGCCTTCGAGATCGGCCTGAAGTCCGCGCTGCTGGAGAACACGCTGATCCTGAACGCGGACCTGTTCCTGATGAACATCAAGGACTACCAGTCCACCGTGCGGGTGGTGGACGAATTCACCACGCAGACCAACATCGCCAACGGCCAGGCCAATCCGCTGGCTTATGTGTCGGCACAGGGCAATGTGCCGAAGGCGCGCGCCAGGGGCCTGGAATTCGACGGCGTGTACAGCGGCATCCCCGACCTGAGCATCCGCTTCTCCGGCGCCTGGAACGACGCCCGCTACATCAGCTTCCCGCAGGCGGCCAAGCCGGACGAACTGGCCTACCTTCCCGGCAACTACATCGACCAGGGCGGATTGGCCCTGCCCGGCGCGGCCAGGTGGACCGGCAACGTCGGCGCCGAGTACCGCGCGCCGCTGCGGTGGCTGGCCGGCGGACACCAGCTGCACGCCAGCTTCAACACCGCCTTCACCAGCCGCTATAACAACAGCGACACGCTGTCCTCCTACGGCTGGATCTCCGGCGGCGCCACCAGCGACCTGTCGCTGGGCGTGGCCACCAAGGCGGGCTTCGACGTCAGCGTGGTGGTGAAGAACGCCTTCGACAATCGCAAGCACGAGGCGGCGTGGCTGAGCTACTCGCCGAACCCGTATCCGCGCTGGTTTGGGCTGGTCTTCAGCGGCAAGCTGTAGGCGCCGCGCGGCCAAGCAATCACCCGCGTGATTATTTCAAGTCCACGCGGGCCGGCATTTACTTCCCGGCGATTTGCCCTCCATAATTGCCGAGTTCACAACAAGCAAATCCGCAATGAAACCCAGCCTCACACCGATCGCACTGGCGATCGCACTCCTCGGCCTGAACGCCCCGGCCCAGGCCCAGCAGCAAGCCAGCACCAGGGAGACGCCGGCGCCTTCCGCCAAGCCAGCCCCGCAACAGGGCGGCATGGCCCAGGTCGAAGTCAAGGGCGGCCTGCAGGACTACGACGCGCGCCGCGAGGACACGGCCAGCAAGACCGTCATCACCCAGGAGGAAATCCTCAAGTACGGCGACACCAATGTGTTCGAGGTGCTCAAGCGCGCGCCCGGCGTGACCGTGATCGGCAACAGCATCCGCATGCGCGGGCTGGGCAACGGCTACACCCAGGTGCTGGTGAACGGCGAGCGCCCGCCTCCGGGCTTTTCGATGGACACGCTGGCGCCGGAGCAGATCGAGAAGATCGAGGTGATCCGCGCCGCGACGGCCGAGCATTCGATGCAGGCCATCGCCGGCACCGTCAACATCGTGCTGAAAAAAGTGGTGGCCAAGGCGCAGCGCGACCTGCGCATCAACACCGCCCGCTCGGACGAGCAGAAAAACCTGTTCATGCTGGGCACACTGGCCGACCGCTCGGGCAACCTGTCCTACTACCTGAACGGCATGGTGGGACGAAACCTGAACGCCTCGCAAACAGAAGGCACCGACCAGTTTTCCCTGCCGGACGGCCGGATCGCGCAGTTGCGCGACAAGCGCGGCCAGTCCAGCAACCGGAACAGCATGGCGGGCCTGCAGCCACGCCTGAACTGGAAGCTGGCCAACGACGACCAGTTGAACCTGAGCGCCTTCATGCAGGCCTCGCGCAGCGACAACGCCTCGTCCGGGTCCACCGTCAACCGCGTCGGCTCCTTCCCGCAGCCGGACTACGTGGAGCGCAGCGGGACAAACGAGTCCGAGGCCCGCTTCGTGGGCGGCGAGGCGAACTGGGTGGCCAAGCTCGCCGGCGGCAAGCTGGACGCCAAACTGTCCGCCTCGCGCGGACGCGTCGACAACGAATCGCGTTCGCTGTCGGCCACGGCGGACGGCGCCACCCGCCTGCGGCGCGACAACGACGCCAACTCGCGCTTCAACAACTACGGCAGCACCGGCAAATACTCGCGCACCGTCCTCGACGGCCACGCCCTGGCCACCGGCTGGGAGGTGAACCGCCAGGGAACCGAGGACGCCAACCTGCGCACCGAGGGCCTGCTGGGCACGCAGCCCGCCCTGATCCGCGAACGGTTCTCGCCCGAGGTGACCAAGCTAGCCGCCTACGTGCAGGACGAATGGAACATCACCAAGGAATGGTCGATCTACCAGGGCGTGCGCTGGGAAGGCATCCGCACCGATAGCGCCGGCACCGGCCTGCGGACGACGCGCTCGCGCAACCACGTGCTGAGCCCCGTGGCGCAGACGCTGTACAAATTCCCGGACAAGAGCGGCCGCCAGTTGCGCATGGCGCTGACGCGCACCTTCAAGGCGCCCAGCACCAACCAGCTCAGCGCGCGCCGCTACGAGTCCGACCTGAACACGCGCTTCAATCCGGACAACAGCGGCAATCCGAACCTGCGGCCCGAGCTGGCCAACGGCATCGACCTGACGTACGAGCATTTCTGGGCGCCCGGCGCGGTGTTCTCGGTGAGCGCGTCGCGGCGCAACATCAAGGACTACATCCGCAGCAGGCTGACGGAGGACGCGCGCGGCTACTGGCTGGTGCAGCCGGTGAACGACGGCGACGCGCAGGTCCGCACGCTGGACGTGGAATTGAAGTTCCCGCTCAAGGCGGTGCTGAAGGACGGCCCGCCGTTCGACTTCCGGGCGAGCGTGAACCGGAACTGGTCCAAGGTGGAATCGGTGCCGGGGCCGGACAACCGGCTGGACCAGCAAGTGCCCCTGACGGCAGTGCTGGGCGCGGACTACCGGGAGGACAAATACAGCGCCGGCGCCAGCTTCTCCTACCGCGCGGGCGGGTCGGTGCGCGTGTCGGAGCAGCAGTTCGGCTGGCTGCAGCAGCGGCGGGAGCTGGAGGCGTATCTGCTCTATAAAGTGAGGACGGGCGTGCAACTGCGGCTGGCCGTCAGCAACGCGCTTGGAGAGGACAACCTGAGCCAGTCGCGCTACCAGGACCTTAGCGGCACCAGCCAGACCTGGACCCGCAGCCCCGGCTCGCCGCGCCTGCAGGCGAACCTGGAGCTGAAGTTCTAGCCGGGTGCCGGTTCTGCGGCGGTGGCCAACGTAGGCGCGGAAGCGCGGGCTTTCACGGCAAAATCCGCCACCCGCGCCTCAAGTGCCTGGTTCGCGGCACGCGGGCCAGGTACCAGTTAGGCGCAAGTGGCCAACCTACCTGGCCCTGTGTGAAGCCGCCTTCTAGTTCACCACCGCCTTCGCCACTGCCCGTGCAGCCGGCGGCGCCTTCATCCCGTCCCCGATGAAATACGACGGCCATGGCGGCTGGTTGTACGCCGTGTTCTGCCCGGCGATCGCCGCGCGGTACTGCGGGTCCTGCATCAAGGTGGTCAGCTTGATCGAGGTGGGAATACCGGTCGAGTAAATCCGCAACGACGTGTTGTCCTCGCTGCGCAGCACCACCTCCTCGCGCCAGTCGCCGAACAGGTCCGCCGACAGCGCCGGCGTGGATTTGGTGCCATTGTTCGACGCCGCGCCCTGCGCGTCGAGCAGCACCACCGATTTCTCGCCCTTCCAGTCCCACTTGTAAACCTTGTTCTTGTCCAGCAGCTCGCGCAGCGCGTCGCCGTCCCACCAGACCATGAAGTTCATCTGCGCCGGACGGTTGCCGATGGCCTGGCCGGCGGCGTCGTACAGCTTGTCGCTGTTCGAGCCCCAGAACTCGGCGCCAGGATGGCGCGGGTCGATATCGCCGGCGGCGCCGCGGCCGGTGTCCTTGTCGGCGCTGGTCTTGAAAATCACCTCGCCGGTCTTCGCGTCCAGCAGCGCCGAACCGATATTGCCGTTCTGGCGCATGTCCTCGTGCACGCCCCACTTCTCCAGCCCGGGGCGCGACGGCACCAGGTCCGAGACGTGCATGGCGTCGCCGTGGAACAGCTTCGCGGTCCACAGCGGCTTGCCGTCGTCGTCCAGCGCCATGGAGCCGTAGATGATTTCATGCCTGCCGTCGCCGTCCACGTCGGCCACGCTGAACTGGTGGTTGCCCTGGCCGGAGTAACCCGGCGGCACACCCTCGGCCTGCGAGTCGAACACCCAGCGCGTGGCCAGCTTGCCGGCCTTGTAGTCGATGGCGGCGATCGTCGAACGGGCGTAGTAGCCGCGCGCGAAGATGGCGCTGGGATGCACGCCGTCCAGCCAGGCCGTGCCGGCCAGGTAGCGCTCGGAACGGTTGCCGTAGGCGTCGCCCCAGCGCTCCTTCAGTTCGTCCCTGCTCGCCTCGTGCCCGGACGGGCCGCGCGGGACGGGATAGGCGATGGTGTCGACGGCGCGGCCGGTGCCGCCATCGAAGACGGTCAGGAACTCCGGTCCGCGCAGGATGCGGCCGGTGAGATTGGCCATCAGCTTGCCGTCGTCCGCCTTGCGCGCGCCGGTGCGGTCGCCCTGCTCGATCTCGCCGGCGCCCTCCGCCCACCTGGCCGCGGCGTCGCCGATGACCTTGCCCCGCCCGTCCACCGTGCCGTCGGCGGTCTTGACGATCAGTTCCGCCTTGCCGTCGCCGTCGTAGTCGGCCACCTGGAATTGCGTGTAGTGGGCGCCGGCGCGGATGTTGGGGCCGAGGTTCACGCGCCACAGCAGGCGGCCGTCCAGGCGGTAGCAGTCCAGGTACACGGGGCCCGTGTGCTGGCCGAAGGCGTTGTCGGCGCTGTTGGTGGGGTCCCATTTCAGGAATATCTCGTACACGCCGTCGCCGTCCACGTCGCCGACCGAGGCGTCGTTGGCGGTGTAGCCGTATGCCTTGCCGTCGGGCGTGACGCCGTCGGCGGGTTTTTGCAGCGGGACGGAGAGGAAGTCGTCGATACGGCGGGCCGGGGCACTGGCGCCCTCGGTCTTGCCCAGCACTTCGCGTACTTCGTATTTCGCGGTGACGGCGCCGGTTTCGTCGAGCAGATTGGTTCGGTCCATGATGGGGGCCGCGTTGAGCTTTTTACCGTCGCGATAGACGTTGAAGCCGAGGGCAGGCGCGTCGTTGACGCGGGAGCGCCAGCTTATCAGCACGCCCTTGTCCGCCTTCACGGCCACCGCGCCGCGGTCGAGGAACTCGACCTGGACGGCCGGGGCCGGGGCCTGGGCCGCGGAGTATGCCGTGCCGGCCAGGGTGGCCATCGCCGCCGTTGGCAGCAGCAGCTTGCGCCAGAGATGCTTCTTCATGAGTGCCATTGTCACGCCTATCTATAACAGCTGTGGGAGATACGTGACAAAAAATTATACAGAGCCGTTCCGGGCCCCGGCCGGCCGACTGACAAGCAATCATGAAGTTGACAAATGGCGCGACCGACTTCAGTCGAGCATCCATATCAGGCTTTGAAAGCCCGCGCTTCGGCGCTTTCGCCCAGTGCCAGGTTCGCGGTTTGCGCGGGCCTGGTACGGTGGTACGCGACCACCGCCTAACCGGTACCTGGCCCGCGTGCCGCGAACCAGGCACTTGCCGCGCTGGTGGCGTATCACCGGCAAGGCCGCCTTCGCGCCAGCCCCATAAGCTTATAGTCCAAATCCGCATGAACGGATAGCAGCAGCGCCGCCAGCAGGCGGGATTGAAAGCTGCTGCGAAATCACCAGCGCCTTCGCATAAACCCAGTGTTTACAAGGCCTCCCCGCGTGGTACGCAAATTGCTGAGTACAGGTTTCTACCTTGTTTTTTGAAAGCCTAGCAATGACTCAGACCCAAGCCCGCTACCGCACCGCCCTGCCGTTCCGCCTCTCCCCCATCGCCGCCACGCTGGCCGGCGCCGCGCTGCTGGCGTCGGCCCCGCTCTACGCAGCCGACCCCACGGTCGCCGAACTGCAAGCCGAGATAGCGCGCCTCAAACAACAGATCGCGGCGCAGAACCCCAACGCCGCCGCGTCCGCGCCAGCTCCCGTGGCGGCCGAAGCCGCCCCAGCGCCGGCCGCCGCGCCCGAGGAGCCAGAGGTGCTGGGCGAGGTCACCGTCCGCAGCCGCAACCGCCTGGAGCGCTTGCAGGACGTGCCGCTGTCGGTCTCCGTCGTCACCGGCAAGGAACTGGACCGCCTGCAAGCGACCGACATCAAGTCGCTTACCCAGCGCGCCGCCAACGTGTCCTGGAACCAGGGCAACCAGCGCACCGCCAGCCTGGCCATCCGCGGCGTCGGCAAGCAGGGCCAGACCGAGGCGCAGGACCCCAGCGTGGGCCTGATCGTCGACGGCGTCAACTACGCCTACAACGCGCTGTCCTCCAGCTTCGACTTCACCGACGTGGACGCGGTGGAGGTGACGCGCGGCCCGCAAGGCACGCTGCTGGGCAAGAACACCAGCGTGGGCGTGGTCAACGTCACCACGCGCCGCCCATCGTTCACGCCCGACGCCTCCTGGTCGGTGACCATCGGCCAGCAGGACACCGTGCAGGGCCGCTACGCCGCCGGCGGCCCCATCGTGGACGGCCTGCTGGCCTACCGCGCCAACGTCAGCGTGACCAAGGGCGAGGGCGACATCAAGAACGCCAACAACCGCGACCTCACCTACACCAACAAGGACCGCGTGTCCGGCCGCCTGCAGTTCCTGCTGACGCCCGACCCGTCCTTCAGCGCCCGCATCGCGCTGGACGCGCAGCCGCGCGCCGGCGAGTTCACCAACGGCCGCACCATCAACACGCCGACGCCGAACCGCTATTCGAACGGCAGCGTCAACACGCTGGCGACCGACGCCGCCACGCGCCTGGCGCGCCGCTGGTTCACGCAGCAATCGGCTTACACCTACGAGGGCAGCTACCTGAACGGCGGCGGCCAGAACGTCGTCAACAACGACAGCGCGCGCCCGCTCGTCACCGGCAGCAACGGCGCCACCGCTGAACTGAACTGGTACGGCGCGACCCACAACCTGACCTCGATCACCGCGTACAAGGACTACCACTTCAACGCCACCAACGACGAGGGTACGCCCTTCGACATCCACCGCAACTCGGGCGGCTTCTGGAACGACTACAAGCAGGTCACGCAGGAGCTGCGCCTGAGCTCCCAGCCGGGCGGCTTCGTCGACTACCAGACCGGCATCTTCCTGATGAAGGTGGCCAACCAGGCCGACTACCGCCGCGAGTGGGGCAACGACGCCGGCGCCTGGTACGCCAACGCCGCGCAGTACGGCCGCCTGGACGCCGACGCGGCCGGCCGCTACCTGTTGCAAAGTTCGCTGGACCGCCTGGCCATGTCCTTCAACTCCCCGGCCGGCACGCAGGACATCCGCAACAAAAGCGCCGCCGTGTTCGCGCAGGCCAACTGGCACCTGTCCGAGCCGCTGACGCTGACCACCGGCCTGCGCTTCACCCGCGAGGACCGCCGCAACCTGGGCAGCACGCTGGTCAACAACTACGGCAACGCGCCCGAGCTGAACCCTGTTTCCGTGAACGGCGTGCAGTTCGGCGGCTTCGACTCCGACGCCAACGGCCTGCTGCGCGCCGGGAACAGCGCCGCGCAAGTGGGCCTGGCCGACCGCGTGGCAGCCAAGTACTTCGGCGCCGCCACCTACGCCGCCTTGACCGCCGCGCAGAAGCGCCAGGTGGCCGACGCCAAGGCCATCCGCGTCTCGCAGATCGGCGTGATCTTCCCCTCCACCGAGGCCGCGCCGTTCAAGGACACGCTGCCCTCCTTCGTGGTCAGCCCGTCCTACAAGTTCAACAAGGACCTCACCGCCTACGCCTCCTGGCAGTACGGCGAGAAGGCCGGCATTTCGCAGTTGACCAACGGCGTCTCCAACCTGGTGCGCAAGGAGAAGACCAACGCGCTGGAGGCCGGCTTCAAGTCCGCGCTGCTGGATCGCAAGCTGCTGGTCAACGCCAACGTCTTCCGGATGGACATCGACGACTACCAGCAGGCCGTGCGCGTGCTGGACGTCTACACCACCAACTTGAACAACGACGGCCAGATCTACTACACCACCGCCACCGGCAACGCGCCCAAGGTGCGCGCGCAGGGGCTGGAACTGGACGGCGCCTACAACGGCATCGCCAACACCTCGCTGCGCTTCTCGGGCGCCTACACGGACGCCAAGTACAAGGAGTTCCCGAACTCCGCTCAGCCGGTGGAGAACGGCTACACGGGCGCCGCGCCCTACCGCAACGTCTCCGGCGAGGCGCTGCCGGGCGCCTCGAAGTGGACCTTCAACGTGGGCGCGGACTACCGCCGTCCGCTGTGGCGCGACAAGGAGTTCCACGCCAGCTTCAACACCGCCTACGCCAGCAAGACCAACACCGACAACACCCTGTCGAGCTACGGGTGGATCGGCAGCTCCACCATCACCGACCTGTCGGTGGGCCTGGGCACGCGCAGCGGCTCGTTCGACGTGAGCGTGCTGGTGAAGAACGCCTTCGGCAACGACACCCCGCTCACGCGCACCTGGAACCTCTACACGCCCGCCGTGCCGCGCTGGGTGGGGCTGGTGGTGAGCGGCAAGCTGTAAGGCGCCTCCTTTAAAACCAACGGCAGATGCCGGGGTCCGACCCAACGGGTCAGACCCCAGGTGTCCGCCGTTGGTTTTTTTAGGCTATGTCGCGGCTAGGTGTGGAAATACGCCGACCGCTGCTTTCAGTAGTGTCGTTGGTGTATTGATGCGC
>NZ_FPBO01000028.1 GCF_900116645.1 Pseudoduganella namucuonensis | reverse complement strand
TGGAGCGGGAGAAGAGTCTCGAACTCTCGACCTCAACCTTGGCAAGGTTGCGCTCTACCAACTGAGCTACTCCCGCTTCGTTCTCGCTGCGCGTTGTCATCAACAACAGGCCAGCATTATAGACCCTACAGAACCGTTGTCAAGGGCACTGGAAACGATTTATCTTAATTTTCCAGCATGCCGCTCTTTTCCTTGATCAGCGGCCAGGCTTTTTTCAGGTAGTAGAACATCGACCACACGGTCAGCACGCTGGCGATCCACAGCAGCTTGTCGCCCCAGAACTGGGTGTCGACGGCGCCGAACAGCACGTCGTGGTACAGCAGCATGGGGATGGCCGTCATCTGCGCGGCGGTCTTGATCTTGCCGATCGAGTTCACCGCCACCGACTTCGAGGCGCCGATCTGCGCCATCCATTCGCGCAGCGCGGAGATGGTGATCTCGCGGCCGATGATGATGAAGGCGAGGATGGCGTTGACCCGGTCCAGCTGTACCAGCACCAGCAGCGCGCCGGCCACCATCAGCTTGTCGGCCACCGGGTCGAGGAAGGCGCCGAAGGCGGAGGTCTGGTTCCAGCGCCGCGCCAGGAAGCCGTCGAACCAGTCCGTGATGGCGGCCACGATGAACACCACGGTCGCGGCCAGGTTGCGGTCCGCCACCGGGAGCCAGGGCGGCGGCAGGTAGTACACGCCCACCACCAGCGGGATCAGCGCGACGCGCAACCAGGTCAACAGAATCGGGATATTGAAGGGCATAGGTGACAGCGGCTCGTAATTATTATCAATGCGCCGCTAGTCTACCTTGCCGGGTGGCTAAGCACCAGCGAACACGGGGCTCTAGTGGAGTTGTTTGTAGATTTCTTCCGCCAGGGCGCTGGATATGCCCTCCACCGACATCAGGTCCTCCACGCTGGCGTTGACCACGCCGCGCAGGCCGCCGAAGCGCGCCAGCAGCTTCTGGCGCCGTTTGGCTCCGATGCCCTCGATCTCCTCCAGGCGCGAGGTCTGGCGCGTCTTGGCGCGCTTGGCGCGCATGCCGGTGATGGCGAAGCGGTGCGCCTCGTCGCGGATCTGCGCCACCAGCATCAGCGCGGCCGATTCCTTGCCCAGTTCCCGCGGCGCGCGGCCGTCCACGAACACCAGCGTCTCCAGGCCCACGCGGCGGCCCTCCCCTTTCGCCACGCCGACGATCAGGCCGATGTCCAGCCCCAGCTCGGAGAACACCTGGCGCGCCATCTCCACCTGCCCCTTGCCGCCGTCGATCAGCACCACGTCCGGCATCACGCCGTCGCCGTTGGCGACCTTCTCGTAGCGCCGCATCAGCACCTGGCGCATGGCGGCGTAATCGTCGCCCGGCGTGATGTCGTTGATGTTGTAGCGGCGGTATTCGCCGTTCTGCATCTGGTGGTGGTGGAACACCACGCACGAGGCCTGCGTGGCCTCGCCCTGCGTGTGCGAGATGTCGAAGCATTCCACGCGCAGCGTGTCCAGGTCGTCCGCCTCCAGCGCCAGCGCCTCGGCCAGCGCGCGCGTGCGCGATTGCTGCGAGCCCTGTTCGGACAGCAGCCGCGCCAGCGAGATCTCGGCGCCCTTCTGCGCCAGCTCCAGCCACTGGCGGCGCTGCCCCTGCGGCTGGAAGATCAGGTTGATGCGGTGGCCGCACTGCTCCTGCAGCGCGATCATCAGCTCCGGCTGGTCGTATTCGATGTTGAGGATCAGCGTGCCGGGGATGAACTTCTCGGTGTAGTGCTGCACCAGGAAGGCGCTCAGCACCTCCACCTCCGGCGCGGCCTCCGCGATGGCGGCGGCGTCGCCGAAGTGGGACGGGAAGTAGGCGCGGTCGCCCAGGTGGCGGCCGCCGCGCACCATGGCCAGGTTGACGCAGGCGCGTCCGCCCTGCACCAGCACGGCGATGATGTCGACGTCGGCGTCGCCCGTGGTCTCCATGCTTTGCTGGTGCAGCACCTTGGACAGCGACTGGATCTGGTTGCGCACCGAGGCGGCCTGCTCGAACTTGAGGTCGGCGGCGTAGGCGTGCATCTTCTTTTCGAGATCCTCCATCACTTCGCTGGTGCGCCCGCGCAGGAAGCGCGCGGCGTTGTCCACGTCCATCTTGTAGTCCTCGACGGCGATGGCGTCCACGCAGGGCGCGCTGCAGCGGCCGATCTGGTGCAGCAGGCAGGGGCGCGTGCGGTTGGCGTAGACGCTGTCCTCGCAGGTGCGCAACAGGAACACCTTCTGCAGGATCTGCATCGATTCCTTCACCGCCCAGGCGCTGGGGAAGGGACCGAAGTACTGGTTGCGCTTGTCCACCGCGCCGCGGTAGTAGACCATGCGCGGCACGGCGTCGCCGGTGATCTTCAGGTAGGGGTAGGACTTGTCGTCACGGAACAGGATGTTGAAGCGCGGCTGCAGGGCCTTGATCAGGTTGTTCTCGAGGATCAGCGCCTCGGCCTCGCTGTGCGTGACCGTGGTTTCCAGGCGCGCGATGCGCTCGACCATCATGGCGATGCGCGGGCTGGCCAGGTTCTTCTGGAAGTAGCTCGACACGCGCTTCTTCAGGTCGCGCGCCTTGCCCACGTAGAGCACGTTGTCGGCGGCGTCGAAATAGCGGTACACGCCCGGCAGGTTGGGCAGCTTGGCCACCGTGGCCAGCACCTGCGCGCGCGCATCAATGGTCTCGCCCGGGGTTTCGTCGTTTGCGTCTGTCATTGATTTATACGGTTTCCGGGGCCTGTTCGACGATCACGAAAGCGACCGCGTATTCCGCCTCGTCGCTCACGCTCACCTGCGACGACAGGCGGTGGCTTTGCATGAATTCGGCCAGCGTGCCGCTGCACACCATCACCGGCTTGCCGCTGTCCTCGTTGAGCAGCTGGGCGTTGCGCAGGGTCATGGGGCCGGCCACGCCGGTGCCGATGGCCTTGCCGAAGGCTTCCTTGGCGGCGAAGCGCGTGGCCAGGTAGCGCAGGCCGCGCGCGGCGCCGCCGCTGCCGTTGGCGCTGCGCTTCCGGTACTGCAGCAGTTCCTCCGGTCCCAATATCTTTTCCGCGAAGCGCGCGCCGCTGCGTTCCAGCGACTGCGCCACGCGCGAGATTTGGCAGATATCGGTGCCGACGCCGTAGATCATTTCGCGCCCAGCCTCGTCGCGACCATGATGGCCTTCATTTCGCGCACGGCGTTTTCCCAGCCGACGAACACGGCGTGCGCGACGATGGCGTGGCCGATGTTCAGTTCCACGATGCCGGGAATGGCGGCGATGGCCTGCACGTTGGTGTAGTGCAGGCCGTGACCGGCGTTGACCTTCAGCCCGCGCTGCGCGCCGAACAGCACGCCGGCCTTGACGCGCTCCAGCTCGGCGGCCTGCTCCGCGCCCTCGGTGTCGGCGTAGCGGCCGGTGTGCAGCTCGATGACGGGCGCGCCGGATTCGGCGGCGGCGGCGATCTGCTGCTCGTCGGCGTCGATGAACAGGCTGACGCGGATGCCCTCGGCCTGCAGCTGCCGGACGGCGGCCTGCACCTCGTTGAAGTGGCCGGCCACGTCCAGGCCGCCCTCGGTGGTGACCTCGGTGCGCTTCTCGGGCACCAGGCACACGTCGGCCGGCTTGATGGAACAGGCGAAGTCCAGCATCTCCCGGGTGACGGCGGCCTCCAGGTTCATGCGGGTGACCAGCTGCGGCGCCAGCGCGATCACGTCGGCGTCCTTGATGTGGCGGCGGTCCTCGCGCAGGTGCAGGGTGATGCAGTCGGCGCCGGCTTGCTCGGCCAGCAGCGCGGCGCGGATCGGGTCGGGATAGGCGGTGCCGCGCGCGTTGCGCAAGGTGGCCACGTGGTCGATGTTGACGCCCAGGTCGATGACGGGGCCGGAGGGGAACAGGAAGCTCATGGTCTTGGATGGGTTGTTGACAGCCGCTTTACAGCTGCATCAGGTCGATCAGTATCTGGCGCGTGTTCAGCGGCGCGCCTCCCAGGTGATGCGCCAGCAGGAAGCGCATCAGTTGCTTGCTTTGCGCCTGCGTGGCGGCGTCTTGGTAGTCCTCGCGCTCCATGTCCAGCAGGGTCTTGCCGGACACGCGCGGCGCCTGGTCCGCCGCCCGCTCCGGGCGCGGACCGCGTTCGGGGTCCACCACGTACACCACCTCCGCCCTCACCCGCTCGCGGGTGTCGGCGCAGCGCGCGAGGTCGGCGGCGACGCCGGTTTCCTTCAACAGCGCGCGCTCGAACTTGCGCAGCACGATGGGCGCGGGTTCATTATGCGCCAACTGGTTCAGGGTGGACACGTAGTGGTTGAACAGGTCGGGATGGGCGTCGTCGCGCGCCAGCAGCTTGACCAGCAGCTCGTTGAGGTAGAAGCCGCACAGCAGCGCGGTCTTCTCCAGCGGCAGCATGCCGCCCACCCATTCGGCGTCGGTCAGCGTGCGCAGTTCGTTCTTGCCGGTCCAGCTGGCGGACAGGGGCTGGAATGTTTGCAGCACGCCGCGCAGCTGCGAGTGCGGGCGCTTGGCGCCCTTGGCGATCAGGGCCACGCGGCCGTAGTCGCGCGTCAGCATGTCGACGATGAGGCTGGTTTCCTTGTAGGGATAGCTGTGCAGCACGAAGGCCGGCTGCCCCGCGACGCGGGTGCCGACCGTGCGTTCGCGCGCGGGGGCGCGGGGTCGCTTGGGTTCCGCCGCGGCGCTCACAGACATTCCCGGAATGGCATTACTCGTAGCCGTAGGCGCGCAATCCCGCTTCGTTGTCGGCCCAGCCGGACTTGACCTTGACCCAGATCTCCAGGTACACCGGGCCGCCGAACAGCTTTTCCATGTCCAGCCGGGCCTGGGTGGAGACGTCCTTCAGGCGCGCGCCCTTGTTGCCGATGATCATGGACTTGTGCGTGTCGCGCTCGACCAGGATGGCGGCGAAGACGCGGCGCAGATTGCCCTCCTGCTCGAACTTCTCGATCAGCACGGTGCTGGTGTAGGGCAGCTCGTCGCCGACGAAGCGGAACAGCTTTTCGCGCACGATCTCCGAGGCCAGGAACTTCTCGCTGCGGTCGGTGATGTCGTCCGCGCCGAACACCGGCTCGTTCTCGGGCAGCAGGCGCTTGATCTCGTCCTGCAGGCCGTCCAGCTGGAAGCGCAGCTTGGCCGACACCGGCACGATGGCCGCGAAGTCGTGCTTGGCCGCCACCTGCTGCGCGAACGGCATCAGCGTGGCCTTGTCCTTCACGCGGTCCGCCTTGTTGATCACCAGGATCACGGGCACCGATTTGGGCAGCAGGTCCACCACCTGCTGGTCCTGCGGGCCGAAGGTGCCGGCCTCGATCACGTACAGGATCACGTCCGACGAGTCCAGCGTGTTGGTGACGGTCTTGTTCAGCGTCTTGTTCAGCGCGTTGGCGTGGCGGGTCTGGAAGCCGGGCGTGTCCACGTAGATGAACTGGGCGTCGTCCAGGGTCTGGATGCCGGTGATGCGGTGGCGCGTGGTTTGCGCCTTGCGCGAGGTGATGCTGACCTTGGCGCCGATGAGCATGTTCATCAGCGTCGATTTGCCCACGTTGGGACGGCCGACGATGGCGATGTAGCCGCAGCGGAAGCCGGCGGGGGTGGTTTCGGTGTTCATGTGTGACCTGCTTATTTTAAGATTTGGCTACTTTGCCATCGCCAGCGGCCTTGCCTTTTGGGGCGGCCGGTTCGGGGTCGGTCTCGCCCTGGATGGTGGCGATGCCGGCCAGCTTCAGCTGGGCGCCGCGCTGGCGTGGCTTGCGCGCGGCGGCCGGCGTTTTCTGCAACGCCTGCTCCGCCACTTCCAGCGCCAGCTTGGCGGCGGCCTGTTCGCCGGCGCGGCGGCTGCCGCCGCGGCCATAGACCTGGATGCCCAGCTTGGGCACCAGGCACTCGATTTCAAACTCCTGGCTGTGCGCGGCGCCATGGGTGGCCACCACATTGTACAGCGGCAGCGAGATCTTCTTGCTTTGCAAGAATTCCTGCAGCAGGGTCTTGGCGTCCTTGCCCAGGGTTTGCGGGTCCACGCTGTCCAGGATGGGGATGTAGAAGGCGCGTATCACCTTGGCGGCGGCGTCGAAGCTGGTGTCCAGGAAGATCGCGCCCAGCAGCGCCTCCAGCGTGTCGGCCAGGATGGACGGGCGGCGGAATCCGCCCGACTTCAGCTCGCCCTCGCCCAGGCGCAGGAACTGCGACAGTTCCAGCTTCTGCGCGATCTCGTACAGCGATTGCTGCTTGACCAGGTTGGCGCGCAGGCGCGACAGGTCGCCCTCGTCGATGCCGCTGTAGCGCTCGTACAGGATCGAGGCGACCACGCAGTTCAGGATGGAGTCGCCCAGGAATTCCAGGCGTTCGTTATGCAAACTGCTGTGGCTACGGTGCGTCAAGGCTTGCTGCAGAAGGCCAGCATCCTGGAACGTGTAGCCTAAACGGGTTTGCAATAACTGTAGATTCATGGACTCGTGTTTCTTTATTGTTCTGGTTTGGGTTTGGCCGCCGCCACGCCCGATTTCGAGGTGGTGCCGGCGTATTCCAGCAACAGGCTGGCCGGGCCGACCAGCGGGATTTTCTTGTCGTAGGCGAAGCTCACCTCCAGCCCGCCCTCTTCCCGCTCGATGATCAGGTCGCGGCCGGTGATGGCGGTGATGTAGCCCACCTCGGCGCTCTTGTCGAAGGACGTCATGATCTCCTTCGGCGTGCTGCCGGCGCCCTTGGCGGTGACGATGGCCGACGAGATGGCGCGGTACTCGGAATAGGTGGGGACGATTTTCATCCCCAGCACCCCGAGCACGCCCAGCACGGCCAGCGTCAGGATCAGGCCGACGAGGGAAATACCCTGCTGCTTGTGCATGCCACGCATATGCGATCTCCTAGAGTGTGCTTAGTTGATGCTTAGTTGATGCTGCCGATACGCTTCAGCGGATTGCTGAAGTTCATCCAGACGAAGAAGGCCTTGCCGACGATGTTCTTGTCCGGCACGAAGCCCCAGTAGCGGCTGTCCGCGCTGTTGTCGCGGTTATCACCCATCATGAAGTAGTTTCCGGCCGGAACGGTGCAGGTGAAACCCTCGTAGCGGTAGGTGCAGTTCTCGCTGTGCGGGAAGTCCTTCACGTCGCCCAGGTTCACGTTCGGCGCGCCCTCGGTCAGGATGACGCGGTGCTCGACGTTGGCCAGGCTTTCCTTGTACTGCTTGGAGTACAGCAGGCTGTCGTCGTTCAGGTAGTCGTCCAGCGCGGTGTACTTCACCGCTTGGCCGTTCACCGTCAGGCGCTTGTTTTCATAGGTGATTTTATCACCGGGCACGCCGATCACCCGCTTGATGTAGTCCTGGCTCATGTCGCGCGGATACTTGAACACCATCACGTCGCCGCGCTGCGGATCGTTCAGCTCGATGATCTTCTTGTTGATGATGGGCAGGCGCACGCCGTAGGTGAACTTGTTCACCAGGATCAGGTCGCCGATCAGCAGGGTCGGCACCATCGACGAGGACGGGATCTTGAACGGCTCGTACAGGAAGGAGCGCAGGATGAACACCAGGGCGATCACCGGGAAGAAGCTGCCCGAGTACTCGACCCAGGTCGGCTGGCGCAGCTGCGCGGCCTCGATCTCGGCGCGGTTGCTGTTGTTGTCCAGCTTGATGCCGTCGGCGGTCAGCTTGGCGGTGCGGGCGTCGTACTCGGCCAGGGCGCGGTCGGCCGCGGCGCGGCGCTGCTTGGCCAGGTAGAACACGTCCAGGCACCAGATGACGCCGGTCACCACCATCAGGATGAACAATATCAGGGCAAAGTTGCTCAGAACGGCTTGCAGGGTCATTTCTCGTCCACTTGTAAGATTGCCAGGAAGGCTTCCTGTGGAATCTCCACCGAACCCACCTGTTTCATGCGTTTTTTACCGGCCTTCTGCTTCTCCAGCAGTTTCTTCTTGCGGCTGATGTCGCCGCCGTAGCACTTGGCCAGCACGTTCTTGCGCAGCGCCTTGACGTTCTCGCGCGAAATCACATTGACGCCGATGGCGGCCTGGATCGCCACGTCGAACATCTGGCGCGGGATCAGTTCGCGCATCTTGGCGGCCACCTGGCGGCCGCGGTAGGCGCTGTTCGAGCGGTGCACGATGATGGCCAGCGCGTCGACCCTGTCGCCGTTGATCAGCATGTCCACCTTGACCACGTCGGAGGTGCGGTATTCCTTGAACTCGTAGTCCATCGACGCGTAGCCGCGCGAGGTCGATTTCAGCTTGTCGAAGAAGTCCAGCACGATCTCGCCCATCGGCATCTCGTACACCAGCTTGACTTGGCGGCCGTGGTAGCTCATGTCCATCTGCACGCCGCGCTTGCCGATGCACAGCGTGATCACCGAGCCCACGTATTCCTGCGGCATGTACAGATTGACCGTGACGATGGGTTCGCGGATCTCGTTGATCTTGGTCGGCTCCGGCATGCGCGAGGGGTTGTCCACCTTGACGACGCTGTTGTCGCGCATCACCACCTCGTACACCACGGTGGGCGCCGTCGTGATCAGGTCCTGGTCGAACTCGCGCTCCAGGCGCTCCTGCACGATTTCCATGTGCAGCAGGCCCAGGAAGCCGCAGCGGAAGCCGAAGCCCAGCGCCTGCGACACCTCGGGCTCGTACATCAGCGCGGCGTCGTTCAGTTTCAGCTTTTCCAGCGCGTCGCGCAGCGCGTCGTACTGGTTGGCCTCGACCGGGAACAGGCCGGCGAACACCTGCGGCTGCACTTCCTTGAAGCCGGGCAGCGGCGCCGGCGCCGGACGGTTGGCCAGGGTGATGGTGTCGCCCACCTTGGCGGCCTTCAATTCCTTGATGCCGGCGATGATGAAGCCCACCTGGCCGGCCGACAGCTGCGGCAGCGACAGCGAACGCGGCGCGAACACGCCCACGTCCTCCACCAGCTGCAGCGACTCGGTCGCCATCAGCTTGATGCGGTCCTTCGGTTTCAGGGTGCCGTTCACCACGCGCACCAGCATGACCACGCCCACGTAGGCGTCGTACCAGGAGTCGACGATCAGCGCCTGCAGCGGCGCGTCCGGGTCGCCCTTCGGCGGCGGCACCTTGGCGATGATGGATTCGAGCACGTCGTCCACGCCGAAGCCGGTCTTGGCCGAGCAGTGCACGGCGTCGCCGGCCTCGATGCCGATCACGTCCTCGATCTCGGCGATGGCGCTGGGCGGGTCGGCGTTCGGCAGGTCGATCTTGTTCAGCACGGGCACCACTTCCACGCCCAGGTCCAGCGCGGTGTAACAGTTGGCCACGGTCTGGGCCTCGACGCCCTGCGACGCGTCCACCACCAGCAGCGCGCCCTCGCAGGCGGACAGCGAGCGGCTGACCTCGTAGGAGAAGTCGACGTGGCCGGGGGTGTCGATCAGGTTCAGGTTGTAGATCTGGCCGTCGCGCGCCTTGTATTGCAGGGCGGCGGTTTGCGCCTTGATGGTGATGCCGCGCTCGCGCTCCAGATCCATCGAATCGAGCACCTGCGACTCCATCTCGCGCTCGGACAGGCCGCCGCACAGCTGGATGATGCGGTCGGCCAGCGTCGATTTACCGTGGTCGATGTGGGCGATGATGGAGAAATTGCGTATGTTGTTCATTAAACAAATCTAAAAAAGACGAACTGCCTCGAGTAGGCAAACAAAAAAAGCGCGACAAAAAAAGCGCTCCGGGCGGGGCGTGGATGCCCTGGCGAGCGCTTTTGTTACTATCACTGCAAGGAAACAAGAGCTTTCCAACCCCCGCATTTTACCGGATTTCAGAGGGGAAAGCCCGGTTTAATGCTGCGAACCGGGCGCCGTTGGCTGATTTACACGGGATTTTGGGCGGCCAGGGCCCGCCTCACGGCGTTTTCGTCGAGGAAGTAATGGCACAGTTCGGGCTGGTCCAGGCCGGCGAACAGCACCGGGACCAGTTCGTCGAAACGGGCCACCAGGGCCTCGTCGGCGTCCACGTCGATGACGTCGACGGTGAAGGGGCGCTCGGGGGTCTGGAACGCGTTGAGGGCGTCCAGCATGTCCTGGCAGAGGTGGCAGTAGCCGCGGGAGTAGAGGGTGAAGTGCATGAAAAACTTTGAACCCGAAGCGAAGGGCTGGGGGTCAGACCCAATGGGTCCGACCCCGGAATTTGCCGTTGGGTTTATTTGGTCACCGGGCGCAGCGGGATGAACTGCGCCACGTCGCCGCGGCGCACCAGCACCACGTGCGCCTTCTTCGGATCGAGCTTGGCCACCAGCGCGTTGAATTGCTTGGCGTCCTTGATCTCCACGTTGTTCAGCTGCAGCAGGATGTCGCCCTGGCGCAGGCCGGCCTTGGCGGCCGTGCCCTCGGTGGCGTCGACCACCACGCCGCCGTCCAGCTGCGTCTCCTTGCGCTGCGCCGCCGTCAGGTCGCTGACCTTGAAGCCCAGCGCGTTGAAGGCGGCCATCTCGGGCTTGGCCTTCTCGGCCGGACCGCCGGCCTTGGCCGTCTTGTCCGCCTCCAGCTCCACCACCGTCACCGGCAGGTCCAGCTGCGCGCCCTTGCGCCACACGGTCACCACGGCCTTGCTGCCCAGCGCGGTGCCGCCCACCAGGCGCGGCAGGTCGGACGAGCGGTTGATCTGCACGCCGTTGAACTTGAGGATGATGTCGCCGGCCTTGACGCCGCCCTTGTCGGCGGGGCCGCCCGGCTCCACCAGCGTCACCTCGGCGCCCTGCGAGCCCTTCAGGCCCAGCGACTCGGCCACTTCCTTGCTCAGCTCGCCGATCTGCACGCCGATGCGGCCGCGGGTGACCTTGCCGGATTTCTTCAGCTGGTCGGCCACGCGCATGGCCTCGTCGATGGGCACGGCGAAGGAGATGCCGTTGTAGCCGCCGGACAGGGTGGCGATCTGCGAATTGATGCCGATCACCTCGCCGCGCATATTGATCAGGGGGCCGCCCGAGTTGCCGGGGTTGACCGCCACGTCGCTCTGGATCAGCGGCAGGTATTCGCCGGTGTCGCGCGACTTGGCCGAGATGATGCCGGCCGTGACCGTGTTTTCCAGGTTGAACGGCGAGCCGATCGCCACCACCCACTCGCCCACGCGGATCTTGTCCGAGTCGCCGATGGTCAGGCTGGGCAGCTTGGCGCCGTCGATCTTGAGCAGGGCCACGTCGGTGCGGGCGTCCGCGCCCAGCACCTTGGCCTTGAATTCGCGCTTGTCGGTCAAGGTCACGTAGACCTCGTCGGCGCCGTCCACCACGTGGGCGTTGGTCAGCACGTAGCCGTCCGGCGAGGTGATGAAGCCGGAACCGACGCCGCGCTGCACCTCGTCGCCCTGCTGCTGCGGCGTGCCGCGCCGTCCGCGCGGGGCCTGGCCCGGATTGCGCGGGGTGGGCACCGCGCCGCCGAAGAAGCGCCGCAGGAACTCCTGCATCTCCTCCTCGCCCGGCTGCGCCCCGGCGCCGCCCTGGCTCAACTTGACGCGCTCGGTGGTGCGGATGTTGACGACGGCCGGGCCGACCTTGTCGACCATGTCGGCGAAATCGGGCAGGCCGGCGACGGTGGAGGCCGCCTGCGCCATGGGCGCCAGGCCCAGCACAGCAGGGGCAAACAGGACACCCGCGCTCAGCATCAGCGCGGACAGCGTTTTACTACCGGTAGAGAAGTTGGTTTTCATGGATGGCATCGGTTTGGTTTTTTCTGGATAGCTCGCCGGCCCCGCCGCCATGGGGCGCAGGGCACAGCACATGGTAAGCTAAAACGGGCGTTGCCGCATGCACAAGATATTGCGAACCGCAAGTTTTTCAAGGGGGAGATTTGCGCTGGATCGCATCCTGCGCGGTGGGCAGCAGCGTCTGTTGATACGCGCGCAGAAGTTGCTGCGATACGCCCAGCCGCCGCCCGGCCTTAGGGGGTGGCCAGGATCGTGGCGGGCGGCGCGCCCTCCTGCTCCGCCTCGGCGGCGTCCGGCGCCGGCCGCGGCTTGGCGGGTGACCGGCGGCGCGGCGCGCGCGCGCCCGGTGCCGGCTCGGCGTCCAGCCGCGCGGCGAGACTGGCGGCGAAGCCCTCGCTCAGTTCCGGCTGGTCCGCGCGCAAGGTCTCGCCGATGGCGCGGTAGCTGCGCCACGTGGCCTGCCCCGCCGGCTCCGACAGCTCGGCCATCGCCTGCTCGGTGTCCAGCCCGGCCAGTTCGCCGTCCATCAGCGCGGAGAGTCGTTGTTTCTTGTGCATGTCTTCCGGTCCAGTTGTCAAAGGCCTACCAGCGCCTGTCCGCAGCCCGCTCCAGCAAGGGCTTCAGCTTCTCCGCCACCACCTCGCGCGCCCGGAAAATGCGGCTGCGCACGGTGCCGATCGGGCAGGCCATGATGTCGGCGATCTCCTCATAGCTCAGGCCCTCTATCTCGCGCAGCACGATGGCCGTGCGCAGGTCCACCGGCAGCGCGTCGATGGCCGCGTTGACCGTCTGCGCGATCTGCTTGGTGGCCAGCATGGATTCCGGCGTGCTGATGTCGTGCAGCTGTTCGCCATGCTCTTGCCCCTCCGCCTGTTCGGCGTCCGTGCCCGTCGACGTCGGCGTGCGGCGGTTTTGCCCGGCGAGATGGTTCTTCGCCGTGTTCACCCCGATACGGTACAGCCAAGTATAAAACGCCGAGTCGCCGCGGAAATGCCGCAGCGCGCGATACGCCTTAATAAAGGTTTCCTGTACCACATCCTCCGCCTCCACCGGGTCGTGCACGATGCGCGCGAGCAAGCGCAGCAGCCTGCGCTGGTACTTGGCCACCAGTAGGTCGAACGCCTGCCGCTCGCCTTCCTTGGCCCGATCCACCAGCAACTGATCGCTTTCGCGTTCTGTCGTCACGCCGTGTTCCCCGGTGGCGGCAGCGGGCTCTATACTGCCTTAGAGCAAGCTTACCGCAAGAAGTTCAAAGATTTTTCTCCGCGCAGGCGCGGCACGCGAGCGCCAGCGGACGGAACTCGCCGGGCGCCACGCTGTCCGGCAGCACCACCAGCAGCGCCGCGCCGCCATCGTCGCGCCGCAAGGGCAGCACCAGCAGCCAGGGCCACAGCAGCGCGCCGCCCAGCAGCGTCACGCGCTCGCCGGCGCCCCCCTCTGCATGCAGGTATACCGCCAGCCGTAGCTGGCCGACACGCGAAATGTCAATTCGGTGCGCCTTCGCGTGGGCGCCGTAAAGAATCGGCGGACATAGCCCCGCGAGGGCAGCCAGCGCCATGACGGGGGGCAAAGCCGCGGCGATCAGGCGCGGGCCGGCCAGCGGCGCGCCGGTCAGCGCCAGCCACGCGGCGGCGGCCAGCAGCGCCATGGCGAACGCCGTCCGCAGCCGGCGCAGGCATGGGGATGGACGAACAATGGCGGTGACCTCGATAGTCATGACCACAGTAAAAACAAGGGAGTTACGGCGGATGGCCGGGCGTCGGGTGCCGGCGGGCGCCGGCACCGACTCAGCGCTCACTCCGGTTCGACCGGAGCGAGGCTGAAAGGTTCAAACTTTTCCGAACACGAGGCTGCCGTTGGTGCCGCCGAAGCCGAACGAGTTTTTCACCGCGTACTGGATCTTCATGTCGCGCGCCACGTTGGCGCAGAAGTCCAGGTCGCAGGCGGGGTCCTGGTTGAAGATGTTGATGGTCGGCGGCACCACTTGGTGGTGGATGGCCAGTACCGTAAACACCGCTTCCAGACCGCCGGCGCCGCCCAGCAGGTGGCCCGTCATGGACTTGGTCGAGCTGACCACCATCTGCTTGGCGTGGTCGCCGAAGGTGCGCTTGATGCCCACCACTTCCGCCTGGTCGCCCAGTGGCGTGGAGGTGCCGTGCGCGTTCACGTATTGCACCTGGTCCGGGTTGATGCCGGAGTTTTTCAGGGCCGCGATCACCGCCTTGCTGCCGCCGCTGCCGTCTTCCAGCGGCGACGTCATGTGGTAGGCGTCCGCCGTCATGCCGAAGCCGTGGACTTCCGCGTAGATCCTGGCGCCGCGCGCTTTCGCGTGCTCGTACTCTTCCAGCACCATGACGCCGGCGCCCTCGCCCAGCACGAAGCCGTCGCGGTCCTTGTCCCATGGACGGGACGCGGTCGCGGGGTCGTCGTTGCGGCTGGACAGCGCGCGCGCCGTGGCGAAGCCGCCCAGGCCCAGCGGGGACACGGTCGATTCCGCGCCGCCGGCCACCATCACGTCGGCGTCGCCGTACTCGATCAGGCGGGCCGCCGCGCCAATGCTGTGCAGGCCGGTGGTGCAGGCCGTCACGATCGCCAGGTTGGGGCCGCGCATGCCGTACTTGATGGACAGGTTGCCCGAAATCATATTGATGATCGAGGCCGGCACGAAGAACGGCGAGATACGGCGCGGTCCGCGCTTGTCGTAATCGGCCTTTTGCTCTTCGATCATCGGCAGGCCGCCGATGCCGGAACCGATGATGACACCGACGCGGTCGGCGTTTTCCTCGGTGACGACCAGGCCCGCGTCCTGGATCGCCTGAATGCCGGCTGCCATGCCAAAGTGGATGAACGTATCCATATGGCGCGCTTCCTTACCGGGGATGTAATCCTCGATATTGAAGCCCTTCACTTCACCGGCGAAGCGGGTAGAAAATGGCTGCGCATCAAACTTGGTGATGTTGGCGATCCCCGACTTACCCTCAGTAACTGCGCTCCACGCTTCGGCAATGGTATTGCCGACGGGTGACACGCAGCCGAGGCCGGTGACCACTACACGACGGTTTTTAGAACTCAAGCGATTCTCCTGGAGTCGATCGGGCAGGCTTAGGCAGCCTTGACGTGCGCGGTGGCGTAGTCGATGGCTTGCTGCACGGTGGTGATCTTCTCGGCTTGTTCGTCAGGGATTTCCATTTCGAACTCGTCTTCCAGTGCCATGACCAGTTCAACGGTGTCCAGGGAGTCAGCGCCCAGATCGTCAACGAACGACGATTCGGTTTTGATGTCTGCTTCTGCGACGCCCAGTTGTTCTGCGACGATCTTTTTTACGCGTTGTTCGATATCCGACATGTTATGGCTCCATTTTGTTTGTTACGGAAAGCGCGCATTTTATCAGGTTTGCGCGCTGAAAAACTAATTTCGGCTGCTGCTGCTATTTGCGCCGAAATCTCTCTTAAAAGATAGCAAAGCGCGGCTTACGGGCCGCGCGCGGCCATCAATTCATATACATACCGCCGTTCACGTGCAGGGTCGTGCCGGTGATATACGCCGCTTGCGGCGAGGCCAGGAAGGCGACCGCCGCGGCGATGTCCTCCGGCTTGCCCAGGCGGCCCAGCGGGATCTGCGTGAGCAGCGCCGCGTGCTGGTCGTCGCCCAGCGACTTGGTCATGTCGGTGTCGATGAAGCCCGGCGCCACGCTGTTGACGGTGATGTTGCGGCTGCCGATTTCGCGCGCCAGCGCGCGGCCCATGCCCTCCACGCCGGCCTTGGCCGCCGCGTAGTTCATCTGGCCCGGATTGCCGGCCGAGGCCACCACCGAGGTGATGTTGATGATACGCCCGGTCTTCGCTTTCATCATGCCCCGCAGGACGGCGCGCGACAGGCGGCCGACGGAACTGAGGTTGGTGGCGATGACGCTGTCCCATTCCTCGTCCTTCATGCGCATGGCCAATTGATCCTGCGTGATGCCGGCGTTGTTGACCAGGATGCCGACCGCGCCCCAGGTCTTGGTGATCTCGTCGATCACGGCCGCGCAGCGCACGGCGTCGGTCACGTTCAGCACCAGGCCCTTGCCGGCCTCGGGGCCGATCTCGGCCAGGTAGGCGGAAATGGCTTCGGCGCCGGCCTCGGTGGTGGCGGTGCCGATCACGCGCGCGCCCTGCTTGGCCAGTTCCTGCGCGATGGCCTTGCCGATGCCGCGCGATGCGCCCGTAACCAGGGCGACTTGATTTGCCAGAGTCATGTGTTTCCTTATCGATTAACTTATTTCAGCGAGGCCAGCACACGCTCCAGGGAGGCCTGGTCGGTGATGGCGTCGCCCACCAGGCGCGCGTCGATGCGTTTGGCCAGGCCCATCAGGACCTTGCCCGGGCCGCATTCGACCACCTGGGTGATGCCGTCGTTGGCGACCAGCTGCATGGTTTCCACCCAGCGCACGGGGCGCGCGGCCTGGCGCACCAGGGCGTCCTTGATGGCGGCCGGGTCGTTCACCACGGCCACGTCGACGTTGTTGATCAGGGCGATCCGCGGCGCCGAGAAATTCAGGCCGGCCATGTATTCGTTCAGGCGGTCCGACGCGGGCTTGAGCAGGGTCGAGTGGAACGGCGCGGACACCGGCAGCTTCATGGCGCGCTTGGCGCCCTTGGCCTTGGCGATCTCGCAGGCGCGTTCGACGGCGCCGGTATGGCCCGCGATCACCACTTGCGCGGGCGCGTTGAAGTTGACCGGCTCGACCACCTGGCTGGCGTCGGCCGCGGCGGCCTCGGCGCAGGCGGCGCGCACGTCGTCATCGGACAGGCCCAGCACCACGGCCATGCCGCCCTGGCCGACCGGCACGGCTTCCTGCATCGCCTGCGCGCGGAAGCGCACCAGCGGCACCGCGTCCTTGAAGGCGATCACGCCGGCGGCGACCAGTGCGGAATACTCGCCCAGGCTGTGGCCGGCCATCACCGACGGCACCGGGCCGCCGGCGGCGATCCAGGCGCGGTAGGCCGCGACGCCGGCCGTCAGCATGACGGGCTGGGTGTTGGTGGTCAGGTCCAGCGCTTCCTTCGGACCTTCGGCCATCAGCTTGCCGATGTCGAAACCGAGGGCGTCCGACGCCTCGGCGATGGTCTGCGCGACCACGGGATTGCCGGCGAAGCCGTCCATCATCGCGATCGCCTGCGAACCCTGGCCTGGGAATACAAATGCAAATTTGGTCATATCTGTCTCGTTCTTTTGTCAAAGGGGGCCAACGGCGGGAATCTTATGGTGTGGCACCCGCCGCGCCCCAAATGGGTAGAACTCTAATTCTAAAGAGGGCCCTTATTTTACCGCCTCGGGCCGAACCTTACATCCTCACGAGGACGGCGCCCCACGTGAAGCCGCCGCCTACGCCTTCCATCATCACGTGATCGCCCTTCTTGATGCGGCCATCGCGCACGGCGATGTCCAGCGCCAGCGGGATCGACGCGGCCGAGGTGTTGCCGTGCTGGTCCACCGTGACCACCATCTTTTCCAGCGGCATGCCCAGCTTCTTGGCGGTGCCCTTCATGATGCGGATGTTGGCCTGGTGCGGGATCAGCCAGTCGATCTGGCCGGCGGTCATGCCGGCGTGCTCCAGCGCCTCGTTGGCGACCTGCTCCAGCACCGTCACGGCCAGCTTGAACACCGCCGGGCCATCCATGAACAGGTAGGAACTACCCGCCACCGCGCCGCCGGACAGGTTGCCGGGGATGCTGAGGATGTCCGCGTGGCGGCCGTCGGCGTGCAGCTTGGTGGCCAGGATGCCCGGTTCCTCCGAGGCGCTCATGACAATGGCGCCGGCGCCGTCGCCGAACAGCACGCAGGTGGTGCGGTCCTCGAAATTGAGGATGCGCGAGAACACCTCGGAGCCGATCACCAGCACGTTCTTGTGCACGCCGGCCCTGATGAAGGCGTCGGCGGTCGAAACGGCGTAGACAAAGCCGCTGCAGACGGCCTGCACGTCCACCGCCGCGCTGTGGTTGGTCATGCCCAGCTTGCGCTGCACGATGCAGGCGGTGCTGGGGAAGCTGCCGAAGAAGTCCGGCGTGGAGCTGGCGACGATGATCAGGTCGATGTCATCGGGCTTCAGGCCGGCCATCTCCAGCGCTTTCCTGGCGGCGTGCACCGCCAGGTCCGACGAGTTCTGCTCGGGCGCCGCGTAGTGGCGCGCCGAGATGCCGCTGCGGCTGGTGATCCATTCGTCCGACGTCTCTATGCCCTTGGCCGCCAGTTGCACGGTCAGGTCCTCATTGGTCACTCGTTGTTCTGGCAGATAACTGCCGGTGCCTATAATTTTGCTGTACAAAGTCATCCGTATCGTCCCAGATAAGCGGGCCGGCTCGCGCGCGTGGCGTTATACCGGCTCTTGCGTTGTCTCCGTGCTGCGGGGCATCAGTTCGGCGATCATCGTCGACAAATGCGCCTGCACGTCATTTTTTGCAGCATCATACGCGCGCCGGATCGCCCATTCAAAGGAATAAGCGTCGGCTCCGCCGTGGCTCTTGAACACCAGGCCGCGCAGGCCCAGCAGACTGGCGCCGTTGTAGCGGGAAGGGTTGAACTTGTTTTTCATCGCCTTCAGCGCGCCATTGCCGATCAGCGCGCCCAGCATCGTGAAGATGTTGCGCTTGAATTCAGTGGTGATCACACTCTTGACGAAGTGGCCCAGGCCCTCGACGGCCTTCAAGGTCACATTGCCAACGAAACCGTCGCACACCACCAGATCGACCGTTCCCTTGAAAATATCGTTGCCTTCCACGTTGCCGTGGAAATTGAGCGCGCCGCGCTCGTGGTCGGCCTGCAGCAGCTTGCTGGTGAGCTTGACGACCTCGTTGCCCTTGATGTCCTCGGTGCCCACGTTCAGCAGGCCGATGGTCGGGCGCGCTATGCCCTCCATGGCGCTGACCAGCACGGAGCCCATGATGGCGAACTGGTGCAAATGGTGCGGCTCGCAATCGACATTCGCGCCCAGGTCCAGCATGTAGGTGGGGCCGTTCTTCTCGTTGGGCAGGATGCTGCAAATGGCGGGGCGGTCGACGCCGGCCATGGTCTTGAGCACGTAGCGCGAGACGGCCATCAGGGCGCCGGTGTTGCCGGCCGAGACGGCGGCGTGCGCCTTGCCGTCCTTGACTTGCTCGACCGCCACGCGCATCGAGGAGTCCTTCTTGCGGCGCAGCGCCACTTCGAGCGGATCGTCCATGGTCACCTGTTCGGAGGCGTGCTGGACGGAGATGCGGGGCAGGTTCTCGGCGTGGTGCTTTTTGAGCTCGGCGCGAATGACGTTTTCCAGGCCAACGAGGATCAGCTCGGCTTCGGGCTCCCGTTTAGCGAAGGAAATGGCGGCAGGAATGGTGACAGACGGGCCGTGATCTCCGCCCATGCAGTCGATGGATATTTTGATTGTCATTGTGGGACAAAATGCGAGGCTGACGGGTCAGTCCTGCAAGATACGAGTGGCGAGCTGTCGAATAACAGCCGGAAGAAAAGAAAAAAGCGGCGCCACGTCAGACCAACTCACGTCGCACCGCTTTTAATCTTGCTAAAAACGCCGATTACTCGTCGTTTTTGGTCTTCAGCACTTTACGGCCACGGTAGAAACCGTTAGGGCTGATGTGGTGACGCAGGTGCGTTTCACCGGTGGTTGGCTCGACCGCCAGGTTTGGTGCAACCAGGAAATCGTGCGAACGGTGCATACCGCGCTTCGATGGGGATTTCTTGTTCTGCTGAACTGCCATGATGACTCCTAATACATAAGTTCTAAAATTCTAACACAATCGACCGGCAAATACATGCGAATCGAGTATCCCTGCGGCAAAACTTTGCCGCATTGCCCTTCTTCTACTGCATACAACACAATGCCAATACTCGATCAACTGCACGCGTTTTGACACGTTCTTTACTACAACTTGTTCTGTGTGTTTATTTTTTCAGGTCTTTCAGACCTGCAAACGGCGACTTCTTCTCGGACTTCTGGGCGTCGAGCAGCGCCGTGTCCGGACACACCTCGTGCTTGGGCGTGTGCGGCAAGGCCAGCAGGGCCTCGTCTTCCACCAGGTACATCATGTCCATGTCGCGGGCGCCGACGATGACGTCGATGCTCTCGTCGTCGATGATGGATTCGATCTCATCGGCCTGCTCGTCGTCCTTGCCCAGCATCAGCAGCGTCGACGATTCCAGCGTGTGCGCGTAAGGCGCCATGCAGCGCTGGCAAACCAGTTGCACGGTGCCGGACACGGTCAGACGCAGTTGCGGAAAGCCGTGCTTGCTGGTGCCGCCCTCCACCTTCCAGGCGATCTCGCCGGAGGTATCGGCGCATTCCTTGGCCAGCCGGCTCATGTCGGCGACCGGTGTCACACCGTCGCGGCTCCCATTGGTCCGACTGAAATCAAAGGCGTCGATCACAAAGGCATTCATTAGCAGCGTTCCCCGGAAAACCTGCGATAATAACAGGATTTTCGCCGGCGCGCCGCATTTGCGTCGATCTCGCGCACAAATTTTGTGTCGGGATGACGGCGCACAGAGCATATAACAATTCTTCGCCAGGGGCCAGCATCAAATGCCAATTATTGAAAATTCGCCGCCGGGCCGGGCTCCGCGCCTGATCCTGGCGTCCAGCTCGGCCTACCGCCGCGAGCTGCTGTCGCGGCTGCGGCTGCCCTTCGACGTGGCCGTGCCCGATATCGACGAAAGCCCGCTACCGGGCGAGTCGCCCAGCGCCACCGCCCTGCGCCTGGCGCGCGAGAAAGCGTCCGCCGTCGCCCTGCGCCATCCCGGCTGCCTGGTGATCGGCTCCGACCAGGTCGCCACGCTGGACGGCGAGCAGATCGGCAAGCCCGGCGGCCACGCCGCCGCCCTGGCCCAACTGCGGAAAATGCGCGGGCGCGATGTGGTGTTCCACACCGCGCTGTGCCTGTGGGATGGACGCGACAGCACGGCCCAGGTCGAGGACATCCAGACCGTCGTGCGGTTCCGCGACCTGCCTGACGAGGAGCTGGACGCCTACCTGCGCATCGAGCAGCCCTACGACTGCGCCGGCAGCGCCAAGAACGAGGCGCTGGGCATCGCCATCCTGGAACGCATCGACAGCGGCGACCCGACCGCCCTCACCGGCCTGCCGCTAATCGCCCTGACGGGCATGCTGCGCAAGGCCGGCGTTTCCTTCTTCAACCTGAACCAAGACCACGGCCCAGTCCCTTCGGGATCGGAAGCGGCCCCATTGGGGCCGCTTCCCCCACTGGGTCTGACCCCGGTTTCTGCCGCTGGTTTTGGCTCGCATCAACAATGAATATGACCGGCACCCTCTTCCTCATCCCGAACACCCTGGGCGACACCGAATCGCTGGCCCACGTCATCCCCGAGCACGTGCAGGCCACCACGGCCGCCCTCGGCTATTTCGTGGCCGAGAACGCCAAGACGGCGCGCGCCTTCCTGAAACTGGTCGGCGCGCGGCACCCGCTGGCGCGTCCGCTGCAGGAAATCAAGATCGCCGAGCTGAACATCAACACCCCGCACGCCGCGCTGACGGGCCTGCTGGAGCCGCTGCTGGCCGGGCAGGACGCGGGGCTGGTGTCCGAGGCGGGCGTGCCCGCCGTGGCCGACCCCGGCGCGGACCTGGTGCGGCTGGCGCACCAGCACGGCATCCCCGTGCGGCCGCTGGTCGGCCCGTCGTCGCTGCTGCTGTCGGTGATGGCGAGCGGCCTGAACGGCCAGAGCTTCGCCTTCAACGGCTACCTGCCGACCGACGCCGCGCTGCGCGCCAAGCGCCTCAAGGAGCTGGAAATCCGCTCGCGCCACGAAAAGCAGACGCAGCTGTTCATTGAAACGCCCTACCGCAACGCCGCCATGCTGGAAGCCATCATCGCCAGCTGCCATGGGAGCACGCTGGTGTGCGTGGCCACCGACATCAGCCTGCCGTCCGAAAGCATCCGCACCATGACGGGCGCCCAATGGAAAAGCCTGCTCGCCTCGGGCAAGGCGCCGGACTTCCACAAGAAGCCCACGGTGTTCCTGCTGCTGGGGCAGTAAAAGCCCGGTCGGCCACGGGCCCGGGCGACCATGCTATATTGGCAAGATTATATTTTCACAAAGAATGATCATGCCAAAGCCATCTCCGCCAAACGGCGAATTCCTGCTCGGCGCGGCGCGCGTATTCTCGGGACTCCTGGCCGCGGCCATATTGGTGGCAAGCGTGCCGTTGACGTTTTTCGGCATGACGATGAAAATTCCTCCCGCCATCGTCGTGCTCGGCTCATTGACGTTTGTTTTGGGCTACATCCACATCGCCATCTACGGGCGCAAGATCCTCGCCTCCGTCGCGCAACGCAAAACAGCGGGCGCATTGCTCGCCATTCCAACGGCGCTGAGTTTCTGTGGATTGTTCTACGAACACGGGCTAGCCAAACCAGTGGCGGAACCGTTGCTGGTGATTACACTGTTCCTCGGCGCCTTGTTTTGCTGGCCCGGGGTTCGGGCCGACAAGCCAGGCTAGTGCACGCCCTGCCGGTAGTCGTTGACCCAGTCGTAGGCGGCCAGTTGGATCGCGTACAGGTCGGCCGGCGCCAGGTCCAGCTCCTGCAGCAGGTAGCCCAGGCCGGGACTGTCGGCGCCGCGCTCGGTGTGCTCGACCAGCGCCAGCATGCTGCCGTAGTTGCCGCGCCGGTGCAGCAGCGCGCCGCGCACCTCGTCCAGCACGTTCACGCTGTCCAGGATCTCCTCCATCCGCACCGAGAACAGCGTGTCCATCAGCGACATGATGCCGACCGTGAAACCGATGTCGGCGCCCGTCCGCTGGCCCGGATGCTTGTGCTCCATCAGCAGTTCCATGGTCTTGCCGCGCGTGGTGGCCAGCTGCAGCAGCGGCGAGTCGAAGTCCTGCTTCGGCCCGGATTTCACGTACAGCAGGATCTGCAGCCAGCGCTGCAGCTGGCGCCGCCCCAGCACGATCAGCGCGTGCCCGACCGAGTTGATGCGGAAGCGCGCGCCCACCGCCGGCGTGTTCACCAGCCGCAGCAGGTTCAGCGTGATCAGCACGTCGTGCTTGACCGCGCGTTCGATCTCGTTCTGGTCGGCGTCCGCGTTCAGCAGGTTGAGCAGGTGCAGGATGGCCATCTGCGACGGTTCGATTTTCTTGCCGCTGAGGATGACCGGGCGCGCGAAGTAGTAGCCCTGGAAGTATTCGAAGCCCAGGTCCATGCACTGCTGGAACTCCTCCACCGTCTCCACCTTCTCGGCCAGCAGCTTTTGCCTGGGATTGCGCAGATTCCTCGCCAGCGAATGGAGGCGGGCCGGCGGCATCTCGTGGATGTCGACCTTGATCACGTCCATCAGATCCTGCAGCTCGTGCACGTCCTCCGACTCGGCGACCACGTCGTCCAGCGCGAAGCGGAAGCCGGCGTCCTTCAGCTCGCGCACGCGTTTCAACACCTCCGGCGTCGCGCGCACCGTTTCCAGGATTTCGAGGATGACCTTGTCGTTGGGCAGGAAATGGATGAAGTCGCTCATCAGCCCCACCGCGTCCACGTTGACGAAAGCCATCTGGTCGCCCACCACGTGGCCCATGCCCAGCTCGGACGCGTGGGCGATCACGGTGGCGGTGGCGGAGGCGTCGTCGCCGACCTCGGCGTATTCCACGTCCGCGTGGCGGAACAGCAGCTCGTACGCGACCAGGCGCTGGTTGCGGTTGAGAATGGGCTGGCGGGCCAGGTAAAACTGGTTGGCGAGCGCGGGGGCGATCTGGACAGGCATACCAATGGTCATGGCTGGCCTCTATGCAAGGGATTCCGGGCCGCGCGGGCGCTGCGGGGATGCGCGGCAAGCTTGCCGGAACCGTTATTCACGCGCGCTCCGGTTACTTCAAGCCTATCCCTTTAGTAAATCCTTGACAATGTTTATTTGACAAATATCATTGCAACGGCCGAGGCCGTTGTTGCGCCGGATCGACGCGCCGCCCCGCCCGCGGTCACGGGCGGCGCGGCTTGCGCGGCCCGGCGCCGCGGGGACCGTCGGTGCCCAGCTTGGCAACCGCCTTGGCGCCGGCCGGACGGCTGTAGCTGGCGCCCGGCGAACCCGGACGGCCCGTGGCCGCGCCCGGCGTGCCGGGACGCGACGAGGTGCGCAGGCTGCCGCGCGGCGCGGTCGGCGCGTTGTTGCCGCGCAGGCTACCGCCGGGACCGATGGCGCGCGGCGAGATCGGCGCGCGCAGGCCGCCGCGCGGATTGTTCTCGGTCTGCTGCAGCGAACCGGCGCGCGGCGCGGTGGCGGCGGTGCCCGATTCCAGCACGAAGGTGGCGCCGGCGTCCTCGCCCAACACTTCTTTCAGGTAGGGCATCACTTCCTTCAGCGTCGCCTCCAGCGTGTACGGCGGATTGACGATGAACATGCCGCTGCTGTGCAGGCCGCCGAAGCCATCCGGTCCCGGCGTGCGGATCGTCAGCGTGACGTTCAGCCACTCCGTGCCCTTGACGTGCTTCATGCGCTCGGCGAAGTTGCGCGCCTCGATGCGCTGCAGGATCGGGTACCAGATGGCGTAGGTGCCGGCCGGGAAGCGCTTGGTGGCGTCGTTCAGCATCTCCACCACCTTGCGGTAGTCCTGCTTGTCCTCGTACGGCGGGTCGCACAGCACCACGGCGCGGCGCGACGGCGGCGGCAGCAGGCCCTTCAGTTCATGGAAGCCGTCGCCGCGCGTGACCAGCACGCGTTTGCCGCGCACGGTGGAGCGGATGCCCTGCGCGGCCTTGTGCTCGTCCAGCTTGCGGAAGTTGTCGGTCAGGATCTTGGAGTCTGCCGGGTGCAGCTCGTACAGGCGCAGGCGGTCCTGCTCGCGCGCGACCTGGTCGGCGCAGTACGGCGAGCCGGGGTAGTAGCGCAGCTTGCCGCTGGGGTTCATGCCCTTGATCAGCGCCACGTACTCGGCCAGCGCGGCCGGCATGTCGGTGCGGTCCCACAGGGGGCCGATGCCGGTCTCGTATTCCGCGTTCTTCGAGGCGAAGGTACCGTCCAGCGCGTACACGCCCGCACCGGCGTGGGTGTCGATGTAGCTGTAGGCGGCGTCCTTCTGGTTCATATACTGAAGCAGCTGGATCAGCACGAAATGCTTCAGCACATCGGCGTGGTTGCCGGCGTGAAAGCCGTGGCGGTAACTGAACATGGGGAATTCCTTAGACGTAGCGGTGTGAAGCTGAACAAGCTATAAGAGCGCATTATACCTAAGGAAAAAAGGCCGCAGGCCAGGGAGGGCTGGCAGGCGGCCGCGAGTTGGCGGGGGAGGCTCCCCGCCCGATCAGTCGTCAGGCGACTTTTTTGCTATCGAAGAATTGCTCGTTTTCCGTCGAGCCGTGCAGCGCGGTGGTCGAGCTCTGGCCCTGCTGGATGGCCTGGGTGACCGCGTCGAAGTAGCCGGTGCCCACCTCGCGCTGGTGCTTCACGGCCGTGAAGCCCTTCTCGGCCGCCTGGAACTCGGCCTCCTGCAGTTCCACGAAGGCCGACATGTGGCGCCGCGCGTAACCGTGCGCCAGGTTGAACATGCCGTGGTTCAGCGAGTGGAAACCGGCCAGCGTGATGAACTGGAACTTGTAGCCCATGGCGCCCAGCTCGCGCTGGAACTTGGCGATGGTGGCGTCGTCCAGGTTCTTCTTCCAGTTGAACGAGGGAGAGCAGTTATAGGCCAGCATCTTGCCCGGGAACCTCTCGTGCACGGCGGCCGCGAACTCCCTGGCGAAGACCAGGTCGGGCCGGCCAGTTTCGCACCACACCAAGTCGGAGTACGGCGCGTAGGCCAGCGCGCGGGACACGGCCTGGTCGATGCCGGGGCGCACCTTGTAGAAACCCTCGACGGTGCGCTCGCCGGTGCAGAACGCGCGGTCGTTGGGGTCCACGTCCGAGGTCAGCAGGTCGGCCGCCTCGGCGTCGGTGCGGGCGATCACCAGCGTCGAGGTGCCCATCACGTCGGCCGCCAGGCGCGCGGCGGTCAGCTTCTCGATCGCCTCGCGGGTCGGCACCAGCACCTTGCCGCCCATGTGGCCGCACTTCTTCACGGAGGCCAACTGGTCCTCGAAGTGCACGCCGGCGGCGCCCGCCTCTATCATGGATTTCATCAGCTCGTAGGCGTTCAGCACGCCGCCGAAGCCGGCCTCCGCGTCGGCCACGATGGGCGCGAAGTAGTCGATGTCGTCCTTGCCCTCGGACCATTGGATCTGGTCGGCGCGCTGGAAGGTGTTGTTGATGCGGCGCACCACCATCGGCACCGAGTTGGCCGGGTACAGCGACTGGTCCGGATACATTTCGCCGGCCAGGTTGGCGTCGCCGGCGACCTACCAGCCGGACAGGTAGATCGCCTTCAGCCCGGCCTTCACCTGCTGCATGGCCTGGTTGCCGGTCAGCGCGCCCAGCGCGTTGACGAAGGGCTCGTTGTTGACCAGGTCCCACAGCTTTTCCGCGCCGCGCCGCGCGAGCGTGTGTTCTATCCTCAGGGAGCCGCGCAGCCGGACCACGTCGTCCGCCGTGTAGCTCCGGGTCACGCCATTCCAGCGCGGATGGGTGTCCCATTCCTTTTGCAGTTCGGCCGCTTGCTGTTCACGCGTTGCCATGGTGGTTCTCCTTGCTGAATAAACGAAATCCTTTAGAAACATGGTAGGCCGTATTGTTCAGCGCAGCAATGGTCTTATATAAGATACATGAGCAAATATAATCGTTTAAAAATCAATAATTTAAATTTCATTTTTCATGATACGGCAAGACATTTCTTCCAATGAAAGCCGCCGCGTGCGGCACAGCCGCATGCGTTTCGCGATGTGGAATATAAATTCCACGGCATGAAAACATTGAAATTTCTCAATGGATACATGAATTTCTTTATTGAAACGATAGTTTTCTTAAGAAAATACAATGGGACAATCCGGCGGGCTCTGCTAAAGTGAAACCATCAAAAATAACAGAGCAGCCAGTGCGCCGCGATGGGTCCGGATGATGTCGACGCTAGCACAGCGGTATCCGGAAGTCGGAGCGGGGCCTGGCCCGGTCGGTTGCTTGTCCGGACGAGCAACCTGAACGAATAGGCCGCGCCGTTGACGTCAACGGGGCGGCCGTTTCTTTTGATGGGTGGAAAGCGTCAGGCCAGCTTGCCGCGCGAGACCAGGACGCCGTCGGCGTCCGCGTAGATCCAGTCGCCCGGCGACACCGCCACGCCGGCGATCTGGATCCGCACATTGCGGTCGCCGTCGCCCTTCTTCGAACTCTTTTGCGGATGGGCGCCCAGGGCGCGCACGCCAACTTCGCAGGCGTTGATCTCGTCGGTGTCGCGGATGCAGCCATACACCACGATGCCGGCCCAGCCGTTGTTTTGCGCCAGCACGCCCAGTTGGCCGCCGACCAGCGCGCGGCGCGTGCTGCCGCCTCCGTCGATCACCAGCACGTGGCCGTTGCCATCGGTCTCCAGCGTGGAACGCACCAGCGCGTTGTCCTCGAACACCTTCAGCGTGGTGGCGGGGCCGCTGAAGCGCGCGTGCTTGCCGTAGCGGGTGAAGAGCGGCGGCAGCACGGCCAGCGCGCCGGATTCCAGCAGTTCGGGATGGTCGTCGCACAGGTCGGTGGTGGCAAAGCTCATGGCATCTCCTTGATGAGTAATCAAACGAGACAATCTTAAGCTTTTTGCAGCCTCAGCGCGCGGGTATTGCCGCCCACGCCCACGGCGGTGACGATGGCCAGCGCCTGGAACACGCCGATGCAGATGAACAGCCAGGCCGGCTGGCCGGCGTCCATCAACGCGCCGAACAGCAGCGGGCCGACCGCCAGGCCGCTGTCCAGGCCCGAGTACACCACGCCGAACACGCGGCCGGTGGCGTTGGGCGGCGCGGCGGCCTTGATCATCAGGTCGCGCGAGGGGCCGGCGATGCCCGCCGCGAAGCCGACCGCCCCCATCATCACGAAGGCCAGCCAGCCCGGCACGGCCGCCATGCCCAGCAGGATGGCCATCAGCGCGGCCAGGCCGAACGCCAGGGCGATGGTGCGGTCGTGGTCCTGGCGGCCGGCGGCCAGGAAGCCGCCCACCAGCATGCCGGCGGCCGAGGCGCCCATGTAAGCCGTGTAGCTGGAGGTGGCCAGCGCCAGCGACATGCCGTACAGCGACACCAGCGCGGACGAGGCGAAGCTCTGGATGCCGGCCAGCGCCAGCGCGGTGATGAAGAAGAAGGCGAAGCACATCCACACCGATTTCAGGCGCAGGAAGTCCAGCGAGCCGTCGCGCGCCTGGCCCGCCGGGACGCGCGCGACGGGGTTGGGGCGCAGCGCGTGGCGGTTCAGCGCGAGGATGGCCAGCACGCCGAACGGCAGCGCGGCGGCGCACAGCAGCGCGGTGCGCCAGTCGGACAGCGTGGTGACGGCGGTCATGAACAGCGGCGACAGGGCCCAGCCGATATTGCCGCTGATGCCGTGCACCGAGAAGCCGTGCGCCAGCCGCGCCGGGGAGACGCGCTGGTTCAGCAGCGTGTAGTCGGCCGGGTGGAACACGCTGTTGCCGGCGCCGGCCAGCATGGCGCCGACCATCAGCACCGCGTAGCTTTGCGCGCCGGACAACACCAGCGCCGAGACGCCCAGCATGCCGACGCCGGAAAACAGCACGGCGCGCGCGCCGAAGCGGTCCACCACGAAGCCGGCCAGCGCCTGGCCCACGCCGGAGACCACGAAGAACACCGTCATCAACAGGCCCACTTCGACGTAGGACAGCTTGAAGGCCGGGATCAGCCACGGGAAAAGCGCGGCCAGGATGACATGGTAAAAGTGCGAGATGCCGTGCGCGAGGCCGACCAGGCCGATCACGCGGGCGTCCTGGCGCAGGGGTGCGGTGGACATTGCGGACTCCAGAGTTGTAGCGTAAAGCCCAGTGTATGCAAAATGTCGCCGGCTGAATTAAGATAGCGTGACATTGTTTATCGCGATCCTGCCAAAGCGAATCCGGGGCTTCCCACATGGCCATCACCGTCGTCACCCACACCAAGACCTACCCCTACAACGATCCGACGCCGGAACGGCCGGTGACGATGCGGGCGCGCGACCTGCAGGCGGCCGAGTTCATGCAGGCCCACAACCATCCCTGGGGCCAAGTCACGTTCGCGCTGGAGGGCGTGCTGCGCGTGGCCGCCAACGGCAGCAGCTGGATCGTGCCGCCGCTGCGGGCGATCTGGATCGCGCCCGAGGTGATGCACGAGGTGACGGTGCTGGAAACGGCGCGGCTGCGGCCACTGTGCGTGCTGGCCGCGCGCGCGCCGTTCGCCGGCAACGAGTGCAAGGTGCTGGCGGTGTCGCCGCTGCTGCGCGAACTGATCGTGGCGCTGGAGCAACTCGATCCGGGTGCCGAACCGGCGCGCGAGGCGCTGCTGGCCGAGTTGATACTCGATGAACTGGGGCGCTCCGCCACCCGTCCCATCCGCGTGCCGCTGCCTGAGGACAAGCGCCTGAAGGTGCTGTGCTCCGCGCTCATCGACGATCCCGGTTCGCCGCAGACCCTGGAGCACTGGGCGCGGCAAGTGGGCGCCTCCGAGCGCACGCTGGCACGCCTGTTCGAGCGGGAGCTGGGGCTGACGTTCGGCCAGTGGCGCCAGCAGGTGCGGCTGGCCCACGCCGCGCCGATGATCGCGCGCGGCATGCCGATGTCGCAGGTGGCCGAGCAGCTGGGCTACGCCAGCCAGTCGGCCTTTTCGGCGATGTTCAAGAAGACCTTCGGCACCACGCCGTCGGCCTTCTTCGCCGACAGCGGCGGGTAGCGCCATACAAGCGGCGCGGGGACGGAGCGAGCGCGACTCGGCGTCCCAAGCTATTCCGCCGGATGCGCGCAGGCCCGCTGGCGTCCACGGGATCGCGTCATCCCAGTTCATCGAGCAGCGCGCGCGCCTGGAGCAGATCGCGCGTCCCCCAGCCCTCCGAGTAGCGTTCATACACCGCCAACAACGGCGCCCGGGCGTCGAGCCGCCGCTCCCGCGCGCGCAGCAGCGCCGCCAGGCTGGTGGCGGCGCGCAGTTCCCAGGCGCCGGCGCCCTGCTCCCCTGCGATGTCCAGCGCGCGCCGGAAGCAACGCTCCGCCTGCGCGTGCGCGCCGGCCTGCGCCAGGGACTCGCCCCAGCCCCGCAGCACCTCGGCGCGGCACCAGCCGGCCGCGCCGGACTCCGCCCGCTCCACGGCGCGCGGCGTCAGCAGGCGCGGATGCAGCGTGGCCATCACGTCCACCTGCAGGTCGCCGCAGAAGCGGCTTTGCCTGAGCGCCGCGATGGCCGCGTCGTCCGGCGCCCCCGTCCCGTGCAGCAGCCGCTGCGCCGCGGCGAAACCCTCGCCCCAGAAGTGCCAGTGCGGCAGCGCGCTGCGCTGGGAGTGCTCCAGCATCATGCCGGTGTAGCGCCGGCCGGCCGCCTCGTCGCCGCTCCAGGTGGCGACGCTGCATGCGAGCAGCAGGGCGAAGCAGAGCGAGATGGCGTGCGCGCCGCGCAGGCCCTCCTCCACGCATTGCCCGGCCACCGCCATGGCCTGGTCCGGATAGCCCTGCAGCCACAGGATGCGGCCCTGCACCGCCAGCGTGGAGATGTGCGGGTCGAACTGGAAACCGCGATTGCGCGACTGTCCCTCGCGGCGCAGCGGATGGTGGACCGCGAAGTCGATGTGGGCGCGCGCGCTGCGCTGCCGCCCCAGGTAATACATCACGCGCGCCAGCATGCGCGCGTGCCCCACCCTGGCCAGCTCGCCGCCATGCCGGTCGACGTCGATGCCATAGCGTTCGGCGTAGCCCAGCGCGATCTCGTAGTCGCCGTTGAAGATGGCGTCCGTGTAGCAGCCCCACAGCGCGGCCATGCGGCACGATACGTCGTCCAGCCGCTGCGCCAGGTCCAGCGCGCGGGCGAAGGCCTCCGATCGCACGCGGCTGTCCGAGTGCTCGCCGGCGTGCAGCAGCGCGTGCCCCATGGCCAGCCGCAGCGGCATTTCGGTGGCGGGGGCCAGCGTGTCCCCGCCGGCGCGCAGCGCGCGTTCCAGCCGGCCGCGATACTCGCCCATCAGCGAGAGCTGATACCACAGCGGCGCGGACACGGCGCACAGCCGCTGGCCAAGCGCGATGTCCCCGGCCGCAACGCCGCCGCCATCCCCGAACGCCCAGTCCAGCGCGGCGCGCACGTGGTCGATGGTGCGGCCGTACACCGCCAGCCATTGCGCCATCGGCTGCCGCTCGACCTCCTCCTGCGCCCGCGCCATGATGTCGCAGCAGCGCTGCGCGTAGCGCCGCGCCACCCGGTCCTGGTCGCCGCTGGCGCGCAGCTTTTCCAGCGCATAGGCGCGCGTGGTCGCCAGCAGGCGATACAGCATGGTGTCGCCGCCGGTGTCGGCGATCAGCAGTGACTTGGCGACCAGGTTGGCGATGCCGTCCAACACGGCGTCGGCCGCGTCTCCCTCTTGCTTCCCTTCGGCCTCGTCCGCGGCCACCGCGACCGCGCACTCCAGCATGAACGGCGCGCGGAAGACGCCGAAGCGGCGCAGGATGGCCTGCTCCGCCGGCGGCAGCATGTGGTAGCTCCAGTCCAGCGTGGCGCGCAGGGTCTGGTGGCGCGGCAGGGCCGTGCGGCGGCCGCGCGTCAACACGGCGAAGCAGTCCTCCAGCCGCGCGGCCAGCGCGTGCACGCCGAAGAACTCCGCGCGCCCGGCCGCCAGTTCGATCGCCAGCGGGATGCCGTCCAGGCGGCGGCAAATCTCCGCCACGGCGGCGGCGTTGTCCTCCGTCAGGCGGAAGCTGTCCACGCTGGCGGTGGCGCGTTCCACAAACAGCTGCACCGCCGGGCTGGCGGCCAGCAGCGCCATGTCCGGCGCCGCGCCGGCCGGCACGGCCGCGGGCAAGGCCAGCGGCGCCAGGCGGTGCACGCACTCGGACTCGGCGCGCAGCGGCTCGCGGCTGGTGGCCAGGATGTGGACGCGCGCCGTCGCGCACAGCAGCCGCTCGGCCAGCGCGGCGGCGCCGTCGATCACGTGTTCGCAGTTGTCCAGCACCAGCAGCGCGTCCGTGTCGCGCAGATGGACCAGCAAGCCCGGCAAAGGATCGCTGGACAGCGCCGGCAGGCCCAGGGCCATGGCCAACGCCACGCCCACCTGGCTGGATTCGGTGAGCGGGGCCAGGTCCACGAAATGCACGCGCTGGCCGAAATGCGGCGCGACGTCGGCCGCCACCGCCAGCGCCAGCGTGGTCTTGCCCATGCCGCCCGGCCCCACCACCGTCAGCAGGCGGCGCTCGATCACCTGCGCGGCCAGCTGCCGGATCGCGTCCTCGCGGCCGATGACGCGGCCGCGCGAAGCCAGCGTGGCGGCCGTCGGTTGCGGCCGTGGCGACGGCCGCGCCGCCGGCTGCCACGGCGCCGGTGGGTCCGGCGCCGCCTGCGTCGCGCGCCGCACCGGCGCGACGAAGCTGTAACCGCGCCCCACCACGTTTTCCACATACGGGCCGTCGTCGCCGCCCAGCGCCTTGCGCAGCGTGCCGATGTGCACCCGCAGGTTGCCCTCCTCGACGAAGGACTGGGGCCACACCCGGGCGATCAGCTCATCCTTGCCGACCACCTCGCCGGGGCGTTCAATCAGCGCCAGCAACAGGTCGAACGCGCGCCCGCTCAGCCGCACCGGACGCGCGCCTTGATAAAGCGCGCGTTCGGCGGGAACCAGGCGATAGGGACCAAACAGCAGGACGGTGTCGGCGGCGGGCATGGGCGTCGAGGGAGAGGGCCGGCTCTCCCTTAAGCTATAAAAAGGCTTAGCTTAACGCCAATTGGAAAGAATTCATGCGCCGCCACAAAGAATAGTTTTGCGTCAGAGGCTGAGAGTTTTTCGGGCGTGCCAGAGCAGCGCGCCAGAAAGTGGCCGATCGAGGCGCAAAGCACAGCCATAGCTCGGGCTATGGCGAGCATTTGCAACGACGAGCGGGCACTTTCTGGCGTGATGAGCGGGCATGATCGAAAGACTCTCAGCCTCTCAGGCCGCGGCCTGGCCTCCCGAGCCGAACACCAGCGCGCCGTCGCGGGCGTCGATGTGGATGGTGTCCTTCGGCCCGAAGCGGCCCTCCAGTATCATCCGCGACAGTGGGTTCTCGATCTCCTGCTGGATCGCGCGTTTCAGCGGCCGCGCGCCGTATACCGGATCGTAGCCCGCCTCGGCGATCTTCTGCAGCGCGGCGTCGGTCACCTCCAGCGCCATCTCCATGCGGGCCAGGCGCTGTTCCAGGATCTTCAGCTGGATCTTCGCGATGGCGCCGATGTTCTTCTCGTCCAGGCCGTGGAACACCACGATCTCGTCGATGCGGTTGATGAACTCCGGACGGAAGTGCGAGCGCACCTCGGCCATCACCGACAGCTTGACCAGCGCCGGATCCGAATCCTCCATCGCCTGTATCTTCTGCGAGCCCAGGTTGGAGGTCATGATAATGACGGTGTTCTTGAAGTCCACCGTGCGGCCCTGGCCGTCCGTCATGCGGCCGTCGTCCAGCACCTGCAGCAGCACATTGAACACGTCGTGGTGCGCCTTCTCCACCTCGTCGAGCAGGATCACGCTGTAGGGCTTGCGGCGCACGGCCTCGGTCAGGTAGCCGCCCTCGTCATAGCCCACGTAGCCGGGCGGCGCGCCGATCAGCCGCGCCACCGAATGCTTCTCCATGAATTCGCTCATGTCCAGCCGTATCATCGACTCCTCGGTGTCGAACAGGAAGGACGCCAGCGCCTTGGTCAACTCGGTCTTGCCCACCCCGGTCGGGCCCAGGAACATGAAGGAGCCGTACGGGCGGTTGGGATCGGCCAGGCCCGCGCGCGAACGGCGGATGGCGTCGGCCACGGCGTTGATCGCCTCGTCCTGTCCCACCACGCGCTCGTGCAGCTTCTCCTCGATGTGCAGCAGCTTGTCGCGCTCGCCCTGCATCATGCGCGAGACGGGGATGCCGGTCGCGCGCGACACCACTTCCGCGATCTCCTCGGCGCCCACCTGGGTGCGCAGCAGCTTGGGCTTGTCGCCCTTGTCGCCGGCCGCGCCGGCCGTCTCGGCCTGCTTCAGCTGGGACTCCAGTTCCGGCAGCTTGCCGTACTGGAGTTCGGACACGCGCTGCCAGTTGGACGCGCGGGTGGCCTCCTCCATCTGCTGCTTGATGCGCTCGATCTCCTCCTTGATGTGGGTGGTGCCCTGCACGTTGGCCTTCTCGGCCTTCAGCACCTCCTCGAAGTCGTTGTACTCGCGCTGCAGCTTGGCGATCTCCTCGTCGATCAGGTCCAGGCGGCGGCGCGAGGCCTCGTCCTTCTCCTTCTTGACGGCTTCCTTCTCGATCTTCAGCTGGATCAGGCGGCGTTCCAGCTTGTCCATGACCTCGGGCTTGGAATCGATCTCGATCTTGATCTTGGAGGCCGCCTCGTCGATCAGGTCGATCGCCTTGTCGGGCAGGAAGCGGTCCGTGATGTAGCGGTGCGACAGCTCGGCCGCCGCGATGATGGCCGCGTCGGTGATGGCCACCTTGTGGTGCAGCTCGTACTTGTCCTGCAGGCCGCGCAGGATGGCGATGGTGGCCTCCACGGTCGGTTCGTCGACCAGGATCTTCTGGAAGCGGCGCTCCAGCGCGGCGTCCTTCTCGATGTATTTGCGGTATTCGTCCAGCGTGGTCGCGCCCAGGCAGTGCAGCTCGCCGCGCGCCAGCGCCGGCTTCAGCATGTTGCCGGCGTCCATCGCGCCCTCGGCCTTGCCGGCGCCCACCATGGTGTGCAGCTCGTCGATGAAGACGATGGTCTGGCCCTCGTCCATGGCCAGTTCCTTCAGCACGGACTTCAGGCGCTCCTCGAATTCGCCGCGGTACTTGGCGCCCGCCAGCAGCGCCGCCATGTCCAGCGACAGCACGCGCTTGCCGCGCAGCGAGTCCGGCACCTCGTTGTTGACGATGCGCTGCGCCAAGCCCTCGACGATGGCGGTCTTGCCGACGCCGGGTTCGCCGATCAGCACGGGGTTGTTCTTGGTGCGCCGCTGCAGCACCTGGATGGCGCGGCGGATCTCGTCGTCGCGGCCGATCACGGGGTCCAGCTTGCCGGCGCGGGCGCGCTCGGTCAGGTCCAGCGTGTATTTCTTGAGCGACTCGCGCTGGCCCTCGGCCTCCTGCGAGTCCACGTTGGCGCCGCCGCGCACGGTGGCGATGGCCGCCTCCAGCGCCTTGCGGGTCAGGCCGTTCTCGCGCGACAGCTTGCCGGCGTCCGACTTGTCGTCGGCCAGCGCCAGCAGCACCATTTCGCTGGAAACGAACTGGTCGCCGCGCTTCTGCGCCTCCTTGTCGGACAGGTTCAGCGCGCCGATCAGCTCGCGGCTGACCTGCACGTCGCCGCCGTTGCCGGACACCTTGGGCAGGCGCTCCAGCGAGCTCTTCAGCGCGTTGACCAGGCCATTGACGTTGACGCCGGCGCGCTGCAGCAGCGAACGGGCGCTGCCGTCGTCCTGGTTCAGCAGGGCCGTCAACAGGTGCACCGGTTCGATGTAGGGATTGTCGTTGCCCACGGCCAGGCTTTGCGCGTCGGCCAGGGCTTCCTGCAGTTTTGTCGTGAGTTTGTCTTGCCGCATGTTGAATGCTCCTGATTATTGGTTGATCTCCAAGTTGGGATGGGCAACCTGTTTTCAAGGAGCATTCATGATTCAGATCAAGACGTCTCCCATTTCCTCAGGGCGGCGTCGTCGCTGACGCGGGCATCGACCCAGCGCGCCCCGGCCGGGGTCTGCTCCTTCTTCCAGAACGGTGCTTCCGTCTTCAGGTAGTCGATGATGAATTCGCAAGCGGCGAAAGCCTCGCCCCGATGGGCGGATGTCACGGCGACGAGCACGATCTGCTCCATCGGCTTCAGGGGGCCGATGCGGTGGATGACCAGCGCGCCATAGACGGGCCAGCGCTGTTTGGCCTGCTCGATGATGGCCTCGATCGATTGCTCCGTCATGCCGGGGTAGTGTTCGAGTTCCATCTCCGCGACATCGGCGCCCTCGTTCAGGTCGCGCACCGTGCCGACGAAGCTCACTATACCGCCAACCTTGGCGTTCCCGGCGCGCAGTTGCGCCAGCTCGGCGGCGACGTCGAAGTCCTCCGCCTGGACCCGGACCTGCGTCTTTCCATCCATCATTTCGAGTCCGCGCCGATGCGGCGGAACAGCTGCTCGATGCGGGTGGCGGTGCGCGCGTCGGCCAGGGCCGGCATCGCGCACAGCTGCAGGAACTGGGCCGCCTGCGTCATCGGCTTCTGGCCGGACTTGAGCGACGATTGCAGCACTTCCACCTGCAGCTTCAGGCGGTCGCGCGCGAACTCGGCGCCGCTGTCGACGCCGGCCACGATCTCCAGGCGCAACACTTCCTGCAGCAGTTTGGCGCGGCCCGCCTCCAGTTGGCCGGCGTAGGCGGCGCGCTTGCCTTGCGCCTCGGCGGCCAGGGCGGCGGCGTAGCGCGTGTGCAAGGTGCGCTCGTATTCGGCGGCCAGCGGCGGCAAGGCTTTCCAGCGGCCTTCCCAATCGGCGCTGTCGATGGCGTCGGCGCCGGTGAGCGCCGTTTCCAGCGCCTGCACCAGGCGCAGCTTGTCGCGCAGCGCGTTGGCCTGGGCGGCGCCGGCGCGCTTGCGGATCGCGTCCGACTGCGCCTGCACGGCGGCCACGGCGGCCTTGTAGCGCTGCTCAATCTTCTGCTCGCTGGCGCGCGGCACGTGGCCGGACGCGTGCCAGGCGGCGGCGGCGTCCTTCAAGGCCTTGGCCATCGCGGCCAGCTGGGCCTTGTCGTCGCCGCCGAAGGTGGCGTTTTCCAGCTGCGCGCAGATGTCCTCGCGCACATGCAGGTGCGCCTTGCGCTCGCTGTCCGCCGCGTGCGCCGACTCCTTGCGGGCGGCGAAGATGGCGTCGCAGGCGGCGCGGAAACGCTGCCACAGCGCCTGTTCCTGCTTGCGCTCCAGTGGCAGCGCCTTGGCGTGCTCTTGCCAGCGCTCCTGCAGCGAACGCACGGCGTCCAGCGTGTGGCGGTCGCTCGGGTTGAGCTTGAGGGCTTCCTCGATCAATTCCTCGCGGCCGGACACTTCGACACGGCGCTGCTGTTCCAGCGGCGCCAGCATGGCGTCCATGGCCTTGCCGAAGGCGCTGTCCAGCTTTTTCTTTTCCTTGCGGTCGATCGCGCCCAGGCGGCTCCAAGCCTGGCGCAGGCGCTGCGAGGCGGCGGCCAGGCCTTTATAGTTGGGCGTGCCGGCGGCGGCGATCTCGGCGGCCATGGTTTCGATCTCCGAAATCATGGCCTGCGCCTTGGCGGCGTTGGTGTGGCGCTCGTCGGCCAAGTGCTTGAAGTGGGCCGCGGCCGGCGCGTAGGCGGCGGTGCAGGCGGTGTCGAAGCGTTCCCACAGGCCCTTGGGGGCCGGACCGGACACGCCGTCCAGCGCCTTCCAGCGCTCGCGCATGCTGCCGACCTTCTTGGCCAGCTCGGACATGGCCAGTTGCTGGCCTTGCAGGTCTTCCACCGCTTTCACCAACTCTTCGCGCGAGACGTTGCCGCCCCAGCGCGCCCAGTCGCCCAGGCGCTTCAATTCGCCGCGCACGTGGGCCAGGCGGTCGGCCTGGGGCGGCGTCAGGCGGCCGGTTTTGCTTTCCTTTAACAGCTTGTCGTGGTCGGCGGCGATGTGCAGTTGGCCTTGCGCCAAGGCGGCTTCCATGGCGTCCAGCGTGGCCATGAATTGCTTGTTGGCTTCCTTGGATGCATCGGACGCGGGCGCTTGCTGGCGGGCGGGCTTGGCGGGGCGCTCGCCGCCTTGCTCTGCGCCGCGGTTTTCGCGATTGTCCTTGGCGGCGTTGGCGGGCGCGGCCTTGGCCGGGGCGGCTCCGGTTTGATTGTCCTGGGGCTTGCGGGCGGCGTCCGGGCGTTCGTTGCGTTCGGCGCGCCGGGTGGCCGGGACGCTGGCCAGCAGCGCGTCGAAGGCCGGCTGCAGACCCGCGGCCAGCGTGTGCTGCGGCAGGCTTTTCCAGGTGCGGGTCAGCTCTTCGGCGCTCAGCGCGGCGGGGCCGGCAGACTGCCAGCCGGCCAGCGCTGCGCGGCGGGCTTGCAGGGCCGCCTGGCCGGCGCGGACGTCGGCCATCGCCGTTTCAAAGTCGCCCAGCAGGTGGCGCGGCAGCGCGGCGCTCTCCGGCGCCGCCACGTGCTTGGCGTGCTCGGCGGCCAGGGAGTCGAGGAGATCGGCGAAGGCGTCGGGCGCGGCGGCGTCCTGGACCGGGGCGGTGGCGCTGGCCCGCGGTTGATCGCCAACGGGCGCGGCGGCATCGGTGGCGCCGACGGCGGGCTCATTGGAGGCCGGCGCGCTTTCCGCTTCGGCCTTGATGGCGGCGCGGGGCGCATCGTTGGCGCTTGCATCCGCATGCGCGGCGACGGACGCGTTATCTACGGCGGTCTCGGCGGCAGCCGGCTCGGCGTTGGCCGGCGTATCGGCTTGCGCGGCGGCTGGGGCGTTTTCCGCAGCGGTCTCGGCCGCGGTCTGAGGCACATCCGCGGTCTGAGGCGCATCATTGGCGCTTGCCTCGGCTTGCGCGGCGACGCGCGTGTCACTCGCGGCCGCCTCGGCGACGGCTTGGGGCGCATCGTCGGCGTTTACCTCGGCTTGCACGGCGACTGACGCGCTATCTGGGGCGGCCTCGGCAGCGGCCGGCTCGGCGTTGGCGGGCGAATCGGCTTGCGCGGCGACCGGCGCGTTTTCCGCGGCGGTCTGAGGCACATCGTTGGCGCTTGCCTCGGCGCGCGCGGCGACGGACGCGTTTTCCGCGGCGACCTCGGCGGCCGGCTCGGCGTTGGCCGGCGCTTCTGCGGCGGCCTGCGGCTGTTCATCGGACGGCGACGATTCGGCTTGCGCAGCGGCGGGCGCCGGCGTGGCGGCTGGAACGGCCACCAGCGCGGCTTGCACTTCGGGAGGGACGTCGCCGGCGGCGATGCGCCTCACGGCGGCGAGCGCGTCCAGCGCGGCACGCTGCAGGGCGACCTGGTCCTCCAGGCGCTTGCCCAGCGCGGCGCGCACGCCGTTGAACTCGTCCGTCAGCTCCGGCGTGGCGGCGATGATCTTCCACATGCGGTCGAGTTCGGCGACCTGGTTGGGGGTGAGTTTTTCATCGGCCAGCAGCTTGCGGGCGGCGGCGATGGTGACCTCGGCCTGGCGCTGCTCGGCCTGCTGGTGGCGCAGCGCGTCCAGGCGCGACTGCATCAGCTTGGCCACGCGGCGGTCGGTGTTGCGCATGGCCTGCTGGACTTTCTCCAGCATCGGCTGCGAGTGGACGTGCGCGGCGGCGGCCAGGCGCACGTCGGCGAATTCGCTTTGGAGGATCAGCTCGACCGCGCCGGCCTCGTCGCCTTCGAGCGACTTGGCCCGTTCGCCCTGCGCGGCGCGGCGGGCGGCGGTCTGTTCAGCTTGCGCGGAGGAGGCGGCCGTGGCGGCGGCCTGCTCCGGAGTGGCCTGCTGATCGGACGGCTTATCGCCTGGGCGCTTGAAGAGGAATTCGAACATAGTGGGCTATCGATGGATCAAAACCGCCATGATAGCAAAGGAACGCGTTTTGCTTCGGCGTCCGCCATATATGCCTATTCCATCATGGCTCGGCTCGGTGGCCGCTGCCTGCGGTTGAACTTCAGTTCGGACACCGGGATGTTCATTTCCAGCTCGTCTTCCGGCACCGCCACCGGCAACGCGGACAGCGTGGGCACCAGCACCTCGGCGTCGAGCACCTCGTCGCGGTCCGATTCAACCAGCATCAACTTCTCCACCGGCGCTGGCAATGCTCCACGGCAACGACGCGTCTCGGCCACATGGGCGTCGTGCAGCAGGAACTGGTTGGCGATGGCGAACCAGGCCTCGCCGCCGATGGCGCTGCGGGCCACGGCGAACAATTCCTTCTCCTCCTTGTCCAGCCGGCGCAGCATCGCCTCGCAGAAGCTGTCGATCACGCGGCCGACCTCCTCGCTGCAGGAATCGTTGCGGGTCTGCGCGGTGGCGACCTGGTCCTGCAGCGCGCGGATCACGGCCAGCGCCGCGTCGTTCAGGCGGCCCAGCTCGTCCAGCAACTGGTCCGCCTGCTGCGTGGCCTGGCGGATGGCGGGGATCAGGTACATCTCGATCTTGCGCCAGTGGCAAGCCTGGTACAGGCGGTTCAGGGATTCGCAGGCGAATTCCAGTTGCGACAGCGTCAACCCGTGCTGGCGTACCAGAGTGGACTGCACATATTTTTGAAAGGTCAATAAGCTGACACGGATGTTTGCTTGCTCTACCGATAGAGCAACCAGAGTATATGTGGCCGTTAACATTCTTACTCCAAGCTAAGATCACGGGTTGCGACGAGGCGGAAGTAAAAGTGTAAATAAACGCGACAGTAACCACCTTGACTTAGAACAAACGTCTTAGTGTTGGTGTTGCAGGGTGATAATCAGATCGGCCAATCCCGGCTCCGGCGAAGCACTGACCGTACCGCCGAAGCGCCGGACCAGCTGCTGGACACCGCCATTCTCAGACAAGGCTGTTCCGACCATTTCCGCAGTGCCTCGGCCGCGGAAATAATCGATTAGCTTGTCAAACAGAATAGCGCCTAGGCCCTTCCCCTTCAAGTCCGACCTGACCAAAATGGCAAATTCGGCACGCCGGTTGTCCGGATCTGCAACAGCCCTCACTACCCCTAGTGTTTCAGGACGACCCGTACCACTAACGCGGGTGGCGATGAAGGCCATCGCGCGGTCGTAGTCGATTTGCGTGAGCCGCGCGAGTTGCGCCGGCTGCAATTCGCGCATGGCGGAAAAGAAGCGCAGGCGCACGTCGTCCGGATGCAGTTGCGCGAAGAACTCCACGTGTTGCGGCGCGTCCTCCGGCTTGATGGGGCGCAACAGCAGCGGCGCGCCCTGCCACTCGACCTCCTGCTCCAGTTCCTGCGGATAGGGGCGGATGGCCTGCGCGTGGCTGGCGCGCGGCGGCCCCAGGACGATGCGGGCGTCCAGCGCCAGCAGGCCGTGCGCGTCGGCCAGCAGCGGGTCGAGCGACAGCGCCTCCAGTTCCGCGATGTCGGCCACCAGGTCGGACACCTGGATCAGCGCGTGGCACACGGCCTGGATGTCGGCCGCCGGGCGATGCCGGTGGCCGCCCAGCACGCGCGCGACGCGGGTGCGCTCGACCAGTTCCGCCGCCAGCACCATGTTCAGCGGCGGCAGGCCGACCGCGTGGTCGTCCGCCAGCTTCCCCGCCAGCCCGCCCTGGCCGAAGCGGATCACGGGACCGAACATGGGATCGTTGCGCACCTCGATCACCAGTTCGTGGGCCTGGGCACGCGCCAGGCGGGCGGCGGCGGCCTCGCCCTCCCCGGCCACGGGGATGCCGTAGGCCGCCAGCACAGCGCGCGCGTCCCCGCCCTCCAGCCGCGCGCGGCCCGCGGCCAGGGCCTGGTCCACCATGGCCCGCACGGCCGCCCGTTCCGGCTTGCCGGTGGCGGGCGACTGGCCCGGCACCTGCATCAGTTGCTCCTGGTTGCGGCGGTATTGCACCATCTGCATGAAGCCGCGCACCGCCTGTTCGGGCGTGTCGTAGGTGGGCAGGCCGGCGTCCGCGAAGACCCGGCGCGCGTCCGCCACGGCCGCCCCGCCCAGCCAGCAGGACAGCACGTTCTTGCCGGAGGCGCTGGCCAGCGGCGCCAGGGTTTCCGCGATGCCGGTGGTGTCGACGCCGCTGGCGGGGGCGTGCAGCAGCAGCACCGCGTCCACTTCGGCGTCGGCCAGCAGCGCCTCGAGCGCGGCCGCGTGGGTGGCGGCGGAGGCGCCGCCGCCGAGGTCCAGGGCGAAGGCGGGCGCGGGCCGCGGCGGCGCGTCCTGGACAGCGGGTGGCGGGTGTGAACGCCACGCGGCGGGCAGCAGGCCCTCCGCGAGGCGCATCGCTTCGCCGAGGGCCTCGCTCAGCGCGTGGCCCAAGGTATCGCCGGGCGGCCCGCCCTCGGCGCCAACGTCGGCGGCCGCGGCGGCGTCCGGACCGCCAATCCGGGCGCCCGCCTGCGCGGAAGCGGCGTTCGCGCCGCCGCCATCGGGACGCGGGCCCAGGCCAAGCTTGAGCAGCGTCTCCGCGCCGAAGCGCGCCAGCTTCCCGTCGGCGGCGTCCAGCGCGTCGGTGGCGATGCGGCCCAGCGCGCCGCCGTTGCCCATGATGGCCAGCCGCTCGCCGCCGGTGGGCCGCAGCCGCGCCAGCGTTTCGGCCGCGTCGAACAGGTCCTCGGTGGCGTGCACGCGCAGCATGCCTGCGCGGCGGAACGCGGCGTCGTACACCTCGTCGCTGGCGTCGCGCCCGGCCTTCAGCACGATCACCGGCTTGGCGCGCGCGGCCAGCCGCCCCGCCGTCATGAATTTGCGCGCGCACACCGCGCTCTCCATATAGAGGAGGATGGCGCGCGTGTCCTCGTCGTCGGCCAGGAAGTCCAGCAGGTCGCCCAGGTCGATGTCGCCCCGCTCGCCCAGCGACACGCATTTGGAATAGCCCACGCCATGCAGGCGCGCCCAATCCAGCGACGCCGTCATCAGCGCGTCCGACTGCGACACGAAGGCGATGCGCCCGGCCTTGGCGCCGCCCTGGGCCACGCTGGCGTTCAAGCCGTTGGCGGGCGACAGCAGCCCGACGCCGCCCGGGCCCAGTATGCGCAGCAGGTGCGGCCTGGCCGCGTCCAGCATGGCCTGGTGCGCGCTCCCGCCGCCGCCAACCCGCGTGGCCGCCAGCCCGGGCGTCAGCACCACCGCCGCGCGCGTGCCGCGTTCGCCCAGCGCCGCGACCAGGTCCGGCACGGTGGCGGGCGGCGTGCAGATCACCGCCAGGTCCGGCGGGGCCGGCAGAGCCGCCACGTCCGGATAGCAGCGCACGCCCAGCAGTTCCTCGTATTTGGGATTGACCGGCCACAGGGCGCCCGCGTAGCCGCCCCCGGCCATGTTGTTCAGCACGATGGTGCCGATGCGCCCCGCCGCTTGGGACGCCCCGATCACCGCCACCGAGCCGGGGTCGAACAGCTTGCCGAAGTTCCTGATGCTCATCGCGAGTCCTTTCGGCGCGCCGGGGCGCGCAGCCACGCTACCAGCGTGAAGTATGGTCTTCGGTCACGCCCACCAGCCGCGTGACCACGCGTTTCGGATCGTCCACGCTGGCGCGCACCCAGCCGGTGAAGGTGCCGATCGGCTGCAGGTAGCGGCTGGCGGCGACCACCAGGTTCTTGTCCTGGCGGCGCGCGCCCTCGGGCGTGAAGAACAGCTCCAGCAGGTCGTCCTCGGTGAAGATATGCCAGTCCGACAACGGTTCCGACTGGTCGTAAAGGAAATGCGCGGGACCCAGCGCGTGCAGCCGCCCGTCCAGCCACAGCGCGTTCTCGTGGCCGCCGAAGTAGCCCGCCTGGAGGTTGAAGCCCAGTTCCAGATTATGCGCCGAGGCCCAGCGCCAGGCCGTGTTGCGCGCCAGCAGGCCGTTCGAATAGTCGAAACTGGCCACGCCGCCCGCCAGGTCGTACTCGCCGCGCCACAACCGCACCTCGCCGCTCAGCGGCATGCCGGAGGACTTTTGCGTGGCGTGCACCGAGCCGCCCTTCACCGGGCCGGCCGCCAGCAGCAGCGGCGAGGCGCCCGGGCCGAATTCGGCGTCTATCCGCAGGTAGGGGCAGTCCAGCTCCAGCCGGTGGCGGCCCTCGCCCACGCCTTCTATCGCGATGCGCGTTCCCTTGGCCTTGAAGGTGCTGCGCCCGTCCGCGCTGTCTGCCAGGCTGGCCGAGACGCCGGGCAGGCCGTCCTGCGAAAAGTTGGCCAGCATGTCGCCGTCGTCGCGGTCGAAGGCGTAGGCGAAGCAGGTGCTGGTCCAGCCCAGGTCCACGATGGCGACCGCGCAGAACACCTGCTCGGTCGCCAGCGCCACGTAGTGCCAGCGCTTGTGGTGAAAACGCCGCCACAGCGCGCCGCGCGCGTGCGGGCCGGCCAGCGCGCGCCAGTCGAAGCCCGCGGCCTGGCCGGCGTAGCGGCCGAACAGCGGCTGGCCGTCGGCGCCGATGACGCTGCGGGGAGCTGCCGGCAGCGTCATCGCGCGGCCCCGGCCCGTCGCGCCGGCGGCGTCGCCGGCGCGGATGCCAGCCCGGCCCCCGGCTCGGCTTCCGGCCCCGCCGCGGCCTCCGGTTCCCGGGCCGATTCCAGCGCGGCCAACAACGCGGCGCCGAAGGCGGCCGGTTCGGTCGGGCCCACCGTCACTCGCGGGCAGCCGTGCCAGTCGGCGCAGCGTTGCAGCGCGGCCGCCACGTCGCGCACGAAACGGTCGCTCACGCGCGCGCCCGGCTCCAGCGCCAGCGATTTCAGCTCGAACACCCGCTCGCGCCGGTGCGCCTTGGCGTCCACCCGCCCCACCAGCGCGCCGCGGCGCAGGATGGGCAGCGTGAAGTAGCCGTAGCGGCGCTTTTCGGCCGGCGTGTAGCATTCCAGCCGGTAGTCGAAATCAAACAGTTCCAGCGCCCGGCGGCGGTCCCACACCACCGGGTCGAACGGCGACAGGATGGTGGTGACGGTCGGCGCCAGGCCGTCGCCGGCCGCCGCCGCGGCCAGATCGGCCAGGTCGGGGTGGATGTACACCGGCTCGTCCCAGCCGCGCACCCGGGCGCGCAGCAACGCGCCCTCGGCCACCAGGGTTTCCGGGTCCAGGCGCGGCGGCCTGGTGCGGAAGTAGTCGGCGATCCAGGACGCCTTGGCCAGGCCCAGCGACTTCACGGTCTTGAGCACCAGCGCGCGGCGGGTGTCCTCCATCGGCGGCATGCGGCTGTCGTCCCAGCCGGGCAGCACGCGCTCGGCCAGGTCGTACACGCGCTGGAAGTTGTGGCGGCGCGCGATCATCAGCGCGCCGGAGGTGAACAGCACCTCCAGCGAGCGCTTCTCCGGCTTCCACTCCCACCAGCCGCCGCCCTTGCCGTCGGTGCGCTCGAAATCCGACGAGCGGGCCGGCCCCTGGTCGCGGATATGCGCCAGCACCGCGTCCACCTCCGCGCGGCGCTCGGACATCCAGGTCTCGGAATACTTCCAGCCCAGGGAGCCGGGGTCTATCATGCGGTGGCGGTAGTGGCCGTAATCCTCGATCGGCACGAAGCAGGCCTCGTGCGCCCAGTACTCGAACAGCGCGCCCTCGGCCAGCAGTTGCTCCAGCCATGGCCGCGGGTAGTCGCCAAGGCGGCTCCACAGCACCAGATAGGGACTGCGCGCCACCACGTGGATGGTGTCGATCTGCAGCACGCCCATCCGGCGTATGGTGTCCAGCACATCGGCTTTGCGCGCCTTCGCGCGGCGCGGCTGCAGCAGCCCCTGCGCCGCCAGGTGCAGCGCCCGCGCCGCCGGCAGACTGAGTATCGGTTCGCTCAAGGGCTACGCCCCTTTCATGGTAAGACCCAGCCCGCTATTCTAAAGAAGAAAACCCCGCGCGTTGCCCCCGCCGTTTACCCGCTGTTTACTATTTACCACTGCGATGCGCCGGCGTCGTTCGCCCCATTTTGTCGCGGCGCCGTAAAAAAGCGCAAAAAAAACGCCGCGCGGCCGCTCCGGGGCCGACAATTGCGTCAGAATACTAGCGACCGGAGACTGCGTTGACATAGCCTAAGGGGCAACGTGATTAGAACAGATAACCCAGTCCAGCAACTGCTGCGCAGACTTTACCGCGTGATCCTGCTGCCCGTGTTCGCGGTGGTGCTGCTGGTGTCCATGTGGGCGGCCGTGGTGTTCCAGGTCAACCAGGAATACGCCAGTTCCCGCCACGAAGCCGTGTTGCACAGCCAGGCGCTGGCGCGCACGCTGGCCGACCACACCGGCCACCTGCTGCGCCAGTCCGACCACGCCACCCAGCTGTTCAAATTGAAATACGAGGAAACCGGCGGCGCCCTGCGCCTGCCCGAATTCACGCGCCGGAACGGCCTGCTCGACTCGCTGATGCCGTCCAAGCTGGAACTGCCCATCGCGCTGTACGGCGCGGACGGGAAGCTGGTCGACAGCCAGTACGCCCAGTTCCTGCCGGACGTGGCGGACCAGCCCTTCTTCAAGACCATCTCCCTGTCGCACGAGGACACGGCGCTGGCCGCCAACCCCATGGTGGAGCCATCCACGAAAAAATGGCAGATCCAGATCTCGCGCCGCCTGAACAACCGCGACGGCGACTTCGCCGGCGTCATCATGCTGATGATAGACCCGGCCTATTTCGTCGAGGACTACGACCGCCTGCACGTCGAGGACCAGGGTCTGGTCATGCTGGTCAGCATGGACACCGGCCTGGCCATCGCGCGGGTGGACGAGAAGCTCTACATCAGCGACGCCATCGATTTCACCACCACCATCGACGCCGCCGGCGCCGGCGACGAGCTGGTGATGCGGCGGCCGCTGGACAACGTCGCGCGCATCTACAGCTACCGCGACATGCCGCGCTACCAGCTCACCGCCGTGGTCGGCAACACGGTGAGGCACGCGATGGCCAAGTTCGAGCGCCAGCGCGGCATGTACTTCACCGTGGCCGGCGCCGCGTCGCTGCTGGTGTTCGGCTTCGCGCTGCTGCTGATGCGCCAGAGCCAGCGCCTGAGCAACAGCATGGAGGCCGCCACCGCGGCGCAGCAGAAGCTGCGCGCCGCCGCCGACGCCAGCCTGGACGCGGTGTTCCTGCTGAAGGCCTGCCGCGGCCAGGACGGCGACGTGACCGACTTCATACTGATCGACGTGAACGAGCGCGGCGCGCGCATGCTGGAACACCCGCGCGACTCGCTGCCCGGCCAGCGCATCGGCGAACTGGTGCCGAACTGGCGCCGCGAGGGCTTCATCGAGAAATACGCGCAGGTGCTGGCCACCGGCCAGCCGCTGGAGGAGGAGTTCGAAACCCGCAACCTGCCCGGCGAGCCGCGCTGGCTGCGGCACCAGATCGTGGCCATCGACGACGGCGTGGCCGTCACCACGCGCAACATCACCTCGCGCAAGCGCGACGAACTGGCCCTGCGCAAGCAGCAGGCGGAATTGGCCGCCATGAACGACGCCTCGCCGCTGGGCCTGATACGGGCCGACGCCAACGGCCACTGCACCTACGTCAACCGCACCTTCGAGAAGATCACCGGCCTCACGCGCGCGCAGGCGCTGGGCGACAAATGGATGGCGGCGGTGCATCCCAACGACCGAGTCGTCCTCACGGCCGCGCTAAGCCACCTGCGCGACACGCGCAAGCCCTTCCAGGACACGATGCGCTGCGTGCATCCGGACGGCGAGGTGGTGTGGACCTCGATGAAGGTGGCGCCCATCATCATCGACGAGCGGATCGAGGGTTTCGTCGGCACCCTGGACGACATCACGCTGATGCGCAAATCGGTGATGGCGCTGCGCGAAAGCGAGGCGCGCCTGCGCACCATCGCCGACACGCTGCCGGCCATGATCGCCTATGTCGACTACGAGGAGGTCTACCGCTTCAACAACATCGCCTACGAGCGCGAATTCAGCCAGTCCGGCATGGACGTGATGGGCAAGACCGTGCGCGAGACCGTCGGCGAGGCCCGCTACGCCTTCCTGCAGCCCTACGTGCGGCGGGTGCTGGCCGGCGAAACCCTGAGTTTCGAGGAGGACGACGACAGCGGCGGCGTGGCGCGCAGCTTCGAGGTCAACTACATCCCGCAGTACGACGAGGAGGGCTACAGCGTGATCGGCTTCCACGTGATGCGCCAGGACGTCACGGCCAGGAAGCGCGAGAAGCAGCGGCTGCTGAAACTGTCCCAGGTGGATGCGCTCACGGGCCTGGTCAACCGCGCCGGCTTCCTGCAAAAGCTCAGCGAGAGCATGGCCTACTGCCGCGACAACGACAGCATCATGGCGGTCATGTACATGGACATCGACCGCTTCAAGCCCGTCAACGACACCTACGGCCACAGCGTGGGCGACGAGCTGCTGAAGGCCTTCTCGGCGCGGCTGACGCACACCATGCGGGCCAGCGACACCATCGCGCGGCTGGGCGGGGACGAGTTCACCATCATCATGGAGCGCATCGGCCGCCGCGAGGACGCCGACGCCCTGGCCGGCAAGATCGTGCAGGTGATGCAGGCGCCGTTCGAGCTGGAACGGGCCACCGTCTCGGTCTCGACCAGCATCGGGCTGACCTACTACCGCGGCGAGGGGATGACGCCCGCCGAGCTGCTGAACCGGGCCGACGTGCTGCTGTACCAGGCCAAGCAGGCCGGCCGCGACACCTTCCGCGCCGGGCCGCCCATCCCCGCCCCGCAGGCTGCCTCGGACGCCGCTTAGCGGAATACAAGTACGCGCGCGGGATAGCGCAACTCGCGCGGCGCCAACTTAGGCTATATTGAGCGCTTTTCCGCGTTCCCAGGCAATCCATGCGTCTGCTGCACACCTCGGACTGGCATCTGGGCCAGTCGCTCCACAATTTCGACCGCACCTACGAACACCAATGCTTCCTGGACTGGCTGCTGGACACCATCGTCCAGGAGCGGGCCGACGCGCTGCTGATCTCCGGCGACGTGTTCGACAACGCCAATCCCTCGTCCGCCTCGCAACGGCAGCTGTACCGCTTCCTGCAACAGGCCAGGCGGCGCGCGCCGCGGCTGGACCTGGTGCTCATCGCCGGCAACCACGACTCGCCGGGCCGGCTGGACGCCCCGGGACCGCTGCTGGAAGCGCACGGCACGCGGGTGGTGGGCAACGTGCCGCGCCACGCGGACGGCGCGATCGACGTGGAACAGCTGGTGCTGCCGCTGACCGGCGCGAGCGGCGAGGTGGAGGCCTGGTGCATCGCGATCCCCTTCCTGCGCCCGGGCGACGTGCCGCGCATCGTCCGCGCCGAGGGCGAGGAGGCCGAGGCGGGGCCCGATCCCTACCTGGCCGGCATCGCCCTGCTCTACCAGCAGGCGCTGGAGATCGCCCGGGACAAGCGCCAGCCCGGCCAGGCCATCGTCGCCATGGGCCACTGCCACATGGTGGACGGCCAGATGTCCAACGACTCCGAACGCCGCATCGTCATCGGCGGCACCGAGATGCTGCCCGCCGGGATCTTCGGCGACGACATCGCCTACGCCGCGCTGGGCCACCTGCACCTGGCGCAAACGGTGGGCAAGCAGCAGCGCATCCGCTATTGCGGCAGCCCGATCCCGCTGTCGTTCGCGGAGGCCGGCTACAGCCACCAGGTGCTGCGCATCGACCTCGCCGAAGGCAGGGCCGGCGACATCGCGCCGCTGCACGTGCCGCGCGCGGTGGAGATGCTGCGCCTACCCGCCAGGCCCGCGCCTCTGGAGATGGTGCTGGAGGAGCTGGCGGCCCTGGCGCCGCCCGAGACACCGCCGGACGCGCGTCCCTTCGTCGAGGTGCGCGTGCTGCTGGACGCGCCGCAGCCCGGCATGCGCGCGAAAATCGAAGCCGCGCTGGAAGGCAAGGCCGTGCGCCTGGCGAAGATAGAGACCTCCAGCGCCGCGCGCGTCCCGTCGCTGGACGAGGCGGCCCTGACGCTGGACCAGCTCGACAAGCTCCAGCCGGACGACATCTTCAAGCGCCTGTACCAGCAGCGCTTCGGCGCCGAGGCGCCATCCGAACAACTGAGCGCCTTCGCGGAGCTGATGCTCCCCGGCGCGCCATGACAGCAGACAGCACAGAAGCATGCGTATCCTGAGAATCGGCGGTAAAAACCTGGCCTCGCTGGCCGGCGAATTCAGTGTGGACTTCGAACGGGAGCCGTTGGCCTCCACCGGCCTGTTCGCCATCAGCGGCCCCACCGGCGCCGGCAAGAGCACCCTGCTGGACGCGCTATGCCTGGCCCTGTACGACGCCACCCCGCGCCTGTTGAAAGCCATGGGCCGCAGCCTGCTGCCGGACGTGGGCGCCGACACCGTGTCCACGCAGGACACGCGCAACCTGCTGCGGCGCGGCGCCGCCGACGGCTACGCCGAAGTGGACTTCGTCGGCAGCGACAACCTGCGCTACCGCGCGCGCTGGGCCGTGCGCCGTTCGCGCAACAAGGCCGAGGGCGCGCTGCAGCCGACAACGATGGGCTTGCAAAAGCTGCCGGAACTGCTGCCGATAGGCGGCACCAAGACCGAGACCAAGGTGGAGATCGAGAAGCGCATCGGCCTCTCCTTCGACCAGTTCACGCGCGCCGTGCTGCTGGCGCAGAACGAGTTCGCCACCTTCCTGAAGGCCGACGACAACGAGCGTGGCGAGCTGCTGGAAACGCTGACCGGCAGCGCCGTCTACAGCGAGATCTCGATGCGCGCCTTCGAGCGCGCCAAGCTGGAACAGGCCGCGCTGCAAAAGCTGACTTCGCGCCTGGCGGACCAGAAGCCGCTCAGCGGCGACGAACGCGCCGCGCTGGAGGCGCGCGCCAGGGAGGCCGACGCCGCCGTCGCCGCGCTGGACACGCACAAGGCCGTGCTGGAGGGGGAACTGCGCTGGCACCAGCAGGCCGCCAAGCTGGAACAGGACGAACAACAGGCCGCGCAGGCGCTGCTGCAATGCGAGGCGGACGTGCGGGCCGCCGCGCCGCGCCGGGCCGCGCTGGAGCGGCTGGACACGGTGCAGGCCGCGCGCCCTTTGGCGGACGACGCCACCCGCATCGAGAACGAGATCGCCGGCGCGCAAGCCGCGCAGGCGGCGGCGACGCTGGCCGCCGAACAGGCCCAGGCCGCGCGTGAGGCCGCGACCGCGGCGCAGCAGCAGGCGCAGGCCGCGCTGGCCGACACCGAGGCCGCGCAACGCGCCGCCGCGCCGCGATTGGACCAGGCCAAGGCGCTGGACGCGCGCATCGAAGCCATGCTGCCAGCGCACCGGCAGGCCGCCGCCGCGCTGGAGGCGGCGAACCAGATCGACACGCGGGCCAGGGCCGCGCTGCAAGCCAAGGCCAACGAGCGGCGCCTACTCGCCAACGCGCAGGAGCACGGCGCCGCGTGGCTGGCGCGCCATCAACAGTGGCAGCCACTGGCGGAGTCCTGGCAGAAGTGGGACGTGCTGTTCGTGCAGGCCGGCCAGGCCGCCGCGCAGGCGGAGCGGCACGCGGACGCGCTGGCCATCGTGCAGAGGAACGGCGCCCGCCACCGCGAAGAGGAGGGCCGCGCGAGCGCCGGCCTGAAAGGCGCGGCGGAGAAACTGCAAGCACTGGAGGCCCAGCGCCAGCAAGCCATCCAGGCGCTGGCCGGGTTCGACGCCGACGCGCTGCGCCGGCGCCGCCAGTCGCTGGAGGAACGGCGCGACCTGCTGGCCGGCGGCGAAAAGATCTGGACCGAGCTGGAAGCGCGGCACGAGCGCAAGCTGCAGCACGACAGCCAGGCGGCCCAGCACCGCGCGGCGCGCGAGGCGGCGGATGTGGCGCTGGCCGGCGCGCAGCGGGAATACGCCGTCATCATGGCGGCCTTCGGGCAAGCTGAGCGCTCGCTCAAGCTGGCCGAGGCGGCGTGCGCCGAAAGCGTGGAAAACCTGCGCGCCACGCTGGAGGACGACACGCCCTGCCCCGTCTGCGGCGCGCACGAGCATCCCTACCGCCACGACGACGGCGCGCTGGCGGCGATGCTGGCCGGCCTGCAGGGCGAGGTCCTGCGCTGCCGGGAGCAATTGCAGAGGAACGTGGAACTGCAGGCCGCGCAACGCACACTGGCGCAGACCAGCGTGGAGCGGCTGGCGCAGATCGCAGCCGAACAGCACGCGCTGGAGGAAGCGCTGGCGCGCGTGGCCTCCGCATGGGCCGCGCACCCGCTGGCGGAGGAAGCCAGGGCCGCGGCGCCGGACGCCCTGGACGGCCGCCAGCATGACCGGCTCGATGGCCATGCGCCCGCCGCCGACGCTTCCCCATCCCCCGCCGCTATCGCAGCCTCCGCGGGAAGCTCCGCCGCGGCGTTGGGCGTCTCCGCAGCCATCCGGCAGGCGCCTGCGCTCGATGATGAACGTCTGGTCGGCGCGCGTGCCGGCTGGTTCGGCGCGGAACTGGCGGCCGCGCGCAACGGCCTGCGGCAGGTGGACGAACAGGAGCAGGCGCTGCGCCGCGCCGGCGCCGCGCGCGACCAGGCGCAGCAGGCGTGCGACCTGGCCGCCGCCGATCACACGCGACAGCAAGCCGCGGCGGCGGCCGCGCAAGCGGCGTTGGCGCAAGCCGTGGCCGACTACCGCGCGCTGGACGAGAAGCGCATCGAGGTCGCGCTGCAACTGGGGACCCTGCTGGATGAACTGGACGCGGCATTCAGCAGCGTCGAACTGCCCAACGAAGGCTGGAAGGACGAATGGAAGTCGGCCCCGGCGCGCTTCCACGACGCCCGCCGCGCCGAGGCGAAGCAGTGGCAGACCCAGCGCACCCAGCAGGACGAGCGCGCCCACGCGCTGGTCACGCTGGAAGCCGAATGGAGCGCGCTGACCGAGGCCCAGGCCCGCAGCGGCCAGGACGCGGCGGCGGCCCAAGCCGGCTTCGACGCCGCCAACGCCGGCCTGCAGGCGATGCAGGAGCAGCGCATGGCACTGTGGGGCGGCAAGGAGGTGCGCGACGTGGAGGCGCAACTGCAGGCGGCCATCGACGCCGCCCGCGCGCGCGTGGCCGCGCAGCAAACGGCGTGGCAAGAGGCCGCGCAACGGCGCGCGCGCGCCGAGGAGGCGGCCGCGCAGGCCGCCGCCCGCATCGCCGCGCTGAAAGGCGCCGCCGAAGCCGCCGCCGCGCGTCTCCTGGCCTGGCTGGACGCGTACAACCGCGGCGTGGGGGCCGAGGAGCCCGCCGCCGACCTGTTCGCCGCCGGCGAAGCGGAGCCGGACCCGGACCGGTTGACGCTGGAGCTGCTGCTCGCCCTGCTGTCCCACCCCGCCGACGCGATGCGCGCCGAACGCGAGGCGCTGCGTGCGCTGGAGCACGCGGTGGCCATGGCCGCCACCGTGCTGCGCGAGCGCCAGTCGCAGCGCGCGCAGCACCAACAGTCCGCTCCCGAACACGGCACGCATACGGCGGACACACTGGCGCTGGCGCTGGAAACGCTGGCGGCCGAGCGCAAGCTGGCCGACGGCGTCGCCGCCGCGCATCGCGTCGCCATCGCGCAGGACGAGGACAAGCGCCAGCGCGCGCACGCCATGCTGGCGGAGATCGAGCGGCAAGAGGCCATCGAGCAGCGCTGGGCGCGCATGAACGACCTGATCGGATCGGCCGACGGCAAGAAGTTCCGCAACTACGCCCAGCAGTTCACGCTGGACGTGCTGCTGGGCTACGCCAACGCCCACCTCAGCCACCTGGCGCGGCGCTACCAGCTCGAGCGCATCGCCAACGCGGCCAATCCCTCGCTCGGCCTGCTGGTGCGCGACCAGGACATGGGTGGCGAAACACGCTCCGTGCACTCGCTGTCCGGCGGCGAATCCTTCCTGGTGTCGCTGGCGCTGGCGCTGGGACTGGCCTCGCTGTCGTCCAACCGCGTGCGGGTGGAATCGCTGTTCATCGACGAGGGCTTCGGCAGCCTGGACGCCGAGACGCTGCGCGTGGCGATGGACGCGCTGGACGGCTTGCAGGCCATGGGCCGCAAGGTGGGCGTCATTTCCCACGTCCAGGAAATGACGGAACGGATATCCACGCGCATCCTCGTGCAGCCCTCGGCGGGCGGCAAGAGCGTGGTGTCCGTGCAATCCTGACGAACGACTATCGGGCGGGGGTCTTGTCCCGCTCCAGTTTCACCAGATCCCAACCCAGCTCGCGGCGTATCTGCTGCGGGTCGGACGGGGGACGCCGCTCCACCAGCTTGTCCTTCAGCCACTGGCGCACGGCTTCCTTGGTCGGTTGTTTCGGTTGTTCCACGGCGAGCCTCTTTAGAAAGCGAGAACGGATACCTTCACAACGCGACGGCGGCGATACCGTTGACGAGAAACCCCGAAATACAACACGGGTATGATGTAAGGAATTGTAAGGATCCCCAGGCCGAGTCAGACCTAGTCCCATGAGCATCAACGCCATCTCCCCCGTCGCCAGCGCCGCCGCCCCGCAGCGGGCCGGGCCCGTCGCGGCCAAGGCCGAGCTGACCCGGGAGCAGGTGGCGCAGCTGGACAAGCTGAAACAGCGCGACACCGAGGTGCGCCAGCACGAATTGGCCCATCTGTCGGCCGCCGGCGGCCTGGCCACGTCCGGCCCCAGCTACACCTATCAGCGGGGACCGAACGGCGTCAACTACGCGGTCGGCGGCGAGGTCAACATCGACACTTCGCCCGGCGCCACGCCGGAGGAAACCATCGCCAAGGCGCGCACCATGCAGGCCGCCGCGCTGGCCCCGGCCGAGCCGTCCAGCCAGGACAGGGCCGTCGCCGCCCAGGCCCGACAGCTGGAGCAGCGGGCCCGCGCCGAACTCGAACGCGCCTACACCACCTCCCCCACCCGCGGCGAAATCGACACCTACGCCTAGGACGGCGGCGGCCATGGCGCGCGCCTTGGCGGCCCCGTCGGTGCTAAAATCCGGGTTTTAACCGCCGTCCCCGCCATGCTCAAAGCTCCCCGCACCCTCACGTTTAAATGCGTCAAATGCAACAAATCGGTCACCGTGTTCCTGCAAAAGGTATCGGCCTGCTCCCATATCCAGCCTTACCAGGGCATTTGCGCTTGCGGCGAGGTGAAGCGCCACGCGACCGGGCAGAAGGACGCCGTGCAATCTTTCCTGGACTCCGCGGACGGAAATTGGCACCACCATCATTGAGCTCCACATTGCGCTTTCACAAGAAGGTTGAACAAACAGCTCAAGAAATCGCCAGTTTTGCCGATGTAATAAAGGAAACCCGACCTTAGGTGCTGCGATGACCAATTTATCTCCACTGAACTCACGTTCGTTCCTCCCCACTTCCCTGCCCTCCGCCAACGCGCAGGACGGCAAGAACTTGCGCTCCTCCAACTCCTCGCTGGCGGAGAAGGCGCAGAACGACCTGGTGTCACTGTCGAAAAATGGCATCGACCTGCAGCAGCGCGTCGACACGCTGGGCAACTCCACGGTGGATCTCGCGCAAAACCTGATCGGCACCTTCGCCCAGCAGATGTTCGGCGACGACCTCAAGGGCGCGACGATCTCCTTCGACTCCGTGGACCTGGAAACCTCGTCCAGCTTCGCCGCCGGCGTGCAGCAGAGCTCGGGCTCGGGCGGCGTCAGCAACGCGGCCGCGTTCAGCCTGACGGAAAGCTCGCACTTCCTCGGCAAGGGCACCATCACCACGGCCGACGGCCGCAAGTTCGATTTCGAAGTGGAAGTGCAATACGACTATTCATTGGAGGCGGCCGCCGGCCAGACCACGTCCGCCCCGGCCGACAGCAAGGCGCCGCGTTCGGCGGCCGACCCGTTGCCGGAGATCCAGTTCCCCGACATCCGCTTCCCCGGCAGTCTGCAAGACCTGTTCCGCCTGTTCGACAAGCCGCTGAAATCGGACTTGGTGGACCAGAAGTCGGAGGAAAAACTGGGCACGCTGTCGCTACGCCTGCTGAACCTGGTCAACAAACAGGAATCGCTGGACACCTACACCCAGCCCGGCGAGAAAAACGCCAAGGCCGTGGCCAACGCCTACGGCCGGACCGAGCCGTCGCTGCCCGAGCAGGCCGCCGCGCCGGCCCAGGCCAACGCCGAGGCGCGCGCCGCCGAGGCCGCGGCGGAGGCGCCCGCGCCGGAGCCGACACCGGCCCCGGACGCCGAGCCGGCCGCCTGATATCCGGCGCCGGTCGCGCGGCACGTATAATAGCGCCATCCCACGAACCGCCGCCCTTCGCGGCGGTTCTGCCGTTTACACCACCCACACACATTAAGTCAGCACAACTATGACCGCAGCCACACCCGAAGCGCCCCAACTCATCCACTGGACCGAAAACGGCGAGGAACGTTCGGCCCGCTGGCGCTCCGAGAGCGGCATGCCGCCGCCGAAACGCGTGATGCTGGCCGACGACACCCTCAACGCCGACGTGGCCTACCGCCTGGCCTGCGAGGGCACGGCCCTGCTGTGGCGCGGCGACTTCCAGAACGCGCGCCAGCTGCTGCAGGCGCTGGCGCGCCGCGCCGACCACAAGCTCGGCGGCGGCGGCAAGGGCAAGAAGGCCAAGGCCGTCAAGGCGCCGGCCACGCCCACCGAGGCCTTCCACCTGCACCGCCAAGCCCAGTCGCAGCGCGCCCGCACGCTGGCCATGCTGGTGATCCCGTTCGACGCCGACTACACCATCCCGCTGCGCCGCGCGCCGGACGCCAAGCTGGCCTGCAATGAAACCTACGGCCGCGGCGAACACCCCTTCGTGGCCTCGCTGCGCGAGCTGCAGGGCGTGATCGGCGCGCACGAATGGCGCCGCACCGGCGTCGAAATCCCCGCGCTGGGCGCGCGCATCCACCCGCACTACGGCGTGTTCTCGCCGGTGCGCGGCGAATACGTGGCGCTGGTCGACGAGGCGCCGCTGCCCAAGGGCACGCAGACCGCGTTCGACATCGGCGTCGGCACCGGCGTGCTGTCGGCCGTGCTGGCCAAACGGGGCGTGAAGCGCATCGTCGCCACCGACCAGGACCCGCGCGCCCTCAGCTGCGCCCGCGAGAACCTGGCCCGCCTGGACCTGGACGGCCAGGTCGAGCTGCAAAAGGCCGACCTGTTCCCCGAAGGCCGCGCGCAGCTGGTCGTGTGCAATCCGCCGTGGGTGCCGGCGCGCGCCAACTCGCCGATCGAGCACGCCGTGTACGACCCGGACAGCCGCATGCTGCGCGGCTACCTCGGCGGCCTGAGGGACCACCTGGCGCCCGGCGGCGAAGGCTGGCTGATCCTGTCGGACCTGGCCGAGCACCTCGGCCTGCGTCCGCGCGAGCAGCTGATGGAATGGATCGCCGCCGCCGGCCTGAAAGTGCTGGACCGCCACGACGTGCGCCCGACGCACCCGCGCGCCGCCGACGCCACCGACCCGCTGCACGCCGCCCGCGCCGCCGAAGTCACCTCGCTATGGCGCCTCGCCGCCGCCTAAAAAGTTACCCGCGCCACATCGGTGTCAGGCGCGACATTCGGACACGGCCTCCGCAGTGGCGGCCGTGAATCGCATGGCGACGCCGATGAGTTCGCGACTACGGCTGTGCTCGTGTCCGAATGTCGCGCCTGACACCGATGTGGTTTTGATATCAGTTGGGGACGGGGAGCTTGTTCTGCACTCGGCCCTTGCATTACGCGGCGAGGGTCTATATAATTCGGGCCTCAGACGCGGGGTGGAGCAGTCTGGCAGCTCGTCGGGCTCATAACCCGAAGGTCACAGGTTCAAATCCTGTCCCCGCAACCAGATTCAGAAAAGCCGTTGATTCTCTTACAGGAATCAACGGCTTTTTCATTTTCGTCGGCGGATCGCTACAGTTGTATCTTTCCATAGTGATACACTTTGCGGCTTCTAAATCTTCCAGCGAAGGAGCCAGGCGTGACGGACAAGAACAATGAGCAGCCAGCCAATCTCAACCGCCGCCGCATTTTCCAGGCAGCCGCGGCGACCGGACTCGCCTCCACGGTGCCGGGCATCGCCGGCGCGGCGCCCGCCAGGAACCCGGCCGGCTCGCTGGACGCGAAACTGAAGGAGCACGTCAAGAACGTGGTGGTGATCTACCTGGAGAACCGCAGCTTCAACAATCTGTTCGCGGACTTCCCCGGCTTGGCCGCGCCGATGTCCGCCCTCAAGCCCGAGCAGTACACGCAGGTCGATTACAACGGCGCGCCCCTGCCCGCCCTTCCCAGGATCTGGGGCGGCATGGTGCCGGCCTCGCAGACCATCGGCGGCGCGACCTACGAGATCAAGGAGGACCAGATCAAGGACCTGCCGAACGCGCCCTTCAAGCTGACCACGCCGGACGGCAAGCCGCTGCCGGAATCGGTCATCACGCGCGACCTGTGGCACCTGTTCTACCAGAACCAGATGCAGATCAACGGCGGCAGGAACGATGGCTTCGTCGCCTGGGGCAACACCGGCGGCATGCCGATGGGCTACTACAGCGAGTCGTCGAGGAACCTCGGCCTGTACCAGCTGGCGCGCCAATTCACGCTGTGCGACAACTTCTTCATGGCGGCTTTCGGCGGCTCCTACCTGAACCACCAGTTCCTGATCACCGGCCGCACGCCGGAGTACTTCAACGCCGCCGAAACGGCGGCGAAGAAGAAGATCTGCGTGCTGTCCGACGGCCCCACCGGCACCCGCCTGGCCGTCGCGCCGGACAGCCCGGCGTCGGCCATGGACGGCAAACCGAAATACGTGAACGACGGCGCCATCTCGCCGGACGGCTACGCGGTCAACACCATGGCGCCGCCCTACCAGCCCAGCTGGGTGCGGCCGGCGCCGGGCGGCGACGCCAGCCTGGCCGATCCGGCCGACGCCAGCACGCTGCCGCCGCAGACCTACGACACCATCGGCGACCTGCTGTCGGCCAAGGGCGTGGGCTGGGCGTGGTACGGCGGCGCGTGGCAGGCGGCGCTGGACACCAGGGGCGGCGGACCGAAGCCGAACTTCCAGTATCACCACCAGCCGTTCAACTACTTCAAGCGGTTCGCGCCCGGCACCGCCGCGCGCGCCGAGCACCTGCGCGACGGCGGCCTGGGCGACAGCCCCATGTCGAACAAGTTCCTGGCCGACGCGGTGGCCGGCAAGCTGCCGGCGGTGACGTTCTACAAGCCGCAGGGCAACCTGAACCTGCACGCGGGTTATTCTGACATCGAGTCGGGCGACCAGCACGTCACCAACGTCATCGCGCACTTGCAGAAGTCGCCGCAGTGGAAGGACATGGTGGTGGTGATCACCTTCGACGAGAACGGCGGCTGGTGGGACCACGTGGCGCCGCCCAAGGGCGACCGCTGGGGCCCGGGCTCGCGCATTCCGGCCATCGTGGTGTCGCCGCACGCCAAGAAGGGCGCGGTCGACCACAGCTTCTACGACACCACGTCCATCCTGCGCTTCATCACGCGCCTGCACGGCCTGCCGCTGCTGGAGGGCCTGAAGACGCGCAACGACGCGTTCGCGGCGCGCGGCGCGCTGCCGCCGGGCGATTTGACGGGGACGCTGAGCTTCCGCTGACGCCGCCGACAATCCCGACACGGCGGCATGGCTTTGTGATACACTCCGTGCCGCTTTAAACTTTTCTAAGCCCGACTCAATGCAGCCGGGCTTTTGTTTTGTAGGGCGCGTTCTGCAACGCACAGGGAAATGAGAGACAAAAAAGACAACGCGACGTTCGACCTGCCGGGCTTCACGCCGGCCGCGCCGATGGAACCGGAGCCGAAACGCCCGCCTCCGCCGCGCGCGCGCCGCGCCGCCCTGAAACAGGTGCAGCTGGAATTGCTGGAGGCCACCGACACCTCCGGCCTGCCCGTCTGGCAGCGCGACGAGGCCCTGGACCTGACCGGATTGCCGGTCTGGCGCAAGGACTGAGTCCCTCATCCCCGTCCGCCCCGGTGCGGACACACACACGCGCACGGCTGGCTTTTCGCCTGATAGACTGTGCGCACCCTCTTCACCACTTCTTAAAGTGTCCGCCACCATGAGTTCCGATTCCTTCCACAGCCTGCCGCTGACGCCCGCCTTCCTGGCCAACCTCGACATCCTCGGCTACAAGACGATGACGCCGATCCAGGCGCAAAGCCTGCCTTCCGTGCTGGAGGGCCGCGACCTGATCGCCCAGGCCCAGACCGGCAGCGGCAAGACCGCCGCCTTCGGCATCGGCATGCTGAGCAAGCTCAATCCCGCGTGGTTCGCCACCCAGGGCCTGGTGCTGTGCCCGACCCGCGAGCTGGCCGACCAGGTGGCCAACGAACTGCGCCGCCTGGCGCGCGGCGTGGGCAACGTGAAGGTGCTGGTGCTGACCGGCGGCGCGCCGATGCGCCCGCAGATCGCCTCGCTGGAGCACGGCGCGCACATCGTGGTGGGCACGCCCGGCCGCATCCGCGACCACCTGGGCCGCCAGACACTGGACCTGTCCACCGTGAACACGCTGGTGCTGGACGAGGCGGACCGCATGACCGACATGGGCTTCTACGACGAGATCGCCGGCATCGTCTCGGCCTGCCCGAAACGCCGCCAGACGCTGCTCTTCTCGGCCACCTACCCGGACGACATCCGCGTGGCCACCGAGGCCTTCCTGGCCGATCCGCTGGAGGTGATCATCACCGCGCAGCACGACAACAGCAAGATCGAACAGCGCTTCTACGAGGTGGGCTTCGACGACCGCGACGCCGCCGTCGGCAAGCTGCTCAAGCACTTCACACCCGCCTCGGCGATCGCCTTCTGCAACACCAAGGTGCATTGCCGCGAGCTGGTCGAGTCGCTGCGCGCGGACGGCTTCACGGCGCTGGCGCTGTACGGCGAACTGGAACAGCGCGAGCGCGACGAGATCCTGGTGCTGTTCTCCAACCGCAGCGCCACCGTGCTGGTGGCCACCGACGTGGCCGCGCGCGGCCTGGACATCGCCAACCTGGAGGCGGTGATCAATGTGGACGTGTCCAAGGACACCGAGGTGCACATCCACCGCATCGGCCGCACCGGCCGCGGCGACGAGCGCGGCCTGGCGCTGTCGCTGTGCGCGCCGAACGAGAAGAAGTGGGTCAAGCTGATCGAGGAATACCAGGGCAGCGAGGTGGAATGGCACTCGCTGAAGGAACTGCCGGACGACGAGTACGCCCAGGGCGATCCGGCGCCGATGATGACCTTGTGCGTCATGGCGGGCAAGAAGGAAAAGCTGCGTCCCGGCGACGTGCTGGGCGCGCTGACCGGCGACGCCGGCCTGGCCAAGGAACAGGTGGGCAAGATCAACGTGTTCGAATTCATGACCTACGTGGCGATCGATCGCCGCGTGGCCTACGAGGCCTTCGACCGCCTGGCCAAGGGCAGCCGCGAAGGCGCCGATTTCGGCACCTTCAAGGGCCGCAACTTCAAGATGCGCTTCATCGACGTCTGATCTGATACAGTGGTCGACGCGACCACTTTCAGGAGAGCGGCATGAAAATCGGACTGGCCGGCATCATGGTGGACAACCAGGACAAGGCGCGGGACTTCTACACCAGGGTCCTCGGTTTCACCGTCAAGAACGACATCCCCATGGGGCAGTTCCGCTGGCTGACCGTGATCTCCCCCGAGGGGGCCGACGATATCGAACTGGTGCTGGAGCCGATCGGCTTCCCGCCGGCCCACGCCTACCAGACGGCCCTGTACGAGGCCGGCATTCCCGCCACCGCCTTCCTCACGCACGACATCGCCGGCGAATACGCCAGCCTGAAGGAAAAAGGCGTGGCCTTCCGCGGCGAGCCGACGCCGATGGGACCCATCATCGGCGTGCTGTTCGAGGACACCTGCGGCAATCTGATCAACCTGGTGCAGCCCGGCTGATCACCCGCCCAGCAGATCGTTGGCGTTCAGGATGGCGTAGATGATTTCGGGGTTGCGCTTGAGGCAGCGGCGCACCGCCGCCGGGATCGCCTCGCGCGTCTTGCGGCACAGGCCGGGACGCATGGACAGTTCGATCTGCAGGCCCATCACGGTGCGCACCTCGTTCTCGCCGGGCGCGATGGTCAGGGACACGCCCAGGTTCTGCCGCAGGCGCACGCCGATGCGCTGCAACTCCTCGTAGCTGGCGGCGCCCTCGATGCGCTCGACCAGCCGCTTCTCCTCTTCCTTGGTCAGCCGCAGGATGGCGAGGTCGGCTTGCGGATCGTCCAGCAGCAACTCGCGCTTGCAGTCGCAGGCGCCGGGAGGGCATTCTTTGCGTATCGGGAAATCCGGTTGCTGCATGGACGGCACCGCCTTGGGGTTTCGATTCTCACCGCCGGCCACACGCCGGGCAAGGCAAATTCTACCCCGATTCGGGGGCGCGGCTTGTCGCTTTCGCGTCCGCCTTGTTTTATGCTAACATGCATGTTATCGATATCAGAAACCCTCGGAGACGACCCATGTTGTTGGATGCGAAAAAACGCGTGCTGCTGACCTTCATGGCGGCGGTGATGGCTACCTTGCCGGCCAAGGCGGAGCCCGCGCCCCACACCGGCTACCTGCTGGTGCACTTCACCAGCGAGGTCGCCGACGGCGAACAGATCTATTTTTCCACCAGCACGGACGGGCTGCACTGGCGGGACCTGAACGATTCGCGGCCGGTGCTGGTGTCGGACATCGGCGAAAAAGGTGTGCGCGATCCGGCCATCGTGCGCTCCGCCAATGGCGACAAGTTCTACATCCTGGCCACCGACCTGCGCATCGAGAGCGGCAAGGGCTGGGACGCGGCGGTGCACCGCGGCAGCACCTCCCTGATCATCTTCGAGTCGACCGATCTGCTCAACTGGTCGGCGCCGCGCAAAGTCGACATCGCCGGCGGCATCCCCGGGGCCGGCTGCGCATGGGCCCCGGAGGCGATCTACGACGACAGCACCGGCGAATACATCGTCTACTGGGCCACCACCTCCCCGTTGAACGGCATCGACAAGGCGCGCATCTATTATTCGACGACGCGCGACTTCGTGAGCTTCACTCCGGCGCGGCTGTATATCGACCGCCCCGGGAAAGCGGACATCATCGACACCCAGATCGTGAAGATGGACGACAGCGCCGGCGGCTACAAGTACTACCGCGCCTCGGGCGACGGCCAGATCACGCTGGAGGGCAGCCAGAAAATCCTGGGCGAATGGACCACCATCGGCGACCTGCGCTCGGTGGGTTTGACCGGCAAACAAGTCGAGGGGCCTATCCTGTACAAGTTCAACGGCACGGACCAGTGGGCGCTGTGGGTCGACCAGTACGCGGCGGGCAAGGGATACCTGTCGCTGGTCTCCTCCGATTTGTCGCGCGCCGAGAACTTCCGCATCCTGTCCCCCGCCGAGTATTCGATGGGCAAGAGCAAGAAGCGGCACGGCTCCATCCTGAGCGTTTCGGCCCGGGAGTACCAGGCGCTGCAGTCGAAATGGGGGCCGTCACGCTAGCACCCGTCGACCAGGAAGCGCTCAGCCGGCCAGCAGCGCGCAGAAGCGCTCCATGTCCACGTTGCCGCCGCTGAGGATGACGCCGACGCGCAGCCCCCGCAGCTGGTCGCGCATGGCGCGCGCGGCGGCGAAGCCCAGGCAGCCGGTGGGCTCGACCACGAGCTTCATGCGCGAGGCGAAGAAGCGCATGCCCTCCACCAGCTGCGCGTCGCTGACGGTGAGGATGTCGTCCACCTCGCGGCGGATGATCTCGAAGGTGTAGTCGCCCAGGTGCTGCGTCTGCGCGCCGTCGGCGATGGTTTTCGGCGTGTCGATGTGGACGATGGCGCCGCCGCGGAACGATTGCTGGCCGTCGTTGCCCGCCTCCGGTTCCACGCCGTAGATCTTGCAGCCCGGGGACAGCGCGCGCGCCGCCAGCGCGGAGCCGGACAGCAGGCCGCCGCCGCCCAGGCACACGAACAGCGCGTCCAGCTGCCCCGCCTCCTCGAACAGCTCCTTGGCGGCCGTGCCCTGGCCGGCGATGACGTCCGGATGGTCGTAGGGCGGGATCAGCGTCATGCCGTGCTCCTCGGCGAGCCGGCGGCCTATGGCTTCGCGGTCCTCGGTGTAGCGGTTGTAGAGCACGACCTTGCCGCCGTAGCCCTTGGTGGCGGCCACCTTCGCGGCCGGCGCGTCCTCCGGCATGACGATGGTGGCGGGGATGTCCAGCAGCCGCGCGGACAGGGCGATGGCTTGCGCGTGGTTGCCTGACGAGAAGGCGACCACGCCGCCCTTGCGCTGCCGCGCGTCGAAGCGCGACAGCGCGTTGTAGGCGCCGCGGAACTTGAAGGCGCCCATGCGCTGCAGGTTTTCGCATTTGAAGAACACTTGCGCGTTCAGTTCCTCGTCCGCGGTGCGGGAGGTGAGCACGGGCGTGCGGTGGGCGTGGCCCTCGATGCGGCGCGCGGCGGCGGCGACATCCTCGTAGGTCGGTGAAGCGAGCATGTGGATTTCCTTTTTTTCAGTGGTGATTACCAGGGCCAGGCGACGGCGGTGCCCACGCCGCGCGCGAGGGCCCGTTCATGGATGAGCCGCGCCACCGTCAAGTCCTGCAGCGCGATGCCGGTCATGTCGAAGATGGTGATGTCGTCCGGCTTGCGGTGCGCGTGCGCGCGGCCGCCCAGCAGCTCGCCCAGCTGCGCGCAGGGCAGCTCCGGCGCCCATTGCAGCTCGCCGATCTGGCGCGCCTGCACGTGGTCGTCCACGAACAGCCGCGCCCTGCGCAGCAGGCCCTCGGGCAGTTCGCGCTTGCCCCGGGTGTCGGCGCCGACGCAGTTCAGGTGCGTGCCGGGGCGCACCGCGTCGGCGTGGAACAGCGGGCCGCCGGCCGGGGTGGCGGTGATGACGATGTCCGCCAGCGCCACCGCGCTGTCGCGGTCCGCCGCCGGGCCGATGTCGCAGCGGTCCGAGAACAGCTGTTCGAATCCCGCGTCGCGCCGCCCCGTGGAGCCGACGTAGTCGACCCGCACCAGCGAGGGCATCAGCTCCAGCGCGAAGCGCAGCTGGACGCGGGCCTGGGTGCCGGTGCCGAACACGCACACGCGGGCGCTGTCGGCGCGCGCCAGCTGCGTCAGCCCCAGCGCGCCGGCGGCGCCGGTGCGCTCCGTGGTGACGGCGTTGCCGTCGATGACGCAGCGCGGCCGGCCCGTGGCGGGGTCGATCAGCATGATGGTGGCCTGGTGGGGCTCCGCGCCAAGGGCGCGGTTGCCGGGCCAGAAACCGGCCGTCTTGAAGCCCAGCAGGCCCTGGCCGGGCACGTCGCCGGACTTGATGCCCCACACGCCTTGTGGCAGCTGCTGGCGCACCATGGGGAACACCCTGCCCTCGTCGCTGTTGTGCAGCACGAAGGCGGCGCGCACCGATTCCAGCACCGCGCGGGTGTCCATCAGCGATCGCGCCTGGGCGCCGTCGATCAGCAGCAGTTCGTCATTTCGCATAGCCATACACCGTCGCCCTTGAAACGCCCAGGTGCTGGGCGATGATTTCCATGGCGCGCCGCACGTCCAGGCAGCCCGCCTCCCTCAACTCCGCGATCAGCGCGCGCCGCTCGTCCGCCTTCAGCGCCCGCGGCGTGCTCGATAGCCGCGCCGCGTACTGGTCGATGCGGCGGCGTATGCCGTCCGCGCCCACCGGGTCCAGCGACTCCAGCGGACCGGCGGCGCCGCCGGCCACGCGGCCGAACTGTTCCAGCACGCTTTGCAGGCCGTGAAACATGGTCAGGTCGACATTGATGCACAGCGCCGCCACGTAGCGGCCGGTGGAGTCCTTGACGCCGATCGAGGTGCTCTTGGCCTGCCGGCCGTCGGCGAAGCGGTTGGCGTAGTTGGCCAGCACGGCCGGGTAGTCCGGGTCGCCGATGCGCGCCAGGCCCAGCTCCGTGGCCGGGCCGCCGGGCTCGCGGCCGGACAGGTTGTTGTGGATGGCGGCGATGGCGTGGCGCGGGTCCAGCAGGTCGTGCACCACCACTTCGCAGAAGGGCGCGAGCGTCTGGCCCAGGCCTTCGGCCACGGTCTTGAGCTGCTCCAGCAGCAGCTTCTGTTCGGGGGTTTTGCGTATGGTCTTAGGCATCTGGACAGAATATCCAAAATTGGACATTCCGTCAAATCCCTTTCAGCGCATGGCCGGCGTGACGCTGGCGGGGAATTGCGGCACGCGGCGGTGCCTGGTGGCCTGCTCGAAGGCGTAGGCCATGCCGATCAGCGCGGCCTCGCTGTAGCTGCCGCCCACCAGCGACAGGCCGATCGGCAGGCCGTGCACATAGCCGGCCGGCACCGTGATGTGCGGGTAGCCGGCCACCGCCGCCGGCGACGAGAAGCCGCCGCCGAAGTGGTCGCCGTTGACGAAGTCCGTGAGCCAGGCGGTGCCGCCGGTGGGCGCGACCAGCGCGTCGAGCTGGTGCTCGGCGAGCACCTGGTCGATGCCCTCGTCGCGGGCGTAGCGGCGGTTGTTGGCCAGCGCGTCGAGGTAGGCCGGGGTGTCCAGGCCGCCCTTCTGCTCCGCGCGCTCCAGGTACTCCTGGCCGAAGTAGGGCATCTCCTTGTCGCCGTGGCGGCGGTTGTAGGCGATGACGTCGGCCATGCTCTTGACCGGCGCGGACGGCGCGTAGGCGGCCAGGTATTCGGCCAGCCCTGCCTTGAATTCGTACAGCAGCACGTCGGTCTCGGTGTCGCGGTACTTGCCCGCGTTGGGCACGCGCACCTCGACCAGCGTGGCGCCCTGCTCCTCCAGCACCTTCAGCGCCAGCGCGATCTGGGCGTCGATGTCGGCGCGGCGGCCGAAGTAGTTGCGCGCCACGCCCAGGCGCTTGCCGCGCAGGCCGTTCGGGTCGAGCGCGGCGGCGTAGTCCACCGCGTGCGGCGCGCCGCCCAGCGTGGCGGGGTCGGCGGGGTCGGCGCCGGCCATGGCGGCCAGCATCAGCGCGGCGTCGGCCACGCTGCGCGCCATCGGGCCGGCCGTGTCCTGCGAGTGGGCGATGGGGATGATGCCGCCGCGGCTGACCAGGCCCAGCGTGGGCTTGATGCCGACCAGGCCGCAGATGGACGCCGGCGAGACGATGGAGCCGTCGGTCTCGGTGCCGACCGCCAAGGTGGCCAGGCCGGCCGCGACGGCGGCGGCCGAGCCGGAACTGGAGCCGCTGCAGCTGCGGTCCAGCGCGTAGGGGTTGCGCGTGAGGCCGCCGCGCGCGCTCCAGCCGCTGACCGACTGGGTGGAGCGCATATTGGCCCACTCGCTCAGGTTGCTCTTGCCGATGATGACGGCGCCGGCCGCGCGCAGCCGCGCCACCACGTGGGCGTCGCGCTCGGCGCGCACGCCGGCCAGCGCCAGCGAGCCGGCGCTGGTGCTCATGCGGTCGGCGGTGGCGATGTTGTCCTTCAGGATCACGGGGATGCCGTGCAGCGGGCCGCGCAGGCGGTGGTGCAGGCGCTCGCGGTCCATCTCGAGCGCGATCTTGAGCGCCTCCGGGTTCAGCTCAATGATGGCGTTCAGGCGCGGGCCGGACTTGTCGACGCTGCGGATGCGCGCCAGGTATTGCGAGGCCAGCGCGTGCGCGGTGAGCTTGCGGGCCGCCATCAGCTCCTGCAGGGCTTGCACGCCGGCGTCCAGGATGCCGGGCTTGTAGACGGCGGCCATGGCCGGGCCGGCCGACGCCACGGCCGCGACGGGGCCGGCCGCCACGCCCGCCAACACCCCCATCCGTACGAATTCTCTGCGATCCATGCCGCCTCCGCCTCATTGGCATTGCTCAGCAGTACCGTGCGACGGTATTTTTCTTAGCTGATGCACAATTTGTCGGCCAATTCCTGACAACCTTTAATAAGAACTTCAGACCATGCAAGCAAACACCACAACTGTAATCCAGAGCGGCCTCGCCACCACCGACATCGGTCCCCGGCTGTCGGCCAATGGCCGCTACGCCGCGTTCGCCACCACGCAGAGCCTGCTGCCGGCCGACACCGCCGCCATCGCGGACATCTATGTGAAGGACTTGCAAACCGGCGCGCTGACCCTGGCCTCGACCGCCTCCAACGGCGGCCTGCTGACGGCGGCCTCGAGCGGCGTCAGCGTCAGCAACGACGGCAACACCATCGTTTTCCAGAATAATGGCACGCATGTGGGCGTCATGGTGAAAAACCTGGTCAACGGTGCGCTCGGCAGCGCCTCGACCAACGCGGCCGGCGTGGAGTCGAATGGACACAGCTACAACGCCGTACTGGCCGGCAATGGCGGCCATGTCGCCTTCCTCAGCAAGGCCACCAACCTGGCCGGCACCGACAGCAACGGCTTCGACGACGTGTACGTGAAGAACCTGCAGAGCGGCGCGGTGGTCAACGCGTCCACCACGGCGGCCGGCGCGCAGGCCAACGCGCCGAGCTCCGAGCTCAACATTTCGGCGGACGGCCGCTACGTCGCCTTCACCAGCTACGCCGACAACCTGGTCGCCAACGACAACAGCAACGCCGACATCTTCCTGAAGGACTTGGCGAACGGCAACCTGATCCGCATCTCCACCGATTCGAACGGCGCCGCCGCCAACGGCAACAGCGACCACGCGTCGTTCTCGGCCGACGGCCGCTACGTGGTGTTCTCCAGCTCGGCCAGCAACCTGGTGGCCGGCGACACCAACGGCGTGCGCGACGTGTTCCGCAAGGACCTGGTGACGGGCCAGACGGTGCGCGTGTCGGTCAACGCGGACGGCGGCCAGGGCGGCGGCGAGGCGGCCGACGCGTCGATCTCGGCCGACGGCCGCTACGTCGCCTTCTCCAGCGCGTCCAACCTGACGGCGGGCGACGGCGATGGCAAGGTCGACGTCTTCATCAAGGACGTGCTGACGGGCGCGCTGACCCGCGTGTCGCAGAACGGCGGGACGACCCAGTTCAACTACCTTGAAGGCAACGCGCTGGCCGGCAACGGCCTGGAGCTGCTGTACACCAGCATCACCGGCGGCACCCGCGCGCTGGTGCACGCCAAGGTGGGCGCGGGCTTCGGCTCGACGACGGGCGAGACCCTGTCCGGCACCGCCGGCGCGGACGTTATCAACGCCAACCAGGGCGCCGACACCATCACCGGCCAGGGCGGCAACGATGTCATCGACGGCGGCGGCGGCCTGGACACCGCGGTGTACCTGGGCGCGCGCGCCAACTACACCATCACCGCCACAGCGGCCGGCACCGTCATCGCCAACACCAGCGGCGGCGACGGCACCGACACGCTGGCCAACGTGGAGCGGGTGCACTTCGCCAACGCCGACGTGGCGCTGGACGTCAACGGCACGGCCGGCGTCGCCTACCGCCTGTACCAGGCCGCCTACGACCGCGTGCCGGACGCCGCCGGCCTGGGCTACTGGATCAAGCAGATGGACAACGGCCTGGGCCGCTTCGACGTGGCCGGCCACTTCATGGCGGGCGCGGAGGCGCAATCGGTGTACGGCGTGAACCCCAGCAACGACACCGCGCTGAACCTGTTCTACAACCACGTGCTGCACCGCAACGCCGACTCGGCCGGCTTCGCCTACTGGCTGAACGTGCTGGACAGCCATATCGCGACCCAGTCGCAAGTGCTGGCCAGCTTCGCCGAAAGCGCGGAGAACCAGGCCGCGCTGATCGGCACCATGCAGAACGGCATGACCTACGTGCCCTGGGCCGGCTGATCGCCAGCGGCATCCGCGCCGAAGCGCGCGGACGAAAAAAAAACGCTGCCGAAGGCAGCGTTTTTCATGGGGCGGGCGGTCTTAGTTGCGGACCACGCGCTTGTACTCGTTGGTGCGGGTGTCGATCTCGATGATGTCGTCCTGGCTCACGAACAGCGGCACTTGCACGGTGTGGCGCTTGCTTTCGATGGCGTTCTCGATCTTGGCTTCCTTCAGGACGTTGCCCGAGGTGTTGCCCTTGACGGCCGGCTCCGAGTACACGACCAGGCGCGCGATGGTGGTTGGCAGTTCAACCGAGATCGCCTTGCCGTCGTAGAACACGGCTTCGCATTCCATGCCGTCCTTCAGGTAGTTCAGGGCGTCGCCCAGGTTTTCCTCTTCGATTTCGTACTGGTTGTACTCTTCGTCCATGAAGACGTACAGCGGGTCGGCGAAGTAGGAGTAGGTCACCGGCTTCTTGTCCAGCACGACCACGTCGAATTTGTCGTCGCCGCGGAACACGTTTTCCAGCGGAGCGTTGGTCAGAAGATTCTTCATCTTCCATTTGTAGGTGAAGCCCGTGCGGCTCGAGCCGTTGACATCGGAACGCAGGACGATGAAAGGCTTGGCGTCAACCATGATGATGTTGCCAACACGAATTTCTTTTGCGGGTTTCATAGCGAATGTACGTATAAAGGAGGTTGCGTAAAAATCATCTGTCGCCTGCTGGCTGGCCTATGGCGCCGTGAGCTCTAGTGTGATCGAATAAAACTACGTGAGAGTAACCCGGCAGTATACCTTATTTTTCGCGGGCCGCACACTGGAGCGAGGCCGCGAAGGCCAGGAGATTGGACGCCAGATCGCCGTTTTCCAACATCTGCCGCCGCCACTCGGCGGCGCGGGCGGCGATGCCGGCCATGTCCGCCCTCAGCGACAACCACTGGGCGGACCAGTCGGCCTGGCGGGCGTCGTTCCAGCCCAGCGAGAAGTCGTTGGCGCTGGCGATGCCGGCCGAGTAGCGCTGCAGGAAGGCGCGCAGTTTCTTGTGGTGCAGGTTCTCGTCCTGCGGATAGATGTGCCAGATGAAGGGCTTGCCGGCCCACTGCGCGCGCACGATGGAATCCTCGCCGCGCACGAAGTTCAGGTCGCAGGCCCACAGCAGCTTGTCGTAATCGGGCTGGGCGACGAAGGGCAGCACGCGCACGGTGAGCGCGCCGCGCGTGCGCGAGGCGCCCGCCTTCGGCTCCCCGCCCAGGAAGGCTTGCACGGCCACCGGGGCGACGCCCTCGGGCACCAGGCAGGCGACCGGCGCGTCGCCCTCGCGCCAGGCCTCGAACAGGGCCGGCACCGGCGCGTGCGGGTAGCAGAACAGCGACACCTTGAACGACGCCATCTCCTCCGGCGTGACGCCGAAGCGCGCCAGGAAGGCCGCCATTGCCGCCGGGTCCGCCTGGAATCGCTGGCGCTGCGCCTCCAGCGCGCCTTCGCGCAGCAGGCCGCCCGTCTTGGCGGTGAAGCCGGGGAAGTAGAAGTGCTTGGTCAGCGGCAGGCGCGGATGGGAAGACGGCAGCGTGTGGCAGCCCTCCACCCACTCCTCCGCGCTCAGGCCCTCGAGGTTCAGCCACACGGGACGGGGCTCGCGTCGCGCCATGGCGGCGATGTAGGCGGGCGGGATGTCGCAGCCGAAGAATTCGATGACGATGTCGGCGATGTCGGCCGTGTCGAACTCGCCGTCCTGGCCGCGCCAGTGGCGCACCAGAATCCCCCCCGGCGCGCCACCCAGCCACTGGAACTCGGCGGCCGTGTCCACCTCGGGGCAGATGCGCTGGAATGTTTGCAGATCGTCCACCCACAGGGTGACGGCGATGCCGTGCTCGTTGTGCAGCTGCCGCGCCAGGCGCCAGCAGATGCCGATGTCGCCGTAGTTGTCGACGACCTTGCAAAACAGGGCGAGCGTGGCGCGCATGGGAGTGGAGGTCATGGTCGGGGGCGGATAAGCAAAAAGCCGCTCTCGGCGGCTTTTTCTGTAGTGGCGTCCCCACGGGGATTCGAACCCCGGTACTCACCGTGAAAGGGTGATGTCCTAGGCCTCTAGACGATGGGGACGTCGTGAAGCGTGGGCGAATTGTAGCATGGGGAATTGGCGTTCATCAAGTCCGCGCCCCTCGCGAACCCGGGCGCGATTCAGCCGAAATGGGTGGCGCGCGTGAGGAAGGTGTAGTCGCCCTCCACCATCATCATGGCGCACAGGACCAGCAGCGCCAGCGGCGGCACCAGGATGGTGTAGATCAGCGCCAGCCGCTCCCAGCGCAGGTGCATGAAGTAGGCGACGATGAGGCCGGCCTTGGCCATCATCAGGACCAGGATCAGCGTCCAGCGCAGATAGCTTTGCACGTGGAAGAAGTCGACCAGGTAGGACAGCGTGCTGAGCAGGAACAGCAGGCCCCATATCTTGAAATAGACGCCGATCGGATGCTGCGTGTGCCCTTCCTGGGCGGCGCCGGGTGTGCTTGCGGTGGACATATGCCCTCCCCTACCACAGGTAGAAAAACGCGAAGATGAAGACCCAGACCAGGTCCACGAAGTGCCAGTACAGACCGGCGATTTCGACGATGTCGTACTTGCCGCCGCCGCGCGCCCGCTCGTAGTGTCCGTTCTGCAGGCGGCGCGCCACGACGCCGAGGTAGATCACGCCGGCCGTCACGTGCATGCCGTGGAAACCGGTGATCATGAAGAAGCAGGAGCCGAACTGCGCCGCGCCCATGGGATTGGCCCAGGGCCGCACGCCCTCATGGATCAGCTTGGTCCATTCGAAGGCCTGCATGCCGACGAACATGGCGCCGAACAGCGCGGTCACCCACATCAGCCGCGCGGCGGTCTTGCGGTCGCCGCGGTAGGCGAAATTGACGGCCATGGCCATCGTGCCGCTGCTGGTGATGAGCACGAAGGTCATGATGGCGATCAGTATCAAGGGCAGGGTCGCGCCGGCGATCGTCAGCGCGAACACCTCGCTGGGATTGGGCCAGGGCTCGGTGGCGGACAGGCGCACCGTCATGTAGCCGGTGAGGAAGCTGCCGAAGATGAAGGTGTCGCTGAGCAGGAAGATCCACATCATCAGCTTGCCCCAGGGGACGTGGAAGGCGGCCTTGTCGCCGGACCAGTCGTCCACCATGCTGCGCAGGCTGCCGCCGTCTCGCGTGTCCATGATCACCTCGCTTGCGGCGGCCTGATGCCGACGCTTTCACACACCACTTGCACCAGATCCGGAGTGACCAGGAACAGCAAGGCGAACAGCGCCAGCCACAGCACCAGCAGATAGTGCCAGTACCGCGCGCACAAGGCGATGCTGCCCGCCAGGCGCGAGCGCCGCCGCGCCCGCGCCGCGCCGCCGGAATGCCCGGCGCCGCGCAGCATCGCGCCGCCGGCGATGGCGGCCGCCAGCAGGCCGCCGATGACGTGCAGGCCGTGCAATCCGGTCAACAGGTAGAAGAAGCTGTTGGCCGGGTTGCCGTCGACGCGGTAGTCCATGGCCATCATCGCTTGCCAGGCCCACAGCTGCGCCAGCAGGAAGGCCAGCGACAGCGCGCACGCCAGGATGCCGGCGCGCCGGCCGGCCGGGCCGTGCGCCGAGCGCCGCGCCACCTCCCAGGCGACGCTGGCCAGCGCCAGCAAGGCCGTGCTGAACCACAGCTGCGCCGGCACGTAGCGCAGCGGCTGCCAATCGGCCATCGCCATCCGCATCACGTAGGCGATGCCGAACAGCATGAACAGCGACGTGACCACCGCCATGAAGACCCACAGCCCCACCTTGCGCGCGTCCACCGCGGGCACGGTGCTTTTTGACAGATCGAGCGCGCTCATGCCGGCCTCTCCTTGCCGCCCAGCGGCCGTGTCGGCGCGGGCGCGCCGCCAAGCGCATCCTCGTCCGGGCCGACGTTTTGCGGGATGTAATCGCTGCCCGTGCCCGGCTGTCCGTAGTCGTAGGCGCCGCGGTACACCACCGGCAGCGACGGTCCCCAGTTGCCGTGCGTGGGCGGGGTTTCCGGCGTAAACCATTCCAGGCTGGCGGCGCGCCAGGGGTTGCCGCCGGCCGGCTTGCCGCGGAAGGCGCTGTAGCCGATGTTGAACACGAACAGCAGCTGCACCACGCCGACGATCAGCGCGGCGATGGTGATGAATTCGTTCAAGGCCTGCGCCGACGGCGGGATGAAACTGTAGTTCTCGTACGCGTAGTAGCGGCGCGGCATGCCCAGGATGCCGAGGTAGTGCATGGGGAAGAAGATCGCGTAGGAACCCAGGAAGGTGACCCAGAAATGCAGCTTGCCGAGGCCCTCGTTGAACATGCGCCCGGTGACCTTGGGATACCAGTGGTAGATGCCGCCGAACACCGCCAGCACGGGCGACACGCCCATCACCATGTGGAAGTGGGCCACCACGAAATAGGTGTTCGACAGCGGGATGTCGACGCTGACATTGCCGAGGAACAGGCCGGTCACGCCGCCCAGCACGAAGGTGCTGATGAAGCCCAGCGCGAACAGCATGGGCACGGTCAGGTGTATGTCGCCGCGCCACAGGGTCAGGGTCCAGTTGTAGACCTTGATCGCGGTGGGCACTGCGATCACCAGCGTGGTCACGGCGAAGAAGAAGCCGAACAGCGGATGCATGCCGCTCACATACATGTGGTGCGCCCACACCACGAAGCTGAGCCCGCCGATCACCACGATGGCCCACACCATCATCTTGTAGCCGAAGATGCATTTGCGGGCGTGCACGCTGACCAGGTCGGAGATGATGCCGAACGCCGGCAGGGCCACGATGTACACCTCCGGATGGCCGAAGAACCAGAACAGGTGCTGGAACAGCAGCGGGCTGCCGCCTTTGTGCTCCAGGTGCTGGCCCATGGAAACGACGGCCGGCATGAAGAAGCTGCTGCCCAGCGTCTTGTCGAACAACATCATCACGCCGCTGACGAACAGCGCCGGGAAGGCCAGCAGCGCCAGGATGGTGGCCACGAAGATGCCCCACACCGTCAGCGGCATGCGCATCAGCGTCATGCCGCGCGTGCGCGCCTGCAGGATGGTGGACACGTAGTTCAGCCCGCCCATGGTGGCGGCCGCGATGAACACCACCAGCGAGACCAGCATCACGATGATGCCCCATTCGATGCCCGGCGTGCCCTGCATGATGGCCTGCGGCGGATACAGGGTCCAGCCGGCGCCGGTGGGGCCGCCGGGCACGAAGAAGCTGGCCACCAGGATCAGCACGGACAGCAGGTAGAACCAGTAGCTGAGCATGTTCAGGAAGGGGAACACCATGTCGCGCGCGCCCACCATCAGCGGAATCAGGTAGTTGCCGAAGCCGCCCAGGAACAGCGCGGTCAGCAGGTAGACCACCATGATCATGCCGTGCATGGTGATGAACTGGTAATAGCTGGACGGGTCGATGAAGGAGAATTTGCCCGGATAGCCCAGCTGCAGCCGCATCAGGTCCGACAGCACCAGCCCGATCAGCCCCACCACGATGGCGGTGAGCGCGTACTGGATCGCGATGACCTTGTGGTCCTGGCTCCACACGTATTTGGTGACCCAGCTTTGCGGGCCGTGGCCGTGATCGTCGTCGTGCTCGTCGCCGTGCGTCATTGCTGCCTCCCGGAGCTACTACTCATTTCACGGATTTGATATACGCCACCATGGCCGCCAGTTCCGCGTCGGTGAACGGCTGCCGCGGCATCACGGGCGGGAAGCCGCGCACATTGCTGGCCTTGGGCTCGGCGATCGCCTGCTTCAGGTAGGCATCGTCCGCCACCACGGTCTTGTCGCCGTCCAGGTTTTCCGTCTTGCCGTACAAGCCCTTCCAGGTCGGCCCCACGCCGGGGGCGCCGTCCACGCTGTGGCAGGCCATGCAGCCGCGCGCCTGCGCCAGCAGCTTGCCCTGGGTGGCGACGTCGCCGGCCGCCGCCGCGGGCGCGGGCGCGCCGCCCTCCTCCACCGGCGGTGGCGCCGCGCCCGGCGCGGCCGCCCTCAGCTTGGCGAAGGTGGGCTGGGCCGCCAGCCAGGCCTGGTAGGCCGGCTCCTCGTCCACGATCACCCAGCTGCGCATATTGGCGTGGCCGACGCCGCACAGCTGCGCGCACAGCACCTCGTATTTGCCGACGATGGTGGGCGTGAACCAGAACGAGGTCACCATGCCGGGCACCATGTTCATGCGCGAGCGGAACTGCGGCACATAGAAGTCGTGCAGCACGTCCTGCGAGCGCAGCAGCACCTTGACCGGCTTGTTGACGGGGATGTGGATTTCCTGTGTGTCCACCAGCAGGTCGTCCTGTCCGTTCGGATCCTTTTCGTTGATGCCGAAGGGATTGACGGAACTGATGTGGCTGACGTCGGTCTGGCCCATCTTGCCGTCCTTGCCGGGCAAGCGGTAATGCCAGCGCCATTGCTGGCCCATGACCTCGAACTGCATCGCGTCCGACGGCGGCGTGATCAGCTTGGCGTACACGTCCAGCCCCGGCGCCAGCAGGACGACGATGCCCAGCGTGGTGACGCCGATCAGCCACCACTCCAGCTTCTTGCTGCCATGCTCGGGGGACGCGCGCACGCCTTCGCGGTGGCGGAAGCGTATGACCGCGTATGCGACAAACAGGTTGATGATGACGAAGACCGCGCCGGTCATGTACAGCGTCAGCATCAAGGCGTCGTCCATCTGCTGCCAGTTGGAGGCAAGCGGGGTCAGCCACCAGGGACTGGCGGCGTGGAACGCCACGGCGCCAATCACGATAAGGATCAATGCCAATGCAAGCGCCATGTGCAGCTCCCGCGTTCAAATGTTTCGTTGAAAGAGCCTCTGAGCCATGCTCGAACCGCCTGTCATGCCCAACGAACCACGTACACGGTGCTGTTAAGGGAGCTTCTGTTCCATCTTGCGATAAATGTAGGCCGCCGACATGCCGAAGATCACGTGGCCGATGGCCGTCGGCCAGCCGCGCAACTCGGCGAACCAGGAGAAGGCCCCGGCCATGCCGTAAAAATTCAACACATAGAGGATCAGGCCGAACGCGGCGCCCGCCAGCAGCACCATGCCGGTGCTGGAGTCGAGCTGGAACGGCGCGATGAGGGCCGCCAGCATGATGCCGAAGGCCACGCCCAGGATGTAATGCACGGCCAGCGCCGCGGCGAGCACGCCGAAGCTGTAGCCGCTGGACTGGAGCACGTCCCAGCCCATGACCATGGCGGCGATCATGCGGGTCGCGAGCCAAGGGTTGGGGTCGGCTGAAATGGCGGTCCATGCCAGTTCCAGCATCATCAGAATACCGCCGGCGCCAAAGCCGGCCACCGCCGCGGCCGCCCAATCAGGCTGACGCGCGACCCAGCGGTGCGAGTGCATATGCAGTTCCATGACCGTCTCCCGGTGCGTTCGGCAGCTTCGGACGGCTGCCATGAACCTGGTTCAGTTTAGGTCAGTTTCGCCAACATGCAAACTCGGCAAAATTGCAATCGATCCACGGCTGTGACTGGCATGAAAAAGGAGGGCGGAAACAAAAAAAGCCGCCCATGGCAGCTTGTTTGTCGCGTGTCGCGTGACACTGGCGTCCCCACGGGGATTCGAACCCCGGTACTCACCGTGAAAGGGTGATGTCCTAGGCCTCTAGACGATGGGGACCAAGGAACTTCCGTTGAAACCGCTCGTTCCGCGCGAATGGTGGAGGTAAGCGGGATCGAACCGCTGACCTCTTGCATGCCATGCAAGCGCTCTCCCAGCTGAGCTATACCCCCCGGGCGCAGAACATTTACTTCCACTTCTACTTCTACTGCCACTACGAAACCTTGGCGTCCCCACGGGGATTCGAACCCCGGTACTCACCGTGAAAGGGTGATGTCCTAGGCCTCTAGACGATGGGGACCGCGAACCGACCGTATTCTGCGCGATGGTGGAGGTAAGCGGGATCGAACCGCTGACCTCTTGCATGCCATGCAAGCGCTCTCCCAGCTGAGCTATACCCCCTCTGGCGCAGAACATTTACTTCTACTGCTACTTCCACTTCTACCGCCACTACGAAACCTTGGCGTCCCCACGGGGATTCGAACCCCGGTACTCACCGTGAAAGGGTGATGTCCTAGGCCTCTAGACGATGGGGACCCTGAACCTACCGTACCGCACTGTCCGCGCTATGGTGGAGGTAAGCGGGATCGAACCGCTGACCTCTTGCATGCCATGCAAGCGCTCTCCCAGCTGAGCTATACCCCCTCTGGCGCAGACAAAATAAAAGCCGCTCCCGGGCGACTTTTGTTACCACCACTTGCTCGCTATCCCGGCGCACCGGAACTACAACCAATCAGCACAACAAAACGTACAACCTGGCGTCCCCACGGGGATTCGAACCCCGGTACTCACCGTGAAAGGGTGATGTCCTAGGCCTCTAGACGATGGGGACCGTGGACTGCTTTTACTTCTTACTTTTCACTACAACTTCGGCATTTCTTCTCAAACTTGGTGGAGGTAAGCGGGATCGAACCGCTGACCTCTTGCATGCCATGCAAGCGCTCTCCCAGCTGAGCTATACCCCCGTTTGCGAAGAAACAGGAGTATAGCAGAGGCTCCACAGAATGCAAATACTGGATTGCAACTTTGCGAAAAAATCAGAGGGTTTTACAGATATTTCGCCACACGGGCCGCAACAGTGGCGCGGCCGAAGATCTGCAGCACCGCGTCGATGGCCGGGGTTTGCAGCTGGCCGGTGACGATCAGGCGCAGCGGCATGGCGATCTGCGGCATCTTCAAGCCATTGGCCGCCAGCACTTCCTTCAGCATCGCGGCGATCGCCTCCTTGGTCCACTCCACCGTCTGGACGCGCTCGGCGAACAGCGCCAGCGCCGGCTTGACGGCGTCGGTCAGGTGCTGCGCCAGCAAGGCCGCGTCCGGTTGCGGCTCGCGGAAGAACAGCATGGCCGCGTCCGCCAGTTCGTTGGTGGTGTTGGCGCGCTCCTTCATCAAGCCCAGCACGGTGGCCAGGTCCGGCGCGCCGTCGAAGACCGCGCCCGCCTCCAGCATGCGCGGCTTGACCAGCTCGCCCAGGCGGCCGTTGTCGGCCTGCTTGATCCAGTGGTTGTTCAGCCAGGCCAGCTTTTCGTTGTTGAACTGGGCGGCCGACGCGGTCAGGTGCTCCAGGTTGAACCACTCACAGAACTGCGCCATCGAGAACACCTCGTCGTCGCCGTGGCTCCAGCCCAGGCGCGCCAGGTAGTTCAGCATCGCCTCCGGCAGGAAGCCCTGGGCCGGGTATTCCATCACGCTGACGGCGCCGTGGCGCTTGGACAGCTTCTGGCCGTCCGGACCGAGGATCATCGGCAGGTGGCCGTACTCCGGCAGCGGGGCGCCGATGGCGCGCAGGATGTTGATCTGGCGCGGGGTGTTGTTGACGTGGTCGTCGCCGCGCAGCACGTGGGTGATCTTCATGTCCCAGTCGTCCACCGCGACGCAGAAGTTATAGGTCGGCGTGCCGTCCGGGCGGGCGATCACCAGGTCGTCCAGTTCCTTGTTGGCGATGGTGATGGCGCCCTTGACGACGTCGTTCCACGTCACCTCGCCATCGAGCGGATTCTTGAAACGCACCACCGGCTTGCGGTCGGCCGGCACCGGCGGCAGGGTCTTGCCCTGCTCCGGGCGCCAGGTGCCGTCGTAGCGCGGCTTGTCGCCGGCGGCGCGCATGCGCTCGCGCATCGCTTCCACTTCCTCGGGCGACGAGTAGCACAGGTAGGCCGTGCCCTCTTGCAGCATCTGCGCCACCACCTCGCGGTAGCGGTCCATGCGCTGCATCTGGTAGAACGGGCCCTCGTCGTGGTCCAGACCCAGCCACTTCATGCCGTCGATGATGGCCTGCACCGCTTCCGGCGTCGAGCGCTCCACGTCGGTGTCCTCGATGCGCAGCACGAAGGTGCCGCCGAAGTGGCGCGCGTAGGCCCAGGAATACAGCGCCGTGCGGGCGCCGCCCAGGTGGAGGAAGCCGGTCGGGCTGGGAGCGAAGCGGGTGCGGACGGGAGTTGCGGTGGTCATGGAGTGTCGGAGCGTATGAGGTAAAACGGCTATTTTACCGCGTTGCGCCACCGATCCGAAGCGAGCTGAGCCCCGTTTGGGGGCGGCCGGGGACGCCGAGTCCCAAATGGGGCTCAGCTCGCTGCTTCGGCGTACTTATTTGACCGTGACGTTGATGGTCTTGCTCAGGCCGCTGCCGTAGGACTGGTGCGCGCCGTTGGCGAATTGCATGGTGAGCTTGTATTTGCCGGGCGGCAGGGTGACGTCGGTTTCGGTCTGCCCCTTGCCGAAGTGCAGGTGCTTGTCGTCGAAGGGGATGGACTCGCCGGCCTTCAGGCTGTCGCCATTGATGATGAGGTGGTGGTGGCCGGTGTTGGCCGCCATCTCGCCGGCCGGCTTCACGTCCATGCCGCTGACGGCGAATTTGACCTTGAACGGGCTGGTGACGGTGGCGCCGTCGGCCGGCTCCGTGAAGGAAACCGATTGGGCCGATGCGGAGAACGCCGCCAGGCCGAGTACTGCGGAGAGAACAAATTTCATGGTGTCGCCTTTCATGAGTTATAAAAGCGACACCATTATGCCCGACCTGGCTGATCAGTCGTTTTTGATTACGATGCTGGGGAACTTGCTGGTCATGTCCTTGGCCTTCTCCGCCACCTTGATCGCGATCTTGCGCGCGATCTGCCTGTAGACCGCCGCCACCGGACCGTCCGGATCGGCCACCACGGTGGGCTTGCCGGAATCGGTCTGCTCGCGGATCGCCATCGTCAGCGGCAGCGCGCCCAGGAACTCGGCGTTGAAGTCGGCGCACATCTTTTCGCCGCCACCATGGCCGAAGATCGCCTCCTGATGGCCGCAATTGGAGCAAATATGCGTGCTCATGTTCTCAACCACGCCCAAAATCGGGATGCCGACCTTCTCGAACATCTTCAGGCCCTTGCGCGCGTCCAGCAGCGCGATGTCCTGCGGCGTGGTGACGATGACGGCGCCCGTCACCGGCACTTTCTGCGACAAAGTCAGCTGGATGTCGCCCGTACCCGGCGGCATGTCGACCACCAGGTAGTCCAGGTCGCGCCAGTTGGTCTGCTCCAGCAGCTGCTGCAGCGCCTGGGTCACCATCGGGCCGCGCCACACCATGGGCTCGTCCGGATCGATCATGAAGCCGATCGACGACACTTGCACGCCGTGGTTTTCCAGCGGCTCCATGGTCTTGCCGTCCTTGGTTTCCGGACGGCCGCTGATGCCCAGCATCATGGGCTGCGACGGGCCGTAGATGTCCGCGTCCAGCACGCCGACCGAGGCGCCCTCGGCCGCCAGCGCCAGCGCCAGGTTGACGGCGGTGGTCGACTTGCCGACGCCGCCCTTGCCGGAGGCGACCGCGATGATGTTCTTCACGTTCGGCATCAGCTTCAGGCCGCGCTGCACCGTGTGCGAAATGATCTTGCTGTATACATTAGCGGAGACCTTGCCCGCGCCCGGCAGCGCCTGCACGGCGGCGGTCACGCTGGCGCGGATGGCGTCGAACTGGCTCTTGGCCGGATAGCCCAGTTCGATATCGAAGGAAATGTCGGCGCCCTCCACCCTCAGGTTGCGGACCGCCTTGGCGCTGCAGAAATCCTTGCCGGTGTTCGGGTCTGTTACTTGCGACAATGCCGCTTTGACGTCTTCTACTGTGATGCTCATGTGAATCTCCGTGTGTGATCCCGAAGTCTAGCGCAAAATTGACTGAAAAACAGCGCGGCCGCCACGGCCCCGGTGCGCAGAGGCGGCCAGCGCTGGTAAAATGCTCTTTTTCCCACCAACAAAGCGCATCAACCATGACCCGCAAGCTGTTCGTCACCACCGCCCTGCCCTACGCCAACGCTGCCTTCCACATCGGCCACATGATGGAGTACATCCAGGCCGACATCTGGGTCCGCTATCAGCGCATGCAGCGCGACGGCGCGAACGGGGAAAATAAGCAGCGCGAGGTGCACTTCGTGGGCGCGGACGACACGCACGGCACGCCGATCATGATCGCGGCGGAGAAGGAAGGCATCACGCCGCAGGAATTCGTGGCCAAGATCGCCGCCGGCCGCGCCCAGTACCTGGACGGCTTCCACATCGCCTTCGACAACTGGTATTCGACCGACTCGCCGGAAAACGTGGAGCTGTCGCAAGGCATCTACCGCAAGCTGCGCGACGCCGGCCTGATCGCCACCAAGGTGGTGGACCGCTTTTTCGACCCGGTCAAGGGCATGTTCCTGGCCGACCGCAACATCAAGGGCGAATGCCCGAAATGCGGCGCCAAGGACCAGTACGGCGACAACTGCGAGGTGTGCGGCGCGGCCTACCAGCCGACCGAACTGGTGAACCCGTTCTCCGTGTTCACCAACGCCACGCCGATCCTGAAGCCGTCCGAGCAGTACTTCTTCAAGCTGTCCGACCCGCGCTGCTTCGAATTCCTGCGCGACTGGCTGAACACGCCCGGCCGCCTGCAGCCGGAAATGGTCAACAAGGTCAGCGAATGGCTGGGCGAGGCCGGCGAGAAGCTGGCCGACTGGGACATTTCGCGCGACGCGCCTTACTTCGGCATCCCGATTCCCGACGCGCCGGGCAAGTTCTTCTATGTGTGGCTGGACGCGCCGGTCGGCTACCTGGCCAGCCTGAAGAACTACTGCGGCAAGAAAGGCATCGATTTCGACGCGCTGCTGAACGATCCGGCCACCGAGCAGATCCACTTCATCGGCAAGGACATCGTGTCCTTCCACCTGCTGTTCTGGCCCGCGATGCTGCAATTCGCCGGCCATCCGGTCATCGACAAGCTGAAAGTGAACGTGCACGGCCACCTGACCGTGAACAATGAAAAGATGTCCAAGTCGCGCGGCACCGGCATTTCGCCGCTGCGCTACCTGAACCTGGGCATGAATCCCGAATGGCTGCGCTACTACATCGCCTTCAAGCTGAACTCCAAGGTGGAAGACCTGGACTTCACCGGCGACGACTTCGTGGCCCGCGTCAATTCCGACCTGATCGGCAAATACGTCAACATCGCCAGCCGCTGCGCCGGCTTCATCGCCAAGAAGTTCGACGGCAAGCTGGCCGCCGGCCTGTCGGACAGCGCCATGGGCTGGATCAAGCGCGCCCTGACCAACGCCGAGGGCGCCGAACGCCAGGCCAGCATCGCCGCCAACTTCGACAACCGCGAATTCGGCAAGGCGCTGCGCGAGATCATGGAGATCGCCGACGTCACCAACCAGTACGTGGACGAGAACAAGCCATGGGTGCTGGCCAAGGACGAATCGAAATCCGCCGAGCTGCACGAGGTCTGCACCACCGCGCTGATCCTGTTCCGCCAGCTGACCATCCTGCTGTCGCCGGTGCTGCCCGGCGTGGCCGCCAACGTGGCCAAGTTCCTCAACGACGAGCAGATGGTGTGGGCCGACACGGAACTTTCCACCGGCGCCGTGTTCCAACCCATGCTGAGCCGCGGCATCGGCGCCTACACCCACCTGATGACCCGCGTGGACGCGAAGATGATCGAGGAACTGTTCGACGCCCCGTCGCAAATCGCCGCGGCCGGCGCCGCGCCGGCGGTGGCGGCCAAGCCGGCTCCCGCCGCGAAAGCCGCGCCGCTGGCGCCATTGGCCGCCAATGAGGGCGTGGAGGAATTGGCGCCCGAGATTAAAATCGACGATTTCGCGAAAGTCGATTTGCGCATCGCCAAAATCGTCAATTGCGAACACGTGGACGGCTCGGATAAATTGCTGCGCCTGACCCTGGACGCCGGCGAAAGCCGTCACCGCAATGTATTCTCCGGCATTAAATCGATGTACCAGCCGGAAGACCTGATCGGGAAATTGACGGTGCTGGTGGCGAACCTGGCGCCGCGTAAAATGAAATTCGGTATTTCGGAAGGGATGGTATTGGCCGGCTCCGCCGCCGATGAAAAAGCCAATCCAGGCATTTACATCCTGAATCCGTGGCCGGGCGCCGAGCCGGGCATGCGCATACGCTAAGCGCGCCATTAAAGGATCCGCATGAACATCGTGGTACGGGAAGCGACGGATGACGATGCCAGGTTAATTGCCGACCTCACGCGCGCCGCGTGGGCCGGCAAGGTGAATGTCACTTCCAGTGGCCACCGTGAAACCGCCGTGATCGTCCTGCAGCATTTGCGGGACGGCGGCGGTTTTATTTTATTGGTGGACGATGAACCTGTGGGATCGGTGCGCTGGCTGCCTTTGGACGCCGAGCCGGATGTATGGGAAATACTGCGCATGGGCGTATTGCCCGCCTATCGCGGCAACAATATCTCCCAGCATTTATTGGAAGCGGTGATCCATCACGGATTGGAAGCGGGGATACGGGAATTGCGCATAGCCGTGCGCGGCGACCAGCCGCAGCTGATCGGTTTTTACAACGCTTATGAATTCGAATTGGCGGAAGAGCTGGAATACACCCACGCCAACCCACTGGAACCCGCCCCCTTCGTCATGCGGCGGCAATTAAGGCACTAGCGGGCACTTTCGGCTTCAATGGATCCGTTGGTTTATCCTGGCATCCCGCCAGGATCACGGCCAGCGCGATCAACGCCATTTTCACGGTAGGCATAGCGTCCTCCTCTTTTACCCCACCTTAACAAAAACACCCCCTGCCCGGCGCACGCCTGCCCGGATCACGCCAGTTTCTGGCGTGATCAGACCAATATCTGGCATGAAACGGGCGAAAAAGCGCCCCGCGCTGGGCCACGCGACGCTTTTCAGGTACGGCGGGAGGAAACGACTATGCCGCCGACAATCAGCAGGAAGGCGGCCGCGTGATATAAACGCGGCGCCTCGCCGAGAAAGGCGGACGATAACAATGCCGCGAACAGCGGCGTCAAATTACTGAAGAACGCCGCCACGCTGGGACCGGCGCGTTGCACGCCCGCGCCCCAACAGCGGAAAGCGATGACGGCCGGACCAATGGCCACATAGGCCAACGCCGCGATCAAAGTCCAGCTCCAATAAATATGCCGCTCCGCCATCGCCCATTCACCGGCGGCGAACAAGCCGGACCAGGCCGCGCCGAATCCCACTTGAGCCAGCAGGAAACTGGCCCAATTCGCGCGCAGGCTCGCGGGTTCGCTTGAGCGGGTCAATAACCAGCTATATAAAGACCAGGCGATGGTGGCCAATATCATGAACATATCGCCCGCCACCAGCCGCAATTCGAGCAGGTGATTCAATTCCCCTCGCACCAATACCAGCACCACGCCGGCGATCGATAATATGGCCCCGAATATCTGCTGTCGCGTCACGGCGGCGCCGAAAAACATCCAGCCGGTCAGCATCATCCAGACCGGCATGCCGGCGGCCACCAGGGTCACGTTAATCGGCGTGGAAGTTTGCAAAGCCAGATATTGCAAGGCGTTATACATGCCCACGCCCAGCAGGCCCAGCAGGGAATAGCGTTTCCAGTACTGCCATAATCCGCTGTCGCGGCGGAATACCGGGCCCGCCAGCGGCAGCAATATCAACAAGGCGATAATCCAGCGCAGGAAATTGAGGGTAAGCGGCGGCACCATTTCGTGCACCATGCGGCCGACGATGGCATTGCCGGCCCACAGCAGGGGCGCCAGCGTCAATAAAAAGGCGGTATAGGGATTCATGGCGACCCATTCTACCGGCATCGCAAAATGCCTGCCGAGCCCCCAAAAAAAAGCGCCCCCGGGGAGGCGCCAAGAAAGACAGGCTGAAGATGCCCGTCTTTGGAGAAAGTCAGTGTGCATCGGTGAAAGCGCCTGAAACAAGCCGCACCACCGGCATTGCTTCCGCGTTCTTTCTGATACCCGCGACCGAGATGCAGAATACGGCACGCGCGCCGCCGCGAGATCAGCACGGCGATATACATGTGGTCGGTTTAGCAATAGCTCAGCGACTTGTGGAAGGATGGCAACAACCCGCCGGCGTGCTTGTAAATGACGTTGCCACGAGTAAAATGGCACGGTCAATATTGCCTGGCGACCAACATGGAACTCATTCAACGACCGATATTCCTGTCCGCGATCGCGCTGGCGGCCGTGCTCGCCCCCGCCGTTTCCAGTGCGCAGGCCACCAATGTGCAGGTCTACGGCATCGTGGACATGTATCTCGGCCGTTCCGCCACCAGCGGCACGCCCGGCGTCCATGTCGCCAACAGCGGCGGCATGACCACCTCCTTCTGGGGTTTGGGCGGCACAGAGAGCCTGGGCGGCGGCCGCTCCATGACCTTCGCCGTCGAGGGCTTCATGCGCGCCGACACCGGCGAGGGCGGCCGCACCGCCGGCGAGGCCATGTTCTCGCGCGCCGCCTACGTGGGCATGAACGACAGCTGGGGCTCGGTCAAGTTCGGCCGCATCCCCAGCCCCTTGTTCCAGGCCACCGGCGCGCTGAACCCCTTCGGCTTCTCCACCCGCTTCGCCCCGCTGATGACGCAGATGTGGATCGCCCCCTACGGCAGCGCCGTCGCCGGCGACTCCGGCTGGAGCAACGCCATCCATTACACCTCGCCCACGGTGGGCGGTTTCAACCTGGTCGGCCAGGTCGGCCTGGGCGAGACCCCGGGCAACAGCTCGAACAACAACGCCATCGTGGTGCTGAAATACACCGGCGCCGCGCTGTCCTACGCGCTGGCCGCGCAGGAGATCAAGAACGGCCTGAACGTGACGGCCGCCGCGCCCAGCCAGCGCACCCGCTTCGCCGGCGCGTCCTACGACCTGAAAGCGGTGAAGCTGTACGCCAGCTACGACAGGAACAAGACCGAGCTCAGCGGCCGCGACACGCGCATGCTGCACGCGGGCGCCGCCATTCCGCACGGCGCGGGCCGCTGGATGCTGGGCTGGGCGCGCGCCAAGGAGCGCACGGCGGTCCGGGCGCCGTTCCGCCGCGACACCGCCAGCGCCGGTTACGACTACAACCTGTCGCTGCGCACCGACCTCTACGCGGTGGCCGTGTACGACAAACTGGGCACCGCCGGCAGCGGCAACACGGTGGCCACCGGCATCCGCCACCGTTTCTGAAGCCCCCGCCTAGATCAGAACCCACCGCCGGCGCTCCCGGCGGGGTAAAATAGACGTTGCTCTTTTTTACGCTTCCCATCGATATGAAATTATCCAAACAACACAGCATGTACGAGTCGGACCACACCCTGTTCATCAAGTCGCTGCGCGAACAGAAGCCGGGCCTGGAACAACGCCAGCGCGAAGGCCGCTCCCTCCTGTGGGACAAGGAACCGACCGCGCTGTCCGAGCAGGACCGCGTGCGCGCCTCGACGGTGAAACAGCAGGCCTACGTCTACCAGAACAAGCTGTAACAGTCCCCTAGCATGTCGCACGGGCCAGTGGCGAACGACGCGGACGCGGACCTCGCCGTCGCCGTCGCAGACGTGGCGCCCCCCGGGGCGCAGGCCGGGGCCGATGGCGCGGTCGCGGCCGACGGCGCCGCCTTGGCGCGCCTGTACGGCGAGCCCCTGCTGCGCATGCCCACCGACCTCTACATCCCGCCGGACGCGCTGGAAATCTTCCTCGAGGCGTTCGAGGGACCGCTGGACCTGCTGCTGTACCTGATCCGCAAGCAGAACTTCAACATCCTCGACATTCCGATGGCGCAGGTCACCCTGCAATACCTGAAGTACGTCGACCAGATCCGCCTGTCCAACCTGGAACTGGCGGCCGAATACCTGCTGATGGCGGCGATGCTGATCGAGATCAAGTCGCGCATGCTGCTGCCGCAGCGCCAGTCCGAGATCGAGGTCGAGGCCGGCGACCCGCGCGCCGAGCTGGTGCGGCGGCTGCTGGAGTACGAGCAGATCAAGCTGGCCGCCTACGACCTGAACACCATCCCGCAAGTGGACCGCGACTTCGTCCGCACCCAGATCTTCATCGAGCAAAGCCTGCAGCCGACCTGGCCGGACGTGGTTCCGGCCGACCTGCAGGCGGCCTGGCTGGACGTGATGAAGCGCGCCAAGCTGGTCCAGCACCACAAGATCAGCCGCGAGGAGCTGTCCGTGCGCGAGCACATGACGGCCATCCTGCGCAAGCTGCAATCGATGCGCTTCATCGAGTTCGGCGAGCTGTTCGACGTGGCCGGCGGGCCGCCGGTGGTGGTGGTCAACTTCGTCGCCATGCTGGAGCTGGCCAAAGAGACGCTGATCGAAATAACCCAGGCCGAGCCGTTCGCGCCCATCTATGTACGGCTGGCCTATTCCCCGGCTTGACCATTCCGAGAAAACAACCATGAAAATCATCTCCTCCATCCAAGAACTGCGCGACCAGCTCAGCGGCCAACTGCGGACGGCCTTCGTGCCGACCATGGGCAACCTGCACGAGGGCCACCTGTCCCTGATGCGCCTGGCGCGCAAGCACGGCGACCCGGTGGTGGCCTCCATCTTCGTCAACCGCCTGCAGTTCGGCCCGAACGAGGACTTCGAGAAATACCCGCGCACCTTCCAGGCCGACGTCGAAAAGCTGGAGAAGGAAGGCGTGTACGTGCTGTTCGCGCCGACCGAGAAGGACATGTACCCGGAGCCGCAGGAATACCGCGTGCAGCCGCCGGACGGCCTGGGCAACACGCTGGAGGGCGAGTTCCGGCCCGGCTTCTTCGGCGGCGTGTGCACCGTCGTGACCAAGCTGTTCTCGTGCGTGCAGCCGCGCGTGGCCGTGTTCGGCAAGAAGGACTACCAGCAGCTGATGATCGTGCGCAACATGGCGCGCCAGCTGGGCATGCCGACCGAGATCATCGCGGCCGAGACCTACCGCGCCGAGGACGGGCTGGCGCTATCGTCGCGCAATATGTACCTGTCCGAGACCGAGCGCGCCGAGGCGCCGGCGCTGTTCCAGACCCTCAATTTCGTCGCCAATGAAATGCGCGCCGGCCACCTGGACATCTTCCAGCTCGAGCACAAGGCGATGGACGACCTGGCCAAGCGCGGCTGGAAGCCGGACTACATCTCCATCCGCAAGCGCAACGACCTGCAACCGCCGTCGGCCGGCGACCTCGCGCAAGGCAGCGAGCTGGTCGTGCTCGCCGCCGCCAAGCTCGGCACCACCCGCCTGATCGACAACCTCGAAATCTAATCCGCCAACGACTGTTGCCGCCAACACATCGGTGTCAGGCGCGACATTCGGACAAATCGCGCGCATAGCGCACAAAATGTCCGAATGTCGCGCCTGACACCGATGTTTTTTTGATAAGGTGGTTAGCCGGCGATGGTTTGGGTCCAGGCGAGCGCGGCGAGGTGGGCCTGGTTGACCTCGGCCGGGCTGAGGTTCACGGCGGCGGCCAGCGAGGAGACCAGGGCGCTGTTGAGCTCGCAGGCCTCGGCCAGCGCCAGGTAGGGGCCGTATTTGCCGGAGCGCGTCAGCAGCGCGGCGACCACGTCGTCCGACAGCTGGATGCTGGACAGCACTTCCTCCATCGGGATGCCCAGCAGCCGGTCCAGCAGGGAGAACATGCCGGCCACGAAGATGTTTTCGGCGTCGGCCTTGCCCAGCGCCTTTGCGCCCAGCAATTCGGCCAGGCGGCCCCGCACCACGGCCGTTTCCAGCAGCACCGGCGAGTAGCCGCTGCTGCTGGCCGTCGCCAGCAGCAAGGTCAGCCAGCGATACAGCGGGGCGTAGCCCAGCATGGAGATGGCCTGGCGCAGCGAGGTGATCTCGCGCCCCGTGCCGAAGCCGGCCGAGTTGATGTAGCGCAGCAGCTGGTAGGAGACCGCCGCGTCGCGCTTGAGCACGTCCTCGATCTGCTTGATCTCGGCGTTCGCGTTGACCATCTGCATCAGCTGCATGATGATGGCCTGCGCCGTGTTCATGCCCTTGTTGTCGGCGCCGGGACGCGGCGTCAGGTGCAGCTTGCCGACGAAGGCGTCCAGCCCCAGCGCGGCGCAGGCGTCGAAGTCGTTCCAGGTGGACACCGGCCGCCCGATCATGCGCAGGGTCGAGGCCTTCAGCGCGGCGTAGGCGCGCGCCTGGCTGGCCACGTCGGCGCCCGTGAATTTCACCTCGACGTAGGAGCAGATGGTGCCGAGCCGGCTGCCGACGCGCGCCAGGTCGGCCTCGCGCAGCAGGATGCCGACCCCGCCCACCCGCAGCGCCTGCACGGCGGCCAGCGTGTCGGGGTTGGCCAGCATCGACGCCTTGATCGACAGCACCGTGTGCTCGGGCGGCATGTTGTGCAGCGCGTCGGTGGACAGCATGCCGGGCACCGCCTCCAGGAACAGCGTCTTGCTGCGCAGCAGCCAGCCGCCCTCCTCGTTCTGCACGTTGGCGGCGACGAAGCCGACCAGGTCCTCGAGCTCGGCCAGCGTGGGCGCGGCCGCGCCCAGGCGCTGCCAGCACAGCTCGTAGCCGACCACGCGCTGCCGCGGATCGAGCAGCGGCTCGCGGACAAGGAAATTGGTTTGATGCATGGGTGTGGTCGCTATAAATGAAAAGGCCGGCGCACGCGCCGGCCCGTGCTATCAGGCTGCAGATCAGCACGCGTCCGCCGCCGGCCGCGCGCGGGGCGCCGGCCGGGCGGCCTCGTCAAGCGCCGAGTTTTTCGAAGATCTTGTTCAGCTTCTCGTCCAGCGTGGCGGCCGTGAAGGGCTTGACCACGTAGCCGTTGGCGCCGGCCTGCGCCGCCGCGATGATGTTTTCCTTCTTCGCCTCGGCCGTCACCATCAGCACCGGCAGCTTGGCCAGCGCGGGGTCGGCGCGGATGTTTTGCAACATGGTCAGGCCGTCCATGTTCGGCATGTTCCAGTCGGATACCACGAAATCGAACTGCTCCGCGCGCAGCTTGGCCAGTGCCATCACGCCGTCCTCGGCTTCGTCCACGTTGGCGTAACCCAGTTCTTTCAACAGATTCCGGACGATGCGGCGCATCGTCGAAAAATCGTCAACAACTAAAAATTTCATCTTTGGATCAGCCATGAATTACTCCGTTGATTCTCTTACGCGGTTGTTAATAGTGTTTATAAGCACCAGCTCTTTGTAGGATAGCATTTTCGTTGCTCTTAGGCGAACAAAGTAGCAGTAATACGTCACTCTAGACCCGCAGCGCGCGCGCGCCGTGGGTGGCCAGGTGGCCCAGCACCATGCCCGGCAGCGACTGCAGCGGGCCCACCTCGTGCGTGCCGCCGACCGCGATCGCCTCGCGCGGCATGCCGAACACCACGCAGCTGGCCTCGTCCTGGGCGAAATTATACGCGCCCGCGTTCTTCATCTCCAGCATGCCGGCCGCGCCGTCCTTGCCCATGCCGGTCAGGATAACACCGACCGCGTTCTTGCCGGCGTATTGCGCGGCTGAACGGAACAACACGTCCACCGACGGCCGGTGCCGGTTGACCGGCTCGCCCTGGTCGATCTTGGTCATGTAGTTGGCGCCGCTGCGGGTCAGGGTCAGGTGCGAGTGGCCGGGGGCGATGTAGGCGTGGCCGGGCAGCACCCGCTCGTTGCCGGCCGCCTCCATCACGGCGATCTTGCACAGCGAGTCCAGGCGCTTGGCGAAGGAGCGCGTGAAGCCCTCGGGCATGTGCTGGGTGATCAGGATGCCGGGGCAGTCGGACGGCATCTGCATCAGGAATTCGCGGATCGCCTCGGTGCCGCCGGTGGAGGCGCCGATGATGATCAGCTTCTCGGACGACATCAAGGGGTTGCGCAGCTGCGGCAGCTGGCCCTGGCCCTCGGCGCCGGCCTGCGGCAGCGTGCGGGCGCGGATGCGCGCCTTGGCGGCGGCGCGGATCTTATCGGCGATCAGCTCGGCGTACTCGCGCATGCCGCTCTGGATCGAGATCTTCGGCTTGGTGACGAAATCGACGGCGCCCAGCTCCAGCGCGCGCATGGTGATCTCGGAGCCGCGCTCGGTCAGCGAGGACACCATCACCACCGGCATGGGCCGCAGCCGCATCAGCTTTTCCAGGAAGTCGAGGCCGTCCATTTTCGGCATCTCCACGTCCAGCGTCAGCACGTCGGGGTTGGTCTGCTTGATCAGTTCGCGCGCCACCAGCGGGTCCGGCGCCACGCCCACCACCTGCATGTCGGGCTGGCTGTTGATGATTTCGGTCATCACGCTGCGGATCAGCGCGGAGTCGTCTACGATCAGGACTTTGGTCTTCATGATAAAACTGCTTTCCGGCCTTTCGAGCCTTTCTGGTTATCGGGTCAACAAAGGCGTCAGAACAGCTCCACTTCGCCCGCCACCGGCTGTTTCTTCAGGCGGCTGGCGTATTCGATCTCGCGCTTGGCCAGCGTGTCGTTGTGCGACTGCATCAGCTTCTTGACCAGCACCTTGCCGGTGCGCGGGAAGAAATACACCTTGCGCGGGTAGATGTCGTTCAAGTCCTCGGCCACGATGCGGATCTTCTCGTTGCGCAGGAAGCTTTGCACGAAGGCGGCGTTGCGCTCGCCCACGTTGATGGCGGTGAAGCCCTTGAGCACCGCGCCGCCGCCGAACACCTTGGCCTCCATGTTCTCGCGCCGCGCGCCGGCCTTGAGCAGGTCGTTGATCAGGATCTCCATCGCGTAGGTGCCGTAGCGCGCCGAGGCCGACACCGGGCTGCCGTCGCCGCCGCCGTCGGGCAGCATGAAGTGGTTCATGCCGCCCAGGCCCGTGACCCGGTCGCGGATGCAGGCCGACACGCAGGACCCCAGCACCGTCACGATCAGCATGTCCTTGTTGGTGAAGTAGTACTCGCCGGGCAGGATCTTGGCCGCGTCGCAGTCGAAGGTCCGGTCGTAATAGACATTGGTGGCAAATTGTTCTAAGTCCATGGCGTGCTTTCACTCGTTACGACGACACTTTTTGGCCCGCGCCACGGCGTTCGTCCAGCTCGTACACGGTCTTGCCGCGCAGTTTCAAGGAATCCGACACGTACAGGAAGTTCTCGGAATGGCCGGCGAACAGCAGCGCGTCCGGTTTCATCAGGGGGACGAAACGGGACAGTATTTTACGCTGCGTCGCCTTGTCGAAGTAAATCATCACGTTGCGGCAGAAGATCACGTCGAACGGGCCGCTCACCGGCCACTGGTCGCCCAGCAGGTTGAGCTGCTTGAAGGTGATCATCTGGCGCAGCTCGGGCCGCACGCGCGCGTAGCCCTCCTTGTCGCCCTTCCCTTTCAGGAAAAAGCGGCGCTGCCGCTCGGGCGACATCTTCTCCAGCCGGTCCATGCCGTACACGCCGGTGGCGGCGGTGGCCAGCACGTTGGTGTCGATGTCGGTGGCGACGATGGTGGCCGGCGGCGTCATGGTGTTGAACGCCTCGCACAGGGTCATGGCGATCGAGTACGGCTCCTCGCCGGTGGAGGCGGCCGAGCACCAGATGGTGATCTGCTCGCCGCGCCGGTGCCGCACATGCTCGGCCAGCAGCGGAAAGTGGTGCGCCTCGCGGAAGAAGGAGGTCAGGTTGGTGGTCAGCGCGTTGGTGAAGGACTCCCATTCGTCGCCCAGGCGTCCGCCCTCCAGTTCGTCCAGGTACTGCACGAAGCTGGTGATGCCGGTGGCGCGCAGGCGCCGCGCCAGGCGGCTGTAGACCATTTCCTGCTTGCTGTCGGCCAGCGAGATGCCGGCCCGCTTGTAGATCAGGCCACGGACCCTTTCGAAGTCCCTGGCGTTGAAGTCGAACTCTTTGACGGAGTCTTTAGATTGCGGCATTTGTTAAGTCCTATTCATACAACCCGGAACAATGCCGACATCGCGCGCCGGCCGTCCCCGCGCGGGCGGGGACGGCGCGGCGACTAATATCAGAACTCTTCCCACTCGTCCGTCGGGGCCGCGGTGGCCAGTTTCTTCGGCGCGGCCTTCGGCGCCGCCTGGCGCGTGGCCACGGCGGTGCGCGGGGCCGGCGCCGGCGCGCGCGGCGCCGGCGCGGGCGCCGGGGCGGCCCTGCGCGCCGCGCCCATCGCGTCGCCGGCCAGTTTGAAGATGCTGACCGCCTCCGCCAGTTTCTGCGCCTGCTCCTGCATGCTCTCGGCGGCGGCCGCCGCCTCCTCCACCAGCGCGGCGTTCTGCTGCGTCATCTCGTCCATCTGGGTGATGGCCTGGTTGACCTCCTCGATGCCGTTGCTCTGCTCCTGCGTGGCGGCCGTGATCTCGCCCATGATATCAGCGACCTGCTTGATCGAGGTGACGATCAGTTCCATGGTCTGGCCGGCCTCGTCGACCAGGCGCGAACCGGCGTCGACCTTGTCGACCGAGTCGCCGATCAGCTCCTTGATCTCCTTGGCGGCGCCGGCCGAGCGCTGCGCCAGGTTGCGCACCTCGGCCGCCACCACCGCGAAGCCGCGGCCCTGCTCGCCGGCGCGCGCCGCCTCCACCGCGGCGTTCAGCGCCAGGATGTTGGTCTGGAACGCGATGCCGTCGATCACGCCGATGATGTCGACGATCTTGCTGGACGAGGCCTTGATCGAGCCCATGGTGTCGACCACCTGCGACACCACGCTGCCGCCCTTGACCGCCACCGACGACGCCGACACCGCCAGCTGGTTGGCCTGGCGCGCGTTGTCCGCGTTCTGCTTCACGGTCGAGGTCAGCTCCTCCATCGAGGAGGCGGTCTCCTCCAGCGAGCTGGCCTGCGACTCGGTGCGCGAGGACAGGTCGGCGTTGCCGGAGGCGATTTCCTGCGAGGCCACGGTGATGGTCTCGGTGCTGGTGCGCACGTCGGACACGGTGCGCACCAGGCTGTCGTTCATGTCCTTCAGCGCCTGCAGCAGTTCGCTGGTCTCGTCGCGGCCCTCGACCTCGACCTGCGAGGTCAGCTCGCCGCCGGCCACCTTCTGCGCCACCGCCACCGCGCCGGCCAGCGGCTTGGTGATGGAGCGGGTGATGATCAGCGCGCCCAGCACGCCCAGCGCCACCGCCACCGCGCCCAGCGTCATCAGGATCATCATCAGGCGGGTGTCGGCCGAGACCGAGCCCTCCAGCACGTCGTGGGCCGCCTTCTGCTGCATGTCCACCAGCGAGTTGAGCGCCGCCAGCGTCCGCTGGTTCAGCGGGTCGATGCGGCTGGCGATGACCTTGGCCGCGCCCTCCGAGTTGAACGCCAGCACCTGGCCGATGGCCTCCTTGAAGGCCACGTCCACGTCCTTGTCCAGCGCCGCGATGTCGGCCAGGATCTTCTTCTCCGGTTCGTGCAGGCCCAGGCTTTGCAGCTTGTCGCGCGCCGCCTCGTAGCGCTTGCGCTGGTCCTTGACCTTGGCCTCCTCCTTCTGCATCAGGCTCACGTCCGACTGCAGCCCGATGTTGCGCATCGCGATGCCGGTCTCCAGCATCGCGCTCTTCATGGCGCCCGCCTGCAGGTTCTTGGCGGTGGTCAGTTCCAGGCCGGCGCGCAGCTCGCCCTTGTTGCGGTAGTTCAGCACGTTGGTCAAGAACACCATCGCGACCAGGATCAACAGGATGCTGCCGAAACCGATGCCGAGGCGTGTGCCGATTTTGAAGTCGCGTAAGTTCATCTCGTGTCCCCCTTGTTTGCTTTGCCCCGGCGGCGCGCCCCTCTTGGTGTGGCGTCGCCGTCCGGGCGTCCCTGCTTGTTGTTGTTATTGAATCAGGCGGCCAGCTTGTCGATCAGGCCCATCTCCGGGCTGGACATCAGCTTGTCGATGTCGACCAGGATCAGCATGCGCTCGTCGATGGTGCCCAGGCCGATCATGTACTCGGTGGAGAAGGCGGTGCCCATCTCCGGCGCCGGCTTGACCTGGTCGGGCGTGAGCGTGGTCACGTCCGACACCGAGTCCACCACCATGCCCACCACGCGGCCGTTGATGTTGAGGATGATGACCACGGTGAACTGGTCGTACACCGGCTCGCCCAGCTTGAACTTGATGCGCATGTCCACCACCGGGATGATGATGCCGCGCAGGTTGATCACGCCCTTGATGAACTCGGGGGCGTTGGCAATGCGGGTCACCGCCTCGTAGCCGCGGATTTCCTGCACCTTCAGGATGTCGATCCCGTACTCCTCTTTGCCCAGCGTGAACGCCAGGAATTCGCGGCCGGCGATGTCGTGGTTGCCGGCGTTCTGGATAGCGTCTGACATATGGTTACCCTACCTTCCAACTAGTATCATGAAAAAATGGATTCGTCCGCCAGCTGGCGGGACGAGCGTATCAGCGCCGCGACGTCCAGGATCAGCGACACGCCGCCGTCGCCCAGGATGGTGGCGCCGGAGATGCCCGCCACCTTGCGGTAATTCGATTCCAGGTTCTTGACCACCACCTGCTGCTGCCCGACCAGGTCGTCGATGAACAGGGCCGCCTTGCGGCCGTCCGTCTCGAGGATGACGACGATGCCCTCGGACGGGTCGGTGAAGCGCGGCGCGATCTCGAACATCTGGTACAGCGGGATCAGCGGCAGGTATTCGCCGCGCACCTTGATCACCTTGCCCTTGCCGGAGATTTCCTTCACGTCGTCCGGCGCCGGCTGCATCGACTCGATCACGAAGCCCAGCGGCAGGATGTAGATCTCCTCGCCGACCCGGATCGACATGCCGTCCAGGATCGCCAGGGTCAGCGGCAGCGAGATCGAGATCGTGGTGCCGAAACCCTTGGCCGAGCGGATGTCGACCGAGCCGCCCATGGCCGCGATGTTGCGCTTGACCACGTCCATGCCCACGCCGCGGCCGGACACGTCGGTCACGGTCTCGGCGGTCGAGAAGCCGGGCGCGAAGATCAGCTGCCACACCTCGGCGTCGGCCATGTTGTCCGACACCGCCAGCCCGTTCTGCCTGGCCTTGGCCAGTATCCTCTCACGATTCAGGCCGCCGCCGTCGTCCGATACCTCGATGATGATGTTGCCGCCCTGGTGGCTGGCCGACAGGAACAGGCGGCCGGCGTCGGTCTTGCCGGCGGCGCGCCGCACCTCCGGCATCTCGATGCCGTGGTCGATGCTGTTGCGCACCAGGTGCGTCAGCGGGTCGACGATGCGCTCGATCAGGCCCTTGTCCAGCTCCGTGGCGGCGCCGTTGGTGATGAAGTCGACCTTCTTGCCCAGCTTGGCGGCCAGGTCGCGCACCATGCGCGGGAAGCGCGAGAACACGAAGTCCATCGGCATCATGCGGATCGACATCACCGCCTCCTGCAGGTCGCGCGTGTTGCGGGTCAGCTGGCTGACGCTGTTGAGCAGGCGCTCGTGCACCATCGGGTCCAGCGTGTCGACGCGCTGCTCGATCATGGCCTGCGTGATCACCAGCTCGCCCACCAGGTTGATCAGCTGGTCCACCTTCTCGATCGAGACGCGGATCGACGACGACTCCGCGCCGGCGGCGGCGGCGGGCTTGTCGCCCTCCTTGCGCACCACGGCGGCGGCCTTCTTTTCCTCCTCCACCGGCGCGGCGGCCGGCGCCGGCTCGTCCTTGATGCCGGCCTTGGCGCGGATCTGCTCGACCGGCTCGAAGAAGCCGTAGCCGCGCGCCTCGTCCGAGCCCCCGGCCGCCTCGGCGCGGATCTGCTCCAGCGGCTGGAAGAAGCCGTAGCCGGGGTCCCCGCCGACGGCGGCGCCGGCCGACGGTTCGACCGGGTCGAAGAAGCCGTAGCCCTGCGCGGCCTCGACGCGGCTGCGCTCCGCGCTTTCGCGCGCGGCCTGGGTCGGCGTCAGCGCCGGCAGTTCGGACACCTTCATGTCCTCCGGATCGAGGACGAAGGAGCAGATCGAATTGATGTCGTCCAGGCTTTCATGCGTGGTGACGACGATGGCGGTGCGCCCGCCGTCCAGCGGCGTTGTCGACACGTTGCCCAGCAGGCCCAGCTCGGCCGCCAGCGCCATCACCTCGCGCTGGTCCATTTGCGGCAGCTCCAGGCGGTAGCGGCGCCCGCCGCTGTGGTCCACCGTGTTCTCCGGGATGGTCTGGAAGGCCGGCGCCATGTGCGCCATGGCAGCCACCTCCTCCTGCGACAGCGACTGCAGCATCATGCGCACGTTCGCCACCGCGTCCTGGTCCACGGCCGCGCCCAGGCGGTGGCCGTCCAGCTGCATCTTGAGGATGTCCTTGGCCGCCAGGAAGGCGTCCACGTGCTCGGAGGTCAGCGGCATCTCGCCCTTGCGGATGCGGTCCAGCAGCGTCTCCAGGATGTGGGTCACCTCGGTCATGTCGTTCAGGCCGAACGTGCCGGCGCCGCCCTTGACGGAATGGGCGGTGCGGAAGATCGCGTTCAGATCCTCCTCGGTCGGCGCGGCGAGATCGACCGCCAGCAGCAGCCTTTCCATTTCAGCCAGCAGCTCCTCGGCCTCGTCGAAGAAGACCTGGTAGAACTGGCTAATGTCGATGGTCATGGCGCGACTCCATCATTTGCTAAACACATGGCAGCCCCTCAGCCGATGACCTTTTTGACGACCTCGATGAGCCGCTGCGGATCGAAAGGCTTGACCAGCCAGCCATTGGCGCCGGCGGCGCGGCCCTTGGCTTTCATTTCGTCGGACGATTCGGTGGTCAGCATCAGGATCGGCACCTTCTGATAGCTGGGCAGTTCACGCAGGTGCTTGATCAGCTGCAGGCCGTCCATGCGCGGCATGTTCTGGTCGGTCAGCACCAGGTCCACGGTCTGCGTCTTGGCTTTTTCCAGCCCATCCTGGCCGTCAACCGCCTCCACCACCTGGTAGCCCGCCGCTTTCAGGCTGAACGCCACCATCTGGCGCAGGGAGCTGGAGTCGTCAACTGCAAGTATTGTTTTGGCCATCGTTTTCTCACTCTATCAAATGGGGCGACCCGCCCCGCATTACATTAAGTTGCCGCGGCGAGTCCAGCCTAGAACAGCTCGATATCGCCACTTTCCAGATGTTTCTGGCTCACCGCCTTGCGCAGCACGCTGCGCAGCTCCAGGCTTTGGATGGCCAGCGCCATGCTGACCTTGCCCAGCAATTCCACTATCTCGTCGTTGTCGCTGTCGGGCACCATCTCGGCGCCGTGCGCGCCCAGCGTGCCGAGGAACTCGCGCAGCCCGGTCACCCGCTTCAGGGTGCGGTCGATCAGCTGGCTCGTCATGTCCTGGAACTGCATGCTCGTCACGGCCGCGTTGACATAGGTGCCGACCTGCTCGGACAGCGCCTCCAGCTGCGCCTTCTGCTCGGCGCTGGGGGTGCCGCCGGCCAGCAGCAGGTTGATGGCGGCCTGCTGCGCGTTGACCGTCTCGTGGATGGCCATGAAATTGCGCGACAGCTTGTCGATCGCCTCCTCCAGCAGCAGGTTGGTCTGGATCAGGTCCGTTTCCACTTCCGTGAGGTGCTTGCGCCCGTGGTCCGACACGCCGGACAGCAGGCGCTTCACATGGGACCCCAGGATCTTTTTTCTCGTCATATCAGTCTCGTATCATTGCCGGCCGCTGGCGGCGTCCTTGCTGCGTGTTCGTCTCATTTGCCCGGCGCGGCGGCGCCGGCGGCCTCGGCCCCGGCGGCGCCCGCGCCGACCTCCATCTTGGCCGCCCCCTCCCGCATCACGCCCTCCTCGGTGCGCTTGTTCATGACAATGATGCTGATGCGGCGGTTGATGGGGTTGAACGGATCCATGCGGTCCAGGTGGGCGGCGGCCGCCAGGCCCACCACCCGCAGTATCTTGGTGTCCAGCATACCGCCGGCGATCAGCGCGCGGCGCGAGGCATTGGCGCGGTCCGCCGACAGCTCCCAGTTGCTGTAGCCGGCGTCGCTGAAGTACGGCGTCGAATCGGTGTGGCCCGACAGGCCGACCTTGTTCGGCACGTCGTTCAGCACCACGCCGATCTCCTGCAGGATCTCGCGCGTGTAGGGCTGCAGGTTGGCGCTGGCCAGCGCGAACATGGGCCGGTTCTGCTCGTCGACGATCTGGATCCGCAAGCCCTCGCTGGTGAAGTCCAGCAGCAGCTGCTTCTTGTACTTCTTCAGCAGCGGATTGCTCTCGATCTTGGCCTCGATCTTCTCCTTCAGCGCCTGCAGCCGCTGCATCTCCTGGCGCTCCAGCTCCTGCTTGGCGGCCGTCAGGTTGAAGGTGCGCTGCTTGGACGCGGGATCGTCGGCCAGCTTGACCTGGCCCTCCTTGCGCGTCAGGTCCTTGCCGCCGCCGGGGATCACGGACGAGCTGTCGCCGCTGCCCGAGCCGCCCTGCATGGCCACCTTGAGCGGCGTCTTGAAGTATTCCGAGATGCCGTTCAAGTCGCCCTTGGTGGTCGAGCCGAGCAGCCACATCAGCAGGAAGAACGCCATCATCGCGGTCACGAAGTCGGCGTACGCGATCTTCCAGGCGCCGCCATGGTGCGCATGGCCGCCCTTCTTGATGCGCTTGACGATGATAGGCCGCATTCCCTCGTCAGCCATACCGGTTCCTTGTTGTTTCCATCATTTCAAATGATACGTGAGGCGGGCGCTTACTTGGTCTTGGACTTCTTGATGTGATCCTCTAACTCGGCGAACGACGGGCGTTCGGTCGAGTACAGCACCTTGCGGCCGAATTCCACGGCCAGGGCCGGCGCGTAGCCATTCAGGCTGGCCAGCAGCGTCACCTTCACGCATTGGAACATCTTGGTCTCCTCCTCCAGCTTCTGCTCGTGCAGCGTGGCCAGCGGACCGACGAAGCCGTACGCCAGCAGGATGCCGAGGAAGGTGCCGACCAGCGCCTTGGCGATCAGCAGGCCCAGCTCGGACGGCGGGATGCCCACCGACTCCATGGTGTGCACCACGCCCATCACGCAGGCCACGATGCCGAACGCCGGCATGCCGTCGCCCAGCTTGGCGATGGCGCCGGCCGGCACCATGCCCTCGTGGTGGTGGGTCTCGATCTCGTTGTCCATCAGGTTCTCGATCTGGAACGCGTCCATGTTCCCGGACACCATCAGGCGCAGGTAATCGCTCATGAACTCGACGATGTGATGGTCCTCCATCACGGCCGGATACTTGCTGAACAGCGGGCTCTCGTGCGGGGCGTCGATGTCGCCCTCGATCGACATCAGGCCCTCCTTGCGCACCTTGGACAGCACGTCGAACAGCAGCGACATCAGCTCCATGTACAGCTCTTTGGTGTAGCGCGAACCGCGGAACAGCTTGGGAATGGCGGCGATGGTCGCCTTGATGGCCTTGCTGTTATTGCCCACAAAAAAGGCGCCTATCGCGGCGCCGCCGATCTGCAACAATTCAACGGGTTGGAACAGTGCCGCCAGGTGTCCGCCGGCGATGACGAAGCCGCCGAACACGCAACCCAGCACCACGATATATCCGAGTATGACTAACAAGAGTTCCAGCTCCGTAGAGAGTAAGGGTGGGTAAATTTACACGTAGAACTACAATAGCGTGAGACGGCCCCTGCGGGCAAGCAAAAGACGCTTAAAAGCGCCATACATAGAGTGAAGGTGCATGCTCTGTGGTAACTATGGTCTTGACGGGCGGGCAAGCGGCGATCTCGAACTCGTAACTGACGAGCAGCGAGCCGGGCCGCATTTCGGCCGAGGCCTTGGCCCACAGGCCCGGCATGGCGGCCGGCGACAGGTAGGCGAACACCAGGTCGTAATCGCCGAAATCGAGCGACTCGTAATCGCCCCGCACGAAGCGCGCGCCGCCGCCGGACAGCGCCGCGCGCGCGCGCGAATACAGCCAGGGCAGCGGCGCCAGCTCGATGCCGGTGACGTCGCAATCGGGCCGCGCGCGCGCCAGGTGCAGCACCATGCCGCCCATGCCGCTGCCCACGTCCACCACGCGCGGGCGGCGCCCCTCGCGCGGCGGCGGCAGCTCGCGCGCCACGGCCTCCCACACGGCGGGATTGGACGGGTACAGCGGCACCTGGGTGCGGTAGGTGGACCAGTACAGCCCCACCAGCAGCAGGAACACCAGCAGGTACAGCACCGGCGGCAGCGCCAGCATGCCGGCGGCCAGCACGGCGGCCGGGAACAGCAGCTGGATCAGCCGCCACCAGGGCGCCAGGCCGAGCTTGAAGGTGAACAGCGCGGCCAGCATGCCCTGCACCACGGCCACCAGCCCGAGGCTGACCGGCACGCGCAGCGTGGCTAGCAGATAGATAGTGAACAGCGTGGCGGGATAGGCGGCGCATTGCAGCAGCAAGGCTTGCACGGCCGGAATGCGCAAAAGCCGGCGCGGGTTCATGCCCCGCCCCGGCCTGGGGAGTACGCGGAACGGAGGAAAATCACGCGGCCTGGATGTCGGCTTCCCGCGCTTTCTTGGTCTTGCCGGCGCGCGAGGGCATGTGGCACAGGCCGCAGACGTAGCCGCCGTGCAGGTCCATGGTGTTGACCACGAATTTGCCCTGGCATTTGGCGCAGGGGGCGAGCTTGAGCATGTCGCTGTTGAAGAAGCGCACCAGGGTCCAGGCGCGGGTCAGCGACAGCAGCGGCTCCTCGCCCGGCTCCGGCGGCATTTGTTCGAGGTACAGCTGGTAGGCCTTCATCACGGCGTGAATGCCGGTGGCGCCGGCGTGCAGCACCAGGAAGCTATGGATGTTCAGGAACAGCGACGAGTGGATGTTCGGCTGCCAGGTCAGGAACCAGTCGGTCGAGAACGGCAGCATGCCTTTCGGCGGCGACACACCCTTCAATTCCTTGTACAGCTTGAGCAGGCGTTCGCGCGACAGCGACACTTCCGATTCCAGCAACTGCAAGCGGGCGCCCAGGTTGATCAGCTCGATGGCCAGCTGGATCTCCTGCGCTTCGGTCACGACACTCTTCTTGCTCATGGTGCACTCCTGGAAAGGACGGCTGGCTGTTTAAGCGATTTCTTCGGCGGGCTGGCCGGCCATCAGGATGGCGGCGTGCGACTGGGCCAGCGTGCGGTCCTTGCTGTAGTTGGTCAGCATGCCGAGGATGGCGCCGTCGTCGAAGCGGAAGCGGGCCAGCATCATGTTGCCGCCGGCGAGCTTCAGGATTTGCGCGTTGCTCATGCCTTCGATCAGTTCGGCGATGTCGGCGGAGATACCCAGGCGGAAGATTGCCGTGACCTTGTCCGCGCGGATCATCTGCTGAGCCAGCATCAAATAGCTCAGGTTTGCGTCGCGAATTTCGGCCATCATGTCGTTAGCAGTCATTTCCATCTCCTCGTTGAACTCGTTAGACACGCATTTGCGTTTCCGTTGAGATACATTCTGCTGGAGCAAGCTCAGCGCGAGAAGTGGAGACTGGCGGTATTTTTCGTCCGGGAATGGCGGACACGCCCTGTCAGCGTTTGTCTGACAAACGCAGGGCGCTAGAGCGGAACGCCAGTGTTGGCGCGGGTTTCGAGGTAACTACTCTCAAGCAAGTTTCCTGTTCTAAACGTCAAAAAAGAAGGGTATTGCTGACTCTTTTTTGCGACATCTAAACCTGTAACGGCGGGTTTTTCAGGAACTTTAGGGTTCTGAGGAAAAAATTTGAAAAAATTTCGAACTTTTTTCCATCAATCCGGGACGCTTTTCGGCGTATCTTGAAAAGGGTAACGGCGGGGTTTTGGGGAACTTTAGGGTTTTTTTGAATTTTTTTTGAAAAACCTCAAAATTGTTTCCGCCGCCCTGTCCGGGGCGCAAAGTTGCTACACTTCGGCTTCCCATATAGATGAAGCTTAAAGCATCCAGCCATGACTACCCGTAATGACTGCCTGACACGCGACGCGCAAGATCCGCTCGCCCCCTTGCGCGACCAGTTCGATCTGCCCACCGGCGTGATCTACCTGGACGGCAACTCCCTCGGCGCCCGGCCCAAGGCCTCGCTGGCGCGCGCCCAGCACGTGATCGCCCATGAATGGGGCAAGGACCTGATCCGCAGCTGGAACGCCGCCGGCTGGTTCGACATGCCCAAGCGCCTGGGCAACCGCCTGGCGCCGCTGATCGGTGCGGCGGACGGCGAAGTCGTCGTCACCGACTCCACCTCGCTGAACCTGTTCAAGGCCCTGGCCGCCGCCATCCACCTGCAGGCCGGCCACCCGGAACGGGCCGCGCGGCGCGTGATCGTGACGGAGCGTAGCAATTTCCCCACTGATATATATATGGCGCAAGGCCTGTCCAGCTGGCTGGACCGCGGCTACAGCGTGCGGCTGGTCGACAGCGTGGACGAGATCGCCACCGCCGTGGACGCCGACACGGCCGTGCTGATGCTCACCCACGTCAACTACCGCACCGGCCACCAGCACGACATGGCCGCCTTGAGCGCCCTCGCCCGCCAGCGCGGCGCGCTGGCGCTGTGGGACCTGGCCCACTCGGCCGGCGCGGTGCCGGTCGACCTGCACGGCGCCGGCGCCGACTTCGCCGTCGGCTGCACCTATAAATACCTGAACGGCGGCCCCGGCGCCCCGGCCTTCATCTGGGTGCCGAAACGCCACCAGGCCGGTTTCACGCAGCCGCTGTCCGGCTGGTGGGGCCACGCCGCGCCGTTCGCCATGGCGCCCGACTTCGCGCCCACCGAGGGCATAGGCCGCGCCCTGTGCGGCACCCAGCCCATCGCCTCGCTGGCCATGGTCGAATGCGGCCTGGAGATCTTCGAACAGACCACGATGGCGGCGGTGCGCGCCAAATCGTTGGCGCTGACCGACCTGTTCATCGAACTGGTGGAGGCGCGCTGCGGCGGCCACCCGCTGGGCCTGGCCACGCCGCGCGAGCACGCGCGGCGCGGCAGCCAGGTCAGCTTCACCCATCCGCACGGCTACGCGGTGATGGCCGCCCTGATCGCGCGCGGCGTGATCGGCGACTACCGCGAGCCCGGCATCATGCGCTTCGGCTTCACCCCGCTCTACACCAGCCACGCCGACGTGTGGGACGCGGTGGAGATCCTGAAACAAATCCTGGACGACCAGGCCTACGACACCGCCGCCGAGCGCGGCGCGGTAACCTGAGGAGCGGCCATGAGCGACGACAAAGACAGCGGCGACGCGGCCGGCGGCTGCCCGATGCACGCCCAGCCCAAGCCGGACGCCAAGGCCGCAGGGGATTGGCACGGCGCCCGGATGGACTTCAGCAAGTCGATGAGCTACGGCGACTACCTGGGCCTGGACCGCATCCTCACCGCCCAGCACCCGCGCTCGCCCGAGCACAACGAGATGCTGTTCATCGTCCAGCACCAGACCAGCGAACTGTGGATGAAGCTGATGCTGCACGAGATGCACGCCGTGTGCGCCAACATCCAGCGCGACAACCTGCCGCCCGCCTTCAAGATGCTGGCCCGCGTGGCACGCATCATGGACCAGCTGGTGCACGCCTGGGACGTGCTGGCCACGATGACGCCGCCCGAGTACACGGCGATCCGCCCCTACCTGGGCGCATCGTCCGGCTTCCAGTCCTACCAGTACCGGGAAATCGAGTTCATTCTGGGCAACAAGAACCCGAATCTGCTGAGCGTGCACGACACCACGCCGGACACCCACGCGCTGCTGGAGCGGGTGCTGCGCGCGCCGTCCCTGTACGACGAGGCCATCAAGCTGCTGGCCCGCAACGGCCTGCACATCGCCCCGGAGCGGCTGGAGCGCGACTGGTCGCAGCCGACCGTGGCGGACGAGTCCGTCAAGGAGGCCTGGCTGGCGGTCTACCGCGACCCGGCCAAATACTGGGCGCTGTACGAACTGGCAGAAAAGCTGGTGGACATGGAAACCGCGTTCCGCTTCTGGCGCTTCCGCCACGTCACCACGGTCGAGCGCATCATCGGCTTCAAGACCGGCACCGGCGGCACCGCCGGCGTCAGCTACCTGCGCAAGATGCTGGACGTGGTGCTGTTCCCGGAACTGTTCGCGCTGCGCACCGCCCTGTAAGCTTAATGCGTACTTCCGGGAAATGATGATACATTTGTATCCATGTCAAATCATCAACCCGAGGAGTGTGCATGGAATACCAAGTCCTGACCCTGGCCGGCCTGTGGAACTCAGGCCCGCAGCACTGGCAGACACAATGGGAAGTGAAGCATCCGTCGTGGAAGCGCGTGCCGCACAGCGACTACGAGACGCCGGACAGCGATAAATGGGTGGCCGAGCTGGACGCCGCCATCGCCGCCTGCGAGCGCCCGCCGGTGCTGGCCGCGCATAGCCTGTCGTGCTCGCTGGTGATGCGCTGGGCGGCGTCCGGCTCCAGGCACAGGATCGCCGGCGCCTTCCTGGTCGCCCCCAGCGACACCGAGGGCCCGTCCTACCCCAGCTGCACCACCGGCTTCCAGCCCATGCAACTGCAGGCGCTGCCCTTCCCCGCCATTGTCGTCTCCAGCAGCAACGACATCTACGTCGGCGAGGCGCGCGCGCGCCAGTTCGCCGAGGCCTGGGGCGCCCGCTTCGTCTCCATCGGCCCGGCCGGCCACATCAACGGCGACGCCGGCTACGGCCCGTGGCCCGAAGGCGAGGCCATGCTGCTGAAGTTCTGCGAGGAGTTGAACCGCTAAGCCCGTCTCTTAATGACGAGCAATGCAATATTGCAATCTTTGCATTATTTCAGGTGTATGCCTATAGTGATAGGACTCCACCCACAACAATGAAAAGGTTGCGATATGAAGACTCCGCTGAAAACGGGTTTGGCGCTATGCGCGTTGCTGCTGGGCGCGGCCGCGCACGCGGCGCCGACCACCTATGTTGCCAACCTCAACGGCCTGGCCGAATTCCCGCCCAACGAGTCGCCCGGCACGGGCGGCGCGGTCGTGGTGTTCGATCTGGAGGCCCACACGCTGAACCTGGACGTGCTGTTCAACGGGCTGGTCGGCACCACCACCGCCGCCCACATCCATTGCTGCACCGCGCTGCCGGGCCTGGAGAACGCGGGCGTGGCGACGGAGACGCCGACCTTCGGCGGTTTCCCGCTCGGGGTCAGCGGAGGCATGTATTCGCAGAGCTATGACACGACGCTGACGGACAGCTGGAATCCGGCCTTCATCGCCGCCAACGGCGGCACCACCGCCGGGGCGGAGGCCGCCTTCAACGCGGGCCTGAACAGCGGCAGGGCCTACCTGAACATCCACTCCACCGTCTGGCCCGGCGGCGAGATCCGCGGCTTCCTGCAGCCCGTGCCGGAACCCGGCCAGTGGGGCATGCTGCTGATGGGCATACCGGCCGTGCTGGCCTGGCGGCGCCGGCGGTCCTGATGGCTTAAGCACCAATGAAAAACGGGCCGCGAGGCCCGTTCGTTTTACTTCGCCGCTCCGCTCAGCAGCATTTCATTGAGCCGCTTGACGAAGGCCGCCGGATCGCTCAGCGAACCGCCCTCGGCCAGCAGCGCCTGGTCGAACAGGATGTGCGACCAGTCCGCGAACTGCGCGCTTTCCGCGTTCTCGTACTTCAGGCGCGTCACCAGCGGGTGGTTCGGGTTGATCTCCAGGATGGGCTTCGATTCCGGCGCCGACTGGCCCGCCGCCTTCAGCATGCGCAGCAGGTTGCCCGACAGCTCGTGCTCGTCCGCCACCAGGCAGGCCGGCGAATCGGTCAGGCGGAAGGTCACGCGCACTTCCTTGGCCTTGTCGGCCAGCGCGGTCTTCATCCGCTCCGTCAGTTCCTTGTACGAGGTCTCGGTTTCCTCGTGCTCCTTCTTCTCGGCCTCGTCCTCAAGCGCGCCCAGGTCCAGGCCGCCCTTGGCCACGGACACCAGTTCCTTACCTTCGAACTCGGTCAGGAAGGACAGCATCCACTCGTCCACGCGGTCCGTCATCAGGATCACTTCCACGCCCTTCTTGCGGAAGATCTCCAGGTGCGGGCTGTTCTTGGCTGCCTTGTAGGCCTCGCCGGTGACGTAGTAGATCTTGTCCTGGCCTTCCTTCATGCGCGCCACGTAGTCGGCCAGCGAGACGGTCTGCTCGTCGCCGTCGTTGTGCGTGGAGGCGAAGCGCAGCAGCTTGGCCAGGCGATCCTTGTTGACCGCGTCCTCGCCCACGCCCTCTTTCAGCACCTGGCCGAACTCGGTCCAGAAGGCGGCGTACTTGTCCTTCTTGTCCTGCTCCTCGGCGTTCGCCAGCTCCTCCAGCATGCCCAGCACGCGCTTGGTCGAGCCTTCGCGGATCACCTTCACGTCGCGCGATTCCTGCAGGATCTCACGCGACACGTTCAGCGGCAGGTCGGACGAGTCGATCACGCCCTTCACGAAGCGCAGGTAGGTCGGCATCAGCTGCTCGGCGTCGTCCATGATGAACACGCGCTTGACGTACAGCTTGATGCCGCCGCGCTTGTTGCGGTCCCACAGGTCGAACGGCGCCTTGGCCGGGATGTACAGCAGTTGCGTGTACTCGCTGCGGCCCTCGACCCGGTTGTGGGTGTAGGTCAGCGGCGCGGCGAAGTCGTGCGAGACGTGCTTGTAGAATTCCTCGTACTGTTCCGGCGTGATGTCGGACTTGCTGCGCGCCCACAGCGCGCTGGCCTGGTTGACGGTCTCGGTCTCGTCCTTCAGGACGGTTTCCTTCTTCTCCTCGTCCCATTCCTCTTTTTGCATCACGATGGGCAGGGAGATGTGGTCGGAGTACTTGCGGATGATGGATTTGATCTTCCAGCTCGACAGGAACTCGTCCTCGCCTTCGCGCAGGTGCAGGATAATGTCGGTGCCGCGCGACGGCTTGTCGATCTGCTCGACCGAGTAGTCGCCCTCGCCGGACGATTCCCAGCGCACGCCTTGCGAGCCGTCCAGGCCGGCGCGGCGGGTTTCCACGGTGATCTTGTCGGCCACGATGAAGCCGGAATAGAAGCCCACGCCGAACTGGCCGATCAGGGCCGCGTCGGCCTGCTGGTCGCCGGACAGTTTGCCGAAGAACTCCTTGGTGCCGGACTTGGCGATCGTGCCCAGGTGCGAAATGGCTTCCTCGCGGCTCATGCCGATGCCGTTGTCCGAGATGGTGATGGTGCGGGCCGCCTTGTCGAAGCCGACCTTGATCTTCAGCTCGTGATCGTTACCGTACAGGGCGTCGTTGTTGATCGCCTCGAAGCGCAGCTTGTCGGACGCGTCGGAGGCGTTCGAAATCAATTCGCGCAGGAAGATTTCCTTGTTCGAGTACAAGGAGTGGATCATCAGTTGCAGCAGTTGCTTTACTTCTGCCTGAAAGCCCAGGGTTTGCTTTTCGGTGGTGTCGGCCATTTTTACCTCAATAGTCTTGTCAATAATCACGGTGGGTGCTGCTCGAGTCACCGGCAGATGAGGATGATCAAGTCTATTTCAAGAGCTTTCAGGCAACAAACTTCCGCGGCGCCCGCCGCCTCGCGTAGACACCCGCCACGCCCAGGCCGCCCAGCAGCATGCCCCACGTGGCCGGCTCCGGCACCGGCGTCAGGATCGCGCCCACGCACGCGCCGGCGGCGTTGCAGGCCGTGCCGGCGATCTGGCCCAGGTCGTTGATGCCGCGCGCGTCGCGGATGTGCCATCCGGCGGCCGGGGAGATCAACTGGTCGAGCAGCGTCATTTCGCCGCCGGCGTAGACGAAGCCGCCCGCGCCGCTGTAGCCCACCACCTGCCCGGCCTGGTTGATGTCGTAGGCGATGCTGACGCCGCCGTCCGGGGAGCCCAGGTCCGTCATCACGCCGTTGACGTACAGGAAGGCGTGCGAGGTGGCGTTGTTCAGCGTGTTGCTGAAACCGACCGCCGCGCCGGCGTCGTTGATGGCGTAGGCGGCGCTGCCGCTGCCGCCCAGGGTGCCCATGTCCACCATGGCCGCGCCGTCGTGGATGAAGGCGTGCGAGAACCAGCCGCCGGGCAGTTCGCTCTGGCCCACCACCACGCCGGACCGGTTGACGTCCTCGGCGTAGCTGTTGCCGCCCAGCGTGCCCAGGTCGGTCGCGACGCCATTGTCGTAGGCCACGGCGTGGTATTCATAGACGTCCCATTCGGGCTTGTGGACGGCCTGTGAGGCGCCCACCGCACGGCCGCTTTCGCTCACGGCGTTGAGCCACGAATAGCGCCCCTGCAGCAGCGGCGGCAGCGTGCCGAACACGCCGCCGGCCGCGTCGTAGGTGGCCGCCGTGGTGCGGTTGCTGGCCAGGTCGCCGCCCAGGCCCGCCACCACGCCCTGGTCGTTGACCCGCCTGGCGCGCTTGAGCGCCGGCGCGTCGAACCAGGTGGTGGTGGCGTCGGCCAGGCGCAGGAAGGCGCGGTCCGCGCCGGGATCGGACATCCAGGCCGCGCCGACCACGTCGCCCCGGTTGTTGATGTCGCGCAGCTCGACGGTGTTGGCGCCGTCGGCCACCAGCGTCAGGCTATAGGAGCTCGCCGCGGAGCTTAAAGCGGGGGCGGCCAGCATGCACGGCAGCGCGACGGCGCGCAGACCGGCCTTCAACATGGCATACGGGAACATGGACAGCCTCTTCGATGGAGCCAGGGAGCGGCAATTCTAGTACGCCCGCATGCGCACGCATTATTTTTTAAACTATATTTTTATTTCACAAAGATTGTGAAATTTGGTGAGCCGCGCTGGCCCCGCCGTCCGGTAGACTGGCGTGCCGGCCGGCGGCGCTTTCGACCCGGTTCCGCCCGTTCCTCTTGGCCGCGTAGAGGGCCGCGTCGGCGCGGCGCAGCAGGCAGTCGAAGTCGGCGTCGCCCTCCTCCAGCACCGCCACGCCGATCGACACGGTGAGCGGAAGTGTTAAATCCCCCGCGACGAAGGGCTGCGCCGCCACCGCCAGCCGCAGGCGTTCGCCGGCGGCGTGCGCGCTGGCCCGGTCCACGTCCTCGAACAGCACCACGAACTCCTCCCCGCCCTGGCGCGCCGGCAGCTCCGCCTCGCGGCAAGCCACCTGCAGCTGCGCGGCCACGTGTTTCAGCGCCACGTCGCCGATGTCGTGGCCGTGGCGGTCGTTGATGGATTTGAAGTGGTCGATGTCGATCACCGCCAGGCCGAAGCCGTCGCCCTTGGCGCGCGCGGCGGCGTGGCGCCTGGCGCCGGCGTCCGCCAGGGTGCGGCGGTTGGCCAGCCCGGTCAGGTAATCGGTGGAGGCGGCGCGCTCCCATTGGCGCCGGATGCGCTCGGAGATCATCAGCAGGAAGGCCGTGGTGCCGATCACCGGCACCACGGCGACGACGATGGGGGTGGCGAAGTTGATCCAGTTGCTGGTGTCGGTGACGCTGTAGGCCGGGCCGATGTCCAGCGTGGCGAAGTACAGCACGCGCGCCAGCACGAACGCGATGACGGCGATGAAGATGCCCGTCATCACCAGGCGGCTGACCGCGCGGTCGCGCCGCTTCTGCCCCAGCAGGTTGCGCACGCAGCCCAGCATCATCACCACCCACGCGGTGGACACGATGAGGATGCGCGGCACCGTGTTGGCCTCCATGGCCGTGAACCAGAACACGCCGAAGGTGGCGGCGCCGGCCGGCAGCAGCAGCCACCAGCTGTCCGGCACGCCGTAGAACTGGCGCAGCGCGCGCCAGTAGCCGGTGAAGCCGAACATCACCAGGCCGTTGGCCAGCGGCAGGATGAAGCCTTTCGGCAGTTCGTCCTGCACCATGAACATCAGGCAGCCGCAGGCGTGCAGCAGGGTGGCGATGCGCCAGCTCACCGCGCTCGGACGCAGCGTGTGCGGCAAGTCGCGGTGCATCAGGCCCAGCACGCCGCCGTTGGCCAGCATCATCAAGGCGCCGATCAGAAAGACTGTTTTGGGTTCCATGCTGGGCTGACCGGTAATCGCGACTGTTGACTGAGTGTTATTGCGCCCGCATTTTACACTTTCAGTTCCCGTTCGAGGAAGCGCCATACCGCCGGGTCCTGCATCGAGGCGATATTGAGCCGCATGTGGCGCGACGGCAGTTGGCTGGGCGAGAACAGGCTGCCGGGCGCCAGCAGCAGGTTCTCCGCCATGGCGTGCTCGGTCAGCACGTTGGTGTCGCGGCCGGCGTCGGCCCAGACGAACATGCCGGCGGCCGGCGCCACCTCGATCTTCAGGCCCACGCGCTCCATCTGGCGGATGGTGCGCCCGCGCAGCCCGTCGAGCCGCGCGTGGATGCGGTCCACGTGCTTGCGGTACAAGCCCTCGGACAGGATCTTGTAGACCACGCGCTCGCCGATGTCGCTGGTGGACAGGGTCGCGAGCATCTTGCGGTCAGTCAGCCGTGTGGCCCGCTCCGGAGAGGCTGCGATGTAGCCCACCCGCAGGTTGGCGGCCATGGTCTTGGAAAAGCCGCCCAGGTAGATCACGTGGTTCAACTGGTCCAGCGCGGCCAGGCGCGTGGCCGGCTGCACCGAGCTGCCGGGATGCAAGTCGCAATAGATGTCGTCCTCCACCACGATGAAGCCGTGCTCCTCGGCCAGGCGCAGCACCTGGAAGGCCTTGGCGCCGGACAGCGACGTCGAGCTGGGGTTGTGCAGCACCGAGTTGATCACGTACAGCTTGGGCTTGTGCAGCGCGGCCAGTTGCGCCAACTGGGCGATGTCCGGCCCGTCGGCCAGGCGCGGTATGCCCACCACGTTGGCGCCCATGGCGGTGAAGGCGCCGAACATCAGGAACCAGGCGGGGTCGTCGACGAAGATGGTGTCGCCGGGGCGGGTGAATTCGCGCGCCACCAGGTCCAGCGCCTGCGTGACGCCGACCGTGGTGACGATCTGCTCCGGCGCCGCGCCGATTTCCAGTTCGGCCAGTTTGCGTTCCAGCTGCTGGCGCAGCGGCAGGAAGCCCTGCGGCGCGCCGTAGCTGACCAGCGTGGCGGGCGCCTGGCGGCTGATGGCGCGCAGCGCGTTGGCGATGCTGGCGCCGTCCAGCCAGTCGCTAGGCAGCACGCCGGTGCCCGGCACCTGCTGGTGCGGCACCTGGCGGAAGATGTTACGCACCAGCCAGACCACGTCCAGCGGCCGGGCGTCCGCGCCGCCGAGCAAGGACCCGTCGCCGGCCCGCGCGGACGCCGCCGCGCCGGCCTGCGCGCGCACGCTGGCGTTCATAGGCGCGCGTTCGCGCACGAAGAAGCCGGCGCCGCGGCGCGACTCCAGGTAGCCCTGCGCCACCAGCTTGTCGTAGCTGGCCACCACGGTGAAGGCGGACACGCCATGGGTGCCGGCGAACTGGCGTATCGAGGGCATGCGCGCGCCGCTGCGCAGCAGCTTGTCGTCGATGCGGGCGGCGACCGAGCGCACGATCTGGTCGATCAGCGACTCGCCCGACTCGCGCGACAACTGCGCCAGCAGCGGCGCGGCGCGCGGCCGCGCCGGGCGTACGGGTTCGGAATTCGGCGTTGTGTTGGTCATATCACCGTCACAGTATGAGAAGTTATATGTTGAAGTGTATTGGCACTGTATTGGGCTTCTCCGCTAGCATACAGCCAACGCCATTTCACCGAAAGCCCCCCATGTCCGCTCCGCCCAACGCCATCGCGCCCGCCACCGGCCGCCTGTCCGACGAAACCGCGGGCATGCTGCTGGGCCTGGCCGGGGTCGCCGTCTTCAGCCTGACGCTGCCCTTCACCCGCATGGCGGTGGGCGGCTTCGACGCGTCCTTCGTGGCGCTGGGCCGCGCGCTGGTGGCGGCCGCGCTGGCGGGTGCCTGGCTGTACTGGAAGCGCGTGCCGCCGCCACCCCGCTCCGCCCTGCCCCAGCTGGCCGTGGTGGCGCTGGGCTGCGTGATCGGCTTCCCGTGGCTGACCTCCATCGCCATGCGCAGCCTGCCCGCCTCGCACGGCGCGGTGCTGGTGGGCATCCTGCCGCTGGCCACCGCCATGTTCTCGGCGCTGCGCGGCCACGAAAAACCGTCGCTGGGATTCTGGGTGATGGCCCTGCTCGGCTCGGCCCTGGTGGCGGGCTTCGCGCTGCGCCAGAGCGGCGGCGCCTTCCACCAGGCCGACCTGGCCGTGTTCGCCGCCGTGCTGCTGGCGGCCGTGGGCTACGCGGAGGGCGGCCAGCTGTCGCGCACCCTGGGCGGCGAGCAGGTGATCAGCTGGGCGCTGGTGCTGTCGGCGCCGGTGCTGCTGCCGCTGGTGCTGTGGCTGTGCCGGGACGACGCGCCGGCCATGCTGAACGCAGGGGCGCGCGCCTGGGCCGGCTTCGCCTACGTGTCCGTGTTCTCGATGTTCATCGGTTTCTTCTTCTGGTATCGCGGCATGGCGCTGGGCGGCGTGGCGCGCGTGGGCCAGGTGCAGCTGCTGCAGCCCTTCCTCACGCTGCTGGGCGCGGCCGCGATTCTGGGCGAAAGCCTGGAGCCGAGCAATATTCTGTTCGCTTTGGCCGTTATTTCCGTAGTTGCTACGGGCCGCCGGATGCGGATCAAGAGCTAGAACGACGTACAATATCGGCTTCCCGCTGAACTCTTTCATAACCAATTGGAACATCCCATGTCCGTATACGAAAAACTGAAATCGCTCGACATCACCCTGGCCGCGCCGGCCGCGCCGGTCGCCGCCTACGTCATGCACGTACAGACCGGCAACCTGGTATTCATCTCCGGCCACATCGCGAAGAAGCCGGACGGTTCGATCTGGGCGGGCCAGTTGGGCAAGAACATTTCCACCGACGAGGGCAAGCAGGCCGCGCGCGGCGTGGCCGTGGCCCTGATCGGCACGCTGCAGGAAGCCTGCGGCGGCGACCTGAACCGCGTGAAGCGCATCGTCAAGCTGACCAGCCTGGTGAACTCCACCGCCGATTTCACCGACCACCACCTGGTGACCAACGGCGCCTCCGAGCTGCTGGGCGACGTGTTCGGCGACGCCGGCAAGCACGCCCGCGCCGCCTTCGGCGTGGCGCAGATTCCGCTGGGCGCCTGCGTCGAGATCGACCTGGTGGTCGAAGTGGCCTAAGCAATGAAGCACGGGCGGCGCCTATCCGGCGCCGCCCTTCCGCGGCCGCCACAAGCGCGCCTGTTCCGTAGCATCCTACCGAGAGTCCAGTATGAAAATCGAAAATCCAAACCCGTTCCAGTGGCACTTCGCCGAGCGCGCCAGCCAGATGCAAAGCTCCTTCATCCGCGAGATCCTGAAGGTGACCCAGCAGCCTGAAATCATTTCCTTCGCGGGCGGCCTGCCGTCGCCGGCCACCTTTCCGGTGGAGATCATGAAGGAGGCGTTCGACAAGGTCTTGTCCGATTCCGGCAAGGTCGCCCTGCAATACGGCCCGACCGACGGCTACCTGCCGCTGCGTCAGTGGATCGCCGATTCCCTCTCGACCGGCGGCGCGAAGATCGTGCCGGAACAGGTGCTGATGGTGTCCGGCTCGCAGCAGGCGCTGGACCTGCTGGGCAAGGTGCTGATCGACGAGGGCAGCAAGGTGCTGGTGGAAACGCCGTCCTACCTGGGCGCGCTGCAGGCCTTCTCCGTGTACCGTCCGAATTTCGTGTCCGTCGACACCGACGACGACGGCCTGGTGCCGTCGTCGCTGCACGACGTGGCCGCCGGCGCGCGCCTGCTGTACGCGCTGCCCAACTTCCAGAACCCCACCGGCCGCACCCTGTCGGTGGCGCGCCGCCACGAACTGGTGGAGACCTGCGCCCGCCTGAACCTGCCGCTGATCGAGGACGACCCATACGGCGCATTGAGCTACAAGGGCGACCCGCTGCCCAAGATGGTGGCGATGAACCCGGACGGCGTGATCTACATGGGCTCCTTCTCCAAGGTGCTGACCCCGGGCATTCGCCTGGGCTACGTGGTCGCCCCGCTGGCGATGGTGCGCCGGTTGGAACTGGCCAAGCAGGCCGCCGACCTGCACACCTCGCAGCTGACGCAGATGGTGGTGCACCACGTGATCAAGGACGGCTTCCTGGAGAAGCACATCCCCACCATCCGCACGCTGTACGGCGACCAGTGCCAGGTGATGCTGGACGCGATGGCCGAGCACTTCCCGGCCGGCGTGAGCTGGACCAAGCCCGAAGGCGGCATGTTCATCTGGGTCACGCTGCCCAAGCACATCAACGCGATGGAGCTGCTGGACGAGGCCATCAAGCAAAAGGTCGCCTTCGTGCCGGGCTCGCCGTTCTACGCCAACGAGCCACAAACGAACACGCTGCGCCTGTCCTTCGTGACGGTGCCGCCGGAGCGCATCCGCGCCGGCGTCGCCATCCTGGCCAAGCTGATCGCCGACCGGATGTGATGTAACGCCCTCCCGCGTGGACGCGCCCGCGTCCACGCGACCGCCCCGCCCGAACCGTCCCGCCGCGACCGTTGCCAGGCCGCCACAGCGACCGTATTGCACCACAGCATCACTACCAACAGTATTTAAATTTCATAGCAGGAACTGCAATATTCCCCGCTTTCGCCTATTCTCGCCCGCTTCCAGCGAAAAACGTCTGATGTTTTTTTACAATTTGAATTGGCAAAGCAGTATGATTTGAACAGATAGTCACTTAGACCTATGTGAGATTCGATGATCCCAGGTGGTACAAGCTACTCCCCGCGCCGCGACGCAGCGATCCTGATTGTCGACGACGCGCCGGCCAGTCTGAGCGTGCTGCGCAAGATGATGGTCGAGCAGGGATACCATACTTATATCGCCACCTCCGGTGAACGGGCGGTGCAGATAGCCAAGCGCGTGCATCCCGACCTGATCCTGCTGGACGTGGTCATGCCCGGCATGGGCGGGCTGGAAACGTGCCGCCAGCTGAAGGCCAATCCGCTCACCCAGCGCATCCCCATCATCTTCATCAGCGCCAGGACCGAGACCGAGGACGTGGTGGCCGGCTTCGACACCGGCGCGGTGGACTACATCGGCAAGCCGCTGCGCATGGCCGAGGTGTGCGCCCGCGTGCGCGCCCAGCTGCAGATGCGCATCGACACCGAAACCCAGCAGGAGCAGGCCGACCGCCTGCGCACCATCGTCAACAGCATGGCCGAGGGCCTGCTGGTCATCGAGCCGGACGGCCGGGTGCAGTTCACCAATCCCGCCTGCGACCACTACCTCGGCTACCGCGAGGGCGAGCTGGCCGGGCGCACGCTGTTCGACCTGCTCAATCCCCTGGTGGCGCAGGAATACCTGGACTATTTCGCGCGCTACGCGGCCGATCCGGAAACGGCGCACAGCCACGGCACGCGCGAGGTCATCATCCGCCACAAGCTGGGCACCTCGGTCTGCATGGACCTGACGCTGACGCCGATGTACTCGCGCCAGCCGCTGTTCATCGGCCTGCTGCACGACATCACCCACCACAAGATGTCGGAGGACGCCCTGCAGCGCGCGGCGATGGTGGACCCGCTGACCAAGATACCGAACCGGCGCCACTTCGACACCTTCCTCGAGAAGGAATGGCAGCGCGCCATGCGCAGCGGCGCCCCGCTGTCGCTGGTGGTGCTGGACGTGGACCACTTCAAGCTCTACAACGACACGCTGGGCCACGCGGCGGGCGACATCTGCCTGCAGCAGGTGGCGCAGGCGATCAACGCGCACGCGCTGCGCGCCACCGACCTGGCGGCGCGCTACGGCGGCGAGGAATTCGTGCTGCTGTTCGCGGAAACGGACGCCGACTCCGCGCACGCGCTGGCCGAGTCGATACGCACCCACGTGGAGGCGTTGCAATTGCCGCATCCGCGCTCCATCACCTCGGCCTGGATCACGGTCAGCGTCGGCGTGGCGACGATCTATCCGCACCACATGGACAACACCGAATCGCTGTTCATCGCCGCCGACCAGGCGATGTACGAGGCCAAGGAAAACGGCCGCAACCAGGTGCGCGCCACCAAGACCTCCAACGCACCGATCGATGCGTTGACGGCGATGGCCAGCCACTAGACCCGGCTTAGAGCTTGTAGTCCGCGTCCGTGCGATCCAGCTTGCGTATCAGCGCCGGCCAAACGAACTTCCCGCCCATCCCGCCGGTCTGCACCCGCATCGCCTCCGCCACACCCTTCACGATCTCCGGATGCACCTGCGTCAGTTCCCCGCCCGCCTGCGCGGCCAGCTGGATCCGGCAGGCCGCCTCGAAGGTGTACATGGCCAGGAAGGCGTCGGCGATCGACGACCCGCACACCAGCAGCCCGTGATTGCGCAGCACCATGAAGTTCGCGGCGCCCAGGTCCGCCTGCAGGCGCGGCTTCTCCTCGGCGCGGAACGCCACGCCCTCGTATCCGTGATACGCCAGCGACGCCAGCACAAAGGTCGATTGCTGCGAAATCGGCAGCACGCCGCACTTCTGCGCGCTGACCGCGACGCCGGCCCGCGTGTGCGTGTGCAGCACGCACTGCGCGTCCTCGCGCGCCTCGTGCACGGCGCTGTGGATGACGAAGCCCGCCGGGTTCACCGGGAACGGCGAGTCGATCACCTTGTCGCAGTGCCGGTCCACCTTCACCAGCGACGACGCGGTGATCTCCTCGAACATCAAACCGTAAGGGTTGATCAGGAAGTGGTGCTCCGGCCCCGGAACGCGCGCGCTGATGTGGGTGAACACCAGGTCGCTCCAGCCGTGCCGCGCGACCAGGCGGTAGCAGGCGGCCAGGTCGACGCGCAACTGCCATTCCTCGGGGCTGACCAGATGTTGTACCGATGCGATTTCCATATGCAGTCTCCTTTGTTTGTTCAGGCTAGTATGGCCGCGGGCTGGACTGCGAACTGTCAAAGTCTTTACAATCGCGCTCATGCCCGCTCTCATGTTGAAATCCAACCCCTGGTTCACCGCCCTGCCCCAGGCCGTGCGCGAGACCATGCTGCGCGAATCGGAAATCGTCCGCCTGCGGCGCGGCGAGATGCTGTTCCGCCAGGGAGATCCGCCGGGCGGCATGTACGCGCTGGTGCGCGGCGCGCTGAAGGTGTCGTCGCTGCGCGAAGACGGGCGCGAAGCCATCCTGGTGGTCATGGAGGCGGGAACGTGGTTCGGCGAGATCTCGCTGATCGACGGCGAGCCGCGCACGCACGACGCCACCTCGGTCGGCACCTCGGAGGTGCTGGTGCTGCCGCGCCCCGTGTTCGACGCGCTGATGGAGCGCGCCGACTTCGCCCGCGCGGTGGCGTCCATGCTGGCGTCGCGCCTGCGGCTGACGTACGGCATGGTGGAGGACGCCAACCTGCGCTCGACCCGCGCCCGCGTCGCGCGCCGCCTGCTGCTGCTCGCGCGGGGCAACGCCGCGCTGGTGTCGGCGCCGCGTCCGCACCTGACGGTGTCGCAGGAGGCGCTGGCCATGATGCTGGGTATTTCGCGGCAGACGCTGTCCAAGGAGTTGAAGCTGCTGGAGCAGCAGGACATCATCCGCATCGGCTACCGTTGCATAGAAGTCATCAGCGAGGCCGGCCTGAGGGAGGCGGATTGTTAACAGATTCTGTGGACAACTATGTTAGCAAGCTCGACTATCAAGATCTAAGCCACTGATTATAAACAACAAACCTCCGCTGCCAAATTCTTGCGCAGCCGGGTGGTCCGGGCATTTGTTAACAGATTCTGTGGACAACCATGTTAACAAGCCCGCCCGGGAGACCCTAAGTCGTTGTTTCCAAACGGAATAGTTATCCTGCATAAATTCGAGGCAGGGGGAAGTTATGCACAATCACGTCGCCTCCGGGTAGCCGGTGATGTCGGCGATGTCCGCGTACATGGGTTGCAGGCGCTGGTACATCCGCAGGTAGACGCGGCGGTACAGCTGGTCGTACACCTTGCGGTTGGCGGCGATGGGCTGGAACACCCGCCCGGGCCGCGTCATGGCGCCGATGGCGGCGGCGAAATCCTTGTGCAGCCCCAGGCCGGAGGTTTGGTAGATGCGGGAGCGCGCGACAGACCGGCCGAAGAATCGCGCCTTGGACCAGTTGGCGCAGGGTGCTCTTAACCTCGGACTTCAGGCAGAAGTCAAGAGCGCGGACGCCGAAGGCGTCCTATGGTGCGTCCCCTGCCCCCACAACTGTATAAAATCACAGTATGGAACGCCTTCAAGCCTTCAAATTCGCATTGAACCCCAACGGCGAGCAGCAACGCGCCCTGCGCCGCTTCGCCGGCGCCTGCCGTTTCGTTTTCAACCAGGCGCTGGAGGTTCAACAGCAACGCCATGAGGGCGGCGAGCGGAAGCTGGGCTACGCCGAACTGTGCAGGCTGCTCACGACATGGCGCAACGGGGCGGCGACCCCATGGCTG
>NZ_FPBO01000015.1 GCF_900116645.1 Pseudoduganella namucuonensis | reverse complement strand
CGCACACATCCTCCCAGCCGCAACACAGCCCATAGATCCGCTGCGCAAGCAGGTCCCGCATGCTGTGTGCAACGCTGGCGCGACGGCGCTGGTCATCGAACACGCGCGCGATCGACTTGGTCAAGCCAATGCGTTGGTCGACCTGCCGCAGCAGCAGCACGCCACCATCACTGACGATATCGCCGCCATCGAATGCCGCCTCAATCACGCGGCGTCCGACCCTCCCCAAATCCACTGGTTCAACGGTACAATTTGGCATCGGCGGTCCTCGGTTGTTGTTAGGCGTGAGAACCAATAACAACGCGCTTCATGGCGTGGCCGCCGACCTCTTCTCATGAAATATCCGGGCTAGCGCGGCGCGGTTTCGGCGAGCCGTCCGGCGGGCTCGACTTTTGCGTTACAATCTGCCCGCTCCAACCGCGCAGATTGTCATATGTCCCTGAAACGCCTGTTCCTGTCCGCCCTGGCCGCCGTCGCGCTGGGCGGATGCTCCACCGCCCCCGTCACGCCGCCATCCGTGCCGCCCCCGGTCGTGCCCGCCAATCCGGCGGCCAGCGTGACCGCGCCCGCCACGCCGGTCAATCCGCTGGCCGGCACGCCGCAGGCGCCGTCGCTGCGCAAGATCAGGATCGGCCTGGCGCTGGGCGGCGGCGCCGCCCGCGGCTTCGCCCACATCGGCGTCATCAAGGCGCTGGAGGCGCAGGGCATCGTGCCCGACCTGGTGGTCGGCACCAGCGCAGGCAGCGTGGTCGGCGCCCTCTACGCGGCCGGCAACTCCGCCGCCGCGCTGCAGAAAATGGCCTACGACATGGACGAGGCCGCCATTTCCGACTGGGCCATGCCGCTGTTCGGCAAGTCCTCCGGCGTGCTAAAGGGCGAGGCGCTGCAGGCCTACGTCAACAAGGCGGTCGGCAACCGCCCCATCGAAAAACTCAAGATCCCCTTCGGCGCCGTCGCCTCCGACCTGAAAAACGGCCAGCCCGTGCTGTTCCAGCGCGGCAACACCGGCATGGCCGTGCGCGCCAGTTCCTCGGTGCCCGGCGTGTTCCAGCCGGTCGTGATCGGCAGCAAGACCTACGTCGACGGCGGCCTGGTGGCGCCGGTGCCGGTGCGCTTCGCGCGCGAAATGGGCGCCGACTTCATCATCGCCGTCAACATCTCGACCCAGACCGACGCCCAGGCGGCGGTCAGCTCGCTGGAGGTCATCATGCAGACCTTCAGCATCATGGGGCAGCGCATCAACCAGTACGAGCTGAAGGACGCCGACATCGTGATCCAGCCCCCGCTGGGTCGCATGGCCGGCAACGACTTCGGTAACCGCAGCAAGGCCATCCTGGCCGGCGAGCGCGCCACCAACGCGGTGATGGCGCAGATCAAGCAAAAGCTGAAGGCCCTGCGCGAGCAGTAGGCGGGCCGCCGCGCCCGCCGGCCGACATCCACCGTTCCACCCTATAAAAACCAGGAAGTATCATGCAGACCAAACCCGTGCTGACCCTCGAAGACGTGAAGAAAATCGCCGTAGCCGCCGAGGCGGAAGCGGTCGCCAACAAGTGGGCGGTGTCGATCGCCATCGTCGACGACGGCGGCCACCTGCTGTGGTTCCAGCGCCTGGACGGCGCGGCGCCGCTGTCCTCGCACATCGCCCCGGCCAAGGCGCGCACCTCGGCCCTGGGCCGCCGCGAAACCAAGGTCTATGAGGAAATGATCAACAACGGCCGCGTGTCCTTCATCGGCGTGCCGAACGTGGACGGCCCGCTCGAGGGCGGCGTGCCCATCGTCGTCGACGGCCACGTGATCGGCGCGGTCGGCGTGTCGGGTGTGAAGTCGAACGAGGACGCGCAGATCGCCAAGGCCGGCATCGCCGCGCTGCCGGCGGCCTAGGCTAGAACTGGGCGTCGGCCTGGCCCTGGCCCGCGACGCGGGCGGGCTGGCCGGACAGGATGCCCTCGTAGCCCGCCAGCGGCGCGCCGATCCGGATGCCGTCGCCATCGATTTCGAAGAAGCGGATGTCCTTGCTGTGCGCGCTGGCGCGCACCTTGACGACGGCGATCACGCGCTGCAGGCGGCTCTCGATTTCGACATAGCGCTGCATCACGATGGCGTCGGCCAGGAAGGCGTTGCCGTACGAGCTGAAGCTGAGCGCGGTGTAGCGGTCCTCCAGCTCGGCCGTCATCAGCACCGTCACGCCCATGCCGGTCAGCACCGCGATCAGGCGGTACAGCGACTCGCGGAAGTCATCGCGGAACATCGCCGCCAGCGCCAGCTCGAAGCCCGACAGCGAGTCGATCACGACCCGCTTGGCCTTCATGCGCACGATCATGGCCACCATGTCGTGCAACACCTCGTCGATCGACATGTCCAGCGTGCGCGTGTCGATCATGCCCACCTGGCCGCTGCGCACCAGGTCGTTGAGCTGCCGGCTCAGCAGCTGGTTCGGGCTTTTCTCGAACGCCGCGATGACCCCCGGCTCGCCGTTGCGCACGCCCTCGGCCAGGAACTGGGTCGCCAGCACCGTCTTGCCGGAGCCGGACGGCCCCACCAGCAGCATCGAGTAGGCCGCCGGCAGGCCGCCGCCCAGCATGCTGTCCAGCTCGGGCACGCCCATCGAGACGCGCTCGTTGCCCGTGATCGCGGCGTCGTGCGCGCTGTCCGGCCGCAGCATGGCGCGCGGGAAGATCTGCACGCCTTGCTCGTTGATGCGGAAGGTGTGCACGCCCAGCGTCTGCGCCTGGCCGCGCATTTTCACCACCTGGATCTTGCGCACCATGGAGTCGCGCTGCACCTGCTGCGACAGCCACAGGATGCCGTCGGCCACGGTGAAGATCGGGCTGGACTCGGCCTCCGGCGCCAGGTATTCGCCGATCAGGAAGGTGGTCGCCAGCCAGCCGGTCATCTGCATGCCCAGTTGCTGCACGAAGTGCTGCAGGCCGGCGGTGCCATCGTCCATCGCGCGCGACGATTGCGCCACCGAGCGGAAGGAATCGACAAACACCAGGCTGGGCTGGAAGGCCGCGACCTCGGCCGCGATGCGCGCCAGCACTCGCTCGAAATCGCCGTCCAGCAGGTCGGCCGCCAGGTTGACGAACTTGATCGACTGGTTGACCTTGGCGATGTCGAAGAAGGGGAACTGCTGCTGGTAGCGCAGCATCTTCAGCGGCGGCTCGCCCAGCACCGTGAAGAACAGCGCGCGGCGCTCCGGCGTGGCCAGCGAAAACATGATCTGGTGGGCCAGCGTGGTCTTGCCGCTGCCCGGCGTGCCGGCCAACAGGTTGAACGAGTATTCGGGAACGCCGCCGCCCAGCAGCTGGTCCAGCCCCGGCACGCCCGTCGGCAGCCTTTGTATGATTACTTTGTTCATTTGGGAAGCTCCGTTCCAGCATGGTTCTCAACGTCATCGCCCCAGGCTTCGCGCAGGATGCTGGTTGTTAAGAGTTCGCCTATCAGTAAGATGAGGGTGTCGAGAAAGCCGCACAGCAGGGCCGTGCTGGCGGGGGCGGCCTGGGCGGGATCGCATCGCCGCAGCGCCTGTTCAAGTTCGGTGAAGGCCGCGCCGCACGGCAGCGCGTCGTGCAGCGGCAGCCAGCCGTGCTCGCTTCGGGCCACGTGCAGGCTGCGCAGATACAGCGCCATGAAGCCGCCTTCGCCGATGACGGGACTGAGCCGGCTGGCCAGGCGCTGCCACAGCAGCGCGCTGGTGCCCGCCACGTCGTCCGGCTGGCGCAGGACGGCCTTGGCGATCAGTTGGTGCCGCTGTGGGGTGCTGGTGGCCATGAGTCAGTCTTCTTTGCTGCCCGGCCGCGGAAGGGGGGCGACGGTGAGCGAGTATAGCACCGGGCGGCCCCGGCCCGGGCGCTCATTCGGGGGCATGGCTGGCGTGCGCCGGCAGGCTGACTGTGAACCGGCTGCCCAGGCCGGGCCCGGCGCTGTGCACGCCGGCTGAGCCGCCGTGCAACTCGCAGATCGCGCGCACCAGCGCCAGGCCGATGCCCAGTCCGGCCCGCACCTGGTCGTGCGGAATCTCGCCCTGCGTGAACAGGTCGAAGATGCGCGGCTGCAGCGCGAGGGGGATGCCGGCGCCGTTGTCCTCCACATGGATCTCGACCATGCCGCCTTGCAGTTCGGCGGTCACGGTGATGGCGCCGCCGTCGCCCGTGAATTTGCTGGCGTTGATCAGCAGGTTGCTGAACACCTGGGTCAGCCGCACCATGTCGCCCGTCAACCGCACCGGCACGTCCGGCAAGGCCAGGCGGATCGCCTGCCTGCGCCGCTCGAACAGGGGCAGCGTGGTTTCCAGTGCGGCGTCCAGGATGTCGGCCAGTGTGACGGATTGCGGCGCGATGGTCAGCTTGCCGGCCCGCATGCGGCCCACGTCGAGCAGGTCGTCCACCAGGCGCGCCATGTGGCTGGTCTGGCGCTGGATCACGGCGTGCAGCCGCGGCAGGTCCGGATGGGCTCCGCTGAGACGGCCGATCAGCTCGTTCGCCACGGCCACCGGCTGCAGCGGATTGCGCAGCTCGTGCGCCAGCATGGCCATGAACTCCGATTGCCTGCGGTTGGCGGTCTCGGCGCGGTTCTGCATGTCCTGCGCGCCGAACGTGGCCAGTATCAGGTGCTCGTTGGCTTCGCGCAGGCGCGGCACCTGCGTGGCCAGGGTCAGCAGCAGTTGCTGCTTCTCCGCGTTTTGTTGGTGCACGAGCAGCAGCAGTTCATCGATGGTGTCGCGCAAGCGCGTGAGTTCGGCGGTGTGGACGGTGTGCAGCGCGGCCGGTTCGGATGTCGCCGGCGGAGGGGCCGGAGGCGACGGCGCGGGGGGCTCAAGATTGCTCAATGGGAAGCCTTGCATGGTGGGAGCGGCCCGCGTCCACGATGGACACGGGCCTGGTCTCCCCACCATACGCTAATTTCTGGCTAATCTTATTGTATTTGTAATCATGCGCGGAGTCGGGGCGCGGCCCGCGGCTATCGGCGGCCCCATCCGGTCCGCGGCGCCATTGCCGGACGGCGATCTTTGGGTTATAATTCAAAGGTTTAGCCAATTACACATCGACCGTAGCGCCTACCTCACACTCCATCATCATCTGACCCGCCCGCCCGGCAAAACGCCCGGGTTCCATGCTGGTCGTCTGACGTGGCGCCGCTACGGTAACTTTATCAGGAGTTGCCCTTGCCGCCATTTTTTTCTGGCCCCGCCGTCCCAGCCATTCTGGCCCTTGCTGACGGCACCATTTTCAAAGGTTTTTCCATCGGCGCGGTCGGTCACACGACAGGCGAAGTGGTGTTCAACACTTCCATGACCGGCTACCAGGAAATCCTGACCGACCCCAGCTATTGCCGCCAGATCGTCACCCTGACGTATCCGCACATCGGCAATTACGGCGTCAATCCTGAAGACGTCGAATCGACCAGGGTCCACGCCGCCGGCCTGATCATCCGCGACCTGCCGCTGCTGGCCTCGAATTTCCGTTCCACCCAATCGCTGTCCGACTACCTGAAGGCCGAGAACATCGTCGCCATCGCCGGCATCGACACCCGCAAGCTGACGCGCCTGCTGCGCGAAAAGGGCGCGCAGAGCGGCGCCATCGTCACTGGCACCCAGGGCAAGGAACCCTCCGTCGAGCAGGCGCTGGAACTGGCGCGCTCCTTCCCCGGCCTGTCCGGCATGGACCTGGCCAAGGTGGTCTCCACCAAGGAAGCCTACGAATGGACCGAAACCGAGTGGAAACTCGGCGAGGGCTACGGCAAGCTGGCCGATCCCAAATTCCACGTGGTGGCCTTCGACTACGGCGTCAAGCGCAACATCCTGCGCATGCTGACCGCGCGCGGCTGCAAGGTGACCGTGCTGCCGGCCCAGGCGACCGCCGAGGAGGCGCTGGCGCTGAACCCGGACGGCATCTTCCTGTCCAACGGCCCCGGCGACCCGGAGCCGTGCGACTACGCCATCAAGGCGACCCGCGAGCTGATGGCCAGGGGCATCCCCGTGTTCGGCATCTGCCTGGGCCACCAGATCATGGCGCTGGCCTCCGGCGCCAAGACGCTGAAGATGAAGTTCGGCCACCACGGCGCCAACCACCCGGTGCAGGACCTGGACAGCAAGCAGGTCCTGATCACGTCGCAGAACCACGGCTTCGCGGTGGACGCCGCGACCCTGCCGGCCAACTGCCGCGTGACCCACAATTCGCTGTTCGACGGTTCGCTGCAGGGCTTCGCCCGCACCGACACCCCGGCGTTCTGCTTCCAGGGCCACCCGGAAGCGTCGCCCGGTCCCACCGACGTCGCCTACCTGTTTGACCGCTTCATCACCATGATGGCAGCGGTGGAGAAATAATAAGATGCCAAAACGTTTAGACATTAAAAGTATTCTGATCATCGGCGCCGGCCCCATCGTCATCGGCCAGGCCTGCGAGTTCGACTATTCCGGCGCCCAGGCCTGCAAGGCCCTGCGCGAAGAGGGTTACAAGGTCATTCTGGTCAACAGCAATCCGGCGACCATCATGACCGACCCGGAAATGGCCGACGTCACCTACATCGAGCCGATCACCTGGCAAGTCGTGGAACGCATCATCGCCAAGGAAAAGCCGGACGCGATCCTGCCGACCATGGGCGGCCAGACCGCGCTGAACTGCGCGCTGGACCTGCACCGGCACGGCGTGCTGGACAAGTACAAGGTCGAGCTGATCGGCGCCACGCCGGAAGCCATCGACAAGGCCGAGGACCGCTCCAAGTTCAAGGACGCGATGACCAAGATCGGCCTGGGCTCGGCGAAATCGGGCGTGTCGCACACCATGGAGGAATCCTGGGCCGTGCAGCGCACGCTGGGCTTCCCCGTCATCATCCGCCCCTCGTTCACGATGGGCGGCACCGGCGGCGGCATCGCCTACAACGAGGAGGAGTTCGAGGCCATCTGCAAGCGCGGCCTGGAAGCCTCGCCGACCTCCGAACTGCTGATCGAGGAATCGCTGATCGGCTGGAAAGAGTACGAGATGGAAGTGGTGCGCGACAAGGCGGACAACTGCATCATCATCTGCTCGATCGAAAACCTGGATCCGATGGGCGTGCACACCGGCGACTCGATCACCGTGGCCCCGGCGCAGACGCTGACGGACAAGGAATACCAGATCATGCGCAACGCCTCGCTGGCCGTGCTGCGCGAGATCGGCGTGGACACCGGCGGTTCCAACGTGCAGTTCTCGATCAACCCGAAAGACGGCCGCATGATCGTCATCGAGATGAACCCGCGCGTGTCGCGTTCGTCCGCGCTGGCCTCGAAGGCGACCGGCTTCCCGATCGCGAAAGTGGCGGCCAAGCTGGCCGTCGGCTTCACGCTGGACGAGCTGCGCAACGAGATCACCGGCGGCGCGACCCCGGCCTCGTTCGAGCCTTCGATCGACTACGTGGTCACCAAGGTGCCGCGCTTCACGTTCGAGAAGTTCCCGACCGCCGACCACCACCTGACCACCCAGATGAAATCCGTCGGTGAAGTGATGGCCATCGGCCGCAACTTCCAGGAATCCTTCCAGAAGGCGCTGCGCGGCCTGGAAGTGGGCGTGGACGGCATGAACGAGAAGACCAAGGACCGCGAGAAGATCGAAGAGGAACTGGGCGAGCCCGGTCCCGAGCGCATCTGGTACGTGGGCGACGCCTTCGCCCAGGGCTTCACCCTGGAGGAAGTGCACGCGCTGACCCACATCGATCCGTGGTTCCTGATCCAGATCAAGGAGATCGTGGACCTGGAGCTGTGGCTGGACACGCAGAAGCTGGACAACCTGGACAAGAACACCCTGTACAAGCTGAAACAGAAGGGCTTCTCGGACCGCCGCCTGGGCTTCCTGCTGCAGACCACCGACACCGCCGTGCGCAACCAGCGCCACGCGCTGAACATCCGTCCGGTGTACAAGCGCGTGGACACCTGCGCCGCCGAGTTCTCGACCGACACCGCGTACATGTACTCGACCTACGACGAGGAATGCGAGTCCAACCCGACCGACAAGAAGAAGATCATGGTGCTGGGCGGTGGCCCGAACCGCATCGGCCAGGGCATCGAGTTCGACTACTGCTGCGTGCACGCGGCGCTGGCGATGCGCGAGGACGGCTACGAGACCATCATGGTCAACTGCAATCCCGAGACCGTGTCGACCGACTACGACACCTCCGACCGCCTGTACTTCGAGTCGCTGACCCTGGAAGACGTGCTGGAAATCGTGGCGCTGGAAAAACCGGTGGGCGTGATCGTGCAGTACGGCGGCCAGACCCCGCTGAAACTGGCGCTGGACCTGGAAGCGAACGGCGTGCCGATCATCGGCACCTCGCCCGACATGATCGACGCCGCCGAGGACCGCGAGCGCTTCCAGAAGCTGCTGCAGGACCTGGGCCTGCGCCAGCCGCCGAACCGCACCGCGCGCACCGAGGCCGAGGCCTTGACCCTGGCGCAGGAAATCGGCTACCCGCTGGTGGTCCGTCCCTCCTACGTGCTGGGCGGCCGCGCGATGGAAATCGTGCACGAGCAGCGCGACCTGGAACGCTACATGCGCGAAGCGGTCAAGGTGTCGAACGACTCGCCGGTGCTGCTGGACCGCTTCCTGAACGACGCCATCGAGTGCGACGTGGACTGCATCTCCGACGGCGAGACCACCTTCATCGGCGGCGTGATGGAACACATCGAACAGGCCGGCGTGCACTCGGGCGACTCCGCCTGCTCGCTGCCGCCGTATTCGCTGTCCGACGAGACCATCGCCGAACTGAAACGCCAGACCTCGCTGATGGCCAAGGGCCTGAACGTGGTCGGCCTGATGAACGTGCAGTTCGCGATCCAGAAGCAGGAAATCGACGGCGAACTGAAAGACGTGGTGTTCGTGCTGGAAGTGAACCCGCGCGCCTCGCGCACCGTGCCGTACGTGTCGAAGGCGACCGGCCTGCAGCTGGCCAAGATCGCCGCGCGCTGCATGGTCGGCCAGTCGCTCGAATCGCAGGGCGTCACCAAGGAAGTCGTGCCGCCGTACTACAGCGTCAAGGAAGCCGTGTTCCCGTTCGTGAAATTCCCGGGCGTGGACACCATCCTGGGCCCCGAGATGAAATCGACGGGCGAAGTGATGGGCGTGGGCATGACCTTCGGCGAGGCCTTCGTGAAATCGCAACTGGGCGCCGGCATCAACCTGCCGAAGTCGGGCAAGGTGTTCCTGTCGGTGAAGGCGTCCGACAAGCCGCGCGCCGTGAAAGTGGCGCGCGACCTGGTCGACGCCGGCTTCACGCTGGTGGCCACCAAGGGCACCGCCGCCGTCATCACGGCGGCCGGCATCCCGGTCACCGCGGTGAACAAGATGGTCGAGGGCCGTCCGCACATCGTGGACATGATCAAGAACCACGAGATCGCGCTGGTCATCAACACGGTGGAGGAGAAGCGCAGCGCCATCACCGATTCGCGCGCGATCCGCACCTCGTCGCTGGCCGCCCGCGTGACGACCTACACCACCATCGCCGGCGCGGAAGCGGCTGTCGAGGGCATCCGCCATCTGGACGAGTTGCGCGTGTACGATTTACAAGGGCTGCATAAAACCTTACACTAAGCTCCTTTAGACGTACGCAGTAAAAACATAACCACGGAGCCCGCGCCGAAGCATGGCGCGGGCTCTGTGCTTTTCGTAACTTAGAGAGACCAACATGACTTCAGTTCCATTGACCAAATTTGGCGCCGAGCTCCTGAAAGAAGAGCTGCATCAGTTGAAGACCAAGGAGCGCCGCATTGTGATCGACGCGATCGCCGAAGCGCGTTCGCACGGTGACCTGTCCGAAAACGCCGAATACGACGCTGCCAAGGAGCGCCAGGCGTTCGTGGAAGGCCGCATCGCGGAACTGGAAGGCAAACTGAGCGCCGCGCAGATCATCGACCCCACCCAGCTGGACGCCGAAGGCCGCGTGGTCTTCGCCTCCACCGTGGACCTGGAAGACCTGGATTCGGGCCAGAAGGTGACCTACCAGATCGTCGGCCTCGACGAGGCGGACCTGAAACTGAGCAAGGTGTCGGTGACCTCGCCGATCGCCCGCGCGCTGATCGGCAAGTCGGCCGGCGACGTGGTGGAAGTGCAGGCGCCGTCCGGCCCGCGCGAATACGAGATCCTGGAAGTGCGCTACATCTGATGGCGCCCATTTTGCCCAAGGCCCGTTTGCTGGTGGCCGCCCTGTGGGCGGGCAGCCTGTGGGCCGTGGGCTACTTGGTGGCGCCCACGCTGTTCGCCACTTTGAGCGACCGGGTGCTGGCCGGCACCATCGCCGGCGCCATGTTCCACTCGATGGCGCTGCTGTCGCTGGGCTGCGGCCTGGCCATGCTGTTGCTGCTGTGGCGCGGCACGCAAGGCTGGGACGGCAAGCGCCGCCGCGGCATGCTGGCGTTGATCGTGGTGATGGTGATGTGCACGGTGGTCAGCCATTTCGGGCTGCAGCCGATGATGGCCGAACTGCGCGCGGCGGCCGGGCCGGCCGGCGTGATGGAATCTGCGGCGAAAAGCCGCTTCGGCATGCTGCACGGTGTTTCGAGTATGATCTACCTGGTTCAGAGCCTGCTGGCGGGCTGGCTGGTCCTGAAACAGTAAACCAAGTGCAAATTCCGGGGTCAGACCCCATGGGTCTGACCCCAGCCCCTCGGGGCTGGTTTTAACCCAACGACGACTTCTTGGTGCTCTTCTGGCGTACCTTGGCGCGCTTGATGGTGCCGCCCTCGGTGACGCGTTCGTTCCCCTTCAGCATGACCTTGCTCACGGACGGCTTCTTGGTGCCGCTCGCGCTCGGCTTGACGATGGTGACCATGCGCATGCCCTTGCCGGCCTTCGAGCTGCGTTCCTTTTCCACTTCCTTTTTCGGGCGGTACAGGACCAGCAGCTTGCCGATGTGTTGCACGGGCGCCGCCTCCAGCTCTTCGCAGATGGATTCGTACATGGCGACGCGGGCTTCGCGGTCGTCGCCGAACACGCGCACCTTGATCAGGCCGTGGGAGTCGAGGCCCAGCTCGATTTCCTTCATGACGGCAGGGGTCAATCCCGATTCGCCTATCATGACGACAGGTTTCAGGCCGTGGGCCTCGGCGCGCAATGCGGCGCGTTCAACGGGTGTAAGTTTTATCATAATATTTTTCGGTGGTTCTCTAAAGGCAGTATTCTACGCGAATGGCAAAGAAGAAATTAAACAAAAACTGGTTGCACGACCATATAAATGATCCCTACGTGAAGGCGGCCCAGAAAGACGGCTACCGCGCCCGTGCGGCCTACAAGCTCAAGGAAATCGACGAGGACGAGAAGCTGGTCAAGCCCGGCCAGGTCATCGTCGACCTCGGCTGCACCCCCGGCAGCTGGGCGCAATACGTGCGCCGCAAGCTGGCCGGCAAGGACGGCGGCGGCATCAACGGCACCATGATCGGCCTCGACATCCTGCCGATGGAGCCGATCGCCGACGTGCAGTTCATCCAGGGCGATTTCCGCGAACAGGAGATCCTCGAGGAGCTGGGCCGGGTGCTGCAGGGCCGCCAGGTCGACCTGGTGCTGTCGGACATGGCGCCCAACCTGTCCGGCATCGCGCTGTCCGACGCGGCCCGCATGGAGGACCTGATCGACATCGCCATCGAGTTCGCCCAGCTGCACATGAAGCCGGGCGGCGCGCTGCTGGTGAAGTGCTTCAAGGACATGGGATTCAGCCAGATCGTCGAGAAATTCCGCAGGGAATTCAAAACCGTGGTGCAGAAAAAGCCCAAGGCCAGCCGCGATAAATCATCGGAAATCTTTCTGCTGGGGCGCGGATTGAAGAATCCGGTTGAAAATAAGGCCAATCCGGCGCAATCCGCCCTTGATATTTGATACCCTAGCCGCACATCGGGCGGGTAGTGGCGGATTTCGCACGCGATTTCCGCCCCCGCGGGCAGGCACAGAGCCGGATTTGTGCACCTTGGGGCAGGTTTATGGCACGGGCGGCTTATTACGAGTAAAATCGTTGTTCTAGCTATCGGTCAGAGATGCGCCCAGCATTGAAGGAGTTTTCGTGAATAACATGTTTTCTAAATCAGCCATTTGGGTCGTCGTTGCCCTGCTATTATTCATGCTGTTTAAGCAATTCGAGAATCATGGCATGGCGGCCGGTTCCAAGGCCATCGCTTATTCCGACCTGCTGGATGAAGTAAAAGCCAAACGCGTCAAGGAAGTCGTGATCGAGGGCAGCACCATCACCGCCACCCGCGTCGACGACACCAAGGTCCGCACCACCTCCACCTATCTCGACCGCGGTCTGATCGGCGACCTGCGCGACAACGGCGTGCGCTTCGACGTCAAGCCGCCGGAGGAGCCATCGTTCCTGCAGCAGGTGTTCGTGTCGTGGTTCCCGATGCTGCTGCTGATCGGCGTGTGGATCTTCTTCATGCGGCAGATGCAGGGCGGCGGCAAGGGCGGCGCGTTCTCCTTCGGCAAATCGAAGGCGCGCATGCTGGACGAGACCAACAACACCGTCACCTTCGGCGACGTGGCCGGCTGCGACGAGGCGAAAGAGGAAGTGACCGAGATCGTCGACTTCCTGAAGGACCCCACCAAGTTCCAGAAACTGGGCGGCCGCATTCCACGCGGCGTGCTGATGGTCGGCCCCCCCGGCACCGGTAAGACGCTGCTGGCGCGCGCCATCGCCGGCGAGGCGAAAGTGCCGTTCTTCTCGATCTCCGGTTCGGACTTCGTCGAAATGTTCGTCGGCGTGGGCGCGTCCCGCGTGCGCGACATGTTCGAGAACGCCAAGAAGCATTCCCCCTGCATCATCTTCATCGACGAGATCGACGCCGTCGGCCGCCACCGCGGCGCCGGCATGGGCGGCGGCAACGACGAGCGCGAACAGACGCTGAACCAGCTGCTGGTGGAAATGGACGGCTTCGAGGCCTCGTCCGGCGTGATCGTGATCGCCGCCACCAACCGCGCCGACGTGCTGGACAAGGCGCTGCTGCGTCCGGGCCGCTTCGACCGCCAGGTTTCGGTGGGCCTGCCGGACATCCGCGGCCGCGAGCAGATCCTGAACGTGCACATGCGCAAAGTGCCGATCGGCACCGACGTCAAGGCCGACATCCTGGCCCGCGGCACCCCCGGCTTCTCCGGCGCCGACCTGGCCAACCTGGTCAACGAGGCCGCGCTGTTCGCCGCGCGCCGCTCCAAGCGCCTGGTCGACATGCAGGACTTCGAGGACGCCAAGGACAAGATCTTCATGGGCCCGGAACGCAAGTCCATGGTGATCCGCGAGGAAGAGCGCCGCAACACGGCCTACCACGAGTCCGGCCACGCCGTCGTCGCCAAGCTGTTGCCGAAGGCCGATCCGGTGCACAAGGTCACCATCATGCCGCGCGGCTGGGCCCTGGGCCTGACCTGGCAGCTGCCCGAGCACGACAACATCTCCGGCTACAAGGACAAGATGCTGGAAGAGATCTCCATCCTGTTCGGCGGCCGCATCGCCGAGGAGATCTTCGTCGGCCAGATGTCGACCGGCGCCTCGAACGACTTCTCGCGCGCCACCAAGCTGGCCCGCTCGATGGTGACCCGCTTCGGCATGTCCGACGCGCTGGGCGTCATGGTCTACGAGGACACCCAGAACGAGGGCTTCCTGGGCGGCACCAACAAGACCATCTCGGAGGCGACCCAGCAAAAGGTCGACGCGGAAATCCGCAACATCCTGGACACGCAATACGCCGCGGCCCGCAAGCTGCTGGAAGACAACCGCGACAAGGTCGAGGCGATGACCAAGGCGCTGCTGGAATGGGAAACCATCGACGCGGACCAGATCAACGACATCATGGCCGGCAACGAGCCGCGTCCGCCGAAGGCCGGCGTGACCTTGCGCAAGCAGCCTAGCGGCGGCGACGGCCCGGGCGTGTCGCCCAACGCGACCGCGCCGGCGTAAGCGTCCAGCCGTACACGAAGGGTGAGGAGCGATCCTCACCCTTTTTTCATTTGTCCCGGATAACCATGCAACAGACCATACCCTTCGGCCGCTTCAACCTGCCGCTGCATCCCGCCGGCGCCCTCGTCATGGGCATTCTCAACGTCACCCCCGACTCCTTCTCCGACGGCGGCCAGCATCATTCGCTGGAGTTCGCGCTGGCCCACGCCGAACAGATGATCGAGCAGGGCGTGGACATCATCGACATCGGCGGCGAGTCCAGCCGCCCGGGCGCGCCGGCCGTGTCCCTGGAGGACGAGCTGCGGCGCGTGATGCCGGTGCTGTACGCGCTGCGCGACTGCGGCCGCGCCGTCTCGGTCGACACCTGCAAGCCGCAGGTGATGCGCGAGGCCGTGCTGGCGGGGGTGGACATGATCAACGACATCAACGCCTTCCGCGCCGACGGCGCCATCGCAGCGGTGCGCGACAGCGATTGCGCGTTGTGTATCATGCACATGCGCGGCGAACCGGCCACCATGCAACAGCGGCCCGAATACGGCGACGTGGTGCGCGAGGTCACCGACTTCCTGCGCGGGCGCATCGCCGCGCTGACGGCGGCCGGCATTGAGCGGCGTCGACTCTGGATCGATCCGGGATTTGGCTTTGGCAAGACTGTCGAGCATAATTATGCTTTGATCAAGGCCGGCCGCCGCATGGTGGACGAGCTCGGCGTGCCGCTGCTGGCGGGGCTGTCGCGCAAGTCCATGATCGGGGCGGTCACCGGCAAGCCGGTGGAGCAGCGCATGGCCGGCAGTGTCGGCGGCGCGCTGGCGGCCGTCGCCCACGGCGCGAAAATAGTCAGGGTGCACGACGTCGCGGAGACGGTGGACGCCCTCAAGGTATGGCAGGCAGCAAACTAACCGGATAAAGAGAACACAAACATGGCACGCAAATATTTCGGCACCGACGGCGTACGCGGTCTGGTCGGCGTTTCCCCCATCACGCCCGATTTCGTCATGCGCCTGGGCTACGCCGCGGGCAAGGTCCTGGCCAAGAACAAGGACGGCGCGGCGCGTCCGGCGGTCCTGATCGGCAAGGACACCCGCATTTCCGGCTACATGCTGGAGGCGGCGCTGGAGGCCGGCTTCTCGGCCGCCGGCGTGGACGTCAAGCTGGCCGGCCCGATGCCGACCCCGGCCATCGCCTACCTGACGCGCGCGCTGCGGCTGTCGGCCGGCGTCGTCATCTCGGCCTCGCACAACCCCTTCCAGGACAACGGCATCAAGTTCTTCTCCGGCCAGGGCACCAAGCTGCCGGACGCGGTGGAGTTCGACATCGAGGCCCAGCTGGACTTGCCGATGGAATGCGTGGAACCGCGCAAGCTGGGCCGCGCCAAGCGCCTGGACGACGCCCAGGGCCGCTACATCGAATTCTGCAAGAGCACCTTCCCCAACGCGCTGGACCTGCGCGGCCTGAAGATCGTGGTCGACTGCGCGCACGGCGCCGCCTACAACATCGCGCCGCACGTGTTCCATGAACTGGGCGCCGAGGTGATCGCCATCGGCAACCAGCCGGACGGTTTCAACATCAACGACGGCTACGGCGCCACCGCGCCGGCCGCGATGGCCGCCGCCGTCGTCGAGCACGGCGCCGACCTGGGCATCGCGCTGGACGGCGACGCCGACCGCCTCATCATGTGCGACGCCAGGGGCCGCCTGTACAACGGCGACGAGCTGCTGTACGTGATGGTGATGGACCGCTGCGCCACCGGCCAGGTGGACGGCGCGGTCGGCACCCTGATGACCAACATGGCGCTGGAAGTGGCATTCAAGGAAAAGGGCATCGGCTTCGCGCGCGCCAAGGTGGGCGACCGCTACGTGCTGGAAGTGATGCAGGAGCGCGGCTGGATCCTGGGCGGCGAGGGCTCGGGCCACCTGCTGGCGCTGGACAAGCACACCACCGGCGACGGCATCGTGTCCTCGCTGCAAGTGCTGTCCGCGCTCAAGCGCAGCGGCAAGTCGCTGGAGCAGTGCGCGGCCGAGCTGGTGCTGTTCCCGCAGACGCTGATCAACGTGCGCGTGCCGGCCGGCTTCGACTGGCTGAAGAACCCGGCCATGGTGGCGGAGAAGGAAGCCGTCGAGCGCGAACTGGGCGACACCGGCCGCGTGCTGATCCGCGCCTCCGGCACCGAGCCGCTGATCCGCGTGATGGTCGAGGCGCGCGACGCCGACGCGGCGCAGAGCCTGGCGCGCCGCATCGCCGACAAGGTCGACGCCAAGCTTGCGGCCTAAAAGACTCCCCGTCGCATTGACGCCCGGGGGGCGGAGGTAGTATCATACGTCCATCGGAGTGTAGCGCAGCCCGGTAGCGCACCTGGTTTGGGACCAGGGGGTCCAAGGTTCGAATCCTTGTACTCCGACCAAAATTTGAAGCGGGTTGTCGAGAGACAATCCGCTTTTTCATTTGGGCTTTTCATTTCCGCGAACCAATCGGTTCGCGATCAAATCCATTACTGCCCATAGCTCAGTTGGATAGAGCATCGGCCTTCTAAGCCGAGGGTCGCAGGTTCGATTCCTGCTGGGCAGACCAATAAAATCAAGAACTTATCTGATATTTTCTAATTTAAACTTGTATCAGTTTTTTCCATGTAGGCGCTGTGTAGGTTTTCGGAGGTGGTATGGCAAAGAAATATTTACCTGTTGGCACGCACGCACTCGCAGCCCGACAGGCTATTGCTCACGCAAATATAGCTCGTAGCATGCTCGCGGCAATTGAGCAACCGGGCGCACCTGATAACGACCCTGGCGAACTGCTTGCATTGCTCATGAATGCAGCATTTTCTGTCGAACTGTTTTTCAAAGCCTTGATGCTGGGAGCCAGGAACGGCGAAGTTACGTTAGGCCATCCACTCGTTGCATTGCTGGAAGAATTTCCCGCTGAGTTCAGGGAATCGTTTGAGGCAAAATATGCGAGATGGGCAGTTGGCAGGGAAACTAAGGTGCACTATGTTGCATTGCGGTTGAGTGCTAGCGCGCCGGAAACGCCAGACCATACACCGTCCTGTGCATTTGCGTCGTTCACTGAGGCAATTGCATCGCTGTCAGACGTCTTTGTCAAAGCAAGGTATTTCTTCGAGGAAGTGAAACCGGAAGGCTGGGCAATTATTGTGCTTCCGGAGCATTCTCTGATTGGCATATTGGAAACGCTAGAGGCTTCGTACCAGGACTTGTTGGCTGGAAGATTCGGGGCACTCGAATAGCCGAGGGAATTAACTCGGCTTCACCACGCCTAGGATGTTGGCGCGCGATACGGCATATTGCCGTGCCAGTGCGCTGATGCTCTCGCCAGCCGAGTACTTGGCCACGATGTCCGCACGCTGCTCAGGCGTCGTCTTCGACGGCCGGCCCAGCGTCTTGCCTTCGCTCTTGGCGCGCGCCAGCCCGGCTTGCGTCCGCTCCACCAGCAAGTCCCGCTCCATTTCCGCGACGGCCGCCAGCATGGTCAGCATCATCTTGCCCGCCGGTGAGGCCAGGTCCAGCTTGCCCAGCTGGAGCACGATGACGGCAATCTTGCGCTTGGCCAGCAGCTTGACGGTGGCGCCCACGTCCTGCGCGTCGCGGCCCAGGCGGTCCAGCTTGGCCACCACCAGCGTTTCACCATTGCGAATCTGGTTCAGCAGCGCAGCGAACTGCGGGCGCTGGCTGGCGCTGGTCTTCCCGCTGATGGTGTCGGCAAACCAGTAATCGACCTGGTGGCCGGCGGCTTCGATTTCGATGCGCTGGTTGTCTGCGCTCTGCTCGCTGGTGCTGACCCGGCCGTATGCGAAGGTTGCCATGCTGCTCTCCCGTTCAAGACTGTTAGAAAACGGTGTCAGAATATACTGACCTGTTAGATATTGCAACCCCTATCTTTCCAACATGGATTTGGTTTACCTTTCTCTACTGTTGGAAATCGTTCGTTTTCTAACAGGGGCGTCCTGAGTTTGAGGATGCCCCCCCGGCATGGCCGCCAATTACTGGTAGCGGCTGGACTGGACTTTGGTCAGCCCCATTTCAGCCAGCGTTGGGGTATCGCGGTCGCATCGTTCGACCGCGATGGCTACGGTGCTACCAGCGGCACCGCGGTTCTTTTCTGTTTGCGCCAGCATCTCCCCGCACTTTCGCTCCGCCCGGACCAGCGCCAGCGGCACGGCCCAAAAGCTCGGGGCGTGTCACGCCCTCCGAAGGCCTTGCAAGGGCCTCCGAAGGGCTGGCGGGTAGATACGGACAAATCCCGGATGTGGGGCCTCCGCAAAGTTGCGGAGGTGTCGCGCGCGGCGCCGGGCGGCTAATTGTGAGTCCCAGCCACAATTAAATGCGCCGTGCCCGGCAACCTGGCGGCACTTCCTTTGGTCGCCAGTTGAACGCATGGCAGCGGCGCGCCGTCGATTTCTGTAAATCCGGGAAAATCCCGGAATGAGATTCGCACCTATGTTCACTCGCAAGCTGTGGCGTGCGGCGGCCCATGATTTCGGGCGGTCGCGGCAGACCAGCGCCAGCCGCTGGCGTCAAATACCGGGAAATCTGGTAATTGGCCAAGACAATGACCGTCTGCGCAAAATTGAGCACATGGTGGCGCCGGACGCCGCCGCAAGCGGAAAGGGTGGCATTTCACCATCCACCCTTGCAACTACCGGAAATCCGGTAGTTTCCTCAAATGCAACTACGGGAATTACCGTAGTTTGCCAGCGCGCTGCTGGCGCTGTATGGATATCCAGTCCCTGCACGAAGGGAGCGCCAAAGGGAGCGAAGGGAGCGCTTATTTTTCTGCGCTCCCTTCGCTCCCTTCGTGCTCCCTTCGGGGGATGGCGCTCGGCAGGCACCAGGCCCAGGCACCGCCCATGCTGAGTTTCACGGCCTCGATTCCAAGCGATTTCTTCAGGCGCTTAGCCGCATCCCAGGAATGCCCGGCATCGCGGACTTCACCCTGCAGTTGCTTCGCGGTCATTCTGCCGCCGGCATCGGTCAGCGTGTCAATCAGCATCCGCTCCAGGTCGTCGCGCGCGCCGCCGTCTTCCTCGCTGTCGTCGTGCTCTACGTCGCCCAGGATTTCCCGGGCCGTGCCCTCGATGACGCCATCCCACTCCGCGCGGGTCGTCTCGATGCCGCCGGCGATGGCCACCAGCTGGAGCGAATAGGCAATGCCGCCATCGTCCGGTGCAATGTTCGACTTCGCCCTGGCCATGACGCGGCGGTTGCTCCCTTCCTCTTTCGCCGTCACCAGTACCATGCGGGCGAGCGCGCCGAAGGCCTGGGAGCCGATTACCCGGTCCTGCGGCGCCTTGCCGGCGCCACCCTTGGCGAAGTGGGTAATGCCGATGACGGCGCAACCATGCGCGTCCGCGAAGTCCACCACCGCCTGCAGGCTGCGCCGCACGTCATTGGCCCGGTGCATGTCGCCGGCCACCGCTGAGACAATCGGGTCTATCAGCAGCAGGCTGATGCCGCCCATCCCCTCAGCCACGCGGTGCAGGTCCGGGATGTCCTGCGACGGGTCGAAGGGAACGCTCTCGCCGTCCTGCGCAATGCCCTCGATGAAATGACAACGGCCGAGGTCGGCGCCGGCGGCAATCAGCCGCGGCACCAGCGTATCGTCGGCCACGTCCTCGCTGGACCATATCAGCACGTTGCCCCGGCCTTCGCACGCGCTACCGTCCGGCCAGCGCCCGCCGGCGGTGATGACGGCGGCCAGTGCCAGCGCCAGAGTGGTCTTGCCGGTACCGGCCGCACCGGCCAGTATTGTCAGCTTCCCCGCCGGCACCCAGCCGGGCCACAGCCAAGTGATGGGCAGTGGCCTTATATCGGCGCCGCACCGGATTTTCACGACGCGGGCGCCACGCTGCATGGCGCGGCCGGCGGGTGGCCCGGCCTGCTCCAGCTCGAGTCGCGCCGCGCGCGCCGTGTCTTCCTCCTTGCCCAGCGTGAAGCCCGCCAGCTGGTCGCTCATGGTTTTGTCCGCCATCATGATTTCGCCAGTCTCAGGAAGGCGGTGCGCTTGTGGTCGCTGTCAACCAGCAGCAGGCGCCGGGGCCGGGCCTGGTACAAGCGGTCGGACAGCGTGCGCAGTGCGCCGTACCGGGTGAGGTCGCCCGGGAACAGCAGGACGACATCCAGCCCGGCCACGGCGCGGCACTCGAGCGCCGTGGGCAGGTTGGCCGGGTCGATTGCGATGGCGTTTTGCTTGGGCGGCAGGAAGCCGACGCCCAGCCAAAGCACGCCGCCTACCGGCGCCAGGCCCAACTCCGTGCGGATGCGGGCGAGTTCGGCCAGCGTGGTCATGGCTTCCCTCCAGGCATGTCGAAATGGAGCGGTAGCAGATACAAAATGCGCGTCCGGCCAGGCTCTGCAATGAGGTCGATACTGCGCAAGGTTTGCTCCAGCGTGAACAGGCGCATTCCCGATGGTCCGTAAACTTCGACAATGACATCCGCCGCATCCTCCAGCGCAATATCGTTGCCGCCCAGGCGATACGGCGGGGGCGGGCCTACCTCGGGCGGCGCCGGCAGCGGGTAACGCGCGGCCGGGCTCATTTCGGTTCTCCTTCGTCGCCCACCAAGCGGATGCGCGGCGCGGCGGCCGGTTTGTCGGCCGGGTACATCTTTGCCACGGTGTTGGCGAAGTCCACGATGTCGGAGCGCCATTCCGGGGCGGTGGCGCGGTAGCGGGCCAGGATGCGCCGCTCCTCGCTGGTCAGCGTGCCGGGCACCAACGCCAGCGTGGCGGCCTCTCCCTTGGTCGGCGTCTTCATGGTGCACCGCCTTCCACCACCAGGGCGGCTATCTGGTCGGCGGCCTCGCGCATCAGCACCCCGTTGCGCATCGCGCAGGTGGTGAAGCATTCCACCGCGTCGACCGCGCTGCGCGTCGCCTGGTCCTGCGGCTTGATGCCGTCGAGCTTGTCGAAAACTTCCAGCAGCAGGATTTCCAGCCGGGCCGCGTGCGCGCTGATATCGCCGGCGTACTGGCGGATGGCCCCGCCGCCCAGCACCTGGCCGCTGGCGCTGGCCAGCTGGGCTTGCGCGGTCGCGGCCTCAATGACGGCCAGCCGCTCATTGGCGCGGGTCATGCCCTCGCCGGACACGCCGGCGGCGGCCAGTTGCTCGTGCACCTTCGATTTCTGCTGGATGGTCAAGGCGCCCAACATCGTCTTGATGATGGCGTGCGCGTGCTGGAGCTCGGTCAGCAGGGCCGGCGCGGTGGCGGCGCTCATGCTACACCTCGCAGCAGTGCGGCCAGGTCGTGCGCCAGCTCATCGGCAAAGCGCGTAGTCGTTTCAATGGTGGTTTGCTGGTCGGCGGCCGGCAGCAGGTGGACGGCGGACAGCAGGTTGGCAACGGCCTTTGCCTGCCAGCGAAGATGTTTGATGGTGTCGCGGCGCAGTTCTGCGGGCGTGGGGGTGCTATGGACCATAGTGGCCTCCAATGTCGGTTGATGAACCGCACATCCCGTCGCCAAACGGGGTGAGCAGCAAGTGGTGGGGTTGGCGAACCGGTGACAAAGGAAACCGGCATACCCGAAGGTATCCCCACCACCGCCGCTCATAGAGACGCAATGGTGCAACGGACGAAAAAAAGCCGCCTGGTGGCGGGTGTCCGCCTTTGCCGTTACCGAGTCGCCAAACCCGTGCCCTTTTTTTCGGGGCCTTTTTAGGATAGGTCAGCGACAGGTGGAACGTCAAGGCGTTTTCGTCGGGTATCGATTCTATCAGGAAATACTACCTAAATAGCAATATTGCGCTATTGATGAAAATGGCGGAAAAGCGGCGAATGGTCCAACCACCCGCCATACGCATGACGCTTATAGCTTCGGCGCTATTCGAGGGGAGTCAATCACCTTTCGCGGCTCCGGTGGAGGCGGAGGCGGTGGTGGAGGGGGCGGCGTTCTGCGCTCATCGGTGCTCATATTTACTTCCCGTTTGGTTTTGGTGGTGGGGCACTGGGCCTTACGCCTTCTTTAATTTCTCTTGCTGGAGGCGGAGGGGGTGGTGGTGGCGGCGTAACTCTATCATTTGGCATTAACGCTCCTTTCAGGATTATAGGGGTAACAATTGAAACCTCAACAGCTTTTGATTGCTTGGCCTTATCTAAATCACCAAAATAAAAGACAAGGAACGAAAAAAACGCGAAGCCAGTAGCAATTATTATAAATCCGTTCGCGTGGTGAATATTCAGAGAACGTTTGTCATTGCATTGACTATTAAATGATGCGTATTTTATGTAGTGCTCCATTAGATAATCATCAAATTTATCAATGGCTTGGGTAGCTCCGTCTCCATGGGTTGTGTAGTATTCCTGGAGTGCAATGCGATGCGTTTCATTAGTGCTAGCCGACGGCATAAAGCGATAATGATTGCCATGCCATGCTTTTATAAAGAAATATAGTGCGACCATTACCGCAATAACGGATAGCGTGAACAGAGAGATAAATGAGATGGAAATTAAATTAAATCCAGGATGCCCGTAATTCTGCAATAGGAAGGAAAGAGCGCCGACAAAAGCAACAATGATGGTTAAAGGGTTTTGCACACGAGCATTCAATTTTTCACGAGATTCAATCTCGTGTATATATTGCTTCTCGTAATGCTCTAATAATTGCTTTCTATCCATACGCGACATCAAGATGGTTGAGAATTTAGTATGCACCCATAGTTATCAACTGGCAACATTTTTTTGTGCTGCTGATGAACAAGTTTTCGAAATGCTTCCCAAAGGGTTCCGAGTGGGATTCAACCCCGGTAAATCCCTATCGCCGTCGGCGGGGCCCGCCATTGGCTGGTGCTGTCAGCGTTCGCTCTGCCCTGGCGCTGTGGCGGCCATGCGTCCGCATAGCGGTCCTAGATTCTCAGGAGCGCACGGCACGGCGGCCGGCTGGCGCTGGGCAGCAGCACAACCGAACCAAAACCGGATTGGTTCCCGATTGGGTACCGGCTGGGCACCGGCCGGGTTACGCGGGGCACGGTGGCGTTTCATGGTGTTACGTGGTGGTCCACCGATGGTGGTTCACTGCGCCGGCAATGCGTCGGCAGCGCCACCGCATTGCGTTCGCATGCGTTCCCGCGCGTTCGGGAGCGTTCGCAGGCCCTGCGAAGCCCCTTGTCAGCCCCTTCTGTGGGCCTTCCAGCGCCAGCCAGGCACGAAGCCACCGTCTGCCCAAATCTGGGCACACGGTCAGCGGGAAGGCTTCGGCAAAGGGTATCGAAAGGGTTCCAGAACTGTTCCATGACGCGTGCCGCGCGCGTGGGCCTCGCGTGATGCGCGCAGTTTTGCTCACATCCCCGGTAAATTCGTACCGCCCTTGCGCGGCATCGCGAAGCCTCGCGAATGTTCGCGCCGACCAGCGTCAGCACCGCCAAGTAAAACCGACGAATCGTAGGTTATGAACCATGGCGTCACGGTGATGCGGGAAGAATTTCCGGCATCTGCCGCTCCGGCCAGCGCTAGCCAATTTATGCCTCGACAGGTTCAATGGTACCGATTTCGTAACCGTAATGGTGAAGCAGGTATACGGATGGTTCAGGTTGACCACGCGGCATATCGATTAATAGAAAATTCTCTCCAAGCAGATGCGTCCGAACTCGAATTGCAGCGTCTTCTTTCGAGGGTACATTCGGCCACTCGATTTCAGTGATGCCTGTTCGTCCGTCACGATGCGTCCATTGAACACGCCAGTATTTTGCGGTCATCGTTAATCTCCAAAATGGTTGGATTTTGATAATACTACTTGGCAGCGATTCCGCCAGCATGAGATTTAACGTGGGCCGAAGAGGCCTCAGATTTGAGGAGACGTCCCGACACGGTCGCACACCACGCGAGCACGTTCCGTGCGTGGGCGGGGTGTCCTCAAATTGTGGCGGCCCGGCGGTTTCGCGCGGCGGAACGATACGCGGCCCTAAGCGCCTGATTCGATGGCATTCCTCAATTTGAGGTGTGGGTATTACGGCCAGGTCGTAAAACTAGCGGGCGCCGGTACATGCGGGCTTTTCCCGTATGTAGCCTGGCGCATGGCCGCTGGCGCTACTCGTCCCAGTCCAGGCGAACAGGCCAGGCCGGCAGGTCGGTGCACTCCGCGCACGGAATCACGATGCGCGGGTCATCCGGCGCCAGCACGTCGCGGTAGTCGCCGTCGTAGAACACGCGCATATCGTCGGGCTGAATGTCCGCGCGGCGCTTCCATACCAGGCGCCCATTCACGCCCACAATTTCATGGCCAGCCCATCGGACTTGCCTTTCGAGGCGCGCCTGCGATTCTCCGCGCCAGCCGTCCATGCAGTGTGGCAGCGGCGTATTGGTGAAGAAATCGGCAGTGGATTGCATTGCGGGCTCCAAGCGGCGGCCGGTGTGACCGTGCACCGCAGAATACCATCGTTCGCGGCCCGCGCATGCGCACCAATCTGCGCACCTATTCCGAGACGAGAAGTGCCGCGCCCCTGCCGCTGTGCGGGTTCTGGCCCGGCAGGTGCGTACTTTGGGATGTGCCGGCGCGCACTTATCGGCATGTCGCTAGCGCCGCTCGGCCCGCGCGGATTTGCGGGTAACACCAAGTTGGCCGCAGATTTGCGAGGGACGGAAAGTCATCCGCAAATGCCGGCTGGCCGCGTCAGCTGTTGTCGGCCCGCCTGGTCCAAGTTGCTGGCCTCGCGCGCGGCCTGCTCGAGCACCTGCATGGCCAGTTGCAGGTTCCCCATGTCCTCGGCCACACCGGCGATGCGGTCCAGCGCCCGGAGCCGGTACGCTTGGCAAGCGATGGGGATGTTGTCCAGCTCCGCATGGAAGCGGGCGCGGACATCGTAGAACATGGCGCGCCAGGTCGCATTCAGCCGGGCGCCGGCGCGGCGTTCAGGGTGGTAGGCCTCGATGCGTTGCCGGCTCAGCGCGAGTCCGAAGCGTTCTTTGACGGCGGCCGCCACCTGCGCGGGCGTGTCGTAGCACGCCAAGGCAGCAACGATATAGGCGCTTACGTATCCAGGGAGAGCGGGCATGATTCCAATCCGTCAAGGTAGGTCAAGCAAACCGGCGCTCAGTCGACACCCGGCAGCAGCGTTACGGCGCTGTCCAGGTCGATGACGTCGGCCACGTCCAGCCGGCTGCGCTGCTGGGCGCAGGCCTTGGCCAGCAAGCGCAGGGCCGCCAGCTCTTTGCGCTTCGCCTCGGTCAGCGCGCGGGCGACGTCGCCCTCTTGTGCGCGCGCCCCCGAGAACAGCATGCCGAAGCCCTCGGCCTTGATTTCCTTGTCCAAGCGGCGCTTCTCGGCACCGATTGTCCTCCGCCTTGCGTGGGCAGCATGCCATTGCAGCGCAGCGTGTATCAGTTCTCGGCCGTTGTTCATGTCGCTTCCGTTTAGGCGGCAAGGCCCGAAATCGCGCTGTGGCGCTGCGAACGTGCCTTGCCTGTGATTCGGTGCCGCCCAGCAGCGCCAACAGCCCAGTGGGCCAATTGCTGGCGGCGGCTGGACTGGATTAACCAGCGCCACCAGCGCGCGCCGCATTGAGCATGGCAGTGAGCCGCGCCTGGCGGGCGGCGTCGCTCTCCACCGGCGGTGCCGGCTTGGCCACTTGTGGCGGTTGCTGCTGGGCGGCTGCGGCTTCGCTGTTCAGGCGCGCGGCCTTGTCCAGCAGGTATTGCACCTGGTCGATGTCACCTTGGCGGGTTGCTCCGGCGTCGGCGGCACGGGCGATGGCCATTCTTTGGATTGCGTTCATGGGTGATGCCTTTCATTGTCAATTTTCAAAGTGAGGAAATCCCACTTCGGTCCGGGTGCCGCCCGGTCGGTTTAGGTGGCGCGCGGCGAACTCAATCACGGCGGTGCCCTGGTGGAGGAACGGCCCGGCGCGGCGCGCGCGTCGTAATCGGCTGCGCCGCGGCGGGCCGCCCCTGTACGCTGGTCGACCTGCAGCGCCACAAACTCGCCGGTGTCGGAGTTCCAGCGCTCGGCCGGCTGGTCGGCGTCGCGCTGGCGGTGATAATCGTCGGCATCGTGGTGCTGGCTTTCCTGCCAAGCGCCCCCTTCGGGGTGAGCTTCCACAGGGCCGGGCACGGGCGCCTGGTAGCGGTCCTGCTGCAGCGGTATCGGGCCGGCGTCGACGCTGGCCGCGATGTCCGAATTTCGGACTTCGCTTTTGCCGGCGCCGGGCTGGGCCCGAATCTCCGGTGCGGTCCTGCCGGTGGGCGCCGGGGCGATGGCGCTGAGTGTCCTGCTGCCGGGCGTGCGCCTGGTGGCGCCGGGCGCCTGCGCAGCCTTGGCGGCCGGTGCGCGCTTCCGTGGCGGCTTGCTGCTGGTGGCCGGGCCCGGCGCGGCCTGGGCGGCGTCCAGCTGCTGGACACCATCGGTTTGGCGGGCCTGCAGGGGAGCACCGCTTGGCGCAGGCGCATCCTGATGGCGCAGCTGCTGCGCACCGTGTTGGGCGTGCTGCTGGTCGACCGGCTCAAGCGTGTGTTTGCTGGCTTGCTGGTCGCACTGGGGAAGAGTCGCGGCGACCAGCGAGATATGCGCAAAACCGCTCACATCCTCCTGGGCCTGCGCCAAAGTGACGGCCTGAACCGGATTGCATGCTGCTGGCGCTGCGGTGCAGGCGCTGGCCAGCGCGCTGGCGGGCTTGCCCGGGGTGTGCAACGGATTTTGCAGGGTGCTGCCCGGCGGCTTCGTGCAAATTTCGTTCGAAGCCGCCTCGATGCTGGTGGCGGGTGCCGGCCCGGTCATGGGGGTGGCCTGCTGGCGCTGCTCAGAAATGGGTTGGTGCTTTGCCACCTCGCCGGGGGCGGCCTGGTCGACGGTCGCGGTCGGCTCAGTTTTGAGCGCATCCCCGCTGGCGGGGGTGTGCAAGAGCTGGACGGGCCGGGGCGTGGTGGTGGGCTCAGGAAGCGTTATCCCATCCGCCGGCAGCTCAGTGGCGGAAGGGGCGGCAGATCCTTTCCCTACACAAGAGTCGGGAAGCGACGAAATCGACGCGGCTGGAATCGCTTTCCCTATCGGGCTGCATTTTGCTTTCCCGATATGGTTACGAGGTTCGGGCGCTGCGGGCGCGGTCATTATTTCGATAAAGCTCTTGCTCTTCGACTTTGCGGCCAACGGCATGGCGATGCCCAGCGCCAGCAAAAGCGGCGCCGGGTCTTTCGCATGCGGCACCAGCAGCGCGTCGATGATGTCGTCGTTGAGCGCTGCATTGGCTTGCAGCGTTTCGCGCGCCAGCGCCATTGCCGCCGCGCGCACGGGCGCGCTGAGGCGCTTTTGCGGGACGTACTTGGGCAGGCCGTGCGGGGCACCCACCGCCTCGTGGAAGCTCGTTTGCATCGCCGCCAGCTTGGCTTTGCCGCCGTGCAGGTCAGAGCCGCCCATTCGACCGCCGACAAGCGGCAGCAGCAGCGCGTGGGCGTGCGGTGAGCCCTCATCCATATGCCCTACGCAGGACAGCACCGGCACGCCGAAATACTGCTCGGCCCACCTGGTGGCCTGTTCGAAGTACTGGCGCGGGTCTAGGGTGGTCGCCGCCGGCAGCGTGAACAGGAGTTCCAGCGCGGTCACTGCGCCTTTTCGGCATTTGACCACGCCGGCGGCGTCCAGCAGCGACTTGGCCAGGGCCGCCACACCGGCGGAAGTGTCCGGTCCACGCAAGATGAAGTTTTCCCCGATGCGCGCAGCATCGATGTGGCTGTCGGCGCCAAGCTCGGCCGCAAGCTCGCGCAGCAGGTGCTTGGCTGCGACACGAACGATGCCAGGGCCATACAGACGCTCGATGTTGAGTGCGTACCCGGCGCTCATTCGCCCGCTTTCCGGTCGCGCAGGCGCAACCAGGCGTTGACGGCGCGGCGGCCGGCTTCGGTCAGGTGGTAGACGCCGCGTCTGATTTTTTTCCCATCCTGGTCGCGGTCGGGGATAAACGTGCATGGCAAGCCAGTTGGACCCAAGCCCAGGTCACGCAGGTTGGAGACGAGGTCGGGCCCATTGCTGCAACCCGCAGCGCGATCCAGATGCTCGCGCGGTACCGGGCGCAGCAGCAGCGCGTGCAGAGCGCGCAGATAGCGGGGATTGTCTGTGCCCGCAAAACGGACAGCTGTGGTAGAGTTCGCAGCAGGTACTACTGCTTCAAAAAGGTCCGGTTCTGCTTGGCGGCGGCCGGACTTTTTTTTTGGGCGCTCGCCCGGCGGCGGGCGGTCCATCACACACCTCCGGTCAGCGCCTGTGCGGTGGCCAGCACCGGCCACAAGAGCCGTTTGCCTTTCTTGACGGGACGGACACCGTAGCATTCGCCAGCCAAGCAATGGTTTTTCCACACAGTCGCCACTGCGCAGCTCATCGCATGCGAAAACTCAGCGGTGGTGATATGGTCGCGGCCTTGGGCGACAGCGGCCAGCGCTGGCGGGATGGACACTTGAGACATTCGATGCACTCCTTATGAGCCCGTTTTCACGGTATGGGTGCATCATTTCCCTTACTTTGATTTTCTCCGATAGATGAGGCCGCTATCCGCCGTTATCGGCCGCTATCCGCCGTTATCGGCCACTATCCGCCGTTACCGGCCGTTATCGGACGCCCCATCCTTCGGGATGCGTTTGCGCAAAGCGTCTTTCGATAGGTAAGCGAGCTTGTCTTCCTTCCAGTACTCCAAGCCCTTTTCGGGGTCGATAGTTCCTGTGAACGGAGAGGTCGATTGGAGCGCCATTTCTTTTAATGCTGTCCACACTGCGTGGTGGTCGGCACTTCCCACAGCCTCCCAGGCGCGCTTGATTTCGGTGTCCAATAGCCGCACCCGGCTTTTCGTCCGGTGCACCACTGGAGGCGGGGGAGCAGCAGGCACCGGGGTGCCGGCAGTACCTCCAGCGGAACTTGTGCATTTCTCGTCAGCAGTAGTGGATGTGTCCTCAACCGGGAATGGCAACCTCCCTCTCAGCCGTCTAAAGCGATTCTCGTCGTCCAGGGAAAAGCCTTCTGGCCCACTGAAACGGATGCTCATGAGCGTCACCGCCTCCCGAAGCTCGGTGGATAGCATCAGGCCGGAACGTTCCAAGAGCAATACCGCGTCCCCTGGGTGAATGAAGTCAGCGCCGGTTTCGGCCTTCATTGCCATCACCACGCGCCGGCGTAACGCTGCCTCATTAGTGGCTTGATTTGGAACAGTGCTCACGACTTCCAACATCTCATCGACGCCCCAAGAACGCAGCTCGGCCAGCTCTACAAATCGAAGGGCTTGTGCGGCTTCGTCGGGGCGCAGACCGTACATTTCGTGCAGCGCATCATGGTCATGGATGAGCATGTCGCGCACGAGAATTGCGCCACCGTATAACAAATCCTTCGCTCGGTGCGGATTGCACCAAGCGGGAGACGGCTCGGGGATAGCCGTGTCCTCATCGTCGTCGTTCATTGGCACCCCTTCAGGTGTCGCCTTCATTGAAAAGGGACCACGGCCAGGCTGGTGAAGGAGCCAGCTTTTCGCCCGCTAAAGCTAGGCCGTGGTGAAACAGTGTAGCGCGGCTTGCGGCGCGGTGCGCGCCGGCGCGCGTGGGTCTCAGGAGGCGGCGACCACTCGTAGGCCTGCTGGCGCTGGCTTGAACTCGATGCCGGCCTGCTCCAGCATCCACACCTCAATCTGGTCGTGCCACTTGCGAAGCATGTCGATGGGCCGGCGGCGGTAGTGCTTTTCCGCCAGGGCGCTGGGCTTATGGCCCATGATTTGGGCCGACACGCCGCTGGGCACCTCCACCCATTCGCACAAGGTGCCGAAGGACCGGCGCAGGCCGTGTAGCGATACGTGAGGCAGGCCAGCGGCCTCAAGCGCGTTCGTGTGTGCAATTCGCGGCTCGACCAGGCGGCCACTGGCGGCGGTGCTGCTACTGAACACCCAAGGGGAGGGCGCCCATTCTTTGCCAGCGGCATCCAGTTTCCTCACTTGCCTTACGTTCGGCGGCGTTTCATTGATGCGTTTCAGCTCCACCAGCAGGCTGGCAAAGTAAGGGGTGAGCGGAATCGTGCGCGTTCCCTCTACCTTGTCCCGAATGCTGAGGCTGCGCCATTGAAAGTCTACCTCGGCCCAACGAAGGCCGGCCAACTCGTCGCGGCGGGCGCCGGTGAGCAGTAATCCTTGCAAGTAATAATTGATGGTTGGATTGGGGATTTTCCGAACTGCTGCAAACCAGTCCTGTAGCTGTTCACGCTGCAGGCTGTCGCCATCCTTCGTGCGGTTTGCCGGCAGCACGTCGCGCACGTTGCTGGCGCTGTATGCCTGTGACGGAATAATCCCATGATACGCGGGCATGTTGTCAGCCCATCGAATCAATGCGCGCAACTTTCGAAAGCTCTGCGCGGCATTGGTTGGTCGGGCGGCCGCTTCTGCTTCGAGCCATTCCGCAATCCTCGTCGGCGTAAGCTCGGACAGTCGCAGAGGCATGAGGGGGGCCAGTGGGCCTGCCACGGTTTCGCCCTTGCCGCGCTTCTTGGGCTGTCCGCCCTCGGCGGCCAAGTTCACATGGTCCTGATAGTGGCGTTCGCCCCAGCGCGGCTTGCGGGCGGCCAAGTAGAGCGGCCACACGTCGCCCAGCGTCAAATCGTGCCTCTTGGCTTCTGCACGCGTCGCCTCAGCCTTTGCCTGTTGCTCCGCGCGCAGCTCACGCGGATCCGAACCCTTGTCGGTCTGCGCCTTATGGTGTGTCGCTTCCGCCTGAGCTTTCGCCACCGTCCAGGTGCGGACGTCGCCAATCGTGATGCGCAGGGTTTTGCCATTCAGGCGTGTTTCGAAGATATAAGACTTGGCGCCGCCTGCGGTGACGCGAAGGCCCAGGCCTGGGGTTTTGGCATCCCAGAATATGGATTGCTGCTTGCCTGGGTCGCACTGAAAGTTCGCTACCCGGTCTGCTGTGAAATTGATCTTTGCCACTGCGCGAACTCCTCGTGTAGGCGCCCGTGTAGGCGTCATGTAGGCAAATTATAGCAAACCATGGGAAAGAATCGACAGCGATTGAGGCACTAGATTGGCCGGGATATGGGAGATTTTCCAATAAAATCAGGACTTTATAACGGATGCGGAAGGTATGGGAAAGTATGCTTGTTCGGCCTTCTAAGCCGAGGGTCGCAGGTTCGATTCCTGCTGGGCAGACCAATAAAATCAAGAATTTACCTCGTTTTACCAAGATGGGATCGTGGGGGGCGAGACGGCTTTCCAGGGGCAACCAGTCAGGCAATGTTTTTTTGTCCCAGGCCGGCTAGGTGCTCGGGCAAGACCGCGACGCGTACAAGCTCGCCAAGGAAAGAACGCGCCATCGTGCTATGCCGGATGACCCAAGTTTATTGGCATCACTATGCTAGAATCCCCACAGGGTGATCATACCGTCCAGGTATGACAGGATTTGCGATGGTCGGGCCGCCACGCGGCTACATCGCGACCTATGCAAACTACTCTTCATTTAGCGTATGGTGGTTCCGCCGCCGGATTATTTTTCCCCACCGAACGCTCGACGGCCCCCGTTGGTCTGGTTCCATCTCCCCTTCGAGCGACCTCCTGCGCCAGGACGGTTCTCATTTCCCAGCAGGCGAGAGCCTTTGCCGGCTCCTTGAGCGCGTTCTTCTTACGATTGGTCTGCGAAGCCGATAGCGCGCGGATGCCCGGCTTCGAAAGACACAACCATGCAGATTGAGATTCCCCTGTCGCGAACATTCAAGGAATTTGTCAACTCCGGAAAGGCCGGCGGCATTGTCCTGATCCTGTGCACGCTGATTTCGCTGGCGATCGCGAACTCGCCGGTCGGTGGCGCCTACCTTGGATTTTGGCATGCGCAGGTTGCCGGTCTGAGCATCGAATTGTGGGTCAACGATGCGCTGATGGCCATATTTTTCCTGCTCATCGGGCTTGAACTGGAGCGCGAGTTGTACAACGGTGAACTGTCGGACATCAAGAAAGCCCTGCTGCCCATGCTGGCGGCGGCGGGCGGTATCGCCGTGCCCGCCCTGATCCATTTCGGCCTGAACAACGGTTCGGCCACACAAGCCGGCCTTGGTATTCCGATGGCCACCGACATCGCATTTGCGCTTGGCGTGATTGCCTTGCTTGGCAGTAAAGTACCCGCATCGCTGAAGGTTTTTCTTGCCGCACTGGCGGTAATGGACGACCTCGGTGCGATCGTGGTGATCGCATTGTTTTACACCGCGAAGCTGTCATTCGCCTACCTGACGGGCGCACTGGCAGTCTTCACCGCGCTGTTGCTGATGAATCGCGCTCTGCGGGTGATGGCCTTGACTCCGTACCTGGTGGGCGGCGCGCTGATGTGGTTCCTGATGCTCAAGTCGGGGGTACACGCTACCGTCGCTGGGGTGCTGCTCGCGTTCGCGATCCCTTACTCTGCCAAGCAAGACGACGACACGTCGCCGTCGCATCGCCTCGAGCACTACCTGCATAAGCCGGTGGCGTTCGTCATTCTGCCGGCGTTCGCCCTTGCCAACACTGGCATTGTGATCGGTAGCAATTGGGCGCAGGACTTGCTGTCGTCGAACAGTTTAGGGATCATCCTTGGACTGGCGGTCGGGAAACCGGTCGGTATCGTCCTTGCCTGCGCCGCCGCGGTCGCCCTGGGCATCAGCCGCCTGCCTTCGGACCTCGCATGGCGCCACGTGTTCGGCGCCGGACTGCTGGGCGGAATTGGTTTCACCATGTCGATATTCATTACGAACCTGGCGTTCCCGGGACAGCCAGGCATCGTCAACGCGGCGAAGATAGCGATCCTGACCGCGTCGCTGATCTCCGGCATCGCCGGGTTCTTGTGGCTGAAAGCGAAGGGAGGCCCGGACCGAATACAAGGGGGGGGCCTTGTGTGCGCAACAGGTCGGCCAGCGGCATGCACAGGACGACGAAGCCGCGTCCGATCAACTCCATCGGAGGACGCACCGGGGCCGCCCACCGAATGTGGACATGCCGCGCTTGTGCCAACGCCGTCCTGCCCCTAAAATCGACTCAACCCTACGGGACTCCGGGCCCTGCATGTCAGCATACCATCTACGTGAGGCACTATTGTTCCTGGCCTTGGCGGGAATTCTGGTGCCCATGCTGCAGCGGCTGCGGGTCAACCAGATGCTGGGCTTTCTGATGATAGGGATTTGTCTTGGTCCGCACGGCATAGGCGGCTGGGCCGGCGAACTGCCCTGGCTGTCGCTGGTGGCGTTCCAGGACGTCGACCGGATCAAGCCGCTGGGGGAGCTGGGCATCGTGTTCCTGATGTTCATGATCGGCTTGGAGCTCTCGCCAACCCGGCTGTGGGCCATGCGGCGCGACGTGTTCGGCACCGGCGTCGCGCAAGTGACGATCACGGCCGGCGCGATCGGGCTGATCGCTTTCGCGTTCGGCAACCCGCCCGCGGCCGCCATGGCGATCGGCATGACGCTGGCGATGTCCAGCACCGCCGTGGCGATGGCGCTGCTGGGCAAACAGCACGCCCTGAAAACAGCGCTGGGCCAGAAGTGCTTCGCCATCCTGATGTTGCAGGACCTGGCCGTGGTCCCGGCCTTGATCCTGGTCGAGGGGCTCGCCGGCGATGGCGGCGAGGCGCTGTGGTGGGCGCTTCTGGCGGCGATCGCGAAGGCGGCCGCGGCCATCGCGCTGCTTTACGTGGCGGGGCGGCGTGTCGCCAGGCCCCTGTTCTCCTCGGCCGCCGTCCAGCGGCAGCCGGAGGTGTTCGTCGCGCTCATCCTGCTGCTGACCTTGGGAATAGCCGCCTTGACCGCGGCCAGCGGCCTGTCGCTGGCGTTGGGGGCCTTGCTGGCGGGCCTGCTGCTGGCCGACACCGAGTTCCAGTACGAGGTCGAGATCATCGTCGAACCGTTCAAAGGACTGTTGATGGGCTTGTTCTTCATGTCGGTTGGCATGGAGATCGATTTGCGTCTGGCCGCCGAATTCCCGCTCCTGCTGCCCGCGTCCGTGCTGGGCCTGCTGGCGGTGAAGGCGCTGGTGGTCATGTTATTGCTCTCGCCGCTAGGCTGGGCGGCCGCGTTGCAGGGAGGGCTGTTGCTGGGTCAGGGCGGGGAGTTCGCCTTCATCATCCTGGCCTACGCCGTCAGCACGCAACTGCTGACAGCGGCCAGCAGCCAGTTTTTCCTGCTGGTGGTGGGCCTGAGCATGCTGCTCGCCCCGGGCGCCGCCGCGGCCGGCGCCGTCATCGCCCGGCGGGCCGGCGCCGGACCGGGCTCCGCCGTCCAGAGCCCGGAAGAGGCCGGCCAGCTCACGGGGCATATCATCATTGGCGGTTACGGCCGGGTTGGACAGCTGATCGCCGATGTCCTCGGCCGCCAGGGAATCAGCTACATGGCGGTCGAACGCGACCGTCATGTGGTCGAGGACGCCAGGCGCCGACGGCGGGAGGACTGCGTGTTCTCCGGCGACGCCTCCATGCCCGAGCTATTGCGGCGTATGGGCAGCACGCACGCCGCTTGCGTGGTGCTGACCATGGACGATCCGCGGGCGGCCCTGCATGCGGTCAGGGCGTTGCGGCGGCACTATCCCGGGCTGTGCCTGCTGGCCAGGGCGCGCGACGAAAAGCATGCGCGGGCGCTCAAGGCCGCCGGCGCGACCGAGGTGGTTTCCGGGGCGATCGAGTCCGGTCTGCAGCTTGCCAGTTTCGCCTTGAGGGCGGCCGGCATGCCGATGGGGACGGCGGGATTTCACATGGAACAGGAGCGGGCCGCCCTCCTGGCCCGGATTGACGGTCCCGCGCCCGATTGAGGCCGCAAGCGCATTCGCCAGCGAGGCACGGCGTAGCGGCCAAACCGTCGTTCCTCCATACCCGGCGCGACGGTGAGGTCGGTTTGACTGGCCCGCCGCACTGGCGGCTCGCTCCGGTCCAGGCCCGTGTTCCTCATATTCGCCGGAGTTGGAAACCGGCAAGTGTGGCGTAAAGGGGCGGGCTGATGGCGCGTGATATGGCGCTTGCGACCAGGGCGCAGGCCATCAGACTTAGCACCATCGCGTGTCCGTCAACCATCTCCATCACGATAATGAAGGACGTCAATGGCGCCTGCGTGACCGCCGCCAGAAACCCGACCATGCCCAATCCGATGAGCGCCGGGGTGGGCGCCGCATTGATCAGCATGGCCACATCGTTCCCCAATCCCGCTCCGATCGCCAACGATGGCGCGAAAATGCCGGCCGGCGCTCCCGACCATGCGCTCAGCCAGGTGGCGATGAATTTAAACAAGGGATAGGACGCGGGCATGCCACCGGCGCCGTCGACCATGGAACGGGTCGCGGCATAACCGCTGCCGAAAGTGGCCCCCGCTGTCACCACGCCCAGCACCGCCACCGCCAAGCCGCATAGTCCGGCAAACAATACGGGATGGCGCGCGCGCAGGCCGCTGGCGAGGTCGCGCCCATCGCCACTCAGCGAGACGATCAACAAGCGCGAGAAAATGCCGCCCGCCACGCCGCATGCCAGCGTGACCATCAATCCCGACCAGAATAACGGCAGGCCGATAGCGGACGCATGGATCACGCCGAAGTAGGTCGCGTTGCCGTGAAACGACACCGAAACCAGTCCCGCGAGCACAATGGCGGTGACAATCAGAGCGCTATTGCGGTGCTCCGGCGTACGCGACAGTTCCTCGATGGCGAACATGATCCCGGCCAAAGGCGTATTGAAGGCGGCCGCGATGCCGGCGGCGCCACCGGCAACCAGCAGGGTGTGCGGCGACGGCCGCGCGTCCCGCGGCGCGAGACGCCGGGCGAGCAGCATCACACCGGCGGCGATTTGGACGGATGGTCCCTCGCGTCCCATCGAAAGCCCACCGAGCAAGCCCCACGCCGTGAGGAAAATCTTGGCGACACTCAGCTTCAACGATACAAACAATCCCCGCTTGACTGGATCCAGCCCCGTTTCCAGCGCGGCCATCGCCTGTGGAATGCCAGAACCTGCCGCGCCGGGGACGTAAAGCCGCGTCAGCCAAACGATCAGGACCGTGCAGAGCGGCGTCCACAACAGCGGCCCCCACCAGCAGGCGCTTTGCAGCCGGAAGAACAGCGTCAGCGCGTGCTCGGATAGCCACGTGAAGCCTACCACGCTCAGTCCGGCAAGGACGGCGGCGGCGGCGACCGCGCCGCGCGCATGCCATGGGTGCAAGTCGAGAAACTGCTTGCGCAGCGCCGCCCGCCATTCGGGCCGATGGTTCATCTCCATCGCGGCCCCTTGCCGGGAGCCGCGGTGGTGCCGATGCGGCAGGAACTTTCCGTTATCATTGCTTATGCACTCCTCTCAAGACAACGCCACCAATCAGACGGAACCCGCCGCGCCCGTCGCCGCCACGCGCGTCCTGCGCCAGTTCCGCGTCGTATTCAATGCCGTCAAAACCCATTTCCGCCAGGTCGAGCGCGCGGCGGGGATAGGCGGCGCCCAGTTATGGGCGCTGAGCGAGATCAATGCCACGCCGGGCATCGGCGTGAACGACCTCGCCAGCGCCCTCGATATCCACCAGTCAACCGCCAGCAACCTCGTCAAAGGCCTGATCGCGCGCAAGCTGATTGCCACCGAGCGCAGCGGCCGAGACCGGCGAGCGGTCGCCCTGCATATCCAGGAGTCCGGTATACAGGTGTTGCGCGCCGCCCCCCAACCGTTCGCCGGCGTGCTGCCGGAAGCGCTTGCGCATCTCGACGCCGCCACGCTGGCCCGCCTGGAGACCGACCTGTCCAGGGTGATCGCGCTGATCAACGCGGACGAAACCAGCGCAAGCATTCCTCTTGCCGAGCTGTAGCGGCTAGCGCCCACCCGGGTGGTGGTGTTGCCTGCCTTATATATATTTGCACAAATATATATGGTAACCGATGCGCCGGTTTTACTAACGTCGCGCGCAAAAAAAAACCCAGGCAATGCCTGGGGCAGGAAGCGAGGCCCGGTAACACACCTCGCCGCAGTCTAGTGATTCCGCGGCACGGGTGCCGTCGTGGACCCGCGCTGGCGCCAAGCGGCGCCTGGCGCGGGCAAAAGAAGACAGCGATGACCGTCTCAGTGTGTTCACTGGTCAGTTTCGGCACGCTCATGGCCGACAATTCGCTGGGGGGCGGATCGTGGGCGAAACACGCGAGGACGACGACCATGACTGAATCAGCGGCATCGCGGGAAAGCGAGCGGGCGCCCGCCGTCGCGGGGATGTCGGATCCGGTAGCGTACAGGACCTCCTTTGCGGGCCGCCTCAGCCCAGGCTCCATTTATTGACGCGTGTTTTGTAGCGGTAGGACGGCACATAGCGCATCTCGCAGTACTCGATGGGCTCGCGCCGGTCCGACAGCATCACCCGCTCGCAGATCAGCAGCGGCGTGCCGGGCGCCACGCCCAGCACGCCGGCTTCCTCCGGCAGCGCCGCGACGGCGCCCACGCTTTCCAGGCTTTCGGACGGCTTGATGCCCAGGTCCTCGATCAGCACGCGGTACAGCGAGCCGCGACGCTCCAGCTGTTCCCGTTCCAGCGTCGCGCCCGGCGGCAGCCTCAGATAGGAATCCTGCAGCCCGACCGGCACTCCGTTCATCAGGCGCACCCGTTTCAGCCGCAGCAGCGGCGCGCTGGGCTCGGCCTGCAGCAGGCTGGCGATCGCCATGCCGGCCGCCACCGTCTCCATCAACAGGATTTGCTGCCCCGGCGTGCCGCCGCGCTTGATGGTGTCCTCGCTGAAGCTGTCCAGGAAGCGCGACATCTGGCGCACCGCCTCGGGCGCGGCGAAGGTGCCGCGTCCATGGTCGCTGTACAGCACCCCCTGTTCCTCCAGCAGGCGTATCGCCTTGCGCACCGTGTCCCGGCTGACCTGGAAGCTGGCGGCCAGGTCGCGCTCGGCCGGCAAGGGGGCGTTGGCGCCGAATTTGCCGGATTCCAGCTCCTGCCGCAGGGTGGCCGCCAGCTGGCGGTAGAGCGGCGCGCCGGCGGTCTTGGCGGCGGGGGTGTCGGTCTTGTTCGTCATTGTTCACTTCTCCTGAGTGGATCGTACCATATAGCTGCTTGACTCCGGAGCACGGGCAATATGCCGGAATGTCTCGCGCGTCACGTCATCATTTTGTCATAAAAAGAATTATTGGTACGTACCAGTGTTGCGTTTGTGCGAAAACAATGGAAAAACACTTAGTCATTATTTTTTTCGTGTTGAGTAGTGGTACATACCAGTATAGAATTCCTCCATGCATTGATAAAACGCAAGTGTGTCCATCAACCGGGAGGAATCGTGTATAGAAAAGTCGGATTGCTGGCGGCTGGATCGGCCGCCATGCTGCAGTGGGGGAGCGCGGCGCTGGCGCAGGAGGCGTCGTCCGGCCAGGACGGCCAGGCGCCGACCGTGGTGGAGGTCACCGGCAATTTGCTGGGCAAGGGCGAGGCGCGCGCCAACAGCGTGATCGACAAGGAAACCATACAGCAGCAGCCGGCGGGCCTGGATCCGCTCAAGCTGCTGGCGCGCGTGCCCGGCCTGCAGGTCAGCTCCAGCGACGCCCTGACCGGCAGCTTCTCGATGCGCCTGAGTATGCGTGGCCTGAACAAGGAGCAGATCGGCGTCTCCGTCGACGGCATCCCCAATGGTTCCACGCTGTCGAACGGCGGCACCATGCCGAACCGCCTGCTCGACACGGCCAACCTGGTGCGCGTCGACGCCTCGCAGACGGCCGGCGACCTGGGCACGCCATCCAACCAGGCGCTGGGCGGCTACATCGATTTCAAGACGCGCGACCCGGCCAGGGAGCGCGGCGCCGATGTGGAACTGTCGGGCGGCAGCTTCGGCTACCGGCGCGGTTTCCTGCGCGCCGACAGCGGCAAGTCCGCGGCCGGCACCAGCGCCTACCTGGACTACTCGTATGAATACGTGCACACCTGGCCGGGCGAGCAGTCCGGCCGCAACCAGCGCCGCCACGCCGACCTGCGCGTGCTGCAGGACCTGGGCCGCGGCTCCAGCCTGCGCGCCACCGTCAGCTGGAACTCCTTCGCCGACAACGACTACGACGCGGTGGCCCTGCGCGCGCTGGCCGCGCCGTTCTACAAGGCCACCTTCGAGGGCAATCCCGGCACCGACGCGCTGACCGACCGCTGGACCGGCAACCCGGCCATCGACCAGAATTACCGCGGCACGCGCGGCATCAACAGCAAGGATATCCTTGCCCATGTGGACTGGACCCAGCGCTTCGGCCAGACCGGCAAACTCAAACTCAGCCCCTATCTGCACAAGCAGGAGGGCAATGGCTGGTTCTACGTTCCCTACAAGCAGTTGCCGGCCAACGGCAAGGTGTACAGCGAGGTGACGGCGGGCGCCGCCACGCCGGTGGCGCAGGAGTGCTACCAGAACCAGTACCAGCGCGGCGCCGGCGGCGCGCTGACGCCACTGGCCGCCGTGGCCATCCCGGCCGGCTCCAGCGCCGCCGCGCTGCGCGCCGCCGGTTGCCCGGCCGCCGCCAGGTACGCGATGAATCCCGTCAGCCAGTGGGGCGCGCGCGAGGCCAGCACGCGCCGTAGCGACAACCAGATCGACCGCAAGGGCACGCTGGGCGAGGTGGCGTTCACGCCGGCCGACGGCCACCGCCTGCGGCTGGGCGGCTGGTACGAGCATACCGAGCGCGAGAAGGTGCGCAACTGGTTCCAGGCCACCGATCCCACGGTCAGCGGCGCCTTCCTGCCAGACTCGCTGTACTCGGTCACCCAGGACCGCCACTACGCCTCCAACACGGCCATGGCCTACGCGCAGGACAAGATGATCCTGCTCGACGACAAGCTGGAGATCGATGTCGGCGCCACCTGGCAGCGCTTCCGCGAAAGCTACCGCTCGCCGGTGGAATTCGCCGGCGTGCGCGCGCTGCGCGTCGGCTCGGGGCTGCTGCCCAAGCTGGCGGCGCTGTACCGCCTGGGCGACGAGTGGGAAGTGTTCGTCAGCGGCTCGAAGAACTTCAGCGCCATACCGGACAGCGTGTTCGAGGGCACGGCGGCGGTGGATTCGAAGAACGGCATCAAGCCGGAAACCTCGCTCAACAAGGACCTGGGCCTGCGCTGGCAGCGCGACGGCTACGGCGTCGGCATGTCGGTGTATTCGATCGACTACCGCGACCGCATCTCTATCCAGAACGGCAATCCGAACGGCGACATCTTCTCGCGCGACGCCACCACCACCTTCGCCAACCAGGGCGGCATCCGCTCGCGCGGCGCCGAACTGACGGCGCGCGCCACCGGCCGGGCCTACGAGCTGTACGCCAACTTCGCCTACAACGACGCGCACTATGTGTCCGACACCAAGGCCGAGGGCATCAAGGCCGGCGACCCGGTGCTGGGCGCGGCGCGGCGCAGCGCCTTCGCCGAGGCGGTGTGGAAACCGGCCGCGCAGTGGCGCCTGAGCGTCAACGCCAAATACGTGGGCGAGGCCGCCGGCACCTATGGCGAGGTGGCCAACACCGTCATCGCCGGCGGCCCGGCCACTTATCCGCGCGAGTACATGCCGGCCTACACGCTGGCCGGACTGGCGCTCAGCTACCGTCCGCGGGGCAGCTTGCTCGGCATGCTGCGCGACGTCGAGCTGTCCTTCAATGTCGACAACCTGTTCGACCGGCGCTACCTGGGCGGCGTGGGCGCGGAGCTGACCACCTCCAACCCGCTGACCTCGGGGCGCTATTTCCTGGGCAGCCCGCGCACGCTGTTCTTCACGCTGCGTTCGCGCCTGTGACGCGGCGGCGGACCGGCCGCCGCGCCGAAGGTACACTGGCGTGTCGGTCCGCCATATCGGGAGAGTGAGATGGAGCAGACGGTAAGGGCATTGTCGCTGAAGCTGTGCGCGCTGGCGGGGCTATTGCTGGCGCTGTATGGCCTGGCCTACCTGGATCAGCGCCTGTCGGCGCGCGAGAACGACGGCTCGCGCCTGCGCGTGGCCCTGTTCATCAACGGCACGCTGGGCGACAAGTCCTTCTTCGACGCCGCCGCGCGCGGCATGGCGCACGCGCGCCTGACGCTGCCGGTGCGCACCCGGGTGATCGAGGGCGGCACCGATCCCACGCGCTGGGAGGCGGCGCTGACCGACCTGGCCGACAGCGGCGAGTACGACGTGGTGGTGGCCGGCACCTTCACCATGGTGCCCTATGTGCAGAAGCTGGCGGCCGGGTTCCCCGCCATGCGCTTCATCGTGTTCGACGCCTCGGTCGACTACCGCGCTTGCGCCTGCGCCAACGTGTATTCCATGCTGTTCCGCCAGAACGAGGGCGCCTACCTGGCCGGCTTCCTGGCCGCGCGCCTGATGCGGCAAGGCTTGCCGGGCGCGCCGGCCGGCAGCGCGCTGGGCGTGGTGGGCGGCATGCGCTTTCCCGTGATCGAGGATTTCGTCATCGGCTTCGGCGCCGGGGCGCGCGCCGCCGACCCGGAGGTGAGGATACTGAGCCAGTACGCCAACGCCTTCTCCGATCCCGCCGCCGGCAAGGAAATCGCCAAGGCCCAGTTCGGGCAGGGCGCGGGCCTGGTGTTCCACGCGGCCGGCGCCACCGGCCAGGGCGTGAACGAGGCGGCGGCCGAGGCGGGCCGCTACGCGATCGCGGTGGACATGGACCAGTACGCGCTGTACAGCGAGAGCCATCCGCGCCGCGCCGCCGGCATCGTCACCTCGGTGCTGAAGGCGGTGGACGCCGGCCTGTTGCGCGCGCTGCGCCTGCAGCTGGACGGCGGGCTGGCGTACGGCAGCGCCGAGTCGCTGGGGCTGGCCGAGGGCGGCATCCGCCTGGCGCGCCGCTCGCGCGTGCTGGACGCGGCGCCCGAGCCGCTGTGGCGCGAGCTGGAGGCGCAGCGGGACGCCATCGTGGCCGGACGCATCCGCGTGCCCGGCGCATTCGCGGCCGTGCCGCGTTAAGGGGAAACAGTGCAGGGCAATCGACTAGAAACGCCGCGCCTGGAGTTGCGCGGCATCCGCAAGCGTTACGACAACGGCGTGCTGGCCAACGACGATGTCGGCCTGGCGCTGCGCAGTGGCGAGATCCACGCGCTGGTCGGCGAGAACGGCGCCGGCAAATCGACCGTGATGAAGATGATCTACGGGCTGGAGCGACCCAGCGCCGGCGAGATGCTGCTGGACGGCCGGCCGCTGCGGCTGCGCGGCCCGCGCGACGCGATCGCCGCCGGCATCGGCCTGGTGCCGCAGCATGTGCAGCTGGTGCCCTCGTTCAGCGTGGCGCAGAACGTGGTGCTGGGCTGCGAGCCCATGCGCGCCGGCCTGGTCGACATGGACGAGGCGGCGCGCCGGGTGCGCGCGGCGGCCCTGCGTTTCGGGCTGGAGATCGATCCGCTGGCGCGCGCCGCCGGGCTGTCGCTGGGCGAACAGCAGCGGGTCGAGATCCTCAAGACCCTGTACCGGGGCGCCAGCGTGCTGCTGCTCGACGAGCCGGGCGCGGTGCTGGCGCCGGCCGAGTCGCGCGCCTTGTTCGCCTCCCTGCGCGCGCTGGCCGAACAGGGCCACGCGGTGCTCCTGATCACCCACAAGCTGTCCGACGTGCTGGACGTGTCGGACAGCTACACGGTGCTGCGCGGCGGCCGCGTGACGGGGCGGGGCTCCGCGCGCGAAGCCGACGCCGCCGAACTGACCCGCATGATCGTCGGCCGCGCCATGGCGCCGGCGCCGTCGGCGCGCGCCGGCCGGCCCGGCGCCGCGCCGCTGGTCAGCGCCCGCGAACTGGGCCTGCTGCGCCCGGACGGCGCGCCGCGCCTGCGGGACGTCTCCTTCGACATCGCCGCCGGTGAAATCCTCGGCATCGCCGGGGTCGAGGGCAATGGCCAGGACGCGCTGGCCGGCGTGCTGGCCGGCCTGCTGGCGCCGGACCGGGGCGGCGCCAGCATCGGCGGCCGGGCATTCACCGGCGCCGGCGTGCGCGCGGCCCGCGCCGGCGGCGTCGCCGCCATCCCGGAGGACCGGCTGCGCGACGGCGCCGCCCCGGAACTGAGCATCGCCGACAACGCCATCGCCGCGGCCTACCACCGCGCCCCGCTGTCGCGCTTCGGCTGGCTGGACGCGGGCGCGGTGCGCGCCATGGCGCGGCGGCTGATACAACGCTACGGGGTCGCGGCCCAGGGGCCGGAGCAGGCCATCGGTTCGCTCTCGGGCGGCAATATGCAAAAAGTGGTGATGGGACGCGAGCTGGAAAGCCGGCCGCGCTTCCTGGTGGCCAGCCAGCCCACCCGCGGGGTGGACATCGGCGCCGCCCGCGAACTGCGGCGCCAGCTGGCCGAACTGCGCGACGGCGGCGCGGCGGTGCTGCTGATCTCGGCCGACCTGGACGAGGTGCTGGAGCTGTCCGACCGCATCGCCGTGCTGTTCCAGGGACGCATCGTCGGCCACTTCCGCGGCGGCGAGGCCGGCGCGGAGGAACTGGGCGCCCGCATGACGGGCGCGCGGCGCGACGAGGGCGCGGCCGCCATGCTGGATTCGCCGTTCAGCGCGCGCGGCGGGGTGCAGGCATGAGCCCGGTCCAGCCACGCCTGTTGATCGCCGTGCTGGCGGCGCTGCTGGCCGGCCTGCTGCTGACGGCGCTGGCCAGCCGCGAACCGGTGCACGCCTACCTGTCCCTGCTGACCGGCGCGCTGCCGCAGCCCCATTGGGATCCGGCCCAGGGCTGGCAAGTGCGCCGCCTGGCGCGCTTCGGCACCGTGCTGGAGGACGCCGTCACGCTGACCTTCCTCGGCCTGGCGGTGGCGCTGCCGTTCCGCGCGCGCCAGTTCTCGCTGGGCGCGGACGGGCAGATGTTCCTGGGCGCGCTGGCCGCCGCCGCCGTCAGCCTGTACCTGGGCGGACCGGCCTGGCTGGTGCTGCCGGCCGCCGCGCTGGCGGCCATGCTGGCCGGCTTCGCCTGGGGCCTGCTGCCCGGCCTGCTGAAGGCGCGCCACGGCGCCAACGAGATGGTGTCCAGCCTGATGCTGAACCTGATCGCCATCGAGTTCTACCGCCTGGCCATCACGCGCTGGCTGTGCGATCCGGCCGCCGGCTTCCTGGTCACGCCGATGCTGCCGGCCGCCGCCACCTTCGCCCCGCTGCTGGCGCACACCAATGTCACGCCGCTGCTGTTCGCCGCGCCGCTGGCGGCGTATGCCGCCTGGCTGCTGCTGGCGCGCACCACGGCGGGCTACGAGATCCGCCTGACCGGCGCCGCCCCCGCCTTCGCGCGCCAGGCCGGCCTGCCGGTGGGGCGCGCGGTGGCGCTGTCCATGGCGGCCGGCGGCGCCTTCGCCGGCCTGGCCGGGCTGCACATCGGCAACGGCCTGCTGAAGCGGCTGCCGGTGGACCTGGCGCCCGGCCTGGGCTACGACGGCCTGCTGGTGGCGCTGCTGGCCCGCAACGATCCGCGCGCCGTGCCGTGGGCCGCGCTGTTCTACGCCTACCTGCGCACCGGCGCGCAGGCCATGGAGCGCGGCAGCGACGTCTCGCGCGAGATGGTGCTGGTGATCCAGGCGCTGATCATCCTGTTCGTGGTGGCGGACCGGCTGCTGCCGCGGCGCCTGGAGCTGGCGTTGCGGCGCCGGCGCGGGGAGGGCCAATGAGCGCCTTCGACCAACTGGCCTGGGGCGGCGCCGCCGCCGTGCTGCTGGCGGTGCTGCGCGCCGCCACGCCCATCCTGTTCGCGGCGCTGGGCGGCCTGGTGTCCGAGCTGGCCGGCTGCGTCAACGTGGCGCTGGAGGGCATCATGCTGCTGGCCGCCTTCTTCGGCGTGATGGGCGCGGTGTACGGCCAGCGCTGGTTCCCCGGTCTGGCGCCGGCGCTGTATCCGTGGCTGGGCTGCGCGGCCGGCCTGCTGGCGGCGCTGCTGCTGGCCGGCCTGCTGGCCGTGTTCCACCTGGAGCTGGGGGCGGACCTGATCGTGGCCGGCATCGCCGTCAACCTGCTGGCGGCCGGCCTGACGGTGTTCCTGCTGGCCACGCTGGTCGGCGACAAGGGCTCCACGGCCGGTATCAACAGCCCGGCGTTGCCGGGCCTGCATATCCCCGGCCTGTCCGGCTGGCCCCTGCTGGACCTGCTGCTGAACGGCGAATCCGGCCAGGGCCACCACGTGCTGCTGCTGGCGGCGCCGGTGACGGCGGCCCTGCTGGCCGGCTGGCTGGCCCGCGGCCGCCACGGCGTCTGGCTGCGCGCCGTGGGCGAAAACCGCGGCGCCGCGCTGGCGGCCGGCATCCCGGTGCGCCGGATGCAGTACGCGGCCCTGCTGCTGAGCGGCTTGCTGGCCGGCCTGGGCGGCATCTACCTCAGCATGGGCTACCTGACCCTGTTCCAGGCCGACATGACGGCCGGGCGCGGCTTCCTGGCGCTGGCCGCCGTCTTCCTCGGCGCGCGCCGCGCCTCGGGCACGCTGGCGGCGGCCCTGCTGTTCGGCGGCGCCTCGGTGCTGGCCATGCGGCTGGGCGCGCTGGACTGGCCGACCCAGCTGGTGGCCATGCTGCCGCCGCTGACCACCCTGGCCGCCCTGGTGCTGGCCGGACGCATGCAATCCAACAAAAAAACCAAGGAGTGACTTTGACATCCGATCTGCAAGACCGCATCCATGCATCGCTGGCGCTGGCCGGCATGGGCGACGCGCTGGGCGCGCCGACCGAGCAATGGTCGATAGACGAAATCGCCGCCAAGTACGGCGGCCTGGTGCTGGCCTTCGACGATCCGCCGGCCGACACCTTCGCCGGCGCCAACCTGGGCCGGCGCGCCGAGGTGACCGACGACGCCAGCCAGATGTACTACCTGGCGCGCGCCATGGTGGCCGCCGGCGGCGACCTGGACGGGCGGCAGTGGGTCGACTGCCTGCTGGACTGGGTGGAGCACAGCCCCAAGGCCGGCTTCATGGGGCCCAGCACGGCCGGCATCGTCAAGGCCCTGCGGGAGGGCGGCGACACGGCCGCGGTGGGCGTGATCGGCAGCTCGCGCCGCAAGATGACGACGGTGGGCACCACCAACGGCGCGGCCATGCGCGTGGCGCCGGCCGGCCTGCTGCATCCCGGCCGCATCGACGCCGCCTGCCGCGCCGCGCTGGTGACCTGCTTCCCCTCGCACGACACCGACGTGGCCATCGCCGCCGCCTGCTCGGTGGCGGCGGCGACGGCCCAGGCCCTGGCGACGCGCGACCTGGACACGGTGCTGGCGGCGGCGCTGGCCGGCGCCGAAACGGGCGCGCGCATGGCGCGCGACAGCGCGCGCGCGGTGGCCGGCCCCAGTTATCCGGCGCGGCTGCGGATGGCGCTGCGCATCGCCGCCGAGGAGCGCGACGACTACGCCTTCCTGCGCCGCATGGAGAGCGAGGTCGGCAACTCGGTGCTGGCGGCCGAATCGGTGCCGGCGGCGCTGGGCGTGGTGGCCTACGCCCAGGGCGACCCGCTGCGCACCATCGCGCTGGCCGCCTCGATCGGCAACGACACCGATTCCATCGCCACCATGGCCGGCGCCATCGTCGGCGCGCTGCGCGGCACGGCGGCGCTGCCGCCGGGTATGCTGGCGGAATTCAAACAGGCCAACGCCGCCGAATTCGATCTCGACGCGCTGGCCGCCGGCCTGGCCGCGCTGGCGCGTTGAGCGCGCGACGACACGGCCGATGACAGGAGCGATAGACATGAGACAAACCGAAAACGGGGCGCCGCCGCCGCGGCGCTGGCAACTGCTGTCCTACGGCGACCCCTGCGCCGACATCGTGCTGGCGGCCGAGCGGCCGCCGGAGCTGGGCGGCAAGGTGCTGGGCCGGCCGCTCGGCGTGCTGGCCGGCGGCACCACCGCCAACGTCGCCTGCGCGGCGGCGCGCCTGGGGCTGCGCAGCGCGGTGTACGGCCGCACCGGCGCGGACCCCCACGGCGACCTGCTGCGCGCCTCGTTCGAGCAGTTCGGCGTGGACCACGGCTGCCTGCGGCGCGACGCCGGCGAGGCCTCGGCGTCGGCCATCGTCATCGTCGCGCCGGGCGGCGAGAAGTCGGTGATCTACCAGCCGATGGCGGCGGCGCCGCCGGACCCGCTGGAACTGGCCGAGGCGGTGGCGCGGGCCGAGCTGGTGTACGCCATGCCCTACGGCCTGGAGGAGTTCGATTTGCTGAGCACGCTGGCGCGGCGGCACGGCGCCCTGGTCGCGATCGACCTGGAGGCGGCGGTGGCGCCGGACGTGCCGGCCATGCGCCTGCGCGCCTCGCGCGCCGACATCGTGTTCTTCAACCAGGCCGGCTTCGAGGCCGGCACCGGCATGGCGCCCGGCGAGACGGCGATGCGCGCCGTGCTGGCCCTGGGACCGCGCCTGGTGGTGGTGAGCATGGGCGCGGCCGGGGCGATGGCCGCCAGCGCCGGCGACTTCGCCTCCCAGGACGCGTTTCCCGCCACGGTGGTCGACACCGCCGGCGCCGGCGACAGCTTCAACGCCGCCTTCCTGGCGGCCTGGCGCGGCGGCGCCGATCTGGCGCGGGCGCTGCGCTTCGCCTGCGCCGCCGCCAGCTGCACGGTGGCCGCGCTGGGCGCGCGCACGGCGCTGCCGGCGCGCGCCGCCGTGGAGGCGGTGCTGGCGCGGGAGGCGGGGGGCACGCCCGCACGGACGACGGCGCCGGCGGCCGCGGGGAGCGGGGCATGATCACCGTGTTCGGTTCCATCAACGCCGACATCAGCGTCGCCGCCAGCCATCTGCCGGCGCCCGGCGAAACCGTGCTGGGCGGCCAGGGCCTGCTGTCGCCCGGCGGCAAGGGCGCCAACCAGGCCCACGCGGCGCGGCGCTACGGCGCGCCGGTGCGCCTTTACGGCGCCGTCGGCGACGACGCGTTCGGCGCGCCGGCGCTGCGCTGCCTGCGCCAGGCCGGCGTCGACACCGGCGGCGTGGACGTGATCGCGGGGCTGGCCACCGGCTTGGCCCTGATCGTGCTCGACGCGCAAGGCGAAAACAGCATCGTGGTGGCGCCGGGCGCCAACCAGGCCGCGCGCGCCGCCCAGGTGCCGGACCAGGCGCTGCGCGCCACCCGCGTGCTGTTGCTGCAGCTGGAAACGGACCTGGCCGAAACCGCCGCGCTGGCCCGCCGCGCGCGCGCCCTGGGCTGCCTGGTGATGCTGAACGCCTCGCCGCCGGGCGACGCGCTGCCGCCGGATCTGCTGGCGGTGGATGTGTTGATCGTCAATCAGGGCGAATTGGCGCGGCTGGCCGGGCGCGGCGGCGCGCCTGCGGAGCTGGCGCTGGCGTTGGCCCGCGGCCACGGCAACGCGGTGCTGGTCACGCTGGGCGGGGAGGGCGCGCTGCTGGCGCAGGCCGACGGCGCGCTGCTGCGCGCGCCGGCGCCGCAGGTGACGGTGCTCGACACCACCGGCGCCGGCGACACCTTCGCCGGCGTGTTCGCCGCCGCCGTGGCCTCGGGCGGGTCTTACCAGGCGGCGCTGGACCGCGCCGCCGTGGCGGCGTCGCTGGCGTGCACGCGCCGGGGCGCCCAGGCGGCGCAGCCGTCGCGGCAGGAAATCGACGCGGCGCGCTGCGCCGCCATCCCATCTGGACAGGAGCAAGCATGAGGCACATCATTATCGACTGCGATCCCGGCATAGACGACGCGCTGGCGCTGCTGCTGGCGGCCGGCAGCCCGGCGCTGGAATTGCTGGCGGTCACCACCGTGGCCGGCAACCGCCCGGTGGCGACCACCTCCGTCAACGCGCGCAGGCTGCTCGACCTGGCCGGCCGGGGCCGGGTGCCGGTGTACGCCGGCGCGGCGCGCCCGCTGGGCTACGCCGAGCCGCGCTGCAACCTGGTGCACGGCGAGGATGGCGTGGGCGGCGTCGACCTGGGCGCGGCGGCGCCGGTGCAGGAAGGCCATGCCGCCGTGCGCCTGGTCGAGCTGCTGGCGGCGCATCCGCCGCACAGCGTGGAACTGGTGGCGGTCGGCCCGCTGACCAACCTGGCGCTGGCCGAGAGCCTGGCGCCCGGCATCCTGCGACGCGCGCGGCGGCTGCTGGTCATGGGCGGGGCCCTGCGCGTGCCGGGCAATGTCACGCCGGCCGCCGAGTTCAATTTCTACGCCGACCCGGTGGCGGCGGAGATGGTGCTGGCCAGCGGCGCCAACACCATGCTGTTCCCGCTGGACGTCACCAGTTCGGCCATCATGTCGCCGTCGTGGATAGGCTCTTTCGGTGAGCTGGACACGGCCTGCGGCCGCGCGGCCGCCGCCATGCTGCGGGCCTACGCGGCGCTGGACCCGCTGCTGCACGACGCCTGCCCGGTGGCCTGGCTGCTGGACGAGACCCTGTTCACCGGCGAACCCTGCCACCTGGAGGTGGACTGGCGTCCCGGCGCCACCGCCGGCCATGTGCTGGCCCGCTTCGGCGAGATGATGGACGGCGGGCACCAGGCCAACGCCATGGCGATGACCGCCGTGCGCAACGACGCCCTGCTGGCGCTGGTCCGCGCGGCCATCGGCACCTTGCCGTGAGCCGCCGCCCGGCCATGCCGCGGCCGGGCCGCGCGCCGGCCGCCGCGCTGGCGTGTTTGGCGCCTTGTTCCGCGGCTTATTTGGCGGCTTGTGTGGCGGCTTGTTTGCTGGCCTCGTCGCTGGCCGGCTGCGCCGGCATGCCCGAGGCCCCGCGGCGCGGCGCGGCGGCGCACGTCCCCGGCGCCAGCCTGCGCTTCATCGGCGAGCAGCGCCTGCCGCCGCGCATGGCCTTCATGGGGACGGTGGTGGGCGGCCTGTCCGGCATCGCCTACGATCCCGCCGGCGGCGAGTGGGTGCTGGCCAGCGACGACCGCTCGGAGCACAGCCCGGCGCGCTACTACACGGCGCGCCTCGATTACGACGCGCGGGCGTTCAAGGCGGCGACGCTGACCGGCGTGCGCTTTTTCGCCCATCCCGATGGCGAGGCGCCGGACATCGAAACGGTGCGCCACGACCCGCTGGACGGCGGCATCTGGTACGCCAGCGAGGGCGACCGCGGGCGGGGCTGGCAGCCCTGGGTGCGCCATTCCGGTGGCGGCGGCTCCGCCACGCTGCCGGTGCCCGAGATGTTCCGCTATTGGCCCGGGCGCGAATACGGCGCGCGCGACAACCGGGTGTTCGAGGGCCTGGACTTCGCGCCGGACGGCGCCTCGCTCTGGCTGGCCGCCGAATCGACGCTGTACCAGGATGGCGCGCCCCCCACGACGGAGGCGGGGGCGGTGGCGCGCATCACGCGGCTGGACCGGGGCGGCAAGGTGCTGGCGCAGTACGCCTATCCGCTGGACGCGATTCCCCACGCCGCCGCGCCGGGGAGGCCGGCCGACAACGGCATTGCCGAAATCCTGGCGCTGGACGAGCGGCGCCTGTATGTACTGGAGCGCGCCGGCAGGCAGGACGCCGAGGGGCGCTTCCATTTCCATGTGCGGCTGTATGAGATGGACACGGGGGGCGCCACCGATATCCAGCGCATCGCGGCCTTGTCCGGCGCGGCCTATGTGGCGGCGCGCAAAAGGCTGGTGCTCGATGTCGACCGGCTGCCGCTGGCGCGGCGGGATAATCTGGAGGGGATGGCGTGGGGGCCCAGGCTGGCCAATGGCCACGACACCCTGGTGCTGGTATCGGACGATAATTTCAGCGCCACGCAGGTGACGCAGTTGCTGCTGTTTGAAGCGATGCCGTGAGGCGGGGGCCACCGGCGGCGGGCCGCCGCCGGTGGCGATCGGCCGTTAGTAGGCGTAGAACAGGCGCTGCAGTTCCTTGGTGTCGCTGGTCTTGGTCAGCGCCAGCATCAGCAGGATGCGCGCCTTCTGCGGCGACAGCGTGTCCGACACCACGAAGTCCAGCTGGTCGTCGTTGGCCTCGCCGTTGCGCGCCAGGATGCCCTGGCCGACGCGGCTGGAACGCACGATGACGACGCCCTTCTGGCGCGCCGCGCTCAGCGCCGGCTTGACCCTGGCGGCCAGGCTGCCGTCGCCCACGCCGGCGTGGATCACGCCCTTGGCGCCGGCGGCGACGAAGGCGTCCAGCGCCACGGAGTTCATGTTGGCGTAGCCGTACACGATGTCGACCTGCGGCAGGGCGGTCAGGCCGCCGATGTCGAATTCGCTGTCGGCCGTGTGCTTGCGGGTGGATACGCGGTAGAAGAACGGTTTGCCGCCCTGCAGGTAGCCCAGCATGCCCAGTTCGGTGGTCTTGAACGCGTCCGGGGTCGAGGTGTTGGTCTTGGAGACGTCGCGCGCGCCGTGGATCTGGTCGCCCATGGCCACCAGCACGCCTTTGCCCACCGCATCCGGATGGGCGGCCAGCAGCACCGCGTTGTACAGGTTGATCGGGCCGTCGGCGGACATGGCGGTGGAAGGACGCATCGCGCCCACCAGCACCACCGGCTTGCGGCTCTTGACGACCAGGTTCAGGAAGTAGGCGGTCTCTTCCATCGTATCGGTGCCGTGCGTGATGACGACGCCGTCCACGTTGCTCTGCGTCAGCAGCGCGTTGACGCGCTTGGCCAGCGCCAGCCAGTGTTCGTTGGTCATGCTTTCGCTGGCGATCTGGAATACTTGCTCGCCCGTCACATTGGCCACCTTGGCCAGTTCGGGAACGCTCTGGATCAGCTGCTGCACGCCGACGGTGGCGGCGGTGTAGCCGACGGTGGTGGTGGAAGTGGCACCGCTACCGGCGATGGTGCCGCCGGTGGCGAGGATGGTGACATTGGCCAGCTTGGGTGCGGCCTGCTCGGCCAGCGCGGGTGCGCCGGAAATCATCAACATTGCAAACAACGCGGCCATGAAACGGGCCGTCTTCTGGTGGACCATATAACCTCCTGTAGGGCTGGGAACGGCGATGTTAGCAAAAATCGCAAGCGACGAGTTGCAAATTTTGCATACCTGCCCGGAAGGCTGTATCGGAAAGAAAATGGGAAGGGAAAGGGCCTGCAACCCGCGCGGCGCGGATTGCAGGCACAACAGGAACTCAGCCGAGCTTCTCGTTCTTCTTGCGGCGCGCGGTGAACGCCAGCATGCCCAGTCCCGCGGCCAGCATGCCGTAGCTTGCCGGTTCGGGGACGGGGGCGGTGACCAGGTTCAGGTTGCCCGCGTAAGAACCGCCCAGGCCATTCAAAGTCGTTTGCCCTTGGACGGTGAAGCCGTAGTTCCCTGCGGTGAGCTTGCCGGCCGGAAAGAAATCGGCCGTGCCGCCACCGCTGAAGCCAGTGCCCAGCAAGGTGCGGGTACTGTCGGCGTTCACCTGGAAAAATCCGATACTGGTGAGGCCGTAGTTGAAGAGCCGGCTTGCGCCAACGAGGGTTTTGCCGGCTATGGCCGTTCCGCTGGCCCAGCCCTCGCTTTCAGCGGCCACGCTGAACAGGAATTCGTCGGTATAGCTGCCGGCGTCGGTGTGCGTGACACCGAACGTGGCGTTGCCAGACTCGTCGAAAACCAGCACGTCCGCGCTTGCCGCCTGGCTTGCCAACAGGCCGGCCGACAGCAGCAGCGAGGCCGTAGCCTTGCTGAATAAGGTTTTCGTCATGTGATACCCCTCTAGATGTGGAAACGTCGCCGGTAGACGGAAAACTGCAATCCCCATCACAGTTTAATGTCTTTCAAGCAAGTTTTCCTATCTACCAACCTTGATAATGTAGCACAGCTCGCTTTAAAATTACTTCATTAATGTAATGTGTTGCGGTGCAGCGTAGCAATATAGTAGCCGCTGGGTCATCACATATAATCGGGGCCATGGACATGGTGGAGCGCGCGTGGATATCAATTCGGACGACCTGAGGATTTTCGCGGCCGTGGTGGACAGCGGCACGCTGAGCGCGGCCGCCGTGCACCTGGGGCAGACCACGTCCGGCGTCAGCCGCGCGCTGTCGCGCCTGGAGGAAAAGCTGGCCACCACGCTGCTCACGCGTACCACGCGCCGCATGGAGCTGACCGAGGAGGGCCAGCTGTTCCTGGAGCGGGCGCGCGCCATCCTGGGCGCCATGGAACAGGCCGAGGAAACCATCCGCATGCGCCGCCAGCAGCCGGCCGGCCGCCTGTGCGTGGACGCGGCCTCGCCCTTCATGCTGCATTGCGTGGTGCCGCACGTGGCCGAGTTCCGCGCCCTGTATCCGGCCATCCGCCTGGAGTTGACCAGCAACGACCAGATCGCCGACCTGATAGAGCACCGCACCGACATCGCCATCCGCATCGGCGCGCTCACCGATTCCACGCTGCACGCGCGCGCCCTGAGCGCCAGTCCGCTGCACGTGCTGGCCAGCCCGGACTACCTGGCGCGCCACGGCGCGCCCGCCGCCCCGGAGGACCTGCGCCAGCATGGCCTGCTCGGCTTCGCGCAATACGAACAGGGCAATGTGTGGCCGCTGCGCCACGCGGCCGGCAACAGCCTGCAAGTGGCGCCGGCGCTCACCGCCTCCAGCGGAGAGACCTTGCGCCAGCTGGCGCTGCAAGGCCAGGGCATCGTCTGCCTGGCCGACTTCATGACGCGCGCCGACATCGCGGCGGGCCGCCTGGTGCCGCTGCTGCGGGAGCACGGCACCGGCTACAAGCAGCAGATCCACGCCGTCTACTACCGCAACACGCAGCTCGCCCAGCGCATCGCCTGCTTCCTCGAATTCCTGCAGCGGAAGCTGTGAAAGCCCCTCGAAAACGCGCCGGAAAACCGGTGTAATCCTGCGCGCGCAAATAGACAGGATTCCGTCCTACAGCATTTTGACCTGCCTCAAACAATCGACGGGATAAGTGTGCGTCAACGTACGGTCCCTGGCGGGTCGCAGGCATAAGATGGACTTGCGTGATTGATGAACAGTGTAGCGAAACCCGCTGCACCCACTCTCAACCGCAGGTGGGCCGGACGCCTCGAGAACCGGCACCAATTCCAAAGTCGTAGGCTGGCTCTGGCGTCTTACTGGATCGCAGGCTGGCGTTACTAATACAAAAACGGAGGTCATCATGACACAGACAAACCACCCATCCAAATACGTGGTGCGTGAATATCTCGAACGCCGCTCGCAGGAAGTCAAGCCGCCGCCCACGCCCGAGGAAATCCGCCGCCAGCTGGGCTGGGGCCTGATGATGTACGATCAAAAGATGAATAGCGGAGGGCGTTCTTGAAAGTTCCGCCGCGCCACCTCCCCACAAGGGCTCACACCGCAAGGTCTGAGCCCTTTCCTTTTCCCCGCCGGAGTCTGGCGCGAACAGCTGGTCTGGGGCATTATCACCACCGCCGCCGCAAAAACAATTTGAATCGACCGGGGAGTATCAAGATGGACAACAAGCACGCCAACAACGCGGCCGGCCAAGTGACGACCGGCGTGACCGTGATCGGGATCGGCGTTCAATGAGGATGCTGCCGGCCATCACGCTGTTGGTGTGCGCGGCCGCGGCGCGGGCGGAGACGCGCCAGGCCACCCCCGACGAAATCAAGTCCTTCGCGGCCTTCCTGAAACAGGCGGGCGGCGCCGACCTCAAGCCCGTGTTCGATATCCGGCGGGACGAGGGCGCGCGCGAATGGCGCGTGGCGGCGTGGGCCGAGACCAGGCCGCAGCGCGGCGCGTGGCGGCTGTGCCTCGCGCGCCGCACGCCCTACGCCTACGACGGCGGGCGCTGGAGCGCCAGCGGCGGCGAGGCGCGCCACGCGTGGCTGGACCGCGCCAGCGACTGCGGTGTATCGCCCGAACGCGTGGAGCTCAGGAGCGAGATCGGGGACAGGGACATCGTCACGGTGCTGGAGCGGCAGGGCCAGGTGCTGCAGGGCGCGCGCCTGCTCTTCGCGGGCAACACGCAATGCGCGCCGATACGCGCGCACAAGTTCAAGCTGGCCGCAGTGGGCATGGGAGCCGACGGCTACTACCGCTTCACCTACCGCGGCGAGCGGGGAGGGGATGCGGTGGTGTCGGTGCGCAAGCGCGGACGCGAACTCACGGCGTGGAACGTGCGCTGCGAAACCTAGTCCGTTCTACGCTCGACGCGCCACCACGCGGGCAACAGCGCCCGCACCTCCGGCCGCGCGAAGCGGTCGTCGATCAGGTGCACCGTGCCCTGGTCGGTTTCGGTGCGGATCACGCGGCCGGCCGCCTGCACCACTTTTTGCAGTCCCGGGTACAGATAGGTGTAGTCGTAGCCCGCGCCGAAGATGGCGTCCATGCGCTGGCGTATCTGCTCATTGACCGGATTCAGTTGCGGCAGTCCCAACGTGGCGATGAAGGCGCCGATCAGCCGCGCGCCCGGCAGGTCTATGCCCTCGCCGAACGAGCCGCCCAGCACCGCGAAGCCGATGCCGCGGCCGTCCGCGTGGAAGCGGGCCAGGAAGTGCTCGCGGCCGGCCTCGTCCATGCGCCGCTCCTGCAGCCACACCGGCACCCCGGGATGCACTTGCGCGAACAGCGCCGCCGCCTTCTCCATGTAATCGAAGCTGCTGAAGAAGGCCAGGTAGTTGCCGGGCTGGCGCGCGTACTGCTCGCCCATCAGCGCGGCGATGGGACGCAGCGACCTTTCCCTGTGCTGGTAGCGCGTGGAGATATGCCCCGCCACCCGCACCGACAGCTGCTCCGCGATGAAGGGCGATTCGACATCGACCCACGCGGTGTCGGCCGGCATGCCCAGCGTGTCGCTGTAGTAGTTCCAGGGACTGAGCGTGGCGGAGAACAGCGCCACCGAGCGCGCCGCCTCGAAGCGCGGCTTCAGGAAGGGGGCGGGGACGATGTTGCGCAGGCAAAGCACGGAGTTGGACCGGGTGCCGGAACCGCTCTTGGTGATGTCGAACAGCGAGTGCTGGCCGAAGCTTTCCGCCAGCCGCGCGAAGTTCATCGCGTCGAAGTAGAAGCGTTGCAAGTCCTCGTCCACATGAGTCGGATGCTCGGCGTAGTAATCGCCGATGGCGGTGGTGGCGGTCTGCAGCGCGTCCATCAGCTTTTCCGGCAGCTCCTGGTGGACCAGGTACTCGCCCTCCTGCTCCTTCTCCAGCGCGTTCCATTGCTTGTGCACGCGGTCCAGCGCCTTCTTCAGCGTCTCCGGCGCGGTCTTGCGCAGCATGCGCAGGCCGGCGTGCTCCAGCTCCGCCGAATACATCTTGCGCGCGCGCGACACCATGTTGTGCGCCTCGTCCGCCAGCACGCTGACCTGCCAGTCGTTCAGCATCGTCAGGCTGTACAGCGAGGCGCTGATGTCGAAGTAGTAGTTGTAGTCGCCGACGATGACGTCGGCCCAGCGCGCCAGTTCGCTGCCCAGGTAGTAGGGGCAGACCTGGTGCGCCAGCGCGACCTCGCGCACGGCGGCCTTGTCCAGCATCGGCTCCAGCAGGGCCGCGCCGCGCGCCGCCGGCAACCGGTCGTAGAAGCCCTTGGCCAGCGGGCACGATTCGCCGTGGCAGGCCTTGTCCGGATGCTCGCACGCGGTCGACCGGGCCACCAGTTCCAGCGTGCGCAGCGGAAGCAGCGGACGGGCCCGCGCCTGCGATGGCGGCGGCAAGGCGCCGTCGTGCGCCTGCGTCCGCGACGCCATGGCATCGCCATGCGCCCGCGCGAGCGTGGCCACGGCATCGAGCGCCATGCGCCGCCCGGACGTCTTCGCGGCCAGGAAGAACACCCTGTCCAGCCCATGCTCGGCGGTGGCCTTCAGCAGCGGGAACAGGCTGCCCACCGTTTTGCCGATGCCGGTCGGCGCCTGCGCCAGCAGCGCGCAGGAGCGGGTGCTGGCCTTGTACATGGCCTCGGCCAGCTGGCGCTGTCCGGGCCGGAAGGACGCGTGCGGGAAACGCATGGCTTTCAGCGCCGCGTCGCGCGCGCCGCGGTGCAGCATTTCCTGCTCCGCCCAGGCCAGAAACCGGCCGCATTGCTCCTCGAAGAACGCCTTCAGCGACGCCGCGCTGGCTTTTTCCGTGAGCAAGGTTTCCTTCTGGCTGCCGATATCGAAATACACCAGCGCCAGCCGCAGCTCATCCAGCCCGCGCGCGCAACACAGCAGGTGGCCGTACACCCTCAGCTGGGCCCAGTGCAGGCGGCGGTGGTTGTCCGGCATGCGCGACAGATCGCCGCGGTGGGTCTTCACCTCCTCCAGCTGGTTCCGCCGCGGGTCGTAGCCGTCCGCGCGGCCCCGCACGCGCAGCGGGCCGAACTCGCCGGACAGGCTGATTTCCTTCTCGTAGCCGTCGCCGCGCCGCGACGCCACCAGCGCGTGCCCGGCGATGCCCTCCTGCGCGGTGGGCGTGGGCGTGAAGCGCAGGTCCAGGTCGCCCGCCTTGGCGGTGAACTCGCACAGCGCGCGCACGGCGACGGTGTAGACCGGCGGACTTGGTGCGCCCACTACCTCGTCCATTATTCCGCCCATTGCAGGTAGCACACGGTGATCGGCATCTGGTGCTCGGCGCAATAGGCTATCCAGCGCAGCTGGCTGTCCTGCAGCCGGTCTCCGGGCCCCTTCACCTCGATCATGTGGTAGCGGCGCTCCGCCGGCCAGAACTGGATCAGGTCCGGGAAGCCGCTGCGGTTGGCCTTGATGTCGAGCAGCATGCGCTCGAACCACTTGCGCATGTGCGCCGGCGGGATGCAGGCCAGCGCCAGTTCCACCAGTTGCTCGTCCAGCAGGCCCCAGAACACGAACGGCGACTGGATGCCGGCCTTGGCGGCCAGGTTGGCGCGTATCGTGCCGGCGTAGCCGCCATCCTCCAGCTGCGCCAGGCAGGCGGCGAACTGGGCGGCGCGGCGGCGGTGGAAGTCGGCGCTGTGCAGGTCGGCCGGGCCGTGGTGGTAGGGATGGAAGAAGGCGCCCGGGATGCTGGTGAAGATGGCGTCCCAGCACAGCAGACCGAACAGTGAATTGATCAGCGCGTTCTCCACGTAGTACACCGGCGCGTCCGCGCGCGCCAGGTGGTCGCGCACCACGCCCTCCACATGCCAGGCGCATTCGGGCGCCGGCAGCGGCAGGCTCAGGTCCAGCCGCACCACCGGCGCGGCGGGCGCGGCGGCGGCCTTGGCGTGGCCCAGCTTGCGGCGCAGGCGCGGCTCCATGCGCAGCAGTTGCTGGCGCTCGGATTCGCTCTCAGGCTGCGCCATCGCCTGCCCGAGCAGCGCGTAGGCGCGGCCCAGCTGCTCGTGCTTCTCCAGCACGCGGATGCGGCGCGCCCGCGCGCCGGGGTAGCCGCAGTCCGCGTACATGGCGAGGGCGCCCTCCCAGTCCCGCTGTTTTTCCAGGTGCTGCGCCATCTGGAACAGCAGCTTGTCGCGCCGGCTCCTCAGCCACTCGTTGTCGGCCACCGGCGGCAAGTCCTTCAGCACGTCCGCCGGCGGCTCGTTGTCGTGGAAGCGCTCGCGGCAGCGGTGCAGCTCCAGGTAGCTGTCGATGTCGCGCCGCGTGCGGAAGCCGCGCGCGGACGGCGGGAACGCCACCTTCTCGTACTTGTACACGCCCAGGTCGGACAGCACGAACTCCGACCAGTCCTGGTGGTAGTTGCCGAAGAAGATAAGCCGCAGCCGGTCGCACAGCGGCTTGGCGACGATGTGGTAGACCTGGTCGCAGGCCTCGCCGCACCACGCCGAATAGCGGTGCGCGCCGCCGTGCCGCTCGCGCAGCGCCTCCAGCTGTTCGGCCTTGCGCGCGCTTTTCTCGTGGCCGTTCAGCTTGAACAGGCGGCAGATCTCCGGTTTTTGCAGCAGCTCGAACAGCTGGTCCAGCGTCAGCACGGGATCGGCGTCTATCCACTTCAGCTCGGCCAGCGGCCGGGCCGCCTCCTGCGCGCAGCCGATTTCCGCGTACGCCAGTTTGCTGGCGCGGAACAGCATTCCCTTGCGCATGACCATGCGCACGAACAGCGCGCGCGAGGAACGGGGCAGGGTGGGGAAGGTGGCGAGGAAGGCGCGTTCGTCGTCCGCGAGCAGATCGTCGTAACGCTCGCCTATCCAATGCAAAACCTGGTGGAAGTTGTCCAGGTAATAAAACTCGTTTTCCAGAACTTTGATCATTGCTGCGCGCTGCGGACTGTATTTATATACAGTGTACCGCGTCCGGGGCCGGGCCGTCATTCGAAATCCTCATGCGGAGGATGAATTCTTACCATTGGACCGCCGCCGCGGCGCTTCTTATAGTGGGTCCAACCCGCCAGTCCATCCGGCCGCGGGAATAGAGGAGAGAGACCGAGGATGCATATGACAGCCACCCACACCAACCTGGCCGGCGCCCGCGCCGCCGGCGATCCCTGCGACCTGCTGCGCCAGATGTTCCGCGCCGCCGTGGACGCGGTCGATCCGCTGCTGGTGCTCCCCGCCCATCTGCCGCCGCCGCCCAAAGGCCGGACGCTGGTGTTTGGCGCCGGAAAGGCGTCGGCCCGCATGGCGCTGGCGCTGGAGCGGCACTGGCAGGGCGGCCTGGAGGGGCTGGTCGTGACCCGCTACGGCCATGGCGAGGCCTGCGGCCGGATAGAAATCATCGAAGCCGGGCACCCGATCCCGGACGACGCCGGCGTCACCGCCGCGCGCCGCATGCTCGAGATGGCGCGCGGCCTGACCGCGGACGACCTGGTGGTCTTCCTCATTTCCGGCGGCGGTTCGGCCTTGCTGTCGATGCCGGCCGAGGGCGTCGAGTTGCGCGAGAAACGCCAGATCAACGCCGCCTTGCTCAAGTCCGGCGCGGCCATTCAGGAAATGAATTGCGTCCGCAAGCAGTTGTCGGCGGTGAAGGGCGGCCGGCTGGCGCTGGCCTGTCATCCGGCCCGGATGGTCACGCTGGTCATCTCCGACGTGCCCGGCGACGATCCGGCGGTGGTCGCGTCCGGCCCCAGCATCGCCGATCATGGCACGGGCGGCGACGCGCTGCGCGTGCTGGACAAGTATGGCATCGCCGTCTCCGCGTCGCTGCGCGCGCTGCTGCTCGACCCGTCGCGCGCGGCGCCAACGGCCATGGACCCCAGGCTGCGTGACAACCAGGTGAGCGTGGTGGCGACCGCGCAGCAGGCGCTCGACGCGGCCGCCACGGTGGCGCGCGAGCATGGCTGCACCCCGCTGATCCTGGGCGACAGCATCGAGGGCGAGGCGCGCGACATCGCGCTGATGCACGCCGCCATCGCGCGGCAAGTGCTGCGGCGCGACCAGCCCCTGCCCAGACCCTGCGTGATCCTGTCCGGCGGCGAGACCACGGTGACGGTGCGCGGCAACGGCCGCGGCGGACGCAACGCCGAGTTCCTGCTGGCCCTGGCCATCGCGCTGGACGGGCAGGAATCGACCTACGCCATCGCCTGCGACACCGACGGCATCGACGGCACCGAGGACAACGCGGGCGCCGTGCTGCGGCCGTCGACGCTGGCATGCGCGCAAGCCATGGGGCTGGACGCCAAGGCCAGCCTGGCCAACAACGACGGCTACGGCTTCTTCAGCCGGCTGGAAGACCTGCTCATCACCGGCCCGACCCGGACCAACGTCAATGATTTCAGGGCCATCCTGATCACCGCCGGGTAGCCTCCTCCCGCGCCCCGGCACCATCCCCCCCGAGGCTCAAGTACAATCGGATGCCGGTCCAGCCGGCGCTTTTCGAACCTTGAGCCCCTTCCATGGAAATCTACCAGCTCCGCACCTTCCTGACCGTCGCCCGGCAGGGCCATCTGACGCGCGCCGCCGAACAGTTGCACATCAGCCAGTCGGCCGTGAGCAAGCAGATCAAGGCGCTGGAGGAGGAACTGGGCGTGATCCTGTTCGCCCGCGGCGCCAGCGGCACCTCGCTCACCAGGTCCGGCCAGCTGTTGCTGGCGCAGGCCGAAAAGACCCTGGACAGCGCGCTGGAACTGGTCAACATGGCCAACAAGATCCGCGGCGAGATCACCGGCACCGTCAAGCTGGGCACCATCATTGATCCGGAGTGCCTGCGCCTGGGCGCGGTGCTCGGCCGCCTGCTGGCGCGGCATCCGCAAATCGACGTCAAACTGGCGCAAGGGATTTCCGGCTCGGTGCTGGAACGCATCCGCGCCGGCACCGTGGACGCGGGCTTCTACCTCGGCGCGCTGGACGACGCCAGCGTCCAGGCCACCGAGCTATGCGTGCTGACCTACCTGGTGGTGGCGCCCAAGGAGTGGGAGGAACGGGTCAGTGGCGCCGGCTGGGACCGGATCGCGCGCCTGCCGTGGATAGGCACGCCCGTGCACAGTTCCCAGCACCGGCTGGTGAGCGAGATGTTCGCCGAACAGGGATACGAGCTGAGCAGTGTGATCGAGGTCGACCAGGAGGCGTCCATGCGCAGCCTGGTGGCGATGGGCGTGGGCCTGTGCCTGCTGCGCGAAGACATCGCGCACGAGGCGGTGCGCAATGGCCAGATGGTGGTGTGGACGGGCGCCAAGCGCGGCTGCCCGTTGTCGTTCATCCATCTCAAGAGCCGGGCCGGGGACGCGCTGGTCGGCGCCCTGCGCCAGGCGGTGCTGGAGGTCTGGCTGCCTTAGCGCGGCTTGGGCGACTTTCCGCCCCCGCGGGTTAGGCCGCCTCTTCCGGCTTGACGATGGCGCTGGCCTTGGCGATCTGCGCCTCGACGTTGGCGACGGCCTGGCGGGTGGCGTTGGTCACCTGCTCATAGCCGGCGAAGGCGTTCTCGATGGCGGACTTGACGATGTCGACCGCGTTCTCCGAGCCCGGGCGCACGTTCTTCGTCACGTCGTAGATCAGCGCGCTGAGCGTGCTCTTGGCCTCGGTCATGTGGGCGTCGGCGGCGCGGGTGAATTCCTCGCGGATCTCCGCGATGATCTCGCCCAGTTGCTGGTTGTAGGCGGCGGCGTTGGCCACGCCCGGTTGCACCTTGGAGGCGGCCACGGCCATGATGGCCTTGGGATCGCGCGCCACGCTCAATTCCTTGCCGGCGGCCAGTTGCTCCTCGACACTGGACTTGGCGGTCGCCATGTTCAGCGCCACCACCTGCTCCACACCTTGCACGGCTTTGCTGGTGAGGGTGTTGAAGGTCTCCAACTGGAACTCAAACAAGGCTTTGGTGGTTGCTGCGAATTGCTCGGGACTCGTAAACATCAGTTCTCCTCGGTTGTTGGAATAGAACAGCGTGCTGAATCGGTTGCCTCTGGCGAGTTGTTGTGACCTCATTATTTGGCAATTGCTAATTTTTCGCAACGGCTATCTTGATAGGGGCGCTTGACCTGTTCCCAGCCCGGGCCGAGCGGCGTTTGGGAGCAGACGCGCGCGCCGTCGACCTTGCTGACCCACCAGTACCATGGCGCCGGCCCGGCGCACGCCAGCGCGCAGCAGGCCAGCAGCGGCGGGATGAGCAGGGCGGTGCGCAAGGTCTTCATGGTGGGCCCATTATAGCGGCGCCACGGCCGGCAGTAGCATAGTGAACGCGACCCCCTTGCCGGGCACGCTTTCCACGCCGATGCGTCCGCCCAGCACGCCGAGCACGATGTTGTGCGCCACGTGCAGGCCCAGGCCGGAGCCGCCCGCGCCCAGCTTGGTGGTGAAGAAGGGATCGTAGATGCGGCCCAGGTGCTCGGCCGGGATGCCGGCGCCGTCGTCCGTGTACGACAGGGCGATCTCGTCCTTGTCCGTGGCGCGCGCGCGGATCGCGATGCGGCCGCCCGCGCGGCCCTCGAAACCGTGCACCAGGCTGTTCTCGAACAGCGCGTGGATCACCCGGCCCAACGGGGCGGGATAGCTGTCCATTTCCAGCGCCTCGGGGATGTCGAGCGCGACTTCGACGGGCAGGTGTTTGACCGCCGCGTGCAAGGGCAGCACCAGCTCGGAAATGAAATTGCCCAGCGCGAAGCGGCGGCGCTGCGCCTGGTCGGTGTCGACCGCGATCGACTTGAAGCTCTGCACCAGGCTGGCCGCGCGGCCCAGGTTGCGCGCCAGGATATCGTCGGCCTCGGCCGACTGCCGCAGGTAGGACTCCAGCGCCGAGCGGCGCAGGCCGCCCTCCATCACGGCCTTGATCGCGCGCGTGCGCTCGGCCATGGTGCTGGCCACCATCAGGCTGTTGCCGATGGGCGTGTTCAGTTCGTGCGCCACGCCGGCCACGAGCGCGCCCAGCGCCGCCAGCTTGTCGCGCCGCACCAGCTCGTCCTGCGTCATGCTCAGGTTTTCCAGCGCGGTCGACAGCTCCTCGCTGGCCATCTCGGCCTGCTCCTTGGCGTGGCGCAGTTCGGCCGTGCGCGCGGCCACCAGTTCCTCCAGGTGCGCGCGGTGGCGTATCAACTCGTCCTCGTGCCGCGTACGGGCGATGGCGATGCCGGCCAGGTGGGTCGCCACGTCGATCAGCCGCAGCTCCTCCGCGCCGGGACTGCGCGGCTCGCGGTAATACATGGCGAAGGAGCCCAGCACCTTGTCCTCGTCCAGCAGGATGGGCATGGACCAGCAGGCGCGCAGGCCGTGCCGCGCGGCGGTGGCGGCGTAGGGCGCCCACAGCGGATCGGCCTGGATGTCGTGCACCACCACGGCCTGCCCGCGGAACATGGCGGTGCCGCAGGAGCCCACGGCCGGGCCGATCTCCAGGCCGTCGATGGCGGCCATGAAGTCGGCCGGCAGGCTGGGCGCGGCGCCGGCGCGCATGGTGCGGCCGTCCAGGTCCAGCAGCAGGGTGGAGCACAGCACGCCGGTGGACTGGCCCTCGACCAGCAGCATCAGCGTGTCCAGCGTCTGGCGCAGCGGCGCGCCGCGCGCCACCATCTCCAGCAGCTTGTTCTGGCCCGCGCGCAGCGCCTCGGCCAGCTTGTGGCCCGTCACGTCCACCATGCGCATGTGGTACAGGCGGTGGCCGTCCTTGTTCAGCATCACCAGCCGCAGTTCGCAGTCGATGCGCCGTCCGCCGCTGTGCGCGAAGCTCAGCGAAAACACCCTGATCTCGCCGGCCAGCACCTTGCGTATCAAATCCCGCACCGCCAGGCTGGACGGCCGGCCGTCGGGCTGCTCGGGCGGGCACAGGTCCACCAGGCGCATCTGGCTCAGCTGGGCGTTCTCCCGCCCCAGCAGCGCCTCGGCGCCGCGGTTGACGGCGATGGGCAGGCCGTGCTCGGCGTCGAACAGCATCACCGCGTCCGGCGTGCCGGTCATCATGTCGTGGTAGTTGACCTCGAAGCCGCGGGTGTCGAAGGCGGGCGCGCCGGGACGGGCGGGCCAGGCGTGGTGCACCGTCAGCTCCACCAGCACCTGGTCGACCAGGTCGCCGACGGAGTAGGGCAGGCGCCCATAGCCGGTGGCGCCGGCGGCCAGCGCGCGCTTGTGCTCGTCGTCGTTGGGGCTGGGGGACATCATCAGGATGGGCAGCTTGCGGCCCGCCGCCGCGCCGAGGTGGCGGCACAGCTCGAAGTCGGCGCTGCCGGCCAGCGCGACGTCCAGCAGCACCAGCGACACGCCGCCGCCGTGCACGGCCGCCAGCGCCTTGTCGCCGCGGTTGACCATTTGCGCTCGGAATCCATGGGCGGCGAGCGTCTCCTCCAACGCCGCCTGGTCATACACGGCGCCGGTGACGATCAGGATGGTTTGCTGCAAGGGCGGCGCCATGGAGGGTTCCGTGATGCTTGAAGTGAGGCCAGTGTAGTACAAGATGCCAAATAGTAACAACCCTTACGCGTCTTGTATCTTTTGGGCATCACCTCGTGCCGCCTGGATGCGCGGGAAGTTGTCCTCGATCCAGTCCACCAGCACTTCCAGCCGTTCCGCGATTTCCCTGCCCATGGGCGTCAGGCTGTACTCGACGCGGGGTGGAATCACGGGATGGGCGTAGCGCAGCACGAAGCCGTCGCCGGCCAGCGCGTCCAGCGTCTGGGCCAGCATCTTTTCGCTGACGCCGCCCACCTCGCGCCGCAGTTCGCTGAAGCGGTGCATGCCGCCCAGCAGCACCACCAGCACCAGCACGCCCCAGCGGCTGGTCACGTGGCTGAGCACGGCGCGCGAGGGGCAGGCCGGCGCCAGCAACTGGCCGCGCCCGGCGTCCTTGTATTCGGCCAGCGCGCCGCGCAGGGTCCTTGCTTTGCTCATGATGCTCTCCCGGGTACTTACCAAAATGTGCGTACTTACAAATAGTAAGTATAGCCGCTAAGATGGCCCATTCCCAACCGAAATGAAAGGACCGCATCATGATCGCAATCACCGGCGCCACCGGCCAGCTTGGCCAACTCGTCATTTCCGCCTTGTTGAAAACCGTTCCCGCCGCCGGCATCGTCGCGCTGGCGCGCGACCCCGCCAAGGCCGAGGGCCTGGCCGCCCTGGGCGTCGAAGTGCGCCAGGCGGACTACAACGACGCCGCCGCGCTGGAGGCCGCGTTCCAGGGCGTGGACAAGCTGTTGCTGATTTCCTCGAGCGAAGTGGGGCGGCGCCTGTCGCAGCACGGCAACGTGATCGCCGCCGCCAAGCGCGCCGGCGTGGGCCTGCTGGCGTACACCAGCCTGCTGCATGCCGCCGATTCGCCGCTGGCGCTGGCCGGCGAGCACGTCGCCACCGAGGCGTTGCTGCGCGGCTCGGGGCTGGCGCACACCATCCTGCGCAACGGCTGGTACTTCGAGAACTACACGGGCAACCTGGGCGCCGCGCTGGCGCACGGCGCCATCCTCGGCAGCGCGAAGGACGGCCGCGTCTCGGCGGCCGCCCGCGCCGACTACGCCGACGCGGCGGCCGCCGTGCTGACCGCCGCCGGCGCGCCGGAGCCCGTGTACGAGCTGGCGGGCGACCGCTCGTTTTCGCTGGCCGAACTGGCGGCCGAGGTGTCGCGCCAGGCCGGCAAACCGGTGGCGTACCGGGACTTGCCGGAGGCGGAATACGAGGCGGCGCTGCTGGGCGTGGGATTGCCGGACTGGCTGGCGTCGCTGCTGTCGAATTCCGACGCCGGCGTGGCGCGGGGCGGGCTGGAAGACAACAGCGGCACCCTGTCCCGCCTGACCGGCCGGCCAACCACGACGCTGGCCGACGCGGTCAGGGCGGCGCTGGGCAAATAGATACGGTTCCGGAAATGAAAAAAGCCTCCCGAAGGAGGCTTTTTTGCGGAATTCATGGTGCCCACGGAGGGACTCGAACCCCCACACCTTGCGGCACATGGACCTGAACCATGCGCGTCTACCAATTCCGCCACGTGGGCAATGTGATGCAACTACCGGCGTCGAAAACAGAACTGTGGTGCCCACGGAGGGACTCGAACCCCCACACCTTGCGGCACATGGACCTGAACCATGCGCGTCTACCAATTCCGCCACGTGGGCTCTGTTTTCTTCGTCTCCGCCGCGTTGTTCTGCGACAGAAGGCACGCATCTTAAGGGCAGGATGGCCGGCGGTCAAGGGCGTTTCCATGTTTTTTGGTAATTTTGCCCGATAGGCAGCGTAGGCCGGGCCGTCTTGCCCGCGACGGCGAACGATTGCGCGGTTTGGATGCTGCTATACTGTACCCATATACAGCATTGATGTCGCCGTATTGAACACCCGGGCCGATATCTTGTTAGAATCTGTCCAATAGTGTCTCAAGGAATTTAACTCGCGTACGGAGGTTTTGCTATGGCTCTCGCAGAGGCTCGCCCCCGCACCGGCGTCGAGGCGGCGACCAAGGTATTGGAGCATTACTGGGACGGGCGTATTCCCATACGTCCGGAACTCATTGCCGAGCGGATGAAGGTGGCGATGGTGGGCAGGGGCGCGCAAGGCGACGATGCGTACCAGTTCAGTGGTTATTTTTCTTTCCGCGATGGTGTGCCGACCATCGAATACAACGTCAACGATCCCCTGGTTCGCAGGCGCTTCACGGTGGCGCATGAGTTGGGGCACTTCATCCTTGGCCATCAGGATGCGCCACGTGATTATCCCGACAGTTTTGGCTCCAAGAACAATAGCCTGGTGGAGCGGCAGGCGAATCAGTTCGCCGCGGAGTTGCTGATGCCGGCCAAGGTGGTGAAGGCGATGGCGTTCACCGGTTTGACGTCCGTGGAAGCGCTGGCCGAGGCGTTTGCCGTATCGAAGGTGGCGATGGGGCACCGATTGAGCAACCTGAGCTTGAATACATGACGCAGCCGCCCGTGAGCGGACCCGGCGAGACGCCTGGGGAATCGCGAGGGGCGCAAGCCGCCTTGAACGGCGGTGCCGAAGCGACTTCTCCCCCGGCGGCTTGGCCTTTGCCATCCGACGATCTCGCCGGCGGGGAGGGGCTGGATTGGCAGACTCGTCAAAGTGCCGACTATTTCGCCCTCCAGATCAAGAATATCGCGAAGTTCCGCGCAACCGCGACCGTTGTTGCGATGATCGTGCTCGCCAGTCTGATCTGGGCACTGGCTTGTACGGTCCTTTCCTTCACCCGGCAAATCGACAAGGCCACGCCGGCGGTCAACCTGAAGGAATTGGTGGCGAGCGCGAAGGCCGAGAAGCCGGCCGCGTCACTTGGCGGTTCACCCGCGCCAGCGGCGGCCCCCGTGTCGGTGAACACCTCCGTCAGCGTCGACATCTCTTCCATAGGCAACTCCGTCGTCGCGGTGGTCACCGTGCTGGTGCTCGCGATCGCCGTGCTGGCCATTGCCCTGCTGCGCATTACCTACTCCTTGTCGGTGGATGGGGTGGGGGAGGGCAGGCTTTCGGAAGGGCGGAAGCACAAGGATGGCGACGCCGGGATTGTGCTGCCCGGCGCGGAATTGGTCAAAGCCGTGGGCGAAGCCCTGGCGACCGTGCTGAAGGGCGTTCCCGGCAAGAAGGACTGAGCAATGAAAAAAGCCTCCCGAAGGAGGCTTTTTTGCGGAATTTGTGGTGCCCACGGAGGGACTCGAACCCCCACACCTTGCGGCACATGGACCTGAACCATGCGCGTCTACCAATTCCGCCACGTGGGCTCTGTTTTCTTCGTCTCCGCCGCGTTGTTCCGCGACAGAAGGCACGCATCTTAAGGTGTGTATTGACTTTCGTCAAGGCGAATTTCGCCGCGATGTCCCGCGAAGGGCGGGGCGGAAATGAAAAAAGCCTCCCGAGGGAGGCTTTTTTCGCGGAATTCTGTGGTGCCCACGGAGGGACTCGAACCCCCACACCTTGCGGCACATGGACCTGAACCATGCGCGTCTACCAATTCCGCCACGTGGGCACTGATGCTGCTCAACAACTCTGCTATTATAGCGACTTGGAGAGCTTCGCGCCAGATGAACGTTTCCGCTCCATACTGCGCATCGACTCTGCCGTTCCCTCAGCGTCGCCGCTGCGAGAGACACGAATTATAGAGCATAATTTAGAGATGTCAATGAGCCCGGACGCCGATTTCTCGCCCGGGCGAGCGGCGAGGGGGAGCGCACCCGTCGGCCCGCTTGTTAGGTAAACCGCGCGACCTCCGGTACACTATCGGCTCGCCATGTTAAGAAGTGCGGCTGGTCAGACGGTACACGATTTTTCTTAACCAATAATAAGACTATAGAAATACTTTTGAACCAATCTACCCACATCATTCCCAGCCGTGAGGAAATTCTCGGCATCTTCCGCGGCGCCAAGGCGCCGCTCGATCTGCGCGCCCTCGCGCTGTCGCTCGACGTCAAAGCCGAATCCCACGCCGTCCTCACGCGCCGCCTGAACGCGATGGAGCGCGACGGCCAGATCGTCTCCGACGGCGCCGGCTTCTACGCGCTGGCCGACCACTCCGGCTTCGTCGCCGGCCGCGTCAGCAGCCACCGCGACGGCTACGGCTTCGTCATCCCGGACGAGCCGGGCGAGGACTTGTACCTGTCCGAGCGCGAAATGCAGAAAGTGCTGCACGGCGACAAGGTGCTGGCCAAGGTCGTCGGCCTGGACCGCCGCGGCCGCGCCGAGGGCACCATCGTCGAGGTGGTGCAGCGCGCCAACACCCACATCATCGGCCGCCTGCTCAACGAGAACGGCGTCTGGCTGGTCGCGCCCGAGGACAAGCGCATCGCGCAGGACATCGTGGTGCAGGGCCCGGTCGGCAAGGCCAAGGCGGACCAGATCGTCAGCGTCGAGCTGACCGAGCAGCCGGGCCGCTTCAAGCAGCCCATGGGCCGCATCACCGAGGTGCTGGGCGCGCTGGACGACCCCGGCATGGAAATCGAAATCGCGGTGCGCAAGTTCGGCGTGCCGCACATCTTCTCGGACGCCGCGCTGAAGCAGGCCAACAAGCTGCCGGACCACGTGCGCGAGGCCGACCTGGGCGAGCGCGTCGACCTGCGCGACGTGCCGCTGGTGACCATCGACGGCGAGGACGCGCGCGACTTCGACGACGCGGTCTACTGCGAACCGGTGAAGATCGGCCGCGCCAACGCCTTCCGCCTGATCGTCGCGATCGCCGACGTCAGCCACTACGTCAAGCCGAACGACTCGCTGGACACCGACGCGCTGGAACGCAGCACCTCGGTCTACTTCCCGCGCCGCGTGATCCCGATGCTGCCGGAAAAGCTGTCCAACGGCCTGTGCTCGCTGAACCCCGCCGTCGACCGCCTGACCCTGGTGTGCGACGCCGTCATCACCGCCAAGGGCGAGATCAAGGCCTACCAGTTCTACCCGGCCGTGATCCACTCGGCCGCGCGCATGACCTACACCGAGGTGGCCGCCATCCTGGGCAACACCAAGGGCCCGGAGGCCGCGCGCCGTCCCGGCATCGTGCCGCACCTGCAGAACCTGCACGACGTCTACCACGCGCTGCTGAAGGCGCGCATGGAGCGCGGCGCGATCGACTTCGAGACCACCGAGACCTACATCGTCTGCAACGCCGCCGGCAAGATCGAGAAGATCATCCCGCGCACCCGCAACGACGCGCACAAGCTGATCGAGGAGTGCATGCTGGCCGCCAACGTGTGCGCGGCCGACCTGCTGCTGCGCCACAAGCATCCCGGCACCTACCGCATCCACGCCGGCCCGACCAAGGAAAAGCTCACCCAGGTGCGCAACTTCCTGAAGCAGGTCGGCCTCAGCCTGGGCGGCGGCGACACGCCGGCCGCCTCGGACTACGCCGAGCTGATGCGCAAGATCAAGGAGCGTCCGGACGCGTCGCTGCTGCAGACCATGCTGCTGCGCTCGATGCAGCAGGCCGTCTACAGCCCTGACAACATCGGCCACTTCGGCCTGGCGTACGAGGCCTATGCCCACTTCACCAGCCCGATCCGCCGCTACCCGGACTTGCTGACGCACCGCGCCATCAAGGCCATTTTGCTGGGCAAGAAGTACGAGCCGAAAGTGGCCGACACCAGCATCCTGAACACCGCCGTGTCGAACGCCACCCGCCGCCAGCAGGCGAAGGACAAGGCCGAGGGCAAGGAACGCAAGGCCGCCGGCGACCTGACCGTGTGGGACGCGCTGGGCGTGCACTGCTCGGCCAACGAGCGCCGCGCCGACGAGGCCTCGCGCGACGTCGAGTCCTGGCTGAAGTGCTACTTCATGCAGGACAAGCTGGGCGAGGAATTCACCGGCATGATCACCGGCGTGACCACCTTCGGCATCTTCGTGCAACTGCAGGAACTGTACGTCGAGGGCCTGGTGCACATCACCGACCTGGGCGCGGACTACTTCCAGTACGACGAGGCGCGCCATGAACTGCGCGGCGACCGCACCGGCAAGCGCTACCAGTTGACCGACAAGGTCAACGTGCAGGTGGTGCGAGTCGACCTCGAAACCCGCAAGATCGACCTGCGCCTGGCGGGGGCCGAGGCGGCCATCGCCGGCACCCGCGGCGGTCCGCGCGTCAGCGCGCTGAACGGCGCTGACGAGGAGTCGCCGGGCCGCGGCCGCAAGCCGCGCGCCAACGCCGACGCGCGCACCAACGTCAAGCCCGGTCCGAAGACGCAGTCGCGCTACGAAGCGGCGCCCGCGCCGTCGTCCTCGCGCGGCAAATCCGCGGGCGGCAAGTCGGCCGCCAAGCCGAAGGCGGCGAAGCACGCCAAGGCGCCGGCGCCCGCCGCCAAGGGCAAGAAGAAGCGATAACGGCCCATCCCGTTGTCGCGAACCCGGGGCCGCCACGGCGGCGCCCGGGACGCAAACCAGGCTCCCGCCTTCGCGGGAGCGACGTGGCCGCCGCCAACCGCTGCGGCCACGGTCACTTTTGTAAGAAGAAACCTAGCAATGTCCAAGAACAAAATGATATTCGGCTTCCACGCCGTCACCTCGCGCCTGCGCCATGAGGCCTCGTCCGTGGAAGAGATCTTCGTCGACGTCGGCCGCAACGACCGCCGCATGACCGACCTGGTCGCCAACGCCAAATCGCTGGGCGTGCGCGTGATGCCGGTCGATTCGAGCCGTCTCGACAAGATCGTCGGCACGCACCGCCACCAGGGCGTGATCGCCTTCGCCCAGCAGATCTCGCTGGCGCGCAACCTCGACGAGCTGCTGGACGCCATCGAGGGCCCGCCGCTGCTGCTGGTGCTGGACGGCATCACCGATCCGCACAACCTGGGCGCCTGCCTGCGCGTGGCCGACGGCGCCGGCGCGCACGCGGTGATCGTGCCCAAGGACCGCGCGGTCGGCCTGAACGCCACCGCCGCCAAGGTCGCCAGCGGCGCCGCCGAGAACGTGCCCTACATCACGGTCACCAACCTGGCGCGCACGTTGCGCGACCTGAAGGACCGCGACATCTGGCTGATCGGCACTTCCGACGACGGCGAGAAGAACCTGTACCAGTCCGACTTCACCGGCCCCACCGCGCTGGTGATGGGTTCGGAGGGCGAGGGCATGCGCCGCCTGACGCGCGAGACCTGCGACATGCTGGTCAGCATCCCCATGTTCGGCACCGTCGAGAGCCTGAACGTGTCGGTGGCCTCCGGCGTCTGCCTGTACGAGGCGCGCCGCCAGCGCCTGGTCAAAGAAGGCTGATCGGCCGCCGCCGTCTCCGAGGGGACAGACCCCGCGGTCCGCGCCTCGGCCGAATTCCGGGGCCGGTGGCGCGTACGGTCTGTCCCCGGTTTCGCGTCCCGTACCGAATGCGCTACCATGAATCATCCGGTATAGACCTCCCGCCGCCATGTTCCGCCACCTGCGCCAAGACATCAACAGCATCATCGAACGCGATCCCGCCGCCCGCAACGGCTGGGAGGTGCTGACCTGCTACCCCGGCCTGCAGGCCATCGTCATGCACCGCTGGGCGCACTGGTGCTGGACCCGCGGCCTGAAATGGCCGGGCCGCTTCATCTCCTATGTGGCGCGCATCGTCACCGGCATCGAGATCCACCCCGGCGCGCTGATCGGCCGCCGCGTCTTCATCGACCACGGCTTCGGCGTCGTCATCGGCGAAACCGCGGTGGTGGGGGACGACTGCACCATCTACCAGGGCGTGACGCTGGGCGGCACCTCGCTGCACAGCGGAAGCAAGCGCCACCCCACGCTGGAGCGCGGCGTCATCGTCGGCGCCGGCGCCAAGGTGCTGGGCGCCTTCACGGTGGGCGAATACGCCAAGGTGGGCTCCAACGCGGTGCTGCTGAAACCCGTGCCGGCCGGCGCCACCGCGGTCGGCAACCCGGCCCACGTGGTGCAGAAGGACGGCGGCCCGTCCAGCGCCGGCTCGCGGCTGTTCTCGGCCTACGGCCTCACCGCCAACGGCGACGACCCGCTGTCCAAGGCCCTGCGCGCGCTGATCGACCAGGCCGCCACGCAGGAGCAGCAGATCGAACGCATGCTCGCCACCATGCAGGCGGCCGGGCTGGACTGCAAGGGCGTGCCAGAGTGTGATAAATTCGATTCAGCCCAACTGAACAAGCTTGTCGACTAAGGAAGAATCGCATGACTAACGAAGCGGACAACCCCAACCTGCTGGACCCGTTTGAAGTCCGGGTGCTGGCCGTGCTGGCAGAAAAAGAATCCCTCACGCCCGACAACTATCCGATGTCGCTGAATGCCATCACCAACGGCTGCAACCAGTTGTCCAGCCGCGACCCGGTGATGTCGCTGTCGGAGGAGACCGTGGCCGAGACGCTGCAGCGGCTGATGCAGCGCAAATTCGTCAACGGCATCACGCAGGCCGGCGCGCGCGTCACCAAGTACGAGCACCGCGTGCGCATCAAATGGTCGCTGGAGCAGGACAAGGTGGCGGTGCTGACGGTGCTGATGCTGCGCGGCCTGCAGACCGCCGGCGAGATCCGCACCCGCACCGGCCGCCTGCACGACTTCAAGTCGGTGCCGGACGTCGAGCAGGCGCTGCAGTTCCTGATCGACAAATACCCGCCGCTGGTGTCCAAGCTGGCGCTGGCGCCCGGCACCAAGGAGCCGCGCTACGGCCACCTGCTGAGCGGGGAGGAGGCGCTGGCGCGCGAGGAAACGGCGGCCAGCTACGGCGGCAGCACCAGCGCGCCCGCGCAGGGCGGCCGCGTGGCCCAGCTGGAAGCCGAAGTGGCGCAGCTGCGCCAGGAAGTGGGCGAACTGGCCATGCAGTTCGCCGAGTTCAAGAAACAGTTCGACTGATCCCGCCTCGCGGGCGGAGTTGCGCGGCGTACACGCCCGCGCCGCTCCGCCGCAAAAAACTCATCAAGCCGATTGACTTCGCCGCGCGTAAGCAGTTTAATAAGCCCTGCATCTGAAAACGATTTCATAAAATGACCCACCCGGCGGGTTTCGGGCGGGGTCCGGATGCGTTGTGCATGACTTGCGCTTTATTTTTTCTCCCGGGAACTTTTTTCCCGAAATAACCACGTAGGTAAAGGCTCCCTGGCTTGTCGCCGTGGACCTTTCCCGCCGATGGCAAGGCTCGCAGAAGCCTGTTCTACTTGCTTTCTCGCTGGAAAATACTAATAACCAAAGGAGCCACAGCAGATGAAGTTTATGAAAACGTTATCATTGACGGCCGCCGTACTGGCGCATGCCGCCATCCACGCCGCCCCATCCGCGAACTACACCTGGGACAGCGTCGCCATCGGCGGCGGCGGCTTCGTTTCCGCCGTCATCCCGAGCAAGACCGAATCGGGCGTGGTCTACGCCCGCACCGACGTGGGCGGCGCCTATCGCTGGGACAAGGCCGCCGCGCGCTGGGTGCCCTTGCTGGACTGGGTGGCGGAAGGCGAAAGCGGCCACCTCGGCGTCGAGTCGCTGGCGGTCGATCCCAAGAACGCGGCCAAGGTCTACATATTGGCCGGCATCAGCTATTTCAACAACGGCAAGAGCGTCATCCTGCGTTCCACCGACTATGGCCAGACCTTCGCCACCACCGATGTCACCGCCCAGTTCAAGGCGCACGGCAACGGCATGGGACGGCAGAACGGCGAGAAGCTGGTGGTCGATCCGGGCTCCAGCAACGTTCTGTACGCGGGCACGCGCTGGAACGGCCTGTTCAAAAGCACCGACTCGGGCGCGACCTGGAACCGGATGGCCGGGCTGAACGTCACGACCACGCCCAACGAGGCCGGCATCAGCTTCGTCATGCCGGACCCCGCCAGCGTGTCCGGCGGCGTGGCGCAACGCCTGTACGTGGGCGTGTCGCGCTTTGGCTCGGTGGGCCCCAGCTTTTACCGCAGCAACAACGCGGGCGCCAGCTTCACCGCCGTGAGCGGCGCGCCGACCACGCTGATGCCGCAGCGCGCCGCGCTGGATGGCGCCGGCAACCTGTACATCACCTACGCCAACGGCGCCGGTCCGCACGGCCACTGGGCCCAGCCCGAGCCCATGGACAAGGGGCAGATCTGGAAATACAACACCACCAACGGCGCCTGGACCAACGTCACGCCGTCGGGCTTCACCACGCCGTTCAGCGGCATCAGCGTGGATCCGAACAACAGCCGGCGCCTGGTCGCGTCCACCATCAACACCTATATGCAGCAGGGCGACGCCTGGGGCGACCGCTTCTTCATCTCGACCAACGGCGGTTCCAGCTGGACCGACGTGGTGGCGCGCGGCTTCGCCAAGAACACGGCCGGCATATCGTGGATCACCGGCAAATCGATTCATTGGGCGGGCACGATCGCCTTCGATCCCTTCGACACCAAGGCGGCATGGGTCACGTCCGGCAACGGCATTTTCAAGACCTCGGACATCAACGCCACCACCACCACCTGGACCTTCAACGTCAAGGGGCTGGAAGAGACGGTGCCGCTGAACCTGGTGAGCGTCCCGGGCGGACCGCTGGTCTCGGTCATCGGCGACTACGACGGCTTCCGCCATACCGACGTCACGCAGTACTCGGCCATCCTCACGCCCAGCATCGGCACCACCACCGGCCTGGCCGTGGCGGCCGCCAACACCGCGGCGATGGTCAGGGTGGGCAACGACATGTATTACTCGACCAACACTGGCGCCAGCTGGACCAAGACCGCCAGCCTGAACGGTGTCAAGGGCCAGGTGGCCTTGTCCGCGAACGGCGCGACGCTGCTGCACAGCCCGCAGGATTCGACCACCAGCTACCGCTCCGTCAATTCCGGCTCCAGCTGGACGGCGATCAGCGGCCTGGCGGCCGCGAACATCCGCCCGGTGGCGGACCCGGTCAACTCCAGCAAATTCTACGTCTATGACAACGGCGTGATGCGGGTCAGCACCGACGGCGGCGCGACCTTTGGCGCCAGGGCCTCGCTGGCCGCCGGCGGTTCCAACGTGGTGCGCGTCGCGCCGGACAGGGAAGGGGACGTGTGGGTCGCCCTGAACAACGGCGGCCTGGCCCGTTCGACCGATTCCGGCACGTCGTTCGCCACGCTGTCCAACGTCACGTATTGCGGCGCGGTCGGCTTCGGCAAGGCCGCCACCGGCGCCACCTATCCGGCCGTCTACATCTGGGGCACCGTCGACGGCGTGCGCGGCGTCTACCGTTCCATCGACACCGGCGCCAGCTGGGTGCGCGTGAACGACGACCAGCACGAGTACGGCGGCCCGGCCAATGGCCAGTTCGTGGTGGGCGACATGAACACCTACGGCGTGGTCTACATGAGCACCGCCGGCCGGGGCATAGCCTACGGCAAGCCGGCGCCTTGAGGTGGGGGGGGCGGCTCGCGCGTCCGAGCCGCCCCTCCGTTGCTGGCCGATCAAATAATCATCAATTCGATTGACTTTGACCACGGCTAGCGGTTTAATAGTAACGTGAAAACGATTTCAGGAACTAATGGTTCTGAAAAGAAACACATCGGTGCCAGACACCGGAAAATAACGAAAAAATTGGGAGACGATCAAATGCAATCCATGAAACCGATATCATCGGCGCCCCCGTCGGCGCCGCGATAGCGCGCCCGGCGCACGGCCACGCCGTCGCCTGATTCCCCTTGTTTCCACCTGCCCCCTCCACACGGGGGCGGGATGGATATCGCCTGTGCCGTGATTAAAAAAATAACTGAAGGAGAGTGCCTGTGACTTTGAAACCTATGTGTGCGCTGCTGGCCGCCGCGCTGTTGATGTCGACCGCCCAGGCGGAAACCTACAAATGGGACGCCGTGGCCATGGGCGGCGGCGGCTTCGTGTCGGGCGTGATCCCGAGCAAATCCGAGCGCGGCGTGGTCTACGCCCGCACCGACGTCGGCGGCGCCTACCGCTGGGACCAGAACCGCGCGCGCTGGGTGGCGCTGACGGACTGGCTGCCCGAGGGGCGCGACGGCCTGATGGGCGTGGAATCGCTGGCGGTCGATCCGAACAACGCCGCCAATGTCTACCTGATGACCGGCACCAGCTACTTCAACAACGGCAAGAGCGCCATCCTGCGCTCCAGCGACTACGGCCAGACTTTCGACCTGGTCGACATCACGTCGCAATTCAAGGTGCACGGCAACGGCATGGGTCGCCAGAACGGCGAGAAGCTGCAGGTCGATCCGGGCGCCAGCAACGTTCTGTACGCCGGCACCCGCCGCGATGGCCTGTTCAAGAGCGCCGATTCGGGCGCGACCTGGAGCCGGGTGGCCTCGCTGCCGGTCACGTCCACGCCGAACGACAACGGCATCAGCCTGGTGCTGCTGGACCCCACCAGCGTGGACGGCGGCCCCGCCCAGCGCATCTTCGTCGGCGTGTCCCGCCTGGACTCGGTCGGCCCCAACCTGTATTTCAGCTATGACGGCGGCGAGACCTTCGAGCCGGTCGAGGGCGGCCCCACCGGCCTGATGCCGCAGCGCGCGGTGATGTCGCCCGAGGGCAAGCTGTACATCACCTACGCCAACGGCGCCGGCCCGCATCCCACCACGCTGGAGGCGATGAACGCCGGCCAAGTGTGGGAATACGACGCCGCCGGCGGCAACTGGACCAACATCACCCCGGCCGGCATGAGCGGCCCCTTCGGCGGCATCAGCATCGACCCGGCCGATCCGCTGCACCTGGTGGCGTCCACCACCAACGTCTGGTACCCGCAGGGCGGCAACTATGGCGACCGCATCTTCACCTCGCGCGACGCCGGCCGCACCTGGGTGGACGTGATTGGCCGCGGCTTCGCGATCGACCCGAAAGGCGCGAACTGGATCAACGGCGAGTCCATCCACTGGGCCGGCAGCGTGGAGTTCGATCCCTTCGACAGCAAGAGCGCCTGGGTCGTTTCCGGCAACGGCCTGTTCCGCACCACCAACATCGACGCGCCGACCACCACCTGGGGCTTCGACGTGGCCGGCATCGAGGAGAGCGTGCCGTTCGCGGCGATCAGCGTGCCGAACGGCCCGCTGGTGTCGGTGATCGGCGACTTCGACGGCTTCACCCAGGCCAGCCCGGCGCAATACGGCGCGCGCCATAACCTGCACATGGGCACCACCACCGGCTTGGCCGCCAGCGCCGACGGCAGCGTGCTGGCGCGCGTGGGCAACGCCATCCAGTACTCCACCAACAGCGGCGCCAGCTGGACCAAGGCCGCGGTCATCAATGGCAATTTCGGCAAGGTGGCCTTGTCGGCCGACGGGCAGATCCTGCTGCACACGCCGTCCGGTTCGACCACCACCTACCGCTCCGCCAACTTCGGCGCCAGCTGGACCACCGTGACCGGCCTGAGCGTGCGCGACGCGCAACCGGTGGCGGACGCGGTCAATCCGCTGCGCTTCTACGCCTATGACAACGCCAACGGCCGCATGCTGGTGAGTAACGACGGCGGCGTGTCCTTCAGCGCGCAGGGCGCGCTGACCGCCGGCGGGTCCAAGCTCATCGCCGCCACCCCGGGCGTCGAAGGCGACGTCTGGGCCTGCCTGTCCGGCGGCGGACTGGCGCACACCACCGACAGCGGCGCCACCTTCGGCAAGATCGGCAACGTCACCGCCTGCGGCGCCGTCGGCCTGGGCAAGGCCGCCCCGGGCGCCAACTACCCCACGCTGTACATGTGGGGCACGGTGGGCGGCGTGCGCGGCATGCTGCGTTCCATCGACAAGGGCGTCACCTGGGTGCGCATCAACGACGACGCGCACCAGTACGGCGGCCCCGGCAACAGCCAGTTCGTCACCGGCGACATGAACACCTACGGCACCGTGTATATGAGCTCGGTGGGCCGCGGCATGGTGTACGGCTCGACGGCCGGGAACGACGGCGATGTGACGGTCTCCACCGTCAACTCCAGCGTCGTCACGGCGCCGGCGCAGCCGGCCAACAAGTGCGAATACGTGATCACCGCCTCCTGGCAGGGTGGCCACATCGCCGATATCCGCATCACCAACAACCGCTCCACCACCGTCAACGGCTGGTCGGTCAGCTGGACCTACAGCGAGAACTCGACGATCAGCGGCTGGTGGAACGGCGGTATCTCGGGCACGTCGCCGACCTTCACGGCCACCGCCACCGAGAGCTGGAACACCAACATCGCCCCCGGCGCGACCGTGAGTGTCGGCATGGTGGTCGGCAATTACAACGCCGCGACGGTGCCGGCCGTCACCGGCGCCGCCTGCAACTGATATCGATCGGAGGCGCCCCCGGCGCCTCCCCACAGCACAAGAGGACATCATGAAAAACTTCCTGATCGGCTTGATCGCCAGCACCGGCCTGACCATGGCATCGATGGCGCACGCCACCGTCATCAACTTCGACGATCTGAACGCGGGCGGCAAACTGGCCGGCATCAACAAAGCCAGCCCCACTCCCTACGCCGGCTTCACGTGGGGCGGCAACATGTTCCTGGGCGACACCTCGGTGGCCGGCTATGGCAACGCCGCGCACTCGGGCACCAAGTTCCTGAGCAACGGCTTCGGCGCCAACAACCTGCTGACCATGAGCAGCCTGGATCCCTTCAACTTCGCCGGCGCCTGGTTCGCCACTCCCGGCACCAACGGCGCCAAGGCCAGCTGGGTCAACATCAGCGCGTACAACAGCGCGAACCAGCTGATCGGCAGCACCGGCAACATGGCCATCACGTCCAACTACGCCTTCATCGCCGCCAGCTTCAGCAATGTCGCGCGCCTGAGCATCACGCGCGACAAGGGCTGGTTCGTCATGGATGACCTGTCCTTCAGCCGGGCCAGCGACGTGCCCGAACCGGGCAGCATCGCGCTGATCGGGCTGGGCGTGGCGGCCCTGGGTTGGACGCGGCGGCGGCGTGCCGGCCGTGACGCGCATCTCGGCTAACGTTCCAGCCGGAATCGCACAGCAGTACCTGTCTTGCAACTTCAAGAAACCAACCGGAGAAGCGCAATGAAAGTATTGAAATCAATGCCGATGCTGGCCGCGGTGCTCGCGTTCGCCGCCAGCAGCGCCGCCGCGTACACGTGGGACAACGTGGCCATAGGCGGGGGCGGATTCGTCTCGTCCGTCATTCCAAGCAAGACCGAGCAGGGCATGGTGTACGCCCGCACCGACGTGGGCGGCGCCTACCGTTGGGACAAAACCGCGCTCAAATGGAAGCCCATGCTGGACTGGGTGTCGGAAAACGAAACCGGCTACCTCGGCGTCGACTCGCTCGCCGTCGATCCCAAGAACGCGGCCAAGGTCTACATGCTGGCCGGGATCTCCTACTTCAACGGCGGCAAGACCGTGATCCTGCGCTCCAGCGACTACGGCCAGACCTACGCCATCACCGACGTCACCGCCCAGTTCAAAACCCACGGCAACGGCATGGGACGCCAGAACGGCGAACGGCTGGTGGTCGATCCCGGCACCTCGAGCACGCTGTACGTCGGCACCCGTTGGAACGGCCTGTTCAAGAGCGTCGACTCGGGCGCCACCTGGAACCGCATGACGGCCCTGAACGTGACCACCACGCCGAACGAGGCGGGCATCAGCTTCGTGCTGCCCGATCCGCACAGCCTGTTCAACGGCGTGGCCCAGCGCATCCTGGTGGGCGTGTCGCGTTACGGCTCGGTCGGCACCAACCTGTACGTCACCAACAACGCCGGCGCCACCTTCACCGCGGTGAGCGGCTCGCCATCGGACCTGATGCCTCAGCGCGCCGTCTACGACGGCGCCGGCAACATGTTCATCACCTACGGCAACGGGGCCGGGCCGCATGGCCACCCGTCGCAGCCGGAGCCTATGGACCAGGGCAAGATCTACAAGTACAGCGTGGGCACCGGCGCCATGACCAACGTCACGCCGGCCGGCATCAACCGCGCCTTCAGCGGCATCAGCGTGGCCAACGGCAATTCGCAGCGCCTGGTCGCCTCGACCACCAACACCTACATGCAGCAGGGCAGCGCATGGGGCGACCGCGTCTACATCTCGACCAACGGCGGGGCCAGCTGGACCGACGTGATCGCGCGCGGCTACGCCATGGATACCGGCGGGGTGTCGTGGATCTCGACCGAGAGCATCCACTGGGCCGGATCGATCGAGTTCGATCCCTACGACAGCAAGTCGGTGTGGGTCACGTCCGGCAACGGCATCTTCAAGACCTCCGACATCGACGCGACCACCACCACCTGGCGCTTCGACGTCAAGGGACTGGAGGAGACCGTGCCGCTCAACCTGGTGAGCGTGCCGGGCGGCCCCGTGGTGTCGGTGATCGGCGACTACGACGGCTTCCGCCACACCAACGTCGCGTCCTACGCCCCCATCCACGCGCCGCGCATGGGCACCACCATCGGCCTGGCGCACGCCGTGGGCAACAACGGCGCGATGGTGCGCACGGGCAACGGCAGCATGTATTACACTTGGGACGGCGGCACCAGCTGGACCAAGTCCCCGGTGATGAACGGCACCTTCGGCCAGGTGGCCCTGTCGGCCAACGGCGGGACCTTGCTGCACAGCCCGCAGGGTTCGACCACCAGCTACCGCTCGTGGAACATGGGCTCCAGCTGGACGGCGATCAGCGGCCTGTCGACCGCCGACCTGCGTCCGGTGGGCGACACCGTCAACTCGAACAAGTTCTACGCCTATAACAACGGCACCATGATGGTCAGCACCGATGGCGGCGCGTCCTTCCAGGCGCGCGGCACGATGGCGTCCGGCGGTTCGAACCTGATCCGCGTCGCGCCGGGCAGGGAGGGCGACATCTGGGTACCGCTGAATGGCGGCGGCCTGGCCCGCTCGACCAATTCGGGCACCTCGTTCAGCACCATTTCCGGCGTGAGCAACTGCGCCGCGGTCGGCTTCGGCAAGGCCGACGTGGGCGCCACCTACCCGACCGTGTACATTTGGGGCACGGTGGGCGGCGTGCGCGGGCTGTTCAGGTCGACCAACACCGGCGCGAGCTGGGTGCGCGTGAACGACGACGCGCACGAGTACGGCGGCCCGGGCAACGGTAATTTTGTCGTCGGCGACATGAACACCTTCGGCGTGGTGTATATGAGCACGGCGGGCCGCGGCATCGTGGTTGGCAAGCCGTAACTGTTTTACGACGGCCACTCGGCAGTGCCCCCGCGCAAGCGGGGCGCTGCCTTTTTGTCGTTTCGGCGGAAGCGGGAACGAGTTGGAATAAACAAAGGAGTAGCGGCGGATGACACTGCTGAAAACCCTATTGGTGGCCGCCGCGCTGGCGCACTGCGCCAGCCACGCCGCCCCGTCGGCGAACTACGCGTGGGACAGCGTCGCCATCGGCGGCGGCGGCTTCGTTTCCGCCGTCATTCCAAGCACGGCGGAAGCGGGCGTGGTCTACGCCCGCACCGACGTGGGCGGCGCCTATCGCTGGGACAAGGCCGCCGCGCGCTGGATGCCCTTGCTGGACTGGGTGGCGGAGGACGAGGGCGGCCACCTCGGCGTCGAGTCGCTGGCGGTCGATCCCAAGAACGCGGCCAAGGTGTATATGGTGGCCGGCATCGGCTATGCCAACAAGGGCAGGAGCGTCGTGTTGCGCTCCAGCGATTACGGCAAGACCTTCGCCGTCACCGAAGTCACCGCCCAGTTCAAGGCGCACGGCAACGGCATGGGACGGCAGAACGGCGAGCGGCTGGCGGTCGACCCGGGCTCGGGCAACGTGCTGTACGCCGGCACGCGCTGGAACGGCCTGTTCAAAAGCACCGACTCGGGCGCGAGCTGGACCCGCATGGCGGGACTGAACGTCACCACCACGCCCAACGGGGCCGGCATCAGCTTCGTCATGCCCGACCCGGCCAGCGTGTCCGGCGGCGTGGCGCGGCGCCTGTATGTGGGCGTGTCGCGCTACGGCTCGGTGGGCCCCAGTCTTTACCGCAGCGACGACGCGGGCGCCAGCTTCACCGCCGTGGGTGGCGCGCCCGCCACGCTGATGCCGCAGCGCGCCGCGCTGGACGGCGCCGGCAACCTGTACCTCACCTACGCCAACGGCGCCGGTCCGCACGGCCACCCGTCGCGGCCCGAGCCCATGGACAAGGGCCAGATATGGAAGTACAACACCGGCAACGGCGCCTGGACCGACGTCACGCCGTCGGGCTACAGCGCCTCGTTCAGCGGCATCAGCGTGGATCCGAACAATCCGCAACGCCTGGCCGCTTCCACCATCAGCACCTATCTGCCGCAGGGCGACGCCAAGGGCGACCGCCTCTTCCTGTCCACCAACGGCGGCGCCAGCTGGACCGACGTGGTGGCGCGCGGCTTCGCCAAGAACACGGCCGGCATATCATGGATCAACGGCCACGCGATCCACTGGGCGAGCACGATCGTGTTCGATCCCTTCGACACCAAGGCGGCATGGGTCACGTCCGGCAACGGCATCTTCAAGACCGCCGACATCAACGCCGCCACCACCACCTGGACCTTCAACGTCGCGGGCCTGGAGGAGACGGTGCCGCTGGGCCTGGTGAGCGTCCCGGGCGGACCGCTGGTCTCGGTCATCGGCGACTACGACGGCTTCCGCCATGACGACGTGACGCGCTACGCGTCCATCCACAAGCCCGGCATCGGCACCACCACCGGCCTGGCCGTGGCGGCGGCCAACACCGCGGCGATGGTACGAGTGGGCAAGGAGATGTATTACTCGACCACCGGCGGTGCCAGCTGGACCAAGACCGCCAGCCTGAACGGCGGCAAGGGCCAGGTCGCCCTGTCCGCGGACGGCGCGACGCTGCTGCACAGCCCCGAGGGTTCCACCACCAGCTACCGTTCCATCGATTCCGGCGCCACCTGGACGGCGATCCGCGGCCTGGCGGCCGCGAACCTCCGCCCGGTGGCGGACCCCGTCGACTCCGGCAAATTCTACGTCTACGACAACGGCGTGATGCGGGTCAGCACCGACGGCGGCGCGTCCTTCGGCGCCAGGGCCTCGCTGGCCGCCGGCGGTTCCAACGTGGTGCGCGTCGCGCCGGACCGGGAAGGGGATGTCTGGGTGGCGCTGAACAACGGCGGCCTGGCCCGCTCGACCGATTCCGGCGCCTCGTTCGCCACGCTGGCCAGCGTCAGCCATTGCGGCGCGGTCGGCTTCGGCAAGGCCGCGGCCGGCGCCGCCTATCCGGCCATCTACATCTGGGGCACCGTCGACGGCGTGCGCGGCGTGTACCGTTCCATCGATACAGGCGCCAGCTGGGTGCGCGTGAACGACGACCGGCACCAGTACGGCGGCCCGGGCAATGGCCAGTTCGTGGCGGGCGACATGAACACCTACGGCGTGGTCTACATGAGCACCGCCGGCCGGGGCATCGTTTACGGCAAGCCCGCGCCGTGACACTACACCAGGAGACACCATGAAGTTCAGGTTCAAGGCGCGTCTGGGGGCGTGCATGCTGTTGGGCGCCGCGCTGTCCGGCCACGCCATGGCGCAGAAGTTCGAAGAGCTGGCCGCCACGCCGCAAATGGGCTGGAACAGCTGGAACAAGTTCGCCTGCGAGATCGACGAGCGCCTGATACGCGAGACCGCCGACGCCATGGTGAAGCAGGGCATGAAGGACGCCGGCTACCAGTACATCAACATCGACGACTGCTGGCATGGCGTGCGCGACGCGGACGGCAACATCCAGCCGGACGCCAAGCGCTTCCCGTCCGGCATGAAGGCGCTGGCCGATTATGTGCACGGCAAGGGCCTGAAGCTGGGCATCTATTCGGACGCGGGCGCCACCACCTGCGGCGGCCACCCCGGCAGCCGGGGACATGAATACCAGGACGCCATCACCTACGCGCGCTGGGGCATCGACTACGTGAAGTACGACTGGTGCGACACCAAGGGCTTGAACGCGGAGGCGGCCTACACCACCATGCGCGACGCCATCCGCGCCGCCGGCCGCCCCATGCTGTTCAGCATCTGCGAGTGGGGCGACAACAAGCCGTGGGAATGGGCCGGCCCGGTCGGCCATTCGTGGCGCACCACCGGCGACATCGCGCCATGCTGGGATTGCGAGATCGGCCATGGCAGCTGGAGTTCGCTGGGCGTGCTGCGCATCCTCGACAAGCAGGCGCCCGCGCGCAAGTTCGCCGGTCCCGGCCACTGGAACGACATGGACATGCTGGAGGTGGGCAATGGCATGACCGAGGACGAGGACCGCGCCCACATGTCGATCTGGGCCATGCTGGCCTCGCCGCTCATCTCCGGCAACGACCTGCGTACGATGCCGGAAGCGACGCGCCGCATCCTGACCCACGCGGGCATCATCGCCATCAACCAGGACAAGCTGGGCATACCGGCGTTCCGCGCCTACGCCGACGGCCGGATGGAAGTCTGGGCCAGGCCGTTGGCCGACGGACAGTGGGCGCTGATGTTCCTGAACCGTTCCGGCCAGGCCATCGATTACCGCCATGATTGGCGCGAGCATCCGATAGGCGACGACGTCAGCAAGCGCTCGGCCGAATTCGGTAAAACCACCTACCGCTGGAGCGACGTCTGGGGCAAGCGGACGGGCGACACCAGCACCAAACTAGAGACCCGCATCGCGCCGCGCAGCGCGCTGGTGCTGCGTCTGGCCATCACAAACCAGGAGAGTAAATGAAAGCAAGCAGACGCACCACATTGAAGGCATTGCTGGCGGGCGCCGCGATCGCGCCGCAGGTCTCGCAGGCCGCGCCGGCCCGCGCCTGCGCGACGAAACCGGCGGAGCCGGTGTGGGCCGCCGGCATAGAGGGGCAGCGCAAGGCCGACCTGGGCAATGGCACCTTCCTCAACCCCATCATCGCCGGCGACCACCCCGATCCCACCATCCTGAAGGACGGCGCGGATTACTACATGACGTTCTCGTCGTTCTTCTCCTATCCCGGCGCCATCATCTGGCACTCGCGCGACCTGGTGAACTGGGCGCCGATCGGACCGGCGCTCACCAAGCCCCTGGGCAGCGTGTGGGCCATGGACCTGATCAAGCACAATGGCCGCTATTTCATCTACATCCCGGCCGACCCGGATGGCAAGCAGTCCATCTTCGTGATCTGGGCCGACGACATCAAGGGCCCGTGGAGCGAGCCGGTCGACCTGAAGATCTCGGGCGCCATCGACCCCGGCCACATCGTCGGCGAGGACGGCAAGCGCTACCTGTTCGTCAACGGCGTGCGCCGCATCCGCCTCACCGACGACGGCCTGGCCACCGACGGCGAACTGGAACAGGCCTACGCGCCGTGGCAGTATCCCAAGGACTGGGTGGTGGAGATGTTCGCGCCCGAGGGGCCCAAGCTGCTCAGGCGCGGCGAATGGTTCTACCTGGTGACCGCCGTTGGCGGCACCTCCGGCCCGCCCACCAGCCACATGGTCATCGCCGCGCGCTCCCGTTCCATCCACGGGCCCTGGGAGCACTGCCCGCAGAACCCGCTGCTGCGGACGCAAAGCGCGGACGAGATGTGGTGGTCGCGCGGCCACGCCACGCTGGTGGAAGGGCCGGCCGGCGACTGGTGGATGGTCTACCACGGCTACGAAAACGGCTACCGCACGCTGGGCCGGCAGACGCTGCTGCAACCGGTGGAATGGACCAGCGACGGCTGGTTCAAGGTGAAGGGCGGCGACCTGTCGTCGCCGTTGCCGATGCCCAGGAAAGGCAAGGCCGGTCCGTCGGACTACGCCAAGTCGGGCGGCTTCCCGGCCGACAAATTCGGCGTGCAGTGGAGCTTCTTCAACCCCGCGCCCGGTGAAATGCAGCGCGTGCGATTCGAGGACCGGGCCATCTCGGTGGCCGGCAAGGGCACCGCGCCCGCCAACTGCTCGCCGCTCACCTTCATCGTCGGCGACCGCGCCTACGAGGCCACGGTGACGCTCGACATTTCCGGCGGCGCGCAGGGCGGCCTGCTGCTGCACTACAGCGACCGCATGTTCGTCGGCCTCGGCTTCAGCGGGACGCACATGTACACCTGGAACTACGGCGAGGAGCAGAGCTGGATGCGGACCGAGATGCCCACGTCGACCGTGCACCTGCGCGTGCGGAACGACCGGCACATCGTGACCTTCAGCTACTCGCACGATGGCAAGAACTGGACGCAGCACCCGTGGCAAATGGAGGTGTCGGGCATGCACCACAATGTGCTGGGCGGCTTCCTCAGCCTGAAGGTCGGCGTCTACAGCGCGGGGCAGGGCACGGTGCGCATGCGGGACTTCCGCTACCGCGCGCTCAACACGCGGGGCAAGGCGTGAGCATCCGCCTGATGCTGGCCCTGTGCGCCGGCGCCGCGCTGTTCCCGGCCGGCGCCGGCGCGGCCGACGCGGCGTTCAAGTGGCCGAACGGGCAGAAGGCGGCCGTCAACCTCGCCTACGACGACGCGCTGCCCTCGCAGCTCGACCATGCGATACCGGCGCTGAACCAGCATGGGCTGAAGGGCACCTTCTACCTGTCGCTGGCCAGCGAGACCATAGAGCGGCGCCTGCCGGAATGGCGCGCCGCCGCGGAACGGGGCCACGAGCTGGCCAACCACACGCTGTTCCACCAGTGCTCGGGCTCACCCGCCGGGCGCGAGTGGGTGGCGGCGCACCGCGACCTGGACAAGATGAGCGTGGCCCAGATGCGCGACCAGGTGGTCATGGCCAACACCATGCTGTACGCCATCGACGGCAAGCGCGAACGCAGCTTCACCGCGCCCTGCATCGACAAGAACGCGGGCGGGCGGAACTACATCGACGCCGTCAAGTCGGAATTCGTCGCCATCAAGCTCGAAGGCGGCAGCGGCGTGACGGCCGACATGGGCAAGCTCGATCCCTACGCGGTGGGCGTGTCCTTCCCGAGCGGCGTCACGGGCCAGCAGTTGATCGCCATCGTGCGGGAGGCCGCCGCGAAAGGCACGATGGCGAACATCACCTTCCACGGCGTCGGGGGCGACTACTCGAGCGTGTCCACCGAGGCGCACGAGGAACTGCTGAAGCACCTCGCCGCGCACAAGGACGTGTACTGGGTGGACACCTTCGTCAACCAGATGAGGTATGTGAAGCAGCAGAGCCGATAGATCGGCCGGCCCTAGCGGGCCGCGAGTACGTCCTTGCGGAACCAGTCGTCCAGCATCTGCTTCTCGTGCCCGTACAACTCGTTGTTGTAGTGGTTGTAGCCCATCAGGTAAGCCGCGTCGGCCAGGCGGCGCTCGCCGCTGCGCAGCACTTTGCCGTCCTGTTCCACGCTGTAGCGGAGATGGATGCGCGGCCAGTCCGCGCGGCCCCGCATGATGCGCACGTCCTGGACCGGCACGCGGGGAAACACGTCGCCGGCCAGATCGATGTCCAGGAACTCGACCTTCAACTCCTGCCCCGCCGGCAGCTTGGCGGCCAGCTTGTCGACGTGTTCGCGGAAGAGGGCTTCCATGGATTCCAGTTCCGAATTGAATCGGGGCACATCGGTCATCTTGTCGGGGTTGACGTAGGTGACCGTGGCTCCCGCGCACGCGTAGCCGGATGCGGCCGTGAACGCCAGCGCCATCGCGGCTTGAAGTATGAGTTTGTTCATGGTAAATCCTCGCTGCTAATTCCTGTTCCGAGGCAAATAACTATACTCTTAATTGGGCGGTCAGCAGCGCAATAATCACCGCGCGGCGGGCGACACTCAATCGGCCACGGCCGTCTCGGGAAGATATTGGCTGGTCAGCGTCTTGAACTTCGCGGTCTTTTTGAAGCTGGCCAGCGCCTGGTCGTACTGCCTGGCCCTGGCCTCCGATTCCGGCTTGTGCGCGAAGACGATGTAGGCGGGCGTCACGCTGAGCGGCGGCGACAGGATCTCCACGTCGTCCAGCCGTCCCAGCTTGCGCATCTCGTGGATGATGTTCAAGTCGTTCTCGACGATGGCGTCGAAGCGCTTGACCAGCAGCTTGCGCATGTTCAGCGCGGCGGTGGCCACGGTGTCCACCCTGGCCCAGGAGGCGTGGCGCAGTTGTTCGAATTCGTCGTTGACGCGCTTGTCGGCGTACAGGCCGATGGAGCGCCGCCGCATGAACTTCTCCAGGTCGCCGTCGTACTTGATCCTGCTGTCGCGGCGCACCACCAGCACGTTCTTCTGGTCCAGGATGGATTCGCGCGGGAACAGCATGTATTCCGCGTAGTCCTTGAAGTACAGGACCGTCATCGCCATGTCGCAGCGCCCCGCGCGCGTTTCGGACGCCACCCTGGCCCAGGGCATGTAATCGATCCTGATGCGCCAGCGCAGCGCGGCGGCCACATGGCGCAGGATCTCCACCGCGTAGCCGGCGGGCCGCCCGTCCGCGTCCTCCATGGTCTGCGGCGCCAGGGTCAGGCTGCACACGCGCAGCTCGGGCTCCGCGCCGCCGGCCGTCGCGTGCGCGGCTTGCAGCAGAAGCAGCATACTGAAAAAGATAGTCTTCATGTCGGCACCAAACGGGCCAGCCGGGTCACTACTGTCAAAGTAGTAACACCGCCGGCGGGCGAAAAAAAACCGGGCCTTAGTCAGGCCCGGCTTTCATTTTCCATCAACCGGCGCGATCAGGCGGCGGCCTGTTCGCGCACCGCCTCCACGGCGTCCAGGATCGCCTCGCTGGTCGCGGGGGCGCGCAGCGGGGGATTGATCTTGTGGCCGCCCACCGAGGCAATCGCGTTGCGGATCGCCAGGAACACGGAGAAGGGCAGCAGCAGCGGCGGTTCGCCCACGGCCTTGGAACGGTGGATGCTGTCGAAGGCGTTGCGGTTCTTGAACAGGCGCACGTCGAAGTCCTCCGGGCAGTCGGACACGCCCGGGATCTTGTAGGTCGACGGCGCGTGCGTCATCAGCTTGCCGGCCTTGTTCCACCACAGTTCCTCGGTGGTCAGCCAGCCCATGCCCTGGATGAACGCGCCCTCCACCTGGCCCACGTCGATGGCCGGGTTCAGCGAATTGCCCGCGTCGTACAGCGCGTTCACCTTCAGCAGCTTCCATTCGCCCGTCAGCGTGTCGACGATCACTTCCGACACCGAGGCGCCGTAGGCGAAGTAGCCGAACGGGTTGCCGTTCATTTTCTCGCGGTCCCACGACAGGCCGGGGGTGGCGTAGAAGCCGTCCGACCACAGCTGCACGCGGGCCAGGTAGGCCTTCTGCACCAGGTCCGGGAAGCCGACCGTGGCGCCGCCGGCGTACACCACGTCGTTGGCGAACACCACCTCGTCCGGATCGCAGTTGTAGGTGGCGGCGGCGAAGGCGCGCAGGCGCTTGTTCAGCGTGGCGGCGGCGTCCTGCGCGGCCTTGCCGTTCAAGTCCGCGCCGGTCGAGGCGGCGGTCGCGGAGGTGTTGGCCACCTTGCTGGTGTCGGTCGCGCTGGCGCGCACCCTGGCCAGCGGAATGCCCAGCTCGTGCGCCACCACCTGGCACACCTTGGTGTTGATGCCCTGGCCCATTTCGGTGCCGCCGTGGTTCACCAGCACCGAGCCGTCGGTGTAGATGTGCACCAGCGCGCCGGCCTGGTTGAAGTGCGTCACGTTGAAGGCGATGCCGAATTTCACCGGGGTCAGCGCCAGGCCCTTCTTCAGCACCGGGCTGGTGGCGTTGAACTTGTCGATGGCTTCGCGGCGGGCGCGGTACGCGCTCTCGTTTTCCAGTTGGCCCACCAGGTCGTGGATGACATTGTCGACCACCTTCTGGCCGTACTGCGTGTAGTTGCGGCCTTCCTCGTCGTTGCGGCCGTAGAAGTTCACCTTGCGCACGTCCAGCGCGTCCTTGCCCAGGTTGCGGGCGATCTCGTCGACGATGTACTCGATCGCGATCGCGCCCTGCGGGCCGCCGAAGCCGCGGAAGGCGGTGTTCGACTGGGTGTTGGTCTTGCCGGCCATGGCGCGGATGTCCACGTCGCTCAGGTAGTAGGTGTTGTCGAAGTGGCAGATCGCGCGGGTGGCGACCGGCGCCGACAGGTCGGCCGAGAAGCCGGCGCGGGTCACCATCTGCACCCTGGCGGCGGTGATCAGGCCGTTGTCGTCATAGCCCATCTCGTACTCGTAGTAGAAGCAGTGGCGCTTGCCGGTGACCATCATGTCGTCGTCGCGGTCGGCGCGCAGCTTCACCGGGCGCTTGAGCGTGGCGGCGCTGACGGCGGCGCAGGCCGCCCACAGCGCGGACTGCGATTCCTTGCCGCCGAAGCCGCCGCCCATGCGGCGGCATTCGATCACCACCGCGTGCGACGGGTAGTGCAGGGCGTGGGCCACCACGTGCTGCATCTCGGTCGGGTGCTGGGTCGAGCAGTACACGTGCATGCCCTTGCCTTCCTTCGGCAGGGCGTAGGAGATCTGGCCCTCCAGGTAGAACTGCTCCTGGCCGCCCACGTGCAGCTTCCCTTTGAGGAAGTTCTTCGAATGCCTGAACGCCTCCTCGGCGTTGCCGCGCTGCAGGCGCATCGGCGGCACCACGAACGATTCCGCGTCGCGCGCCGCCTCGGGCGTCAGGATGGCGGGCAGTTCCTCGTACTGGATGTCGGCCTTGCGCGCGGCGTGGCGCGCCTGGTCGTGCGTTTCGGCCACGACGATGAAGATGGGTTGGCCCACGTACTCGACCTTTTCCTCGGCGAGTATGGGGTCGTCGTGGATGATGGGGCCGCAATCGTTGGTGCCGGGGATGTCCTTGTAGGTGTACACCGCCACCACGCCCGGCATGGCTTTCACCGGCTCCAGGTCGATGGACAGCAGGCGCGCGTGCGCCTTGGTGGACAGGCCCAGCGCGGCGTGCAGCGTGCCTTGCGCCTCGGGGATGTCGTCGGTGTAGGTGGCCTCGCCCAGTACGTGCAGGATGGCCGATTCGTGCGGATGGTTCTGGCCGACCTCGGACCAGCCCTTGGCCGCGCCCAGGGTCATGAATGCTTCGGACTTGCTGTTCATGCCGCGCTCCTTTCATTGAAGGCAAAGGCATTGACGGAGGATGCCGGCAGCGCGTCTTCGGTACGGGTTTCCATCCAGAAGCGGCGCAGCAGGTTTTGTGCGGTTTTCATACGGTAGCTTGCGGTGGCGCGCATGTCGGTCAGCGGCGTGTAATCCCGCGCCAGCGCGGCCATGCCGGCCTTCAGCGTCTCCTCGTTCCACGGCTTGCCGTTGATCGCGGCCTCGGCCAGCGGGGCGCGCTTCGAGGTGGCGGCCATGCCGCCGTAGGCGATGTGCGCGTCGCGCACGACGCCGTTCTCCAGCGTGATGGCGTAGGCGGCGGCGACGGCGGAAATGTCCTGGTCGTAGCGCTTGGCCAGCTTGTAGGTGCGGAATCGCTGGTTCGCCTTCGGCATCGGGATGCGCACGGCCTCCACGAATTCGCCCGGCTGCCAGTCCTTCTTCATATAGTCGAGGTAGAAGTCCTGCAACAGCATGGAGCGGCGGCCTTGCGAACCGTTCAGCACGATCTCGGCGCCGAGCACGATCATCCACGGCGCGGAATCGCCGATCGGCGAACCGTTGGCGACGCTGCCGCCCAGGGTGCCGGTGCTGCGGATCGGTTGCGAGGCGAAGCGCTGCCACAGCTCGTGCAGCGAGGCGTCCTGGTAATGCGCCAGCACGGCCTGGTAGGCGTCGTCCAGTGAGACGGCGGCGCCGATCTCCAGCATGCCGTCCACGATGCCCAGCTTGTGCAGTTCCTTCACCTGGCGCACGTAGATCACGTCGCCCAGGTTGCGCATCTGCTTGGTCACCCACAGGCCCACGTCGGTGGAGCCGGCCAGGATGGTGGCCGCCGGTTTCGCGGTGCGCAGTTCCGCCAGTTCCGCCAGGGTGCGCGGTGCGTGGAAGGTCTGGCCGTCGTGGGTGTAGCTGAACATGGTTTCCCGTTGCAGGTCTTGCAGGGCGGCCGCCAGGGCCTCCCGGTCGAAGCGCACCGGCGGCAGTTCGCCCATGCGGTGCGCCGCGTCGATAATGGGGCGGTAACCGGTGCAGCGGCACAGGTTGCCGGACAGTGTCTCGTCGATCGTCTTGCGGCACAGGGGCTCGGACTGACCCTCCTGCTTCAGGTACAAGCTCCACAGGGACATCGCGAAGCCGGGCGTGCAAAAGCCGCATTGCGACCCGTGGCATTCAACCAGCGCCTCCTGCACCGGGTGCAGTTCGCCGTTCGGCTGCTTCAGGTCTTCCACCGAGAACACCGCCTTGCCGTCCAGCGTGGGCAGGAACTGGATGCAGGAATTGACGTTCCGCATTTCCAGTTCGCCGTCGACCAGCGAGCCGATCACCACGGTGCAGGCGCCGCAGTCGCCTTCGGCGCAGCCTTCCTTGGTGCCGGTGCAATGCCGGTCTTCACGCAGGTGCTGCAGCAAAGTGCGGGTCGGTGAAGCGGACGCGACTTCTTGGACGCGGCCCTGATAGTAAAAACGTATCGGTTGAGACACTGGGTGTGACATTGTGGGACTCCTCTATTTCTTTTTAGCCGGGCAGGTAAATCGTCTTGAACAGGAAGATGCCGGCGATCCCCCAGAGCATAAGGCTGACTTCGCGGTGTTTGCCAGTCAGCAGTTTAAGGCCGGCGTAGCTGATGAAGCCCAGCGCCAGGCCGTTGGCGATCGAGTAGGTGAAGGGCATCACCAGCGCGGTGATCACGGCGGGGATGCTTTCCGTGGTCTCCGCCCAGTTGATCTCGGTCAGTTCGCGCAGCATCAGGCAGGCCACGAAGAACAGGGCGGGCGCGGTGGCGTAGGCCGGCACCACGCCGGCCAGCGGCGCGATGAACAGGGCCAGCAGGAACAGCACGGCGATGGTCACGGCGGTGAGGCCGGTGCGGCCGCCCGCTTGCACGCCGGCGGCGCTTTCGATGAAGGCGGTGGTGCTCGAGGTGCCCATCACGGAACCGGCGATGATGGCGCCGGAGTCGGCCAGCAGGGCCTTGTTCATGCCGGGGGGCATTTTGCCTTCCTTCATCAGGCCGGCGCGCTGCGCCACGCCCATCAGGGTGCCGGTCGCGTCGAACAGCTCCACCAGGAAGAACACCAGCACCACGTTCAGCAGGCCCTTCGAGACCGCGCCCACCACGTCCAGCTGCATGAAGGTTGGCTCGATCGACGGCGGCGGCGCGACGATGCCGCGGAACTCGTTGCCGCCGAAGACGAAGCTCAGCGCGGTGACGACCATGATGCCGATCAGCAGGGCACCGGTGACGCGCAGGCGGTCCAGCGCCACGATGGTCAGGAAGCCGATGATGGCCAGCACGGGCTCGGGCTTGTGCAGGTCGCCCAGGGTCACGAAGGTGGCGGGATTGGCCACCACGATGCCGGAGTTCTTCAGCGAGATCAGCGCCAGGAACAAGCCCACGCCGGCGGGGATCGCGGTGCGCAGCGACGGCGGGATCGCGTTCATGATCTTCTCACGCACGCCCAGCAGCGAGACCACCAGGAAGCAGCAGCCCGAGATGAACACCGCGCCCAGCGCCGATTGCCAGGGGAAGCCCATGCCCAGCACCACGCCGTAGGCGAAGTAGGCGTTCAGGCCCATGCCCGGCGCGAGGCCGATGGGGAAGTTGGCGTACAGGCCCATGATCAGGGTGCCGATCGCCGCCGCCACGCAGGTGGCCACGAAGACGGCGTCCTTGGGCATGCCCGCGTCGCCGAGGATCGACGGGTTGACGAAGATGATGTAAGCCATCGTCAGGAACGTCGTGAGGCCGGCCAGCACCTCGGTGCGGACATTGGTCCCGTTCTCGCTGAGCTTGAAGTAGTTATCCAGGAAGTTCATTTTGCTTGTCTCATGATTAATTTTTATACGCCTGAAACCCGTCTTGGAGACGGACAAATTTGGCGGTCCTTGCGGACGATCCCCGCTTTCGCGTATCTGTACTTTGGTCTATGGGCTCCTCGGCGGCCTATGGGCCTGGACATATTCGTTATCAGCTATTCCGTATATTCGCGGGCCTCGCGCGCCGCCTCCCTGGCCTCGCGCGCCTCTTTCGCCGCGCGCGCGGGGCGGGCCTTGAAGTTGCGCAGGAAGTCGAGCAGCACGCGGGCCGCCACGTCGGCGTCGTCGGCCGTCATGGTCTCGAGCGGGTTGTGGCTGATGCCGCCATTGCCGCAGCGGGAAAACAGCATGGCCACGTCGGTGACGCGGGCCATCAGCATGGCGTCGTGTCCGGCGCCGGAGGCGAGCTGGAAGGGCGGCACGCCGGCGCGCTCGGTGGCGGCGGCCAGCTGCTGCATCAGCCACGGCGCGCACGGCGCGCAAGGGGCGGAGACGACCAGTTCCATCGTGTATTCGATGTGGCGGGAAAGACACACATTTTCTATCTTGGCAACGATATCGGCCACCGCCGCGTCGCGCGCGGCGTCGTTGGCGGCGCGGATGTCGAGCGAGAAGTGGCAGCGGCCCGGGATCACGTTGGTGGAGCCGCCCGGCACCTGGAGCTGGCCGACGGTGCCGACCAGGTCCGAGTCCGGGTCTTGCGCGCAGCGCTGTTCCACGTACAGGATGATCTCGGCGGCGGCCGCGGCGGCGTCCTTGCGCATGCCCATGGGCGTGGTGCCGGCGTGGCTGGCCAGGCCCTTGAATTCCACCAGGTAGCGGTTGCTGCCCGCGATCGACGTCACCACGCCCACCGGCAGGCCGCGGTCGAGCAGCACCGGGCCCTGTTCTATATGCAGTTCCACATAGCCCAGCAGGTCGGACGGGTCGCGCGCCAGCGCGGTGATGGCGCCCATGTCCTGCACCGAGTCGGCCAGCACGTCGCGCAGTTGCACGCCGTCGCGGTCGCGCAGGTCCAGCAGTTCGGGATCGAAGGCGCCGATCACCGCGCTGCTGCCCAGGAAGGTGCTCTTGAAGCGCACGCCTTCCTCCTCCGAGAAGGCGATCACCTCGAAGTGGAAGGGCAGGGTCTCGCCGCGCTCGTGCAGCTGCTTGACCACGGCGATGGCGGTCAGGATGCCCTGGCGGCCGTCGTACTTGCCGCCGTTGCGCACCGTGTCGTAATGCGAGCCGGTGATCAGGGTGCGCGCCAGCGGATCGGTCGACAGGTAGCGGCCCACCACGTTGCCCACCGCGTCGATGTGGGCGTGCATGCCGGCCTCGCGCATCCACTGCGCCAGCTGCCTGGCGGTGCGGCGGTGGGTCTCCGTCATGTAGGTGCAGGTCAGGCCCTGCTCGTCCTCGCTGAATGCGCCGATGGTCTCGGCCCAGGCCATCACGGCGTTGCCCATCACGGGCTCGAACTGCAGCAGCGCGTTCAGGCGCATCTCGGCGATGCGGTTGATCTGGCGCAGCGCCTCGCGCCGCTCGTCGGCCGCCTGGTTGCGCAGGCGGCGGCGGAAGGTGGCGATGATGGCTTGCCGCGTCAGGCCCTTGCCGTCCGCGCCCTTGACCGCGACGATGAAGGGGAAGCCGAAGCGGTTGTTGTACGCCGCATTCAATTCGTGCAGGGCGGCGAACTCCTCGGCGCTGCACAGGTGCAGGCCGGCCTTGGCCTGCTCGCCGGTCGATTCCGGCGTCAGCTCGCCGGCCACGGCGGCCTTGCCGGCCAGCTCCGGGTGGGCCCGGATCAGGCCCAATTGTTCGTCGCGCGTGGCCTCGGCCACCACTTGCTGCAGCGCCAGCTTGAGCGCCTCCACGGTGCGGAACGGCCGCCGCTCGGCGGCGCGCCGCGGAATCCACGGCGAGTGTTCATACAGGCCGTGCAGCGTGGCGCTGAATGCCAGCACGTCGCATGTGTTCAGTTGCTTCAGAGTCGTCATCGTGCAATCGGGCGGCAGTGGACGCCGCCCGCTCCAGGTAGAGGGGTCAGGGTTATTGCAATTTGATAATAGTGGGCCGGATGGACGGATTTATATGGTCGAATCGATAGCGGCTATAGCGGATCGCAGCGTAGTCTTTCCGCTATTTCGTCAGCAAGCGCGCCGCCGTGCTGACCTGCGCGCGCAGCCACTTGTGCTCGGTGGCGTGATGGGCGCGCTCGTGCCACAACTGGTAGAAGCGCAGCGGCGGGAACTTCACCGGCACCTTGTACGATTTCAGCCCCAGCGTGTTCTCGTAGAAGCTGGCGAACTGCTGGCCGGCCGTCAGCACCAGGTCGGTCTGCGCGACGATGTAGGGCAGCATGCGGAAGTGCGCCGACTCCACCACGATGTTGCGCTCCATGTTCTGCTGCTCCAGGAAGGCGTCGATGTTGCCGTGGTAGCCGGGCAGGATCAGCGCCGGCGCCGCGTGCGGCAGGGTCAGGTAATCCTCGATGGTCATGCCGTCCTTCGGCGTGCGGCGCGCGTAGGCGCTGTTGGCGCGCATCAGGCACACGATTGGATCGTCGAACAGCTTCGAGATGTGCAGGTGGTGGGGCGGCTCGTCCCAGTTCGCCACCACCAGGTCCAGCTCGCCGTCCGACAGCAGGCGCACGTAGTCGGCGTCCGGTCCCAGCGCGTGGATCACCAGGCGGCTCTTGGGCGATTCGCGGCGCACGCGGGCGATCACCTCGGTGAAGAACTGGGTGTTCATGTAGTCCGGCGCGGCGATGTGGAAGGTGCGCGCCTCCTCCTGCGGCACGAAGGCGGTCTTCGGGCTGAACAGGCTTTCGGTCTCGTCCAGGATGCGCTTGGCCGGCTTCAGCAGGCTCTCGCCGTGCTGGGTCGGCACCATGCCGCGGCCGCCGCGCACCAGCAGCGGATCGCCGGTCAGCTCGCGCAGCTTGCGCAGCGACGCGGAGATCGAAGGCTGCGGCTGGTTCAGCTTCAGCGCCACGCGCGAGACGTTTTTCTCGCACAGCAGCAGATACAAAATCCGGATCAGGTGCAGGTCCAGGTGTTCGGGCAGTCGTGACATCGTGTTCTCCTCGAGTTGGTTATTTCGACTTATGCATAACAGGTTCGCACATTCCCGCATGCAACAGCTATAAGGGGAAACGTATGCGGGTTATACGGATGGGTGCAGGACTGGGGGCGGCAACAGCGATATCGTTCCACCATCCCGGCGGCAGAGGAGACGCCTTTCCAAGGCCGGGGAGTGGTTGAACGGGCATCGCCGAGGCGGTGTCCTTCGCGGTCGTAGCGGCGGCAGGATAACGACTGGATTGGGGGCGCGAGCCTCGCTCATCTGAAGTGCCCGCCAGAGGCAGATGACAAGACTAACAATTGGAAAATCATGGAAGCTTTATTCGGATCGTATGGGGTGGAGTGGCTCAATCTGCTGGTGCGCTGGCTGCATTTGATCACCGGTATCGCGTGGATCGGCGCGTCGTTTTACTTCGTCTGGCTGGACAATTCGATCCGGCCGCCGAAACCCGGCAGCCCGCTGGCCAAGGCCGGCGTGTCCGGTGAACTGTGGGCCGTGCACGGTGGCGGCTTCTACAACCCGCAGAAGTACCTGGTGGCGCCGGCGGAACTGCCGTCCGACCTGCACTGGTTCAAATGGGAAGCGTACGCGACCTGGATCTCCGGCTTCGCGATGCTGTTCATCGTCTACTACTTCAACGCCTCGGCGATGATGATCGACAAGAACGTCGCCGACCTGTCCTCGACGCAAGCCGTGGCCGTGGGCCTGGGCACGCTGCTGGGCGGCTGGCTGGTGTACGACCTGCTGTGCAAGACCAAGCTGGCCGAGACGCCCGCCGTGCTGGGCACCGTGCTGTTCGTGCTGATCGTGGCCGCCGCCTACGTGCTGACGCACACCCTGAGCGGCCGCGCCGCCTACATCCACGTCGGCGCCATGATCGGCACCATGATGGTGGGTAACGTGCTGTTCGTGATCATCCCCGGCCAGCGCAAGCTGGTGGAAGCGATGGAGAAGGGCCAGTCGCCCGACCCGATCCACGGCAAGCGCGCCAAGGTGCGTTCGGTGCACAACAACTACTTCACCTTGCCGGTGCTGCTGATCATGATCAGCAACCACTACGCGATGACCTACAGCCACGCCTACAGCTGGCTGATTCTGGCCGCCATCATGGCCGCCGGCGTCCTGATCCGCCACTTCTTCAACCTGCGCCACGCCGGCAAGGTGTCGCTGGGCTTCCCGGTGGCCGGTGTGATCCTGCTGGTCGCCGTGGCCATCGCCATCGCTCCGGCGCCACGCAAGGCGGTGGCAGCCCAACCTTCGGCGCCGGCGGCCGCCGCCGCGGCGACCGACGGCCACGGCCACGCCGACGCCGCCTCGGCGCCGGCCACCGGCGCCGACATCGCCGCCGTGCAAACGGTGGTGACGCAGCGCTGCGTGTCATGCCACTCGGCGGCGCCGACCCAGGCCGGTTTCGCCTCCGCCCCCGGCGGTGTGATGCTGGACACGCCAGAGCAGACCCGCCAGCACGCCGCCAAGGTGTTCCAGCGCGCCGTGCAGAGCAAGGACATGCCGCTGGCTAACATGACGCAAATGACGGACGCGGAACGCCAACTGATCGGCACCTGGTTCGAAGCAGGCGCGAACTGATAAGAGTACGCCGGGCGGCGCCCGCCGCCCGGCACGCCACGTCCCCACACGAAGGAAAGAATATGACTACCGTAACCATCGACGGCTTCACCCTCACCGCCGAGCAAGTGCTCGCCGTGGCGCGCGCGCCCCACGCCAAGGTGGAATTGGCCGCCTCGTCGCGCGCAGCCCTGAAGGAGAGCCGCGACTACATCGAATCGACCTGGATGCACGACGAAGCGCCGATGATGTACAGCTTCAACACTGGCGTCGGCCTGCTGAAGGACACCCGCATCAAGGTCGAGCACATCGAGCTGTTCCAGACCCAACTGATCAAGGCCCACTCGGGCGGCATCGGCGAGCCGTTCTCGGAGGAAGTGTCGCGCGCCACCATGCTGCTGCGCGCCAACGCCTTCGCCTCCAACTACTCCGCGCCGCGGGTGGAAGTGGTGGACCGCCTGATCGCCTTCATCAACGCCGGCATCCACCCCATCATGCCGCAAAAAGGTTCCGTCGGCGCCTCCGGCGACCTGGCCCCGCTGGCCTACTTGGCCGCCGCCATCGCCGGCTTCGACGAGGCCGAGGTGATGTACGACGGCCGCCGCATGTCGGCCGCCGAGGCCATCACCAAGGCCGAGATCGGCCCCGTGAAATTCGACCTGAAAGCCAAGGACGCCTCGGCCCTGATCAACGGCTGCACCGCCTCGCTGGCCGTGGCCGTGATGGCCGCCAAGGACGCGCGCGACCTGCTGACCGACGCCTGCCTGTCGCTGGGCCTGACCTTGGAGGCGATGCGCGCCGAGATGGCCGGCTTCGATCCGCGCATCCAGCTGGCCCGTCCGCACCCCGGCCAGATCAAGACCGCCAAGGTCGTGCGCAAGCTGCTCAAGGGCTCGACCCGCACCACCCACGAGGCGCGCGCGATCCAGTTCCCGGACGAGCTGCGCCGCACCGACATCCCGTACTCGCCGCGCATCCAGGACGTGTACTCGCTGCGCTGCACGCCGCAGGTATACGGCCCCGTGTTCGACGCGCTGGACTACATCGACACCATCGTCAGGAACGAGATCAACTCGGCCACCGACAACCCGCTGATCTTCGGCAAGGAAGGCGGCGGCTTCGAGATAATCTCGGGCGGCAACTTCCACGGCCAGTACCTGGCGCAGGCGATGGACCTGCTGGCCATGTCCATCACCGACCTGGGCTCGATCTGCGAGCGCCGCGTCGCCCGCCTGATCGACCCGACGCTGTCGTGGGGGCTGCCGCGCAACCTGATGTCCGGCCTGCGCGGCGTGAACACCGGCTACCCGGTGGTGCAGTGCTCGCTGAGCTCGCTCGTGATGGAAAACCGCACCCTGTCCATGCCGGGCAGCGTCGACTCGATCCCGTCGAAGGCCAACAGCGAAGACCACATCTCGAACTCCACCTGGTGCGCGCGCAAGGCCTACACCATCGTGCAGAACACGCAATACATCGTGGGCGTGGAAATGCTGCTGGCGGCGCAGGCGCTGACCATGACCGAGGACCTGCTGCCGGGCTTCAAGCTGGGCGAGGGCACGCAAGCGGCCTACGACGAGATCCGCAAGCAGATCCCGGCCTGCCTGGACGGCGACCGCTGGTTCCACAACGACATCCAGGTCGCCCACTCCTTCGTCACCAGCGGTTCGGTGCGCGAGGCGGTGGTGGCCAAGGTGGGCGAGTTCGTCTGAACCTAGTGTCGTTCCAACAGCAAGGCTAATTAACCCAGGGGTAATTTCAAAATAACCCTGGGTTATTTATTTATGGGCGGGCGCCGTTATTCCACGAACGCCTCCTCGCGCTTACGCCGCAAGGCCGGCAGCAGGACCGCGGTGAGCGCCGCCAGCGCCATGGCCAGCATGACGGCGGAGATCGGCCGCTCGACGAAGACCATGGGATCGCTGCGCGACAGCAGCAGCGCCCGGCGCAGGTATTCCTCCATCATCGGCCCGAGGATGAAGCCCAGCAGCATGGGCGCAGCCTCCATGTCGAACTTGGCGCACACGTAGCCGAACAGGCCGAACAGCACCATCAGGTGGATGTCGAAGTCGCTGTTGTTCAGGCTGAACACGCCGATCGCGCAGAAGATCAGTATCATCGGATACAGCAGCCGGTACGGCACCATGATCATGCGCACCCACAGGCCTATCATCGGCAGGTTCAGCACCACCAGGAAGAAGTTGCCGATCCACATGGAGGCGATGATGCCCCAGAACAGCGCCGGCTGTTCCGTCATCACGGCCGGCCCGGGCTGTATGCCCTGGATGATCATCGCGCCTATCATGAGCGCCATCACCGGGTTGGACAGGATGCCGAGGGTCAGCATCGGGATGAACGAGGTCTGCGCGCCGGCGTTGTTGGCCGCCTCGGGCGCCGCCACGCCCTCGATCGCGCCGGAGGTTCGTTTCGAATTCCGCGAACACGCCCAGCATGTCCAGGAATGCCTTGCCAGCCGCGCTGCGGGTGTCTATGGGTTGCTCGGTCGCCTTGAGCGTGACGCCACGCTCCTTCAGCGTGTACCTATACGATACGATCCGTGGAGCCCTACCGCGCATAACTGTATCGGCGACCGAGCTGCGCAATGTTACGCATGGTGGGAAGCGCACATCGAATTTTATTGCAATATTCATAATATTATGCCAAGCTGGATTCAGCGCCATAGCAAGGCACGACAGCGAAATCAACCCTGTCATTGCACCTGGTTTCCATTCAGATAGCGCTCCACCAGGCTGAAAATGGCTTTGGACTGGAAGCTCTTGGCCAGCACGCGTAATTGGCCGGCGAACGGGCCGTAGCGCGGGTCGAGTTCGGCCAGGTGCGCTGCGTGCGCCAAAATGTCTCGCATGTTTCCACGAAGGGCCAGACGGTACAGCACTTCCATTTCCTGCTGCGGCGGCACCACGAACGCCTCGCTCGCGTCCCGTTCTGAAGTAGGTTCTGCTTCCGGCCGAGCGTAGACCCACTCCAGCGGCAACAAGGTCGCAATCTGGCCCAGCAGCCGGTCCACGTCGATCGGCTTGGGCAGAAACGCATTCGCCCCGGCCGCCAGGCATTGTTCACTATCGCTCGCGGAAACGCTGGCCGATAGCACAATGATCGGCACGTCCTGGAAGGCCGGCAGTTCGCGCAAGCGGTGCGTGGCTTCCAGGCCATCCATCACTGGCATCGCCATATCCATCAGGATCAGATGCGGCCGCAAACGCTGCGCCATTTCCAGCCCTTCGCGGCCGTTCACTGCCGCGACCACCTCGAAGCCGAGCGGCGTCAACAGATCGACCACCACCGCCCGATTCCCGGCCACATCGTCCACCACCAGCACCTTCAGAGGCGGCCCGGCGTAGCCGGTCACGATGCGGGCCAATGCCGTGGCCGTATCGGCCACCACCACCGGTAAAGCCAGTTCGAACCAGAACGTGCTGCCTTGGCCGATCCGACTCTCGACCTGGATATCGCCCCCCATCAGGCGCACGTATTGCCGGCTGATGGCCAGTCCCAGGCCGGTACCGCCCAGACGGCGCTGCGCCTCGCCCACTTGCTCGAACGGCTGGAAGAGGGCGCCCAATTGATCGGTACTGATGCCCACGCCGCTATCCTGCACCTCGAAGCGCAGCCGGGCGGGCGACACGGCGCGCACCCGCAGTGTCACCTGGCCGTGGTCGGTGAACTTGACCGCATTGGACAGCAAATTGAGCAGCACTTGGCGCAACCGCTTTTCGTCGGCCCGGACCGACCGCGGCAAATCCGGCGCCAGGTCGCAGACGAACGCCAGGCCCTTCTGCACCGCTTTCACCTCGACCATCTCGACGAGGGTGCGCGCGAAGCCGGCCAGCTGGAGGTCGACCAGGTAGAGCTCCATCTTGCCGGCTTCGATCTTGGCCAGATCCAGGATATCGTTGATAAGGGTAAGCAGATGCTCGCCGCTGTGCCGGATCACGTTCACCCCGGACAGTTGCTGCTCGCCCAGTGTCCTGTCGCGCTGCAGGATCTGGGCATACCCCAGAATGCCGTTGAGCGGCGTGCGCAACTCATGGCTCATGTTGGCAAGGAACTCGCTCTTGGCACGGTTGGCGGCATCGGCGGCATCCCTGGCACGCTGTGCTTCCGCGAACACCGCTTCGAGATGCTCAATGGTTTCGGCCAGCCGCTTCGTCATGATGTTGATGCTGATTCCGAGCACGCCGATCTCGTCGCGTGACTCGACCTCGGCGCGCGTGGAAAGATTGCCGGCCGCGACCTGCTCGGCCACCTCGGTCAGCCGGCGTACCGGATCGACAATGCTGCGCCGGAACAGATAGGCCAGCGCGACGCTGAAAACAACGGCAAGCATACCGCCGGCCGCCGTTTGCAGGTGCGCATCCGATAGGCTGCTGCGCGCCCGTGCGAGATCGGTTTGCAATTGCACCTGTTGCCGCTGGGTGATCTTGTTGAGCAGGCCGAGCAGAACTTCCGCCTGCGGCGTGACTTCGGTACGGAATAGATACAGATCCTCATAGGCATGCTCGCCGTTGATTATGCCTATGAGTTGCAAGGCCAGCTCCGCGACTTTCGCCCGATCGCGGGAAATCATGTCGAACTTGCTCCGCTGTTCGTCCGACAGCAGCGCGCGCTTGCCGGACAGGGTATTCCAGATCGCTGCATTGGTTCCCAATTGCGGTCCGTAGGCCAGCTCGAAATTGAGTTCTCCCGACGCGCCGTACGCCATCAGGTTGGTCGCCATGGCATCGAACGAGGTCTGGAATCCCAGCAGGTCGGCCAGCAATTCCCGGCTCTGCGGCTGCATGCCGCGCGCTTTCTGGATGCTGATCATGGTATCGATATTATCGAGAATCCGTATCCGCAGTTCCTGGATGTCACCCCTGGCAATGCGCAAGGCCGGCCGGTTCTTGAGCGGATTGTCGTGCAGTTCGAACAGATGCGGCGGCAGCTTGGCCCAGCGCGCATAGGTGGTAGTCAGTTCGACGACCCACTTCGCCTCTTCCTCGGGCCAGTTGCGGGACATCGCCTGCAAGGACGCAAGGCGCTCCTCGAAGGCATGCCGGGCCACTTGGAATTCCTCGATGTCGACAGGGTCGGACAACACCAGATAGCCGCGCATATGCAGCTGCATTCTCAGCAGGCCAGCCTGCGCCTGCGCCGAAGTCAGCGACGCGGGTGCGCGCACCGCTTCGACAAGACGGATGTCCTCGGTGGCGTTGCGCCCCGCAACGAAGGCTCGTGTCGCAACCAGCAGCGTGACGATGGCCAGTGCACCAAATCCGATCGTCAGCTTGCGGCCGATACTGAACGGCTTCAGATAGTGAATGAGCGGAGTGAAGAATTCCCCGGCTCGCACGCTACTGTCCCAGCGATGCACGATAGGATCGCCGCTGCCGCTCGCGTCCCCGGCGGATCGTGATCTCTTCGAAATCGACGGCGGTTGCCTTCAGTGCCGCCGCCGGACTCAATTGGCCGGCGGCCGCTTCCGCCAGGTGCACGTCGAGCGCCTGCCAGTAACCGTAGGCGCCGGAAATGCGCAGATAGGGAAACTGAAGCTTGTTGGTGAACGTTTCGAAATACGCCTTCGAATAATCGCGTATGTCGACCTCGTCCCAGCCGGCTTTCAGATAGGTTTCAATCTGTCCGGTGCCGTCGGGCGGCGGGAAATGAAAAGTTCTCCCGGAATCGATACCGTCCCAGCCGCGCGCCGCATACACCTGCGATTTTTCCCGGGTCGCCAGCATGGCGAAGAGGTAATAGGTCGCCGCCGGCACTTTCGATTGCTTCGAGATGACGCCAGCCCACGAGCCGCCGGTGGTATTACCGACCAGGTTAGGCTGCGCCGTCTTGACCCACTTGTGCTGCGCGATGCTGTAGTACTCGCGCGTGCCGGGCAGCACCGCGGAACCGATCTTGCCCTTGACCTTGCTGCCGTTTTCCTGCGCCAGCGCGCCAAGATCGCCCCAAGTGAAAGCAAGCGCCGCGCGGCCGGCCAGAAAGTGGTCCCAGCTTTTTCCCAGATCCCAATTGAGCATCTCTTTTGGTCCGAACTGGACCAGATCGACCAGCGCCGTGAGCGCCCGCACATGGCCCGGACTCTCGATCAGCGGCTTCATCGTCTGTGGATCGAACCAGTACAGCTGAGGATTGCCCGGCCCAATCACGAACGGCGCCGAAAACGACATGAAATGAAACATGCCCTGCGCTCCCACCTTCAGATGCATGGAGAGCCCATGATCCGGCACGCCGTCGCCATTGAGATCCTTGCCGTTGAAATACTCGGCCACATCCCGGAACTGCGCCCAGGTCTTCGGCACATCGAGCGCGTAGCCGTACTTTTGGCGAAACGCCGCCTGATGCCGTGCATCCGCCAGCAGATCGCGTCGGTAATACATGACCTGGCCGTCGTGATCGTTGGCCACCATGTATTTCTTGCCGCCATACGACAGCAGGCTGCGCGGCGCCGGCAATACGTCGTCGATGTTCCATTTCGGAAAGCGCGGATCGTTGTAGTACTTGTCGTAGGGAAGCAGATAACCCTCGCCCGCCAGCTCGCCCAACCACCAGGCGGCAGTGTATGCCGCATCGTACTTGCCGCCGCGGTTGGTCAGATCGGAAATGAAATTCGGATACTGCTCCTCGTGCGCAATTTGAACCAGATTGAGCCTGGCGCCGGTGGCCGCCTCGAATTCATCCTTCAACTCGTCGATCGCGCCGCCTCTCTGCCTTTTTCCCTGCAGCACCGTGACGGTCTGGCCGGCGAACGGACAGTGGCTGGGCTTGCATGGCTGCACGACCCGGGGTGGAACGATTTCCCCGGTCTTCACGACCGTTGCTTCATAGAGTTCCCGTTTCGGCTTCGCTTCCTGGGCCGCAACCATCATCGAAACCGAGCATGCCGCAATCAGCATTGCCAGCCGCCTTACGTTCCTATTCATGTTCCTGTCCATGGTTCGTTCCTTGTCGACGGCCGTCATGACCGGCGGCAAATACTTCGCTACTGAAATCCGAGCGACGCCCGGTAAACACCCCTCTGTCGCGCGCGTCCGAGGCGTATCGTCATCTCTTCGAAATCGACAGCGGTCGCCTTCGGTGCCGACTCCTGGCTCAATCGGCCGGCGGTCGCCTGCGCCAGGTGAAAATCAAGTACCTGCCAATAGCTGTAGTTGCCCGAAATACGCAAGTAAGGCAATTGCTGCCTGTTGCCAAAGGTATCGAAATAGGCATGCAGATAGTTGCGGACATCGGCTCCGTTCCAACCGGCTTTCAGATAGGTTTCAATCTGTCCGGTGCCGTCGGGTGGCAGGAAATGAAAAGTTCTCCCGGGATCGATACCGTCCCAGCCGCGCGCCGCATACAAGGCCATCGTCACGCCGTGGTCCGGCATGCCGTTGCCATTGAGATCCTTGCCGTTGAAATACTCGGCCACATCCTGGAACTGCGCCCAGGTCTTCGGCACATCGAGCGCGTAGCCGTACTTTTGACGGAACGCCGCCTGATGCTGTGCATCCGCCAGCAGATCGCGTCGGTAATACATGACCTGGCCGTCGTGATCGTTGGCCACCATGTATTTCTTGCCGCCATACGACAGCAGGCTGCGCGGCGCCGTCAATACGTCGTCGATGTTCCATTTCGGAAAGCGCGGATCGTTGTAGTACTTGTCGTAGGAAAGCAGATGGTCTCCGCCCACCAGTTCGCCCAGCCACCAGGCGCCAGCAATCGATGAATCGTACTTGCCGCTGCGACTGCTCAGATCGGAAAAAAAGTTTTCGAAATTCTCGCTGAACGGTACCCGATTGATGTTGAGCCGGGCGCCGGTGGCGGCCTCGAATTCCTTTTTCCCTTCGAGGATGGAGGAATAGATGACGCTGTCCGACACGATCACCGTCACGCTTTGACCGGCGAAGAGGCAACTGCCGGGCTTGCATGGCGGCGCCACCCTGGGTGGCACGATGTCGCCCACCTTGACGACGGTGACCACGCCGCCGCCCTTGGCCTTGACCGGCTCGGTCGGCGACATGCCCGACTGTGCCGTGCCATCGGCCGCGGCGAACAGTATCCGCGATGCGAACAAACCGGACACCAAGGATTGCATGCGATCAATTCCTTCCAGTTTCACAAGGTGCCGGACGCATCGCCCCCCTCGCACTGCATTGGGAGAACAAGCCTGAGTTTACCGCTATTCCACTTCAATGCAAGCAACTTATCGTTTCTATTTCCTGTCTAACGTCGAGGTATCGTGATCCAAGGAGGTTTCCGTCTCATCCAGATAGTAGCGCTTCGCAAAATTCAGGATCGCCTTCGATTGATATCCCTTTGCCAATGCGCGCAACTGATCGGCAAACGGCCAATAGCGCTCGTCAAGCGCATCGAGCCGGTTGGACCAGCGCAGGACATCCTCCATGTTGCCCAGCCGCGCGAGTCGATACAGGGCTTCGATCTGTTCATTCGGCGGCACCACCAGCGCGTCGATCACCGACTCGCCCAACATCGATTCCACATTGAAGTGTTCGTAGATCAGGGCAGCTGCAACAGGGGGGCGATTTTCGCGAGCAGGCTGTCATGGTCTATCGGCTTCGAAAGAAAGGCATTCACGCCGGAGGCGAGATAGCGTTCCTCGTCCTGGCTGAAGGTGCTGGCGGAAACCGCGATGATCGGCACCGCCATGCAGCCCGGCAGCGCGCGTAGCCGCCAGGCGTTCGGCCAGCAACTTGACGAACGGGCTCTGCAGCAGGCGGCGTTTGTTGTGGCGCGCCTTGTGCTATTTGTGCGCGGGAGAATATCGCGCCACAGCAGGTGGTTCTGCACTCCGATAACGGCAGTCCGATGAAGGGTGCCACCGCGCTGGAGCGGCTATACGCGGAACTGGGAGCCAGTCACGATCGTGCACCTGAATCCAGAAAAAACGTCAAGGAACCCGTCAACAAAAAGGAGGGAAAAGCAGAACTCAAAAAAGCGGCATAAATGCAACGTTCAGGCGACAACTATTCTGACACCGGGGGCAGGCGGAGAGGAAAAGAATAGCCGAGAGGGCCAGTTTGAGTAGATGTTTCATTTTATTGTCCTTTGTATTTAAGAAATGGTGTTGTGCCGGTGCCAGGCTTGCGCCGCTACTCCACGAACGCCTCCTCGCGCTTGCGCCGCAAGGCCGGCAGCAGAACCGCGGTGAGCGCCGCCAGCGCCATGGCCAGCATGACGGCGGAGATCGGCCGCTCGACGAAGACCATGGGATCGCTGCGCGACAGCAGCAGCGCCCGGCGCAGATACTCTTCCATCATCGGGCCGAGGATGAAGCCCAGCAGCATGGGCGCAGCCTCCATGTCGAACTTGGCGCACACGTAGCCGAACAGGCCGAACAGCACCATCAGGTGGATGTCGAAGTCGCTGTTGTTCAGGCTGAACACGCCGATCGCGCAGAAGATCAGTATCATCGGGTACAGCAGCCGGTACGGCACCATGATCATGCGCACCCACAGGCCTATCATCGGCAGGTTCAGCACCACCAGGAAGAAGTTGCCGATCCACATGGAGGCGATGATGCCCCAGAACAGCGCCGGCTGTTCCGTCATCACGGCCGGCCCGGGCTGTATGCCCTGGATGATCATCGCGCCTATCATCAGCGCCATCACCGGGTTGGACGGGATGCCCAAGGTCAGCATCGGGATGAAGGACGTCTGCGCGCCGGCGTTGTTGGCCGCCTCGGGCGCGGCCACGCCCTCGATCGCGCCCTTGCCGAAGTTGGCCGCGTTCCTGGACACCTTCTTTTCCACCGCGTACGCCGCGAACGAGGCCAGCATGGCGCCGCCGCCGGGCAGGATGCCCAGCATCGAGCCGATGGCCGTGCCGCGCAGGACGGGCGCGACGATGCGCTTCAAGTCCTCCCTGGTCGGCATCAGCCCGGTCACCTTCTTGAGGGCGACCGTGCGGGTCTCCTCGTGCTCGAGGTTGCGGATGATCTCGCCGATGCCGAACATGCCCATGGCGACGATGACGAAGTTGATGCCGTCCGACAGTTGCGGCAGCTCGAAGGTGTAGCGCGGCGCGCCGGAATTGACGTCGGTGCCGACGATGCCCAGCAACAGCCCCAGCACGATCATGCCGATGGCGCGCAACAGCGAGCCGTGCGCCAGCACCACCGACGCCACCAGGCCCAGCACCACCAGCGAGAAGTATTCGGCCGGACCGAACTTGAGCGCCAGCGCCGCCAGCGGCGGGGCGAACATGGCCAGCAGGAAGGTGGCGACCGTGCCGGCGAAGAAGGACCCCAGCGCGGCCGTGGCGAGCGCCTTGCCGGCGTGGCCTTGCCGCGCCATCTGGTAGCCGTCGATGGCGGTCACCACGGACGACGATTCGCCCGGCAGGTTGACCAGGATGGCGGTGGTGGAGCCGCCGTACTGGGCCCCGTAGTAGATCCCCGACAGCATGATGAGCGAGGTGATGGGCGGCAGCGCGAAGGTGGCCGGCAGCAGCATCGCGATGGTGGCCACCGGCCCCAGGCCGGGCAGCACGCCGATGGCGGTGCCGAGGAACACGCCGGCCAGGCAGTAGAACAGATTGGTTAGCGTGAGGGCGGCGTCGAAGCCGAGCGCCAGGTTGCTTAGTAATTCCATGCCCGCGCTCCTAGCCGCCGAACCAGGAGCCGAGCACCGGCATCGGCAGGCCCAGCCCGGCGACGAAGATCAGCACGCAGAATAGGGTGGCGGCCGCGGCCAGCGGCAGCGTGGATTTCAGCCGGAACCCGGCGCTGGCGCGGGCGCTGAGCAGCACCATCACGGGGATGGCCACGGCCAGGCCCGCGCCGCGCACCAGCAGGCCGAACAGCAGAACGCCGGACAGGATCAGCGCCGCCTCCTTGAAGGCGAAGCGTTCCAGCGCCTCGCCCGGCCGCAACAGTGAACGCGCGATGGACACCAGGCCGATCAGCCCCAGGATCGCGCCTAGCGCGATGGGAAAGTAGCCCGGCCCCATGCGCCCGGCGGTGCCCACCGGGTAGTCCTGGCCGATGGCCACCGCCGCCAGCCCGAAGGCGGCGAAGATGGCCCCGGACCAGAATTCCTTCGGGTCTTGTATGAATGTTTTCACTATGTCTCCTTGTTCTTGTCTTTACAGTTCTTCGGGCCAGTACAGGCGCATCGGGTTGTCGACCAGCAGCTTCCTCTGCAATTCGGGCGTCGGCGCGATGTGCGGGATGAAGTCCACCAGCAGGCCGTCGTCCGGCATGTGGTCGGTGAGGTTGGGGTGGGGCCAGTCCGTCCCCCACAGCACGCGGTCCGGGAACTCCCGCACGATGCGGCGCGCGAACGGCGCCACGTCCCGGTACGCGCGGCCCTCGCCATCGAGCGCCGGCGGCCCCTGCACGGACAGCCGCTCCGGGCAGCTGACCTTGCACCAGACATTGGCGTTGTCGCGCATGAAGGCGAGGAACAGCGCGAATTCCGGCCCGTCCACCGGCTTGCCCACGTCGGGGCGGCCCATGTGGTCGACCACGACGATGGTCGGCAGGGCGGTGAAGAAGTCGCGCAACTCGGGCAGGTCCCGCGCCTCGAAATAGATCACGACGTGCCAGCCCAGCGTGGCGATGCGGCCGGCGATCTCCATCAATTCCTCTTTCGGCGTGAAGTCGACCAGGCGCTTGACGAAGTTGAAGCGCACGCCGCGCACGCCGCTGTCGTGCAGCCGTTGCAGCTCCTCGTCGCCGATGTCGCGCCGCACGGTGGCCACGCCGCGCGCCCTGCCGTTGGAGGCCAGGCAGGCGTCGACCATGGCCCGGTTGTCGGCGCCGTGGCAGGTGGCCTGCACGATCACGTTGCGCGCGAAGCCGAGATGGTCGCGCAACGCGTACAGTTCGCGCTTGCCGGCGTCGCACGGCGTGTACTTGCGCTCGGGAGCGAAGGGGAATTCGGCGCCGGGTCCGAACACGTGGCAGTGCGCGTCGACCGCGCCGGCCGGCAGCTGGAAACGCGGCTTGGCCGGTCCCTGGTACCAGTCCAGCCAGCCGGAGGTTTTTGTGCTTGTCATGGTTTCAGTTCAATCGATGTAGGTGAGGCCGGCTTTTTCCAGCGCGCCGCGCATGTTGTACATATCCAGCCCGAGCACGCCGGAGGCGAGCTTCCCGCGTTTTTCGGCCTCGAGCTCCTCGCGCCTGGCGGCGGCTTCGGCCACGCGCTCCACGTCGGCCGCCGGCACCACGACCACGCCGTCGTCGTCGGCCACGATGGCGTCGCCGGGATGGACGATGGCCCCGGCGCACACCACCGGCACGTTGACCGAGCCGAGCGTCGCCTTGATCGTGCCCTTGGCGCTGACGGCCTTGCTCCACACGGGGAATCCCATCTCGCCCAGTTCCCGCACGTCGCGCACGCCGGCGTCGATGATCAGCGCGGTGGCGCCGCGCGCCATGAAGCTGGTGGCCAGCAGGTCGCCGAAATAGCCGTCGCTGCATTCGGCGGTGATGGCGGCCACCACGATGTCGCCCGGCTGGATCTGCTCGGCGACGACGTGCATCATCCAGTTGTCGCCCGGGTGCAGCAGCACCGTCACGGCGGTGCCCGACACGTGCGCGGCGTGGATGGGGCGCATATACGGTTTCATCAGGCCCAGGCGGCCCATGGCCTCGTGCACGGTGGCGCTGCCGAAGCGGCCGAGCCGCTCGACGGCGGCGCGCTCGGCGCGCGCGATGTTGCGCTTGACGATGCCCAATTGGTTCAGATATGGCGTGCTCATTTCACAGTCCTTTCGCGGCGAGGGCGGCGTCGAGCCGGGAATAGACGCGGCGGGCATTGCCCTCGTAGATCCGGTGGCGCTGTTCGCCGCTCAGGTTGGCCGCGTCGATGTAGCGTTTGGTGTCGTCGTAGTGGTGGCCGGTCTCCGGGTCGATGCCGCGCACCGCGCCTATCATCTCGGACGCGAACAGCACGTTTTCCACCGGGATCACCCTGGTCAGCAGGTCGATGCCCGGCTGGTGGTAGACGCAGGTGTCGAAGAAGATGTTGTTGAGCAGGTGGTCCCGCAGCAGGGGCTTTTTCATTTCCTGCGCCAGGCCGCGATAACGGCCCCAATGGTAGGGCGCCGCGCCGCCGCCGTGCGGGATGACGAACTTCAGCGTCGGGAAGTCCTTGAACAGGTCGCCGCTCAGGCATTGCATGAAGGCCGTGGTGTCGGCGTTGATGTAGTGCGCGCCGGTGGTGTGGAAGCAGGCGTTGCAGGAGGTGGAGACATGGATCATCGCCGGAATGCCGTATTCGACCATCTTTTCGTAGACCGGATACCAGTGCCGGTCCGTCAGCGGCGGGCTGGTCCAGTGTCCGCCGGACGGGTCCGGGTTCAGGTTGACGGCGACGAAGCCGTATTCCTTCACGCAGCGCTCCAGCTCCGGGATGCAGCTGGCCGGATCTGCGCCGGGCGACTGCGGCAGCATGGCCGCGCCGATGAAGTGGTCCGGGAACAGCCGGCTGACGCGATGGCACAGTTCATTGTTGATCGCGGCCCAGGTGGCGCTGGTGTTGAAGTCGCCGATGTGGTGCGCCATGAAGCTGGCGCGCGGCGAGAAGATGGTGAGGTCGATGCCGCGTTCCTTCATCTTGCCGAGCTGGTTGCCCGCGATGCTCTCGCGCAGCTCGTCGTCGCCGATGCGCAGTTCGGACACGGACGGCGCCATCGCGCGGTCCGCGATGCCGGCGATCTGCCGGTTGCGCCAGGCTTCCAGCGCCGGCGGGGCGGTGGTGTAGTGGCCGTGGATATCGATGATCATGCTGTTTCTCCTTTGTTCCATATCGAAGTGGGCACCATGACTTCACCGCGCATGATGAGGCGTGCGGTGCGCAGCAGCGCGGCCCGCGTGACGTTCTGTGGCTGTTGCGGATCGACTTCGAGTTCGACCGAGAATTCGCCGGTGGGATGCTCGACCGATACGCGCCCGCCGCCCTCGGACGCCACGGCGACGCCGTCCGCCACCGAGCCCTTGAGCACGCAGGCCGTGGCGACCGTGACGGCGGCGAGCACGCCGATGGCGTCGTGGCAGACGTGGGGAATGAAGCTGCGGGTGCACACGCCGCCGCCGTCGCGCGGCGGCGCGATCAGCGTCATCTTCGGGTAGTTCTTCGCCGTCACGTCGCCCAGGCCCATGGCGTGGCCGCAGGCGATGCGCAGTGCCTCGATGCGCGCCTTCAGGGCGGTGTCGGCGTTCAGTTCGGCCACGCCCTCGTAGCCCGTGCGGTCCATCGCCGCTGCGCGCAGGATCACCAGCGGCATGCCGTTGTCGATGCAGGTCACCTCGACGCCGTCGATCACGTCCATGACCTTGCCGGTGGGGAGCAGGCCGGCGCACACGGAGCCGGCGGTGTCGAGGAAGTTGATCTTCACCGGCGCCGACGTGCCGGGCACGCCGTCGATGCGCGCATCGCCCTCGTAGCTCACCCGGCCGCCCGGCGTTTGCACGGTGATGTCGCATTGGGTGCCGGTGTTGAGCGTGAGCACGCGCAGCGTGGTGGTGTCGCCCTGCGCCGGGGCCAGGCCCGTTTCGAGCGCGAACGGCACGACGGCGGCGAGCATGTTGCCGCAGTTCGCGGTGGTGTCGACGCTGTCCCGGTCCGGCTGCAGTTGCGCGAACAGGAAGTCGATGTCGACCCCCGGCACCGCGCTCTTGCGCACGATGCCGGCCTTGCTGGTCAGTGGGTGGGCGCCGCCAAGGCCATCGATCTGGCGGCGGTCCGGCGAGCCCAGGATGGCCAGCAGGACGCGGTCGCGGGTTGCCCGGTCCGCCGGCAGGTCCGACTCGATGAAGAGTGGACCGCGCGACGTGCCGCCTCGCATGAAGTGGGTTTTGATAGGTGTTTGCATGCTTCGGATTGTGGGCCGCTTGCCGCGCATGAGACAGAGCGCCGAAAATCTAACAGCTATATAAAGTTGCTATATCATGGAAAGACATATGTTTTAATTAGAGGAATCGCGATGGACGTCAAACAACTTTCCTACTTTGTCCGGGTGGCGGAGCTGGGCAGTTTCACCCGCGCGTCCATCGTGCTGGACATCGCGCAGCCGGCCCTGAGCCGCCAGGTGCGCCTGCTGGAAGTGGAGTTGCGCCAGAACCTGCTGGTGCGGAATGGCCGCGGCATCACGCTCACCGAGGCGGGCAAGGTGCTGCTGGAGCACAGCCGGGGCGTGCTGCACCAGATGGAGCGCTTGCGCGAGGAACTGTCCCGGGTGCGCGGCTCGCTGGCCGGGCGCGTGGCGGTCGGGATGCCGCCGACGCTGGGCCGGATACTGGCGGTGCCGGTCACGCGGGAATTCAAGCAGTTGATGCCGGACGCCACGCTGTCCATCAACGAGGGGCTGTCGAAGACGATGCAGGAGTCGCTGCTGACGGGACAGCTCGACATCGCGCTGGTCTACAACGCCTTTCCCACGCCGGGCATCGAGTTGCGGCCGGTGCTGCAGGATGAATTGCTGCTGGTGCAGGGACCCGGCGGGGCGGATTCCGCGGACCCGGTTGAGCTCAAGGATATCGCCCGCTACCCGCTGATCATTCCCAGCAGGCCGAACGCGATCCGCATGCACGTGGAAACGGCCTTGCTCAACATCGGGGTCCAGCCGCGCATCGCGATGGAGGTGGATGGCGTCGCCACCATCCTCGACCTGGTGGCCGACGGCGTGGGCAACGCGGTCCTGTCTCGCCACGCCGTCATCACGGCGGCGCAGCCCGAACGGTTCACCATGCGCCGGATCACCAATCCCGGCCTGTACCCGCTGCTGTCGGTCGCCACCAGCGCCAACCGGCCCGCCACCAGCACCCAGCACGCGACGCTGGAATTGCTTGAACGCGTGGCAAGGGAAGTCCTGCTGGATAAGGCGCGGGATGAGCCATAACATTTTGCTATATCTGTTAGGCGACATATAGCGTTGTTGGCTGACCGGGGCTGTCCGATAATCGCTTCACGTTGTCCTGCTCCAGGCGGCGTCCAACACATGAGGCAAGCTATGATTCCGCACAAGATGAAGCGTCTGCACTACGCACTGGCGGCGTTCTCGCTGGCAGCGTCGATGTCCGCCAGCGCCCAGGATTACCCCAGCAAACTGATTAAGATTATCGTGCCCTTCGGCGCAGGCGGCGTGGCCGACCTCACGGTGCGCCTGGTGGCGCAGAAAATGGCCGAGTCGATGAAGCAGCCCATCATCGTCGAAAACCGCCCGGGCGCGGGCGGCATCGTGGCCGCCGATTCGGTCGCCAAGGCCACGCCCGACGGCTACACGCTGCTGTTGATCAGCAACGGCACGGCGGTGAGCGCCAACCTGTTCAAGAAACTGCCTTACGACACGCTGAAGGATTTCGCGCCCATCTCCACGCTGGGCTACTTCGACCTGGCGGTGCTGGTCAACAAGAAGCTGCCCGTCAAGACGGTGGCCGAACTGATCGCCTACGCCAAGGCCAGCCCGGGCAAGCTCAGCATCGGCTCGATCAACCGGGGCAGCACGCAAAACCTGGCGGTCGAGCTGTTCACCTCGATGGCGGACATCGACGCGCTGATCGTCCCCTACAAGGGCACGCCGGAAGTGCTGACCGCGACCACCACCGGCGAAATCAACGCGGCCGTTGAGATCCTGGGCCCGGCGCTGCCGCAGATCAAGTCCGGCAATTTCAACGCGATCGCCGTCACGTCCAGCAAGCGTTTCGTCGGACTGCCCAATGTGCCCACCGTGGCCGAGAGCGGCCTGCCGAACTACCAGGCCACCTCCTGGAACGGCCTGGCCGCGCCGGCCAGGACGCCGCAGCCCGTCATCGATCGCCTGAACAAGGAAATCAACGCCGCCGTGTCCAGTCCCGAACTGAAGGCGCGCCTGCTGGAACTGGGCATCGTAGCGCAGGGCGGCACCCCGGACGGCACCAGGAACCTGCTCGCCGGCGATATCGCCAAGTGGGGCGCCGTGATCGCCAAGGCGAAGATCGACAAGCAGTAGCCGCCGGCGCCGCGGCCGCGGACGGCGTGTCATCCCATTCACCCCTTACAAATACAAAAAATGAGACATCCAACATTCATGCGCCTCGTGCGCAACGGTACCGGCTTGCTCGTCGCAAGCGCATCGTTCTGCGCCTGCGCCCAGGAGGCCAGCCAGATCCAGCTCTACGGCCTGGTCGGCGCGTACGCCGCGAAGATGGAGCGCAGCGGCGGCCCGGTGGCGGTCGCGCAGCTTGCCCACGGCGGACTGACGACCTCGTTCTGGGGCGTGCGGGGAACGGAGAGCCTGAGCGGAGGCTACAAGGTGCTCTTCGCGCTGGAAAGCTTCTTCCAGCCCGACACCGGCGCGCAGGGGCGCAACGCGACCGATCCGCTGTTCTCGCGCAACGCCTATGTCGGCGTGGAGGGCGGATTCGGCAAGCTGACGCTGGGCCGTCAGACCAATCCGACCTACCTGAACATGGGCATGCTCAGTCCATTCGGCAGCTCGGTGGTGTTCTCGCCGCTGGTGCTGCATTCCTTCGTCGCCACCTACAACGGCGCGCTGGTGGGGGACACGGTGTGGAACAACGCGGTCCAGTACAGCACGCCGCGCGTGGGCGGGCTTGCCGGCAACGTCATCTATGGCCTGGGCGAGACGGCCGGCAGCGGCGGGACGGCGAACCTCGGCCTGCACGCCAACTACGTCAACGGCGGCTTCAGCGCCGCGTTCTCGGCGCAGCGCTTCCGCGTGCCGGTGACGGCGCCGCTCACCGAACAAAAGGGCTACCTGGTCGGCGCCGCCTACGACTTCAAGGTGGCCAAGGTGTACGGTTCCCTGGCGAAGTCCGAGGCCAGCGGCACGGTCAACGACACCAGCACCTGGGACGTGGGCCTGAAGGTGCCCGTGACGCAAAACGGCGCGGTGCTGGCCGAGTTCGCGCACACCAAACGCACCCGCGCCCTCGTGCCGGAAAACCTGCGCAAGACCGCCTCGCTGGGCTACGATCATTTCCTGTCCAAGCGCACCGACGTCTACGCGATTTACTCGCGCGACAAGCAGACCGGCTTCGAGGCCGGGGACAGCGTGGCGCTGGGTATCCGCCATACGTTCTGATTGGCAGATGGGGCGGTTTTGAGTTTCCTGAGCGCCAATCATATGGTTTTCTTTTTAATTGTTTTATGGGAATATGTCGTCCCTTCGAACATTTAAAAAACAGACAGGCGACCGCCTGTTCTCTGCCGCGCTCATGTCCTCCAATTCCGCTCCCGTGTTTTCCGCCGGCCGCTCGGGCTATTACGCCGACTCCTCGGTCGGCCGTTATCTGATGTCGGTCACCGAACTGCCCAACGGGAAAATCCTGGCGAACAACGGCCCCGAGCTGCTCAGGTATCTGGCCGACGGCACTCCCGACACCACGTTTGGATCGGGCGGCAGGCTGGCGATGGAATTGGGCGCGGGCGGCTACCGGCAAATCTACGACACGACGCCGCTGGCCGGAGGGAAAATCCTGGTCACCGGCACCGCGCTGAACACCGCGAGCGCGATCGTCCCGGGCGACACCGGCATCGTGCTGGCGCGCCTGAACGCGGACGGCGCTTACGACAAGAGCTTCGGCGGCGGCAAGGGCGTGGTCTACACCAACGCCGACCCGCAGGCGCAAGCGACCATGGTCGGCGCCGAAGTGCTGCCGGACGGCCGCATCCTGGTCGCCGTCGATTCATGGGCGCTGGACGCGAAGGGCACCGGCGAGCAATACGCGGACCAAAGCATCGGCCTGGCGCGCTATCTCGCCGACGGCACGCTGGACGCGAGCTTCGGCGACAAGGGCGTGATGCGCGACGCGAACAAGGCCTTCGCCGCGTTTCACATGGCGCGGCAGGCGGACGGCAAGATCCTGGTGTCGGGCTATGAGCGCACCGAGCATCTGGAAACCCTGTCCGTGATCCGCTTCAACGCCGACGGCAGCCGGGACCAGGCTTTCGGCGACAACGGCCAAGTGTACAGCGGCTTCGCGTCGCAGCGGAGCACGACCAGTTCGGCGCAGCACATCGCCGTGCAGCCGGACGGGAAAATCGTCGTCGCGGGCTGGGGTTCGATCGACAACTTCAACCGGCGCGGAGTGACGGTGGTGCGCTACAACGCCGACGGCATCCTGGACACCGGTTTCAGCGGCGACGGGCAACTGACGCAAGTGTTCGGCTCGCAGCTGGCGGCGCCGGACTATCTGAACAGCCGCGCCACCAACGTCCACGTGAACGATGATGGCACCATACTGCTCAGCGGCATCACCACCGAGTTCAACAGCAAAGCGAACGAGGAGCGCGTCATCGCCGTGCGCCTGAAGGCGGACGGCTCCCTCGACACCTCCTTTGGCGTCCAGGGCGTGGCCAGCACCACGCTCAATTCAGAGCGCGGCGTCTATCTGGAGGACATGGCCGTCACCGCCGACGGTTCCATACTGCTGGCGGCCAGCAAGGGCACGGCTTCCGGCTCCCCGATACCGACCTTGGTCAAATTGAACGCGAACGGCGAGCTGGCCGGCGACTTCGGCGGCGTGTCCACCGCCGCGGACAACACCGCGTCGTATCGCGAGGATTACCCCGAGCAGTTCCTCAACCCGAACATCACCGTCAGCGACGCCCAACTGGCGGCCGCCGCCAGCCGCTACGCCGGCGCCAGCGTGACGCTGGCGAGGGAGGGCGGCGCGAACGCGGACGATCACTTCGCCGCCGGCGGCGCCCTAGCTTTCAGCAACGGCCGCGCCTACCTGAAGGGCGTGGAAATCGGCACCGCGCAGGAGGGCGGCGGCAGCCTGCGCATCGTCTTCAACGGCGCCACCACCCAGGCGCTGGTCAACGCGGCGCTGCAATCGATCACCTACCAGAACACCGGCGCGATCGTGGACGGGCAGCAGTTGCGGATCACCTGGACCTTCAACGACGGCAACGCCGCCGGCGCGCAAGGGGATGGCGGCGCGCTCGCCGCGCTGGCCACCACGCGGCTCACGCTGCAAGCGGCCGACACGCCATACTGGATCGACGCCTTGCTGCAGCGTGGCGCCGGCCAGACGGCGGCGCAGTTGCGCGCGGCGCTCGAAGCCGCGCTTGGCCCGAAGCATACGCTCGAGCTGGCATTCCCCACTGGCGGCGGCGCCTTCAGCACGGCGGAACAGGCGTTCATCCAGCGCGTCGTCAACGGCGTGGGACAAAGCGTCGACCTCTCGCTGGCCGACGGCGGCGCGCCGCTGTCGGTGCACAACGCGCCGGAGTTGGCGCCGGGCGAGAGCGCGGCGGCGGCGCTGGACGGCAACGGCGGCGATCTCTATTTCAACTTCGGCGCCGCCGGGGCGGCCGCGAATGGCGCGCAAAACACGGCCGGGCTGCTGCACGGCCTGGCGCACGCGCTGGGCCTGCGGCACGCGGACCTGCCCGGCGGCGACGCGGCGAAGTCCAGCCTCATGGCCGGCGGCGCGCTGCAGGCCCTGGGGCCGCTGGATATCGCGGCGCTGCAATACCTGTACGGTCCGAGCCGGACCGCGCGCGCGGGCGACAGCGCCTACAGCCTGTCCGCCGGCGCCAGCAACTTCATCTGGGATGGCGCGGGCAGCGACACGATCAGCGGCGCCGGCCTGGCGGGCGACATCACCTTGCACCTGGAGCCGGGACACTGGGACTACATCGGCGGCCGCGGCGCCAGCATCACCAGCGCCGGCCAGATCACCGTCAATTACGGCAGCGTGATTGAAAACGCCACCGGCGGCGGCGGCAGCGACACGCTGACAGGCAGCGCGGGCGCGAACGTGTTGAAAGGCGGCGCCGGCAACGACAGCCTGACCGGGTTGGGTGGCGACGACACCCTCGATGGCGGCGACGGCCTCGACACCGCCGTGTACAGCGGCCTGCGCGCCGCGTACACCATCACCGCCGTCGGCGCGGGCTACACGGTCGCCGGCGTCGACGGCACGGACGCGCTGTCCGGCATCGAGCGCATCAAGTTCAGCGACAGCGTGGTCGCCCTCAATTCGGCGCCGGCCGGCAAGGTCACGATCGGCGGCAAGGCGGCGCAGCACCAGGTGCTGACGGCCGCCAGCGCCGTGACCGACGCGGACGGCCTGGGCGCCCTGAGCTACCAGTGGTACGCCGGCGGCGTGGCGGTGGCCGGCGCCACCGCGAAGAGCTTCACGCTGACGAAGGAGCAGGTCGGCAAGACGATGACCGTCGCGGTGAGCTACGTCGACGGCATCGGCACCCGCGAATCCGTGACCAGCTCCGCGAGCGGCGTGGTGGTGCGCGCCAACGGCGGCCCCACGGGCGCTGTGACGATGAGCGGCGCGCTGGAACAGAATCAGATTCTGCAGGCGTCGCACACGCTGGGCGACCCGGACGGCCTGGGCCAGGTGAGCTACCAGTGGTACGCCAACGGCAAGAGCATCGCCGGCGCGTCGGCCAGTTCGCTGCTGCTCACCGAGGGCACGGTCGGCAAGGCGATCCATGTCACGGCGAGCTATGTGGACGGGCAGGGCGTGGCGGAGAGCGTCAGCAGCGCGATGACGGCGGCCATCGCCAACGTGAACGACGCGCCGGCCGGCGCGGTCGCCATCGGCGGACAGGCCGGCCTGGCGCAGGTGCTCAGCGTGTCGCACACGCTGACGGACGCCGACGGGATGGGCGCCGTCGGCTACCAGTGGTACGCGGACGGCGTGGCGATCGCCGGCGCCACCGGCGCCAGCCTGAAGCTGGACCAGGCGGCGCTGGGCAAGAAGGTCACGGCGGCTGTGAGCTACGTGGACGGCCATGGCACGCCGGAATCGGCCATCAGCGCGCCCACGGCGGTGGTGGTCAACGACGGCGGCCTCGCCTTCACCGGCGGCGCCGGCGACGACGTGGTCGCCGGCACCGCCGGCAGCGACACGCTGGATGGCGGCGCCGGCCGCGACGCCGCGGTGTTCAGCGGCGCCTTGGCGCGATACGCCATCGCCCGGAGCGAAGGGGCGTGGCTGGTCACGGACAGCGGCGGGGCGGGCGGCGTCGACACGCTGGTCAACATCGAGCGCCTGCATTTCGCCGACGCGCATGTGGCGCTGGACATCGACGGCGCGGGCGGCCAGGCGTTCCGCCTGTACCAGGCGGCCTACAACCGCACGCCGGACGGCGCCGGGCTGGGATACTGGATCGGTGTCCTGGACGCGGGCGCGAATCTGCGGGACGTCGCGGCCGGCTTCGTCGCCTCGCCCGAATTCCAGGCGCTGTATGGCGCGGCCCCCGCCAATCGCGCCGCCGTGAACAAAATCTACGCCAACGTGCTGCATCGCGAACCGGATGCGGCCGGCGCCGACTACTGGGTCGGCGTGCTGGACACCAAGGCCGCCACGCTGGCCAGCGTCCTGGCCGCGTTCAGCGAAAGCGAGGAGAATCTGGCGGCGCTGGTGGGCGTCACCGGCAACGGCATCGTCTACACCCCGTTCGGAACTTGATCCGTCAGCACTTCTCGTACTTCCAGTTGCGGGACTTGCCCTCGGCGATCCACTCCACCGCCTGTTCCAGGCGGCGCAGGCGGGTCGCCTCGGTCTTGGCCTCCTCCAGCCATTCGATGTACTCGCGCCGCTTGCCGGGCGTGAATGCGTTGAAGTTCGCCAGCGCCGGTTCCCGCCGCGCCAGCGCGGCATCCAGGTAATCCGGCGTCACCACCGCGCGCGGCGTGGCGGGCTTGGCGCGGCCGGGCGCCTTCACGCCGTCGTCGTTCAGCTTCATCGCCTTCTTCACATAGGCCGCCAGGGTTTTCCGCGGCGGCAGGTCCTCGATGGACGTGATGCGGCCGAACTGACCCATCGCCTCCTTGCCCTTGTCGTCCGCCGCCGCGATCAGCAGCTCGCCCTTCCAGAAGCCGAACGAGCAGTGCGCCTTGAACGAGGCCATGCTGCACAACATGCCCTTGTACTCGAAGTGGGGGAAGCTCCACTTCATGGTCTCCTCGGCATCCGGACACGCCTCGTGCACCACGGCGCGCAAGTGTTCCAGGATGGGGCGGGCGAATTCGGCGGAGTTGGCGATGTAGGCGTCGATGCGCGGGTCGATGGCGGGCATGGGCTGTCCTTCTTGTAGTCGTCCGAACAATATACTGAACGGGAGGGCGCGAGTCCATCCCGGCGAGCCGCCCTGGTTGCCGGCCCATTCGTCACATGGCGGCCGGCAACGGCGCATTCCCCTGGCGTGCGGCGCACCACTGGCGCGGCGACATCCCGCAGCTGGCCTTGAACGCGCGCGAGAGGGCCGCTTCGCTGCCGTAGCCCACCTCGATGGCGATCCACTTCAGCGGACGGCCCCGCAGCAGCGCGCGCTGGGCGAGACCGATACGCCAGCGTTGCAGGTAGACGCCCGGCGTGCAGCCAACGCGTTCGCGGAAGCTGTTGGCGAACACGCTGCGCGACATGCCGGCGTGCCCGGCCAATTCCTCCAATGACCAGTCATGAGCGGGCTTGTCGTGCATGGCGACCAGCGCCAAACGCAGTCGCGGGTGGCCCATGCCAGCCAGCATGCCGACCTGGACGCCGCCGTCCTCCATCAAGTGCCTTAGCACCTGGATCAACACGATCTCGAACAAGCGGTCCAGCATGGCCTCGCGCCCGCAGTTGTGCGCGAACGCCTCGGCGAAAAGCAGGTTCAGGACGGGCTCGGCCCCCTGCAACGCGGTCAACGGCCGGCAAATGAAAGCGGGTAGTGCCGCGGCGATGGGGTTGGCCGGCCCGCCCTCAAAGCACAGATTGGCGCAGACGAAATCGGCGCCGCGTTCGGGATCGGTGCGGAAACGGTGCGTCATCGGCAGAGGATAGAGCAACAGGCTGGGTTCAGTGATGCGCGCGGCCGCGGCGTCGCCGTGCATGACCTCGACCACGCCTTGACGAACCAGATGGAGTTGGCCGGTGGCGCCGTCCCCGGGCAAGTCGTTGATACCGCACAGCGTGCCGGAATGGAAAATGCGCGCACTGATCGAGAAATGATCCAGCAGGGAGGCCAGCCGGTCGGACATGCGCATACTCCTGATCAAATTTTGAAGACTAATTGTGGCTAATGATATCAGAAAGGGGCGTAAAGTTCGTCCTGTCAACAGTCACCCCGACACCAAACCCAAGCTGATTAAGGAGCACATCATGAATTCCATGCAACGTAAGCTGAGCACCATTGCCGCCGCGCTTATCCTCGCCGCGGTCGCCGTCCCGTCGATGGCCGCCCCGGCCCTGTCCGCCAAGCGGACCGAAGCCACCCAAACGTCGAGCTACATCACCGCGGCCGACGGCGCCCAACTCTACTACAAGGACTGGGGGCCGAAAGACGGACCGGTCGTCGTCTTCAGTCATGGTTGGCCGTTGAGCTCGGATAGCTGGGAGTCGCAGATGAACTTCCTGGCCGCCAACGGTTATCGTGTGGTGGCGCACGATCGCCGCGGCCATGGCCGCTCCAGCCAGCCCTGGGACGGCAACGACATGGACCATTACGCCGACGATCTGGCGGCGGTGATCAAGGCGCTGGACCTCAAGGACGCGACGCTGGTGGGATTTTCGACCGGTGGCGGCGAGGTGGCGCGTTATATCGGCCGCCACGGCACCACGAAGGTCAGGAAAGCCGTGCTGGTGGCCGCGGTGACGCCGCTGATGCTCAAGACCGCGACCAACCCCGCCGGCCTGCCCGTCGACGTGTTCGATGGCATCCGCAAGGGATCACTGAATAACCGTTCGCAGCTCTACCTGGACATCGCGTCGGGTCCCTTCTATGGCTACAATCGCCCTGGAAGCGCCCCCTCCCAAGGCTTGATCCAGTCCTTTTGGGCGCAGGGCATGCAGGCCGGGCACAAGAACACCTACGATTCCGTCGCGGCCTTCTCCGCAACGGATTTCCGCGACGACTTGAAGAAGTTCGACGTGCCCACGCTGGTGATCCATGGGGACGACGACCAGATCGTGCCCATCGACGCCTCCGGCCGCGCCACCGCGAAACTGGTCAAGCATGCCAAGCTGATCGTCTACCCCGGCGCCCCGCACGGCCTGGCGGACACCCACAAGGACCGCCTGAACCAGGATCTGCTGGATTTCCTGCGCAATTAAGCATCGGCGATCCCTGCCGCCCCGCTAAAAGGCCTCCAACAAGGCGGGGCGGGTGGCTTCGCGCACGGACATGATTATTTTTGGCCGGTTCCGCTCAGAACAGCGCCAACGCCTATACTTGCTCTTCGATACTAATATTTCAGCGTGACATGGCTTGCGCTGGGAACTATCCGAGAGGCTGCATGGCACCGTTTATTCCATCCCGTCGCCGTTTTCTCCATGCGACGGCGGCCGTTTCCGTCATGTCGGCCTTGCCCGAGACGGCCAGAAGCGCCACGGCCAACACTGGCGGCAAGGCCGCCCCGGTGTCCGGCACGGCGCTGATCTGGCTGGACGGCAAGGCGCCGGCCCGCTTCGAGGGGGCGACCCTGGGCGTGCCCTGGCCGCGCGGAACGGTGAAACCTGTAGGCGATAAAACGCCGCGGTTCCGGCTGGCCGGCGCCGGCGCGGGCCTGGCCATGCAATCCTGGCCGCTCGCCTACTGGCCGGACGGCTCGCTCAAATGGACGGCGCACGCGATCGCCGGCGGCGCGCCGGCCGGCGACTTGCGCATCGAGGCAGGCGCGCCCGCGTCCACGCCCATGCCCGCCGCCGTCTCGGTCAAGGAGACTGCGGATGGCATCGTGGTGACCGCCGGCGACATCGTCTGGACCGTGCCCAAGGCCGGCGAGCATCTGATCGCGTCCGCGACCCGCGCGGGCAGGGTGACGATGCGGGAACTCAAACTGGTCGCCCTGCGCCAGGACGGACCCGAGCCGGAGGAGGGCGGCAGCGTGACGCGGCAGCCGTTCACCGGCAAGGTCGCGCGGGTGACCATCGAACAGACAGGCCCGGTGCGCGCGGTGCTCAAGGCCGAGGGCGCGCACTCCGGCAACGGGCGCGACTGGCTGCCGTTCTCGGTGCGCCTGTACTTTTACGCCGGCTCGGACAGCGTGCGCATCGCGCACTCCTTCGTCTACGACGGCGACCCGGCCCGGGACTTCATCCGCGGTCTCGGCGTGACGGCCAAGGCGCCGATGACGGACGCCAGCCACGACCGCCACATCCGCTTCGCCGGCGAGGGCGTGGGCGTGTGGGGCGAGGCGGTGCGGCCCGTGACGGGCCTGCGCCGCGACCCCGGCCAGGCCTACCGCGACGCGCAGGTCGCGGGCAAGGCGCTGCCGCCGATGGAGGGCATGGCCAAACCCGTGCAGGCCGGATTGCAATGGATACCGGAGTGGGGCGATTTCTCGCTGTCCCAGCCGACGTCCGACGGTTTCGTGATCCGCAAGCGCACCCGCGCCGGGCAAGCCTGGATCGATTCCAACGCCGGCACCCGCACCAAGGGGCTGGCCTACGCGGGCGGCGCGGGGGGCGGCATCGCGCTCGGCTTCAAGGACTTCTGGCAGCGCGCGCCCACCCAGCTCGACGTGCGCGGCGCGGCCAGCGCCATGGCCGACGTCACGGCCTGGCTATGGTCGCCCGCCGCGCCGGCCATGGACATGCGCCCCTACCGCGCAGCCGACGGCATGGACACGCACGAGGAGCAGGTCGCGGGCCTGAACATCACCTACGAGGACTACGAGGAGGGCTGGGACACGCCGGCAGGCGTCGCCCGCACCTCGGAGCTGCAGCTGTGGGTGCTGGGCGCGACCCCGTCGCACCAGGCGTTTTCGGACATGGCCGAGCAGGTCGCCAACCCTGCGCGCCTGGCGCTGTCGCCGCAACGCATCCACCAGTGCGGCGTGTTCGGCGACTGGGACCCGGCCGACGCCGGCACGCCCGCGCGCAAACTGATCGAGGACCGGCTGGCCGCGCAGGTGGGCCTGTACATCAAGGAGGTCGAACAGCGCCGCTGGTACGGCTTCTGGTCCTATGGCGACGTGATGCACGCCTACGACGAGGACCGCCACATGTGGCGCTACGACATCGGCGGCTACGCCTGGGACAATTCGGAGCTGTCGACCGACCTGTGGCTGTGGTACAGCTACCTGCGCACCGGGCGCGCGGACATCTTCAAGCTCGCCGAGGCCATGACGCGCCACACTGGCGAGGTGGACGTGTACCACCTGGGCCGCTTCAAGGGCTTCGGCACGCGCCATGGCGTGCAGCACTGGTCCGATTCGTCGAAGCAGCCGAGGGTCTCGAACGCCGCCTACCGCCGCATCTATTACTACCTCACCGCCGACGAGCGCGTGGGCGATTTGATGCGCGAGCTGCTGGAGTCGGACGCCGACCTGCACAAGGTCGACATCTCGCGCAAGCTGCCCGCCAACGCCGCGCGGGCCGCCGCCCCGGGCCTGGTCAACGCGTCCTTCGGCACCATGTGGGGTTCGCTGGTCGCGGCTTGGCTGACCGAATGGGAGCGCACCGGCGACACCCGCTGGCGCGACAAGATCGTCAACGGCATGCAAAGCATCGGTGGACTCAAGCGCCGCTGGTTCGCGTCCGCCGCGCCCTACGATCCCGGGACGGGCAAGTTCATGGGGGAGGGCGACCACATCGCCATCTCGCAGTTGAACGGCGTGTTCGGCGTGGTGGAAATGAGCTCCGAGCTGCTCACGCTGGTCGACGCGCCGGCCTATCGCAGGGCGTGGCTGGAGTACTGCCGCTACTACAATTCGCCGAAGGAGGAGCTGGTCGCCTTGCTGGGCAAGGACCCCGGCGGCCGCTCGCAGATCGACTCGCACTCGCGCCTGACGGCCTACGTGGCCCACCACGAGGGGGACAAGGCGCTGGCGCTGCGGGCCTGGCGCGAGCTGCTAGGCTCGTCCGGTTTTCTGAGGGGAGGCGTGTTCACCCGCCGCGTCGACGGCGTCGCCGTGCTGCGGCCGCTGGACGAGCAGCCCGGCGTCAGCACCAACGGCTCCGCGCAGTGGGGACTGGCCGCCATCCAGAACCTGGCGCTGGTCGGCGACAGCCTGGACGAGGCGGCGCGCGCGGCGGGGCTGGTCTCTTGAAGGTTCGATTCACTACTCATCACATCATGAAAAAATTCATCACCACCTTGCTGCTCGTCGCCGGATGGGCCATCGCCTGCGTGCCGGCGGCGGCGCGGGACCTGCGTCCCGCGTTCCTGCTGACCGGCGCGGTGCACCGCGACAGCCAGGACCTGTCGGGCCAGTGGACCTATTCCAAGGACCTGTACCGCACCGGCCTCACCGACATCAACGGCTGGGTCGCGAAGTCGCGCATGCAGCGTTACCGCGACATCGACATCGCCGCCGAGGAGGCCAAGGGCGGCACCGGCTTCTTCGAGTTCGACATGGACCGGGGACCGCGAATCGCCGTTCCCGGCGCCTGGAACGCGGCCCAGCCGGAGTTGCGCTACTACGACGGCCTGATCTGGTTCCAGCGCAAATTCAAATCGAAGCCGCTGAACGGCGGCCGCGCCTTCCTGCGTTTCGAGGCGGTCAACTACAAGGCCTACGTCTACCTCAACGGCAAGGAGATCGGCCGGCACGAGGGCGGCTTCACCCCGTTCACGCTGGAGGTCACGGACGCGCTGCGCGCCGGCGACAACCGCCTCACCGTCGGCGTCGATTCCACCCATGACGCGCAGTCCATCCCCACCTTCATCACCGACTGGGACCTGTACGGTGGCATCACGCGCCCGGTGCGCCTGGTCTACACGCCGGCCACCTTCATCGACGACGCCACGCTGAACCTGCGGGCCGACGGCCGCATCACGGGCGAGGTGCGCCTGCAGGGGCCGCGGGCGGCGCGGCAAACGGTCACCGTCGCCATCGGCACGCTGGCCACCGCCACGGCGGTCGCGGACGCCGACGGCCGCGCGGTGTTCGACATCAAGGCGCCGGCCGGGCTGGAACGCTGGTCGCCGGACAGCCCGAAACTGTACGACGTGCGCTTCAGCGCCGCCTCCGACACGGTGCGCGACCGCATGGGCTTCCGCACCATCGCCGTCAAGGGCAGCCAGATTCTGCTCAACGGCAAGCCGATCTTCCTGCGCGGGATTTCGCTGCACGAGGAGGAATTCGGCCCCAACCCGGCGCGCAACATGACGGAGTCGGCCTCGCGCGCGCTGCTGCACGAGATCAAGCACGGCTTGAACGGCAACTACGTGCGCCTGTCGCACTACCCGCACTCCGAGGTGACGGTGCGGCTGGCCGACGAGATGGGGCTGCTGGTGTGGAGCGAGATCCCCGTCTACTGGACGGTGGACTGGGAGAATCCGGACGTGCTGCGCAAGGCGCTGGCGATGCAGGCCGAGACCATTTACCGCGACCGCAACCGCGCCTCGGTGGTGATGTGGAGCGTGGGGAACGAGACCCCGGTGTCGGCGCCGCGCACGCGCTTCCACGGCGCCATGGCCGACAACGTGCGCGCGCTGGACCCGACGCGGCTGATCAGCGCGGCGCTGCTGGTGGAGCGCAGGAAGGTCAACGACGACGTCGACGGCGAGGAGGTCACCGCGATCCAGGACCCGCTGATGGACAAGCTCGACGTCCTGGCCGTGAACACCTACGCCGGCTGGTACGGCAACGACACGCTGGACGCGCTGCCCGGCCTGAAGTGGCGGGTGCCGGCCGACCGGCCGCTGATCCTGTCCGAATTCGGCGCCGACGCGCTGGCGGGCTACCGCGACGACGGCAACAAGAAGTTCACCGAGGAATACCAGGCCGGGTACTACCGCCAGACGCTGGCGATGGCGGAGAAGATCCCGACACTGCGCGGCATGTCGCCGTGGATTCTGAAGGATTTCCGGTCCCCGCGCCGCGAGCACCCGGTGATCCAGAACGGCTGGAACCGCAAGGGCCTGTTGTCGGAGACGGGCGTGCGCAAGCAGGCCTTCGGCGTGCTGGCGGACTACTACCGCGCCAAGGCCGGCGGCCGGTGATGTTGCCGTAGCGTCGTCTTCCCCACCCACAAGCTCGACCAAGGGCAAGCCAGGACGCGCCGCAGGCGAGCTGAGCCCCATTTGGGGCCAGGCCCCAAATGGGGCTCAGCTCGCTTGCAACGGGGGGACGGCGGTTGACGCGGCCGGGTGTTGCGGGGCTCGGCGGCTGGGGCGCGCGGAGCGGCGGCATGGGGCGGAGCGGGACGGGGAGGTGGCTACGCGCCGTTCCGACGCGGCCCGCAGCCGGGCCAGCGCCGCGTCCACGCGGTAAGCCTTGCCGGCGCGCGCGGCGTCGATCAACTCGACCGCCGCCTCCAGCGCCACCGCCGCCATCTTTTGCATGCGGCAAGGCAGCACCAGGCGGTAGCGGCTCGGCATTTGCGGCACGCCGCTGACGAACGCGAAGATCGGTTCACTGCCGGCCAGCCGCTGCAACTTCAACGCCACGCATTGCACCAGTTGCGCCATCGCCAGCCCGTCCGCCGACCGCTCGCCCACGTTGCCACGCAGGCCGACCAGGCTGCGTACCTGCCGCAGCCCGCCCAGCCAGCCGCTGACGCGCCGCGCGGTCGCGCGCACGCCTTCGCCCTGCGGCGCGGCGACGTCGCCGACGTCGAGAATGCCGAGCACGGCGGGCTTGGTCGAATACAGGTTGGCGCCGGCGAGGTAGCGTTGATCTATCAGTTTCATGGTGAGTCGCTTGCAAAAATGAACAGGCGACATTATGCAAACCGCAAGCCGCCGATCGCATCGGCCATGTCCCCGTGTGTTTGTGGGACTACGCTGACGCGGCGTGCAACAAAAAATACCCCAGGGGTATTTACGGCCCGGCGTTCCGAAATGCGTCAGGCCCGGACTGGGCCGGGCCTGGGACCTGCGGTGTCGCCGGTGGCGCTTAGAAGTGGTACTCGGCGCGTATCATCGGGGTCTTGGCGGTCGAGCCCGGGATGCGGTGCTGGTTGCCGAACTTGTTGCGCCAGTACTGGTACGCCAGGCCGACCTTGACGCTGCCGGCCTTCATGCCGATGCTCGGGCTCAGGTCGTACATGACCTGCATGTCGACGTTGGTCTCCGGCGAGGTGGCGTTGGCGAATTCATCCTTGCCCTTGGAGCCGATGTAGTTGGCGTAGCCCTCGAACGACAGGCCGGTCTTGCCCAGCGGGATGCCCCACGAGGCGGTCAGCATGGCGTGCGTGTCGTAGGAGTAGCGGCTGGCGATGCCGACCGGCTTGTTGCTTTCCCACAGGGCCAGCAGGCTGACGTTCAGGAAGCCGGGCACGTCGATCATCAGCGTCGGGCCGGCCACCAGCATGTGCTTCTTGGACGCGTAGAACGGGTCGTTCTTGGTGTTCCAGTCGAAGCCGGCGGTGACGCCGACGCCGCGCACGGGACCGAACTTGATCGGGCTGCCGCCGATGGCGCCGATGTCGAAGGTGTGGCGGTACAGCACATAGGCTTCCTGCGCGTTGGCGTCGTTGCCGTCCGACTCCAGGAAGTCCACGTTGATGAAATCGCTGCCGAACTTGTTGCCGCTGGCGTGCGTCAGATTGACGATGTGCTTGTCGATGTCCCTGGCGTTGAACGGCTCGGCGAACTTGGTGCCGTAGCGGTAGCCGATCGAGGTGTCGGACCAGTCGGCCGCGCCGGCTTGCTGCATGCCGGTGGTGAAGGCCATGGCGGCAACGGCGCCGGCGGCGGCCACTCGTAAAGCTTTGTGCATCTTGCGTCTCCCTTTGGTGTTATGTAGGTCTGGAAACCCGATTATGTCCGCCGCGTTCATGGTTGATATCCATCAATACGTATATCCCGATGCACATCGCCGTATATGATTTTCATCCAGGACCTTCCGAATTCAATCTCAACAGAAAGCGAGACACCATGGGCAAGCTGAGTACCCACGTATTGGACATCACGCAGGGCAAGCCGGGCGCGGGCGTACATTTGAAGCTGTACCGCGTGAACGGCGCGGAAAAAGTGTTGGTAAAGACCGACACCACCAACCAGGACGGCCGCTGCGACGCGCCGCTGCTGCAGGGCAACGAGGTCAAGACCGGCAAGTACGAGCTGGTGTTCGGCGCCGGCGACTACTTCGCCGCGCAGGGCGTGACCATGCCGGAGCCGCGCTTCATCGACGAGGTGGTGATCGCCTTCGGCATCGCCGACGCCGGCGCCAACTACCATGTGCCCATCGTGGTGTCGCCCTGGGCCTATTCGACCTACCGCGGCAGCTGACCAATACCGGACATCATGACCACACCACAACAAGAGACGGGCATCAAGGCCTTCCGCGCCAGCATCCTGCACTTCACGGCGGACCCCGCGTTCAGCGACCGGGCCCATTCCTGGCACGAGGACGGCCTGCTGATCGTGGACGGCGACCGCGTCCAGGCGGCCGGCGACTACGACGCGTTGAAGGCCACGCTGCCGGACGGCGCGCAGGTGCGCGACTACCGCGGCAAGATCATCATGCCGGGCTTCATCGACACCCACATCCACTACCCGCAGACCGACATGATCGCCTCGCCGGCCCCGGGCCTGCTGCCGTGGCTGGACACCTACACCTTCCCCACCGAGCGCCAGTTCAAGGATCCGGAGCACGCGCGCGGCGTGGCCGACTTCTTCCTCGACGAGCTGACCCGCTGCGGCACCACCACCGCCATGGTGTTCTGCACCGTGCATCCAGAGTCGGTGGACGCCTTCTTCAGCGCCAGCGCCGAACGCAACCTGCGCATGGTGGCCGGCAAGGTCATGATGGACCGCAACTGCCCGGACTTCCTGCAGGACACCGCCGAATCGGGCGCGCGCGAAAGCGAAGAGCTGATCCAGCGCTGGCACAACAAGGGCCGCCAGCTGTACGCGCTGACGCCGCGCTTCGCGCCGACCTCGACCGAGGCGCAGATGCGACTGTGCGGCGAGCTGGCGCAAGCCTATCCGGACACCTTCCTGCAGACGCACGTGGCCGAGAACACCGACGAGGTGGCGTGGGTGAAGTCGCTGTACCCGAACGCGCGCAGCTACCTGGACGTGTACGACCACTACGGCATGCTGCGTCCGCGCTCGATGTACGCGCACTGCGTGTGGCTGGACAACGAGGACCGCGCCCGCATGGCCGCCACCGGCGCCGCCGTGTCGATGTGCGCCACCTCCAACCTGTTCCTGGGCAGCGGCCTGTTCGACTTCGCCTCGGCCGACCAGCAGAACGTCACGCTGTCGCTGGCCACCGACGTCGGCGGCGGCACCTCGTTCTCGATGCTGCAGACCATGAACGAGACCTACAAGGTGGCGCGCATGGGCGGCACCTACATGCCGGCGCTGCGCATGTTCTACCTGGCCACGCTGGGCGGCGCGCGCAGCATGCGGCTGGAGGGCACGATCGGCAACTTCGTGGCCGGCGCCGAGGCCGACTTCGTGGTGCTGGACCCGAAGGCCACGCCGCTGCTGGAGCGCCGCAGCACGCGCACCAACAGCCTGGAGGAACTGCTGTTCGCGCTGGCGCTGCTGGGCGACGACCGCACGGTCGCGGCCACCTACGCGGCCGGCCGGCAGGTGCACCAGCGCGGCGAATAGGCGCGGCTGGACATGGCCTCGACAACGCCGGCGCCGCCGGCGTTTTTCATTTCCGCCACACACGAATTTCCACGCGGATACTGCTGATATAATTGACGCACCCCAATAGCCGCCGACGGAAAAGTGTCCCGCGCGGTGTCCCGAGAGATGTGAGTGATGCGCCCAGTCTGGTCTTTTTCACAACCCCGCCGACGGCGTCGTCCGGCCGCGTCCGGCCGTTCGCCGGCGGCCGCTTCCCCGGCGCTGCGTTCGCTGGCCGCCGCCGCGGCCATCCTCCTCGGCGTGGGGAACCCCGCCGGCGCGGCCGGCGCGGCGCAGAACCGCTGGGAAGCGCTGGGGCCCACCATGTTCGAGCACCTGACGCCGGACCGGGGCCTGCCCCATCCCGTCGTCATGAGCCTGGCGCAGGACGGCGACGGCTTCCTCTGGTTCGGCACCCAGCGCGGCCTGGCCCGCTGGGACGGCTACGCCATGCGCAATTTCTTCTTCGACAAGGACGACCCCGGCTCCCTGCCGGGCGATTTCATCCAGACCGTGCACGTGGACGGGCGGGGCCGGCTGTGGGTCGGCACCTCGACCGCCGGCGCGGCCATGTACGACAAGGTCCATGAACGCTTCGTGCGCTACCCGGCCGGCCCGGGCGGGCTGTCCGGCGTGTCGGTCAGCGCCATCGCCAGCGACGACAAGGGCGGCGTGTGGGTGGGCGGCCCGGCCGGCCTGGACCACATCGACACGGCGCGCGGCGTCGTCACCCGCCATCCGCGCGAGGGCGGGGGCCGGGCCAACCAGATCCGCGCGCTGGCGCTGGACCGCAACGGCGACCTGTGGATAGGCTCGAACGCCGGCCTGGCGCGGCGCGACGCGGCCGGCGGCCGGATCGCACCGGTGGCGGTGGTGGACGGCGCGGCCGCCGGCGCCTGGAGCGACGCGGTGCTGGCGCTGGCCACCAACACGCTGGGCCAGGTGGTGTTCGGCACGCTGCGCAGCGGCGTCGGCCTGGTCGAGGCCGGGGCCGCGGAGGGGCGCATCCTGGCGTTGGACCAGGTCAAGGACGCCAACAGCACGATGGTGCTGTCGCTGGCCGAGGTCGTGCCCGGGCGCTGGTGGGCCGCGACCTACGGCGGCGGCGTCATCGAATTCGACGACACCGGCCGCGGGCGCCGCATCGCGCACCGCGTGGCCATGCCGACCAGCCTGGCCAACGACCGGGTCGCCGCGCTGTGGCGCGACAGCAGCGGCCTGGTGTGGGTCGCCAACGAGCGCGGCGTCGACACGCACAACCCCCGCAACCGCGCCATCGAGACCGTGTTCGACGGCGAGGGCCTGCTGGAGGTGTCGGTGCTGGCCTTCATGAACGACGCCGCCGGCAGGCTGTGGGTGGCGCTGGGCGACCAGGGCATCGACCTGATCCATCCCGACGGCGGCCGCGTCGCGGCGCTGCGGCCCGATCCGGCCCGTCCCGACAGCGCCCTGCCCAAGCGGCTGGTGCTGTCGATGGCCGAGGCCGAGCCGGGCGAGGCCTGGATCGGCACCCAGCTCGGCCTGTACCGCACCAGCGCCCAGGGCCGCAAGGTGGCGCGCGTGCCGATGCCGCAGGGCGAGCCGCACCCGCGGGTGGGCACCATCCTGCGCCGCGGCGGCGAGCTGTGGCTGGGCACCGGCGGCGGCGTGCTGCGCTTCGATCCGCGGGCGCGCACGGTGCGCGCCTACCCGGCGGGCCCGGCGGCGGCGGGCGGCCTGAGCGACAATCGCGTCACCGCCGTGGTGGCCGACGCCGGCGGCGCGCTGTGGATCGGCACGCAGAACGGCTTGAACCGGCTCGACCCGGCCACTGGCGCGGTCGAGCACATCATGGGCGCGCCCGGCAACCCGTCCGGGCTGGCCGATTCCACCGTGTATTCGCTGGCCATCGACGCCCGCGGCCGGCTGTGGGTGGGCACCAACACCGGCGGCATCAGCGTGCTCGAGGGGCGGGCGGCGGACGGCGCGCCGGTGTTCCGCCGCGTCGGCCTGGCCGACGGCCTGCCCAACCCCAGCGTGGTGGCGATGCAGCCCGACGGCGCCGGGCGGGTCTGGGTCTCGACCATCAGCGGCATCGCGGCGGTCGACATCGCCACCCTGCGCGCGCGCGCCTACGGCCGCGCCGAGGGGCTGGTGTTCCAGCCCTATTTCGTCGGCGCCGCGACCCGCACGCCGCAGGCCGACATCCTGTTCGGCACCTCCGGCGGCTACACCATCGTGCACCCGGGACAGGCCGAGAAGTGGGGCTACCAGCCGCCGCTGGTGGTCAGCGCGGCGCGCGTGGGCGCGCGCGCGCTGCCGGCGGCGCCGCTGCTGGCGAGTGGCGGGGCGGGGCTGACGGTGCCGGCCGAGGCCAGGAGTTTCGAGGTCGAGGTGGCCGCGCTGGACTACTCGGCCAGCCCGCGCAACCGCTACGCCTTCTGGCTGGAGGGCTACGACAAGGGCTGGGTGGAGGCGGACGCCAGCCGGCGCGTCGCGTCCTACAGCAACATGAAGCCGGGCGGCTACCTGCTGCGCATGCGCGGCAGCAACCGCGACGGCGTCTGGAGTCCGCACGAGCTGTCGATGCGCATCACCGTCGAGCCGGCCTGGCACCAGACCTGGTGGTGCCGCGCGCTGCTGGCGCTGGGCCTGCTGGGCGCGTTGGCGGCGGGGCACCGCTGGCGCCTGCGCAAGATCCAGGCGCTGGCCAGCGCCCGCGCGGAATTCCTGGAGACGATGGTGCGCGACCGCACCGCCGAGCTCGATGAAAAGAACAAGCAGCTCGAGACGCTGTCCTACACCGACCGGCTGACCGGCCTGTACAACCGGCTGCGGCTGGACCAGGCGCTGGACACCGAGTACAGCCGCGGCTTGCGCGGCAACGGCGTGTTTTCGGTGGTGCTGCTCGACGTCGACCATTTCAAGTCGATCAACGACACGCACGGCCACCAGGCCGGCGACCAGGTGCTGGTCGCCATCGCCGAGCTGCTCAGGGAGGGCTCGCGCGACATCGACGTGGTGGGGCGCTGGGGCGGGGAGGAGTTCCTGGTGGTGTGCGCCGACACCGACGCCGCGCAGGCGGTCACCTTCGCCGAGCGGCTGCGCGCGGCGATCGCCGGCTACCACTTCCCGGTGGTGCGGCACAAGACCTGCAGCTTCGGCGTGGCCACCATGCGCGCCGGCGAGCCGGTCAACGCGCTGCTGGGGCGCGCCGACGCCGCGCTCTACCGGGCCAAGCACCGCGGCCGCAACCGGGTCGAGTCCGACGGACCGGACACGGAGGCGGCGCGCCGCGACACCGTCGAGGTCGACTGAGCCGCGGCCGGATGGCGGGGCTTAGAGCTTGCCCGACAGGAAGAACGGCAGCATGCCGACGGTGCCGCCGAGCTTTTGCTTGATGGCGTCGCGGTCGGCCGCGATGCTTTCCTTCGACGGCAGGCTGCGCACGGCCGGCACCTGCGCCGGATCGAGCGTGATGCCGATGCTGCCCAGGGCGCCGACCGGATCGCCCAGCATGCGTTCGCGGAAGGCTTCGTCGGAGGCCAGGTAATCGAGCAGGGTGTCGAGGCTATCGGTGGGTTGCGTGGTCATTTCTGGTATCCCTTAGTGGTTAAACACGTGTGAGCGCGCGACGGCGCGCCGGCCATCCTACGACAGACTTATGCTGTTGCCAAGCAACTTTAATTGAAGCGATACATCCATGAAGATACGACGTTGCGCCGTGTTGTATATCGAACCGCGCGAGGAGCTGGGGATCGACTGGTCGGGCCTGTTCTCGGGCGGCAGCGCCTTGTCGGCCACCATGCGCTGGGTGGCGCTGGCGCCGCATCTGGACCGCGAGGTCGAGGTGGACGCCGCCGACATGGCGGCGCTGGGCGGCCTGGGCCAGACCGTGTGGATCGAACGGGAGGAGGCCGCGCGCCGCTTCGGCGAGGCCAGCGTGGCCCGCCTGCTGGCGTTGGGCCTGCTGGTGGATGACGCGCCGGACGGGGAACCGGTCCGCGCGCGCGACGAGACGCTGCGCGCGCAGCACTGGCGGCCGATGTCGGCGCTGGCCCACGCCTTCGGCCGCTGGGGCGACGTGCGGGTCGAGACCGGCATGCATTTCCCCGATTTCCAGCAGCTGGTGGCGGCCAACGGGCCGCCGCCGCCGCCCACGGTGGAACCGGCGGGGGCGGGACCGGCGCTGGCGTTGCCGCCGGTCGAACGCGCCGGCCTGGACGACACGCTGTTCCGGCGCTACACCGGGCGCAATTTCGACAAGGAGGCCTCGCTGCCGCTGCCGGTCGCGGCGCGGCTGCTGCAGCGCGCGTTCGGCGCGCAGGAGCGGCGCCTGGTGGGGGAGGACGCCCACGTGCTCAAGAAGCTGAGCCCGTCGGCCGGCGGCCTGCATCCGATCGAGGCCTATGTGCTGGCGCAGCGGGTGGACGGGGTGGCGCCCGGGCTGTACCACTACCACCCGGTGGCGCACACGCTGACGCCGCTGACCTTGCTGGACGGCGCCGCGGCGGCCGCGCTGGCGCTGCGCTTCGTCGCCGACCAGCACTGGTTCGCCGACGCGCCGATGCAGGTGGCGATGGTGGCGCGGGTGGCGCGCAACTTTTGGAAGTACCGCAACCACCCCAAGGCCTACAAGGCGGTGACGCTGGACGCGGGCCATTTGTCGCAGACCTTCTACCTGCTGGCCACGGAGGCGGGCATGCCGGCCTTCGTCACGGCCGCCGTCAACGACGTCGACATCGAGCGGGCGCTGGGGCTGGACCCGCTGAGCGACGCCGTGATGGCCGTCTGCGGCTGCGGCCCGGCCGCCGCCGCGCGCGACACCATCGAACTGCGCTACGGCGACCCCGACCCCGTCTGACGCGACGGCCGCCTAATTACCCCAGGGGTAAATAATCACCCCTGGGGTGTTTGGTCACTGCGGCCAGATCTCGGCCAGGCGCAGCAGGTTGGTGGTGCCGGGCTGGCCGAACGGCGTGCCGGCGGCGATGGCGATCTGGTCGCCGGGCTTGACGAATCCCTCGCGCAGCGCGGTGCGGCAGGCCGCAGCCACCATCTCGTCGACGCTGTGCACGTCGGCGCTCACCGTGCTGTGCACGCCCCACGCCAGCGCCAGGCGGCGCGCCACGTCGCGGTTGGGCGTGATGCTGACGATGGGCGCCAGCGGCCGCTCGCGCGCCGTGCGCAGGCTGCTGTGCCCGGACGTGGTGTAGGCCACCGTCGCCACCACGCCGATGATCTTGGTGACGTCGCGCAGCGCGGCGCTGATGGCGTCGCCCTTGTTCGGCAGCGGCGCCTCGCGCTGCGCCTCGATCAGCGCCGGGTACAGCGGGTCGCGCTCGACCTCGCAGATGATGCGGTTCATGATCGACACGGCCTGCACCGGGTACTGGCCGCTGGCCGATTCGGCCGACAGCATCACCGCGTCCGCGCCCTCGTAAATGGCGTTGGCGACGTCGGAGGCCTCGGCGCGCGTCGGCACCGGGGCGCTCACCATCGATTCGAGCATCTGCGTGGCCACCACCACCGGCTTGCCGTGCTTGCGGCACAGGCGCACGATGCGCTTTTGCACGCCGGGCACGCGCTCGGGCGGCAGTTCCACGCCCAGGTCGCCGCGGGCGACCATCACGGCGTCGGACGCCGCGATGATTTCCTCCAGCCGGTCCAGCGCGGCCGGCTTTTCCAGTTTCGACAGCACGCCGGCGCGGCCCTTGACCAGCGCCTGCGCCTCCAGCACGTCCTCCGGGCGCTGCACGAACGACAGCGCGATCCAGTCCACGCCCAGTTCCAGCGCGAAGTCCAGGTCGCGGCGGTCCTTGGCCGTCAGCGCGGGAATCGGCAGCACGGCGTCGGGCACGTTGACGCCCTTGCGGTCCGACAGCACGCCGGCGTTGACCACGCGGGTGCGGATGGTGGTGTCGTCGCTGGCCAGCACGTCCAGGCGCACGCGCCCGTCGTCGAGCAACAGTGATTGCCCGGCGCGCGCCGCCTCGAACAGCTCGGGGTGGGGCAGGCAGACGCGCCGCGCGTCGCCCGGCGCGGGGTCGCGGTCCAGCGTGAATTCGGCGCCGGCGTCCAGCGCGACGCTGCCGCCGGCGAACTGGCCGATGCGCAGTTTCGGGCCCTGCAGGTCGGCCAGGATGGCGATCGGGCGGCCCAGGTCTTGTTCGATGGCGCGCACGATGTCGTGGCGGGCCTTGTGGTCGGCGTGGCTGCCGTGGCTGAAGTTGAAGCGGAACACGTCGGCGCCCGCTTCGAACAGGGCCTGGATGGTGTTGCGGTCGGAGCTGGCGGGGCCCAGCGTGGCTACTATTTTGGCTTTACGTTCGCGGCGCATTTGGATCTTTGGTGGTATCGATTAAAACCAGAGGCAAAGGCCGGGGTCAGACCCCAATGGGGTCTGACCCCGGATTTTTGCCGTTGGTTTGGGCAAAAAAAAGCGCCCCGGAGGCCGGGGCGCGTCGCTCGGGCTGGATCAGCCTTGCGCGATTTTGTGGTTGGACATCAGCTCGATCGCCTGGCACAGCGCGGAGTGGTCCAGACCGGCCAGGCCGTTGGCGGCGCAGGCGTTCATCAGTTCCTGGGTGGCCGCGGTGTTCGGCAGCGACACGCCCAGCGCCTTGGCGCCTTGCAGAGCCAGGTTCAGGTCCTTCTGGTGCAGCTGGATGCGGAAGCCCGGGTTGAACGAACGCTTGACCATGCGCTCGCCGTGCACCTCCAGGATGCGCGAGGAGGCGAAGCCGCCCATCAGCGCCTCGCGCACCTTGGCCGGGTCGGCGCCGGCCTTCGACGCGAACAGCAGCGCCTCGGCCACCGCCTGGATGTTCAGCGCGACGATGATCTGGTTGGCCACCTTGGTGGTCTGGCCGTCGCCGTTGCCGCCGACCAGGGTGATGTTCTTGCCCATCAGGTCGAACAGCGGCTTGACGGTGTCGAACGCCTCGGTCGGGCCGCCGACCATGATGGTCAAGGAGGCGGCCTTGGCGCCCACTTCGCCGCCGGACACGGGGGCGTCCAGGTAGGCGCAGTTCTTCTTGTTGATCTTCTTCGCGAATTCCTTGGTGGCGATCGGCGAGATCGAGCTCATGTCGACCACGATCTTGCCGGCGGTCAGGCCGGCGGCCACGCCGTCCTCGGCGAACAGCGCCTCCTCGACGTGCGGGGTGTCCGGCACCATCAGGAAGACGATGTCGGCGCGCTTGGCCACTTCGGCGCCCGAGGTGCAGACGGTGGCGCCGCCCTCGACCAGGTTGGCCGGCGGGTTTTTGATGTCGTGCAGGTACAGCTTGTGGCCGCCGGCTTGCAGGTGGCCCGCCATTGGCGCGCCCATGATGCCCAGACCGATGAATCCCAGTTTTGCCATGATAATTTCTCCTAGTGTTTATTAATTAGAACCAGAGGCGGAATCTGGGGTCAGACCCCATGGGGTCTGACCCCGGCCTTTCGGCGTTGGTTTTAGTTCGCCAATGCCTGGCGCCAGCCCAGGCCGTCCACGGTGCCGTTCTTCGGCTTGTATTCGCAGCCCACCCAGCCGTCGTAGCCGATCTCGTCCAGGAAGTTCAGCAGGAAGCGGTAGTTGATCTCGCCCGTGCCCGGCTCGAAGCGGCCCGGGTTGTCGGCCAGCTGGATGTGCTTGATGACGGACTGGTTGGCCTTGATGGTGTTGGCCAGTTCGCCCTCCATGCGCTGCATGTGGTAGATGTCGTATTGCAGGAATAGGTTGTCCGAACCGACCGCCTCGATCAGTTCCAGCCCCTGGCGGGTGCCCGACAGGAAGAAGCCGGGGATGTCGAAGGTGTTGATCGGTTCGATCAGCAGCGGAACGCCGGCGGCCTTCAATTCCCTGGCGGCGAACTTCAGGTTCCGCACCAGCGTGGCCTGCGCCTTGGCGCGTTCCACGTTGGCCGGCGGGATGCCGACCAGGCAGTTGACGCGCTGCGTCTTCAAGACCTTGGCGTAGCGGATGGCCTGCTCCACGCCCGCCTCGAACTCGGCGACGCGGTCCGGCAGGCACGCGATGCCGCGCTCGCCGCCCGCCCAGTGGCCGGCCGGCAGGTTGTGCAGCACCATCTCCAGCTGGAACTGGTGCAGCTTCTCGGCCAGTTGCTCCGGCTCGAAGTCGTAGGGGAACAGGAACTCGACCCCCTTGAAGCCGGCGCGCGAGGCGGCGCTGAAGCGGTCCAGGAAATGCAGTTCATTGAACAGCATGGTCAGGTTGGCGGCGAATTTTGGCATGTCTTCTTCCTTTAGGTTGCTGCGCGGGGGAGGTCGGCTCCCCCGTTCCGGCTTGTTACTGAACGTCCAGGATGTCGTTGAACTCGTTGATCGCGTTGATCTCGGTGCCCATCGCGATGTTGGTCACGCGCTCCAGGATGATCTCGACCACCACCGGCACGCTGAATTGCGCCATCAGTTCGCGGGCCTTCTCGAAGGCGGGGATGATCTCGTCCGGGGTGTGCACGCGGATCGCCTTGCAACCCAGGCCCTGCACGACCGCCACGTGGTCCACGCCGTAGCCGTTCAGTTCCGGCGCGTTGACGTTCTCGAACGCCAGTTGCACGCAGTAGTCCATGTCGAAGCCGCGTTGCGACTGGCGGATCAGGCCCAGGTAGCTGTTGTTGACCAGCACGTGGATGTACGGCAGCTTGAACTGCGCGCCCACGGCCAGTTCCTCGATCAGGAACTGGAAGTCGTAGTCGCCCGAGATCGCGACGATGTCGGTGGTCGGGTCGGAGGCCCGCACACCCAGCGCGGCGGGGATGGTCCAGCCCAGCGGGCCGGCCTGGCCGCAGTTGATCCAGTTGCGCGGCTCGTACACGTGCAGGAACTGGGCGGCGGCGATCTGCGACAGGCCGATGGCCGACACGTAGCGGGTGTTGCGGCCGAAGTACTTGTTCATTTCCTCGTACACGCGCAGCGGCTTGACCGGGACGTTGTCGTAGTCGGTCTTGCGCAGCATGGTGCGCTTGCGTTCCTGGCACTGGTGGACCCAGCCGGTGCGGTCCTTCAGCTTGCCGGCGGCCTTCCATTCCTTGGCCACTTCGACCAGCAATTCCAGCGCGTGGCCGGCGTCGGACACGATGCCCAGGTCCGGACCGAACACGCGGCCGATCTGGGTCGGTTCGATGTCGATGTGGACGAAGGAGCGGTCCTGGGTGAACACGTCCACGGAACCGGTGTGGCGGTTGGCCCAGCGGTTGCCGATGCCGATCATGAAGTCGGAGGCCAGCACGGTGGCGTTGCCGTAGCGGTGGCTGGTCTGCAGACCGGCCATGCCGGCCATCAGCGCGTGGTCGTCGGGGATGGTGCCCCAGCCCATCAGGGTCGGGATGACCGGCACGTTGACGATCTCGGCGAATTCGACCAGCAGCTTGGACGCGTTGGCGTTGATGATGCCGCCGCCGGCGGTGATCAAGGGCTTGTCGGCGTCGTTCAGCATGCCCAGCGCCTTTTCGATCTGGGCGCGGGTGGCGCGCGGCTTGTACACCTCCATCGGCTCGTACGTTTCCGGATCGAACTCGATGGTGGCCATCATGACGTCGAACGGCAGGTCGATCAGCACCGGGCCCGGACGGCCGGAGCGCATCAGGTGGAACGCTTGCTGGAAGGCGCGCGGCACCTGCGCCGGCTCCAGCACGGTGGTGGCCCACTTGGTGACCGGCTTGGCGATCGAGGCGATGTCGACGGCCTGGAAGTCTTCCTTGTGCATGCGGGCACGCGGCGCCTGGCCGGTGATGCACAGGATGGGGATCGAGTCGGCCTGGGCCGAGTACAGGCCGGTGATCATGTCGGTGCCGGCGGGGCCGGAGGTGCCGATGCACACGCCGATGTTGCCGGGCGCGGCGCGGGTGTATCCTTCAGCCATGTGGGAGGCGCCCTCGACGTGGCGGCCCAGGATGTGCTTGATGCCGCCGTTCTTTTTGAGGGCCGCGTACAGCGGGTTGATCGCCGCGCCGGGCACGCCGAAGGCGATGTCGATCCCCTCTTTTTTCAGTACGTGGACAGCTGCTTCAGCTGCGGTCATCTTTGCCATGTCGTTCTCCTGATGTGTATGGTGTGAAACCCGTTGTTGATGTTTTGTATGCTATCCGCGTTGGGCTTCCGTGATAAGACGACAAAATATCGGTTTATTCGATACTCCAGGTATGGAATAATGATTCCATGGATAAATTCAAACAAATCGAGGCCTTCGTGGCCGTGGTCGAGAAGGGGTCGCTGGCGGGCGCGGCGCTGGTGCAGAACATCACGCCGGTGATGCTGGGGCGGCGCATCGACGCGCTGGAGAAGCGGCTGGGCGTGAAGCTGATGCACCGCACCACGCGCCACCTGACGTTGACCGAGCAGGGCAACGTGTTCCTGGACGATTGCCGCAAGCTGCTGGCCGATTTCGACGTGGCCGAGCGCAACATCTCGGCCGGGCGGCACACGGCCACCGGCCACCTGATCGTGTCGGCGCCGGCCTCGTTCGGGCGCCAGCACGTGGCGCCGCACGCGCCGGCCTTCCTGGCCGCCAACCCGGACGTGCAGATCTCCTTCAACCTGACCGACCAGGTGATCGACCTGGTGCGCCAGGGCTACGACCTGGGCATCCGCATCGGCGGCGTGATCGACCCCAGCTTCGTCGCCGTCAAGCTGGCCAGGAACCGCCGCGTGGTGTGCGGCACGCCGGACTATTTCGACCGGTACGGCATCCCCCGCACCCTGGAGGACCTGGAACACCACAATTGCCTGGCCTTCAACCTGCAGGGCGGCCAGCAACGCGGCTGGTATTTTCAACAGGGCGGCAAACCCGTCACGGTTAAGGTACAAGGTAACCTGGACTGCAACGACGGCGAGTTGCTGCACCGCTGGGCGTGCGAGGGCCTGGGGCTGGCTTGGCGCTCGACGTGGGAGATCCAGTCGCAGCTGGCCGAGGGCAGCCTGATCACCGTGCTGGACGATTTCGCGCTGCCGGACTACGACATCATGGCGGTCTATCTACAACAAAGACACCTGCCTGCCAAGATACGTTTCTTTATAGATGAGTTAAAGCGGGTATACGCGCAACCGGGGTATTGGACGCGCAACAGATAGCGGAAAATGGTTGGGACAGCGCAACTTGCTGGGTACACTGAAAAACAAAGGGCGCCGCGCACGCACGCGGCGCTCCACTCATACTCCGGGAGATTCGTTATGGCCATGTGGCGCCGTCTATCCATCAAAAACAAGCTGATGCTCAGCATGGGCTTGTGCCTGCTGCTGTTCATGCTGATCTCCTCCACGCTGACCGTGTACATGGGCAGCGAGAACACCCGCCGGCGCGTGGTCGACCAGGAACTGCCGGCGCAGATCGGCGAGATCCGCAACGACATCCTGCGCCAGATCGGCCAGCCGCTGTCGGTGTCGCAGACCCTGGCCAACAACACCTTCCTGCACGACTGGGAGGAGGCGGGCGTGCCGGACGAGGGCGCGGCCGCGTGGCAGAAATACGCCAGGCAACTCAAGGCCAAGAACTCGGCCGCCACCGTGTTCTGGGTCTCGCACGACACCGGCAAATACTTCACCGACGCCGGCTACGACCGCACGCTGTCCAAGGACAAGGCCAGCGACCAGTGGTTCTACGGCTTCCTGGCCGGCGGCGCGCCCTACACGCTGGACATCGACAAGGACGTCAGCGCCGACACCTACATGATGTTCATTAACACCCGCGTGCAGACGGCCGGCGGCAAGCTGGCCGTGGCCGGCCTGGGCCTGGGCGTGAACGCGCTGGCGCAATCGATCCGCTCCTACAAGCTGGGCGAGTCCGGCCACGTGTACCTGGTGCGGCCGAACGGCGCCTTCCTGATCCACCGCAACCCGGCGCTGGTGGACGGCAAGCACTTCCTGAAGGACCTGCCGGGCTTCTCGGCGGACATCTCGAAGACGCTGCTGGGCGGCCAGAAATTCGCCTCGGCCACCTACAAGGGCGAGCGGGGCGCGCAGTTCGTCGCCTCGTCCTTCGTGCCGGAGCTGAACCTGTACGTGGTGGCCGAGGTGCCGGAGGCCGAGGTGCTGGGCAATATCGCGCGCTCGGCCACCATCTCGGCGCTGGTGGCCGCGCTGATCGGCGGCGGCATCGGCATGGCCGCCATCTTCCTGATCGCGCGCGCGATCGCCGCGCCAGTGGTGCACGCGGCCGAGATGCTGGGCGACATCGCCAGCGGCGACGGCGACTTGAGCCGCCGCATGGAGGTGGAGTCGGACGACGAGATCGGCGCGCTGGCCACCGCCTTCAACCGCTTCGTCTCCTCGCTCAACAGCACCATCTGCAAGGTGCGCGACAGCACCAACCTGATCGCCAACGCGTCCACCGAGATCGCCACCGGCAACTTCGACCTGTCGGCCCGCACCGAGCACCAGGCCTCCAACCTGGAGGAGACGGCGGCGGCGATGGAGCAGCTGACCTCCACCGTCAAGCAGAACGCGGCCAACGCGGAGGAGGCCAACAAGCTGGTGGGCGCCACCACGGCGGCCGCGGTCAAGGGCGGCACGGTGGTCACGCAGGTGGTGGAGATGATGGGCGAGATCACGGAAAGCTCGCGCAAGATGTCGGACATCATCGGCGTCATCGACGGCATCGCCTTCCAGACCAACATCCTGGCGCTGAACGCGGCGGTGGAGGCGGCGCGCGCCGGGGAGCAGGGCAGGGGCTTCGCGGTGGTGGCCTCCGAGGTGCGCAACCTGGCGCAGCGCTCGGCGGCGGCGGCCAAGGAGATCAAGGAACTGATTGTCAATTCGGTCGGCAAGGTGGAGGCGGGCGGCAAGCTGGCCGACACCGCCGGCGCGGCGATGACGGAGATTGTGGCCTCGGTGCAGCACGTGGCGACCTTGATGGTGGAGATCACCTCCGCCAGCCACGAGCAGAGCGACGGCATCGGGCAGGTCAACCAGTCCATCATCCAGATGGACGACGCCACGCAGCAGAACGCCGCGCTGGTGGAGCAGGCCGCCGCCGCGGCCGCGTCGCTGCAGGAGCAGGCGGCCACGCTGGAGCAGGTGGTGGCCGTGTTCAAGCTGGACGAGAGCGCGGCGCCCGGCACCGCGCTGGCCCTGCGCTGATTCGATAGCCTCGGTAGGGCGGAGTAGCTCGAAGAGCTATTCCGCCGGATGCGTGCAAGCCCGCCCGCGTTTACGAAGCCATCATCGCCAGCTCGGCCTCGGCCGCTCGCGCGACGGCCTGGCAGTCCACCCCCATCGTCTTCAAGGCCCGCGCCGCCACGCTGTGCGGCATGCGGGCGATGGCCAGCAGCACGTGCGCGCCGCACAAAGGCGTGGCCTTGGTGGCCTTGCGCAAATCCGGCAGCGCCCGCATCAAGGCCTGTCCCGAGGGCTGGGCGTTGAACAGCGCCTTCTTGTCCGAAACGGGGGGCGGCGCCTCGCCGGCCAGCCCGGCGTCCAATCCCATCTTCTCCAGCGTTGACGCATATTGTTCCGAGATCGCAGCGCGGAAGCCTTCGGGATCGGCGCCGACCCGTTGCAGCGCACGGCGCGCCGATCCCTCTTCCAGCGACAGCGCCGACAGCAGGTAGTGCTCGGCCCCTGGCAACTGTTCGCCGCCCAAGTGCGCCTGCCGTTCCGCCTCGGTGTTGAGCGCGGCCACGGTGCGGATATCCTGCCAATACAGTTTGAAGCGATTGAACATCAGTCCTCCCCCATGCCGGTTGAATGGCCGGCCGCGATGGCGCCGGCGTGCTTTTTGTGGGCCGCCTGGCGGGTGACGCCGAGCGCCTCCGCCACTTGCGCCCAAGTCCATCCCTGCGCGATCGCGTCGCGCACGGCCCTGCGCTCCAGCCGGTCCGCGACCATGCGCAAGGCCACCACGGCGGCCAGCGCCTCGCCCGGTTCGTCCGGCAGCGTTAATGTCTTGATATCACCCATGCGTCAACTTTAGTTGACGGATTTGGATTTGTCAACCGAAGTTGACGGGGCGGGGCGTAGAGGTGGATGTACTGCTTGCGCACCCCATGCGGGAGAACGTCCTGAAATCGGTCCTGAAACGCCCTGAATTGAACTGAATTTCCCTGAAAAGGTCCAACCCTATGTGCGGTTTCAGTATTTTTCAGGACTTTTCAGGTCATTTCAGTGGAGGTTTCAGTATGTTTTCCCACACAGGCCTCGTGGTGCACCTGCCGCCCGAGGCGGCAAAGCACTCCATCGCGATGGAGAACGCCACGGCTTGGCCATACGAGGAACGCCGGCCGCTAAAGGTCTACGCCGGCGACATACCGTTTTAGAACAGGCGGCCGAGGCCCGGCCGGGTCGCCATGGCCTGACGGACGATTGCGACGATTTTCTCGCGCTCGGCGCCCACCAGCGGCTGACGCGGGCGGCGCACGTTTTCGTTACCGACGCCGACCAGCGCCTCCACCAGCTTCAGGTTCTGTACCAGCTTGGTCGACACGTCCAGGTGCAGCAGAGGCATGAACCACTGGTACAGCTTCAGGGCCTCGTCATAGCGCTTGGCCTTCATCAGCTTGTACAGCGCCACCGTCTCGGCCGGGAAGGCCACCACCAATCCGGCCAGCAGGCCGTCCGCGCCCACCGCCAGGCCCTCGAACGACAGGTCGTCCACGCCCATGAACAGCTGGTAACGGTCGCCCACCGCGTTGCGCAGGTCGGTGATGCGGCGGATGTTGTCGGTCGATTCCTTGATCGCCACCAGTTCCTCGCAGTCCGCCAGTTCCTGGAAGTCCTCCGGCGTCAGGTCCACCTTGTAGGTGACGGGATTGTTGTACACCATGATCGGCAGCTTCGCGGCGGCGGCGATGGTGCGCAGGTTGTCCTTGGCCTCGCGCGCGTCCGCCGCGTACAGCACGGAGGGCATCACCATGAAGCCCTGCACGCCCAGGTCGCGCGCCTGCTGCACGTAGCGGATGGCGTTGGCGGTGCGGGTTTCGCTGACGTTGGCCAGCACCGGCACGCGGCCGTTGGCGACCTTCACGGCCAGCTTCGCTACTTCCAGTTTTTCCTCCAGCGACAAGGTGCTGGCCTCGCCCAGCGAACCGCAAGTGACCATGCCGTGCACGCCGTTCTGGATCTGGAACTCGAAATGCTTCTCCATTTCGGCGTGGTCCAGTTCCTCGTTGGCGTGGAACTTGGTGGTCACTGCCGGGAATATGCCCTGCCATTTTGCTGCGCTTATTGTTGTGCTCATGCTGTTCTCCTTGGGTTATGAGTGATGATGCTGTCGACGCGCGCCGGGGATAACGGCACGCGTACCGATTCGGGCCGCCATCCGTACAGGATATCGGTGGCGCCGCCGCAGACGCGGCCCTGGCAAGGGCCCATGCCGCAGCGGGTGTGGAGCTTGGCGCTGCGCCAGCTGTCGTGCCGACGCAGTTCGCCATGGCTGACGTCTTCGCAGCGGCAGACGATGGTGTCGTCGTCGGCCAGCGCGCGGATGGCGGGATCGAGGGCGAAGGCCTTGGCGAGGCGGCCCGCGAAAGCCTGCCACTTGGCCCGTTCGGCGAAGTGCCGCTCGGCCAGGTCCATGCGGCCGGCGGCCGCCAGTCCGGCGACGCGGCCCTCGGCCAGCGCCTTGTCCACGCCGCCCACGCCGGTGCCCTCGCCGGCGCAGTACACGCCGGGAATACTGGTCTGCTGCCAGGCGTCGGCTTGCACGGCAAGGGCATGCCCCCCGCCGTGCGGCGTATGCGCCGCGCTCGTGGCGCAGCCCAAAGCCAGGGCCAGTTCCGGATTGGGAACCAGCCCGTAGCCGCATGAGAGGTAATCGCAGGCGATCGTTACGCTGCCGGAGCCGCCTTGTACTTCCACTTCCCGCAAGGCGCCGGCGCCACGCGCGAGGCGCACGTGGCTGTCGCTGTGATAGGGGATGCCGCGCAGGCGCCGCCGCAATCGCAGCGCCTGCGCTATTTTCGATGGTGTCGCCAGCAGGCCGGCCGCGAAGCGCGCCAGGCTGGCGTTGTCGGCCTGCTCGACGATGGCCGCCACCCGCGCGCCGCGCTCCACCAGCGTGGCCGCGACGGCCAGCAGCAGCGGACCGGAGCCGGCCACCACCACGCGCTTGCCCGTCACCGGATAGCCTCCCTTGGCCAGCGCCTGCAGCCCGCCCGCGCCGGTCACGCCGGGCAAGGTCCAGCCGGGGAAGGGCAGCAGCAATTCGCGCGCGCCGGTGGCGATCACCAGGCGCTGGTAGCGCAATGTCAGGGCCGAGGAGGGCGTCTGCACCGCCAGCGCGCCGGGACCGGACGGATACAGCACGCGTGCCTGGTGCATGAAGCTGACGTTGCGGGCCGCCCGCAGGTCTTCCCACAGCCGGCGCGCGCGCCGGTCTTGCTGGTGTTGCGCGCCGCCGCGCCAGATCTGGCCGCCCGCCTGCGGATTGTCGTCCACCACGCCGACGATGGCGCCCTGCGCGGCGGCGGCGTGCGCGGCGGCCAGGCCGGCCGGGCCGGCGCCGATGACGAGGATGTCGAACATGCTCATGGCGCGCCTTCCGACAGCGCGGTGCGCACATCCATACCCGGCGCGCACGGCGTCTGGCACGAAAGCTGGTGCGCCACGCCATCGATGGTCACGCGGCACTCCTGGCACACGCCCATGCCGCACACCGGCCCGCGCAGCGCGCCGCCGACCGAGCGGCGCGTGATCGCCGCCGGCATCGCCATCGCGATCGCCGCCGCCACGATGGTGCCGGGAGGGACCTTGATGCCCTGGCCGTCGATGGTGAGTTGGATGGTGTCGATCATAATAAGTAGCGTTTGGCGATGCGCATAAAAAACCAACGGCGGATGCCAGGGTCAGTCCCGCTGGGACTGACCCCAGGGTTCGCAATTGGGTTGAAGTGTCGCGAAGCGTTCCGGCAAATACGGTTGCGCCGGTATGGCCGCGTCCCCGCCCGCGATCCGCGCCGCCAGCAGCTGCGCCGTCGCCAGCGAGGTCGTGATGCCCAGGCCCTCGTGCCCGGTGGCCAGCCACACCCCCGGCCGGCCCGGATGCTCGCCTATCAGCGGCAGCCCGTCCGGGCTGGCCGCGCGCAAACCCGTCCAGCAGCGCAGCACGTTCAGCCCCCTCAGCGCCGGCGTGAACCCCACTGCGTGGCGCAGCATGCGCGCCATCATGTCCGGCTCCACCGCCGGGTCCGTGGCGCCGAACTGGCGCGACGACCCGATCAAAATCTGTCCCGTGGGACGCGGCTGCAGATTGAACGCCACCGAATCGCCGCTGGCCGCGTGGGCGCTCTTGATATAGCCCAGCTCCACCAGCTGGTGCCGGATGAATCCGGGATAGCGGTCGGTGATGGCCACGTGCCCCTTCTTCGGCTGCACCGGCAATTCCGGCAGCAGCTGCGACGAACGCGACCCGGCCGCCACCACCACGGCGCCCGCCCGCAACCGCGTGCCATCGGCCAGCAGCACGCCGCCATCCTCGATGGCGCGCACGCAGCCCGCCACCAGCCGCGCGCCGCGGGCGAGCGCCCGGTCCAGCAGGATGCGCGCGCTTTTGGGCGGATACACCAGCCCGTCGCCGGCCACCAGCAGGCCGCCGGCCAGGCCGGGCCGCAATTGCGGCTCCAGCGCGTACAGCGCGGCCGCGTCGAGCATGCGGCACTCCAGGCCGTGCGCCGCCATGGTGGCCGCCTTCAGCCGCGCCGCGTCCAGTTCCTCGTCGTCCGCCGCCACCCAGATCGTGCCGCAGCGGCTGTACTCGTGCCGCGCCGGCTGGTCGGCCACGAACTCGCGCCACAGTTCCAGCGAGTAGGAGGACAGCGCCAGCTCGGCCGGGTTGTCGTCCATGACCACCAGGTGCCCCATGCCCGCCGCCGTCGCGCCCGAGCCGACCACCTCCTGTTCGATGACGGTGACCCGCAGCCCGCGCGCGGCCAGCGCGTCCGCGCACGCCGCGCCGACGATGCCCGCGCCGACCACCAGCACGTCGGCCGATCCACCCGCGGCGGCGGTGGATACGCCGCCAAGGCCCGGGGCGGCGGCCGCCTCGGGCGCCGCGCCCGTCGAATCGCTGGGCGTCCCGGCGCTGGCCATCAGCGTATGCCCCACACCAGTGGATCGCTGGGATCGAGTATCAGCGTGGCCTGCGCGTTCACCCACGCCTGGCCGCGTATGTTGGGAATGAGCTTGTCGCCATCGCGCCGGTAGGACCCCTCGAACACGCTGCCGACGATGCTCTCCTGACGCCACAGCGCGCCCTCGGCCAGCTTGCCGTCCGCCGCCAGGCAGGCCAGCTTGGCGCTGGTGCCGGTGCCGCAGGGCGAGCGGTCGTAGGCGTTGCCGGGGCAGAGCACGAAGTTGCGGCTGTCCGCGCCGTTGCGCGAAGGCCCGAACAACTCGATATGGTCGATCTCCGCGCCGTCCTCGCCCGTCACCCCGGCCGCCGCCAACGCCTGCTTGACTTGGCCGCAGAAGGCCGTCAGCTCGCCCGCGCGCGCCACCTCCAGCTCCAGGCCGTGGTCCGCCACCAGGAAGAACCAGTTGCCGCCCCAGGCCACGTCGCCCGTCACCGGACCATGGCCGGGCACTTGCACCACCACGTCGCGCAGCGCGCGGTGGGCCGGCACGTTCTCCACGGTGACACTGCCGTCCGCGTGCAGCTCCGCCTCCACCACGCCCACCGGCGTGTCGATGCGATGACGCCCGGCGCCGACACGGCCCATGAACGCCAGCGACGCCACCAGCCCGATGGTGCCGTGCCCGCACATGCCGAGGTAGCCGACGTTGTTGAAGAAGATGACGCCGGCGGCACAATCGGGCGCGTGCGGCGCGCACAGCAGCGCGCCCACCAGCACGTCCGAGCCGCGCGGCTCGCACACCACCGCCGAGCGGAAGCGGTCGTGTTCGTCGCGCAGGCGCTCCAGGCGCTCGCGCAGCGGTCCGGCGCCCAGTTCCGGGCCGCCGCCGGTCACCAGGCGGGTCGGTTCGCCGCCGGTGTGGCTATCGATGATGGAGATCGTTTTCATGAGGGCAATCATAGGCCGATCGCCCCCGGCCGTCTTGCATCGGCTGCGCACCGGGGATGACGAAATCGGCACAACGGCCGGCCCCCCGCCCGGGCTGTGCGAGAATGCGCCCATGGACAAGACCAAACTGGAAATGGCCGGCGCGCGCGCCGCCCTGGGCGAGGGCATCGCCGACGTGTTCTTCGCCGAGCCGCTGTTCGACGCGCTGCCGGACGTGGTGTTCTTCGTGAAGGACGCGGGCGGCCGCTACGTGGTGGTCAACCGGACCCTGGTCAAGCGCTGTGGATTGAAGCACAAGGACGCGCTGCTGGGACGCACCTCGGCCGAGGTGTTCGCGCGGCCCTACGGCCAGAACTACCTGGCGCAGGACCAGGCGGTGCTGGCGGGGGCGGGGGAGATAGAGGACCAGCTGGAACTGCATCTGTACCCGAACCGCGACCCGGGCTGGTGCCTGACGCGCAAGACGGCGCTGCGCGACGCGTCCGGCGCCATCGTCGGCCTGGCCGGCGTGTCGCGCGACCTGGCCATGGAGGACAGGAAGAACGCGAGCTACCAGAAGGTGGCCGCCGCGGTGCGCATGATCCACGAGCGCTACGACCAGCCCTTGCCGCTGCCGGAGCTGGCGCGCACCGCCAGCATGTCGGTGGCGCAGCTGGAGCGCTACTTCCTGCGCATCTACCAGCTCACGCCGCGCCAGCTCATCATCAAGACCCGGCTGGACGCCGCCTCGCGCATGCTGGCCGGACCGGCCAGCGTGGCCGAGATCGCGCTGGCCTGCGGCTACGGCGACCACAGCGCCTTCACCCGCCAGTTCCGCGCCACGGTCGGCGTCACGCCCACCCAGTACCGCCAGATGCTGGGCCGTTAATACGCGCCGCTCACCCCTCCTCGCGCCAGCGCCGCATCCACACCGCCACCGCGATCATCGCCACGCCCGCCGCCACGCCCGCCCACAGCGTGCCGGTGGCCAGCGTGCCCCACGACGCCAGGAACAAATCCCCCGCCGCCTGGTGCTTGCCGCCGGCCCGGACCACCTCGCCCGGCTCGATGCGGCTGAACGCGAACCACACCCCCGGCGCCACGCCGCCCAGGATGCGCGCCACGATGTGCTCCATGAACCAGCCGCTGTTCCAGCCCAGCGCGAAGATGCGGTTGGTCCAGGCGATCAGCACCGCCGCGCCCAGCGGCACGCCCACCGCCCACAGGAACACCTTGGAGCGCGCCCAGCTCGACACCATCAGCAGCCAGCCGACCGTCGGCAGCGCCCACAGCGCGTACACCGGCAGCAGTCCGAGCGCGCGCACCGGCGCCAGGTAGAACTCCGGCGACGACAGCAGCGCGCCGAAGGCGTTGACGCCCATGAAGGCCATCTTCAGGCACAGCAGCAGGATCACGCCCAGCGACAGCGCGGTGCCGATCAGCATGGTGACCGCCGGCGTCACCACCAGCGCCACGGCCACCTTGGACAGCACCGTCATGTGGTCCGACACCGGCAGCGACTTCCAGAACAGCAGGCTGCGGTCGCGGCGGTCGTCGTGCAACGCGCCCAGGCAGTAGAAGAACACCAGGAAGCCCAGCATGATGTACAGCGGGGCGGCGGTGACCAGGTACATCTGCGGCGCCATGTCGCTGAACACCTGGCGGACCGACTCGTCCATCATCTTCTCCCTCATCGAGAACAGCCGCACGCCGTCCTCGCTGTACGACATGTTTTGCCCCAGCAGCAGGGCGCCCGCCACCAGCGCGAAGATGATGGCCGCCACCACCAACTGCGCCCACACCACCATGCCCTTGTGCTCCCACAGCTCGCGCCTGAGCAGCCATTCGAATTTTTTAGCGGGCGTATTCATTCGTAGGTCCCTTTCATAGTGGCGACAAACAGGTCCGCCACGCTCGGCGTGCGGGTCTCTCCAAACTTCTCCAACTGCGCGCGCGAGGCGCCGTCGAACAGCATCACCGCCTTGCCGAACACGCTGCGCTGCGTCAGCGGCGCCAGCGCGTTGGCCGCGTGGATGAACTGCGGCTCGACCATCACCTCGGTGTAGCGGTCGCCGATCTCCTCCATGGACGCCGACAGGGTGATCTTCCCCTCGCGGATGAACATCAGGTCCGTCAGCAGGTTCTCCACCTCCTCGATCTGGTGGGTGGTGATGATGATGGTCTTCTGCTCGTCGAAGTAATCCTCCAGCAGGTTCTGGTAGAACTGCTTGCGGTACAGGATGTCCAGCCCCAGGGTCGGCTCGTCCAGCACCAGCAGCCGGGCGTCGATCGCCATCACCAGCGCCAGGTGCAGCTGCACGATCATGCCCTTGGACATGGCCTTCACCTTCATGCCCGGTTCCAGCTTGGTGCTGGCCAGATAGCGCTCGGCCTTGTCGCGGTTGAAGCGCGGATGCACGCCGGCCACGAAGTCGATCGCGTCCCGCACCCGCATCCAGCGCGGCAGGATCGCCACGTCGGCGATGAAGCACACCTCTTGCATCAACTCGTCGCGTTGCTTGCGCGGGTCCATGCCCAGCACCGACAGCTCGCCGTCGAAGCGCGCCAGGCCCAGGATGGCCTTCAGCGTGGTGGTCTTGCCGGAGCCGTTCGGTCCGATCAGGCCGACGATGCGGCCCGGCTGGATCTCGAAGCTGGCGTTGTCCAGCGCCAGGTGCTTGCCATAGCGCTTGGACAGGTTGCGGGCAGTGATCAGGGCGCTCATGCCGGCGCTCCCGGTTCGTCCCGCTGCGCCGAAAGGGATTGCGAGACCCGCAGCAGCTGCTCGATGTCCAGGCCCAGGCGGCGGATGCGCTCGACCATGGCCGGCCACTCCTCGCGCACGAAGCGTTCGCGTTCGCTGGCCAGCAGTTTCTCGTGGGCGCCTTCGGTAACGTACATGCCTAATCCCCTTCGTTTTTCTACCAGCGTCTCGTCCACCAGTTCCTGGTAGGCCTTGGACACCGTGATTGGATTCAATTGGTAATCGGCCGCCACCTGGCGGACCGAGGGCAGGGCGTCGCCGGGCTTGAGCAGCCCGTCGAGCATCATGCCGATCACCCGCTCCTTGAGCTGGCGGTAAATCGGCGTATGGTCATTCCACATACATGCGTCCTCCGGTGATGTGATGAGGTGGTGTTGTAGTGAACTATAACACTAGATCGAAAAAAGGCAAACGGAATTCGCGCGCTGTCGTCCAGGGGATGTCGGTCAGCCCGGTCCCAGCCGTCGCAGCAGCGCGACGGCGTTCGGCACCGACGCGCCGGAGGCCGTGTTGTCGAACACGCACCAGCTCTCGCCGTCCGCCCGCGCCAGCAGCGCCGCGTAGCGGTCCAGCGCCTCGTCCTCGTAGGACGAGTAATAGACGCGCGGGCTGCCGTGCAGCCGCACGTAGGCGCCGGGCGTGGTGGGCACGTGTTCGCCCGGCTGGCCCTTGGCCGGATCGGCGATCACGCGCGTGACGCCGGCCTTCTCCAGCAGCCTGGTGGCGGCGTCCGAAAACCAGGACGCGTGCCGCGCCTCGCAGGCGATCATGCAATCGAAATGCCGGCGCGCCAGCTTGAAGAAGGCGCGCGCGGTGGCGGCGTCGAAGTCCAGGCTGGGCGGCAGCTGCACCAGCACGCAGCCCAGTTTCGCGCCCAGCGCCGCCGTCCCCCCCGCGAACTGCGCCATCGGCTCGGCGCAATCGTCCAGGCGCCGCTCGTGCGTGACGCGGCGCGGCGCCTTCACCGAAAAGCGGAAATCGTCCGGCACGTCGGCGGCCCAGCGCGCGTAGGTGCGCGGCTGGTGCGGCCGGTAGAACGAGGAATTGATCTCCACCGCGTTGAACACGGCGGCGTAACGCTGCAGGTGGCTGCCCTCGGCCGGAAAGTCGGCCGCCGCCGCCCGCGGGATGGACCAGCTTGCGCAACCCGTCCGCACTACTGTCATGGCGTCTCCCTGGAAGATGAAATACACTCTACGGCAATCGAAACGGGCGCGTCGCCCGCGATGCCGCCCAATCACAGGAACACCATGAACCCAACCCGCCGCGCCGTCTGTGCGCGACTGCTCGGAAACGCCGCCTTGCCGCTGCTGGCCTGCGGCCTGCTGACCTCTTGCGCGGGGCTGGTCGGCCCGCGCCAGGTCGAACTGCCGCTGGAGAAGCTGCAGCGCAACCTGGACCAGCGCTTCCCCGTCCACCACCGCGCGCTGGGCGTGTTCGACATCCAGCTCGACAACCCGCGGCTGGCGACCCTGCGCGACAACGACCGCGTCTCGCTGTCGGCCGACCTCACGGTGACGCCCATGCTGGTGCGGCAATCGTGGCGCGGCGGGCTGACGCTGTCCGGGCGGCTGGTGGTGGACACGGTGCGCAACGCCGTCTTCCTCAGCGACGCGCAGGTCGACCGCTTCGCCATCGACGGCGTGGGCGAATCGCAGCAGCGCCAGATCGCCGGCGCCGCCAACATCCTGGTGGACAAGCTGCTACGCGACGTGCCGCTCCACAGCTTCAACCCCGACGACCTGCGCTACGCCGGCGTGCGCTTCGTGCCCACCACCATCCGCACCACGCCGACCTCGCTGGTGATCATGCTGGAGCCCGCGAAATAGGCGGGACGGAGGCCACGCGCCGGCGGCCCGGAACCGGAATTCCCTAGTCTCCCGTGGCGCCTTGCGCGCCGGTGGCCCGCGCGAACGGCTCCGCCGCTACGCGGCAACCGTTCGCGATGAACGAGATCGCGTGGTAGTAGCCGCATAGCGCCAGGATCTCCAGGATCTGCCCGGGGCCGTAGCGGGCCGACAGCGCCTCCCAGGTCCGGTCCGACAACGCCGCGCCGTCGTGCAATTCGTCGGCGACGCGCAGCAGCAGGGCGTCCGGATCGTCCGCCCGCGTGGCCGCCATCTCGGCCGGGCTCAATTCGGCGGCCCGCGAAAACAGCGCCGCGTGCACCGCCCACTCGTAGTCGCAGCCGCAGCGCGCGCAGGTGCGCAATATCAGCGTTTCCCTGTCCTTGAGCGAAAGCGGGCCCGGATCGAGCAGATTGCCGGCGAACATGCGCTGCAGCACGCGCGGGCTGTGCGCCATGGTTTTGAACAGATTCAACGGTTCCATGCCGGGCGGCATGACACGGTCGAACGCCTCCCGGATGGCCGGCGCATACGGACCCTCGACGGGCGCGATTCTCGGTGCGTGCATGATGATCTCCCTGGTGGTAGACTGGCGCTACGGATAATGTAGCGAACCGCTACGGATTGTGTAGCAAAGGACTGGAAATGGCAATACCCAAACCGGGGATGCCGGTGCGCGGCTCGCGCAGCGGGCGGCCCATCATGGCCTTGCTGGACCTGCTGGGCCGGCGCTGGGTGATGCGCGTGATCTGGGAGCTGCGCGGCGAGCCGCTGACCTTCCGCGCGCTGCGCGAGCGCTGCGACGACATGTCGCCCACGGTGCTGAACCAGCGCCTGCACGAGCTGCGCGAGGCGGGTATCATCGGCCAGGCGGAAGGGGGCGGCTACGCGCTGAGCGAACTGGGAGCGGGGCTGCTGGAATCGATGGGGCCATTGCTGCAGTGGTCGGAGCGGTGGCAGCGCGCGCTGGACAAGGAGCAACCATGAAGACACCGACGCTATCGCATCACTTGCTGACGGAAGCCTACAACAACGCCTGGGCCAACCACCGCCTGCACAAGGCCTGCGCGCAGCTGACGCAAGACGAATTCCAGGCCGCGCGCACCGGCTTCTTCCCGTCGATCAAGGCGACCCTGAACCACAACCTGACGGTGGACTGGTTCTACATCGACGCCCTGGAGCGCGAGCTGCGCGGCGCCGAGCCGCACCCCAACTACCTGAGTTTTTTCGAGCGCGACGAACCGTGCGCCAATTGCGCCGGGTTGCGCGCCGAGCAGCGCGACGCGGACCGGCGATTGATCGACTACTGCAAGCAATTGAAGGACGAGGAGCTGGGCCGTTACGTGACGATACTGCGCACCGGATCGGTCCAGCGCGACCGGCGGCACCGGTTGCTGGCGCACCTGTTCCAGCACCAGACCCACCACCGCGGGCAGGCGCACGCGATGCTGTCCGGCACGCGCATAGCGCCGCCGCAGTTGGACGAGTTCTACAGCGCAGGCGAAGCCGGCCTGCGCGCGCAGGACTTCGCCGAGCTCGGCTGGACCGAAGAGATGATCTGGGGCTAGGTGGTTATCAAAATAACATCGGTGTCAGGCGCGACATTCGGACATTTTTCCGCCACGTAACTGGTACCTGGCCCGCGTGCCGCGGACCAGGCACTCGCCGCGCTTGTGGTTAGGCCAGGATGGCGCCGTCGAGGCCGTGGCGGGTGATGGCGCCGTCGGCGGCGACGGCGATCCAGCCGCCGCGCGGGGGCGTGGCGTCCGGCTCCCAGTCCGGCAGCACGTAGCGGCGCGTGGCGCCGGCCGTGTGCAGCGCGGGACGGTGGGTGTGGCCGTGGATCATGACGTTGGTCCCGGTCTGCGTGAAGATGTCCGCGATCGCCTGCGGCGTCACGTCCATGATCTCGTAGGATTTGCCGCCTTGCTCCTTGCGGCTGTTCTCGCGCAGCCCGGCGATGATGGCCTTGCGCTGCGCCAGCGGCATGCCCAGGAATTGCTGTTGCCACGCGGGCTGGCGCACCATGGCGCGGAATTCCATGTATTTCACGTCGTCGGTGCACTGGGCGTCGCCGTGCAGCAGCGCGATGCGCTGGCCGGCGATGTCGGCCACCCAGGTTTCCGGCAGCAGGGTCAGCCCCGCGGCGGCGGCGAAGGCGTCGCCGGCCAGGAAGTCCCGGTTGCCGGCGATCCAGTACACGGCCACGCCGGCGTCGCTGACGCGCCGGATGGCGGCGATGATCTCTTGATGATACGGCTCCGCCAGGTCGTCGTCCCCCGCCCAGTACTCGAACAGGTCACCCAGCAGATACAGCTGCCGCGCGCGCGGCGCGTGTCGTTCCATGAATTGGTGGAAGGCGGCCGTGATGGCGGCGTGGGACGGCTGCAGGTGCAGGTCCGAAATGAACAGCGCGACTGGGGGATTGTGTGCAGAGGACATCGGTGCGGATACCGTCATTCCCGCGCGGGGGAATCCAAGGGATGCGGCGGGAAACCGGCGGCGCGCGCGGCGGCCGCCAGGGTTTCCCGCGAGCGGGGCGGGACTATTACGCTGCTTCGACTTTTTCGATGATCACGTCTTCAGCCGGCACGTCGGCGAACATGCCGCTGCGCGTGGTTTTCACTTTCTTGATGGCGTCGACCACGTCGGTGCCCTCGACGACCTTGCCGAACACGGCGTAGCCCCAGCCGTCCTGGCCTGGATAGTCCAGGAAGCTGTTGTTCTTCACATTGATGAAGAACTGCGCGCCGGCCGAGTGCGGCGCCGAGGTGCGGGCCATGGCCAGGGTGTAGGGCTCGTTCTTCAGGCCGTTCTTGGCCTCGTTCTCAACGGTGGCTTCCGCCGGCTTCTGCTTCATGCCCGGCTCGAAACCGCCGCCCTGGATCATGAAACCGTCGATCACGCGGTGGAAGATGGTGTTCGAGTAGTGGCCGGCGTTCATGTAGGCCAGGAAGTTGGCGACCGTTTTAGGCGCTTTTTCCGCGTCCAGTTCGGCGGTGATGACGCCCATGTTGGTGGTGATGACGATCTTGGTCATGAGATGATCCTTAGTGTTAGGGTGATGACATGGGCCGCGACTATACAGGAGGCGCGGCCAAAGCGCTATTTTACTGCGTGACCGGGGCCTGCGCCTGCGGCGGCGGCTCCACCGGAACGGGCGTCTTCAGCAGCGTGGCCGAGGTGATGACGATGGGTTTGACCGGGATGTTGGCGAACATCGGCTTGTCGTCCACCAGCACGCCCTTGATCTTGTCCACCACCGCGTGGCCCTTGATCACGCGGCCGAACACGGTGTAGCCGAAGCCGTCGCGGCCCGGATAGTCCAGGCCCTCGTTGTTGACCACGTTGATGAAGAACTGCGAGGTGGCCGAATTCGGATCGCCGGTGCGGGCCATGGCCACGCTGTAGGTCTCGTTTTTCAGGCCGTTCTGCGACTCCAGCGGCACGGGCGGGCGGGTCGGCTTGCTTTTCAGGTCGACCGAGTAGCCGCCGGTCTGGATCATGAAGCCGTCGATCACGCGGTGGAAGATGGTGCCCTTGTAATAGCCGCTCTTCACGTAGGCGAGGAAATTGGCCACGCTTTTCGGCGCTTTTTCCTGGTTCAGCTCCAGGACGATTTCGCCCTCGGTGGTCTTCAACGACACCTGCGGCAGGGCCGGATCGGCGGCCACGGCGGCGCCGGACAGGGCCAGGCCGGCGAACAGGCCCATGAATTTTGCCATCAGGGTTTTTGTCTCTTGCATATGACTTCCTTAAGTTAAGATCCGATAAAAACCTCTCCAAGATCGGGCCGGTACTGTTTTTATCAATGCTATACTAGGTGCGACGTATCATTCTATCAAAGAAGAACTAGATAACGAGGGTCTGTCAGTCCCCACGGCGAACAACGATCAGCGCCGGCGCGGCACCACAAGTGTCCCGCGCCGGTTTCGTATTGCCCGGCTGGCTTGCCCTTTATAAAAACGCAAGAGTCCGATGAGCAATTTAAAGATTTACAACACGCTGGCGCGCGAAAAACAGACATTCGTACCGATGGAAGCGGGCAAGGTCCGCATGTATGTTTGCGGGATGACGATCTACGACTACTGCCACATCGGCCACGGCCGCATGATGATGGCGTTCGACGTGGTCTACCGCTGGCTGAAGGCGTCGGGCTACGACGTCACCTACGCGCGCAACATCACGGACATCGACGACAAGATCATCAAGCGCGCGGTTGAAAACGGCGAAACCATCGGCCAACTGACAGGCCGCTTCACCCAATACATGGACGAGGACACCGCCGCCCTCGGCATCCAGCCGCCGACCCTGGTGCCGCGCGCGACCGAATACGTGCCGCAGATGCTGGCGCTGATCGAGCGGCTCGAAGCCAAGGACCTGGCCTACCAGGGCGAGGACGGCGACGTCAATTACGCGGTGCGCAACTTCGAGGGTTACGGCAAGCTGTCCGGCAAGTCGCTGGACGACCTGCGCGCCGGCGAACGCGTGGACGTCAACACCGGCAAGCGCGACCCGCTGGACTTCGTGCTGTGGAAGGCCTCCAAGGAATCCGAGCCCGAGGAGGTCAAGTGGGACTCCAAGTGGGGCAAGGGCCGTCCGGGCTGGCACATCGAGTGCTCGGCCATGTGCTCGGCGCTGCTGGGCGACCAGTTCGACATCCACGGCGGCGGCGCCGACCTGCAGTTCCCGCACCACGAGAACGAGATCGCCCAGTCCGAGGGCGCGACCGGCCACAGCCTGGCCAACTACTGGATCCACAACGGCTTCGTGCGCGTGGACAACGAGAAGATGTCCAAATCGCTGGGCAACTTCTTCACCATCCGCGACGTGCTGAAGAAGTACGACGCCGAGGTGGTGCGCTTCTTCATCCTGCGCGCCCACTACCGCAGCCCGCTGAACTACTCGGACGCCCACCTGGACGACGCCCGCGGCGCGCTCACGCGCCTGTACACCGCGCTGGACGGCGCGGAAGGCGACGGCCTGGCGCTGGATTGGACCGAAGCCAATGCCCAGCGCTTCGCCGAGGCCATGGACGACGACTTCAACACCCCGATCGCGGTGTCGGTGCTGTTCGACCTGGCCAGCGAGGTGAATAAATCGAGGTCGCCCGCCGCCGCGCGCCAGCTGCAAGGCCTGGCCGCCGTGCTCGGCCTGCTCGAGCGCGCGCCGCAGGCCTTCCTGCAGGCGGCCGTCGGCGACTCGCTCGGCGAGGACGCCATCGCGTCCGCGATCGAACAGCGCGCCGCCGCCAAGAAGGCGCGCGACTTCGCCCAGTCCGACAAGATCCGCGCCGACCTGCTGGCGGCCGGCATCATCCTCGAAGACAAGCCCGACGGCACCACCAACTGGCGCCGCGCATAATGGTGAGCCACAAGGACATGGCGGGCATTTCGTCCCCGGCGGTGGCGGTGCCGCCGTACTGGGAGGAGGCCAAGGCGGAACTCATGAAGCGCGACCGCATCATGAAGAAGCTGATCCCTCAGTTTGGCGACCTGCACCTGGTCGGCCACGACGACCCGTTCACGACCTTGGCGCGCTCCATCGTCAAGCAGCAGGTCACGCCCAAGGCCGCCGACGCGGCCTGGCAAAAGCTGCTGCTGGCGCTGCCCAAATTCACGCCGGCGATGGTGGTCAAGGCCGGCGCCGAGCAACTGGGCGCCTGCGGGCTGTCCAAGCGCAAGACCGAATACATCCTCGACCTGGCCGACCATTTCAAGACCAAAAAGGTCCACGCCAACCAGTGGGACCAGATGGACGACGAGGCCGTCATCGCTGAGCTGGTGCAAATCCGCGGCATTACGCGCTGGACAGCCGAGATGTTTCTGATATTTAATCTGCTTCGGCCCAACGTCCTGCCTTTGGACGACCCCGGCCTGATTCAAGGCATCAGCCAGAATTACTTCTCCGGAGAGCCGGTTTCGCGCAGCGACGCGCGCGAGGTGTCGGCCAATTGGGAACCCTACCGCACGGTCGCCACCTGGTACCTGTGGCGCAGTCTGGACCCAGTGGCCCCCGCGGTTCCGGTAAAATAGCAACTCACAGCCCCGAAACGGCAGGTTTCCCTGCGCGCGTGGCCGCAACATCACGGAGGTAGAATGACTAAAACGACTTTCCTCAATTTTGAGCAACCGATCGCCGAACTCGATTCGAAGATCGAAGAGCTGCGTTTCGTGCAGGACGATTCCGCCGTCGACATCTCCGAGGAGATCGACCGCCTGGCCAAGAAAAGCCAGCAGCTGACCAAGGACATCTACGCCAAGCTGACCCCCTGGCAGGTCGCGCAGATCGCGCGCCACCCGCAGCGTCCATACACGATGGACTATGTGAACGAGATCTTCACCGACTTCCACGAACTGCACGGCGACCGCACCTACGCGGACGACCAGTCCATCGTCGGCGGCCTGGCGCGCTTCAACGGCCAGTCCTGCATGGTGATCGGCCACCAGAAGGGGCGCGACACCAAGGAACGCGCGATGCGCAACTTCGGCATGCCCAAGCCCGAGGGCTACCGCAAGGCCATGCGCCTGATGAAGCTGGCAGAGAAGTTCAACCTGCCGATCTTCACGTTTGTCGACACCCCCGGCGCCTTCCCCGGCATCGACGCCGAGGAGCGCGGCCAGTCCGAAGCCATCGGCCACAACCTGTACGTGATGGCCGAACTGAAGGTGCCGCTGATCGCCACCATCATCGGCGAAGGCGGCTCCGGCGGCGCGCTGGCGATCGCCGTGGGCGACCAGGTGCTGATGCTGCAATACGCGACCTACTCCGTGATTTCGCCGGAAGGCTGCGCCTCCATCCTGTGGAAGACCGCCGAGCGCGCGTCCGACGCCGCCGAGGCCCTGGGCCTGACCGCGCACCGCCTGAAGGCCATGGGCCTGATCGACAAGATCGTCAGCGAACCGCTGGGCGGCGCGCACCGCGACCCGAAACAGATGGCGACCCTGCTGAAGCGCGCGCTGGCCGACTCGCTGCGCCAGTTCCACGGCATGAAGACCAAGGACCTGATCAACGCCCGCCACGAAAAGCTCATGAGCTACGGCAAATTCAAAGAGACCACGCCGCAAGAATAAGACCGTCCGCACGGCCCGAAACCGGGGACAGACCACGTTTTAGGTGCAACTAGTTGCACCTAAAACGTGGTCTGTCCCCGGTTTTTTAGGAGTTCCCGTATGAAAAAGCAGCAAACCGCCACCCCATCCAGCATCTTCGCCGCGTCCCTGGCCGGCGTGCCGCACGAGGGCCGCGTCGCCGTCGCCTTGAGCGGCGGGCTCGATTCCTCCGTCCTGCTGCACCTGGCGCAGGCCTACGCGAAAGAGCGGGGCATCGGCCTGTACGCCTTCCACGTCCACCATGGCATCAGCCCCAACGCCGACGCCTGGCAAGCCCACTGCGCGCAAGAATGCGCGGCATTGGGCGTGACCTTCGAGGCCCGCCACATCACGCTGCAAACGAAGGAGCGCTCCGGCACCGAGGCCGCCGCCCGCAAGCAGCGCTACGCCGCGCTGGGCGCCCTGTGCCGCGAGCACGGCGTGAACCTGCTGCTGACCGCCCACCACCAGGACGACCAGGCCGAAACCGTGCTGCTGCAACTGCTGCGCGGCTCCGGCACGGCCGGCCTGTCCGGCATGGACGCCGCCAACACCGCCCCCGAACTGCTGGCCAATCCCGCGCTGACGATGGCCCGTCCGCTGCTCACCGCCTCGCGCAAGCAGCTCGAGGCCTACGCCGCCACGCACGGCATCCAGCACATCGAGGACGAATCCAACGCCGACACCCGTTACGCCCGCAACGCCCTGCGCCACACGGTGATGCCCGCGCTGGCGCGGCACTTCCCCGGCTTCCAGGAACGCTTCGCCCGCAGCGCGCAGCACGCGCAGTCCGCCCAGCGCCTGCTGAACGAACTGGCCGAGCAGGATCTGAAAGCCGCGCTGGAGGGCGACAGCGTCGACATCGGCAAGCTGCGCGACATGAGCGTGGACCGCTGCTACAACCTGCTGCGCCACTGGTTCAGCGTCAAGGGCCTGAGCATGCCGTCCACCGCCTGGCTGCACGAGATGCTGGCGCAGCTGCTGGAGGCGCGCTACGACGCGCAACTGCTGGTGGTGCATCCCGAGGTGGACGTGCGCCGCCACCGCGACCGCCTGTACCTGGCGCCGCGCCTGCCCGAACTGGAAGGCACGCGCGAGGACCGCTTCGACGACGCCCCCGGCCAGGACTTCCGCTGGGACGGCGAAACGTCGATCGCGTTCCCGAACTACGGCGGCGTGCTGCACATCGAGGAGGCGGAGCGGGGCGTGGACGCCGACTGGCTGCGCGGCCAATACCTGACCATCGAATTCCGGCGCGGCGGCGAGCGGCTCAAGCTGGCCGAAAACCGGCCCACGCGCGCGCTCAAATACCATTATCAGGCGCTCAACATTCCCGCCTGGGAGCGCACCCGGCTGCCGGTGGTGAAAGCGCCGGGCCAGTTGCTGTTCGCGGCCGGAATCGGCATGGATTGCCACCAAACCGGGCAGGGCGGGGGTAAACGCATGGTGTTCCGCTGGGAGGCGAAATAAAAGTCGGTACTGTGCGGTTTTCGTATGTCGATATGCCAATACTGTATGACGTCATAACTTTTTTGGCTTGTCGATTCGCCCTACAGCCTGTAGAGTTATAGGTCCTTTATTTACAATCTCTGAGCGGAAACCTCACTGTTATGGCTTTAATCGTTCACAAGTACGGCGGCACGTCGATGGGATCGACGGACCGCATCAAGAACGTCGCGCGCCGCGTCGCCAAATGGCACGACGCGGGACACCAGATCGTCGTGGTACCGTCGGCCATGTCCGGCGAGACCAACCGTCTGATCGCGCTGGCGAGGGAAGTTCAAAACCCGCCCGACCCGCGCGAGCTGGACATGATCGCGTCGACCGGCGAGCAAGTCTCGGTGGGTCTGCTGTCGATGGCGCTGCAATCGATCGGCAAGAGCGCGGTCTCGTACGCCGGCTGGCAAGTGGCGATTAAAACCGACTCCGCCTTCACCAAGGCCCGCATCCAGTCGATCGACGACGAGAAGGTCAAGCGCGACCTGGACGCCGGCAAGATCGTCATCATCACCGGTTTCCAGGGCGTGGACGAGAACGACAACATCTCGACGCTGGGCCGCGGCGGCTCGGACACCTCGGCCGTGGCGATCGCCGCCGCGCTGAAGGCGGCCGAATGCCTGATCTACACCGACGTCGACGGCGTCTACACCACCGACCCGCGCGTGGTGTCGGAAGCGCGCCGGCTGAAGGCCATCACGTTCGAGGAAATGCTGGAACTGGCCTCGCTGGGCTCCAAGGTCCTGCAGACGCGTTCGGTCGAATTCGCCGGCAACTACCGCGTGCCGACGCGCGTGCTGTCGTCGCTGACCGATCCGTTGATGGATCTCGACACCGAAGCCAACTCGGGCACCCTGATTTCGTTTGAGGAAGACACACACATGGAACAAGCAGTCATCTCCGGCATCGCCTTCAACCGCGACGAAGCCAAAATCACCGTCCTGGGCGTGCCAGACCGTCCGGGCGTGGCGTACCACATCCTGGGCCCGGTCGCCGAAGCGAACATCGAAGTCGACATGATCATCCAGAACCAGAGCGTGGATGGCAAGACCGACTTCACCTTCACCGTCTCGCGCAACGACTACCAGAAAGCGGTGGACGTGCTGAACGGCCAGAAGGCCGAGATCGGCTACAGCACGCTGGTGGGCGACGCCAAGGTGTCGAAGATCTCCGTGGTCGGCGTGGGCATGCGCTCGCACGTGGGCGTCGCGTCGCAGATGTTCCGCACGCTGTCCGAAGAGAACATCAACATCATGATGATCTCCACCTCCGAGATCAAGATCTCGGTGCTGATCGACGAGAAATACATGGAGCTGGCGGTGCGCGCGCTGCACAAGGTGTTCGAGCTCGAAAAGGAATAAGCGGCCTCCTGGTCCTGTCCCGGTTCCGCCGGGACGCCGTCCGCACGCCCCGCCTCGAGCGGGGCGTTTTTTTTGGCTATGTCGCGGCTAGGTGTGGAACTGCCCGCCCAAACTCAGGTCTGACAAGTACTTGCAGACATGGGAGGCGGCGATGAAGAAGAGTGAGTTCAGTGCGCTAGCGGCACAATTAATTGAGCTGTCACCGGAGCAGCGGGGCGTCATTCGTGAAATGCTGAATGAATGGAGCAAGGGAGCTGAAGCTGGGGAGATCCGGGATATGCTCGCCACCACGTGCACGAGCTGTCCTCATTGTGGAGGGGCCGAGCTATACCGACATGGCCAGGCTCACGGGCTTCCACGCTACCGGTGTCGGGCGTGCCGCAAAACGTTCAA
>NZ_FPBO01000009.1 GCF_900116645.1 Pseudoduganella namucuonensis | reverse complement strand
ATGCTCGAAGGAGATCTCGGAGACGATGCTTTTCTCGAACAGATAGAGGATCACCGGCAGCAGCGCGAACATCAGGAAGCCGCTGATGCGGTGCAAAATGGAGACCACGCCGGCCAGCGGCAGACGGTAGTTGGACAATTCGGTGATGTGGATATTACGAAACTGCGGCCGCTCTTTTCTTGGTACTTCCTTTACGGCTTCAGACATGACAAAACCTCCCTATACTATTGCAAAATTATGTAAAGACCGACATTTTCGCTTATTTTCGCGGTCCAGACCAATATCTATCGTTACATATGGTGATAATTCTGGTTTATCACCGGCCGGGGCATGCCAAGTCGACCAGCCCGCGTGTTGTTCGCGCAACATCGCCGCGGGGCGTGCGGCAATGCAGCACATCCCCCTTAATTCAGATCGTTCTGGTAGTGGTGGCGCTCGGTCGAATACAGGCCCCGGCGCAGCTCCACCGGCTTGTCGCCGTAGGTGAACGAGACGCGCTCGGACATCAGCAGCGGCGTGCCCGGATCGACCCGCAGCAGTTCGGCGACGCCCTCGTCGGCGCACACGGCGCGGATCTTCTCGGCCGCGCGTATCATGCGCGTGCCGAATTCGGACTCGAACAGGCCGTACATCGGCCCCTTGTATTCGTTCAGGCGCTCGGCCGTCAGGCCCTTGAACACCAGGCCGGGCAGCCACAGCTCCTCGACGATGGTGGGCACGCCGTCGAACAGCTGCACGCGCTTGATGTAGACCACGGCGTCGCCGGACTTCAGTTCCAGCAGGCGCGCCACGTCGGCCGGCGCCCTCAGGCGCTTGACCTCGACGAAACGGGATTCGGGATAGTGCGGCACGCCCTCGTCGGGCATCAGCCGCAGGAAGCGGAAATGGGCGCGCGCCTCGTGGTGGGTGGACACGAAGGTGCCCTTGCCCTGCTTGCGCACCACCAGGTTCTCGGCCGCCAGCTCGTCGATCGCCTTGCGCACGGTGCCTTGGCTGACCTTGAAGCGGCCGGCCAACTCGACCTCGCTGGGGATCAGTTCGCCCGGCTTCCACTCGCCGGACTGCAGGCTTTGCGTGATGAGCGCCTTGATCTGCTGGTACAGCGGCGAGAAGGTGGGCGAAGGCGCCGCGGGGGACGGGACCGCGGAGGACGGGGCCGCCGTCGGACTGACCGCGCCGGAGGCAGGAGCGCCATTGTTGGTCAGGTTGGACGGGGCGGAATTCATAGACAGCGATTTCACCACAAAAGCCACGTGCCGTCCAGCAAAAAACGACAACTTATCTGTCTTATATAAGACATAAGATAGCATTGACAGAAGGGCGGGAGCAGCCTAAACTCGGTGGCTGTACTCTTCCTGAAGGCACGCGCGCGCGCATCACCGGACAGGAAAAGCATAGTCGCAGGACAAGCTAAAGGCAACCCGGGGGCGCGCTAAAGGCGGCCCCCATGGCGTGCCGGTTTGGTATCATTACACGTTTTTCAAATAAGCGTAGGCCCAGCTTCAGATCGTTTTTATTCCACTTTGGAGATTCATCATGGCTAAAACCCCAATGCGTGTTGCCGTCACCGGCGCCGCCGGCCAGATCGGCTATTCCCTGCTGTTCCGCATCGCCAACGGCGACATGCTGGGCAAAGATCAGCCGGTCATCCTGCAACTGCTTGAAATCGCTGACGAAAAAGCGCAAAAAGCGCTCAAAGGCGTCATGATGGAAATCGACGACTGCGCCTTCCCGCTGCTGGCCGGCATGACCGCCCACTCCGACCCGCTGACCGCCTTCAAGGACGCCGACGTGGCCCTGCTGGTCGGCGCGCGTCCACGCGGCCCCGGCATGGAACGCAAGGACCTGCTGGAAGCGAACGCCCAGATCTTCACCGTGCAGGGCAAGGCGCTGGACGCCGTCGCATCGCGCAACGTCAAAGTGCTGGTGGTCGGCAACCCCGCCAACACCAACGCCTACATCGCCATGAAATCGGCGCCGTCGCTGCCGGCCAAGAACTTCACCGCCATGCTGCGCCTGGACCACAACCGCGCCCTGTCGCAGGTCGCCGCCAAGACCGGCACCCAGGTGAAAGACATCGAGAAGCTGACCGTGTGGGGCAACCACTCGCCAACCATGTACGCCGACTACCGCTTCGCCACCGTGAACGGCAAATCGGTCAAGGACCTGATCAACGACCAGGAATGGAACGCCAACACCTTCCTGCCGACCGTCGGCAAGCGCGGCGCGGCCATCATCGAGGCGCGCGGCCTGTCGTCGGCGGCGTCGGCGGCCAACGCGGCCATCGACCACGTGCGCGACTGGCTGCTGGGCACCAACGGCAAGTGGACCACCATGGGCATCCCTTCGGACGGCTCCTACGGCATCCCCGAAGGCACCATGTTCGGCTTCCCTGTCACCACCGACAACGGCGAGTACACCATCGTCCAGGGCCTGGAGATCGACGCCTTCTCGCAAGAGCGCATCAACATCACGCTGAAGGAACTGACCGAAGAGCGTGAAGGCGTGAAACACCTGCTGCCGTAACCGGCCAGCCCGCGGCTGTGGAACCGGTCAAACCGCCCATTCGTCGCATCCGCCGCACTGCCGAGAGCAGTGCGGCGGCCCCATCCGCAGTCACTTCATCCCCCGCACCCCACCCAGACACCCCCCGCATGCATCCTTCCGAGGTTTTATTCCAGGGCACGCGCCAGCCGCTGCTGCTTCCCGCCTGCGACCACTACGCCGGCTCCGAAAAGCTGATGCGCAAATCGCTTGCCTTGCAACAAGAACTTGGTCCCTTGTTCGACATCACCTTCGACTGCGAGGACGGCGCCTCCGCCGGCGGCGAGGAGGCGCACGCGCGGCTCATCGCCAGCCTGCTGCTCGACGAGGGCAACAAATTCAACCGCGTCGGCGCCCGCGTGCACGACCTGCGCAGCCCCCACTTCGAACGCGACGTGGACATCATCTGCGGCGCCGCCGCCCACAAGCTGGCCTACGTGGTGCTGCCCAAGCCGGACAGCGCGCAGGACGTGATGCGCGCCATCGACGTGATCAACCAGCACGCCGCACGCGCCGGCCGCGACGCGCTGCCGGTGCACGTGCTGATCGAGACCCACGGCGCGCTGCGCGACGCCTACGCCATCGCCGCCCTGCCCCAGGTCGAGTGCCTGTCGTTCGGCATCATGGACTTCGTGTCCTCGCACTACGGCGCGGTGCCCGGCAACGCCATGCGCACCCCGGGCCAGTTCACGCACCCGCTGGTGGTGCGCGCCAAGCTCGAGATCGCCGCCGCCTGCCACGCGCACGGCAAGGTGCCCTCGCACAACGTGACCACCGAGATCAAGGACCCGGCCGTGGTGGCCAACGACGCCCAGCGCGCCGCCGCCGAATTCGGCTACACGCGCATGTGGAGCATCCACCCGAACCAGATCAAGCCGGTCATCAAGGCCTTCACGCCGCGCCTGTCGGAAGTGAACGAGGCGGCCCACATCCTGCACGACGCCGAGCGCGCACAATGGGGCCCGATCTCGCAGAACGGCCGCCTGCACGACCGCGCCAGCTACCGCTATTACTGGACCGTGCTGCAGCGCGCGCGCCTGGCCGGCCTGACGCTGCCCGAATCGGCGGCCACCCTGCTCAACAACATAGACACCCCTACGGAAGCAAACTGATGTCGATTTCCAAACTCATCCTGGCCTGCGGCTTCGCGCTGGGCTCGCTGTGCCTGTCGCCCGCGTCCCACGCGGCCGCCCCCGACGCCTCCGCCAAGGCCGAGGCCAAAAAACCCGCCGCCAAGAAAAAGGCGGTGAAGAAGGCCGCCGCCGGCGCGGCCGCGGCCGGCGCCGCCGCCGCCATCGCCGCCACCCCGGAGAACGCCGAGGAGGCCAACGAGCCCGGCATCGAAGGCACCTCGGTCACCGAGTTCGACTGCGAACTGGGCAACAAGATCACCATCTACCGCAACGCCAGCGACGACAACTACATCGCGCTGCGCTGGAAAAAACGCCTGCACCGGCTCACGCGCGTGGGCACCACCACCGGCGCCAACCGTTTCGAGAACAAGCTGTACGGCCTGATCTGGATCGGCATTCCCGCCAAGGGCATGCTGCTGGACTCCAAGCTGAACCGCCAGCTGGCCAACGAATGCAGGAGCCCGGAGCAGCTGCAGCCGGCGGCCGCGCCGGTCCCGGCGGCGCAGGGTTGATCGCACAAGCAAATCGCAACGAGTCGCAAGAAGCGCGCAGCACACGTCCGAACTAGTGAATCATCACATTAATTACAGACGACACCCACTGAAGGAGAAGTCATGTCCCGCAACACTCTGAACACCCTGAAGGAATTCAACATCGCCGGCAAGAAGGGCAAGTTCTACTCCCTGCCGGCCCTGGAGAAAAGCCTGGGCATCAACGTATCCCGCCTGCCGGTTTCGATCCGCGTGGTGCTGGAGTCCGTGCTGCGCAACTGCGACGGCAAGAAGGTCACCGAAGAGCACGTGAAGCAGCTGGCGGGCTGGGGCGCGACCGCCGAGCGCACCGACGAGATCCCCTTCGTCGTGGCGCGCGTGGTGCTGCAGGACTTCACCGGCGTGCCGCTGCTGGCCGACCTGGCCGCGATGCGCAACGTCGCCTCCAAGATGGGCGTGAACCCGAAAAAGATCGAGCCGCTGGTGCCGGTCGACCTGGTGGTGGACCACTCGGTCACCATCGACCACTTCCGCGAACCGAAGGCGCTGGACCTGAACATGAAACTGGAATTCTCGCGCAACAACGAGCGCTACCAGTTCATGAAGTGGGGCATGCAGGCCTTCGACACCTTCGGCGTGGTGCCGCCCGGCTTCGGCATCGTGCACCAGGTGAACCTGGAGTACCTGGCGCGCGGCGTACACAAGACCGACGAGTCGGTGTACTACCCCGACACCCTGGTGGGCACCGATTCGCACACCACCATGATCAACGGCATCGGCGTGGTCGGCTGGGGCGTGGGCGGCATCGAGGCGGAAGCCGGCATGCTGGGCCAGCCGGTCTACTTCCTGACCCCGGACGTGGTCGGCGTGAACCTGACCGGCGCGCTGCGCGAAGGCTGCACCGCGACCGACCTGGTGCTGACCATCACCGAACTGCTGCGCAAGGCCAAGGTGGTCGGCAAGTTCGTCGAGTTCTTCGGCGCCGGCACCGAGACGCTGTCGCTGACCGACCGCGCCACCATCGCCAACATGGCCCCCGAATACGGCGCCACCATGGGCTTCTTCCCGGTCGACGACGCCACCATCGACTACTTCCGCGGCACCGGCCGCACCAAGGCCGAGATCGACGCCTTCGAGGCCTACTTCAAGGCCCAGAACCTGTACGGCGTGCCGAAGGCCGGCGAGATCGACTACACCAGCGTGGTGGAACTGGACCTGACCAGCGTCACGCCGTCGCTGGCCGGTCCGAAGCGTCCGCAGGACCGCATCGAAATCGGCAACGTGAAGAACAACTTCATCGAACTGTTCTCCAAGCCGACCACCGAGAACGGCTTCAACAAGGCCGCCGCCGACCTGACCACCGAGTACACCACCTCCGACGGCGTGAAAGTGCACAACGGCGACGTGCTGATCGCCGCCATCACCTCCTGCACCAACACCTCGAACCCGTCGGTGCTGCTGGCCGCCGGCCTGCTGGCCAAGAAGGCCGTGGAGGCCGGCCTGACCGTCGCCCCGCACATCAAGACCTCGCTGGCCCCCGGCTCGCGCGTGGTGACCGAGTACCTGACCGCCGCCGGCCTGCTGCCCTACCTGGAGCAACTGGGCTTCGGCGTGACCGCCTACGGCTGCACCACCTGCATCGGCAACGCCGGCGACCTGACCCCGGAACTGAACGCCGCGATCCAATCGCACGACATCGTGGCCTCGGCCGTACTGTCGGGCAACCGCAACTTCGAGGCGCGCATCCACCCGAACATCCGCTCCAACTTCCTGGCCTCGCCGCCGCTGGTGGTGGCCTACGCCATCGCCGGCAACATGACGCGCGACCTGATGACCGAGCCGGTCGGCAAGGGCACCGACGGCAAGGACGTCTACCTGGGCGACATCTGGCCGTCGTCGCAGGAAATCGGCGCGCTGATGAAGCACGCGATGAATTCCAAGGTCTTCAAGGACAACTACGCCGACGTCAAGGGCAACCCCGGCAAGCTGTGGGAAGCCGTGTCGTCGACCGAGGGCCAGGTCTACAACTGGCCGGATTCGACCTACATCGCCGAGCCGCCGTTCTTCGACGGCTTCGAGATGACCCCGAAGGCGGCCGCCACCGGCATCACCGGCGCGCGCGCGCTGGGCGTGTTCGGCGACTCGATCACCACCGACCACATCTCCCCGGCCGGCTCGATCAAGGAAGACGGCCCGGCGGGCAAATGGCTGAAGGAGGCCGGCGTGCTGAAGGCGGACTTCAACTCCTACGGCTCGCGCCGCGGCAACCACGAGATCATGATGCGCGGCACCTTCGCCAACGTGCGCATCAAGAACAAGATGATCCCGGCCAAGGCCGACGGTTCGGCGGTCGAGGGCGGCATCACCATCCACCAGCCGTCCGGCGAACAGCTGTCGATCTACGACGCGGCGATGAAGTACGTGGCCGAGGGCACCCCGACCATGATCTTCGGCGGCGAGGAATACGGCACCGGCTCCTCGCGCGACTGGGCCGCCAAGGGCACCCAGCTGCTGGGCGTGAAGGCCGTGATCACCCGCTCCTTCGAGCGCATCCACCGCTCCAACCTGGTGGGCATGGGCGTGCTGCCGCTGCAGTTCATCGGCACCGACAGCGTCGAGTCGCTGGGCATCACCGGCAAGGAAACCTACGACCTGAAGGGCCTGGAGGGCGAGATCAAGCCGCAACAGCTGGCCACCCTGGTGATCAACCGCGACGACGGTTCGAAACAGGAAGTGACCGTGCTGCTGCGTATCGACACCCCGATCGAGGTCGATTACTACAAGCATGGCGGCATCCTGCCGTTCGTGCTGCGCCAGCTGCTGGCCGCCTAAACCCACTGCAAAATCCGGGGTCAGACCCGTTGGGTCTGACCCCAGCCTCTGCTCTTGGTTTTGCCTTGGAAACGCCGGATTCGTCCGGCGTTTTTTATTTGCGCCGCCGCATCCGCGTGAATCCACTACAATATGGATAACGAAGACTTTTTCCATACAAGAGAAACCTGTAGCGCTATGCGTCGCCCATCCAAAGATTCATCAAATAAATTAACTGCCGACAGCCAGCGCCTTGCCACCCTCGCCCAAGCCGTGGGCCAGGCCGCCTCCCGCCTCGAAGAGCGCAACTGGGAACGCGGCCTGGATCTCCAATTGCAGAAGCTGCTCAAAACGGGGCACCAGGACACCGTCGACGCCGCGCTGAACAGCCTGTTCCGCGACGACCTGAACGCCTACGACGTGCTGATGGACGGCGTCGAGGCCGCCAGCGAGTCCGGCACCATCACGGTGGAGGCCGACGGCGTGTCCACGCAGTACGACGTGCTGCTGGTGGCCGCGCCCATCCTGGCCTGGACCCGCTTCTCGATCGCCTCCGGCCCGATCCCGGCCGACGTGCTGAACACGCTGTCCGCGCACTTCTCGGCCCATCTGCTGGCCGACGGCACGCACATGGCCATGGCCTCGACGCTGTACTCGATCGACCAGCTGCCGCGCAGCCACGCCGAGGCCTACGCCAAGACCCACAAGCTGGCGCAGGCCGCGCTGAAGGGGGTGGCGTTCAAGTCGGAAGCCAAGCCGCCGGAAACGGCGCCCTTCCTGGCCGACACGCGCTACCTGCTGTGCGCCGTGGTGGCGCCGCACGGCGGCCCGGTGTTCCGCTGGCAGGCGCCGTCCGCCGTGGCGCACCACGCCGACGAGCGCAAGGCCGCGCTGGAGCAGTGGCGCGCGCAGGCCATGCCGACCGTGAACCGCCTGCTGCCGGGCTGCGGCATCGAGCTGCTGCTGCCCGAGGCCTACTACATGGCCTGCCGCGAGGCGGACAAGCTGATCCGTCCGGTGTCGATCCGCGCCGCCGTGCACTACCTGACGCACACGCTGGCGGTGGAGCCGTCCGAGCTGCGCGCGGTGATCGCCGGCTTCGGCGAGGAGGCGGCCGACGGCCAGATCGACGAATACCGCGTGGCCTTCACGCCGCGCCAGAGCGCCGACGTGGTGTACGGCGTGGTGTGGCCGCTGTACGGCCAGGAGGACGAGGAAGGCACGCCGCCGGAGGGCCCGATCGGCGGCGGCGGCATCGAGGACATGCTGAAACCGCGCACGCCGGTGGAGGAGATCGTCGAGCACCTGAACGCGGCCGGCGTCACGCAAGTGAAGAAGCTGGGCGAGCGCTATGTGTCCGAGTACTGCGACGACTGCGGCGCCCCGCTGTTCGCCGACCCGACCGGCGAGCTGGTGCACGCCGAAATGCCGGAGGACGCCCCGGCCGGGAACGAGCACTTCCACTAAGCGCTTGCGGTAAAACGTTGTCGCCAAAAATAAAGCCCTCTTCGGAGGGCTTTATTTTTGCTGAGGCTGTTGGGGCTGCTGCGGTGGCGGGGCGGGCAGGTAAATGATGATGGGCTGCTGGGGCTGCGCCGCAGGCGGGGACACCGGCCTCAGAATGTTCCCCATCGCCACGAACAAGCCCGCAAATCCGATGAACAAACCGATCACCGTGGCAACGGTCCAGCGCGCCACATCGGCGCGCAGCGCCTCCAAATCCCCCTTTGTTGCCAAAGTAGGGAGGATGGCGTCGATGCGCGCGGCAAAGATTTTCCAGTCGTCTTCCATCCTTCCAGCATAGCCCTGGACAGGACGTTTACCAAGTGGAGTAAGGCTGCTTGATCAGGTTGGAATTGAGGTAGCGCACATCCGCCGTCACTTCCTCGCCCACCCAGTCCGGCTTGTCGAAGGGCTGGTCCTCGGACGGCAGTTCGATCTCGGCCACCACCAGCCCGGCGTTCACGCCCAGGAACTCGTCGACCTCCCACACGAAACCCGCGTACGGGATGCGGCGGCGGTATTTCTCGATGATGGGCTGCTCGCACAGCTTGCCCAGGAACTCTTGCGCGTCGGCCATCGGGATCGGATACTCCCACTCCCCCCGGCTGGCGCCCACGTTCTTGCCCTTGATGGTCATCACCGCCCCGTCGCCCTCGATGCGCACCCGCACCACCCGCTGCGCGTGGGAGGACAGGTAGCCCTGGCGCAGCAGCACCGGTTCGCCCAGGCGCATCCAGTCGTCGTTCACGACCAGGAACTTGCGTTCGATTTCGACGCCCATGGTCAATCGTCCAGCGACAGCAGGATGGGCTGCATCAGCGCCCGGCCCAGCGCCGCGCTGCGCGCGCCGTTCCAGCCGACGTGGGCGTCCGGCAGGTCCGCGTTGTCCTTGAACGGCATCTCCAGGGTCAGCGCCAGGCACTGGAAGTGGTGGCCGATGTACTTGGAGGCCAGGGTCAGCATGTCCTCCTTGTACTTGCTGGCGGCGTAGCCGTAGGTGTCCTGGAAGTCCGGGCTGGCGGCCTTGTAGCGGTCGATGAAGGCCTTCTGCGCGGCGGCCTGCTCCGGCGTGAAGTTCTCCAGCATCTCGTTGCCGGCCACGAAGTTGTAGGGCAGCGCCTCGTCGCCGTGGATGTCGAAGAACATGTCGACGCCGGTCTCGTGGAGCTTGTTCCTCACGCACAGCACCTCGGGACTGCGCTCGGCCGACGGCGTCATCCACTCGCGGTTCAGGTTGGCGCCGGCCGCGTTGGTGCGCAGGTTGCCGCGCACCGAGCCGTCCGGGTTCATGTTCGGCACGATGTAGAAGCAGCAGCGCTGCAGCAGCTTGCGCGAGACGGGGTTGGCGTCGTCCAGCAGGCCGTCGATCAGGCCCTCGACGAACCACTCGGCCATGGACTCGCCCGGATGCTGGCGCGCGATGACCCAGATCTTCTTCTCCGCCTCCGGCTCGCCGATGACCACCAGGTTCATGTCGCGGCCGTCGACGGTGTTGCCCAGGTCCAGCACGCGGGCCGCCGGGTTCTCGGCCACCTCGCCCAGCAGGCGCAGGTGGCGCTCCCACGAATAGGGTTCGAAATAGGCGTAATAGACGCTATCCAGGTCCGGCGTGTGCTTGACGGTCATCACCTCGCCATCGAAGGTGGTCGGCACGCGGAACCAGTTCTCGCTGTCGTAGCTGGCCACGGCGTGGTAGCCCTCGTAGCCCTTCGCGTAAGTGGCCTGGCCGGCGTTCAGGAAGCGCATGGTCACGGCCTGGCCGCGCGCGCCCTGCAGGCGGAAATGGAACCACTGGCGGATGTCGGCGTGGCTGTCCTTGCGCAGGTTCAGTTCGATGGTGGACGCGCTGTCCGCGCGCACCACGTCGATGGCGCCCGAATCGAAGTTTTGGCTGATTTTGATGGTCATGGGACGATCCCGTCGTGAAAGTTCCGAGACCGCTATTCTACATCCGCCATTGTTGCCGCCACCACATCGGTGTCAGGCGCGACATTCGGACGGGGACGCCGAGTCATTTGTCCGAATGTCCGAATGTCGCGCCTGACACCGATGTTAGCGGAGCAACTTCAGGCGATGTTGCGGCCGCGCGCCTTGAGGGCGGCGCGGACGCCTGCGCCGTAAGACGGGTCGGCCTGGTCGAAGTGGCCGAGCTGACGCTGCACGATCTCGTCGCTGACCTGGCTCAGAGGGCCGGACAGGTTGTCGAACAGGTTGCGCTTTTCCTGGTCCGTCAGCAGGCGGAACAGGTTGCCGGCCTGGGTGTAGTCGTCCTCCCCGCCGCGGCCGTCGTAGCGGCCGGCCGCGCCGTGCAGCGCCAGCGGTGGCTCGCCGTGGCCCATGCCCCGCGGGTCGACGCCGCCCGCCTCCACCGTGGCGTAGTTCCGCTCCGCGCCGCCGCTGTGGATGGCCATGGCGCCGTCGCGCTGCTGGTTGTGGAAGGGGCAGCGCGGGGCGTTCACCGGCAGGTGCTGGTGGTTGGTGCCCACCCGGTACAGCTGCGCGTCGTGGTAGGCGAACAGGCGTCCCTGCAGCATCTTGTCCGGCGAGTAGCCCATGCCGGGCACCGCGTTCGCCGGAGAGAAGGCGGCCTGCTCCACTTCGGCGTGGTAGTTCAGCGGATTGCGGTTCAGCTCGAGCGTGCCCACCGCTTGCAGCGGGAAGTCGCCGTGCGGCCACACCTTGGTCAGGTCGAACGGGTTCCAGCCGGTGCGCGCGCTCCACGCGTTCAATTCATCCTCGGTGGCGATCTGCGCCTTCACGTCCCACCGCGGGAAGTCGCCGGCGGCGATCGCGTTGAACAGGTCGCGCTGCGCGTAGTCCGGGTCCTCGCCGGCCAGGCGCACGGCGTCGGCCGCGGCCAGGTTCTTCACGCCCTGGCGGGTCTTGAAGTGCCATTTCACATAGACCCGTTCGCCGGCCTCGTTGACCAGGCTATAGGTGTGGCTGCCGAAGCCGTCCATGTGGCGGTAGCCGTCCGGCGTGCCGCGGTCCGAGAACAGCATCGTCACCTGGTGCAGGCTTTCCGGCGCCTTGCTCCAGAAGTCGAACATCATCGTGGCCGATTTCAGGTTGGTCTGCGGGCAGCGCTTCTGCGTGTGGACGAAGTCCGGGAACTTGATCGGGTCCTTGATGAAGAACATCGGCGTGTTGTTGCCCACCAGGTCCCAGTTGCCTTCCTCGGTGTAGAAGCGCACCGCGAAGCCGCGCGGGTCGCGCTCGGTGTCGGCGCTGCCGCGCTCGCCGCCCACGGTGGAGAAGCGCACGAAGGTCTCGGTTTGCTTGCCGATGGCCGAGAACAGCCTGGCCTTGGTGTGGCGCGAGATGTCGTGCGTGACGGTGAAGGTGCCGTAGGCGCCGGAGCCCTTGGCGTGCACCACGCGCTCGGGGATGCGCTCGCGGTTGAAGTGCTGCAGCTTTTCGATCAGGTGGAAGTCCTGCAGCAGCAGCGGGCCGCGCGGGCCGGCGCTGAGGGAGTTCTGGTTGTCGGCGACCGGGATGCCGGAGGCGGTGGTCAAGGTCACTGGGGGCTGGCTCATGGTATCTCCTGGATCACGTTGTTTGATGAGGCAACTTTAAATCAAGACGATACATTGCCAAAGATAATTGATTTTATCGATGCAATAGATTTTTTAAATCCATCAGAAGTGCTCGTGGATGCTCACCCCTTCGATGGAATCCGTGTCCCGTTCCCATGGCTTGGCGGCCAGCGCGCGCAGGGTGTCCTCGTGGCCGGCCCGCACGCGGCGGCGGATGCCGGCGGCGGTGAAGTCGATGTCCTTGGTGTGGTCCTCCGCGTCCAGCCGCGGCGCCTTCAGCAGCACCACGTGCATCTCGGTGCCGCAGCCCCAGGACGCCAGTTCGCGCACCTCCGGGGAATTCCGCTCGCCCTCCGGCAGGTGCCGGGTCAGGTCCCGGATCACGTGGCGCAGCCGGTGCAGGCGGCGCTGCTGCTCGATGTTGCCGGCCCGGCTGGCGTACTGGATTTCCTTGTGCTTTTCCAGCACGTCCAGCACGCTCTCCGGATCCTTGCCGTCCGGGTTCCACACCTGCACCGAGAAGATCAGCGAGTCGCGCCGCGGCTCGTCGTCCAGCACCGCCTCGATCGGCGTGTTGGAGTAGATGCCGCCGTCCCAATAGGGTTCGCCGTCTATCATCACGGCCGGGAAGGCGGGCGGGATGGAGCCGGAGGCCACCACGTGCTCGACGCGCAGCGCCTCCTTCTTGCTGTCGAAGTAGCGCATGTGCCCGCTGCGCGCGCTGACGGCGCCGACGGTGAAGCGGGTGGCGCCGCCGTTCAGGTAGTCGAAATCGACCAGCATGGACAGCGTCTTGGTCAGCGGCCCGGTGCGGTAGAAGGAGGCGTTCTCCACGCCGACCTTCGCGTTCGGGTTCCACCACGTGGCCGGGTTGAGCGAGAAGAAGGCCGGGATGCCCTGGGTCACGGTGAGCACGTTGTCGAAGGCGCGCGGCATGCCGGGGTACAGCGCCGAATGGTGTTCCATCAGCGCCCAGAACTGGCGCAGCCGCTCCAGCCGCCGGCCCGGCGGGTTGCCGGCGATGATGGCGCCGTTGAGCGCGCCGATCGAGGTGCCGATCACCCAGTCCGGCTCCATGCCCGCCTCGCTCATGGCCTGGTAGACGCCCAACTGGTAGGCGCCCAGCGCGCCACCACCCTGCAATACAAGCACCACTTGGCTGGCCATGGGCTTACTCCACTGTGAAGGAAGCTTTACATTGTAGCCTTATTGCATCAATTATTTTTTTATTACCTGACCGGCGGGTTTTGGCGCAAACTGTTGCTAGTCACACCACAGGGAGAGCGGCATGAACCAGAATTGGATCAAGCAGTACCCCGACTACATCGACCCGCGGCTGTCCCTCCCCGGCGACACGCTGGTGGACCGCTTCCAGGTCTCCTGCGCGCAGAACGGCGGCAAGGACGCGCTGGTGGGCATGGGCACCGGCATGACCTACTCCGAGCTGCAGGGCCACGCCGACAACTTCACCTCCTGGCTGCAGCAGAACGGCATCGAACCGGGCGACCGCGTCGCCATCATGCTGCCCAACATCCTGGCCTACCCGGTCTGCCTGTTCGGCGCCCTGCAGGGCGGCTACGTGGTGGTCAACTGCAATCCGCTGTACACCCCGCGCGAACTGACGCACCAGCTGGCCGACAGCGGCGCGCGCGTGATCGTGGTGCTGGAGAACTTCGCCCACGTGGTGCAGCAGGTGCTGCCGTCGGTGCGGGTGGAGAAGGTGGTGGTGGCCACGCTGGGCGACCTGCAGGGCTTCAAGGCGCCGCTGGTGAACCTGGTGGTGCGCCACGTGAAGCACCTGGTGCCGGACTGGCGCATCGAGGGCCACGTCCCCTTCGCCGCCGCGCTGCGCGCCGGCCACGCGAAGCGGCCCGTGCCCCACCACGTGGGGCAGGACGACATCGCGCTGCTGCAATACACGGGCGGCACCACCGGCGTGTCCAAGGGCGCGGTGCTCACCCACGGCAACCTGATCGCGCACGAGACGCTGCTGGAGGCCTGGGTCAAGCCGGCGCTGGAGCAGATGCGCAAGGACGGCTCGGTGTCCATGGCCATCATGCCGCTGTACCACATCAGCGCGCTGATGCTGGTGCTGGTGCCGACCTTGATGATGGGTGCGACCTGCGTGCTGGTGGCCAATCCGCGCGCGCTGGACGACCTCATCAAGACCATGCGGCACTACCGCATCGGCATCCTCAGCGGCATCAACACGCTGTACAACGCCCTGCTCAACCATCCCGACATCCTCAAGGTGGACCTGACCGCGCTGCGCCTGTGCGCGGCCGGCGGCGCCGCCACGCAGCACAGCGTGAACGAGCGCTGGCACGCGCTGACCGGGCTGCACATCTGCGAGGGCTACGGCATGTCGGAGGCGTCCGGCGCGTTGACGGTCAACCGCATCGACAGCGAGCACTTCAGCGGCACCGGCGGCATGCCGCTGCCGCTGACCGACATCAGCATCCGCGGCGAGGACGGCGCCGAGGTGGGCGACGGCGGGGTGGGCGAGGTGTGCGCCAAGGGTCCGCAGGTGATGCGCGGCTACTGGGGCCGGCCGGAGGACAACGCCACCGCGATGACGGCCGACGGCTACCTGAAAACCGGCGACATCGGCTACCTCGACCAGCAGGGAATGCTGCATCTTGTCGACCGGAAAAAGGATATGATATTGGTTTCGGGATTTAACGTTTTCCCGAACGAGGTGGAAGAGGTGCTGGCCTCGCTGCCCGGCGTGATGGAGGCGGCGGTGATCGGCGTGGAGGACGAACGCAGCGGCGAGGCCGTGTGCGCCATCGTCGTGCCGCGCGACACGTCGCTGACCAAGGACGCCATCGCCCAGCATTGCCGCGCCAACCTGGCGGCCTACAAATGCCCGCGCATCATCGAAATGCAGGACACCCTGCCGAAGACGCCGGTGGGCAAGATATTGCGCCGCGCGCTGCGCGAGGAATGGCGGCAGCGGCCACATTAACCCTGGAGACAGCAATGGATCAACATCAGCCCGACCGGAAAAACCACGTTTTGGCACAGGAGGTCGAAACCGGCATCGCCATCAACGGCCAGGCCGGCGCCGCCAACGCGTGGGTCTACATGGCCTATAAAGCCGTTCCCAAGGGCGTGATCACCCGCGTGCTGGCTTTTCCGGACCTGCGCCGGCGCAATTGAGCCCTCGCGGCGGCAACATTGCAAAATTGAAATGATTGAGTGACGCGCCATATTCCCCCTGTTTCGTGATAGGGTTGCGAATGCATAGAGACGGTCTTTCGTCCTGGGGGAATACCATGCACACTGCTCTGAGGAACGCGCTGCTTACGCTGCTGCTGACGGGTACTGCTGCCGGTACCGCCTGCGCGGCCGGCGCCCAGTCCAGCACTTCGCACTACAACAACACCACGCTGGCCGCCCAGGCCAGCGCCGCGGTGGGGCCGCGCTACGCGATCCCGCTGCTGGCCGCTCCCAGTACCATACCGGAGCCGCCGGTCTACATCATGCTGCTGATCGGCGTGGGCCTGGTCGGCCTCGTGGCCCGACGACAAGCCCCGCCCCCGAAGTTCACCGACGAGACCTGAGGCGCCCGCTCAATCCAGCGCCAGCATGCGCAGGCCGCCTATGTCGGCCCGGTTGACCGGCTGCGCGCCGCCGGCGCCGCCGTACACGCTGTTGCTCTGCAAATGGCTCATGTTGAAATGGTCGCCCAGTTCGGCGCGGTACACGCCCGGCTCCAGCCAGGCGATGGCCGGCGTCGAATACACGGGCGCCTGCGCGGTGTCCGGCGGCGTGTGCGGCAGCTGGATGATGCGCTCGGCGACGATCTTGCCGTTGGCGTCGCGCAGCACCAGGCGCTTGACCGCGTTGGTCACCCCGGTGTTGATCGGATAGCTCAGGTTGCGGTAATTGAGCTGCACCGCGTAGCGTCCGGCGGTCGCCACCCGCAGGCCGTCCACCGTCAATTGGTCCGCCGCCGCGCCCCAGTTCTTCAGGTACGCCGACTTGTGCATGCCGTCCGGCGCGCTAGCCGCCACGCTGGAGCGCAGCCGCGCGTCGCCGACCGCCACCTCCAGCGCCTCGCCCACGCAGCGCGGCGCGCTGTGGTGCGAACGGTTGCCGCTCGCGCGCGACACCGCCTCCACCGCGTAGCAGGCGGCGCGCGCGGCGCCGCCCGTGTCGCGCCACACGCCCGCCGCCACGCCCTCGGCCGCCAGCGCACCGTTGCGGTAGACGTTGTAACTGACCTCGCCGGCCGGATTGCGCGGGTCCGCTATCGTTAGCTGCACCTGTCCCTGCGCGTCGCGCGACCAGCCGGCGATCACCGGATCGAAGGGCGCGAAGGTGGCGCCCGAGGTTTCCCGCGGCTGTCCCGCGACACGCTTGATGCCCTGCTCGCCCGCCCGCACCGGGCCCAGGACGATGTCGATGACGCTGGTGCCGTTGTTCGCGCCGGTGGCCTCCTCCAGTTGCTTCCAGCTGAACGACGGCCCGCCCAGCCGCCCGTCCAGCTTCATCAGCTCGATGCCGTAGTAGCCGTCGGCCTCCCCTTCCCTCGCGGGGGGCAGCGCGATGTTCACGTCCAGCACCTTGCCCCGCAGCCGAAGCCCGCGCAGTTCGATGCGGCCGCTGCCGCCGAAGGCCTCGCGCCGCAGTCTGGTGGTGATGAACGGCGCCACGCGCACGCCGTCGTCCGTCACGTCCACGCCGAACACGTTGCGCACCACCATGCCCAGGTAGGCGCCCACGGACCACAGCTGGCGGCGCGAGTTGATCACCGGCCCGTCCAGCGCGGCCTGGCCCGGATGGCGCACGATGGGCGCGCCGGACAGCCACTCCATGTTTTCCATGTTGGACGCGTGCAGCGCCGCGCCACGCATCAGCGTCGCATAGGCCTCGTCGGCCACGCTGACGTTGCGGCCCGCCACCGCCGCGTCCAGGCCGTAGGCCGTGACGAAGGGCCAGATCGCGCGGTTGTGATAGATCGGCATGCCCGGCTGCTGCGGGTAGATGACGGGCGCGCCCACCGGGCCGTGCGGATAGCTGGCCAGGATGCGCGCGGTCTGCGCGGCGTCGGCCACGCCGGTGGTGATCGCCAGCGACAGGCCCAGCCAGTCGAACTTGTGCAGCGCCGCGCCGTCGAAGTGCGGCCCGGTCAGGCTGCTGTACAGGCCCGCCTCCGGCAGCCAGAAGCGCTTGTTGATGGCCGCCTTCAGCTGCGCGGCCCAGTCGCCGTACTTGCCCGCCAGCGCGGGCCTGCCCTGCTCGGCCGCCAGCCGCGCCGCCAGGGTGATGGCCTTGTAGTGCGCCACGTTGGTCGACAGCGCCTTGGCGCTGGCCATGTGCGCCAGGTCGTTGGCCACCCAGTCGGCATAGGTCTGCTCGCGCCAGTCCAGGAAGGACTGCTCGCCCGTGTACAGGCCGTCCTGCGTGTCGAAGGCCGCCACGCGGTCGTTCTCCACGGTGTTGACCAGCGCCCTCAGCGCGGTGGGCGCGAAGGCCGCGCGCTCGGCGGCCGGCAGCGCGCGCAGCGCGGCGTCGGCGCCGAAGGCCCAGCTCACGCGGTCCGACGACACCGGCCAGCTGCCGCCGCTGCCCGTGTCCTGCAGGATCTGCAGGCCGTCGCCCTCGCCCGCCGCCAGCACGGTGGCCGGCGTGCCGGGACGGTAGCCGGACAGCTTGAACTCCAGCGAATTGCGCACGCGTTGCGGGTCCAGCAGCGCCAGGCCCAGGTGCGCCGCGTAGGACAGGTCGCGCGTCCACACATAGTGCCACTTCTCGCCGGTTTCGAAGCACTCGCAGCCGATCGGCTTGCCGCCGTTGTAGATGCCGTCCTGGATGGCGGACACGGAATTCTGCCGCATCTCGTGGACGGCGTTGGCGAACAGCGCGTCGAACGCCAGGCTGCCGCTGCGCACCGTCGGCAGCGCGGCCGATTCCGTGTAGCTCACCGTGGACGGGTCGCCCTCGCGCGTGGCCATCGTGGTGCTGTGCCGGTAGCTGCGCAGCCCGGCCGCGTCGGCGGTGGCGCTGAAAGTGGCGCTGAGGGTGGCGTCGGGGTTGGCGTCCGAGATGGCGTCGTTCCGCGCGAATCGCAGTGTCGCATCCGCCGCCGCTGGGGTGTCCTTGGTCAAAGTGCCTGCTCCTGGTTCTGTGTTCGATTTCAGCGGCGAACATGCGGCAAGCGCGCACAGTGCCGCCGCGCCGGCGATGGCCGTCAGCTTGTTGCTCGGGTTTCGGTCGCTCATGTGTTTCAGTCTCTGGTTGAATTGATGGGGTCCACCGTGCGGCGGCACGCGCGCCCGTCGGGCGCGAACAGATGCAGCTGGTCCGGATCGCAGGCGATGGCCACGCGCTCGCCCACGCGGCTGGCCGAACCGCCCGGCTCGCGCACCGTGAACAGCGCGCCGTCGGCCAGCTTCACGTACACCAGCGTGGCCTCGCCCAGCTGTTCGACGAAGGCCACCGTGCCCGCCAGCGTGTTCGGTGGCGCGTCGTCCGCCGAACCGGAGTCCTGGCCGGGATCCTGGCCGGTCCGCGGCGCGGGCCGGCCCAGCAGCCGGGCGTGCTCGGGCCGGATGCCGATCTCCAGCCGCCCGGCGCCGGCCCTGGCGTCCACGCCGCGCGCGTCGACGCGGGCGGCGAACGGCACGCCCGCCACGCCGAGCGTCGCGGTCTCCGCTTCCGCCTTCAGCAGCGCGGCGCCGATGAAGTTCATCTTCGGCGAGCCGATGAAGCCCGCCACGAAGCGGTTGACGGGATGGTGGTACAGTTCCAGCGGCGCGCCGGCCTGCGCCACGCTGCCGTCGCGCCGGACCGCCTCGCCGGTGTTGAGCAGCACGATCTTGTCGGCCAGCGTCATGGCCTCGACCTGGTCGTGCGTCACATAGATCATGGTCGAGTTGCCCAGGTCCGCGTGCAGGCGCGCGATCTCGAGCCGGGTCTGGACGCGCAGCTCCGCGTCCAGGTTGGACAGCGGCTCGTCGAACAGGAACACGCCCGGCTGGCGCACGATGGCGCGGCCGATCGCCACGCGCTGCCGCTGCCCGCCCGATAGCTCCTTGGGCAGGCGTTCCAGCAAGCCATCCAGTTGCAGCGCGCGCGCCGCCTCGCGCACCTTGCGGTCTATGGTCTCGGGCAGCCCCTTCATGACCTTCAGGCCGAAGGCCATGTTCTGGTACACCGTCATGTGCGGGTACAGCGCGTAGCTCTGGAACACCATGGCCACGCCGCGCTGGGCCGGCGCCACGTCGTTGACGAGGCGCCCGGCGATGGACAGCTCGCCCGACGATATCTCCTCCAGCCCCGCCACCATGCGCAGCAGCGTCGACTTGCCGCAGCCGGAGGGGCCGATGAACACGCAGAACTCGCCCTGGCGTATGGTGAGGTTGATGTCGCGTATCACGTCCGGTCCCTTGCCGTAACGCTTGCAGACATTCTTGAAAACCAGTTCAGACATCGTTTTTCCTAGCCTTTGACCGCGCCGGCCGTCAGGCCCGACACGATCTTGCGTTGAAATACCATCACCAGCGCCACCAGCGGCAGCGTGACCAGCACCGAGGCGGCCATCAGCTTGCCCCAGGGGAGCTCGTGCGAGGTGGCGCCGCCGCCGATCAGCGAGATCGCCACCGGCACCGTGCGGCCCGTGTCCTGGTTGACGAAGGTGAGCGCGAACAGGAACTCGTTCCAGGCCGCGACGAAGGCCAGCAGGCCGACCGACACCAGCACGGGCCACAACAGCGGCATGAACACGTCCACCAGCACGCGCCACGGGCTGCAGCCGTCCATGATCGCGGCCTCCTCCAGCTCCTTGGGCAGCTCGCGCATGAAGGTGGTCAGCACCCACACGGTGAACGGCAGCGTGAACAGCATGTAGGGCAGCACCAGGCCGAGCGCCTTGTTGTACAGTCCCAGCACCCGCATCACCTCGTACATGCCGGCCAGCACCGCCACCTGCGGGAACATGGACACGGCCAGGATCGCCATCAGCAGCAGGCCGCGCCCGCGGAACTCGATGCGGCCCAGCGCGTAGGCCGCCGTCACGCCCAGCAGCAGCGAGGCCGCCACCACCGCCGACGCCACCATCAGCGAGTTCAGGATGCTGTGGCCGAAGTACTGGCCGCTGCCGAACAGCGCCGGATAGTTGGCGAAGGACAGGCCGGCCAGCGTGGCGTCGCGCACGTCGGCCAGCGCGGAGCCGGTCAGCAGCGACGAGAACACGGCGTAGCAGAACGGCAGCACCGCCACCGCCACCACCAGGGCGACGTACAGCCGAAAGGCCGCGCGCCAGAAGGGACTGCGTATCGAATCGCGCAACGTCTTCATCCTTCCGCCCTCACCCGGTTGATTTTCATGTACAGCAGCGTGCACGCGCCGATCACCAGGAACAGCACGGTGGAGGCGGCCGATCCGAAGCCCACGCTGCCGTTCTCCACCATCTGCTGGCGCACGAAGCCGGACATGCTGATCGTGTTCTCGCTGCTGCCCGTCAGCACATGGATCACGTCGAACACGCGCAGCGCGTCGAGCAGGCGGAAGATCACCGCCACCATCAGCGCCGGCCGCACCAGCGGCAGCGTCACCTGGAGGAACACCCGCAGCGGATGCACGCCGTCCACCTCGGCCGCCTCGTAGCAGTCGCGCGGCAGCATCTTCAGGGCGGACAGGATCAGCAGCGCCATGAAGGGCGTGGTCTTCCACACGTCCACCGCCAGCACCGACAGCATCGGATACTCGGTGGTGAAGGCGATGCGCTCGAAGCCGGCGCCGGCCAGCGCCACGTTGACGATGCCGTATTGCTGCTGCAGCATCCAGTCCCACAGCTTGGCCGAGACCACGGTGGGCACGGCCCACGGAACCAGCACGGCGGCGGTGACCAGGCCGCGGCCGCGGAACTCCGTGTTCAGCATCAGCGCCACGCCGAAGGCCAGCACCGTTTCGATCACCACCGAGGAAAACGCGAACAGCAGCGTGTTGCCCACCGCCCTGGCCCAGGCCGGATCGATCCAGCCCTCGCCGGTCATGAACAGGCCGTATTCGCCGAAGTAGTTTTCCAGGCCGACGAAGGCGCCGGCCAGATTGTCCAGCTTCGCGTCCGTGAGGCTGAGCCAGATGCTGCGGCCCAGCGGCTCCACGGCCACCAGCGCCAGCACCAGCAGCATGGGCGCCAGGAACAGCGCCGCGCTGCGCAGGCGCTGGCGCGCCAGGGCGCTGCGCGGCCCCGCGCCCTCCCGCGCGCGCCGGGCTTCTCGCCCGCGTTCGGCCCCGTGCCCGGCCGATGCATCCCGGCCAGCCGGCCCCTCCGCTACCATGCCGCGCCCCGGCGCACGCGCGTGATGTCCTTTTCCAGCTTCCTCACCGCGTCCGTTCCGTTGCCGCGCGCCCCCAGCGCCGATTGCGCGGCGTTCCAGAAGGCCGACGACACGGCGTTGTACTTGTCCCCGGTGACGGTGGACGGGCGCACCAGCGCCGCGTTGAACACGTCCAGCAACTGGCCGTAGTACGGCGCCGATTTCAGGATGTCCGCGTCCTTGTACAGCGCCGGATGGGTGGGCAGCGAGCCGACCAGCAGCGCGCGCTTCTTCTGCGCGTCCTTGCCGGTCAGGTACAGCACCAGGTCGATCGCGGCGGCCTGGTTCTTCGAGTACCTGGACACGGCCAGGTTCCAGCCGCCCAGCGTGGCCGCGCCCCGGCCGCCCTTGCCGGCGTCGTCGCCGGCCGGCAGCACCGTCATGCCGATACGGCCTTTGACCTTGCTGTCGGCGCGCTGCGCCAGCACCCAGGCGTAGGACCAGTTGCGCATGAAGACCGCGTTCCCGTTCTGGAACACGCCGCGCGCCTCCTCCTCGGCGAAGCTCACCACGTTCTTCGGCGCGATGTTGCCCGGCCAGCTGGCCGCCAGGTCCAGCGCCTTGGCCGCCTGCGCGTTGTTGATGCTGATGCGGCCATCCGGCTCGACGATGGTGCCGCCGCCGAAGCTGGCCACCCACTCCAGCGCGTTGCAGGTCAGCCCCTCGTAGGCCTTGCCCTGGAAGACAAAGCCGTGCATGTCGCGGTTGCCGGCGGCGCGTTCGCCGTCCTGGATCAGGCGCGCGGTCGCGGTCAGCTCGTTCCAGGTGGCGGGCACCCTGGCGTTGTATTTCTTCAGCAGGTCGCCGCGGTAGTACAGCACGCCCGCGTCGGTGAACCAGGGCAGCGCCAGCAACTTGCCGTCCACCGTGTTGTTGGCGATGATGGACGGGAAATGCTCCTTGCGCGCCTCCCTGGCGTGCGGCGCCAGGTCCACCAGGTGCTGCTTGACGATGCCGGGCCACACCACGTCCACCATCAGCACGTCCACCTCGCCGGAGCCGGCGCCGAACTGCTGGCGGTACAGCGCCAGCTGGTCGGTGCTCGAATTGGGCGTGACGAAGATGCGCACCGTGTGGCCGCTGCGCGCGGCCCACTCGTCCGTCATCTTGCGGCAGATCTCGACGTCGCTGCCCACCGAGCCGCAGGCGATGGTGACCTCGGCGGCCAGGGCCTGGCCGCAGGATAGCGCGAGGCCCAACGCAAGCGCATCGCGGAGTTTTGCTGGAATCATTACTCAGCCTTCCTGAAGTAGACCATGTCCCAGTAATCCAGGGACGGCACGGTCACGGTGACGAACGCCCCCTTGCCGTCGCTGCCGGATTCCAGCGCCAGGCTGCGCGAGGCGCCGCCGGCCGTGTCCGGCGACGCGACGTACGCGTGGGACACCTTGGAGGCAGTGTAATACTTCAGCTTGAAATTCCGCAGCGGCGCGGGCGTTTTTTGCGTGGCGTTGGTGTCGCGCCAGCTGGTGTCGTTCAACTCCCTCAGGTTGATCAAGTGGACGATCTCGTACTTCCTGTCCGCCTTGGTGAAGGACCACACGGTGTTCGGCAGGCTGTCGCGTCCCGTTTTCACGCCCTCGATCTCCACCGCCTGGGCGGTTTCCACTTGGCCGTCGCGCAGCAGGTTTTCATAGGCCACCGAGAAGTCGTAGTAGTAGCGGATGCGCTTCTTCAGCTCCGCGCCCATCGCCAGGTTGCGGTTCGGGAAGTACTCGTTGCACAGCATGCGGTTGTCGTCGCCCAGTTCCAGGCGCGAACCGCCCGCCGCCAGCACGGTCGCTCCCGTCAGCAGCACGCCGGGATCGTTGAAGCGGCCGGGCGACTCCGTCGACTTGCCCTTGGCGTAGTCGTAGTTCATATAGGCCGGCACGATCAGCGACTTGCCGCCGCTCTCGGCGCGCGACTGGTCGACCACGTTCTTCAGCGACAGGTAGTTGGGGAAGCCGTCGCCCGGCCACACTTCCACGTAGACCGCGTCCACGTTGCTGCTGTTGACCTGCTCGTGGCCCTTGTTGCCCACCGTGTTCATGATCAGCGTCTTGCTCCCCATGCGCGCCTTGGCCGCGTTCAGGAAGGGCTTGAAGGTCTGCTTGATGTCCACCGCCTCGCCGGCCGCCGTGTACTTCGCGCCATGGTCGCCCACCGTGTCGGCGTGCCAGCCGTCGAAGTCGAAGGCCTTGAACACGTCCATCTCCCGCTCCAGCAGGAAGTTCCGCCAGCCCGGGTCGGCCGGATTGAAGAAGTAGATGATGGGCGAGGCCCAGCTGGACGGCAGCGTGTACTGCCATTGCTTGCCGCCCTTGCTGTCGTACAGGCCCCAGGCCGGGCTGACGCCGTCGGCCTGGTAGTCGATGGCGGCGCCGTAGATCAGGTTGTACTGCATGGCGGCCATGCCGGCGGCGTGCGCGTCGCGGATGAAGTTGTGGATGGTGTCGCGGCTGATGGTGCGGTTGGCGATGTCCGGCCAGGTCTCGGCCACGCCGCCCGCCGAGGACTTCAGCGGGATATGGTGTTTCCACTGCCAGTCGTAGAACTGCAGGCCGTTCAGGTGGTAGGTCTTGAGCTGGTCAACGATGGCCTTGGTGTCCAGGCCCGGTGCGAAGCCGGACAGGTAGCCATAGCGGGGGAACTTGAGCCAGTTGCTGGAGACGTCGATGGCGCCGGTTTCGCTGCCCAACGGCGCGCCATTGGCGTCCGTGATGGTCACCTCGAAGCTGTAGCCCTGGAAGTCGGCAGCGGGGGCGGTCCAGCGCAATTCCAGCGGCGCGGCGGTGCCCACCGGCAGGTCCAGCGTCGTGACGGCGGGGACGCCGACCTGCTCCTCCAGGTGGCGCACGGTCAGGGTCAGCTTCGCGCCCGCGACGGCGGCCGCGCCGGTGTTGCCGATGTCCAGCTTGATGCGCACCACCGCGCCGGGCTGGTAGGCCGATTTGTCGGTCTGCGCGGCGATGGTCACCGGCGGCGCCGGCACCGGGATGGGATCGGTCGCGGGCGGCGTGACCACCGGGGACGGCGTGGGCGTGACGACCGCCGGGGCGGACGGCGCGGCCGATCCGGCCGAGCAGCCCGAGAGGGCGGCGGCCAGCAGCGCCGCGATGGCGGAGGCCTGCGCGCCGCGCAGATTGTCCAGTTGTATGTTCATTGTTGTCTCCTTCGGGCCGCTGCGTGGGCGGCGCTTGTTTTCCAAATCCAAACCAGATGCAAACACCGGGGTCAGACCCAGCGGGTCTGACCCCAGCAGTTGCCGTTGGTTATAATGCTTACAGCTTGTAGTTCAGCCCGAACAGCACCGTGGAGCCGTATTTCACGGTGTTGGTGATGTTGTCCGGACGGTCCTGGTATTCCTGGTACTTGGCGTTGTTGGCATTATTCACCTGCACCATCAGCGAGGCGCCCTTCAGCGGGCCGCTCTGGAACTCGTAACCGAGCTGCAGGTCGATCACGCGCTCCGCCTTGATGTACTGGAAGCGGCGGGTGGACGCGAAGCCGATGATCTCGCCCAGGAAGTCCGAGCGCGCCCGCTGCGACACGCGGGCCGACCAGCCGTGCCGCTCGTAGTACACCGTCAGGTTGCTGGTCTGGCGCGACAGGCCGGGCAGCGGGCTGGTGTCCGACGTGCCGAAGGGCTTGATCGAGCTTTGCGTGCGGGCGTAGCTGGCTTGCGCGCCCAGGCCGTCCAGGTAGCGGGTCAGCATGCCGAAGGGCAGCGACGCCGACAACTCCACGCCGTGGATATTGCCGCCCGAGCCGTTCTGCGGCTGCGTGAACTCGCCGATGTTCGACTTCGGCGTGAAGGTTGACTCGTTGCGGTGGCCGGTGAAGTCGTAATTGCCGTTGGTGTAGGTGTAGATGTAGGAGTCGAGTTTCTTGAAGAAGGCCGCCGCCGCCACGTAGGCCTGCTTGTCGAAGTACTTCTCGTACGACAGGTCGACCGCCTTGGCCAGGAAGGGACGCAGCTTCGGATTGCCGCCGCCGCCCTTCCAGATCGGGCCGTGCTTGTCCAGGCCATCGACGTAGTAGGTGCCGCTGTTGCTCATCTGGTCCATGCGGGGGCGCGCCATCACCTTGGCCATCCCCAGGCGCATGGTCTGGCCACCGCCCAGGTCCGCCGCCAGGTTCATGCTGGGCAGGAAGTCGCGGTAGCTGTCGCCGTCCGTCAGGGCCGACACCACGCGGTCCGAGTCGCCGGTGCCGCTGCTGGTGTCCACCGTGTTGCCGGTCGAGCTTTGCTTGATGTGCACCAGCTGCGCGCCCACGTTGCCGCGCAGCGGAATGCCGGCGACGCTGGTGTCGACGTCGAACTTGACGTAGCTGGTGGCGGCCTTCTCCATCACTTCCCACGCCTTCAGGTAGATGTCGAAGAAGTTGTTGTTCACCAGATTGTAGCGGTCCGCGATCCCCAGCTCGTTGTAGCTGACCATGGAAATGCCCGAATCGCCCGCCATGATGCTGCCCACGCCTTCCGGCAGCGCGCCGGTCGCCGTCACGCCCTCCTTCAACTGCATCTGGAATTCCGGCACCGAGCGGCTCTTGTAGCGGTCCGAGTAGTTGACCCCGAAGGTCACCTTGGACAGCGGCCAGCCGTCCGGCAGCGCGCGCTCGGCCGAGGCGCGGCCGGACTTCAGCGTGTCGCGCACCTCCAGCTTCTTCAGATAGCCGGCCATGCCCCAGCCGCCGGCGTCCATCAGGCGGATGGTCTGCGCGTCGGCGTAGTTCAGCGACGGCGTGAACACCACGCCCGGCAGGCCCGCCGCGCCGTTGGCGAACTTGATGGTGTCGCCCACCGATTTCGGCGCGCCGGCCCAGGTTTCGTACGGGGTTTCCTTGCGCATCGCGCTGGAGTAGCTCAGGTCGGCCTCCACGCTCCAGTCGTCGTCCACGCGCAGCTTGTTGTTCCAGCCGGCCGCCTTCAAGGTGGCGGAGTTGCTGTCCACGTTGTTGGCCAGCACCGAGTGCACATTGGTCCACGCGCCGCTATCGACCTTGCCGTCCTTGACGACCGGGTTGATCAGGGCACAGGCCGGCGCGCAGCCCGCCGTCCAGGTGGCGTTGGTGACGAACTCGATGCCCTTGCGGATGGTGGGCGAATCGAACTTCGAGTAGTACAGGTCCAGCAGGCTGGAGAAGTTCTTGTTGGGACGCCATTGCAGCGCGGCCATCAGGCCGTCGCGCTTTTCCTCCTTGTGGTTGGTGAAGGCCTTGAGCCGCGTCGGCGCGCTGACCTTCACGCCGTTCACCAGCACGTCCGAATAGTCGCCCTGGCGCAGCACCGAGTCGCCGCTCTCCTCGAAGCGCGCGTAGCCGACCGCCAGGCCCAGCGTGCGGTTCATGTACTGGTCGATGTAGAAGGCCGACAGGCGCTTGCCGTCGCCGCCGCCGTCCGCGCCGATGCCGCTGCGCTGGCCGCGCAGGTTGACCGCCATGGTGCGGCCGGAGAACGACAGCGGACGCACGGTCTGCAGGTCGATGGTGCCGGCCAGGCCCTGGCCGATCAGGGCGGCGTCCGGGGTCTTGTAGATCACCACCCCGGACAGCAGCTCGGACGGGTACTGGTCGAACTGCGCGCTGCGGTTGTCGCCGGTGCTGACCTGCTCGCGGCCGTTCATCAGGGTGGCGGCGAAGTCGCCGGACATGCCGCGCACGCTCACCTCTTGCGCGCGGCCGGCCACGCGCTGGGCGGTCAGGCCCGGCAGGCGGGCGATCGATTCGGCGATGCTGGAATCGGGCAGCTTGCCGATGTCCTCGGCCGAAATGGCTTCAACGATGGAGTCCGAGGACTTCTTCACCGAGATGGCGTCCTCGATACCCTTGCGGATACCGACCACCACCACTTCGCTCATCTTTTCGCTGGCGGCCGCGCCAGGGGCCGTGTTCTGCGCCTGCGCTCCGCCGGACATGGCCACCAGGGCCGCGGCGGCGGCGATGGGCGTGAGGCGTGCGATGGAAATCTGTTTGCTTGGCATTACTGTCTCCCGATTTTCTTCGAATGGTCGGCGCTGGGCGCCTGTTTCGTCTGCAACGGAATGAATATTAGCCGATTACGCAATCGATTACGTAAACATTTTTTTCGCGGCTTTTACTTTAACGTTGTAGTTTGGCTACATCGCACTGGTAAAGAGAATTGGCGGACCGAAGCGCCGGGGAACCAACTTTAACGTTTACGTAAACTGCCGCGCGGGCGTAAAATGGCCGCTCCACGCCGCGCGCTTCGTCTACAATCGCTCGCGACATTCACAACTCTGGCAAGGCACTCATGGGCGCACCGCGCAAGCAAGCACTTTCGACACCCGCCGCGGGCGAGCAGACGCCGCCGGCAGGCAGGCCGCAGATGTCGGATATCGCGCGGCTGGCCGGGGTGTCCGTGTCGGCGGTGTCGCGCGCCCTGCGCGGCAAGCCGGACATCGGCGAGGAGACGCGCAAGCGCATCGTGGAGCTGGCGCAGTCGCTGAACTACACGGTGAACGTGAGTGCGCAGAACCTGCGGCTCAAGCAGAACAACACGGTGGCGGTGGTGGTGCCGCCGATGAACAACCTGCGGGAGCAGTTGACGGAGCCGTTCTTCATCAGCCTGATCAGCTCGCTCGCCAACACCCTCACCGACCGCGGCTACGAGATGCTGCTGCTGCGCATAGACGCCGACACCGCCAACTTCGCGGACCTGTACTACACCGGCCGCGCGATAGGCTTGATCTACACCGGGCAATGGCTGCCGCACGACCGCCTGAACGAGCTGGCGATGGCGCGCGTGCCGATGGCCTTATGGGGCGAGCAGCGTCCGCGCCAGATGTACTGCACGGTCGGCACGGACAACAAGCATGGCGGCAAGATCGCCACCGAGCACCTGTTCGCGCAGGGCGCGAAGCGGATCGCCATCATCGGCGATTTCGGCACGGTGGAACTGGAGAACCGGCTGGCGGGCTACCGCCAGGCGCACGCGGAGCGCGGCGTGGCGGCCGATCCGGCGCTGCTCATCAACACCAAGTTCCACACGGCGCACATCGAGCGGGACATGCAGGCGCTGATCGACAGCGGCGCGCCGTTCGACGGCGTGTTCGCCTGCAGCGACCTGGCCGCGATCACCGTGATCAACACGCTGATACGCAACGGCCGCGCGGTGCCGGACGATGTGCTGGTGGTGGGGTACGACGATATCGAGCTGGCTTCCTACTTCCGCCCGGCGCTCAGCACCGTGCGGCAGCCGATGGAGGAAGCGGGCAACGTGCTGGTGGAGTCGCTGCTCGCCCAGGTGGCGGGCGGCCGCCCCGAACCGCGCCAGCTGACCACGGAGTTGATCGTCCGCGAATCCACCCGGCGCACGGCATAAAACCGGGGACAGCGGCGTAGGGAGGAGTAGCTGAAAGCCACTCCGCCGAACGCCCGCGGCATGCTCAGGCCAGCTTGGCCCTGAAGAAATCCACCGTCCGCTGCCACGCCAGCTTGGCGGCCGCCGCGTCGTAGCGCGGCGTGGTGTCGTTGTTGAAGCCATGCTCCACGCCCGGATACAGGTGGTACTGGTAATTCACCCCGGCCTCCTTCAGCGCCTTCTCGTACGCCGGCCAACCCGCGCGGATGCGCTCGTCCTTTTCCGCGTCGTGTATCAGCAGCGGCGCCTTGATGCGCGCCACGTCGGTGACCGCCGGCTGCTGGCCATAGAACGGCACCGCGGCCGCCAGGTCCGGCAACTGCGTGGCCAGGTAATTGGCGATGCCGCCGCCGAAGCAGAACCCCACCACGCCGATCTTGCCATTCCCCTCCGGCAGCTTCTGCAGCCACTGCGCGGCGGCGACGAAATCGGCGCGGGTCTTGGCCGCATCGAGCTTGGCGAAGGCCGCGCGCGCCTTGTCCTCGTCGCCCGGGTAGCCGCCCAGCGGCGTCAGCGCGTCCGGCGCGAAGGCCACGAAGCCCTCCAGCGCCAGGCGCCGCGCGACGTCCTCGATGTGGGGGTTCAGGCCCCGGTTCTCATGCACCACCAGCACCAGCGGCAGCTTGCGGCTGGCGCCCGTGGTGGCGGGCGTCACCAGGTAGCCGCGTATCGTGCCATTGCCCTGCGGCGAGGCGTATTCGACGAAGCGCGCGTTGATGCGCTTGTCGTCCGCGTTCACGATGGGCGCGGCGAAGCTGGGGCTCAGCGCGCCCAGCAGGCTGGCGGCCGTGGCGCCTCCCACCGCGTAGCGGCTGGCGGACGAAAGGAAGTCACGGCGCGAGATGCCGCCGTGGACATATTGGTCGAACAGTTTCATTACTTCGGGGTCGAAATCAGCTGCTGTTTTACGCGTCATTGGTCGGCTCCTGAGTGGGCAAAAGGTCGGCTGCCAGTGTAGCGCAAGGCCGGCCTTTCCAGCGCGCGCCGGAATGGAATATTTCCAAATATTCAAGCTCGGATTTGCGCCGGCCACGCCGCCCGCGTCAGCCCAACAGCCACAGCAGGCCGCTCAGCGTGAAGAAGGACGCGATGGTGGTCAGCACCAGCGCCGCCGCGCAGCGGTCCTCCTGGCCATAGGCCTGCGCCACGATGAGACAGATGCTCATCATGGGCATGGCCGCCATCATGATCGCCGCCGCGCGCAGGTCGGCGTCCAGCGGCGCCATGCCCAGCCACGGCAGGCCGGCGATGACCAGCGCCACCGCCAGCGGATGCAGCACCAGCTTGGCGAACACCACCGGCGCCACCTTTTTCACCATGCCGCGCATCTGCAGGCCGACCAGCGTGCCGCCGATGACGAACAGCGACAAGGCGCCGCTGGCCTGGGCGAACAGCGTGACCGTGCGGCTCACGGGCGCCGGCAGCTTCCACTCCAGCAGCGACACCGCCATCCCGGCGGCCAGGCTGAGGACCAGCGGATTGCGCGCCAGCCGCGCCAGCGACCGCGCCAGCGTCTTGCCCCAGCTGTTGCCGGCGGCGGCGCCGCGCCCCGCCTCGGCCATCGCGATCACCAGCGGCAGCATCACCACGTTCTCCACCAGCACGTTCAGGGCCAGCGCCACGGCGGCGACCGGGGCCAGCGTCAGCAACAGGATGGGGTAGCCGATAAAGCTGCTGTTCGAGCAGCAGGTGCCCATGGCGTACAGCGCCGCCTTGGTGCGCTCCATGCCGGAGCCGCGCCGGCACGCCAGGTAGACCGTCGCCAGCATCAGCAGCGAGCCGCCGAGATAGGCCAGCAGATAGCCCGGATACAGGATGTCCGAGACGTGGCGCTGGGCGATGGCGTTGAACACCAGCGCCGGCAGCGCCAGGTTGATGACGAATTTGCCGAAGGTGCGCATCTCGGCCTTGGCGAACACGCCGGCGCGCGTGGTGGCGTAGCCGAGGAAAATGATGACGTAGATGGGACTGGTGATGGCGAGGATGTCGAGCATTGGGGGGCGGAACGCTGGGCTGGATGCCCACAGTATCGCATTTGGCGGCCCCGTCTGCAGGAATGCCGCGATGGCCCTAGAATGGCGGGGCTCCCGTCCAGGCCACAAGAAACCGAAAGTCCCCCCGCATGCTGATCGCCGATCCCCTCTTCTACGCCGTCGCCGTGCCGGCCGTCCTGCTCACCGGCATCTCCAAGGGGGGCTTCGGCAGCGCCCTGGGCGGCGTGGCCGTGCCGCTGATGGCGCTGGCGGTCTCGCCGGTGCACGCGGCGGCCATCATGCTGCCGGTGCTGTGCCTGATGGACCTGGTGGGCCTGCGCGCCTACTTCGGCAAATGGGACCGGGCCAACCTGCGGGTCATGCTGCCCGGCGCGGTGCTCGGCATCCTGGCCGGCACGCTCACCTTCGGCATGCTGAGCGAGGACGCGATCCGCATCCTGATCGGCGGCATCGCCGTGCTCTTCTGCGTCAACAACTGGCTGGGGCTGGCGGCGAAGCAGCACGCGGCCGGCCTGTCCGCCATCAAGGGCACCTTCTGGTCCGCCATCTCCGGGCTGACCAGCTTCATCGCCCACGCCGGCGGGCCGCCGGTGATGGTCTATCTGCTGCCGCAGCGGATGGACAAGGTGCGCTATGTCGCCACCGTCAGCGTGTTCTTCACCTTCGTCAACGCCATCAAGCTGATTCCCTACGCCTGGCTGGGACAGCTCTCGCTGGACAACCTGGGCACCAGCCTGGTGCTGTTCCCGCTGGTGCCGGTGGGCGTGTACCTGGGCATCTGGCTGCAGGACAAAATCAACCTCGCCTGGTTCTACCGCATTTCGCAGACCTGCCTGTTCGTGACGGGACTGCAGCTGATCTACCAGGGCGGCGGCGCCTACATCTAGGCGCCTGGTATTCATGCGGGGAATATCAGAGATCGGAATAAAAAATTGGACCGTATCGCGCCATCGCCGCATAATAGACCCGTCTCCTCCACTTCTTCCCAAAGAATTGGATTTAGCCCGCTCCCGTAGCGGGCTTTTTTTTGTCCGCGCGGCGCCGTCAGCCGCCCGCGAAAATGGACGCGCCGGGGAAGGCGTCCGCGTCGTCCAGCGGCGGAACCAGGTAGACGCCGGCGGCCGACACCTTCAGCAGCTCCACCGCGTCGGCGCCGCCCGCCACCGCCCCGCCGAAATTCGTGTTGCCCAGCCACCCGGCGCGCGTCAGCAAGCGGAACACGCGCGCCGGCGTGTCCTGGAAGCTGACGAAATTAAGCCCCAGTTCGAATGGCGGGTCGCCCGTGGCGCTCTCCATGAATTCGTAGCCCTGGCGGTAGATCCGCAGGGACTGCGGGTCCGCGACGGCCTGGTTGTGCTGCAGGTTGGCGCGCTGGACGTGGCTCTGCCGGAGCGCCGTGTCGGTGACATACGGCGGCTCCCGGTGGTCGTTGTTGCCCGGTTCGCCTATCCCGCCCGTGCCGGCGAAGGGACATCCCTGCTTCGGCACCGGCACGCCCTCCGGCGTGCGCGCCACGATGGGGCAGCCGGTGACCTTGTCGCGTCCCACCAGCAGCTCCTGATTCGGCCGGCTTAGTTGACGCCAGCGGGCGATGGCCACGTTGAGCCGGATGAAGCACAGATAGCTGCCGCCCGCGTAGGCCCCGGTCTTGATCGCGATGGCCTGCTCGCGCTCCTCGCCGCTGCGCAGGTTGGAGACACCGTCGTGGAAATCGATCCAGCTGCGGCCGTCGTCCCGCTGAAAGCCGCTGTAGCTGCTGGCCAGGTAGAGCGGCGCGTCGCCCGTCTCGCGCTGCTGGTCGTGCAGGTACTTCCAGGTTTCGAGCAGCGCGCGCTGCACGGCGAGTTCCGTGTTGGCGATGAACTGGACGATGACCGCCTCCGTCGCCCGGTTCTTCACGACATGCGCCTCGTACTGCAAACCCGCGCCGGGCAGCAGGGGGCCGCCGCCGGAGGTCCGGGCCGCGAGGAACTGGTGCTGCGGCCCCAGCTCGTCCGGCCGCGACACCGACCCGTCGATGCGGAAGGCGTTGGAGCCGTAACCCAGCGTCACGGTCAGCTCGCCGGTAGGTACCGCCACGCCGGGCAGGTCCGGAATCCTCCCCGCCTTGAGGCCCTGGTACACCGCCCACAGTCCGGCCATGCAGGCGTGCACCGACGCGGCGTCCGCCTGGTCGGCCGCGGAGAGGCAGGCCAGCACGAAGAATTTGCCCGGCCGCTCGCCCTCGCGATAGTAAATGCCCTCCTGGATGGCGCCCACCGCCTACTCCCGCCAGCCCATCCGGCGCGGCGCCACGCGCCCGGCCTGCGCGGCCTGGTCGTACTCGGCCTTGAGCGACTTGATGCGCTGGCATATCTCCGCCTCGGAGCACGGGATCGCGGTGGCGTCCTCGGTCAGCATCTTGTAGTCGGCCTCCTTCAGCACGCTGGGCGGGCCGATGCGCAGCTTGGGGCCGACCTCGATGTGGCGCACCACGTCGTAGCCGCCGGTCAGCGGCGTCCTGCTGGCGCCTTCGACCAGCACGATATCGTCGAGGAACACGTCCTCGGTGTCGGGCGGCCCGAACTCCAGGCGCTGATTGCCCCGGCTCCTGCGCAGCCACGCCGGCGGCAGGGGCTGGTCCTGGTACTCGAAGGCGGACTCGGTGAATTCGTTGATGTAGACGCCCAGGTCCGGGCTGAAGGAGATCTTGCGCCCCTCGTACGCCTGCTGGTGCGCGGCGGTCGCCGCCGCCGGATCGGCGTGGCGGCACGCCAGCTGGGTGACGCCGAAGGCCCTGAAGATCTGCTCCTTGGTGGCGGGCCTGCGCTCGCCGCCCACCATCCGGGCGTAGGGCTGGGCGCCGAACAGCACGATGTAGAGCAGGTCGTCCAGGCCGTTGATGGGATGGGTCATGAACAGCGCGTTGCGCCGGTTGAGGTCCCCCTCGGGCTGCGCGGGCACGCCGGCGTCCTGCAATTCAGGATCGCCACCGTTGCCGGCCGTTTGCCTGGCGAAGGCGACTTTCCGCCGGCGGGCCGACAGCGCCACCGGGTCGGACACGCCGTACAGGTCCTGCCACGTGGGCGCGGCGCCCAGCACCTGCTCGCACATGGAGCGCAGGGCGACCGGATCGTGCACGGCGACGCACTCCCAGTATTCGCGCAGTTCGGTGGTGACCTGCACCCGTTTGGGCCTCAGGTTTCCGGCCGCGTCCACGCCGTCGATGACGCGGTATTCGCAATACTCGTTGTGCAGCGCGTGGCGCCCGCGCACGCCCCAGTCGCTCAATACCCGGGCCACGGCCTCGCTCATGCAGAAGGCCGGTTCGGCCGGATCGCCCGGCCAGGACACGGGGGTGTCGCCGGCCTGGATCAGTTGCGGATCCAGCACGAAGAACTTGCTGTGCAAGCCGCCCTGTCCAGCGTACTTCCTCTTGATGGTGTCGTTCCAGCGCTGCAGCAGGGAGGGCGGGAGATTGTCGGCGTTGCCGGGGGAGGTGAAGTGCATCGTTTGCTCCATAGCGTGAAGTGTGAGCGGCGGCCAGACCCCGATTCTGATCGCCATTCGATGCGAGAATGTTCACGCAATGTCACATCCGCCGGAAAAACAACATCCCGGCCGCGCCGCCTTTCACGCGTCGGAAAGCCGCTTGCGGTACTGCTTGGGCGTGGTGTTGAACCAGCGCTGGCACGCGCGGCAGAAGGTGCTCTGGTCGGCGAAGCCCAGCATGAAGGCCACCTGGCCCAGCGCCATCTGCTCCTTGCCCAGGTATTCGCGCGCCAGTTCGCGCCGCGTGTGGTCCACCAGGTCCTGGTAGCTGGTGCCCTCCTCCCGCAGGCGCCGCTGCAGGGTGCGCTCGCTGATGCACAGCGCGGCCGCGGCGGCGCCGCGCGGCGGGTCGCCGTCCGGCAGGCTGCGCACGATGATGTCGCGCACCCGCGGCGTGATGCGGGTGCCGTCCATGCGGTCCAGGAAGTCGCAGGCGAACTTCTCGTGCATCTCCGACAACTTGACGTTCGCCGCCGGCAGCGGCGCGGCCAGGTCGGCCGCCGAGATCAGCAAGCCGTTGCGGCGCGCGCTGAAGGTCAGCGGCCCGGCGAACGCGCGCGCGTGCGCCTGCGTGCTGCCCGGCTCCTCGTGCTCGAACTCGACCGCCGTGGGGTTGACCGGCCTGCCGCTGATCCAGCGGCAGATGTTCAGGATGGTGATGAGGATGAATTCGCCGCGCTGCCGCGGCACAGGCAGTTCGCCGCCGGCGATGGACAGCGTCAGCCACGTTCCGCGCGCGCCGTCGGGCACCAGCGCGAAGCGGGCGGCGTCGCTGATGACGCGCAGGTAGCGCACGAAGCGCTGCAGCGCCACGTCCAGGTTGGGCGCCGTCATCATGGTGTAGGTCAGCAGGTCCAGCGTGGCCGGCCGCGGGCAGTCGGACGAGGCCAGCGAAATCGCCTCGTCGCCCGACACCGCCGTGATCACGTTCCACAGGCGGCTCAGCTGGTCGCTCTGGATGCGCTGGTGCGGATCGCCCACGTGCTCGGCGGGGATGCCCGCGTCGGCGAAAATCGGCGCCGGATCCATCCCCGCGCTGACCAGCATGTCCCTGATACCGTGCAGCCACGATCCCGCCGTGGTTGGTTGCGCCTGACTCATTACCATCCCGATCCGTCTCCGTGCGCGCGGTCTTCGCCGCCGCTGTCCTCGCCAAACAATAACTTGGCCTTCCCGGGCAAGACGCCCGTCCGCCCCTCCCCTAAAGTCACTACAACACAGGGCGGGCCAGTCTGTCCCTCCAAAATATATCACTGAAACAGAGCGCCGCGGGCAGGTCTTTTCCCGCACCGCGGGCCAGGAGACCTTTATGTACCAGCATGTCCACAGTCCGCTGCCAGGCCAGATGATGCGGCGCCCGCTTTTGATTTCCTCCATCCTGCGCCACGCGGACCGCCACTTCGGCGACCGCGAAATCGTGTCGCGCCAGGACGATGGCTCCCTGCACCGCTACACCTACCGCGACTGCCACAGCCGCTCGCGCAAGCTGGCCGGCGCGCTGGCCGCCATGGATGTGCGCATGGGCGACCGCGTGGGCACGCTGGCCTGGAACGGCCATCGCCACCTGGAGCTGTACTACGCGGTGTCCGGCTCCGGCGCCGTCATCCACACCATCAACCCGCGCCTGCACGCCGAGCAGCTGGCCTTCATCATCAACGACGCGGGCGACCAGCACCTGTTCTTCGAGCGCTCCTTCGCGCCGCTGGTGAAATCCATCGCGCCGCGATGCCCGAACGTCAAGTCCTTCATCCTGCTGGACCGCGACGCCGCGGGCATCGAAGGCATTCCCAGGCTGGTCTGCTACGAGGACCTGATCGCCGCCCGGGACGACGATTACACTTGGCCGGTGTTCGACGAGGACGCCGCCTCCGGCCTGTGCTACACCTCCGGCACCACCGGCAATCCCAAGGGCGTGCTGTACTCGCACCGCTCCACCATGCTGCACTCCTACGCCTCCGTGGCGCCGGACATGCTCAACCTGTCGGCGCGCGACTGCGTGATGCCGGTGGTGCCCATGTTCCATGTGAACGCCTGGGGCCTGCCCTACTCGGCGGCGCTGGTGGGCGCCAAGCTGGTGCTGCCCGGCCCCGCGCTGGACGGCGCCTCGCTGCACGAGCTGTTCGAGCGGGAGGGCGTGACCTTCTCCGCCGGCGTGCCCACCATCTGGCTCGGCCTGCTGAACCACGTGCGCGGCAACGGCCTGCGCTTCTCCACGTTCGCGCGCACCGTGATCGGCGGCTCCGCCTGCCCGCCCGCGCTGATGGACGCCTTCCGCGACGACTACGGCGTGCAGGTGATCCACGCCTTCGGCATGACCGAGATTTCGCCCATCGCCACCGTGTGCACGCTGCAGGCGCACCACGCTGCGCTGCCGCCGGCGGAACAGCGCCTGCTGCTGCAGGCCCAGGGCCGGGTGCCGTTCGGCGTCGACATGAAGATCGTCGACGACGACGGCGCCGAGCTGCCTTGGGACGGCCAGACCTTCGGCCACCTGATGGTGCGCGGCCCGTGGGTGGTGGACGCCTACTTCCAGCAGCCGCCCGGCTCCGCCGTCGTCGACGGCTGGTTCCCCACCGGCGACGTGTCCACCATCAGCGCCGACGGCTACATGCGCATCACGGACCGCAGCAAGGACCTCATCAAATCCGGCGGCGAGTGGATAGGCTCCATCGACCTCGAAAACATCGCCATGGCGCACGCGTCGGTGCTGCAGGCGGCGTGCGTCGCGGTGGCGCATCCCAAGTGGGAGGAGCGGCCCTTGCTGGTGGTGGTGCGCAAGCCCGGCTGCGCGCTGGAGCGCGACGCGCTGCTGGCGCACTTCGAGGGCAAGGTGGCGCGCTGGTGGATACCGGACGACGTGGTGTTCGTCGACAGCCTGCCCATGGGGCCCACCGGCAAGGTGCAGAAAAACAGAATCAGGGAGCGGTACCGCGACCACCTGATCAAAACCACAAGCGAAAACCGGGGTCAGACCCCGCGGGTCTGACCCCTGATTTTGCCGCTGGTTTTTTGCCAGCGGCACTACAACTACAACAAAGGAGACAACAATGCGCAACACCAAAAAGAATGTACTCGGCACCGTGGCGGTGCTCGGCATGGCGGCCAGCGCCCACGCCCAGCAAGCCCCCGCGCCGGCCAACCACATCGCGGACGAAAACAAGGTCGTGGTCACCGCCCAGAAACGGGAGCAGTTCCTGCAGGAGGTGCCGGTGTCGGTCAATGTGATGAACGCCCAGTCGCTGGCCAACGCCAAGCTGGACACCGGCACGGAGATCGCCCGCCTGGTGGCCAACCTGCGCGTGTCCACCCTGGGCGACGAATCGCAGCCCAAGTTCTCGCTGCGCGGCATCTCCAGCTCCGAGTTCAACCTGAACGCCATCTCGCCCACCGGCGCCTTCTTCGACGAGGTCTACGTCGGCGCCCAATACCTGGGCGGCGCGCAGATCTTCGACGTCGAGCGGGTGGAGGTGCTGCGCGGCCCGCAGGGCACGCTGTTCGGCAAGAACACCACGGCCGGCGCGGTGAACTTCATCTCCAGGAAGCCGACCTTCCGCCAGCAGGGCGAACTGACGCTGGGCGTGGGCAGCAACAACTACCGCGAGGCCAAGGGCATGGTGGAAGTGCCGCTGATCGAGAACCGCCTGAGCGCGCGCCTGGCTTTCACTGGCGCGCGGTCGGACGGCTACATCAAGAACGTCAACCCGGCCGGGCACGACCTGTCCAACATCGAACGCAAGGCCATGCGCCTGACGCTGGGCTACAAGGGCGACGACGGCCTCACCGGCACGCTGCGCCTGTTCGCGGTCAACAACAACCCGGAAGCCATCGGCGCGACCAACGAGGGCCTGGCGGCGAACGGCTTGAACGCCAACGGCAAGGACCCGCGCGTCAATCCCTTCACCGGCGCCCGCCTGGGCGACCGCGAAGTGGCCACCGACCGCTCCGGCGTCATCGAGGTGCGCGGCAGCGGCGGCTACCTGACGCTGAACAAGAGCCTGGACTTCGGCACCATCACCTCCATCACCTCCTTCCTGAACGGCCGCTTCCTGAACCTGGTGGACGCGGACGGCACCATGGACCCGCTGCTGCACATCGACTTCCGCTCGAAGACGCACGAGTTCAGCCAGGACCTGCGCTTCTCCAGCTCCTTCGACGGCCCGTTCCAGTTCATCGCCGGCGTCTACCACCAGCGCGACAACGTCGACATCGGCACCACCTACACCATCTTCGGCGGCCCGCCGGTGCTGCCGATCCTGGGCCAGCGCTACCACCAGGAGCGCCGTTCCCACGCCGCCTACGTGGACGGCACCTACGACGTGGACGAACGCGTCACCGTCTACGGCGGCCTGCGCTACACGCGCGACGAGGGCGACCTGAGCGGTTTCCACGTCACCCCCATCATCCCGGTGCAGCCCACCCTGAGCTACAGCGACGCCAAGCCCACCGGCCGCCTGGGCGCCAGCATGAAGGTCACGCGCGACCTGATGGTCTACGGCCACTACGCGCGCGGCTACCGCAGCAGCGCCTTCAACGGCGGCGCGCTGACCAACGCGGCGGACCTGAACGTGGCCAAGCCGGAGTACCTGAACTCCTTCGAGGTGGGCGTGAAGTCGCAGGTGCTGGACCGCAAGCTGACCTTGAACGCGTCCGCCTTCCGCTACGACTTCAAGCAGCAGCAATTCCTGAACGTGGTCGGCATCAGCTCGCAGCAACTGGTCAACGCAGGGCAGTCGCAGATCACCGGCGCGGAATTCGAAGCGATGCTGCAGGCCACCCGCGACCTGCGCTTCAACGCCAGCGTCGGCCTGCTGGACGGCACCTATCGTTCGCTGCTGCTGAACGGCGCCGACCTGTCGGGCAAGCGCATGATCGAGGCGCCCCGCTACACCGCCAACGCCGGCATCGACTACAACATGCTGGTCGCCGGCGGCTACAAGCTGAGCTTCCACGGCGACGCCAGCCTGGTCGGCGAGCAGTACTTCCTCGCCACCAACGCGCCGAAGTCGCGCGTGGGCGTGACGCGCGACGTGGCGGCCCGCGTGGCCCTGCTCAGTCCATCGAAAAAGGTCGAAGTGGCGGTGTATGGTAAAAATCTGAGCGACAACCGCAATCCCACCGGCATCGTGCTGGACCCGACGTCGCAGACGAAGTTCACCACCGTGCCGTACCCGCGCCGCTATGGCGTGGACGTGACGTTCCGCTACTAACCAGGACGACGGAGGCAATGATGAGCACACAGGCACAACGCCACACCCTGCGGGCCGGCGACGGCCGGGAGATCGAGACCATGTCATGGGGGCGCGGCGCGCCGCGGGCGATCGTGCAGATCGTCCACGGCATGGCCGAGCATTCGGCCCGCTACCAGCACGTGGCCGAGGCGCTGGTGGACGCCGGCTACGGCGTGGTCGCCAGCGAGCATCGCGGGCACGGCCGGCTGGCGCGGGAAAAGGGCGAGCTGGGTGACTTCGGCCCGCGCGGCTTCCAGGGGCTGGTGGACGACATGGCGACGGTGTCGCGCCACATCCGCGCCACGCATCCCGGCGTGCCGCTCGTCATGCTGGCGCACAGCATGGGATCGATGGCCGCGCAGATCTACCTGCTCGACCACGCGGACCTGCTGCACGCCTGCGCCTTGTCCGGCACCACGGCGCTGGAGCTGCTCGACCCGAGGGTGTCCGGCTGGACGGTCGAAGGGGCCAACGCCACGGTGCCGAACGCCCGCACGCCGGTGGACTGGCTCAGCCGCGACCCGGCCGTGCCGGACGCCTACGTGGCGGATCCGCTGTGCGGCTTCGCGCTGACGCTGGAATCGCTGTTCTCCATCTTCGACACCGGCGCGCGCACGGCCGATCCGGCGCAGCTGGAGCGCATGCCGAAGGACCTGCCGCTGCTGCTGTTCACCGGCGACAGCGATCCGGTCAACGGCATGCTGGCCTGGTTCGACGTGCTGGTGCGGCGCCTGCGCAAGACCGGCATGCGCGACGTGTCCACCCACGTGTATGGCGGCGCGCGGCACGAGGTGCTCAACGAGACCAACCGCGCGGAAGTCATCGCCAACCTGCTGGCGTGGCTGGACCGCGTGCTCGACGGCGTGACCACGCGGCCAGGCGGGAACGCCGCATGAACACGCCATACACGGCCGGCGCGCGCCGCTACGATTCCCCGCTGACCGCGGCGCCGCGGGGCAAGGCGGCGGTACGCGCCTGGCTGCGCCAGCGCCGGGCCTCCGGCCTGCCGCCGCCGTCACCCATGGAGGTGCGCAGCCAGCTGCGCGAATGCCAGCTCGCCCACGAGCGGCTGGCGCGCACGGCGCTCGCCATCGTGCGCCAGCATGGCTTCGACGCGCTGTCGATGGTGCGGCTGGCGCGGCACATGAACGCCAGCCGCAGCGCCATCTACGAGCAGGCCGGCACCATGGCCGCGCTGCAGGCGGTCGTGCTGCGCGCCTACGAGGAGGAGTTCGCGCGCCAGGTGCTCCAAGCGGCGCGGGAGGCGGAGGCCGGCCTGCCCCGGCTCCGCAAGCTGTTCGACGCCAGCGGGGCGCACTTCGCGGGCGAGGCGCGGCACTGCATCTACCTGATGCCTCCGGCGCGCCTCGACAAGCTGCCCGGCGCCCTGGCGGCGTGCGTGGAACTGGGCAAGGCGCGCTGGCGCAACGCCTTCACGCAGGCCATACACGAGGCGATCGCCGCGGGACACCTGGCGCCCGAATGCCAGCCAGGCCCGCTCGCGGCGTCCCTCTTCAAGCTGCTCCACGCCTTGCACGACAGGGCGGCGGACGCCGAGCCGTTCGAGGCCGTGGAACGCACGCATGCCCGCTTCGAGGGCGCGCTGCTGCCGTACCGCGCCGCGCCGCCGGCCGCCGTGGCGTCCGCCCCGGCGCGCGCGCGGCCACCACGCCAGCCCGCCGCCTTCCGCTGGCCGGACTGGCTGATGAGCGGCGCCACCTTAACCAACCAGGCCGAATGAAGATGCGACAGACAGAACAGCTCGAATGCGATGTGCTGGTGGTGGGCGGCGGCATCAACGGCGCCGGCATCGCCCGCGACGCCGCCGGACGCGGCCTCTCCGTCATCCTGTGCGAGCAGGACGACCTCGGCGCGCACACCTCCTCCGCCTCGTCCAAACTGATACACGGCGGCCTGCGCTACCTCCAGTACTACGAATTCGGCCTGGTGCGCAAGGCGCTGCGCGAACGCGAAGTGCTGCTGCGCTCCGCCCCGCACCTGATCCGCGAACTGCGCTTCGTGATGCCGCACGTGCGCGGCCTGCGTCCCGCGTGGATGCTGCGCTGCGGCCTGTTCCTCTACGACCGCCTGGCCAAACGCGAACTGCTGCGCGCCTCGCGCCAGCTGGACCTGACGCTGCATCCCGCCGGTGTGCCGCTGGCGCCCGGGCTGAACCGAGGCTACATCTACTCCGACGCCTGCGTGGACGACGCGCGCCTGGTGGTGCTGAATGCGGTCGCGGCGGCGGAGCACGGCGCCCGCATACTCACCCGCACCCGCCTCGCCGCCGTGGCCGCGCGGGACAAGCGCTGGCACGCGGAGCTGCGCGCCGGCGACGGCGCGCGGATCGACGTGCGCGCGAAAAGCCTGGTCAACGCCAGCGGCGCGTGGGCCATGAAGCTGCACGCCATGGCCGACGGCCCGAAGCAGCGGCCGCTGCGCCTGGTGAAAGGCAGCCATATCGTCGTGCCCAAGCTGTTCGGCCACGACGACGCCTACATCTTCCAGCACGCCGATGGCCGCATCGTCTTCGCCATCCCCTACCAGGAAGAGTACACGCTGATAGGCACCACCGACATCGACTACGACGGCGACCCGAGGGAGGTCCGCATCAGCGAACCGGAAGTCGACTACCTGTGCGGCTTGAGCAACACCTACTTCAAGAACAAGATCGCGCCGGCGGACGTGATCTGGAGCTACGCGGGCGTGCGTCCGCTGGTGGACAACGGCGCGGGCAGCGCCCAGGCGCTGACGCGCGACTACGAGATCGTCACCGACCGGCGCGCGGCGCCACTGCTGTCCGTATTCGGCGGCAAGATCACCACCTACCGCACGCTGGCCGAAAACGCCGTCGACAGCCTGGCCGGGATGATGGAAGTGCCGGGCAAGGCCTGGACGGCCCACGCCTGCCTGCCCGGCGGCGACGTGCTCGGCGCGGGCGCCACGAACGACTCGGTGCGCCACTTCACCCGCTTCGCCACCAGCCTGTGCGCCCGCTACCACTGGCTGCCGCCGGCCCTGGTGCGGCGCTACGCCCACACCTACGGCACCCGCGCCAACCGCATGCTGGACGGCTGCAGGCAATTGAGCGACATGGGTGCGGAGGTGGCGCCGCAGTTGTACGAACGCGAACTTGAATACCTGATGGACGTGGAATGGGCCGCCACGGCGGAAGACGTGCTGTGGCGCCGCACGAAACTCGGCCTGCACGCGCCATCGTCCGCCGCGGCGGCGGTCGATACCTGGATGCGCCTGCGCGGGCACCAGGTTGCCCCCGGCTACAGGACCGCACGGGCATGAGCAACTACGTCCTCGCCCTGGACCAGGGCACATCGAGTTCGCGCGCCGTGCTGTTCGACGGCGAGTGCGGCGTGGTCGGCATGGCGCAGAACGCGTTCCGGCAGATCTTCCCGCGGCCGGGCTGGGTCGAGCACGATCCGCGCGACATCTGGAACTCGCAGCTCTCCGCCGCGCGGCAGGTGCTGGACGCGCATGGCGTCGCCGCCTCCAAGATCGCCGCCATCGGCATCGCCAACCAGCGCGAGACCAGCGTGCTGTGGGACCGCGCCACGAGCCAGCCGTTGATGAACGCCATCGTCTGGCAGGACCGCCGCACGGCCGACCACTGCGCCAGCCTGTGCGAACAGGGTCTGCAAGAACTGGTGCGCGAGAAAACCGGTCTCGTGATCGACGCCTACTTCTCCGCCACCAAGCTGAAATGGATGCTGGACCACATCCCCGGCGCCCGCCAGCGCGCGGCGCGCGGCGAACTCGCGTTCGGCACCATCGATTCCTGGCTGGTGTACAAGCTCAGTGGCGCGCACGTCACCGACGCCAGCAACGCGTCGCGCACCATGCTGTTCAACATCACGACCATGCAATGGGACCGGCGGTTGCTGGAACTGTTCGACATTCCGGCGTCCGTGCTGCCCGAAGTCGTCTCCAGCAGCGGCGTCATCGCCCACACGCTGCCCGAGCTGCTGGGCGGCGCCGTGCCCATCGCCGGACTGGCCGGCGACCAGCAGGCCGCCACCTTCGGCCAAGCCTGCCACGCGCCGGGCATGGCCAAGAACACCATCGGCACCGGCAGCTTCATGCTGATGAACGTGGGTGGCCGCCCCGCCCCGTCGCGCCACCGCTTGCTGTCCACCGTGGGCTGGTCGCGCGGGAGCGAGGTCACGCACCTGATGGAAGGCAGCGCCTTCATGGCCGGCGCCACCCTGCAATGGCTGCGGGAAGGCCTGGGCATCGTCGACGACGTCGCGCAGGTCGAACGGCTGGCCGGCACCGTCGGCGACGCGGACGGCGTGGTGCTGGTGCCGGCCTTTTCCGGCCTGGGCGCGCCGCACTGGGATCCCTACGCCAGGGGCGCCATACTGGGCCTGCACCGGGGCTCGACCAAGGCGCACATCGCGCGCGCGGCGCTGGAAGGCATCGCGTATCAGACGGTCGATGTACTGCTCGCGATGGAGGCCGACGCGGGCGTCAAACTGTCCGAACTGCGGGTGGACGGCGGCGGCGCGAAGAACGATCTGCTGATGCAGCTGATGGCCGATGCACTGGGCGTGCCCGTGGTGCGGCCGGCGAACATCGAGACGACGGCGCTGGGCGCGGCGCAACTGGCCGGGCTGGGTGTGGGGCTGTGGGATAGCCCGGCCGAATTGGCGGGCCTGTGGCGCGCGCAGCATCGCTTCGCGCCATCGATTTCGGACGACCAGCGGGCGGAGAGGATACTCAGGTGGCGTGAGGCCGTGCGGCGCTCAATGGCTTGGGAAAAGTGTTGAGCCAGGAAAAAGGCCGGGCCGAAGGCTGGCCTTTTTTCCTGGCTCGGAAGACTCGAACTTCCGCGTTCATATGCCCACATAAACGGCTGTGACGTCGGCCGTCAGCAGATCTGTCCTCTGGGATATCTCGGCATAGAAGATATCCTCCATATAGAGGCGCACCACAACCCGGACATTCGTGGGGGTCGTAACGCCCATGCACGACAGCCCGTCGCACTGGACGTCGACGATCACCGGTATCGAGCCCGGCTGAAGGTCCGCCGTTTCCTCCAGGACAATCGATCTCGTGGCCTCCACTGTGGCGGCGATGCGTATGGGGTCGCGCATCTGCGCCAGCGGCACCGACGCCAGGTAACGCACCGCGTCGTGGGCGGCCTTCTGCGCGACCGAGTAGTGCCAGAAGACCCGGCCCAGATACAGCGGCATCGCCAGCAGCACGATTAAGACCGGCAGCAGCAACGCTAGCTCGATTGCGGCGATGCCGCGTTGCGGATGCATGCGTTTGAGGTTCATGTGCTCGCCCGATGATGGTTTTGATCGAGTTTAATCAGGGTTACGCCGAGGCAAGTTGACTAAACACAACATCACGGGATCGGATGGCGTTGCACGGCACCGGGGGGCCCCAAACGAAAAAGGCCAACCCGAAGGCTGGCCTAACTCGTTGAATCTATTGGTCGGGGCGAGAAGATTCGAACTTCCGACCCCTTGCACCCCATGCAAGTACGCTACCAGGCTGCGCTACGCCCCGACGACTGGCGCATTATAGCAGGCGGTTTAAGGATTTGCCATGTTTGTGAAAGGAATAGCGGCTTCTCAACCTTTGCGGTCCCGCAAGCCGGCAAATTCCGCACAAGCGCAGAGTCGTGTGATCGCCCCGAGCCCCACCGAAAGGAGCACGCACATGAGCCCCACCCCGCTTGACAGCACCCCGGGTGCTGACCATCATGGACATGAATCACGCATAGCAAAACTAGAGGTCGGTGTGGACAACTTGGGGCAGGCAGTCACAACTTTACGGGGCGACATGAACGAGGGATTCCGGTCCCTTCGCGCCGCCCTGGACGCTCACCGCGCGGAAATGCGACATGACCTGCAACGGCTGGAGGATAAATTCGACCAAAAGCTCGAGCGCCAGCACCAGGACTCCGCCACGGAAAGGCGCTGGATGATGGGTCTGCTCATCGCCAACTTGCTGGCAACGCTTGGGTTCGCGGCCAAGACCTTGGCGCTCATCTGACCCATGACCATAGAACAAGCCGCCGACCTCATCGCCCAAGCCGACTCGCTCATCATCGCCGCCGGCGCCGGCATGGGCGTCGATTCCGGCCTGCCCGACTTTCGCGGCAACGCCGGCTTCTGGAAAGCCTACCCCGCCCTCGCCCGGGCGCGGCTGGAATTCACCAGCGTCGCCTCGCCGCAAACCTTCCGCGTGGACCCGTCGCTGGCCTGGGGCTTTTACGGCCATCGCCTGCGGCTGTACCGCGACACCAGGCCGCACGCCGGCTTCGACTTGCTGCGCGCCTGGGGCGGGCGGATGGAGCACGGCTATAGCGTCTTCACCAGCAACGTGGATGGGCAGTTCCAGCTGGCGGGTTTCGATCCGCAGCGCATCGTCGAGTGCCACGGCTCCATCCATCACCTGCAATGCATGGCGGCCTGCGACGGCGATATCTGGAGCGCGGACCGGTTCCAGCCGGACGTGGACGCGGCGGCCTGCCGCCTGCGCAACGCGCCGCCGGCCTGTCCGCATTGCGGCAAGCTGGCGCGGCCGAACATACTGATGTTCGGCGACTGGGACTGGCTGGAGCGGCGCTCGGAGGCGCAGGCGGCGCGACAGCAGGCGTGGCTGGCCGGGGTGCGCCGGCCGGTGGTGGTCGAGCTGGGCGCGGGGACGGCGATACCGTCGGTGCGCCACTTCAGCCACGGCATCGTGCAGCGCCATGGCGGACGGCTGATCCGCATCAATCCGCGCGAGCCGGAGGTGCCGGGCCCGCGGGACGTGGGACTGGCGATGGGGGCGCTGGAAGGACTAAGCGCGATCGCGGCGCGACTGGCCAAGCGCGCATAGAACCCGGGTCCCCGCCTTCGCGGGGACGACGGCGTGATGGCTAAACGATTTTCACGGTTATCGGTGACAGGCCCTCGACCTTCCCCACCAGCGTCTGCCCCCGCTTCACCGCGCCCACGCCCTCGGGCGTGCCGCTGAAGATCAAGTCCCCCGGCCGCAGCTCGAACAAGGTCGACAGGTTGGCGATGGTCTCGCCGATCGACCAAATCAAATGCGTGATATGGCTGGACTGCTTGACCACGCCATCGACTTCCAGCGTGATGGCGGCCCGCTCTATCCCGTCCACCTCTTCCGCGCGGTGGATCACGCCGACCGGGGCCGAGTAGTCGAAGGCCTTGCCGATCTCCCACGGCCGGCCCGCGTCCTTCATCTGTCCCTGCAGGTCGCGCCGCGTCATGTCGAAGCCGACCGCGTAACCGAACACGTGGTCCATCGCGTCCGCGACCGCGATGTCGCGCCCGCCCTTGCCGATGGCCACCACCAGTTCGCACTCGTAGTGGTAATTGCTGGTCAGCGGCGGGTACGGGAGCTCGGCCACGCCGGACGCTGGCGCCGGCACGATGGCCGCGTCGTCGCCGGGCTTGCAGAAGAAGAACGGCGGTTCGCGGTCCGGGTCCGAGCCCATTTCGCGGGCGTGGCCGGCGTAGTTGCGGCCGACGCAGTACACGCGCCGGACGGGAAACAGCGCGTCCGTGCCGGCCACCGGCAGGCCGACGACGCCACGCGCGGGGACGACGTAGTTGATGGTCATATTGATAGGTGTCAGGAAAACAGCAGGGCCTTCAGCGTAGCACGGAATCTGGCGATCAGCGCCTCCGCGTCCAGATCGGGGTGGTGCACCACGCGCACGCCCAGGCCCTGGTACAGCGTGATCACCAGTTCCACCAGGCCGTCCAGCGCGAAATCGTCGACCGGCAAATGGTGGCGCTCGCGGGCCGTTTTCAGCATCGCGCGCAGCTGGCCGCGGGAACGCGCGTCGGCGTCGCGCACCACGGCGGCGATGGTCGGGTTGCGCGCGGCCTCGGCCGAAATCTCCAGCGGCAGCGCCCAGGTGTCCCGCTCCAGGTGCTCGCGCACGCTGCGGGCGGTGTCGTCGACGATGGCTTGCAGCGGATCTTCCTGCTGCTCCAGGTTGCGCATGATCGCCGTCACCCGCTCCACGTTCTGTTCGACGAAGGCGGCGATGATGGCGTCCTTGCTGTCGAAGTAGTTGTAGATGTGGCCGGCGCTCATGCCGGCCGCCTTCGATATCTCCGCCATGCTCGCCCCATGGAAGCCGCTGCGCCGGAAACAGGTCTCGGCCGCGTCCAGTACCTGCTGGCGACGCGTCTGCGCGCGCTCGGGGTCGCTATGTCTCTTCTCCACTGTACTCATCCAATAATCCTCGGTTGCTGGCGGTACTGTGGAGAACGCGGCGCGATTTGTCAATTTGCCGCTACAGTGCCCGCTTTTGGTGATACCATAAAGACAACATCAACAGTCACCGGGACGCTACCCCATGATGACTTACAAAACCGCCCCTTCCATCGAGTTGCGCCCGGCCACGCAAGCGGACCAGGCCTTCCTGCAACGCCTGTACCTGAGCACGCGCGGCGCCGAGTCCCGGCTGCACGGCTGCGATCCGTCCACCGAGGCCATGTTGCTGAACCTGCAGTTCAAGGCGCAGCAAACCGATTTCCAGCTGCATTATCCGCACGCCGAGGTCACCGTCATTGTCGAGCGCGACAGTCCGATCGGCCGCCTGTACGTGGATTACCGCACCGACGAGGTGCGCCTGGTGGACCTGAGCCTGCTGCCCGAGTACCGCGGCCGCGGCATCGGCAAGGGCCTGCTGCGCGGCCTGCAGGCGCACGGCCAGCGGCTGGACCTGCCGGTGCGCCTGCAAGTCCTGCTCGGCAATCCCGCGCAGCGCCTGTGCCAGCGCTGCGACTTCGTCATGCAGGGCCTGGACGGCCTGTACGCGACGATGGAGTGGTGCCCCTCATAAATAGCCGCCGCCCAGCACCTTGTACAAGGTGACCTGGTTGCCGGCCCGCGCCAGGCGCACGCCGATCAGGCTTTGCTGCGCCGCGTACAGCGCGCGCTGCGACACCAGCGCGTTCAGGTAGGATTCGCTGCCCTTCTGGTAGCGCGCCTCGTGGATGCGGAAACTCTTCTGTGTGGCCTCCACCAACGCCGTTTGCGACGCCAGCCGCTCGTCCAGCGTGCCGCGCTGCGCCAGCGCGTCCGCCACCTCCCGGAAGGCGGACTGGATGGACCGCTCGTAGCGCGCCACGGCGATGTCGCGGTCCACCTTGGCCACGGCCAGGTTGGCGCGGTTGGCGCCGCCGTCGAAGATGGGCAGGGTCACGCCGGGCATGAAGCTCCAGGTGCCCGAGCCCGCCTTGAACAGGCCGGACAGGGCGCCGCTCGCGCTGCCCGCCGAACCCACCAGCGAAATGCTGGGGAAGAAGGCGGCGCGCGCCGCGCCGATGTTGGCGTTGGCCGCCCGCAGCGCGCGCTCGGCGCCCAGCACGTCCGGCCGGCGTTGCAGCACGTCGGACGGCAGGCCCGCCGGCAGTTCCGCCACGGCGGCCACATTGCCGAGCGCCGCCGGCCGTTGCAGCGCCTCCGGCAACGGCGCGCCCACCAGCAGCGCCAGCGCGTTCTCGCCGGCCGCCACCTCGGCGGTGTACACCGCCATGTCGTTGCGCGCCGCCTCCACGCTGGTCTGCGCCTCGTACATGTCCAGGCCGGACGTGGCCCCGGCCGCGAAGCGCCGCTTGCTCAGCTCATGCGTGATCTGCTGGCTTTTCAGCGTGTCCGCCGCCAGGCGCAGGCGCTCGCGGTCCGCCTGCAATGACAGCCAGGTGTTCGCCACCTCGGCCACCAGCGTGATCTGCTGCGCGCGGCGCGCCTCCTCGGTGCCCAGGTACTGCTGCAACGCCGCCTCGGACAGGCTGCGGACCTTGCCGAAGAAGTCCAGTTCGAACGACACGCCCAGGTTGGCCGTGTACTGGCGGGACAACGCCCCCTGCCCGTTCGCGCCCATATTGTCCGGCGAGCGGGTCGCGGTCTGCCCGCCGGATGCCGACACGTTCGGCGCCAGCGCCGCGCGCTGTATGCCGTACTGCGCGCGCGCCTTCTCGATGTTCAGCGCCGAGACGCGCAGGTCGCGGTTGTTGGCCAGCGCCAGCGCGATGGTCTCGCGCAGCTGCGCGTCGCCGAAGTAGTCGCGCCAGGCGATGTCGGCCGCCGGCCTGGCGTCCGCCGCCACAGGCGCGGGCTGGTAGGCGTCGCCCCGCGGCCAGGCCGCCGTCACCGGCGCGGCGGGACGCTCGTACACCGGCGCCAGGCCGCAGGCGCTCAAGAACATCGTGGCCGCGATGGAAAGTAAAGTCTTTTGCATATCAATGCGCTCCCGCTACGGTGCCGGTGGCGGCTGCCGGTTTCCGTTTCTGGAACAGGCCGCGCACCAGCACAAAGAACACCGGCACGAAGAAGATGCCGAGGAAGGTGGCGGACAACATGCCGCCCAACACGCCGACGCCGATGGCGTTCTGGCTGCCCGAACCTGCGCCGCTCGCGATCGCCAGCGGCAGCACGCCGAGGCCGAAGGCGATGGAGGTCATCAGGATGGGGCGCAGCCGCAGGCGCACCGCCCGCAGCGTCGCCTCCCTCAGTTCCACGCCCTGCTCCTGCAGCTCCTTGGCGAATTCCACGATCAGGATGGCGTTCTTCGCCGCCAGGCCCACCACCGTCAACAGGCCGACCTGGAAGTACACGTCGTTCGACAAGTGGAAGCCCCAGGTCGCGAGCACCGTGCCGATCACGCCCAGCGGCACCACCAGCAGCACCGAGAACGGCACCGACCAGCTTTCATACAGCGCGGCCAGGCACAGGAACACGATCAACAACGACAGCGTGTACAGCACCGGCGTCTGCGAACCGGAGTCGCGCTCCTCCATCGACAGGCCGGTCCACTCGTAGCCTATGCCCGCCGGCAGCCGCGCCGCCAGCTTCTCCATCTCCGCCATCGCGGCGCCCGAGCTGACGCCCGGCGCGGGCATGCCCAGCAGCTCCATCGACGGCACGCCGTTGTAGCGCTCCAGGCGCGGCGACGCATACACCCACTGGCCGCTGGCGAAGGCCGAGAAAGGCACCATCTCGCCGCCGGCGTTGCGCACGAACCACTTGTTCAAGTCCTCCGGCGCCATGCGCGAATCGGCCTGGCCCTGCATGAACACCTTCTTCACGCGGCCGCGGTCGACGAAGTCGTTCACGTAGGCGCTGCCCCAGCCTGTGCTGAGCACCTTGTTCACGTCCGCGATGGACAGGCCCAGGGCGGCGGCGCGCTGCTGGTCGATGCCGATCTTGTACTGCGGCGTGTCGCCCTGGCCGTTGGGCCGCACGCCCGCCAGCAGCGGATTCCTGGCGGCCATGCCCAGCAACTGGTTGCGCGCGGCCATCAGCGCCTCGTGGCCCAGGCCGCCCTGGTCCTGCAACTGCATGTCCCAGCCGCTGGCGTTGCCCAGTTCCAGCACGGCGGGCGGCGCGAAGGCGAACACCATCGCGTCGCGTATCTGCGAGAAGCCGCCCATGGCGCGGCCGACGATGGCCTGCACGCCGTTCTCCTTGCCCGGGCGCTCGGCCCAGTCCTTCATCCTGACGAAGGCGATGCCGGCGTTCTGGCCGTTGCCGCCGAAGCTGAAACCGGCCACTGCGAACACCGAGGCCACGTTGTCCTTTTCCTTCGTGAGGAAATGCTGCTCGACCTGTTCGATCACCTTCAGCGTGCGCTGCTGGGTAGCGCCGGCCGGCAATTGCACCTGGGCGAACAGCACGCCCTGGTCCTCCTCAGGCAGGAAGGAGGTCGGCAGGCGCATGAACAGCAAGGCCAGCGCGCCGATCAGCAGCGCGTACATCAGCATCGAACGGGGGCCCCGGCGCAGCATCGCGCCCACCCAGCCCTGGTACTTGCCGCTGCCGCGGTCGAAGCTGCGGTTGAACCAGCCGAAGAAACCGGTGCTGGCCGCGTGGTGGCCCTTGGCGACGGGCTTCAGGAAGGTCGCGCACAGCGCCGGCGTGAACACCATCGCCACCACCACCGACAAGGCCATGGCGGACACGATGGTCACCGCGAACTGGCGGTAGATCACGCCGGTGGAGCCGCCGAAGAAGGCCATCGGCACGAACACGGCCGACAGCACCAGCGCGATGCCGACCAGCGCGCCGGTGATCTGGCCCATCGACTTCTCGGTCGCCTCCTTGGGCGGCAAGCCCTCCTCCGTCATCACGCGCTCGACGTTCTCCACCACCACGATGGCGTCGTCCACCAGCAGGCCGATCGCCAGCACCATGGCGAACATGGTCAGCGTGTTGATCGAGTAGCCCAGCGCGGACAACACGGCGAAGGTCCCCAGCAGCACCACCGGCACCGCCATGGTCGGGATCAGCGTGGCGCGGAAGTTTTGCAGGAACAGATACATCACCAGGAACACCAGCACCACCGCCTCGGCCAGCGTCTTCACCACCTCCTCGATGGAGAGCTTGACGAAGGGCGTGGTGTCGAAGGCGACGACGGCCTTCATCCCGGCCGGGAAGGTCTTGCCCAGCTGGTCGATCCTGGCCTTGACGGCGTCCGCCGTCTCCAGCGCGTTGGCGCCGGTGGCCAGCTTGACCGCCACGCCGGCGGCGGGGTTGCCGTTGAAGCGCGCCAGCGTGTTGTAGTTCTCGCTGCCCAGCTCTATCGTGGCCACGTCGCGCAGGTGCACGGTGGCGCCGCTGGCGGCGGTCTTCAGCAGGATGGCGCCAAACTGTTCGGGCGTCCGCAGGCGGCTCTGCGCGTTGACGGTGGCGTTCAGCTGCTGGCCCGGCATCGCGGGCGCGCCGCCCAGCTCACCGGCCGAGACTTCCGCGTTCTGCGCGGTGATGGCGGCCGACACGTCGGCCGGCGTGAGCTGGTAGCTTTGCAGCTTGGACGGATCCAGCCAGATGCGCATCGCGTACTGGGAGCCGAACAGGGTCACGTCGCCCACGCCCTGCACGCGGCTGAGCGGGTCGATGACGTTGGCGGCCACGTAGTCGCCCAGGTCGGACTGCTTCATGGCGCCGTTCTCGGAGACGAAGCCCAGCACCATCAGGAAGTTCTTGGTGGACTTGGACACCACCAGGCCCTGCTGCGTGACGGCGGCCGGCAGCAGCGGCGTGGCCAGCTGCAGTTTGTTCTGCACCTGCACCTGCGCGATGTCCGGGCTGGTGCCGTTCTTGAAGGTGAGCGTGATGCTGATGCCGCCGGTCGAATCGCTGCTGGACGACATGTAGCGCAGGCCGTCGATGCCCTTCATCTTCTGTTCGATGACCTGGGTGACCGCGTCCTCCACGGTCCTGGCCGACGCGCCGGGATAGCTGCCGCTGATGGTGATGGCCGGCGGCGCGATGCTGGGATACTGCGAGACCGGCAGGCCCAGGATGGCGATCACGCCCGCGAGCATGATGACGATCGCGACGACCCACGCGAAGATGGGCCGGTTGATAAAGAAACGTGCCATGGTGTCGAGCTCCGCTTAGTTGGCCGCGCGGGGGCCGGGCGCCGCGCCGGCGGCGGCGGCCACGGTGCGCGCGGGTGCCGGCGCCGCGGGCTCGGCGGGGGTGCGGGCCGCCAGCGCGCTGGCGCCGGGCTGGACCTTCTGCACGCCCTCCACGATCACGCGGTCGCCGGCCGACAGGCCGGACTTCACCAGCCACTGGTCGCCCACGGTGGCGCCGGTGACCAGCGCGCGCTGCTCCACCTTGCCCTGCCGGTTCAGCACCAGCGCGGTTGCCTCGCCTTTCGGGTTGCGGGTCACGCCCTGCTGCGGCACCAGGATGGCCCGCTCGTCGACGCCGCTCTCCACGATGGCGCGCACGAACATGCCGGGCAGCAGATCGTGGCGGGGATTGGGGAAGATCGCGCGCAACACCACGTTGCCGGTGCCGGGGTCCACGGTCACGTCGGCGAACTGCAGCTTGCCCGGCTGGGCGTACCGGCTGCCGTCGGCCAGCACCAAGGTCACCCTGGCCTGGCCTCCGCCCCGTTTCAGGCTGCCGTCCTCCATGTCGCGCTTCAGGCGCAGCAAGTCCGTGCTGGACTGGGTCACGTCGACATAGATCGGATCGAGCTGCTGCACGGTGGTCATCGCGGTGGCCTGGCCGGCCGTCACCAGCGCGCCCGGCGTCACGTTCGAGCGGCTGATGCGGCCCGAGATCGGCGCGGCCACCCTGGTGTAATCGAGATTGATGCGCGCCGTTTCCACTGCCGCGGCGGCGGCCTCCACCTCCGCCTTCGCCTGCTCGGCGCCGGCCACGGCGTCGTCGTACTCCTGGCGGCTCACGCCCTCGATGGCCACCAGTTCCTTGTAGCGCGCCACCTTCGGACCGGCCGCCATCAGGTTCGCCCTCGCCTTCGCCAGCGCGGCCTTGGCCGAGTTGTGGGCCGCCTGGTAGGTCGCCGCGTCGATCTGGTACAGCTGCGCGCCGGCCTTCACATCGCCGCCCTCGGCGAACAGGCGTTTCTGGATCAAGCCACCGACTTGCGGGCGCACCTCGGCCACCTGGTAGGCGGCGGTGCGGCCCGGCAGCTCGGTGGTCACCGCGAGGGCGCGCGGCGCCACGGTGTAAATGCCCACTTCCGGCACCTGGGGCGGGTTGACGCCCCCAGGTGCTCCGGCGGTGGTCGGTTTGCAGCCGGCGCTCAGGGCGGCCGCGGAAATCAGTACCAGGGTCAACGGTTTCATATCACACTCTCAGCGTTTCACTTTTTATAGAATGAACGATCATTCTAACAAAGTCAAGCCCAAATACATTTCCGCACAGCAAAAACCGCCCAGGGCTATTATTCCTGCACGGCAAAATCCGCCCTGGGCCTTTTACGGCGCCGGGCGGATCCCGAGAGGCGGAGCGCGGCCCATCCGACGAAAAGAGCCCAAGGCTTATTTGTCCGCATGGGAATAAGCGCCCTGGGCTATTTATGGGGGGCGAAAAAAAAACCCGCCGGTGTGACGGCGGGCTGTGAAAGCCGCGGTCGGGACGGCCGCGGCAGGGAAAGTGTGCGCTTACTCTTTATTTGACCGGGTCCAGGTCGAGCGTCACGCTCTGGAACGAGACGTGGGAGGCGGATTCGAAGCCGGAGTCGATGCCCACCAGCACCCACAGCTTGCCGTCCACGTCCGTCTTCACCACCAGCGGCTCGGCGCTTTTCAGCGTCTTCGATTCGTTCCGCGACGCGCCACAGTCCTGCACGCTGTTGCCGATGGTGCCCAGCACCTGCCCGGCCTTGCCGCCGCCGGCCTGGTTGCCGCGGTCGATGTTGACCTCGGTGCGGCCGTCCTTCACCACCGCCTTCGGCTCGAAGTCGGAAGCGCCGCCAACCATCCACACCGATTCCCCGGGCGATCCGCCCACGCCCATGCAGCCGCTCGGCACGTCGGTGGCGAACTTGACCGTGAAGCCCAGCTTGTAGCTGGTGCTCGGCGCCAGGCCGCCGTATTGCTTCTTCACGTAGAGGAACAGGTCGTCGCTCTTGTTGCGGCCGGCCACGTAATAGCCCTTGCCCGTCAGCGGCGCGTCCAGCGTGCGCTGCTCGAACACCACGTGCTCCGGCGCGTCGGCCGCCGAGTAGTCGCTGCTCTCGCCCTTCCAGCCCTCGACGCTGGTGTTGAAGTCGGCCACCAGCTGCACCGCCTTCGGCGCCACCGGCTGCGGCGCGCCCTGCGGCGGGTTGACGGCGACGCCGTCGCCGCCGCCGCAGGCGGCCAGCAGCGCCAGCGCGGCGGTGGCCATGCCTGTCTTCGCAATGTGTTTCATAGCATTCATCCGGTTTGTGTAAGAGCGCATATTGTAAAAAACGCAGCCGCGCCGCAACCGTCATTGTTGTAACCATTTATATGTAGCGAACAGCTACAAATCGATACAAAAAGTCTACAGAAAATGCTGTGTTTTTGACTTGGGTTATTATCGACAGGACATACTTTCCCAGGACCCAGCATCATGGAATCACAGAACAGCGACAGCGGCCGTTTCCTCTCATCGGGTGTTTCCGGCCTGGACGACATCCTGGCCGGAGGCCTGACGCGCGACCGCCTCTACCTCGTCGAGGGCGAGCCCGGCACCGGCAAAACCACGCTGGCGCTGCAGTTCCTGAACGAGGGCGTGCGCCAGGGCGAATCGGTGCTGTACATCACGCTGGCGGAGACCTCGATCGAGCTGGGCTCGGTGGCCAGTTCGCACGGCTGGGACATGGCCGGCATCCACATCGAGGAGATCATCCCGGACCAGAGCGCGCTCGATCCCGAGCAGCAGTATTCGATCTTCCACCCGTCCGAGATCGAACTGGGCACCACCACCCAGCGCATCCTGGCCGCCGTCGAGAAGTACCGGCCCACGCGGGTGGTGCTCGATTCGCTGTCCGAGCTGCAGTTGCTGGCCGAAAGCCCGTTGCGCTACCGGCGCCAGGTGCTGGCGCTGAAGCAGTACCTGGCCAGCCGCAACTGCACCACCATCTTCCTGGACGACCGCACCGCCCTCAGCACCGACCTGCAGGTGCGCAGCGTGGCGCACGGCGTGATCACGCTGGACTTGGCCGGCCAGTCCTACGGCAACGAGCGGCGCCGCCTGCGCGTGGTGAAGTACCGCGGCATCGCCTTCCGCGGCGGCTCGCACGACTACCGCATCCTGCACGGCGGCCTGAAGGTGTTCCCGCGCCTGGTGGCGGCCGACACCCGCGGCGACGGCGCGCTCCGCCAGCTCTCCAGCGGGTTGCCCGAGCTCGACGCGCTGCTGGGCGGCGGCCTGGAGGAAGGCATGAGCACCCTGATCGCCGGGCCGCCGGGCTGCGGCAAGTCCACCGTCGCGGCGCAATTCGTCTGGGCCGCCACGCGGCGCGGCGAACGCTGCGCGATGTTCCTGTTCGAGGAGGCGCGCAACAACATGCTGAACCGCTCCGAGGGCCTGGGCCTGCCCCTGCGGCCGGCCATCGAGCGGGACCTGCTGACGGTGCAGCAGGTCGATCCGGCCGAGCTGACCCCGGGCCAGTTCACGCAGGCCGTGGCGGACGCGGCCGGCGCCGGCGCGCGCATCATCGTCATCGACAGCCTGAACGGCTACATGAACGCGGTGCCGGACGAGCGTTTCATGACCACCTATCTGCACGAACTGCTGACGTATCTGGGCCAGCGCGGCGTGGTGGCCATCGTGGTGGGCGTGCAGGCGGGCCTGATCGGCGGCAACATATCGACCTCGATCGACGCCAGCTACCTGGCCGACAACATCATCATGATGCGCTACTTCGAGGCCGAGGGCGAGGTGCGGCAGGCCATTTCCGTGTTCAAGAAGCGCGGCAGCGCCCATGAGCGCACGCTGCGCCGCTTCAGCATCGGCGTCGGCGGCCCGCGCGTGGGCGAGGTGTTGTCCGGCTTCCACGGCGTGCTGACCGGCCTGCCCACCCACGCCCCGGCCCCCCCGGCCGCGGCGGGCGGAGCGGCGGCGTAAGGCGGGCGCCATGGAAAAGCGCATCCTCATCTATGCGCCGGCGGGCCAGAACGCGGCCCTCACCGGGAAAGTACTGGGCATGGCGCACATCGACAGCCACGTGTGCGAGACGGTGAACGAGCTGCGCGAGCAATTGGCACTGGGCGCCGGCGCGCTGGTGACGGTGGAGGAGGCGCTGTCGGCCAGCGGCTACCGCATGCTGAGCGACTACGTGTCCTGCCAGCCCGAGTGGTCCGACCTGCCCGTGCTGCTGCTCACCCACAAGGGCGGCGACTCGCTGATGGTGCGCTGCGCCGTGGTCGACCTGGGCAATCTCACGCTGCTGGAGCGGCCGGTGCGCACGGTGACCCTGATCGCCGCCGTGCAGGCCATGCTGCGCGCGCGCGACAAGCAGTACCAGGTGCGCGAGGCCAACCGCCGCAAGGACGAGTTCCTCGCCAGCCTGGGCCACGAACTGCGCAACCCGCTGGCGCCGATCCGCACCTCGGCCAAGCTGCTCACGCAGCTGTTCCCGCACTCGGAGCCGGCGGCCCGCATCAAGGACGTGGTCGAGCGCCAGGTGGTGCACCTGACGCGGCTGGTGGACGACCTGCTGGACGTGGCCCGCATCACCAGCGGCAAGATCCAGCTGCAGCGCCAGCCGGTGGTGTTCGGCGAGGTGATGCGCCATGTGATCGAACTGTGCATGCAGTCCGCCATCGCCAAGCGCATCCGCCTGGACCAGGACCTGCCCGGTGAAACCCTGTACCTGGACGCCGACTACGCGCGCGTGGTGCAGATCTATTCCAACATCCTGTCGAACGCCATCAAATTCACGCCGCAGGGCGGCCAGGTGGGCGTGCGCGCCTGGCGCGACGGCCACGACATGTGCGTGTCCATCCGCGACAGCGGCATCGGCCTGGACGCGGAGGCCATCCCCACCATCTTCAACATGTTCGAGCAAAGCCGCACCGTCAGCGGGCAGATCTCCAGCGGCCTGGGCATCGGCCTGAGCCTGGCGCGCCAGTTCGCGCAGATGCACGGCGGCTCGGTGGAGGCCTACAGCGAGGGCGCCGGCAAGGGCAGCGAGTTCGTGATCCGCTTGCCGCTGCCGGAGCAGACGCCCGCCGCGGCGCCGTGCGCGCGGGCCGCGCAGCCGGCGCGCGACCGCAAGGGCCGCGTGCTGGTGGTGGACGACAACCGCGACGCCGCCGATTCGCTGGGCGAGTTGTTCAAGATGGAGAACTTCGATGTGGGCACCGCCTACGATGGCTATGCGGCGGTGGCCGCCGCCACCGAGGTGCCGCCGGACCTGATCGTGATGGACCTGGGCATGCCCGGCATGGACGGCTACGAGGCCGCGCGGCTGATACGCCAGCATCCCGGCGCGGAGCACATCCTGATGGTGGCGCTGACCGGCTGGGGCCAGAACGACGCCCGCCGCCGCACCCTGGACGCGGGCTTCGACTGCCACCTGATCAAGCCGGTGGACTTCGACGACCTGCTGCGCCTGGCGGACAAGGGCCGCCAGGCCGCGTGAAGGCGCCGTAAAACCGGGGACAGACCCATCGCGCCATCAGCCGCCGCAAAGGCACGGGACCCGGATCGCGGGTCCGTCCCCTGGGCGATGACGCCGGAATCCCCCCTACTTCCAGTCTCCCCGCAACTCCGCCACCTGCGCGCGCAGCAGCTCCGGCGTCACATGGTCGGCCGCCACCGGCTGGCCCACGGCCAGCGCCAGGCTGGAACGCCAGCCCTTGCGGAAGGCGCGCTCGAACACATTGTCCTGGCTGCGGCTCAGCAAATGCCCCCACAGGCCGCGCAGCGCCATCGGTATCACCGGCACCTTGCTGCGCTCGACGATCTTGGTGATGCCGCCCTTGAACTCGTTCATCTCGCCCGTGGTCGTCAGCCGCCCCTCGGGGAAGATGCACACCAGGTCCCCCTCGTGCAGCGCCTGCGCGATGTCGACGAAGGCCTTCTCCATCAGCCACGGGTCCTCCTTGGCCGGCGCGATCGGGATCGCCTTCGCGGTGCGGAAGATCCAGCCCAGCAGCGGCATCTTGAAGATGCGGTGGTCCATCACGAAACGGATCGGGCGCGGGCTGGCCGCGCCGATCACGATGGCGTCGACGTAGCTGACGTGGTTGCAGACCAGGACCGCCGGGCCGCTCTCGGGGATGCGGTCGGCGTCGATGGTCTTCACGCGGTGGATGGTGTGGATCAGCATCCAGGCCAGGAAGCGCATCAGGAATTCGGGCACCAGCGAGAAGATGTATACCGCCACCACCGCGTTCAGGATGGCGGTGGTGAGGAACAGCTCGGGGATGGTGAAGCCCTGCCCCAGCAGCGCGATGGCCACGCCGGTGGCGGCCACCATGAACAGTGCGTTCAGGATGTTCATGCCGGCGATGGTGCGCGACAGGTGCGCCGCCTCGCAGCGGATCTGGATCAGCGCGAACAGCGGCACGATGAAGAAGCCGCCGAACACGCCGATCATCACCACGTCGAACAGGATGCGCAGCGCGCCGGCCTGCGCCAGGAAGCCCAGCCAGGCCACCGCCTCCGTGTTCAGGTAGCCCTGGCTGGCGAAGTACAGGTCCACGCCGAACAGCGACAGGCCGATGGAGCCGAACGGCACCAGCCCGATCTCCACCTTGTGGCCGGACAGCTTCTCGCACAGCAGCGAGCCGGTGCCCACGCCGAGCGAGAATACCGTCAGCAGCAGCACGAACACGCTATGGTCGCCGTGCAGATAGTCCTTGGCGTAGACGGGGAACTGCGCCAGGATCAGCGCGCCGTAGAACCAGAACCACGAGTTGCCCAGCATGGACAGGAACACCGTGCGGTTCTTGGCCGAGTGGCCGATGTTGCGCAGCGTCTCGGTGACCGGGTTCCAGTTGATGCGCAGGTCCGGCGCCGGCGCGGGCGTGAGCGGAATGCGGTAGCTGGCCAGCAGGCCGATGACCGCCACCGCGACCGTGGCGCCGGCCACCAGCTCGATGCCGATGCCCTTGTACGCCACCAGCACCGCGCCCAGCACCTGGCCCAGCAGGATGCCGACGAAGGTGCCCATCTCGATCACGCCGTTGCCGCCCATGAGTTCCTCGGGCTTGAGCTGCTGCGGCAGGTAGGCGTACTTGACGGGGCCGAACAGCGTGGAGTGCATGCCCATGCCGACCACCGCCGCGATCAGCAGCCACAGGGTGTGCGTCATCCAGCCCAGGCCGGCCATCAGCATGATGGCCACCTCCAGCCACTTCACCAGGCGCGACAGGCCGGCCTTCTCGAACTTGTCCGCGATCTGGCCGGCGGTGGCGGAGAACACCACGTACGGCAGGATGAACAGGCCGGGGATCAGGTTGGTGACGGTGGACGCCGACATCGACGTCCAGCTCGCGGCCTCGAAGGCCAGGATCACCATCAGCGCCGTCTTGAACAGGTTGTCGTTGAAGGCGCCGAGGAACTGCACCCAGAAGAACGGGGCGAAGCGGCGTTGCGTCAGCAATGAGAACTGGCTGGGCTTGCTCATGTTTGTGCTCTTTGCAAAAGTGGAATATTGACAAAATACATTAGTAACCGGATCACCACAACCTAGCGCATCAGCGCCTTGAACGTCGTCGGCATCCACGGCCGCGCCGCCAGCAGGAAGGTGATCGAGTGGCGCTGCTCGTAGGGCAGCCTGGCGTCGTCCTGGTGCTGCTGCGAGAACTCGTCCGCCACCTGCCGCAAGCGCTCCAGCAGCGCCTTGGTCGAGCGCGGCGACAGCATCACGCTCACCAGCCGCATCACCTCGTGGCTGCCGGCGAAGCGCGTGTCGAGGTAGTCGCCGTACGCCTCCTGCCGGAACCAGGTCTGGATCGGGCCGTTCGGTATCCAGCTGAAGGTGCGCGCCACCAGCAGCTTGACGCGGTTGTTCGGCAACAGCGTCAGGAAGCCTATCCGGTCCAGCCGCAGCAGGCACTTCACCGCCTCGGCCTCGGTGATGCGGTAGGCCGCCACGATCTGCTCCAGCGGGATCAGGTTCAGCGCCGCCACCGCCACCACCAGCAGCTTGGTGTCCTCGATGATCTCCTTCTCCTGCGCGTACGTCAGCTGCGCGATCAGCTGGGGCGCGTCCGTCGCCGCCTGGGCCAGCTCGGCGAAATCCATGCCTATCGCGTCCAGCACCTGTTCCAGCCGCTCCAGCGTGAAATGGCGCAGCGCGAACATGCGCTTCACGCTGGGCTCGGACAGGCCGATGCGGCGGGCCAGTTCGGCGTACGTGATGGAGCGGGCCTTCAACTGCCGTTTCAGTGCGTCGATCATGAGGCTGGTGTTGGACATGGTGGTGGTTCTGGCATTGAAGTATCAAAAGTTAATACTATCAGTACTTCTAGCGAAACTGGTAGCGTGACGCGCGCATTTCCCTGTTTTCGGCGCGATGATGCGTCATTCTCAAAACAGGGAGACTGGAATGGACGGTTTCATATTCATGGCGCTGATCGCCTTCGCGTACGTCATCGCGATGCCGATCGTCTGCCTCAACGTGGCGAACAAAGCGCGCGGCATGGCCCTTCGTCACGAGGGCGAACTGGCGCGCTTGCGCGACAGGCTCGCCGAGCTATTGGCGCGGACGGCGCAAGAGGCGCCCGGTGGAGCGAGCGCCCGCGCCACGCCGCCGGCCGGCGCCAACGCCGTTGGTGACGCGCCAACGCGGCCTTCCGCGGCATCCACCACCGGAGCCGAGCCAGCGCTCCACCGCGCGCAGGACAGGCCTTCGGCGCCCAAGCCACCCGCCGCGCCGCCGGCCGCCGGTGGCGCCCCCTCCAGCTGGGTCGCCGGCGTGAGGCAATGGCTATTCGGCGGCAACCTGGTGGCGCGGGTGGGCCTGCTGGTGCTGTTCCTCGGCATCGGCTTCCTGCTCAAATACGCCGCCGCCCACACCCAGGTGCCGATCGAACTGCGCCTCGCCTCCATCGCGGCCGCCGACATGGCCCTGCTGGCCTGGGGCTGGCGCATACGCTCCAGCCGCCCCGGCATCAGCCTCCCGGTGCAGGGCATGGCCATCGGCATTCTCATGCTAGTCACGTTCTCGGCCTTCCGCGCCTATCACCTGATTCCCGGCGGCCTGGCCTTCGCGATACTGATCGCCCTGGTCGCCCTCACCTGCGCGCTCGCCGTGATGCAGGACGCGTTCTGGCTGGCCTTCTTCGGCATCGCGGGCGGCTTCGCGGCGCCCGTCCTCGTCTCCACCGGCGAGGGCAGCCACATCACGCTGTTCTCCTACTGCGCGATACTCAACGCCGGCATCGTCGCCATCGCCGCGAAAAAGTCCTGGCGCGTGCTGAACCTGTTCGGTATGTTCTTCACCTTCGCCATCGGCGCCGGTTGGGGCGTACTACGCTATCGGCCGGAGCACTACCTGTCGTCGCAACTATTCCTCGCGCTGTTCCTGCTGCTGTACATCGCCATCGCCGTTTTCCACGCGCGGCGGGACGCGCCAAGGCTGGGACATTACGTCGACGGCTCGCTGGTGTTCGGCGCGCCGTTGCTGGCGGCGGGCATCCAGTACCGGCTGGTCATGGATATGCCCTTCGGCCTGGCCTATTCCACCCTGGCGCTGGGGCTGGCCTACACCGCGCTCGCGCTGCTGGTGTGGCGCCGCATGGGCGCCACCGCGCGCCTGCTGGCCGAAAGCTTCCTCGCGCTGGGCGTGGTGTTCGGCACCCTCTCCATCCCCTACGCGCTGGACGGGCACTGGATCACCGCCGCCTGGGGGCTGGAGGGCGCGGGCATCGTCTGGATGGGACTGCGCCAGCGCAGCTGGCTGGCCCGGGGCTTCGGCTTGCTGGTGCAGGCCGGCGCATGGGTGTCCTTCGTTGCGGATCAATTCCTGTTCGCCTCCACCGGCGGGCTGTTCGCGGGTCCCATTCCAAGCGCCCTGCTGCTGGCCACCGCCCTGTTCATCACCGCGCTGAACTTCCAGCGCCAAGCCGGCGCAGACAATGAACCCGCACACGCGGCGATCGCCGTCCGGATGCTGCCGCTGGTTGGCCTGGCCTGGTATGGCCCCGCGCTCACGGCCATCGCACACTGGCTGGGCACGAACCACCCGGGCGCTGCCGGCCTGTTCGACCTCCGCCCACAATTCGCTTTCCATGCCCTGCTGGCTGGATTGCTGGCCGCCGCCGTGCAGCCATTGTCCCGGGCCTGCGCGTGGCCCGCGCTGCGCTGGCTGTCCGCACCCGTATGGCTGGTGCAGGCGTTGCTCAGCGTCGCAATGCTGGCCATCCTGTATCGCTCGGGATTCATGCCCGGCTGGCTCGCATGGAGCGCCTTCGGCGGTGTCTGGGCCGCGGCGGAATATGTGCAGCATTGTTCCGGCAAGGCTGGCATTCACTTGCCCCTCCCCGCCATGCGGGCAACGCACATGCTGAGGATCGCCGTGCCCTGGCTGATGATCTGGCCCGTGCTGAACCAAGCGGTCACGCTCTGGATGCACCCGGCCGGCGCGATGCGGCTGGCGCTGTTGGAAGGAGCGGATGGAGAGCTTGGCGGCTGGTCCCGCTACGTCCCCGCCTGGGCCATGACGGGGGCGCTGGCGTGGCTGCTGGGGCGAGCCCGCCGCGACGCCTGGCCCGTGCATCCGCTGGCCGCGTGGCACACGAGCCACGTGCTGCCCGCCGGCGCCGCCTGGCTCGCGCTGCTGGCCGGCTACTGGAACCTGATCCACAACGGAACCATGGCGCCGCTGCCTTACCTGCCGCTATTGAACCCGCTGGATATCACCACCGGCTTCGCACTGCTGCTCTGCGCGGCGTGCCACCGCATGCATCCCGCCGCGCGGCAGCCTTCACAGGTGGCGCGGGCGGCGGCGGGATGCGCCGTCTACCTGTGGTTCAACCTGATCCTGCTGCGCAGCGTGGCGAACTACATGGACATGCCCTACCGCTTCGACACGCTGATGGCCTCCCAGTTCGTGCAGGCGATGCTGTCGCTGGTGTGGAGCGCCAGCGCCCTGCTGCTGATGCGCGCCGCCGCGCGGCGGGGCTGGCGCATGGCATGGTGCATGGGCGCGTCCCTGGTGGCGCTCGTGGTGTTCAAGCTGTTCATGCTGGACCTGAGCAACGCCGGCAGCGTGGCGCGCATCGTCTCCTTCATCGGCGCGGGTCTGATGATGGTGGCGGTGGGATACCTCGCGCCGCTGCCCGAACGTCCGGCGCGGGGAGCGTGACATGAGCGTGCCGCGCAAGGCATGCGCGCTGCTAGGGCTAAGCCTCGCGCTGCACGCCACGGCCAACGACAAGCCATCCGCCTACGCCTACACGATGCCACTGACGCTGGCGGCCGATACGGGAATCGCCAGCCTGCGCCTGCCGCAGGCGGTGTACATCGGGGCGATGTCGCGCGACCTGAGCGACATGCGCGTGTTCGACCGGGACGGCAATCCCCGCCCCCACGCCATCGTTCCGCCCGAGCGCAAGGCGCAGACACGGGTGGACGACATTCCCGCCCGCGTTTTCCCGCTGAATGGCGCCTGGCGGGGCCAGCCAGGCGGCTTGTGGCTGGACGTCCGCGTCGACGCGCAGGGCTGCGCCCTGGCTGTCGCCACGCGCGGCGCCGGCAGGGAGCGCGAGGGATTGTCCGGCCTGATACTCGACCTGGGCGGCATCCGCGACGACAGCCGGGACGGCGCCATCCACGCGCTGCGCTTCGAACCGCCGCACGGCACGTCCAGCTACACGGCCGAACTGCAGCTGGAGACCAGCGACGACCTGCAGCGCTGGGAGCCCGCCGCCACGGCGGAACTGCACTGGATCGTCAACTCCGACGAGCAAACACTATCCAACAATCGCATGGAGTTCGCTCCCCGCCGCTTCCGCTACGCGCGCCTGAGCTGGCGGCGCGGCAAGCCGCTGGTATTCGCCGGCGTGGTCGCGGAATCCGGCAAGGTGGTGGAAGCCGCGCCGGTGATGGAGACGCTGTCCCTGAAACCCCGGCCCGTGCGGAAGGAACTGCTGTACGAGGCTTCGATGGCGATTCCCGTCGAGCGCATCGGCCTGCGCTTTGACGAGACCAATGTCGTGTACCCGGCGGACGTGGGCAGCTACCTGCAAACATACCGCCATGGCCTGCGCAGGCAAACGGCGCCCTCGTTCCGGCCAGTGGCCAGTTCCACCTTCTACAGGGTCCGGCACGATGGCGCGGAACGCATCTCGCGGCCCATCCCTGTCGGCGAGGCGCACGCCGCGCAATGGATCGTGCGGCCGCATGTGGAGACCAATGCGCAGCCCACACTGCAGCTATCGTGGACGCCAGCCACACTGCTGTTCCTCGCGAACGGCAAGGGTCCGTACCGGCTGGCGTTCGGCAAAACGGACGCGCGTCGCACCGGCCTCGCGCCGGAACAGGTGGCACCAGGTTTCACGACGGAGGAACTGAACCGCCTGCCGCAGGCAATGGCCGGCGCGCTTGCCCCTCGGCCCGGCTTGCGGCACGCGGGACTTTCCCGCGCCGGCGGCGACATCGTCCTGTGGACGGTGCTGTTGACCGGCGTCGCCCTACTCGCGTTTTTCGCGCTCAAACTGCTGCGCCAGATCAAAGTATCATAAATTAATACCCCAATACCTCAATGACTAACCGGTAGCAGACAATTTGCTAATTCCCGGCCCGCGCGCCATCATGCGCATCACTAACCCAATGGAGACTCACATGAAACGCCTGCTGCTGATATCCCTGCTGACCGCCGCCTTCACCGTCAATTCCGCCTCCGCCGCCGGCGACTCCACGCCGTCCCGCGCCTCGGAGCACCTGTCGGCCGCCGCCGGCTTCGTGGTGATCGGTTCCCTGTCCGCCGTCGCCGTCTCGGGCGTGGTCGTGGTGGAGAGCGTGGAGACCGTGGCCGACGGCGTCGTCGTCGTGCTCAAAGGCGCGTCGAACGCCGCCACCGCGTCCGTGAAGCTCGGCGCCAAGGCGGCGGAGAGCCTGTCGCGGGCGGTCGGCACGGCCGTGATGGTGACGGCGGTGTCCACCGGCTTCGTGCTGGTCATGTCCGGCAAGGCCATCGCCTTCATCCCCAACGAGATCGGCACGGCGCTGCTGCACCACAGCCGCGTGGAGCTGTGACGTGCGCCGCGCCGCCCTGGCATTACTCGGCGCCGCCGCGCTGCTGGCTGGCCTGCTCCCCCTCGCCGCCCGCGCCGGCCAGCCCTGCGACGACAAGCCGCTCGACGCGCAAACCGTCGTCCAGGGCATGGACCTGGCGCTGCGCACGCGCCAGGCGCTGGACGACAGCGGCGCGCAAGTGGCGCTGATCGCCCGCGCCGGCCAGGACCTGTCGAAGTACGGCCTGCGCTACTCGCACATGGCGCTCGCGTGGCGCGACCATCCAAAGGGCCGCTGGCTGGTGGTGCATGAACTGAACCAGTGCGGCGGCGCCAGCTCCGCCCTGTACAACGAAGGCCTGGGCAACTTCTTCCTCGATAATATGCACCTGTACCAGGCCTCCATCGTCATCCCCGGCGAGGAGATGCAGGCCAGGCTGGCGCGCCTGCTGGCGTCGAACACGCCGCGCCGCCTGCACCACGCGCAGTACAACATGCTGTCCTACGCCTTTTCCACGCGCTACCAGAATTCCAACCAGTGGGTGCTGGAGAGCTACGCGGCGGCGGCCTCCGAGCCGGGCCAGGTGGAGACGCGCGCCGAGGCGCAGGCTTGGCTGAGGAAGGCCGGCTTCCAGCCCATCACGGTGGAGATTCCCGCCGCCACGCGGCTGGGCGCGCGCATGTTTCGCGCCAATGTCGCCTTCGACGACCATCCCTTCGAGCGCCGCATGGCGGGCCAGATCGACACCGTCACGGTGGACGCGGTGGTGCGCTTCGTCAAGCAGCGGGACGGCCAGGCGCGCGAAATCACGGTGCGCTGAGCGGCGGCTCGCTACCAGTCCTGGGCGCGGACGCGGTGGGTGTGCAGCATGGACGACTGAAGCGGCAACGCCGTGCACAGCGCGACGGACAGTTCGGGGTGGGACACGGCGTGGAAATGGGAGGGAGCGCTTCCCAGCTTGTACTCCGCCTCGCGGCGGCTCCACAGCGCGTAGAAGGCGGGGACGCGCCCGGGTTCGGGCAAGGCCGCGATGGCGGCGGCTTCGGCCTCGGTGAAGGCCTGGGCGGACAACGCGGCGATGTCGCGCGCGGCGTCCATGATTTCGATGTCCACGCCGAGCGGCGTGGCGGCGCTGACGGCGCAGGCGATCCAGTGGCCGCTGTGGGACAGGCTGAAATATGGCGCCCGCGCGCCATGCGCGACGCGCAGCTCGGGCGCGGCGCCCGGCCGTTCACACACTTCTAGCGCGTGCGGCGCGATGCCCGCCGCCTCCATCAAGGCCCGCCGCAGCAGCATGCGGCCGGCCAGGAATTGCGCGCGGCGCGCGGGCCGCTTGAAGCCGTGGTAGCGATGCCGCTCGCCGGGACCCATCGCGGACAGCCATTCGGCGGCGAGCGCCGCGTCCACCGCCGCCGCGTCCAGCAGCCACAGGTCGGCGCGCGCCGCGTCCAAGCTATTTACTTCTCGATCTTGACGAAGTCGGCCTTGAAGGCCACGCCGGACATGATGGCGCCGTCATGGCACTCGTACTCCGTGGCGCTGGACATCGGCACGTTCTTGTAGTTGCTGACGATGTTGATCACCGCGTTCGCGCCCACCGAGTGCGCGCGCTTCTGCAGTTGCAGCATGGCCGACAGGAAGGCCCAGTTGCAGGCGCGCTCCGGGGTCTTGCCGAAGCTGTTGGTCTTCTGGCTGGTCGAATCCGTGACCAGGCGCTCCACCACTTTCGGGGTGGGCTGGTCGCCGAAGAAGAACTGGACGGAATCGCCCAGCCGTCCCTTGGCGTCGTTGTCGGCCATCGCGCCGGCGATCGGCAGCATCAACTTGGTGTCGCGCGCCTGCGCGGGCATCGCCGCCGCCAGGGCCAGGCTCAATACCGCTACTGCCAAACTGGTTTTCTTCATAGTGCGCTCCTTGCGTTGGTTGAAATTACAGGGCTACGTTCTGCTCGGTGGCGCCGGTCGGGCCGCCCTGGGCATGCTCGTAATTGGCGATCACATAGCCGCTGGCCAGGCTGGCCACGCGGGTGAGCATCAGGTTGTCGTGCACGCCGAAGATGAAGCCCGCGGCCATCGCGTCGGCGTGCTGGAAGAACTCGGGGGCAGCCACCACGCGGCCCTGCTGGTCGCGGATGTTCAGGCGCAGCAGCACGCCCGAGCTGCCGGCCAGTGGCCCCAGCAGGACGCGCTTGGCGCCGCGCTTGAACGACAGTTCCTCCACCACCGGCTCGATCACCAGGGTGCGGCCATTGGACGGACGGCTGTTCCACTCGGCCAGCTTGGTCTTCAAGTCCTTCTGGATGTTGTCGTTGATCTTGGCCAGGCCGCTGGCGTTGCCCTTGTAGCCTTCCTTGAACACGGCCGGCTTGACCTCGATGCGCGAGAAGGTCTTGAACGCGGCCGACGGCGCGGGGTTGACGGTGCTGGAGGCCTTGATGCTGGTGGCGCAGCCCTGCAGCAGCGCGAGCGACAGCATGGCGGAACAGAGCAGTGCGGCCTTGAGGGATTTCGTCATGACGGTCTTTTCTTTCAGGAGAGGGGGACGGCGGCGAGCGGCTTGCGCGCGACCAGGTTGATCAGGGTTTCCTCGCGCTCGGCCGGCGGCTTCACGCCGAGGGCGGTTTCCAGCAGCCCCAGGTCCTCGCGGCTCCACCACAGGAAGGGGTAGGAGACCGCGCTGTCCGGCACCAGGAAACCGGCCGCGCGCACCAGCGCCAGGTATTCGGGCGCGGTCTTCTGCACGTCCATGGGATGGCGGAACAGCAGGCGGATGATCCACGAATGGATGTAGCGCCTGGTCGATTCGGCGAACAGCAGCACCCCGCCCGGCTTGAGCACGCGGTGGAATTCGGCGATGGCGCGCTCCTGGTCGATCAGGTGGTGGAAGGTCTGGTGGCAGAACAGCAGGTCCACCGAATCGTCCGGCAGCGCGATGTTCGAGCTGGAGCAGCAAATGAATTCGGCCTCGATGTTCAGCGCCGCCACCTCGCGCGCGGACGCCTCCAGCATCTCCGGGTCGATGTCCATGCCGATCAGCCGCTGCGGCGCGTAGCGCGCGTGCAGCTTGCCCAGCGAGCGGCCGAAGCCGCAGCCCACGTCCGCCACCACCGGGTAGCTGGTACGCCCGTGCGGCATCAGCCGCTGCAGGTCCTCCAGCGCCCGTTCCAAGACGTGGACGGTCCAGGTGTTGGTGCGTAAAAACCATTTTCCGAAGGCCGTTTCGGGCACGTGGGGTTCGGACGGCGGTTGCGTCAATTGAAGGTTAGCGCTCATAGATCCCGATCCAAAGTTCAACCATACTGTTTGAAGATCAGCGACGTGTTGATGCCGCCGAAGGCGAAGTTGTTCGACATGATGTGCTCGCAGCGGATGCGCCGGCCCTCGCCGGCGATATAGTCCAGCTCCGCGCACGCGGGGTCCACCTGCTGCAGGCCGATGGTGGGGGCGAACCAGCCCTCGCGCATCATCTCGATGCTGATCCACGCCTCCAGCGCGCCGCAGGCGCCCAGGGTGTGGCCCATGTAGCTCTTGAGGGAGCTGATGGGGACCCGGCCGCCGAACACCGCGTGCGTGGCCTGGGACTCGGCCACGTCGCCCTGCGCGGTGGCCGTGCCGTGCGCGTTCACATAGCCGATGTCGGCCGCCTGCAGTCCGGCGTCCGCCAGCGACAGCCGCATCGCCTTTTGCATGGTGGCCGCGTTGGGCTGCGTCACGTGGCAGCCGTCGCTGTTGGTGCCGAATCCCACCAGCTCGGCGTGGATGGTGGCGCCGCGCGCGAGCGCGTGCTCCATGTCCTCCAGGATCAGGCAGCCCGCCCCCTCGCCGATCACCAGGCCGTCGCGCGTGGTGTCGAAGGGACGCGGCGTGGTGGACGGCTCGGCGTTGCGGGTGCTGGTGGCGAACAGCGTGTCGAACACCGCCGCCTCGGTGGCGCACAGTTCCTCGGCGCCGCCGGCGATCATGGCCACCTGCTTGCCGCCGCGTATGGCCTCGTAGGCGTAGCCTATGCCCTGGCTGCCCGAGGTGCAGGCGCTGGACGTGGTGATGACCCGGCCGGTCACGCCGAAGAACACGCCGATGTTCACCGGCGCCGTGTGCGCCATCATCTTGATGTAGGTGGTGGCGTTGATGCCGCGCGTGCTGCGCTCCTCCATCATGCGCCCGAAATCGCCGATCGCGCTGGGCGTGCCGGCCGAGGAACCGAAGGAGACGCCCATGTCGCCGCTTTGCAGCAGCGGCGAATCGAGCAGGCCCGCGTCCTCCAGCGCCATTTCGGTGGCGCGGGTCGCCATCAGCGCCACGCGGCCCATGCTGCGCATGGTCTTGCGGTTGAAGCGGTCGCTCAGCGTGAATGCGGCGGCGGGCGCGCCCAGTTGCGTGTTCAGGCCCTCGTAGTCGGCCCACTCGGCCATGCGCACGATGGCGTTGCGGTATTCGCCCAGGCGGGCGCGCACGCTGGCCCAGTCGTTGCCGATCGGGCTGATGCCGGCCATGCCGGTGACGGCCACGCGGCGGCTCATGCCAGCCCCCCGTTCACGGAAATCACCTGGCGCGTGATGTAGCCGGCCTCCTCGCCCACCAGGAAGCTGACCGCCGCGGCCACCTCGTCGGCCGTGCCGACGCGGCGCGCGGGGATCATCTTCAGCACCTCGTCCATGGGCAGGCCTTCGGTCATGTCGGTGTCGATCAGGCCGGGCGCCACGCAGTTCACCGTGATGGCGCGCTTGGCCAGTTCCAGCGCCAGCGCCTTGGTGGCGCCGATGATGCCGGCCTTGGCGGCGCTGTAGTTGACCTGGCCGCGGTTGCCGACCAGGCCGGACACGGAGGCCAGCGTGACGATGCGGCCCGGCTTGCGGCGCTGCACCAGCGGCATCACCAGCGGATTGAGCACGTTGTAGAAGCCGTCCAGGTTCGTTTGCAGCACGATGTCCCAGTCCTCGCCGGACATGGCGGGGAAGGCGTTGTCGCGCGCCACGCCGGCGTTGCACACCACGCCGTAGTAGCAGCCGTGCTCCGCGATGTCCGCCTCCAGCGCGGCGGCGGCGGCGGCGCGGTCGCCGATATCGAATTGCAGCACGCGCGCGGCGCGGCCCATTTCCACGATGCGGCTCGCCACATCGTCGGCCTCGGCGCGCTGGCTGCGGCAATGCACGACGACGTCGAAGCCGTCGCGCGCCAGCCGCAGCGCGATCGCCTTGCCGATGCCGCGCGACGAACCCGTCACCAATACACTTTTATTCATTTTTGTTTATCCCCTGCAGAAATTCGTTTACATCGTCGGGCTGGAACACCGTCAGCATGGCGCTGGCCAGTTCCGCGCCGTCGGCGGCGTCTTCCACGCTGCACTCGAAGGCGGCCAGCCCGTTTTCCCCGCGCAGTTGCTGGCGCACGCGCACGCGCAGCAGCGCGCCCAGCGCGAACAGCGGCCGCGTGGTGCCGTAGCGGCGCGATCCAAGCAGGAAGCCCGGCTTCACGGCGTTCCCCTTGCGGTGCGCGAGATAGCCGGCGTGCGCCGCCACCGCCTGCGCCATGTATTCAACGCCCACCCAGCTGCCCACGCCGCCGTCGGCGTAGAACATGCTGTCCTGGTGGATGCGCACCTCGGCGCACAGCGTGTCGTCCGCCGCCTCGATCACGCGGTCGAGCAGCACCATGGGGCCGGCGTGCGGCAGCAGTGCGCGGATGTCGGGCAGCGTCATGCCGTCCTCCCCAATATGAGCGCGGCGTTGGAACCGCCGAAGGCGAAGGAGTTGCTCAACGCGTGGCGCAGCGGGCGGCCCAGTCGCGCGCCCGGCGCGGCCACGTACAGGGCCGGCAGGGCGGCGTCGGCCACGCCGTCCCACAGCTGCGGCGGCAGCGCGCCTTGCGGATTATCGTCCTGCATCAACAGCCAGCAAATGGCCGCCTCGATCGCCGCCGCGGCGCCCAGCGTGTGGCCCGTGAACGGCTTGGTGGAGCTGACCGGCACCGCCGCGCCGAACAGGTCCGCCACCACCTGCGACTCCATGGCGTCGTTCTGCCGCGTGGCCGTGCCGTGCAGGTTGATGTAGTCGATGTCCCCAGCCTCGAGTCCCGCGCGGCGCAATGCCTCCGCGATCGCCAGCCGCGCGCCGCCGCCGGCGGGATCGGGCGCCGAGATATGATGGCCGTCCGACGACTCGCCCCAGCCGCGCAGCGCAACGGCGGCGGGCTCGCGCGACATCAGGAACAGCGCGGCGCCCTCGCCGATGTTGATGCCTTCCCGGTTGGCGCTGAGAGGATTGCAGCGCGCCGCGCTGACCGACTCCAGCGCCGAGAAGCCGGCGACGGTGAAGCCGCACAAGCTGTCGACGCCGCCGGTGACCACGGCGTCGCACAGGTCCATCGCCATCAGGCGGGCGGCGCTGGCCATGGCCTTGGCGCTCGACGAGCAGGCGCTGGAATGCACATAGGCTGGTCCGGAGACGCCCAGTTGCGCCGCCAGCATTTCCGCCGGCGAGCCCATTTCCTGCTGGCCGTAGTGGAAACCGTCCGGCAGCGCGCCGGCATGCTCGAGCGCGTGCATCGCCCGCTCGGTCTCCGCGATGCCGGAGGTGCTGGTGCCCAGCACCACGCCCACCCGGTGCGCGCCATGGCGCGCGATGGCCGCGTCCACGGCGGGCCGGATCTGCGCCAGCGCGGCCAGCGCCAGCTGGTTGTTGCGGCTGCGCTGCCACGGCGGCAAATGCGCGACGGACGGCAAGTCTGCGTCTACGGCGCACCCCAGCGGCAGCACGCGGCCGGGCGTGTACTGGTCCGTCGGCAGCACGCCGCTTTCGGCGCGCAGCAGCGCGCCGCGCACCTGGTCGGCGCCGCTGCCCAGCGCGCACACGATGCCGCACTGATTCAAAAAGTAGCTCATTGCTGCCCCTCCCCGCTGGGCTCGAATTGTATCGTCAGGCGATAGCGATAGCGCAGGTTCTCCAGCACCACCGTGCCGCTCCAGCGCGGCATGGACGCGTAGTCGATGACCATCACGGGCTGGCCCTCCAGCGTCACCGTTCGGCGCAGGCCCTGGTCCTCGACGCGCCAGCCGGCCGGCAGCGCCGCGCGTATCGACTCGGCCGGCCACAGCGTCAGTTGCACGTCCTCCAGCACGTCCTCGGCGCGCACCTGCGACGGCAGCATCACGTGGCGCCACGTTTGCAGCTCCTTGCCATCATAGCTGAGCGACAGCACGCGCTGGCCCAGCGCCAGGCCAACCAGCTCGATGCGTTGCGGGTCGATCTCCATCGCCACATCCAGCTCGTCGCTGCGGCCGTTGCGCTCCACGCGCAGGTGCTGCTGCACGGCGACCGTCGCCCCCAGCTCGGCGGGCGGCAGTTTGAGGCCCAGCCGCGCGGCCGGCGGCGGCGCGCTCGCGCAGCCGCCCAGTGCCATACCCAGCCCCAGCACCAGCGCGCAAGCCAGCGGCGCGGCGTTCTTAAATTGCAGCGCCATTGTCGCTTTCCTTGTTGTCGGTGTAGGCAAAACACGGAACCAGCAGCCACACCAGCGCAGTCCCGATCAGCATGGTCAATCCGAACGCCTGCAGGGCGGGCGTGCCGCTCAGGCCCAGCAGGCCGAAGGACAGGATGGTGTTGGCGGCCGACAGCCCGACGGCCAGCCAGGGCGTGGCGTCGCGCCGGTCCGGCTGTTCCTGCATGAAGATGCCGTAGTCCACGCCAACGCCCAGCAGCAGCATCAGGCCCAGCACGTGGAACAGCTGCAGGCTGTGTCCCGCGTAACCCACCGCCGCCAGCGTGGCGACGCTGGCCAGCGCGGTGGGCGCCAGCACGCGCCACGCGCGGCCACGGTAGCGCGGCAGCAGCAGCGCGAACACCAGCCCGTAGGCGGCCAGCACCACCCAGCCCATGTAGACGCGGTAGCGTCCCAGCACGGTGGAGATCTCGCCCACCTTGTCCACCCATTGCACGCCCGCCAGGCCATCGGCGGCGGTGCGCAGCGCCGGCAGGCCGGAATAGTTCATGCCGCGCAGCGCGACGATGCTGGCGTATACGCCCTCGGCGCGGCCCAGCCACAGGTGGCGCCAAGGCTCGCTGGACGGCGCGTCCAGGAAGGCCTGCAGCGTCAACGGCTTGCCGGCCGCGCGTTGCAGCTCCACCGTGGCGGCGACCCAGTTCGCGTCCTCCTCCACCTGGCGCGCCACGGCGCGCAACGGGCCGTCCGGCGCCAGCAGCTTCTCTTCCAGCAGCGCGCGGCGGCTATCCTGCGTGCGCAGCGACGGCACCCAGTTCGACATCGCCTGCCAGCCGCCGATCACGCCCCGCTCCACCAGCGGCGCGAGGCGCAGCTTGAGGGCCTCCTCGCGTTGCAGCACCTCCTCCTCGCTGGCGCCGCGCACCAGGTAGAACTGCACGGGCGTCGGCGCGTCCAGCAGCTTGCCCAGGCGGATCTGGTCCTGCACCAGCCGCTTCGGTGAATTCTGCAGCAGGCGGATGTCGTCGTTCGGATGCAGGCGCATGAGGCCCGCGCCGGCGGCCACGGCGAACACCGCGGCCAGCGCCAGCGTGGGTGCGTTCAGGCGCGGCGACGGCCAGCGGCGCAGCAGGCCGCCGTAGCCGCGCGCCAGCGCGCCCGGCTTCAGCGCGCCGCCTTTCAGCAGCGGCGGGAACCAGCAGATCACGGTGAGCCAGGCGAACACCAGGCCCAGGGCCGAGAACACGGCCATGGCGCGCAGGCCGGGGAATGGTGTGAAGGCCAGCCCCATGTAGCCGATCACCGCCGCCAGCAGGGTCAGGCTCAGGCCCGGCATCAGCTTTTTGAGCAGCGCGCGCGAATCGAGCGCAGGATCGGCGGCCATGCGGTTGAACAGGAAGTAGATGCCGTAGTCCTGCGCCACGCCGATCAGGCTGGCGCCGAACACGAGGGTCAGCAAGTGCACGCGGCCGAACAGCAGCCAGCACACGGAAAACGCGCCCAGGCAGCCAACCCCGATGGACAGCAGGATCAGGAGGATGGGACGCAGTGTATGGAAGGCGAGCCACGTCAGCAGCACGATGCCGGCCAGCGAGCCGAGGCCGATGGTGGACATCTCGCGGTGCGCCTGGCCGCTGGCTGCGGCCGCGTGCAGCACCACGCCGGCAGGTATCAGGTCCACCTTCGGCACGGCCTTGCGCGCGGCTTCGGCTGCCCTGGCCAGCAGCGGCAGCACGGTGTCCTGCGCGGTGATGGAGAAGGCGGGCACTTTCAGCGTCATCGGCAGCAGCACGTATTGACGCGGGTTCGAGCCCGCGCCGCCCTTCTCCGCGACGAACAGGTAGCCGTCGCGCGGGCGCACGGGCGTCTCCTGCGCGCGCTCCTGCATCCAGCCCGCGAACAGGCCGTAGGGATCGTCCTGCCAGCTGCCCAGCTTGGGGCCGCCGAAGGCGTTGTACATGCGGCCCAGCGCCGCCTCTTCCCAGTGGCCGGCGGGTTCGACGCGCAACCGCTGCTCCTGCTCCGCCGTCAGCAGCGCCAGGCGGTGGCGCTGGAACAGCGCCAGCCAGTCGTCCTGCGTCTTGTCGTTGACGGGCGTGGAGGCGAACATGCCGGGCTGCGTGTCCAGCACGGCGCGGTAGGCGTCCGCCGCCTTCTTCGCGTCGGCCCAGTCCTCGGCGCCCACCAGCACCACCAGGCGTTGCTGGGCCGCGTCCACCATGTGCAGGAAGGATTGCTGCAGCACCGGGTCGCGCTCCTGCACCGGCAGCAGCGCGAGGATGTCGGTGTCCGGCGTGATGCGCTGGCCCAGCCACAGCCAGGCGTTATGGCCCAGCAGCAGGCTCACGGCCAGCAACCAAAGCAGCGCGAGCCGCTTGCCCGGCATAGGCTGGCCCAGGCTCAAAACAGCGCCGCCTCTTCGGACGTCATGGCGCTGGCGCCGGCCTGCATGGCGGAGAACACGATGGTGGTCTTGTCGCCGCTGGCCTCGTTCATGACGATGTTCTTCACGTGGGCGCCGCCTTCCAGACTGATGGCGCCGATCGCCTTGGCCAGCGCGGGCTCGCGCGCCTTCAGCGCCACTTGCCAGCCCGCCGCGTCGGCCGTGCCGTCCACCTCGAACAGCTTGTCCAGCTGCGCCAGGTCGCCGCCCAGCAGCGAGAACAGCACGCTGTTGATCATGCGGACCACCGGCTCGTTCTTCGCCTCCAGGCGCATGGCCACGCGCTCACCCTGGAAGTGGACGATCTCGTCGCGCGTCAGGCGCAGCGTGTTCGGGAAAGGCTTCAGCGTGCGCCACAGCACGCCCTTGCCCGCGACTACACAGAAGCGGCCGTGCGAAGCCAGCGGCTTCTTCATGCCGGCCAATTGCTTGGTCTGGTCGAAGCGGCCGCACAGCACCTCCGGCTTGGCCAGCATGGCCTGGATCTTGGCGATCGGCGCGGCGGCGTGCGCGATGGCCGGCGCCGCGGCGCAGGCGCCCAGCAACGCCGCCGTTATCAGTATCTTCCTCATTGTTCCATCCCCGGCTTTTCTATGCCCAGCTTTTCAAACAACACGGGCGGCGACACGAAGCACATCTCGCCCGTGGTGATTTCCACCGCCGCCATCATCGTCGTGGCGCGGTTCAGGCGCTTGCCGGTGGCGGCGTCGCTGATGGTGTACTCGATCGTCAGGCGGTTTTCCCACTCCACGATGTCGGCGCGCAGCTTGAGCACCTGGCCGAAGGTGGCCGGCGCCGCGTAGCGCAGGTGCATGTCGATGATGGGCCAGGAATAGCCGGACTCCTTCATCTCCACATAGTTGTAGCCTATCTTGTCCAGCAGCTCGCAGCGCACCATTTCCAGGTACTTCACATAGCGGCCATGCCAGACGATCTGCATCGGGTCCAGGTCGAAGAACTGGACCTTGGTTTCCATCTCCGCGAACCAGCGGCTTTCCTTGGTCTTCCTACGCATAGAGTTTCCATTCCTGGTTGCGGATACGGTCCAGCAGCACGCGCAGTTCCGGGTCGAGGCGACGGTCCTCCACCACGGCGGCGATGTCCTCCGACAGCAACTCCTGCATGCGCGCCAGCGCCGCGTGCGGCACGGCTTCCGGATAGTCGCGGCAGCGCAGCCACACGCCCTGGCGCACGGTGATCAGCAGCGCGGCGGCGACCTGCTCGGTCAGTTCCAGCACGCGCAGGCAGTCGCGCGCGGCGATGGTGCCCATGCTGACCTTGTCCTGGTTGTGGCATTCGGTGGAGCGGGAGAACACGGAGGCCGGCATGGTCAGCTTGAGCGCCTCGGCGGTCCAGGCGGAGGCGCTGATCTGCAGCGCCTTCAGGCCGTGGTTGATGGCCGCGCGGCTGCCGGTGGCGCCCACCAGGTTGGCCGGCAGGCCGTGGTTGTAGCGGCTGTCCACCAGCAGCGCCATCTGGCGGTCCAGCAGGTCGGCCAGGTTGGCCACGGTGTTCTTCATGCCGTCCATGGCGAAGGCGATGTGGCCGCCGTAGAAGTGGCCGCCGTGCAGCACGCGCTCGCCCACCGGGTCGATCAGCGGGTTGTCGTTGGCGCTGTTCAGCTCATTCTCGATCAGGGTGCGGAACAGCGGCAGCGTGTCGGCCAGCACGCCGATCACGTGCGGCGCGCAGCGGATCGAGTAGCGGTCCTGCAGGCGCTTGCCGTTGCGTTCCCACTGGTCGGTCGGCAAATCCTGGCGCAGCCAGGCCGCGACCCGCTGCATGCCGGGATGCGGCTTCACCGAGAACAGCACCTCGTCGAAGTGGTGGGCGTTGCCGTCCAGCGCGAATGAGGCCATGGCGGTGATGCGGGTGCACAACCTGGCCAGGTACTCGGCGCGCTCGTGCGCCATGCAGGCCAGCGCGGTCATGACGGCGGTGCCGTTCATGATGGCCAGGCCCTCCTTCGGGCGCAGGCGCAGCGGCGTGATGCCCGCTTCGCGCAAGGCCTGTTCGGCCGGCACCTGCTCGCCGTCGCGCCACACTTCGCGTTCGCCGCACAGCACCGCCGCCAGGTAGGACAGCGGCGTGAGGTCGCCGCTGGCGCCGACCGAGCCCTCGGACGGGATCAGCGGCAGCAGGCCGGCGTCCAGCAGGCGCACGATCTGGTCCAGCAGCTCGACGCTGACGCCGGAAAAGCCCTTGGCCAGCGACGCCAGGCGCGAGGCCAGGATGGCGCGCGTCTGCGCCGGCGAGAAGTTCTCGCCGAGGCCGCAGCCGTGGTAGGTGTACAGGTGGTGCGGCAGCTCGGCCACCAGTTCCGGGGGAACGGTGGTGGTGCAGGAATCGCCGTAGCCGGTGGTCACGCCGTAGACGGTGCCGTCCTCGCGCAGCAACTGGTCGAGGAAGTCGGCGCCGCGCGAGATGGCGGCGCGGAAGGCCGGATCGTCCGACAGGGCGGCGCCCGCCCGGCCGTGGGCGATGTCGACGATGTCTTCTATCGTCAGCCGCGATTGGTCGAAGCGCACGGTGCGGCGCGTGTTTTTCAGGTCAGCCAGGTGCATCGGAGGTATCCCGTTTTTCTATATGCCAGAAGTCGTAAAAGTTAAACCACTGCAGCGGCGCCTGGGCACAGTAGTGCTGCAGGCGCGCGGCGTAATCCGCCGCCAGCGCCGCCAGCGCCGCGTCGCGTCCCTGCCTGGGCAGGCGCAGCGAGGCGCGGAAGGGTTCGAAGTGCAGCGACGCGCGGCCCGCACGCTGCAGGGGAAACAGCAGGAACACCGGGCATTGCAGCGCGTTGGCCAGCACGTACGGCCCCACCGGGAACGCCGCCGGCGCGCCAAGGAAGTCCGCCACCGCCACGCGCGGCCTGTCCGACACGGGCACGCGGTCGCCGGCGATCACCACCAGCTCGCCCCGCCCCACGCGCTCGGACAGCTGCATCGCCGTGGCCGCCGTCAGCTCCGTCACCTGCATAAGATTGAGCTGGCTGTCCGGGTTCAGGCGCGCCAGCATGCGGTTGAACGCCTGCGCGTGGCGCGTGTGCACCAGCACCGTCAGTTTCACGTCCGGCCGCTGGCGCGACAGCACGCGGCACAGCTCCAGGTTGCCGAAGTGGGAGCAGATCAGCAAGCCGCCCTGGCCGCAGGCCAGCATGCGGTTGAACGCGTCCTCGCCATGCAGGGTGACGGCGCCCACGTCGTACACGCCGCCCCACAGCAGCATCTTGTCCAGGATGCTTTCGGCGAAGGCGGCGAAGTGGCGCAGCACGCCCAGCCGCGGCACCGGCGCGTAGGCGCGCACGCGGTCCAGGTAGGCCGCCGACACGCGCCGCGCGCGCGGGCTGGTGAGCAAGTACCAGCACAGCACGGGATACAGCAGCAGGTGGAAGGGCCAGCGTCCCAGCACGCGGAAAATCCAGAACAGCAGGCGCATGCCGGCCACGAAGCTCACTTCGTTGATGGCGGCCCAGTGGCGCGGCGCGGCGCTCATCCGCGCTGTCCCTTTCCGATACGGGCGCAATTGCGCGCCAGCAGGCGCGGCGCGCGCGGCAGCATGCCGAAGAACAGCGTGGCGTGCAGGCGCGAGATCAGCACATTGTCCATCCACACGCGGAAGTGCGACACGCCGTCGGCCGGATAGCCGACCTTGGTCGGCAGGTTCACCATGGCCACGCCGTCCCAGTACAGGCGCACCAGGATTTCGATGTCGAAGTTCATGCGCCGCCCCAGCGCGCGGCGCCGCATCAGCACCAGCACCGGCGCCAGCGGATAGACGCGGAAGCCGCACATGGAGTCCTTGATCTGCAGCGACAGCGTGTTGATCCAGACCCAGACATGGGTGGCGTAGCGGCCGTACAGCCGCCCCTTCGGCACCGACTCGTCGTACACCGGGCAGCCCACGATCAGCGCCTGCGGCTGCGCGCGGGACCGCGCCAGGAAGGCCTGCACGTCGTCCAGATTGTGCTGGCCGTCGGCGTCCACTTGCAGGGCGTGGGTGCAGCCCAGTTCAGCGGCCTTGGCGAAACCCGTCATCACCGCCCCGCCCTTGCCCTGGTTGACGGCGTGCGTCACCAGCACCACCTGCGCCGGATGCAGCCGCGCCAGCCTTTGCAGCTCGGCCGCGCAGGCGGGCGCGCTGCCGTCGTCGACCAGCACGCAGCGCAAGCCATGCGGCAGCAGGCCGTCCACCACGGCCGCTATCGCGTGCTCGTGGTTGTAGACGGGGACGATGAAGCAGGGTTCAAACACCGGCGGCTCCGTTGTTTTCCGCAACCTCCCCGGCCAGCGCGAAGCGCAGCAGCGAATGGCAATAGCCGATGCCGTCGCGCGCCGTCAGCAGGCGCAGGCCGGCCGCCTCGGCCAGGCGCACGTAGTCGCCGCTTTCGTAGACCTTGCTGTTCCCGCTGGCCATGGCCGTGAAGTACGGCGAAGTGTTGATCAGGCAGTAGGCGGCGATGTCGTACTGCTGCCGGTCCCAGAAGGTGTCCAGGATCAGAACCTGGCCGTTCGGCGCCAGCGCGGCCGCGGCGCGGCGCAGGATGGTGGCGATGACAGGCTCGCTGAAGCAGCTCAGGAACTGGCTCATCCAGATCAGGTCCATGCCGGCCGGCAGCGGCGCCTCGGCGTCCAGCATGTCCACGCCGTGCAGGTTGGCGCGCTCGCGCACGCCGGCCGCTTGCAGGTTTTGCTCGGCCACCGCCAGCTGGCGCGGCAGGTCCACCAGGTGCAGTTTCGCGTCCCGGTTGTATTCCAGCGCCGCCAGCGAAAATTTGCCGGTGTTGGCGCCGATGTCCATCACCCGCCGGGGGCCGGTGGCGAAGACGTCCGGCATGATCGCGGGGAAGGAGGTGTCCGAATAGTGGTGGTCGAAGGCGAACCAGCTGCTCTTCGCCGGTTCGTCCAGCTGGGACAGTCCCTCGTATATGGTCGGCCAGTCGCCCAGCTTTTTCAGCCCGTGCGGCCGCTCGTCGTCCAGCGACTTGTCCAGGTCATGCAGGCCCAGGTAGCAGACGTCGTGCGTGAAATCGAGGTTGACCTGCGTGATCTTGTCGGTCAACACGCAGAAGCCCACCTTGTCCAGCACGTAGCGTCCATCGCGCAGCTGCACCGCGCCGGCCGACAGGCACGATTCCAGCACCACTTTCAGCACGTACTCGGTCCAGCGGCCGCCTTCCGCCATCTCGGCCAAGGACAGGCCGGTGGAGCCGACGTCCGCCAGCGCCTGCAGCATGCCGCGCTTCCAGGCGTAGCGCACGCACTGGAACACCACCGGGCCGAAGGCGATCTTTTGTGCCTCGTAACGGGCGGCGAAGGCGGACTGGCGCTCGGGCGAAAACGATTTGTCTTGCATGGTCTCTTTCTTGGTCTTGACTTGGTCTTGATTTAGGCGGCCGGCGCGAAAATGATGCGGCCGCTCGCGTGCCGGCCGGCGGCCGACAGGTATTGGAACTGCACGCTGCCCTTGGCCGCGTCGTAGGTGAACTCCGCCCGCACCGTGGCGCCGGGAGCGATCACCTGCTGGAATTTCAACGCCGCCACGTCGCGGAACACGCCGGACGGCGCGAAGTAGCGCCGCGCATAGGCGACGGCCCAGTCCAGCTGCGCGACGCCGGGCAGGATGGGGGCGCCGGGGAAATGGCCCTCGAAGTACAGCAGGTCCTCCGGGATGAAGAGTTCCAGCACGACCTTGTCCGGGGTGACCTCGAGCTCCCGCGGCAGCGGCTGGCGTGGACGCGACGCTAGCCCGGGCTTTGGCTCCAGCTTCGGCTCCGATCTCCGCGCGTCCTCCCCGTCCTTCTCCAGCCCCTGCTCCGGCGCCTCGTCGTCGAACAGCGCCTGCAAGGCGGCCAGCGTGGTCTTGCCCTGCGCGTTGACCGGTAATTGCGACGGATAACGCCAGCGGCGTGGCAGGGCGACGGTCTCGGCCACCTCCGCCAGCAGCGCGCGCAGGGCGCGGTTCAAGGCCAGCTTGCCCCGCGCGGCCAGGAGCTCCCTGCCCTGGTCCGTCAGCGCCACCACGGCGACCAATTGCGCGCGCGGACCCTCGTCCCGCAGCACGCGCGCCTCCGCCACCAGCGGCGAGGCGGCCAGCGCGCGTTCCAGCGCATCGAGCGAGACGCGCTTCTCTTCCACTTTCACGATACGGTCCGCACGGCCCAGCAATTCGAAACGCCCGCCGGCGGCGTGCCCGACACGGTCGGCCAGGGTCATCCAGCCGTCGTCCGGCAAGTGCGGCGAACGCACTTCGAGCGCCCCTTCGGGCTCCGCGACGCGCCAGGCCACGTTCGGAAACGCCTGCCAAGTGCCGCTATGCCGCGCCTCCGCGCCGGCCGCGCGCTGGCGCCACGCGACGCCGCCGCTCTCCGAACTGCCATACACCTCGATGGGCGCCTGCCCCAGCAGGGCCTCGCAGGCGTAGGCCGAGTCCTCCGGCAGCGGGCCGCCGGACGAGTACACGGCGCGCAGCTGCGCGGCGGCGCCGCGCCAGTCCAGATGGTCGGGCAGGCGCTTCAGGTGCGCGGGGCTGGCCACCAGCACGCACGGCCGCGCAGCCAACAGCTCCGCGAGTTGCTCGGGATACGCCACCGTGCCCGCGTGCAGCGGACGCCCGGCGCACAATGGCCACAACACCTTGAACAGCAGCCCATAGATGTGCTGGTGGGAGACGGTCGCCAGCACCGCCGCGCCGCGCACCCGCGCGCCGAACATCTGTTCCAGCACGGTGACTTCACTGTCGATCTGCGACAGGGTCTTGGGGATGGCCTGCGCCGCGCCGGTGCTGCCGGACGTGTGCACGACCAGCGCCGGCGCGGCGAGATTCAGCGCCGCGCCGGCTCCGGCGAACGGGACATCGGCTACGACGGCGGCATCGACATCGCTATCGGCATCGCCGTCGGATGCACCGGCATCGACCGCACAGGCGTCGCCCGGCCGCAACGGCGCCAGCGCGGCCGGGAACCCGCCCAGGAAGCCATCCACCTTCAAGGCCAGCGCGTCGCAGCTGGCCGGCAGCGTGTCGGCGCTCAGCCACACGGTCTTGCCGGCCTGCCAGGCGCCCAGCAGCGCGGCGGCGAACTCCAGGCTGTCCTCGATGTAGAGCGCGTAGTGGCGGCCCGGCTGGCCGGCCAGCAGCGCGGCCCAGGCGCGCATGCGCGTGGCGACTTCGCCGCACGGCACGGGCGCGCCGTCGCGCCATCCGGCCAGCATGGCGGGGTCGCGTGCCGACAACGCGGCGGGCAATAGGGATAGGCGGTCGAACATGGACATCAACTTTGATACAGGCGGCGGAAATGGCGCCGGGTCAGCAACTCGCCGCCGACCAGCACGCCCATCAGCACGTAGGCGATGACGCCGTTATACAGCGACCACACCGCCTCCGGCGCCCACAGCGCGGTGGCCAGCGCGACGCCGCCATTGACAATAAAGAAGCCGCACCACACCTGCGTGACGCGGCGCGTGTACAGCACCGCCTCGGGCGGCAGCACCGGCTCGCGCAGGCGCGCCAGGCGCTCGACCATGGATACCGGCGTGGTCAGGCTGTAGCCGAAGGCGGCGAGAAAGGCGGCGTTGACCAGCACCGGATAGAGCTTCAGCGGCAGCAGCAGATTGCTCCACAGCGCGCACGCGGCCAGCACCAGCGCGCCGGCCACCGACCAGCGCGCGGCGCCGCTCAGCTTCACCGCCGGCAGGCGGGTGGCCGCGGCCAGCAGCAGCAGGGCCGCCAGCCAGCGCGGCTCCACCTGGCCATGCCCGAACCAGATCGCCAGCGGATACAGCAACGTGACCGCCGCCGTCAGCGCCGTCCACAACATTACACCGCCTTTTCGGTCGCGAGGCCGCTCAGCGCGTCCACCACGTCGTTGATGGTGCGGATGGTCTTGAACACTTCCGGCTGCAGGCGCTTGCCGGTCAGCTGCTTGAGCTTGACCGCCAGGTCCACCGCGTCGATGCTGTCGATGTCCAGGTCGGCGTACAGGTTGGACTCGGGCGTCAGGCCGCCGGCGTCCAGTTCGAACATCTCCACCAGCAGCTTCACCACCCATTGGTAAAGCTCGTCCCTGCTCATTTCGCTCAGTACGATCATGTCAAGCTCCCTTCTTGCCCTGCGATTCGATCAGCGCGGCCAGTGCGCGCACGGAGGCGAAATGCTGGCGCGTCTCGGCCGAATCGGCGGACAGGGAAATGCCGTAGCGCTTTTGCAGCGCCACGCCCAGTTCCAGCGCGTCGATCGAATCGAGACCGAGGCCCTCGACGAACAGCGGCTCGCCGGCGTCGATGTCGGCCGGGGTGATGTCCTCCAGCTGCAGCACTTCGATGATGAGTTCTTTGACTTCTTGTTCAAGCATGCCTTGTTCAACCATGATGTTGGTACTTCCCCGTAAAGTATTGTTGTAGGTGTTCCGTCAGGCGGCGCGCCGCCAGCACTTCGCTGGCCCCATCGGCGACGAATTGGGCGATGCGCAGGTCGTCCTGCACTTCGATGCTGAAGCTGGCCAGCCTGGGCGGCACCTTCCACCACGGCTCGCCCTTGCGCAGCGTGGCCGGCTCGCAGCGTATCAGCACCGGCGTGATGTCGCGCGCGCCGCGCACGGCGATGTTGGCCGCGCCCCGCTTCAGGCTGATCTCCCCGTTGTACGCGGTGCGCGTCCCCTCCGGGAAGATGATCAGGTTGTTGCCCCGCTCCAGCGAGGCGATGCAATCGTCTATCAGGTCCGGCCCGCCGTGGTTGGCGATATAGCCCGCCGCGCGCACCGGGCCGCCCGTGAACGCGTTGTTCCACAGGTCGGCCTTGACCACGCAATCGGCCCGCTTCACCAGCGCCATCAGGAACACGGTGTCGAGCAGGGTGGGATGATTGGCCAGTATCAGCAGGCCGCCGCGCTCCAGCTTTTCCAGGCCGCGCAACTCGTAGCGCAGCACGCCCATGGCGCGCATCAGGGCGATGTAGGCGCGGAAGGCCACCCGGATCACATGGCGCGACAGCGCCACGCGCCGCTCCGGCCGGCGCACCAGCAGCTGCAGCAAGGGGAACACGACGATCCGCAACACCAGACCGCCCACGCCGAACAAGGCGAAACTCAGGCCGGTGGCGAGCGTGCGCCAAGCCAGCGACAGCCGCTCAAGCATCGCGGCTCCAGCGCCAGGTGCGGCGGTCCGCCGTGCGCACCAGTTCCGCGTCGCCGGCGATGTGGAAGCGCAGCACGTCCAGGCCGCCGGGCAGTGTGGGCGCGTCGGGAGCCGCATCTGAGGCCGCATCAGAGGCCGCATCACCGCCGGCGCCCCGCCAGGATAGCGATATCGCTTGCTCGCCGGCTGGCGCCATCAGCCACGCGAAAGCGTGCGGCTGTTCGGCGCAATCCTCGAAGTGCGCGAACTCGCGGGGCAGCGGGCAATCGCCGGCCACCAGCAGCACGCGCGGCGCGCCGTCCGCCAACAGGCCGCAGGCCTCGATCACCGCGTGCTCCAGCGAGCTCGCGCCGGCGGCCAGCGCGATGTGGTTGCAGCGCTCCGCGCGCGCGATGGAGAACAGGCCGGCCGTCGCGTTATGGACCGCCATGCCGAAGGCGGTGGGCGACAGCGCCTCGCCGCGCGCGAGCTGCGTCAGCAACTCCAGGGCGCGGGCCACGTCGCCGTGGCGGGAACTGAACACGACGGGTATGCCGGTGTCGCCGCCCATGCACTGGTAGGCCGCCTCCAGCGCCATTTTTCCGAACAGGCCCGCGCGGCGGCGCAGCATGGCGGGCATGGCGCGCACCCCGGGTTCCGCCTCGCCCGTCACCGGTCCCGGCGCCCCGCTCCATTCCGCCCATGCCTCGGGCGTGACCAGGCCCGGCGCCCAGGCCGCATGATTGACGATGGAGAAGGAAACACTTTGTGCACGCATAACGGAGCCACGGCGCGCGCGACGCGCAAAGCATCCATTATAAACGGTGAGATATTAAATGACTAAGTAGATATTTTCAGTATCCACCTATTGACTATTCGGATTTTTTGACAATCTATCCAATTATCACACTGCATTCCTGTCGGCGGCCGATATTTAATTAGTGCGGCGCAAACGGCGGAACAGCGGGCCCACGGCCAGCACCAGAATCACCATGCGCGACACGTGGAAGGCGGTGACGACCGGCACGCCCAGGTGCAGCGTCTGCGCCGTGAGCGACATCTCTGCGATGCCGCCGGGCGAGGTGGCGAGGATGGCGGTGCCGGGATTCAGCCCCGCCGCCTCGGCCAGCAGCAGGCCGAAGCCGGCGGCCAGTGCCAGCGCGGCGGCGCTGCAGGCCAGCACGCTGGCCATGTAGCGCGGCGCGGTGCGCAGGAAACCGGGCGAAAAGCGCGTGCCGAGCGAGACGCCGATGAGGAGTTGGCCCAGCCGCACCATCCATTCCGGCAGGCGGCTCAGGTGGATGCCGCAGGCCGTCAGCAGCAGGGCCATGGCGAGCGGGCCGATGACCCAGGCGTTGGGAACCCTCAGGCGCTTGAGCGGCAGCGCCGCGCAGGCGGTGGCGCAGACCAGCGCCAGCAAGCCGGGATAATCGATGGCGCGGGCGCCGGGGATGTACAGGTCCGTTCCGATGCCCAGGCCGTGCCGGCCCCAGTACTGGATGGCGAACGGTATGGTGCCCACCACCAGCATGAGGCGCAGGCTGTGGGCGGCCGCCACGCGTTCCACGTTGGCGCCGTGGCGCTCGCCGTGCACCGCCATTTCGGAGGCGCCGCCCAGCGCCATGGCGAAGAAGGCGGTGGCGTGGTCGGTGCGGGACAGCTTGCGCAGCAGCCAGGCGCAGAAGCAGCCCAGCGCCAGCGCGAACACCACTGCCACTGCGATCCAGCCGGCGCGGGCGGCCAGCACCGCCAGCACGGGCGCGGTGAAGTACAGTCCCAGCGCGGTGCCGATGGCCCACTGCCCCGCCTCGCGCGCCTGCACCGGCACGCGCAGGTCCGCGCCCGCCAGCCGCAGCGCGGCGGTGGCGAACAGCGGGCCTGTCATCCAGGGCAGCGGGGTGTTCAGGTGGACGCACAGCAGCGCGGCCAGGGTGCCGGCGAACAGCGCGTACAGAAAGGACTTCAGCATGGGTTCGGGTCTACGGGCCGGCAAAGCGAGCTGAGCCCCATTTGGTGACTCGGCGTCCCCGCCATGCCCCAAATGGGGCTCAGCTCGCTAGGACGCTTAGAACACCCAGAGCTTGTCGGCGGGGAGCTGCAGCCAGTAGCTGCCGGCGTCCAGCTTGTACTTGGAATAGGCGCGCAGGTTGATGCCGCCGTCCTCGCTCTTGAACAGGCACTCCCACCGGTCGCCCAGGTACATGCAGGTGAGCAGCGGCAGCTCGATGGCGTTGTCGGCCCGCGTGGAACTCACGCGCACCTCCTCCACGCGGATCAGCACCGCCGGCTCGGCGCCGCCCTTGCCGCGCGCGGTGGCGTGCAGCGCCGCGCCGTTGACGTCGATCCGCACGTGCGAGCCGTCGCGCTGCACCACCTTGGCCGGCAGCCGGTTGTTGCTGCCCATGAACTCGGCCGTGAACAGCGTCTCGGGCGTCTCGTACATGCTTTGCGGGTTGCCCTGCTGTTCGATCTTGCCGTTGTTGAGCAGCAGGATGCGGTCGGAGATCGCCATCGCCTCGCCCTGGTCGTGCGTGACCATCAGCGCGGACAGGCCCAGGCGCACGATCAGCTCGCGCAGGAAGGCTCGCGCCTCCTCGCGCAGCTTGGCGTCCAGGTTGGACAGCGGCTCGTCCAGCAAGATCACGGGCGGGTTGTACACCAGCGCGCGGGCGATCGCCACGCGCTGCTGCTGGCCGCCGGACATCTGGTGCGGATAGCGCTCGGCCAGGTGTCCCAGGCCCAGCTGCTTCAGCACCTCCATCACGCGCTCCTTGATGTCGGAGGCGCCCATCTTGCGCAGTTTCAGGCCGTAGGCCACGTTGTCGAACACGGTCTTGTGCGGCCACAGCGCGTAGGACTGGAACACCAGGCCCAGGTTGCGCTGCTCGGCCGGCATCTCGAAGGCCTTCGAACCGTCGAACACGCGGCGCTCGCCGATGTCGATGGTGCCCAGCTTCGGGCTTTCCAGGCCGGCCACCGCGCGCAGCAGGGTGGTCTTGCCGCTGCCGGAGGGTCCCAGCAGGGCCACCACCTCGCCCTTGCGCAGGTGCATGGACACGCCCTTCAGAATGGGGTTGGCGGTGGCGCCGCTGCCGTATTCCAGGTGCAGGTCGTCGACGGTCAGTTCGTTCGTCATGATGTCTCGTTTCATAATAAGTGCTCCCAGTGTTGCGGCTTAGTTGTGCAGCTTGACGCCGAAGCGCAGGGCGATGCCCAGGCCGATGGCCACCAGCGTGATGTTGATGAAAGACAGCGCCGCCACCAGGTCGGTCGAACCGCCCGCCCACAGCGACACCAGCATGGCGCCGATCACCTCGGTGCCGGGAGACAGCAGGTACACGCCCGTCGAGTATTCGCGTTCGAAGATCAGGAACACCATCAGCCACGCGCCCAGCAGGCCGTATTTGATCAGCGGCAGGGTCACGTCGCGCGTCACCTGGCCGCGCTTGGCGCCCACGGCGCGCGCCGCCTCCTCCAGTTCCGGCCCCACCTGCAGCAGCGCGGTGGAGATCAGGCGCATGCCGTAGGCCAGCCACACCACCGAGTACGCCAGCCACACCGCGAAGATGGTGGAGCGGATCGAACGCAGGGCCGGGATCAGGTGCTCGCTGAGCCAGGTGCCGACGCCGCTGTCGCTGGCCTTGAACATGCCGTCCAGCCAGGAGGGCACGAACAGGAACACCCACAGGAAGGCCAGGCCGGCCAACAGGCCAGGCACGGCGCGCGGCACCAGCACGCTGTAGTCCAACGCGCGGGTGATGCCGTCCGGCTTGCGGTGCATGGCCAGCGCGATGGCGCTGTAGCAGGCCACGGCCAGGCCGCCGCCGATCACGCCGATCAGCACGGTGTTGACGATGCCGCGGATCAGCGACGGCTCGGCCAGGATGTCGCGGAAGTGCTGCAGGGTCAGCACGTCGGCCAGGTTGACGCCCTCGCCCCAGTACTGCACGAAGGAGCGCAGCACGATGCCGGTCAGCGGCATGATGATGGTGAACAGCAGCCAGGCGAACAGCACGCCGAAGGCCAGCCATTTCCATCTGCCGAGCGGCATGGCCTTGCTGCGCGCGCCCTTGCCCTTGATGGACACGTACTTGTTGGCCGACTTGAGCAGCCAGCGCTGTATCATCACCAGCGGCAGGGTGACCATCACCAGGCAGACGGCGACGGCGGCCATCAGGTGGTAGGACGGGGTGCCCAGCTTGTTGGTCAGCTTGTACAGATAGGTCGGCAGCACCAGGTGGCCCTCCGGGTCGCCCAGCACCAGCACCAGGCCGAACACCTCGAAGCCGAGGAAGAACACCAGCACGCCGGCGTAGGCCAGGGCCGGCATGATCATCGGCAGCGACACGTTCAGCATCACCTGCAGCGGCGAGGCGCCGGCCACGCGGGCCGCCTCCTCCACGTCCGAGCCCAGGCTTTTCAGCGCCGACGAGGCGTACAGGTAGACGTGCGGCACGTGGGTCAGGCCGGCGATGATGACGATGCTGGTGAAGGAGTAGATGTTCCAGGGGACGAAGCCGAGCAGATCCTTGGCCCAGGTGGAATAGAAGCCCACCGGGCCCATGGAGACCACGTAGCCGAAGCCCATCACCATCGGCGAGACGAAGATCGGCACCAGCAGCATGGGCGCGATCCAGCCGCGGCCCGGCAGGTCGGTGCGGATCATCAGGAAGGCCAGCGCGCCGCCCATCGGCACGGCGATCAGGGTCAGGCCGGTGGCCAGGGTCAGGCCGTTCTTGAAGGCCATGGCGAAGTCCGGGTCATCGAAGATGAAGCGGTAGGCGTCCAGGCCCAGCACCTTTTCCGGCATGAAGAACGGCGCGGACAGGAAGCTTTGGTAAAAGATCAGGTACAGCGGCAGGAAGATGGCGATCGCGGTGAGCGTCACCACCACGCCGCGCGGCCAGTTCAGGCCGCGGCGGCCGCTGCCGGGGAGAGCGAGAGTTTGCATGACAAGGTCCTTCAGGCGTAAGCGGCGTAAGCCGCGAATTGGGGTCAGACCCCTTTTGTGGCTGACGCCGCTTGGTTGGGCGTTACTTCTTGCCGGCGGTTTCTTTCCACTGCTTCAGGAAGGCCATGCGCTTCTCGGGGCCGAGGAATTGCAGCACGATGGGGTGCACCGGCACCGGCTTGACGTTGTCCTTGCCGATCTGCTTGATCAGGTCCGCCGAGGTGGTTTCACCCGTCACGTCGGCGCGGATCGCGTACAGCTTCGATTCGTTGGCGATCACGGTCTGGCCGCGCTGCGACAGCATGTAGTCCAGCCACAGCTTGGCGGCGTTGACGTTCTTGGCGGCCTTGTTGATGAACACCACGCGCGACAGGATCAGCGTGTAGTCCTTCGGCAGCACCACGCCGATCGACGGGTCGGTCTTGGCGCGCACCAGCGCGTAGGAGCCCAGCACGTTGTAGCCGATCAGGTTCTCGCCCGACGAGATGCGCTCCATCATCGTGCCGGTGGAGGATTGCACCCGCACCTTGGCCACGCCGAAGGCGTTCTCCAGCTCCAGGAACTTCGGATACTCGCGCGCGTCCTGCGTCATGAACATGAAGCCCACGCCCGATTTCTCGATGTCGTAGGTGGTGACCTTGTCCTTGAACTTGGGCTGCTGGATCAGCGCGGCGAACTCCGCGTGCGTGTGCGGCACCTCCTTGGCGTCCAGCAGGCGCTTGTTGTACACGATGGCGGCCGGCTCGAAGGTGGTGCCATAGGCCTTGTCGTCCCACATCGACCACGCCGGCAGCTTGGGCACCTCCACGGACTTGTACTTCATCGCGTGGCCGTCGGAGGCCAGGCGCATCTGCAGGTCCATCGCGGAGGACCACACCACGTCGGCCGTGTTGCCGCCGGCGGCCGCCTCGGAGATGAAGCGGTTGTACACCTCGGTGGAGTTCATGTCGTTGTACTCGACGGTGATGCCGGGGTACAGCGCGCTGAAGTCCTTGATCAGGGGGTGTGTGGCCTTGCTGTCGGTGGCGCCGTACACCACCAGCTTGCCCTCCTTCTTGGCCGCGTCGATGATTTTCTGGTAGTCGGCCGGGTAGCCGGCGGGCGCCTGCGCGAAAGCTACAGACGTGAAAAGGGCGGCCGCGACGGCCAGGGTCGTTTTGAATTGCATGTCAGTCTCCGTTGAGTGGATTTTTTTGGTGTTTCAGCGCTCGGCTGTCAGCGCACCAGGCCGAATTCGTTGGCGCGTTTGCCGTAGTCGTCCACGGCTTTCCTGACATAGGCGGTGAGCGCGTCGCCTGTCAGGGCAAAGGGATAAAGTCCATAGGCCGCCCGCGTCTGCGCGAACTCGGGACTGGCCAGCATGCGGTCGAAGGTCTGCACCCAGTGGCGGTAGTCGGCGTCCGCCACCTTGGGGCCCATCCACAGCCCGCGTATCACGGGCCAGACCACGTCGATGCCCTGCTCGCGCGCGGTGGGCACGGCGGCCAGCGCGCCGGGCAGGCGCTGTTCGGACAGCACCGCCAGCACGCGGGTCTTGCCGGCGGTGGCGTTCAGCGTCGCCTCGGAGGCGTCGCCGGACACCACCTGCACATAGTTCGCCTGCATGGCCGTGAAGGCCTCGCCGCCGCCCTCCAGCGCCACGAAGCGCAGCACTTTGGGATCGATGCCGGCGGCCTTCACCACCAGCGCGATCTTCAGCCAGTCCTGGCTGCCGATGGTGCCGGAGACGCCGATCAGCACCTTTTCGGGATGCTTTTTCAGCGCGGCCAGCAACTCGCCCAGGTTCTTGTACGGCGAATCGGCGCGCACCGCGATCATGCCGTAGTCCGCGCCCAGCGCCGCCACCCAGCGCACGTCGCCGGCGGTGGCCTTGCCGAACTTGCCCTGCGCCAGGTTGAGCAGGGAGCCGCCCGAGAACACCACCAGCGTGTTCGGCTCCGCGCGCCGCGACAGCAGCGAGTGCCAGGCGACGGCGCCTATGCCGCCGGGCACGTAGCTGATGTTCATGTCGCGCTGGCCGGCGTCCGGCAGCGCCTGCAGGCCCTTCTTCGCCAGCTTGCAGGTCAGGTCCATCGCGCCGCCCGGTTTGGACGGCACGACGCATTCGACGCGCGCCGCCATCGCCGGCGTGGCGGCCGCGGCGAGTAAGGCGATGAGGGCGAACAGGCGTTTCATGGTCGGCTCGGATGGGTGGCTTGGGATCGGCGGCTTAGAAGCGGTGCTGGATGCCGGTGACGACGCCGCGCTGGTTGGTGTCGAAGCCGGCGTCGTCGCGCGACAGGCCGGTGAGCTGGCCGTTCTTCGCCTTGGCGTAGGCGGCCGCCACGTACAGGTCGGTGCGCTTGGACAGGGCGTAGCGGTAGCGCGCCACGTACATGGTTGGATCGGCGTCCCGGCCGGCCGCGACGTTCTTCACGTTGACGTGATAGACCGCGCCGGTGATGGTGACGTTGGGCTGCGGCTTGTAGGCCACGCCGCCCCACACCGTGGTGGCCTTCACGTCCGCCGTGGCGGCGCGGCCAGACTGCAGCGTGTAGTTGCGCATCACGCCGAAGAACTTCAGCGGACCGGTCTCGTAGTTGGCGCCCAGGTGGTAGACGGTGTTCTCGTCGCGGTTGCCGGTGGCGGGCACCAGGTTGCCGTTGATGCGCTCCCAGGTCGCCATCAGGCCCAGGCCGTTCTTGTTGTACTGGACGTTGGTGCCGATCTTGCGGCTGTCGCCGGCGCCGGTCGATTGCTCGCCGAAGCCGTAGGTCAGGCCATACTTGAAAGCGCCGGTGCTGCCGCTGTACTTGACCAGGTTGTCGAAGCCGGTGGTGAAGCCGTATTTCGACGGGCCGGTGGCAGGGCCGCTGGTGGCCCAGGAATACAAAGGCGCGAAGCCCATCGGGTCGTAGGAGATGACGGTGTCGTACACGGAACTGAACGAACGGCCCAGCACCACGCGGCCGAAGCTGCCTTCCAGGCCGACATTGGCCTGGCGGCGGAACAGCGCGCCGTCCTGCGCGCCGGTGTCGAGCAGGATGCCGCCTTCCAACTGGAACACGGCCTTCAGGCCGCCGCCCAGGTCTTCCGAGCCGCGCAGGCCCCAGCGCGAGGTGTTCATGCCGCCGGAAACCACGCGCGTCATGGAACCGCCGCCGGCGGAGGCGTTGGAAGCGTTCTCGACACCGGCGTCGATCAGGCCGTAGACCTGCACGTTCGACTGCGCCTGCGCCGCGCCCGCGGCCAGCGCCAGTACCGCCAGTGCCAAAGTGGACTTGTTCATTGGGACGTCTCCTATAGATATAATTATGAGTGATATGCCTGATAACTGAATACCAGGACTCCACTATAGGTTCGGCTTCCTTTCAATTGTCTTTCAGCCCAAGTTTCAGTGTCGGTGTTTGCAACACTAGCAGAAAAAACTTTTATTTTTGCGCATCGGCGACGATGATGCTGCCCTGAACCCCTTACCGGACCCGCCACCATGCGCATTCTATTAGTGGAAGACCACACCGAACTCCAGCACTGGCTGGCCAAGGCCCTGCGCGACGCCCACCTCACGGTGGAGTGCGCCGACAACGGCGCCGACGCGGACGCCCTGCTGCACACGCAGGAATACGCGCTGGTGATCCTGGACCTGACCCTGCCCAGGATGGACGGGCTGGAGGTGCTGAAGCGCCTGCGCGCGCGCGGCGGCGTGCGCGGCAAGACGCCGGTGCTGATCCTGACGGCGCGCGGCGGGCTGGAGGAGCGCGTGCAGGGTTTGAACCTGGGCGCGGACGACTACCTCGCCAAGCCCTTCGAACTGGCCGAGCTGGAGGCGCGCGTGAAGGCGCTGCTGCGCCGCAGCGTGGGCAACGAGGCGCTGGTGCACAGCTGCGGCGCGCTCAGCTTCGACACCGTCACCCGCATGTTCAGCTACCACGGCGCCGCGCTGGCGCTGACGCCGCGCGAGCACGCGGTGCTGGAGACGCTGATCAGCCGCAGCGGGCGCGCGGTGTCCAAGGAAAAGCTGTTCGACGAGGTGTTCGCGCTGGCCGACGACGCCAACCTGGACGCGATCGACCTGTACATCCACCGCGTGCGCAAAAAGCTCGACAGCGGCCAGCCCGGCGCCGCCGCCATCACCACGCTGCGCGGCATCGGCTACCTGCTGCAGCCGCGCGTGCCGGCCTGAATATGCCGCCGCTTGAAAACCAGAGGCAAAACCAGGGGACAGACCCATCGGGTCTGTCCCCTGCGGTTGCCGCTGGTTTCAATAGCGCCGCCGCCGCCCCGCTGGGCAGCCTGCGCAGGCAGTTGCTGGTCTGGCTGCTGGTGCCACTGATCCTGCTGATGGCGGTGAACGCGGTCTCGGTCTACCGCAACGCGCTGGACGCGGCCGACATGGCCTACGACCGCTCCCTGCTCGCCTCCACCCGCGCGCTGGCCGAACGCGTCTCCATCGTCGACGGCAAGGTGGTGGCCAACGTGCCCTACGTGGCGCTGGACAGCTTCGAGACCGACACCCTGGGCCGCATCTACTACAAGGTCACCGGCATCAACGGCGAAACGGTGTCCGGCTTCGGCGACCTGCCGCCCGTGCCGCCGGACGTGCCGCGCTCCGAGAACTACCCGGCGCTGGTGCGCTTCTACCACGCCGACTACAACGGCCAGCCGGTGCGCATCGCCGCCCTGCTGCAGCCGGTGTACGACGATTCCATGCGCGGCATCACCCTGATCCAGGTGGCCGAGACCACCGACGCGCGGCGCGGCCTGTCGCGCCAGATCCTGTTCGACACGCTGATCTGGCAGGCCGGCCTGGTGCTGGCGGCCGGCTTGCTGGTGTGGTTCGCCGTGCGCCTGGTGCTGCGCCCGCTGATGCGGCTGAAGGAGGAGGTGCAGACGCGCAGCGTGTCCGACCTGTCCAACCTCGATCCGGCGCTGGTGCACAAGGAAGTGCGGCCGCTGGTGGAGGCGATGAACGGCTCGATGTCGCGCATCCAGAGCCTGATCGCCAGCCAACGCCGCTTCATCGCCGACGCGTCCCACCAGTTGCGCACTCCGCTCACGGTGCTGAAGACGCAGGCCGAACTGGCCCAGCGCGAGGCCGCGCGCGAGCACTGCGACACCGCCGCGCTGCGCGGCATGGTGGGCAGCATCGCCGCCACCACCGACTCCGCCGTGCACCTGGCCAACCGCCTGCTGATGCTGGCGCGCATAGAGCACAGCGGCGGCGTGGCGCCGGCGCCGGTGGAACTGCGCGACATGGTGCAACAGGTGGCGCTGCAGCTGGCGGTGCCGGCCGTGGCCAAGCACATCGACCTGTCGCTGGAGGCCGAGCACGAGGCCACCGTGCAGGGACAGCCGCTGCTGCTGCGCGAGATGGTGGCCAACCTGGTGGACAACGCGCTGCGCTACACGCCCGCCGGCGGCAGCGTCACCCTGCGCGTGCTGCCCGGGCCCGTGCTGGAGGTGGAGGACAGCGGCGCCGGCATCCCGGCGGCCGAGCGCGAGCGGGTGTTCTCGCCCTTCTACCGCGCCGCCGCCACCATGCAGGACAATCCCGGCGGCTCCGGCCTCGGCCTGGCCATCGTGCGCGACATCGCCGTGCTGCACCACGCCACCATCGCGCTGGCCGACGGCGCCGGCGGCCACGGCCTCAAGGTCAGCATCGCCTTCCCGGCCGGCGCTTAAGGCCGTGGTTATGGCCGTGGCGGCGGCCGGCGCGAGCGGCCGGCGGCGGACCCGGCTAAAATGTCGCAGGGTATGGTCGATGAATTATTAAAAAAACAAAGGTACGGAATGCATTTCCTGGATTTGAAAATTGGCACGCGCATGGCCATCGGTTTCGGCATGGTCCTGGCGTTGATGATCGCCTTGATCACGATCGGCGTGACCCGGTTCAACAGCATCGGCGAAGTCACCCGCGGCATCGTCGAAGTGGATTGGATCAAGGCCGACGCCGCCAACACGGTCAACGCGCTCACCCGGGCCAACGCGCGCGGCAGCATGGAATTGCTGATCGAGCCGGAGCCGGCGAAGCTGGCCCCCATCAACGAGCGGATCGCCGCCAACAAGAAAAAAATCGACGTCGCGCTTGAAACGCTGGACCGCCTGGTGGACACCCCGGAGGGGAAAAGCCTGCTGGCGCGGATCAGGCAGCAGCGCATGGCCTATGTGGCCTCGTTCAGCCGCGTGGGCAAACTGGTCGCGGAAGGCAACCGGGACGAGGCGAGCCGCTTGATGAGGGCGGAAACGCTGCCGGCGCTGGATGCGCTGCAGGACAGCATCCAGGCCCTGGTGGCATTTCAAAAGAAATTGGTCGAGGCCAGCGGCGCGCGGGCGGAGCGGGACGTCGACCTGGCCCGCTCCGCCATGCTGGGCCTGGGCGCCGCCGCCGTGTTGCTCGGCGTCGGCCTGGCTTACGTCACCACCCGTTCGATCACGGGCCCGATCAAACGGGCGGTGAGAATCGCCCAGGTCGTGGCCAGCGGCGATTTGACCAGCCGCATAGACGCCTGCGCCAAGGACGAGACCGGCCAGCTGCTGCAAGCCTTGAAGGTGATGAACGACAGCCTGGCCGGCATCGTCAACCAGGTGCGCGCCGGCACCGACGCCATCGCCACGGCTTCCGGCCAGATCGCGTCCGGCAGCCTGGATCTGGCTTCGCGCACCGAGCAGCAGGCCGGGGCGCTGGAGGAGACCGCGTCGTCGATGGAGGAGCTGATCGCGCGGGTGCGGCAGAACGCGGCCAATTCGGATCAGGCCAACCAGCTCGCGCTGACGGCCTCCGAAATCGCCGTCTCGGGCGGCGCGGTGGTGTCGAAGGCGGTGGACATCATGGGCTCGATCAACGCGTCGTCGCGCAAGATCGTCGACATCATCGGCGTCATCGACGGCATCGCGTTCCAGACCAACATCCTGGCGCTGAACGCGGCGGTGGAGGCCGCGCGCGCGGGCGAGCAGGGACGCGGCTTCGCGGTGGTGGCCTCCGAGGTCAGGAACCTGGCGCAGCGCAGCGCGGCGGCGGCCAAGGAGATCAAGGTCCTGATCGGCGACTCGGTGGAGAAGGTCGATCTCGGGAGCACCCTGGTCGAGGAGGCGGGCGCGACCATGGAAAGAATCGTCGCCAGCATCCACCAGGTGACCGATATCATGGGCGAGATCACGCACGCCAGCAAGGAACAGAGCGGCGGGATCGACCAGGTGAACCAGGCGATATCGGAAATGGACGACGTCACGCAGCAGAACGCCGCGCTGGTCGAGGAGTCGGCGGCGGCGGTCGGCTCCCTGCACGACCAGGCCGACAATTTGGCGCAGGTGGTCGGCGTGTTCAAGCTGCACGACATGCAGGCCATGGCTCCGTCCAAGGCGCCGGCGCCGGTGGCCCGGCTCGCGGGCGTGGTGCCGCCGCGGCACGGCGACGCCGCCACGCTGAAAAAGGTCGCCAACGGTTCCCGGAAGTCCTGACCTCGGCAAACCCGCCGGCGGCGGCCGGCGGATGGCGTCCAATCGGACGCGGGTTTTCGGCGCTTTCCACTATGATGGCTTTGATAACCCGTTCGTCCGCCCCGCCCTGTCCACTCCGCCATGTTCCCGAAACTTTCGTTTCGTCAATTACTGCTGGGCGTATTCCTGTTGATCGCCGCGCTGCTGGGCGCCACTTCGGTCCACGCCCTGCTCACCCTGGACCGCCTCGCCGCGCATAGCCGCGAAGCGGGCAGGCACGCGATCGCCCTGACCGAAAACGCCCAGCGCCTGGCCGAGCGCAGCGTCGCCATGGAACGCAGCGCGCGCCAGTTCCTGGTGCTGGACGACCCCGCCTTCCGCGACCGCTACGCCGACGCCTGGCGCGACGCGCAGACCGTGCTGCAAGCCATCGCCGACGGCCTGCCCGGCACGCCGCCCGGCGCCTTCGTCGACTGGCGCAAGCGCGGCGAGGCCGCGTGGGCGGTGCTGGAAACGCCGCGCATGAAACGCGCCCAGCGCCAGCAGGCGCTGAACCAGGCCCTGAACGGCCTGCCCGCCCTCAGCCACCTGCTGGAAGAGGAGGTCAAACGCGAGGTGGAGCGCCGCAACCAGGCGCTGCTGGATGAACTGGACCAGCGCCGCGCCATCCTCACCAGCCAGGTGGCGATGTCGATCGCGCTGGCCGCGCTGCTGGCGCTGAGCTTCGGCGCGTGGCTGTCGCGCCCCCTCAAGCAGATCGAGCAGGCCATCCACCGCCTGGGCGAGAACCAGTACGGCGACGCCATCGACGTGTACGGGCCCGGCGACCTGCGCCGCCTGGGCCGCCAGCTGAACTGGCTGCGCCAGCGCCTGTTCGACCTGGAGGCGGACAAGTCGCGCTTCCTGCGCCACATCTCGCACGAATTGAAGACGCCGCTGGCGGCGCTGGTCGAGGGCGTGTCGCTGCTGGAGGACCAGGTGCTGGGCGCGCTGACGCCGCAGCAGCGCGAGATCGCCGCCATCCTGCGCCAGAACACGGCCTCGCTGCAGAACCAGATCGAGGACCTGCTGCGCTACAACGCCGCCAACTTCGAAGCCCAGAATCTGCGGCGGCAGCCCTGCGATCCGGCCGAACTGCTGGCCGGGGTGGTCGCCTCCCAGCAGTTGCAGATGCAGGCGCGCGGCGTGCGCGCCGTGGTCGAGGGCGCGGCGCGGCCGCCGCGGCTGGACCGGGACAAGATCGCCATCGCCGTCAGCAACCTGCTGTCGAACGCCGTGCGTTTCAGCCCGCCGGACGGCGTGGTGCGCTTCGCGCTGTCCGAACACCAGCGCGCGCTGCGCATCGACTGCGTCGACCAGGGTCCGGGCGTGGCGCCGGACGACGCCGCGCGCGTCTTCGAACCCTTTTACCAAGGCGAACGCCAGCCGCCGGGCGCACGGCGCGGCAACGGCATCGGCCTGTCCATCGTGCGCGAATACGTCGTCGCCCACGGCGGCAGCCTCCAGCTCCTGCCCTCCGAGGCCGGGGCGCACTTCAGGATAGAGTTACCTTATGAAGACTAAACATCCATTCGCCGCGCTGTTGCCGGCACTGCCGGCGCTGCTGGCGCTGCTGCTGGGCGGCTGCGCATCCACCCCGCCGCCGCTGCCCACCGTGGTGATGGCGCCGCCCGTCACCGTTCCCGTGATGCCGCCGCTGACCCAGCTCGCCCCGCTGGACGAGACCTCGCCGCTATTGGCCTACCACCAGAACCTGCGCCGCAAGTCGCCGGGGGAGCTGCTGAAGGAACTGAGCGGCCTGAATCTGCAACAGCCCACGCCCCGCGTGACGGTCCAGATGGGCATGATCCTGATGCTGACCCGCGGCCCCGGCGACCTGGCGCGCGCGCAGGCGCTGTTCGACAGCGTGGCCACCTCCTCCGAACCCGCCGCGCAGGGGCTGGCGCCGTTGGCCGCGCTGCTGTCCAGCCACAGCGCCGAGTCGCGCCGCTTGGCCGAGCAGGCCGACCGCCTGGCCGGCCAGCTGAAGGAAAACCAGCGCAAGACCGAACAGTTGAACGAGATGCTGGAGGGCTTGAAGGCCATCGAGCGCAACCTGCCGGTGCGGCCCACCGTGCAGTCGCAATCCCAGTCCTATTCGCAGGGAGTCAAATGATGCAGAACGGCGCCCACATCCTCTTGGTCGACGACGACCCGGACCTGCTGCGGCTATTGTCGCTGCGCCTCACCGCCAACGGCTACCGCGTCACCGGCGTCGGCAGCGCGGAGGCGGCGCTGGCGCGGCTGTCGGTGGAACTGCCGCAACTGGTGGTCAGCGACGTGCGCCTGCCCGAGAAGGACGGCATGGCGCTGTTCCAGCAGATCCGCACGCGGCACCCCGCCCTGCCCGTGATCCTGCTCACCGCCCACGGCACCATACCGGACGCGGTGGAGGCCACCACCCTGGGCGCCTACGCCTACCTGACCAAGCCCTTCGACGCCAAGGTGCTGCTGGAGCGCATAGAGCAGGCGCTGAGCCTCACGGCGCCCGCCCCGGTGCACGGCGGCGGCGACGAGAGCTGGCGCGAGGAGATCGTCAGCCGCAGCCACGCCATGGCGGAGCTGCTGGCCGAGGCCAAGCTGGTGGCGGCGTCCGACGCCAGCGTGCTGATACGCGGCGAGAGCGGCACCGGCAAGGAGTTGCTGGCGCGCGCCATCCACCGCGCCAGCCGCCGCGCGAAAGCGCCCTTCATCGCCGTCAACTGCGGGGCGATACCGGAGCAGCTGCTGGAGTCCGAGCTGTTCGGCCACGTGAAGGGCGCGTACACGGGCGCCGTCAACAGCCGCGAGGGCCTGGTGCAGGCGGCCGACGGCGGCACGCTGTTCCTCGACGAGATAGGCGACATGCCGCTGCTGCTGCAGGTGAAGCTGCTGCGGGTGCTGCAGGAGCGCGTGGTGCGCCAGCTGGGGTCGGACCAGGGCCGGCCGGTGGACGTGCGCATCCTGTCCGCCACCCACCGCGACCTGGACGCTGCCATGCTGGAGGGCCAGTTCCGCGAAGACCTGTATTACCGCCTGAACGTGATCACGCTGACCCTGCCGCCGCTGTCCGAACGGCGCGAGGACATCGGCCTGCTGGCCACGCGCTTCCTGCACGCGCTGGCCGCCAAGTACCAGAAGACGGTGACCGGCTACGCGCCGGACGCGCTGGAGGCGCTGACGCGCGCGTCCTGGCCCGGCAACGTGCGCCAGCTGTACAACGTGGTCGAACACGTGTGCGCGCTGGCGACGTCGCCGCTGGTGCCCTTGTCGCTGGTGCAGCGCGCGCTGCGGGTGCCGTCGCTGGAGGTGCTCAGCTACACCGAGGCCAAGCAGCGCTTCGAGCGCAACTACCTGGTCCAGCTGCTCAAGCTCACCGACGGCAACGTGGCCGACGCGGCCCGCCTGGCCGAGCGCAACCGCACGGAGTTCTACCGCCTGCTGCAGAAATACGACCTCAACGCCGCCCAGTTTCGCGGCGACGGCTCGCCTGTCGCCCCCGAGCGACAGCAATAATCCCTTCCAAATCAATCACTTGGGCCATGGCGGCCGGATGCTGTCGCCACCGCCCGACAAATCCCCGCCCGAATCCAGTTCCTGTCAGCAAGTTAATCTTGTCTTTTCTGCCAAGTCATTGATTTCATGGGGTTTTCAAAAGCTGGCACGCCGCTTGCTGTATGGAGATCAACGTCACAAGGCGTTCCTTTGAAAACTTTATACGGAGTAGCAAACATGACGAACACCAAACTGATCACCCGCCTGCTGGCAGCCGCCGCCCTGACCGCTTCGATGGCCACCGTTCATGCTGCCGCGCAGCAAGAAGGCGCCATGGCTGGCGCGGGCGTCGCCACCGCCGCATCGTCGACTGACAGTGCACTGAACTCCAAGGTCAAGGCCGCGCTGGCCGACTACAAAGGCCTGGGCGTTTCGACGGCCCAGGGCGTGGTCACGCTGACCGGCCAGGTCGCCAACACGGACGCCGGCACCAAAGCCATCCAGGCCGCCTCGGCTGTGGAAGGCGTGAAGGAAGTGAAGAGCGAACTGACCGTCTCGAGCAAGTAAGAGACGAGTAAGAGGCAAGTAAGCAGTAGCAGCAAAGGTAGCAACTACCTGTTTGTTCCACCCCGCAGTAAGCAGCAAGTAGTATCGCAGTTGCAGTAGATGTAGCTTTACCCAGCGAGTAAGACTTTAACCGGGCCGCGCCCAGCGCCGCCCGGTTTTTTTTCGCCTCGAAACGAAAAAGGGGTCAGGTTCAATATTCCGCTATGCGGAATATTGAACCTGACCCCTTTTTCGTTTGCTAGATCAGCTCAGGTTTTCCAGGCGGATCTTGGTCACGCTGCCCACCACCGTGGCCAGCGCTTCCATCTTGGCGATGGCGGCGGTCACGTTCTTTTCCTGGGTCTGGTGCGTCAGGATGATGATGTCGGTGTGGGTCTCGTTCTCGGCCGGCTCTTTTTGCAGCATGGCGTCGATCGAGATGGTGCCGTCGGCCAGGATGCGCGTCAGGTCGGCCAGCACGCCCGGCTGGTCCACCACGTGCAGGCGCAGGTAGTAGCTGGTGGTGATCTCGGACATCGGCAGGATCTGGATGTCGTTCATCGCGTTCGGCTGGAACGCCAGGTGCGGCACGCGGTGTTCCGGATCGGCCGTGGCCAGGCGGGTGATGTCGACCAGGTCGGCGATCACGGCGGAGGCGGTCGGCTCGGCGCCGGCGCCCTTGCCGTAGTACAGCGTGGCGCCGACGGCGTCGCCCTGCACCAGCACGGCGTTCATCGCGCCTTCCACGTTGGCGATCAGGCGCTTGGCCGGAATCAGGGTCGGGTGCACGCGCAGCTCGATGCCCTCGGCGCCGTTCACCACGGCGCGCTTGGCGATGCCCAGCAGCTTGATGCGGTAGCCCAGTTGCTCGGCGTACTTGATGTCGGTCGCCGACAGCTTGGTGATGCCTTCCACGTGCGCCTTGTCGAACTGCACCGGGATGCCGAAGGCGATGGCCGACATGATGGTGGCCTTGTGCGCGGCGTCCACGCCCTCGATGTCGAAGGTCGGATCGGCCTCGGCGTAGCCCAGGCGCTGCGCCTCTTTCAGCACCACGTCGAAGTCCAGGCCCTTGTCGCGCATCTCGGACAGGATGAAGTTGGTGGTGCCGTTGATGATGCCGGCGATCCACTGGATGCGGTTGGCGGTCAGGCCCTCGCGCAGCGCCTTGATGATGGGGATGCCGCCGGCGACGGCCGCCTCGAAGGCCACCATCACGCCCTTCTCCTGCGCGGCGGCGAAGATCTCGTTGCCGTGCGTGGCCAGCAGGGCCTTGTTGGCGGTGACCACGTGCTTGCCGTTGGCGATCGCCGCCATCACCAGTTCGCGGGCGATGCCGTAGCCGCCGATCAGCTCGATGACGATGTCGATCTCGGGATCGTTGACGATCTCGCGCGCGTCGGCGACGACCTTGCATTTGCCGCCGGTCAGCTCGGTGGCACGGGCGGTGTTCAAGTCGGCGACCGCAACGATCTCGATGCCGCGACCGGCGCGGCGGGTAATCTCTTCCTGGTTGCGAGCCAGTACGTCGAACGTGCCGGCACCGACGGTGCCTATGCCTAACAAGCCTACTTTGATGGGTTTCATAATGAGTGGTTTTCCTTGCAGCGCCCCGCGGAGCCGGGCGCTGGTTGATCAGATGGGGCTGCCGTGGCGCTTGCGGTAGCCTTCCATGAAGCGCGCGATGCGGCCGAACGCCTCCGTCATGTCGTCGGTGTTCGGCAGGAACACGACGCGGAAGTGGTCGGGCGCAATCCAGTTGAATCCGGTGCCCTGGACGATTAATACTTTGGTTTCGGCCAGCAAGTCATAGGCGAATTGCTGGTCGTCCGCGATCGGGTAGATCTTCGGATCGAGACGCGGGAACATGTACAGCGCCGCTTTCGGCTTGACGCAAGTGACGCCCGGGATATCGGTCAGCAGCTTGTAAGCCAGATCGCGTTGCTTCAACAGGCGCCCGCCGGGGCCCACCAGGTCTTGTATGCTCTGGTAGCCTCCGAGCGCAGTCTGGATGGCAAACTGGCCCGGCGCGTTCGCGCACAAACGCATCGAGGCCAGCATGTTCAGGCCCTCGATGTAATCTTTGGCGTGGCGTTTTTCGCCCGACACCACCATCCAGCCGGCGCGGTAGCCGCAGGCGCGGTAATTCTTCGACAGGCCGTTGAAGGTCACGCACAGGATGTCGTCCGCCAGCGAGGCGATCGAGGTGTGCTGGGCCTCGTCGTACAGCACCTTGTCGTAGATCTCGTCGGCGTAGATGATCAGCTGGTGCTGGCGCGCCAGCTCGATGATCTGCTGCAGGATCTCGACCGGGTACAGCGCGCCGGTCGGGTTGTTCGGGTTGATGACGACGATGGCGCGCGTGTTCGAGGTGATCTTGCGGCGCATGTCCTCGATGTCCGGGAACCAGTCCTGCCGCTCGTCGCACACGTAGTGCACCGGCGTGCCGCCCGACAGCGACACGGCCGCGGTCCATAGCGGATAGTCGGGCGCCGGCACCAGCACCTCGTCGCCGGTGTTCAGCAGCGCGTTCATCGACATCACGATCAGCTCGGACGCGCCGTTGCCCAGGTAGATGTCGTCGATGCCGACGCCGCCGATGTTCTTGCCCTGCGTGTAGTGCATCACCGCCTTGCGCGGCGCGAACATGCCCTTGGAATCGGTGTAGCCGGCCGCATTGTGCAGGTTGACCATCATGTCGTGCACGATCTCGTCCGGCGGGTCGAAACCGAACACCGCCAGGTTGCCGATATTGAGCTTGGTGATCTTGTGGCCCTCTTCCTCCATTTGGCGTGCCTTCTCGGGCACCGGACCACGGATTTCGTAGCAGACTTCCGCCAGCTTGTTGGATTTTTGAATCGGTCGCAAAATCTATCCTATCTTGTGAGGCTCAATGCGCGGAAATGGTGCATTGCGAAAATACCCATTCTGCCGAAAGCGCCCCATTAAATCAACCTCCAAGGGCCCGGGATCGAGGGAAAACGTTACAATAGTGGCCTGAATCGCGTACCTTTACGCCACTTTACGCACAGATATAGCCGAATACACCTCATATGAAGCTCCACGCCAGTACCACGCAGCAATACCAGACCGTCACCGGCTATTTCGCCGGCGGCGTCGAAATCAACGCCCAACCCTTCAATTACAGCCTGATCGTGATGCCGGAGACGGCGCCGCGCGCGTGGCCGGTGGCGCATTTCGACCAGCTGACGGCCGAGCATTTCGAGCAAATCGCCGCCGACACGCCGGACGTGGTGATCCTCGGCACGGGCGAGCGCCAGCGCTTCGTGCACCCGCGGCTGACCGCCTCGCTGACCGCCAAGCGCATCGGCGTCGAGTGCATGGACACCCAGGCGGCTTGCCGGACTTACAACATCCTGATGGCCGAGGGCCGCAAGGTGACGCTGGCGCTGATCATCGAGACGGCGTAACAAGTATACGGTTCGCAATGTTACGGGGTTGAAATGTTGATTTTCAACCCCATTTACACCCCGCTGGGTACGCTGCCAGCACCGAAAACAGCGCCAAAGTTCCGTTCGGGAGAGCATCTGTGGCTGATAGCCCATCCGTAGCATCCGTAGCCGATTTCAACGCCGCCATGACCAGCGGCAAGACCTTCCAGCTGTCCGGCCGCCCGGCCAAGCACACCGTGCTGTTCTTCTACCCGAAGGACAACACGCCCGGCTGCACCACCGAGAACATGGCTTTCCGCGACCTGCACGAGCAGTTCACCGCCGCCGGCGCCGAGATCTACGGCATCAGCCGCGACTCGATCCGCTCGCACGAGGGCTTCAAGACCAAGCTCGGCCTGCCCTTCGAACTGATCTCCGATCCGGACGAGGTGGTGTGCCAGCTGTTCGGCGTGATGAAGATGAAGCAGATGTATGGCAAGACGGTGCGCGGCGTCGAGCGCAGCACGTTTGTCATTGACGCTAGCGGTCGATTGGTGAAAGAATGGAGAGGCGTGAAGGTAGCCGGTCACGTCGACGAAGTACTGGAATTTGTAAAATCATAGAGCGTGTAAATCTGATTTTGAGTTCGCAAAGTTCTCCCTCCAACTGTACCCGGCGGCTGCTGCCGCCCCCCGGTACACCACATCCGGGCGCTCCCCGCCCGCAGGCAGTCTTATACCGTTTCGCCAGCATCCACCCCATGCGCCGCTATCTGCGCGGTGTGTCCAATGGGCGGACCCTTCAAGCTATTTTTAGATCGAGATCCTGATGCCACTGCCAAAACTGCCAACCAAGCCAGCCACGTTGTTGCTCGCTAAAGATTACCCGAAGGCCAGCGGCGCGCGCCCCCTGCCTTTGCCCGTTGAAATAGAAGAGGCGCCGCCGGCGCCGAAGAAGGCATCCGTCAAGGCGGTGCCGGCGGCGAAGGCCGCCAAAGCCGTGGTCGTTCCGGTGCCGGCGCCCGCCGTCGTCAAGACGGCCGCCACCAAGCCGGTCGCCGTCAAACCGGCCGTCGCCGCCGCGCCCGCCCCGGCCCCGGCGCTGGTTCCGGCCGCCAAGAAGTCGGCCCCGAAAAAGGCCGCCCTGCTCAAGGCCGCGCCCGCCCCGGCGCCCGTGCCCGAGCTGGACGACGTCCCGCAAACCAAAACCAAGGCCAAGTCGCCGCGCGGCAAAACCCCGCCGGTGGCGGTGGAGGCGCCGCATCCGGTCAAGCACAAGCCGGTGGAGCTGCAACTGAAATCGTCGACCAGCCGCCACGCGGACCAGGTCGGCACCACCAAGCTGTTCGTGCTCGACACGAACGTGCTGATGCACGATCCATCGTCGCTGTTCCGCTTCGAGGAGCACGACGTCTACCTGCCGATGATGACGCTGGAGGAGCTGGACAACCACAAGAAGGGCATGTCCGAGGTCGCCCGCAACGCGCGCCAGGTGTCGCGCACGTTGGACGCGCTGGTGGCCGACACCGACGACGACGCGATCGAGAACGGCATCCCGCTGTCCAAGCTGGGCAACAAGGACGCCAAGGGCCGCATGTTCTTCCAGACCAAGCTGCAAGTGGCGGACCTGCCCGAGGGCCTCCCGCAAGGCAAGGCCGACAACCAGATCCTGGCCGTGGTGCGTTCGCTGGAGGCGGACCAGCCGGGCCGCGCGGTGGTGCTGGTGTCCAAGGACATCAACATGCGCATCAAGGCGCGCGCGCTGGGCCTGCCGGCCGAGGACTACTTCAACGACCACGTGCTGGAAGACACCGACCTGCTGTACTCGGGCATCGTCCAGCTGCCGAACGACTTCTGGGACAAGCATGGCAAGGACATGGAGTCCTGGCAGGAGAACAAGAACGGCCAGAGCGCCACGTTCTACCGCGTGACCGGCCCGTTCGTGCCGTCGCTGCTGGTGAACCAGTTCGTGTTCCTGGAGCCGAACAACGGCGAGGCCTCGTTCTACGGCCAGGTCAAGCAGATCAACGGCAAGACCGCCGTGCTGCAGACCCTGCGCGACTACTCGCACAACAAGAACAGCGTGTGGGGCGTGACCGCGCGCAACCGCGAGCAGAACTTCGCGCTGAACCTGTTGATGAACCCCGAGTGCGACTTCGTCACCCTGCTGGGCCAGGCCGGCACCGGCAAGACCCTGCTGGCCCTGGCGGCCGGCTTGGCGCAGGTGCTGGAGACCAAGCTGTACAACGAGATCATCGTCACCCGCGTCACGGTGCCGGTGGGCGAGGACATCGGCTTCCTGCCTGGCACCGAGGAGGAGAAGATGTCGCCGTGGATGGGCGCCTTCGACGACAACCTGGAAGTGCTGAACAAGTCCGACTCGGACGGCGGCGAATGGGGCCGCGCGGCGACGCAGGACCTGATCCGTTCGCGCATCAAGATCAAGTCGCTCAACTTCATGCGCGGCCGCACCTTCGTCAACAAGTTCCTGATCATCGACGAGGCGCAGAACTTGACGCCGAAGCAGGTCAAGACCCTGGTGACGCGCGCCGGTCCCGGCACCAAGATCCTCTGCCTGGGCAACATCGCGCAGATCGACACGCCGTACCTGACCGAGGGTTCGAGCGGCCTGACCTACGTGGTGGACCGCTTCAAGGGCTGGTCGCACAGCGGCCACGTGACCCTGGCGCGCGGCGAGCGTTCGCGCCTGGCGGACCACGCGAGCGACGTGCTGTAAGCCTTCGCGTCCCAACGAAAGCCCCGCGCGCCGAAAGGCGCGCGGGGCTTTTTACATGGACCGCTGTGTTTAGGATCAGGTCGTTCGATGGTTCTTTCGAGGTATCTGCGCGAGATTTATGTCAATGAGCATCCAGAAGCCGCTCTGATAGTCCTTTGAGTCCTTCCAATGCTCGATCGGGGAGGCAGGCGGCATGCTGTCCTCGCCGTCGTACATGCATTCGACAGCCTCTTGCGCCATCGCCGGCAAATCCTCGATTTCGTCAGCGGCGGTATTCACGCCCGGCAAGTCCGGAAACGTGGCGCCGTAGGCGCTACCACTATCTTTCCATACGTAGAGTGGATAATACATACCGGTCCTCACTTGAGATTTGCCTGTTTCAAAATGCTCTGCACCGTACCTATCGGCAGATCCTTTCTTGGATGCGGCACGATAACGGTCTGGCCCGAAGTCGGATGCCTGAACTTCCAATGGCTGCCCCGCGTGGACACGTGACACCATCCTGCCGCCAGCAGGCGACGGATAAGAAACGCACTGTGCATGTAACGCTCCCGGAAATATTACACCCTGATGGGAGCACGCAGAAGCGTGTTTGCACTTGAGCTTGCTTAAGGGGACTTCCGGTCATTCGGCTTGACCTTCCCACCGTGGGAAGCATTACAGTGCAAGCGTACCCAACCCGAGGAGGACCACCATGTATCAACTTGAAGTGCAGGAAATGAGCTGCGGCCACTGCGTGGCGAGCGTGACCAAGGCCGTGAAGGCGCTGGACGGAAGCGCCACGGTGGACGTCGACCTGGCGAGCAAACAGGTCAAGGTCGCGTCGTCGGCGGCGCTGGCGGATGTGACGGCGGCGGTGGTCGCCGCGGGCTTCCCGGTGACGGCGGCGCGCTAGTCTTCCAGCTCTGGATAGCGGCGGAAGATGCCTTCCTCGTTGAAGGGAATCCGCCGCTTCGACTTGAGATAGGCCGCGATGTTGGGGCGCCGCTCGACCTTGTCGCGCAGCGCCACCAGTCCCGGCCACCCTGGCTCCAGCCTGGCCATCGCCTTCGGGAAGGCATAGCGCAGGCCTTCGATCAACTGGAACAGCGACAGGTCCACATGGCTCAGGCGCGAGCCCACCATGAAGCCGCCCCGGCCCGGATTGTTTTGCAGGACCTGCTCGAAGTAGCCCAGGTATTTCGGGATGCGCTCCGCCGTGAAGTCCCGGGCGCGTTTCTTCGCCTCTTTCTTCTGGTCCTCGTAATACAGGTTGGTGGAAACCGGATGGTGCGTGTCGTGGGCTTCGTTGACGACGTCGGCGATCGTCAGCTGCAGCTGGTGCGCCCATAGCCAGCCGGCTTCGGCGCGCGGCGCGAGGCCGTGCTTGCGGCCAAGGTAGAGCAGGATGTTGGCGGTCTGGCCTATCAGCAGTTCCCCGGCCCGCAGGACCGGCGGGGCGAAGGACGGATGTTCTTCCTTCGACGGGTCGATCGACGCCATGGTGGGCGGCATGCCGTTCTTTTGGCGCGCCACGTCCTTGTATGCCGCGCCGGCCTCCTCCAGCGCCAGCCGCACGAATTCGCCACGGCCTTGTATCGTCGGCCAGTAATACAGTTCATAAACCATCACACGCCTCCTTTCCCCGAGCTCCATATGATGCCGGAACGCCGGCCGCGGCGCCGCACGCCTTTCGCCATCACCGGCCTGCGCGCATCCCGGAAGGCTATAATCGAGCGGCCTCCATTCCTCCCTCTTCTTATGCCCGCCGTCCCCGCCCTGGAATTACACACCGTTCTCATTCTCGCCGCCGTCGGCCTGTTCGCCGGCGTGCAGAACGCGCTGGCGGGGGGCGGCTCGTTCATCACCTTCCCCGCCCTGCTGCTGGCGGGCCTGAACCCGGTGGCGGCGAACATGACGTCCACCATCGCGATGTTCCCCAGCCAGACCACGTCCGCCATCGCGGGGCGCAAGCTGGCGGGCGGCGTGGCCGGCCTGTCGTTCAAGCAGCTGATCGGCATCAGCTTCGGCGGAGGCATCCTGGGCGCCATCCTGCTGATGATCACGCCGCCGACCTTCTTCGCCAAACTGGTGCCGTGGCTGGTGCTGTTCGCCACCTCGGTGTTCGCCTGGGGCAGCTTCCGCAGCAAGCCGCTGCACGCGGTGAGCGCCATGCCCACCGGCGTGCTGGTGGCGGTGCAGACCTGCATCGCCATCTACGGCGGCTACTTCGGCGGCGGCATCGGCTTCCTGATGCTGGCCGCGCTGACCATCGCCGGCCAGCAGATCCGCATGGCCACCGCCACCAAGAACATGCTGGCGATGGCGATGAACGCCTCCGCCACCCTGATCTTCGCCTTCTCCGGCATGATCAGTTGGCCGGCCGCGCTGGCCCTGTGCGTGGGCGGCGTCGCGGGCGGCCTGTGCGGCTCCTGGCTGATCCACCGCATGCCCGAGAAGGTCATGCGCGGCTTCGTGGTGCTGGTGGGCGCCGCGCTGACGGTGTGGATGTTCGCCCGGGCCTGAGCGCCTGGCCGAAGCGCCGCTTAGAAGCCGGCCTTCAGCGTCAGGCGGTAGGAGCGCGGCTCGGCCGGATGGAAGTGCATGTCCTCCACGCCCCCGGCCGGCTCGCCCGGCAGGCGCGACGCGTAGTAGTAGTCGATGTCGTTGATGCGGCGGTTGAACAGGTTGAAGATGTCCAGCGACAGCTGCCAGCGGCGGCTTAGCTTGTAGCTGGTGCGCAGGTAGGCGATGGCGCTGGAGGCCGAGCGCCGGCTGTCGTCCTCGATCAGCGGGCGCGGGCCGAAGTAGCGCAGCTGGAAGGCGCCGGACCACGGCCCCAGGTCGTGCACCGTGGCGCCGAACGAGGCCACCTTGCCGACCGCGCCCGGGATGTGGCCGCCCGCCGCGTCGGTTTCCGTGTAGCGGGCGCGCGAGTACGCCAGGTCCAGGTCGAACAGCAGCCAGCTGTTGGCGATGTAGTGGTTGTTCAGCTCCACGCCGGAACGCTGGCTGCCGCGGCTGGGCGCGGTGTCGCCGGCGTCGCCGGAGAACACCAGCTCGGAGGCCGAACGCAGCCGCCACAGCGCGATCGAGCTTTGCAGGCCCGGCGCCAGTTCCGTGCGCACGCCCACCTCGGAGCCGCGCGTGCGCACCAGCGGCGTGACCGGCTCGGCGGGCTCGCGCTCCTTCGGCGTCAGGTGCACGGTGGTGCCGCGCGCGTCGTTGCTGTGGAAGCCTGCGCCGGCGTTGACGAAGAACTCGGTCTTGTTCCATGGCCCCAGCACCACCGCCAGCTTGGGCGAGGCGATGTGGGCGTCCACCTTGCCGCTGTTCTCGGCGATGTCGCTGGCCACATCGAAGCGGTAGCTGTCGTAGCGCGCGCCGGCCACGGTGCGCAGCCAGTCGTTCCACTGCAGGGTGTTGTCGAACCACAGGCCCGCGCTGCCCTCCTTCACCCGCGATTCGCTGATGGTGCGCACCACGCGCTGCCGCGACGTGGCGTACAGCGCCAGCGGGGCGATGTCGTCGTGCCGCGCCTGCAGGCCGACGCGGTTGCTCATGTCCATGCCCGCCAGTTTGCCGAACCAGGTCTGGGCCACGTCGAAGCCCAGCATGCGGCGGCGCTCGGTCTGGCGCGCCTGGTCGCCGTTGACCGGATCGTCCAGGTAGTAGGTGTAGTTGCCGAATAGCGTGAGGTCGGAACGCACGGCATAGGCAGTGGCGCGAAACTGGCCGTCCGCGTTGCGGCGGACGGTGTCGAAGGAGAGGCTGTAGCGCGCGGTGTCGCCGCCGTCGCTGGGATCGACCGCGTCGTAGGGCCGCATGGCGGCGCTGTCGACGGCGCGCAGCGGTATCTGGGTGCTGGCGTGCCATGCGCCCTTGTAGGCCATGGCGGTGACGCTGTACTGGCTGTCCCTGGCCCCGGCGCTGTAGCGCAGCACGCCGGCCTGCTTGCGAAAGGATTCGGGGGTGCTCCACGGGCCGTCGTTGTGCGCCAGCTCCAGCGCGTACAGCAGGTTGCCGCCGGCCAGCGGCATGGAGTTGGCGACCAGGCCGCGCAGGTAGTCGTTCCCTCCCATGGCGAGGGTGGCCGTGCCTTCCTTTACCTTGTTGGCGATGGACATGCGGGCCGCGCCCGCGGACGAGAAGTCGCCCTCGTCGGCGTAATAGGTGCCCTTCTTGTAGCTGACGCGGTCCACCAGTTCGGGGATCAGGAAGTTCAGGTCGGTGTAGCCCTGGCCGTGCGCGTGGGTGCGCATGTTGACGGGCATGCCGTCCACGTGGGTGGCGAAATCGGTGCCGTGGTCCAGGTTGAAGCCGCGCAGGAAGTACTGGTTGGCCTTGCCGTCGCCGCTGTGCTGGGTGACGATCACGCCGGGCACGAACTCCAGCAGTTCGCCGGGCCGCAGCGCGGGACGGTTGGCGATCAGGGCGGCGGTGACCACGCCCTGGCTGGCCGCGTCGGAGGTGCCGACTCCGTTGTCGTAGTGGCCCAGCACCTGCACCGACGCGGTGGCCGCGGCGGCGGTTTCCTGCGCGGCGGCGGGGGACAGCGCGATGAGCAGGGTGGAAAGGGAATACAGCAAGGGTTCGACGGCGCGCGCGGCGCCATCGGCGTATCGATCAGACATGGAATGTTCCTACGGAGCGGCAATCCTCCCCACTTCCCCGTAGGCGCGATTGCTAACAGAGGCGCCGGACGTCGCCGTCCTTCGCCTCCACCCGTCCTGGCCGGTATCCGGGCTGGCAAGTCGGACCGTCCCACCTTCCCATGCCCATGGCACAGTGGTGTCGAGAGACAGCCTGCCGTCGAATACGGCGCTTGCTTACCGTTGCGGGGGCAGCACACCTGGCCGCGCGAGCGGCTCGTGTTTCCCGTTTAACTGCGCGCGAGGAGTTCGCGCGCGGGCACCAAAACGCCGCGATTATACGTTTGTCATGCCGGCGTGGCTAGGGTTTGCAGAATCGGGCAATCCGGCCGCTGGTCGCCGTGGCAGCAGCCGGCCAGGGTGGCGAGGGTGTCGCGCATCTCGGTCAGTTCGCGGATGCGCTGGTCCAGTTCATCCACGTGCGCCAGTGCGATGCGCTTGACGTCGGCGCTGGCGCGCGCGCCGTCCTGCCACAGCGACAGCAGCTCGCGGATGCGCTCCAGCGGGAAGCCCAGGCTCCTGGCGCGCTTGATGAAGCGCAACGCGTGCAGGTCCTTGTCGCCGTACACGCGGTAGCCCGAGTCCGTGCGCGCGCTCTCGCGCATCAGGCCTATGCTTTCGTAGTAGCGGATCATCTTGGCGCTGACGCCGCTCGCCTTCGCCGCCTGGCCGATGTTCATGGCTTGCCCCTCCCCGGCTTCCAGCGCCGCAGCAGCAGCGCGTTGCAGATCACGCTGACGGAGCTGAGCGCCATCGCGCCGCCGGCCACCATGGGATTGAGCAGGCCGGCCGCCGCCAGCGGTATCCCGGCCAGGTTGTAGACGAAGGCCCAGAACAGGTTCTGGCGGATCTTGCGGAAGGTGCGGCGCGAGATGTCGATGGCGTCGGCCACCAGCGCCGGGTCGCCCCGCATCAGCGTCACGCCCGCCGCGTGCATGGCGGCGTCGGCGCCGCTGGACATGGCGATGCCCACGTCGGCCGCCGCCAGCGCCGGCGCGTCGTTGATGCCGTCACCCACCATGGCGATGACGCGCCCCTCCGCCTTGAGCTCCGCGATCCTGCCGGTCTTGTCGTCCGGGAGCAGGTTGGCGGCGGTGGCGCCCACGTTCAAGGCGCGGGCCACGGCGTCCGCCGCGCCCTGGTTGTCGCCGGTGAGCATGACGGTGGCGATGCCGCGCGCGTGCAGCCGCTCCACCGCCCTCATGGCCGTCGGCTTGAGCGGGTCGCCGAAGGCCAGCAGCCCCAGTAACTGGTGGCGCGCGCCGTCGGCCAGCCAGGAGACGGTGTTGCCGGCGCCCTCCAGCTCGGCCGCCTGCGCCGCCAACGGCGACAGGTCGATGTGCTGCTCCCGCATCAGCCGCGTACTGCCCAGCAGCAGCGGCAGGCCGTCCACGCTGGCCGAGATGCCCCTGCCGGGCAGCGCGGTCAGTCCGTTGGCCGTCAGCCCGGGCGCGGCGGCGCCGGGCTGGCCGTCCCCTATCCACGCGCCCTCGGCGTGGGCGGCCGCGCGGGCGGCGGCGGCCTCCAGCACCGCGCGTCCCAGCGCGTGCTCGCTGCCGCGCTGCATGGCGGCGGCCAGTCGCAGCAGGCGCGCCTCGTCCGCGCCGTGCGGGATCAGCGCCGTCAGCGCCGGCCTGCCCTGCGTGAGGGTGCCGGTCTTGTCGAACACCACGGTGGTGATGCCATGCGCCAGTTCCAGCGCGGTGGCGTCCTTGATCAGGATGCCGTGGCGCGCGGCCACGCCGGTGCCGGCCATGATGGCGGCGGGCGTCGCCAGGCCCAGCGCGCAGGGACAGGCAATCACCAGCACCGCCACCGCGTTGATCACCGCGCGTTCGATATCGCCGGTGCCGAACCACCAGCCAGCCTGCGTCAGCGCGGCCAGCGCCAGCACCACAGGCACGAACACCGCGCTGACCTTGTCCACCAGCCGCTGCACCGGCGCCTTGGCGCCCTGCGCCTCCTCCACCAGCCGGATCACGCGCGCCAGCGTGGTCTCGGCGCCCACCGCGGCGGTGCGCACCAGCAGCAGGCCGTCGCCGTTGATGGCGCCGCCGGTGACGCGGTCTCCCACGTGGCGCGCCACGGGCAGGCTTTCGCCGGTCAGCAGTGACTCGTCGACGTCGCTGGCGCCCTCGATCACCACGCCGTCCACGGCGATGCGCTCGCCGGGACGCACCACCACCACGTCCCCCACCTTGACCTGGGCGGCGGGCAGGTCATGGTCCGCGCCGTCGCGCCGCACCCGCGCCGTCTCCGGCCGCAGGCTTTGCAGCGCGCGGATGGCGGACGCCGCCTGCCGCCGCGCGCGCCCTTCCAGCCATTTGCCCAGCAGGACCAGCGTGATCACCACCGCCGACGCCTCGAAGTACAGATTGTGCGCGCTGCCGGTGGGCGACAGCATCTGGTACACGCTGAGGCCATAGGCGGCGCTGGTGCCGATGGCCACCAGCAGGTCCATATTGCCGGTCCCCGCCCGCAACGCGCGCCAGCCGGCGCGGTAGAAGCGCGCGCCCAGCATGAACTGCACCGGCGTGGCCAGCGCCAGCTGGATGGCGGCCGGGATCATCAGGTGGTAGCCCAGGCCGTCCATCGCCATCGGCGCCAGCAGCGGCAGCGACAGCAGCGCGGCCATGAGCACGCCGCGCCCGCCGGACAGGGCCGAGGACTGCGGCGCCGGACCGGTGGCGGCCGCCCCGGCGGCCGCGCCGGCGGGCGTGTGGCCGTCGCCGGCGGTGTCGGCGGCGCTCGCCGGCGACGAGGGCAGGCTGGCGCCGTAGCCGGCCTTGTCCAGCGCGGCGCGCAGGGGTTCGAATTCGATGGGCGCGCTGGACTCGACCTGGGCCCGCTCGGTGGCCAGGTTGACGCTGGCGCTGGACACGCCGGGCACGGCCGCCAGCGCCTTTTCCACGCGCGCCACGCAGGAGGCGCAGCTCATGCCGGCCACGTCGATCGACAGGCTGTGCATGGGCTGCGGCGATGGGATGCTGGACTGGCGCATTGCGGTACTCCGGTGAGCTTACTTGGCCATAGGTTCAACCATCCAACGATGGGAAGGTCAAGCATCTTTTTACCACGGATGCGGGCCGCGCGGAGTGGATCTGGCGGGATTGCGGGGGACGCGCGACGGCCGGGTGGCCGCCGCGCCTTGCTCGGGTCAGCGTACTTCGCAATCGACCTGGTTGGACTTCGCCTGGCTATTGGCGCCGGGCTGGACCGCTCCGCTCGACTGGGAGAACGATGGCGGCGGCGTGAACAGGATGCCGGGGTTGGTCGGCACGACGACCGGCGGCAGCCTCGGGTTGGGGGTGTAGCCGAACTGGCCGGCGCTGAAGTTGGACGCGCCGGCCGGGTTGGAGACGCGGATCAGGCCATCGATAACGTGCACGTACAGGCCGGGGGCCAGCGACGGTCCGCTCGGCGGACGCACCGGCAGCGGCCCCTGCGCCAGTTGCAGCGGCGCGATCGGCGCGCTGTCGCCCAGCGCCGCCGTGCTGGCGTTCAGGTAGGCGCGCAGCGAGGCCACCGCCGTGTCCTCGCCCGGCACGAAGTCGGCGATGAAGGTGGTGCCGCGGATGCCGATGGTGGCGGTCGGCGTCTTCAGCGCGAACTTCTCCTTGTTGCGCTTGCCCAGCAGGCCGCTGACCGAGCGCATGCCGCCCTTCACCAGGTTGAAGCTGGCGTTGTCGTCGTCCGGCTTGGCGTTGTCGAAGGCGAAGTTGTCGATGGTGAAGGTGGTGGACGGCTTCAGCGTGATCTCGCTGTTGTCGATGAACTTCACCATGGCGTAGGTGTTCTTTTCCGTGACCAGCGTGTCGCCGCTCTCCACCTCCGACTTCAGCGACAGGATTTTCACCGTGCCGCTGGCCTTCTTGGCCAGCAGCGGCCCGCTCAGCTGGGTGACGGTGCCGGCCACCTGGGCGGCCATGGCGATCGCGCAGCTGGACCAGAAAGCGAACAGCAGCAGGGCCTTAGTTGCAATACATTTTTTTGACAGGTTCATTTTTTATCCCCGATTTGTCTTCTTCCGTCTTGCTATCTTTCACCGCTTCCTTCGCCTCCTCCGCCTTCTTCTCCTCCGGCGTGGTGGAGGTCGCCGCCGCGCCGCCGGTGCTCGTGGCGACGACCGGGTCCTTCGTGACCACTTCGGTTTGCGCGACCTGCGGCTGCGCCTCGTTGATCACCACGATCGCCTGCGACGCCGCCACGTACACCGGTTTCACCGGCTCCTCCGCCGTCGGCGGCTTGATCAGCAGGCACAGCGCCGAATTCGGCGCGATGACGCAAATGTCCGCGCTCGGCGCCTGTGTGGGCGCCTGTGTGGGCGCCTGCGTGGGCGCTTGGGTGGGCGCTTGCGTTGGCGCCTGGGTTGGAGCCTGGGTTGGCGCTTGCGTGGGCGCCTGGGTTGGGGCCTGCGTTGGCGCCTGTGTCGGAGGCTCCGTTGGCGCCTGGGTCGGCGCCTGCGTTGGCGCTTCGGTCGGTGCCTGGGTCGGGGCCTGTGTCGGCGCCTCGGTCGGTGCCTGCGTTGGCGCCACGGTAGGCGCCTGGGTTGGCGCCACGGTGGGCGGCTGCGTCGGCGCCACGGTGGGCGCAACGGTCGGCGCTTCGGTAGGCGCGACAGTGGGGGCCACGGTCGGCGCGACGGTCGGCGCGGTCGTCGGCGCCACGGTCGGTGCCGCTGTTGGCGCGGTGGTTGGAGCCACGGTCGGTGCCGTCGTTGGCGCCACCGTCGGCGCGGTGGTGGGGGGCTCGGTCGGGGCCACGGTCGGCGCGGTGGTCGGCGCCGTGGTCGGCGCGACCGTTGGCGCCGTGGTCGGCGTCGTGTTGGTGTTGTTGTACTGCACCAGCTTGCCCGGCGCCGCCTGCACGGTGGTCGAGGACACGCCCTGGATGTCGGCGCCGGCGGCCAGCGTCACGTTGCCGCTGGTCGAGCTGACCAGCGCGGTGGGCGCGAAACTGAGCACGTCGGCGGAGGACGCGCTGGAACCGGCGACCAGCTCGATGTCGCCCGTTTCGGTGGACACCACGCCGTTGATGGTCAACGGGCTGTGCGCCTCGATCTTGATCTTGCCGCTGAAGGATTTCACCTCGCCTGTCGCGTCGACCACCGTGGCGCCGTAGTTGTTCAGCGTGACGGCGCCACTGTTGGCGTTCACCACCTTCATCTTGTAGACCGTCAGCGGACCGGGAGCGCCCGCGCTGTTGTTGGTGATGTTGATGGGCAGGTTGCCGCTGGTCGCGGTGCTTTCCGCGCTCAGCTTGGAAACCTCGGTGTTCAGCGCCGTGGCCGCCGTGCCGATGCTGCCGGTGGCGGTCATGTTCAGCGTGTCGGCGCTGATCGTGCCGCCGCCGTTGGTGATGGAGCCGGCGACGTCGAGCGTGACGGTGCCGGCGGCGCTGACGCCGGACACGCCGACGACATGGGCGATCGCCAGGTCGCCGGTGTTTTTCAGGGTGAAGCCGCCGGAACCGGAATTCAGCACGGCGAGGCGCTTGATCTGGTTGTTCTGCGTCAGGTTGACATCGCCCGAGGTGGCCATGAGCGCCAGCTCGTTCACGCTGACGGCGCCGGTCTGCGTGATGCCGCCGGTCGCGTGCAGGGACAGCGCGTCCAGGCTGGACGCGCCCAGGTCCAGCGTGCCGATGGTGATGGCGCCGGCGCCCTGCACCGTCACGTTGCCGCTGTCGGTGTTTTGCAGGAAGGCCTGGCCGATCTGCCCTCCCGCGCCCGCCGTGCCCGCGCCCACGGTCAGCGCGCCGGCCAGGCCGATGATGGCCACGCCGTCGGCGGCGACCACGCCGGAGCCGGCGCCGTCGAGCATGAGCTTGTTGCCGCTCAAGGTCACCAGGTCGCCGGTCAGCAGGCTGCCGCCCGTCAGCGTGCCGTTGGCGGCGATGACCGTCAGGTTGCCGACGCTGCGCACCGGCCCGGCCAGCGCCACGTCGCCGCTGGCGGAGACGGTCAGCGCGTCGCCGATATGGCCGGTGGCGCTCAGGTCGAGCGCGTTGATCGTCATCGCGCCCACGCTGGACAGGTTCAGGTCCTGGGCCGTGAGGGTGCCCAGTTCGGCGCTGTCCAGTGCCATGACGCCGGTGGCGTCGGTCGCCCCCGCTCCGGCCTGGAAATTGGTCGAGGCGTGGGAAACGATGCTGATCGCGCCGTTGGCCGCCGAGGTGGACGAGCCGGACGCCAGCGAGAGGTTGGCGGCGGTGTAGCTGACGCCGTCGGCGCCGGTGACGCTCGCCCCGTTCAGCAGGCTCAGGCCTCCGGTGGAGGCCACCGCGCTGACACTGGTGCCGCTGACGCTGGCGGCGGACGGCGTGCCGGCGTTGCCGATGACGATGGAGCCGGCGATCAGCGAAACGGTGTCGCCGCTGGTGACGGGCTGCTGCACGGTGAGCTCGCCGGTCGTGAAGAGGGAGACCTGTCCGGTCGCGCTCACGCCGCCGATGCCGCCGGCGCTGCCGACCGTCGTCGCGGCCGCGGCGTTGAAGGAGAAGGCGCCGCCGGTCGCGGTGCCCGCCACGGTGCCCACGTCGTTGACCCCGGTCAGCGTCACGATGTCGCCGCTGGCGTACAGGCTGCCCGCGGTGACGATGCCGGAGGCTTGGTTGACGACGCCGGTGGACACCAGGCCCAGCGCGCCGCCCACTTCCAGCACGCTGCCCGAATTGATGCCGATGCTGCCGCCGGACAGTTCCAGCAGCTGCGTCGCGGTGGTGCTGGCGACGCTGCCGCGGTCATGCAGGTTGAGCGCGCCCACGACCGTCAGCGGCCCCTCGTAGTCGGCCTGGTTGCCGATCTTCACGGTGGGCGCGGTGATCGCCAGCAGTTCGTCCTCCGTCAGTACCAGCGTGCCGGTGGAGCCGGTCGCGCCGGCGCCCAGCTGGATCGCCGAGCCGGCGCTGTAGGTGTTCAGGCTGACCGTGTTCGCCTGGATGGTGCCGGTGGCGCTGCCCAGCTCCATGTTGTCCGCGCGCAGCAGGACGTTGGCGGCCTGGAAGCCGCCGCCGCTGCCGAAGGCGATCTTGGCGGCGCTGCCGTAGGTGCCCGCGTACAGCGTGCCGTCGGTGGCGCTGGTGGCGACCTGGGCGTTGATGTTGATGTCGCCCTGGCTCTCGAAGAACACGCTGCGCACGGACGGCGCCAGCGCCTGGGACACGGTGATGCCGCCGGTGTGGCCGCTGCTGCCCAGGTTGATGCCGTAGGCGGACACGTTGTTCAGGTCGGACGGGCTCAGGCTCAGCTTGCCGCTGTCCTTGCCGGTGGCGACCAGGATGGCGCGGCCGGCCGTGTAGGGCAGGAAGGACACCGTGGTGTCGCCGCTCACGCCGCCGCCGTCTATGGCGCCCCCGATGGCGATGTCGTCGGCGATGAAGGAGAACAGGCGCTCGGGCGCGCTGGCCGCCGACACGTTGCCGGCGATGCTGCCGCCGCTGCCGATGGTGATGCCGCCGCCGGCCTTGTTGGCGCGCAGGTCCACATTGCCCTCGCGCACCTGCAACGCCGCGTTCACCTGCACGCTGGCGCCGCTCAGCGACAGGTCGCCGCCGTTGGTGTTGACCACCGCCGCCACGTTGACCGCGCCGCTGCCGCTGGCGTAGATGCCGCTGTTGGCTTCGAGCTTGATGGCGCCGTCGTTGGTGGTCAGCGTGGACGCCACGTTGATGTTGCCGCCCGCCTGCGCGGTGATGCCCACGCCCGACTGGCTCACGCTGACCGGGCTGGTGAAGGTGATCTCGTCGCGCGCCTGCAGCGTGATGTCGCTGGTGGCGCCGTTCAGCACGGAGGGGTTGATCTTGCTCACCCCGGTCGAGGGCGCGTCGGTGAATTCGTCGACATTGGCCAGCGTGTTGCCGCCGGTGTAGCTGGCGTCGATTTCGATGTCCTCGGGATCGAGCAGCCACTGACCGGCGCGGCCCTTGGCGGCCAGCGTGTCCACGCGCAGGCCAGTCACGTCCAGGTGATGGCCGGAGGTTTCCACCAGGCCGCCGTTGCCGCCCAGGGCGCCGCCGCGCGCCGACAAGCCGCCGTGCACGCGCGCCGCCTGGTCGCCCCAGACGATGATCTTGCCGCCGTCGCCCAGCGCGGTGGCGTCGGCCGCGACGCGCGCGCCCTGGCCGACGAACACTTGCCGCGCGTTCGGCACGGCCGCATTGCGGCCCTGGTAGTCGCCGCCCACCAGCACCGAGCCGCCGCCGGCCGCGCCGCTGGCGTCGACCCGCGCATCGCCGTTCAGCGCGACCGTGTCGCCCAGCAGCTGGATCTCGCCGCCCTTGCCCGCGCCGTTGACGGCGCTGGTGCGGCTGCCCGCCCCCAGCGTCGTGGCGCCGCTGGCCCGCAGCACGATCTTGCCGTTGGCGCCCACTTGCGCGCTGTCGGCGTTGACCGCGCCGCGCTGGTTCACCAGCGCGCCGTAGATGCCGACCCGGCCGCCCGAGGCCAGCACCTGGCCCAGGTTCAGCGCCTGGTCGGCCGGGGCCGAGACCACCACGTGCACGTCCGGGTTGGCCGAATCGACCAGTTGCACACTCTTGCCGGCCGCCAGCACCACCTCGCCGCCCGGCGCGTTGATCACGCCGCTGTTTTCCACGTTCGGCGCGATCAGGTAGACCTGGCCGCCGTTGGGGGTGACGATGGCGCCCTGGTTGACCACCTTGCCGGCACCGTCGCCGCCGAAGTTGTGCCGTCCGGCCAGGAAGTCGGTGTTCGAGATCGCCAGGCTGGACGCCACCAGGCCGTTGACGTCGACCCGCGCGTCCTTGCCGAACAGGACGCCGTTGGGATTGATCAGGTAGACCTTGCCGTTCGACTGCAGCGAGCCCAGGATCTTGCTCGGGTCCTGGCCGGTGATGCGGTTCAGCACCCGGCTGTCGCCGCCCTGCTGGATGAAGCGCGTGACCTCGTTCGGGCTGATCGAGAAGCTTTGCCAGTTGATGATGGTGTTGGGCGTGTTCGTGATCGAGAACACATTGCCCTGCTGGTTGAACACGGCCTGCCCGGCCACCACTTGCGGCGCCAGGGGATTGGCCTGGGCCAGGCCGTAGCAGGCGGCCACCATCGCGGCCATCAGTTTGCGCTTCAGGTTCAGGGGACGCGGGACGTATACGCTTTTCTTCATCTTGATTTCGCTCAGTAGGACAGGCCCAATCGCACATGCAGACGGTTGGCGCCATCGCGGCCGGTCGCGCCGGCGTGGACCACGTGGCCGTAGTCCAGTTGCAGATTGATGTAGGTGGACAGCAGGAGACGCAGGCCGAGGCCCACGCTGCCGATCGAGGTGCTGGTCAGTTCGCCGGCCAGCGCGTGGTTGCGCTTGACGTAGGCGGTGTCGTAGAACGCCAGCGCGCGGCACTGCCAATTGCCGCCGCCGCACAGGTTGGGGGTGTACAGCTCGGCGTTGGCGCCGACGCCGCTGTCGTTGGAAATCTCGCGCTCGCCGAAGCCGCGCACCGAGCCGGCGCCGCCGGCGCCGAACTGCTCGCCGGGGATCAGGGCGTCCGGCGAGTACTGGGCGTTGGCGATCAGGCGCAGCTGCCAGTCTTTCGGCAGCGTGCGGCCGTAGCTGCCGGACAGGCGCAGCGCGCTGTAGCCTGCCTTGGCGCCGACGCGCGCGCGGGTGAAGTCGTCCTGGCCGCCGCGCGAGCCGCCGGAAATGTTGTACAGCAGCGTGGCGGAGGCGCCCGCCTCGGTCACGCCCTGGCTCCAGTTGAGCACATAGTTCACGCTCAGCGGATGCACCGTCACGTCGTTGCCCAGCTCCTGGCCCAGCAGCACCACGCTGTTCTTGAACGCCTTGTAGTCCACGCCGTACACCACGCGCGAATCGATGTTGCCGCTCTTGGGCAGGTTGTGCGTGTAGCGCGCGCCGTACACGGCGCCCTTGCCGCTGACGGCCAGGTCGAACACGCCGGCCGTGATGGTGCCCGAGTCCACGTTCGAATAGCTGCCGAACAGGTCGATGGCGTCGCCCAGGCCGTACAGGGGAATGTGGTAGCCCACGCCATACACCTTGACGCGGCCCGGCTTCTCGGCGGTGGTGGTGTACTGCAGGGTGGCCACGTGGTCCAGCCCCCACAGGTTGGCGTGCTGCAGGATGAAGCCCAGGTGCGTCTTGCCGGTGGAGTCGGTGCCGGTGTTGTCGGCGTTGAGCATGGCCTTCCACGGATTCTCGTCCGTCACCTCCAGCCCGGCGTCGACCTCGCCGTCGGTGTCGCTACTTTGCAGCTTGAGCGCGATCTTGCGCGCCGGATTGTCGTTGGCCAGGCGCAGGCCGGCCGAGACCTGCCTCAGGTCCGGAGTGATCCCCTCGCGCAGGTCGGGCAGCGCGCGCCGCACGTTGGCCTCGTCGAAATGCTGGTTGCCCTTGACATTGACGCGCCCGATCTTGGTCTCCACCACCCGCAGCCGCACCTCGCCCTTGTCGAGCTCCTGTTCCGGCAGCTCGACCGTGACGATGTTGTAGCCGCGCGCGTGGAAGGCCGCCTCCAGCGCCTCCAGCGCGCGCTGCACGTCGCCGAAGTCGCGCCGCTTGCCGGCGAAGGGCTGCAGCAGCCGCTCCACCTCGGCGGGCGGCAGCAGCGTGTTGCCGGTGACGTTGAAGCGGGAGATTTCGAAGCGGACCACGCCATCGTCGGCCTCGGCGGACCAGGCAGCGCTCACCGCGGCGGCGAGCAGGGTGCCTGCAAAAAAGCGCGCTAGTTGTTTGTTCATGTATCGGCTCTTGGGGTTGTTCTGATGCTGGGCCATAAGGAACAGCACCGGCACAGTGCTGCTTATATGGAATTATTACTCAGGACGGCCAAAAATCCCCATCTTTGCAGATGATCGGGGGAAATTTAGGGTCCGAATGACACACAGCGCACGGGCGACATGCTATCACGGATGCAACACATAGTGCTTATTTGAAATGTCATGACATTGTAGCGACGGCGCTTCACAATTTGGGCGGCAGCGTCGCGGGGCCGAAGCCCGGCGGCAAATCGAAGCGCATGCCGGGATTGCTCGGCATCTTCACCGGCGCGGTCGCCTCGTCCTTGAAGTAGCCGAACTGCCCGGCGTCGTAGCGGAACACGCCCGCCTGGTTCACCAGCGACAGGCCGCCCTCGCCCACGTACACGTGCAGTCCCGGCTCCAGCGGGCTGGCCGAGGCGAGGCCGGCGGCCGCCTCGTCGCCCGCCAGGTACTCCAGGAAAAACGTGGTGCCGCGGATGCCGATGGTGGCGCTGGGCGTCTTCAGCGCGAAGCGCTCCTTGTTGCGCTGGCCCAGCAGGCCGGTGACCGAGCGCAGCCCGCCCTTGACCAGCCGGAAGCCGGCGCTGTCGTTGTCCGGCAAGGCGTTGTCGAACACGAACTGCTCCACCTTCAAGGTGGTGGCGGGCTTGAGCGCCATTTCACTCTGGTCGATGAAGCGCACCAAGGCATAGGCGTCGCGGCCGGTCGCCAGTGTGTCGCCGGCCTGCACCTCCGATTGCGGCGCCAGCGCGCGCGGCGCGGAGCCCGGCTGCTGCGCCGTCATGGCGCCGCTCAGTTGCGTGACCCTGCCGGCCACCTGGCCGGCATGGGCCGGAACGGCCGCGCCCAGGGCGCCGAGGGCGCAAAGCGCGCCCAGCGCCAGCCCGGCGCGGCGCCGCCGGCCGTCAATTGCAATACATTTTCTTGACGGGCTCGTCTTTCTTGACTCCGCTGTCCTTGCTGGCTGCGCCATCCTTGCTCTCTTCCTTTTTATCGCTCTTCGCGTCTTCCTGCGCCGCCGGGCCGCTGGTGCTGGCGCTGGCGGAACCGCCGCCCGAGCCGCCGCCACCCGTGCCGGAGGTGGACGCCAGGCCGTCGCCGGCGCCGCTGGCGGCGTTGACCGAGGCGTTGATGATGTTGACGGTGGAGCTGATCGCCTGCGCCACCGGCTCCTGGTTGTTGTTCTGGCTGGCCTTGGCCGCGGCTTCCTCGGCCGCCTTTTTCGCCGCCGCCTCGGCGGCGGCCTTGGCGGCGGCCTCCGCCGCGGCTTTGGCGGCCGCTTCCGCCGCGGCCTTCGCGGCCGCATCCGCGGCGGCCTTGGCCGCGGCGTCGGCCGCCGCCTTCGCCGCCGCGTCGGCGGCCGCCTTCTCGGCGGCGGCTTTCGCCGCCGCCTCCGCGGCCGCCTTGGCCGCCGCCTCTTGCGCCGCCTTGGCCGCCGCTTCCGCCGCCGCCTGGGCCGCCGCTTCCTCGGCCGCCTTCGCCGCCGCTTCCGCCGCGGCCTTGGCGGCCGCCTCCGCCGCCGCCTGGGCCGCAGCCTCTTCCGCCGCCTTGGCCGCCGCTTCCGCCGCCGCCTTCGCAGCGGCCTCTTCCGCCGCCTTGGCCGCCGCTTCCGCCGCCGCCTTGGCCGCGGCCTCCGCCGCCGCTTTGGCCGCGGCCTCCGCCGCCGCCTTGGCGGCCGCTTCCTCTGCCGCCTTGGCCGCCGCCTCCTCCACCGCCTTCTTGGCCGCGGCCTCCGCCGCAGCCTTGGCCGCGGCCTCCTCCGCCGCCTTCTTCGCGGCCGCTTCCGCCGCCGCCTTGGCGGCCGCCTCCTCGGCCGCCTTCGCGGCCGCCTCCTCCGCGGCCTTCTTGGCCGCGGCGTCCGCCGCCGCTTTGGCGGCTGCTTCCTCTGCCGCCTTGGCCGCCGCCTCGGCAGCCGCCGCGCCGTCGTTCACCACGGACGTGGTGCCGGGGGCGAAGGCCGACGGCGGCGCCGACACCGAGCCGCCGGTCGCCGTCAGCGTCACCGGGCCGCTACTGCTGAAGTTGTTCGGCCCGTTGGTGACCGTGATGTTGCCGGTCTGCGCCACCAGGTTGATGTTGCCGGCGGTGCTGGTCACGGTGCCGCCCACGTCGATGCCGCTACCGGCCGTCATCGCGATATTGTTCACCGCCGTCAGGCCCGAGCCGGCGCCCAGCGTGATGCCGGTGCTGGCGTCCAGGCTGATGCTGTTGCCGTCGATGGTGCCGGTCACCGTGATGGGACTGTGCGCGGTCAGCGACACGGCGCCGCCCGCCTGCAGCGCGCCGGCGGCGATAATGCCGCCCACGTTGTCGATCGTCAAGTTGCCGCCGCTGGTGCTGACGTTGCCCAGTGTCAGCTGGTCGCTGCCGCTCAGGGTGTTGAACAGCGTGATGCCGCCGCTGCCGCTGTTGCTGCCGGTGAAGGCCAGCACGTGGTTGGCGCTGCTATTCAGGTTGACGCCGTTCTGGGCCGTGACGCTGAGCGCGTTGGTGGTGATCGCGCCGGTCTGGGTGATGGCGCCGCCCTCGGTCACGCTGAGCGAGATGCCGGTGGGCGCGGCGATGCTGCCCACGCTGAGGTTGCCCGAGTTCTCCTGGATGCTCAGCGCCCCGCTGATGGCGATGCCGCCCCCGCTCTGCGTGTAGTGGTTGGTGACGCCCAGCGCGGACAGGCCGGTGATGGTGCCGCCGCTCAGGGTCAGCGAACCGATCGCGGCGGAGCCGCTGCCGCTCAGCGTACCGCCCGTCATCGCTACCGCGTTGCTGCTCAGCGTGCCGATCAGTTGCAGGCCGCCGTTGGCGATCGACAGGTTGTTGACGGTCGACGCGTGGCTGCCAGCCGTGCCCAGGGTCAGCGCGCCGCCGGTGATGGCCAGCGCCTGGCCGCCGGTCGCGGTCAGCGTCTGCAACGTGGTGCCGCCGCTGTCGTAGGTGACGGTACCGGAGGCGTTCGGCAGCGAGGCGGCCAGCACGTTGGCGCCCTCCGGCGCCACGCCGTCCTGCCAGTTCGAGGCCGTGCTCCACAGGCCGCTGCCCACAGCGGTCCAGGTGGCCAATGGGCGCGCCGTGATGTCCGCGCTCAGGCCGGACGGCGTGACCACCGTGTAGTTGCCGGCGTCCGTGCCGCTCAGCGAGATGGCGGCCACGGTGACAGGTTTCGCCGTGCCCACGTGCTTGTCGCCGAAGCTGGCGGTGACGGCGCCCATGGCGACGGTGTCGCTGCCCAGCACGCCGGACAGGCTGCCGCCGGTGGTGCCGGCCGTGGTCAGCGCGTCGTACACCTTGTTGTTGGCGCTCAGGCCGCTGACCGACAGCGAGGCCGGCGTGATGCTGGCCGTCAGGCCGGTGGGCAGGCCGATGGTGTAGTTGCCGGCGTCCGCGCCGCTCAGGGTGATGCTGGACACCGTGACCGGCTTGGCCGCGCCCACGTTCTTGTCGGCGAAGCTGGCCGACACGGCGCCCACGCCCACCGAATCGGCGCCCAGCACGCCGGACAGGCTGCCGCTGCTGATGGTGGCGTCGGTCAACGCGTTGTAGACGCGGTTTTCGGCGCCGCCGCTGACGGTCAGCGCGGCCGGCGTGATGTTGGCCTCCAGGCCGGTGGGCAGCGTGATCGTGTAGTTGGTGGCGTCGGCGCCGCCCAGCACGATGTTCGAGACGGTGACCGTCTTTTCGGTGCCGACGTGCTTGTCGCTGAAATCGGCCGTCACCGCGCCCAGCGAGACGCTGTCGCCGCCCAGCACGCCGGCCAGGCTGCCGCCGCTGGTGGCCGCCGCCGTCAGCGTGTTGTAGACGCGGCTGGTGGCCGACAGGCCGCTCACGCTCAGCGTGGCCGGCGTGATGTCGGCGGTCAGGCCGGTCAGCGGGGTCAGGCTGTAGTTGGCGGCGTCCGTGCCGCTCAGGGTGAAGGCGCCGCCCGGCACCGTCACGGCCTTGGCGGTGCCGACGTGCTTGTCGGCGAAGGTGCTGGTGTTGAGCACCGAGTTCAGGCTGACGCTGTCCGAGCCCAGCACGCCGGACAGCGAGCCGGTGCCGGTCAGGCCGGCCGCCGTGGTGGCGTCGTACACGCGGCTGATGGCGCTGATGCCGTTGACCAGCAGCGCGGCGGCGGTGATGTCGGCGCTCAGGCCGGTGGGCGCGGTGGCCGTGTAGTTGCCGGCGTCCGCGCCGCCCAGCACGATGCCGGAAACGGTCACCGGCTTGGCGCTGCCGACGTTCTTGTCGGCGAAGGCCGCGCTCAGGCTGTCGAGCGTGACCACCTCGCTGCCCAGGATGCCGGCCAGCGTGCCGCCGGTGGTGGTGGCGTTGGTCAGCGCGTTGTAGACGCGGCTGTCGGCGCTGATGCCGTTGATGCTGAGGATGGCCGGGGTGATGTTGGCGGTCAGGTCGGTGGGCCGGGTCACCGTGTAGTTGCCGGCGTCGGCGCCGGTCAGCGCCACGCTGTCGACCGTGACCGGCTTGGCCGTGCCCACGTTCTTGTCGGCGAACGAGGCGGCCACCGTGCCCAGCGCGACCACGTCGCCGCCCTGGACGCCGACCAGCGTGCCGCCGCTGGCGGTGGCGGCCGTGAGCATGTTGTAGACGCGGTTGGCGGCCGTCATGCCGGACACCGTCAGGTCCGCGTGCAGCACGTTGGCCTGCAGGCCGGTGAGCGGCGTCAGCGTGTAGTTGGAGGCGTCCGTGCCGCTGATGCTGAACGCGCCGGACGGCACCGTGATGGCCTTGTTGAAGCCCACGTTCTTGGTGGCGAAGGTGCTGGTGGTGAGGTCGGAGCCGAGGTTCACCACGTCCGATCCCAGCACGCCGGACAGCGCCGGGGTGCCGGTCAGCGGCGCGGCGGTGGTGGCGTTATAGGTCCGGTTGGTGGCGGACACGCCCGAGATGGCCAGCGTCGCCGCCGTGACGTTGGCGCTCAGGCCGGTGGGCGCCGTCACGCTGTAGTTGCCGGCGTCGGTCCCGGTCAAGGTGAAGGCGCCGCCGGACAGGGTGATGGCTTTCGCGGTGCCGACGTTCTTGGTGGCGAAGGTGCCGCTGCCGATGGAGCCGACGCTGACCACGTCCGATCCGATGATGCCGCTCAGGGAGGCGGTGCCGGACACCGAGGCGGCGGTGCTGGCGTCGTACACGCGCGACACCCCGGCGATGCCGCTCACCGTGAGCGGCGCGGCGGCGATGTTGGCGGTCAGCGTGGTGGGCGGCGTGACGGCGTAGTTGGGGGCGTCGGCGCCGGACAGCGTGAACGCGCCGCTCTGCACGGTGACCGCCTTGGCGGTGCCCACGTTCTTGTCGGCGAAATTGGAGAAGCCGGTGGTGGACACCGCGACGCTGATCGAGTCGCCGCTGACGGCGCAGCACAGCGTGGCGCTGCCGTTGTTCAGCGTGACGGCGGTGCCGCCGTTGTAGGCCCGGTTGATCGCGGTCAGCCCCGTCACGGTCAGCGGCGCCTGCAGGATGTCGCCGGTGCCGCTGTAGCTGGAGAGCGTGTAGTCCGGGGCCGCGCTGCCCGTCAGCGACAGGCTCAGGTTCAGCGGCTTGCCGGTGCCGGCGGTCTTGGTCTGGTAGGTGGCCGAGCCGGTCAGCGAGATGTTGCCGCTGTCGGCCGTGATGACGTTGGTGATCGACGTGCTCGGCGAGCCGGTGACGTTCAGCGTGCCGTCGTAGGTCTTGGCGCAGGTGGAGGTGCAGGTGACGGTGCCCGTCACGGGCCGCTGCGCCACCATCAGCGTGGTGGCGCCGGTGTAGCTGATGTCGTACTTGGTGGAGTACTGGCCGGTGGGCATATAGCTGCCCGCGTGCAGGCCGCTGTTGTGCCAGCCCAGGGTGCCGCTGACGCTGGTGTCGCCGTCGAGGAAGCCGGAATAGCCGATCACGGCGTCCAGCGGCGTCGCGTTGCCGTCGTAGGTCTTGCTGACGGTGCCGCCGGTTAGCGTGACGGTCAGCGGCGACAGGAAGGCCTTCAGCAGCGGCGTGGTGCTGCCGTCGTAGATGCGCCAGTTGGAGGCGAAATCGAAGCCGCTGAAGCTGGCCTGCTGCATCATCTGCGTGGAGGTCAGGCCGGTGGCGTTGGCGTCGGTCAGGCCGGTGTTGCTCGAGTTGTAGAAGATGTGGGAGTGCACACCGTCGGCGTCGCCGAACGCCGCGTGGGCGAAGCTGAAACCGCCGTTGGTGATGCTTCCCGTGCTGTAGGCGTTGCTGAAGCTGCCGAACTGCGCGCCCGCCAGGCCGCCGATATACGACGAGGGCACGGAGCCGTCGTCCTCGTTGCCGATCACGTTGCCGGTCGCGAAGACATTGTTGACCGTGCCCTCGTTCCAGCCGGCCAAACCGCCCACGCCGTTGCCGCCGCTGACCTGGCCGGTGGCGTAGGAATTGGTGATGCTGGCGCCGTCGTAGTTGTCGCCGACCAGCCCGCCCACGTTGTAGCGTGCGCTGTACACCGAACCGGTGGCGAAGGACTGGGTGATGCTGCCGATGTTGGTGCCGACCAGGCCGCCCACGTTGGCGGTGCCGGTGCCGCTCAGCCCGGTGACGGCGCCGGTCGCGCTGGAACCGGAGATGGCGGCGTGGCTGAAGCCGACCAGCCCGCCCACCTCGTTCTGGCCGCTGACCGCCATGCTGCTGCGCACGTTCTGCACGGCGCCGGAGAGATTGCCGGAGTAGCCCACCAGCGCGCCGACGTTGGTGTCGCCCGTCACCGAACCGCCGGACAGGGTCAGGTCCTTGATGGTGCCGCTGCCCAGGTAGCTGAACAAGCCGACGCCGTCGCTGGACGGGCGGTTGATGAACAGGTTGGAGATGGTCTTGCCGTTGCCGTCGAAGGTGCCGTGGTAGGAGTAGTCGCTATTGCCGATCGGCGCGAAGCCGGCGCCGCTGTTCCAGCCGCTGGTGGCGGAGGCATCGATGTTGTTTTTCAGGATGTAGTGGGCGCTGTTCAGGCTACCGTCCGCGCCCTGCAGGCCGTACAGGTCGACGATTTCGTACGGCGAACCGGAGCTACCGTCGCCGCCCGTCACGCGCACGAAGTTGCCGCCGGTGAGCACGAAATTGCCGGCGCTGAAGGCCGGCAGGCTCGTCTCGTTCTGGGTCCAGTCGCCGTTGGCGAGCGTGAACTTGCCGCCCACCGACACCGCCGCCGTGGCCGTGGTGCCGCCCGGCGCGTACAGGCGCAGCCCGCCGCTGGTGCTGAGCTCGCCGGTGATGGCGATGGTGCCGTCCGAATTGTAGATGTCGTCGATGGAGAAGCGCAGTTCGTTGCCCACCAGCTTGGACAGGTCGCCCGAGGCGATGGTGAGCACGCCGGACGGGTCGCCGGTGCCGCCCAGCGCCAGGTCGTTGGCGGTCTCGACCTCGACGATGTTGCCGGTCAAGGTGCTGTTCAGCGTCAGCTTGCCGGTGCGCGCCGTCAGCCAGCCGCCGGAGGCGGTCACCGGGCTGCCGATGGAGACGCGCTGGGTGCCGGTGTGGCTGGTGCGCAGCGTGATGCCGGCCGTGCCGCCGACCGTCACCGCGCCCTGCACGTCGATGTCGCCGCCGCTGGGCGCGTACAGGTTCAGCGCGCCGCCGGTGACGGAGCTCGACAAGTCCAGCGCGCCCGACACGGTCAGGTCGCCGCCGCCGGACAGCGTGTGGTCGCCGATGGTCAGCCCGCCCGAGGTGGTGATGCCCTGCAGTTCGGCCTGGCTCAGGCCCAGCACGCCGCCGCTGTCGGCCGCGCTGCCGCCCATGGCGATGGACTGGCTGCCGCTCAAGGGCGCCAGCGTGACGGAGCCCGAGCCGGCCGCGATGGTGCCGCCCAGGGTCATCGCGTTGGCGCCCAGCGTGACGAAACCGCCGCTGGTCGAGATCGCGCCGCCCGTGGTCAAGGTGCCGCCGCTGGCGGCGGTGAGGTTGACGCTGCCGCTGGTGGTGGTGATGCCGCCGGTGGCGGTGAGGTTGCCCGAGGTGCTGGAGGCGGTCAGCGTGCCGGCGGCCAGGCTGGTGGCGCCCAAGGTCAGGCTGGCCGCCGAGATGGTGACCGCGCCGCTGCCGGCGATGGTGACCGTGCCGGGAATGGTGTTGGCGGCCGTGGCCAGCGAGATCGCGCCCGAGGGCGCCGACAGCGCCAGGCTGTTGACCGACAGCGCGCCGGAGCTGTTCTGCGTGATGCTGCCGCCGGTGCCGGCGTTCAGCGCCAGCGACGAGGTGGCGCCGCTGCCCGAGATGGCCGCTTGGACGTTGATGTGGCGGTTGGCGGTAAGGGTCAGGCCTCTGTTGCTGGACCAGTTGACCGGATAGAACACGGTAATGTCGCCGGTGCCGCCATTGCCGCTGGCGGTGGTGAGAGTGACGTCGTTACTAGCTAGGGCGGTCTCCAGCGTGCTGGCGGAAATCTCGCTGCTGGTGGAGGAGCCGACCTCGGCGTACACATTGCCGGTGCCCTGGACGTTGCCGCTATCGGCGTTCTGCACGATGGTGATGCTGGTGGGGTCCAGCAGCAGCGTGCCGGTCTTGCCCAGCGGCGCGCCGGTGTCGGCCCTGCCCTGCATGTCCAGATAGTGGCCCGAGGTTTCGATCAGGCCGCCGTCGCCGCCCCGCGCGCCGCCGCGCGCGGACAGGCCGCCGTAGACGCGGGTGGCGTTGTCGCTCCAGGCGATGATGCGGCCGCCGTCGCCGCGCTCGAGCGCGTCGGCGCGCACCGTGGCGCGCTCGGCGATATAAGTCTGCTGCGCGTGCGGCACGGCGCTGTTGCCGCCCTGGTAGTCGCCGCCGATCAGCACCGTGCCGCCGCCGGTGGCGCCGCTGGCGTCCACCGCCGCGTCGTCCACCAGGCCCACGCGCTGGCCCAGCAGCTGGATCTCGCCGCCCTTGCCGGCGCTGTTGACGGCGCTGGTGCGGCTGCCCGCGTCCAGCTGCGTGGTGCCGCTGGATTTCAGCACCACCTTGCCGTTGGCGCCCAGCACGGCACTGTCGGCGTTGACCGCGCCGCGCTGGTTCACCAGCGCGCCGTAGATGCCGATCCTGCCGCCGGCGGCCACCACGTCGCCCAGGTTCAGCGCCTGGTCGGCCGGGGCCGAGACCACCACGTGCACGTCCGGGTTGGCCGAATCGACCAGCTGCACGCTCTTGCCCGCCGCCAGCACCACGTCCCCTTGCGGGGAGGTGATCACGCCGCTGTTCTCGACGCTGGAGGCGATCAGGTAGACCTGGCCGCCGTTGGGCGTGACGATGGCGCCCTGGTTCACCACCTTGCCGGCGCCGTCGCCGCCGAAGTTGTGCCGCCCCGCCAGGAAGTCGGTGTTCGAGATCGCCAGGGTGGAGGCCACCAGGCCGTTGACGTCGACCCGCGCGTCCTTGCCGAACAGGACGCCGTTGGGGTTGATCAGGTAGACCTTGCCGTTCGACTGCAGCGCGCCCAGGATCTTGCTGGGGTCTTGCCCGACGATGCGGTTCAGCACCCGGCTGTCGCCGTTCTGCTGGATGAAGCGCGTGACCTCGTTCGGGCTGATCGAGAAGCTTTGCCAGTTGATGATGGCGTTGGGCGTGTTCGTGATCGAGTACAGATTGCCCTGCTGCTGGAAGCTGGCCTGGCCCGCGATGACTTGCGGTGCTGTGGGGTTGGCGTAGGAGTTGGTGTAGCAGGCGGCGACCAGCACGGCCAGAAGTTTGCGGCGCAGTCCGTGGCGGACGGGATGGATAGTCATCATGCCTTCCTTTTTGGTGTCGGAATCACCAGGTCATGCCCAGGCGAACATGGAGGCGATTCTTGTCTTGTTGCGGTACGATGCTGGACCGGACCACGCGGCCATAGTCCAGTTGCAGGTCTACATTGCTGGAAACGCTCACGCGCAGGCCCACGCCCACGCTACGGACTGAAGTGCTGCGCAATTGCGTGCCGCCGAGTTCCCCCTCCAGGCCGCGGTTGCGCCGGAAATATCCCTTGTCGTAAAACACCAGCGCGCGGCACTGCCAGCGCGCGAATTCGCCGCACAGTTGCGGCGAATACAACTCCACATGGGCCGCCAGGCCGCTGTCGTTGGCGATGGCGCGCTCGCGGAAGCCGCGCACCAGCATGCCGCCGCCGGCGCCGCCGGCGCCGAACTGCTCGCCGGGCAGCAGCGCGTCGCCGGTGAACTGGCCCTTGACGCCGGCGCGCACCTGGAAGTCGGCGGGCAGTTGCCGGGTCAGCGCGGCGGCCAGCCGCACGATGCTGTAGCTGGTGCTGGCGCCGGGCCGCAGCCGGGCGAAGTCGTCCTGGCTGCCGCGCGTGCCGCCGCTGAAATTGTGCAGCACCGTGATCGAGCCGCTCAGCGCGCCTTTTTCCAGAATCCAACTACCACTATAGTTCAAGCTCAGCGGATAAACAGTGACATCATTGCCAGGCTCCAATTCCTGCAACACGCCGGCCGCCTTGTAGGCGCGCACGTCGGCGCCGTAGTTCAGGCGCGACTCGTGGCCGTCGCCGCTGGCCAGCAACTGGCTGTAGCGCAGGCCCGCGCCGGTGCCCTTGCCGACGCCGTCCAGTCCGAGGCCGCCGGTGCCGCCGGCGCCGCCCCGCGGGTCGCCCAGGCCGCCCACCTGCGACCAGCTGCCGTACACGTCCAGCGTGTCGCCGCCGCGGCCGAGCGCGCTCAGCGGCAGGCGGTAGTCGAGCAGCACGCCGGTCCGCAGCCGGCTGTCGGACCAGCCGTCGCCATTGTCCAGTTGCACGGCGCCGCGCAAGGCGGCGGCGTCGGAGGCTGCGGGCGGGTCGGCCGAAAGCGCCTCTCCAGCAGCGGCGGCGAGGGCCGCTACAGCCAGCAATTGCGCAACGCGACAAGCCATGACACCCTCCGGACACCTTCCGCAACCGGCCCTCAAACGCTTGGTTCGAGAGTAATGGTTGTTTCTTGAAGTTTAGTCCGATTTGCCTGTCGCGTCCGCATTTTTCGATGCCGTGATGCAGCGGCCCTACACTTTCGCTACTTGGTCTCGAAGGTGGTGACGCCGTCCCAATCCGGGCCCGGCGGATGGGCGCGGTAATGGGCGACGCGCTCGGTGTACAGCTTGTACAGGCCGCGCGGATGCTGGGCGTCGAGCGCGTCGATGGCGGCCTGGGCCTGGTCCCATTGCTGGCCGCGCAGCAGCGCCAGCGTCTCGTTCCAGCGCGCCAGCTCGGCGCGGTCGGCCTCGGCGATGTCCTTGTCCAGGCCGACCGGCTCGAAAATGGCGACCGGCTCGTTCTTCCCCTTGACGCGCACCAGGTCCAGCTCGCGGTAGGCGAATTCGGGCGCGGCGGCGCGGGTCATCTCGCCGACGCAGATGCCGACGCCGTAGACCTTGGTGATGCCCTCCAGGCGCGAGCCCAGGTTCACGGCGTCGCCCATGACGGTGTAGGCGCGGCGGATTTGCGAGCCCATGTCGCCCACGTGCATGGGGCCGGTGTTCAGGCCGATGCCGATCTTCAGTTCCGGCCAGCCGCGCTTGATGAAGTCGTCGTTCAGTCGGTGCGCGCTGGCCTGCATCAAGAGCGCGGTGGCCACGCCGCGGCTGGCGTGGTCGGGGAAGGCCACCGGCGCGCCCCAGAAAGCCATGACGGCGTCGCCGATGTACTTGTCCAGGGTGCCGCGGTGGCTGTCGCGGATGTCGGTGGACATCGCGGTCAGGTAGAGGTTGATGTATTCGCGCAGCGCCTTCGGGGTCAGACCCTCGGAAATGGTGGTGAAGCCGCGCACGTCGACGAACATGACGGTCAGTTCGCGGCTTTCGCCGTCCATATTGTATTTTTCCGGGTCCTCGGCCATCTCGGCCACCAGCTCCGGCGCCACGTACTCGCCGAAGCGCGACACCAGCGCGCGGCCGCGGCGCACCTCGAAGAAATAGCCCCAGGCGACGTTCATGATGAACAGGGCCAGCACCAGCAGCAGGATGACCGCGACGTTGAGCACGTAGTCGTAGGCGGTGTAGAAATGGAAGTTGATCGCGGCGGCGGCGGCCGCCGCCGACAGCGACAACAGGATGGACCATACCGGCGCCAGCACCGGCAGCGCCAGCGTCAGCGCCAGGCCGATCACCAGCACCTGCAACTTCTCGGCCACCACGGCGTCGCTGGGCCGCACCTTGAAGCTGCCGTCGAGTATGGACTGGATCATGTTGGCATGGATTTCCACCCCGGGGTACTCGGCGTTGACCGGCGTGGCCCGCAGGTCGTTCAGGCCCGGCGCCGTGGTTCCGACCAGCACGATCGCCCCCTCCAGCACTTCCTGCGGCACGGCACCCTTCAACACGTCGGTCGCCGAGACATAGCGGTAGGCGCCGCCCTGCGGCCCGCCGCGGCCGCGGAACTGCACGGTGGTGGTCAAGCCCTCGCCGACAGGAATGCGGATGTTGCCCTCGGCGTGGAACAGGCCGATCGCCTCCAGACCGCCGTTGCGCTTCTGCGCCTCGGACAAGGAATCGACCGTTCCCTCGAACAGCGGCGAGATGGAACGCGCCTGCAGCGCCACGGCGGCGGTGGCCAGCGACAGCGTTGGATAATAGCCCTTGCCGACCTTCTGCAGCAACGCGGTGGAGCGCACCACGCCGTCGCGGTCCGGCATCGCCGTGAAGATGCCGGCGGTGGCGGCGGCGTCCTGCAGCCGCTTGATGTTGGCCTCGTAGCCGGCCACCTCGTAGGCGTCCAGCACGCGGCCGTTCAGCACCTCCTCGGTGAACGCGGGCTTGGGCAGCACGCCCTTGGTCTGGGTGCCGGACAGGTTGTAGCCCAGCACCACGGGCCTACCCTTGATGGCGGCGGCGAGCAGGCCGTCGTAATCCATCTGCGGCTGCAGCCGCTCCAGCTGGCGGTCCAGCCCGGGCACCTGTTTCAGTTCGCCCATCGCCAGTTTTTGCAGCACGTCGTAGCCGGAACTGGTGTCGGGCTCGGGGAAGGAAACGTCGAAACCGACAGCGGCGACCTGGTATTTCTCGGTCAGCTGGCTCACCAGGTTGGCCATCACGTTGCGGCTCCACGGGAAGCGCCCCACCTCGGTCAGGCTCTTGTCGTCGATATCGACGATGACGATGCGCGGGTCCAGCTGCGGCTTTTCCAGGCGCATGCGCAGGCCGGCCGCGAAGGTGTCCATGCGCTCGATGGTGTCGCTGTGCAGCCAGCCCTCGACATTGAAGAAGGCGGCCATCGTCAGCGCCAGCCCGAGCGCCCATCGGGCGCCGTACTTCTGCACCGCCTTGCCCAGGCGGGAGGTGAATTTGGGCAGATGCAGCGGCACGCTCGCTCCGCGCGCTTAAGGCGTGTAGCCGGGGATCTTGGACTCGTCCACGTGGTCGAGCTGGCGCTCGTCGACGTTCTTGCGGGCGAAGTCCAGGTAGACTTTCTGGCGGATGAAGATGTCGAACAGGTCCGGGTCGATGTGGCCGTTCAGGCTGAAATTGCCCAGGATGCGCAGCGACTCCGACAACAGCTTGCCTTTCTTGTAAGGCCGGTCGCGCGCCGTCAGCGCCTCGAAGATGTCGGCGATCGCCATCACCCGCGCCGGCACCGACATCTGTTCCTTGGTCAGTCCGCGCGGATAGCCCTTGCCGTCCATGCGCTCGTGGTGGCCGCCCGCGTATTCCGCGACGTTCTGCAGGTGCTTGGGCCACGGCAGCGATTCGAGCATGCGGATCGTGACCGAGATGTGGTTGTTGATTTCCTTGCGCTCGCCGTCGGTCAGCGTGCCGAAGCGGATGGTGAGGTTGTCCACCTCCTCGGCCGACAGGAAGTCCTGCTCCTCGCGGCGGAACGGCGGCTCCTCGCCGCCGGCCTCCTTCTTCTGGATCACGTGGCCCATGAAGCGGTATTTGGCGATCTGGCGCACCCGCTCCTGGTCCTCCGGCCGCATGCCCTCGCCGCCGATGTTGGCGCCGCGGATGAACTGGCGGTCGGCCTCCAGCTGCGCCAGCTCCTCGGCCAGCGCGGCGTCGATCGCCTCGGCGTCGCCGCCGGCCAGCTTGGCCTTCAGGGCGCGGATCTCGGCGTCGCGCATCAAGACCTCGAAGCGGGTGCTGACCATGTGCACGCGGTCGAAGATGGTTTCCAGCTTGGTGCCCTTGTCCACCACGTGCACCGGGGTGGTGATCTTGCCGCAGTCGTGCAGCAGGCCGGCCAGCCACAGTTCCTTGCGGTCGGCGTCGTCCATGCGGAAGTCGGCCAGCGGGCCGGTCTCCGTGTTGTGCACCGCCTCGGCCAGCATCATCGTCAGTTCCGGCACGAACTGGCAGTGGCGGCCCGTGTACGGCGACTTCTCGTCGATGCCGATGTTGATCAGGTTGACCAGCGCCTCCAGCAATTCCTCCAGCTGCTGGATCAGGCGCTGGTTGGTGATGGCCACGCCGGCCTGCGCCGCCAGCGCCTCGATGAAGCGCTGGTCGGTGGGCGAGAAGGCGCGGATGGCGCCCGTCAGCGGGTCCTTGGCGTTGATCAGCTGCAGCACGCCCACCAGTTCGCCCTCGTGGTCGTTCATCGGCACCGTCAGGAAGGACTGCGAATGGTAGCCGCGCTGCTGGTCGAACGATCGCATGCCGGAGAAGTTGAACACGTCGGCCTGGTACACGTCCTCGATGTTGACGGACAGGCGGAAATTGGCGGAATAGGCGGCCACCGAGGCCAGGTTCTTGTCGCCGTGCGCGTCGAACAGCGGCACGGCGGGGATGTCGATCTTGTCGCCGTGGGCGCCGCCCTGGCGGATGCCGAGCGTGTCGTTGACCGAGATGTGGAAGCACAGGCTGCGCCCGTCCTCGCTGGGTCGGTACAGGGTGCCGCCGTCGGCGTTGGTCATGCCCTTGGCCACCATCAGGATGCGTTCCAGCAGCTCAGCCGTGTCATGGCTGGCCCCGAGCGCCACGCTCAATTCGGTCAGCTGGTCCAGCCTCTGCGCAATTTGGGTATGGTTCAGCTCTTGCATGGTAGATTTCAGTGCACAGACGTAATTGCTTGAAGTGTAGCTCTAGTGCAAGCGCCTGTACATTGGAATCGCGCGGTATCGCTATTTGCCTGCAATTAACTCTTCATATTCGCAACTTTTAGCCCAGAATGCGCGGAAAAACGGCTATCATCGGTATTGACCGTCACTTGCCTGTTCAACCATGCTTGATGCTGCGCTGGCAATAGAAGGACGGCGGACTGATAGAGAACGGGTAAGGTTAGGGGCACAACAGCATGAAATTCAAATTTTGGGGGGTGCGCGGCTCGATCCCGTCCCCGGGACCGCGTACGGCGCGCTATGGCGGCAACACCACGTGCATCGAGGTGCGCAGTGACGACGACACCCTGATCGTGATCGACGGCGGCACGGGCATTTTCGCCCTGGCCCAGTCCCTGATCGCCCAGAAGAAAGTGCCGGTCAAGGCCAACATCTTCATCACGCACAGCCATTGGGACCATATCCACGGCCTGCCCTTCTTCACGCCCCTGTTCATCAAGGGCAGCCGCGTGCGGCTGCACGGCACCACCGATCCCGACACCGGCAACGGCATCGAGCACGTGATGGGGGTGCAGCTGCAGAACAGCTATTTCCCGGTCAGCGAGACGCAGATGGACGCCACCATCGAATACCGCACGCTGGCGCCGGCCGAGACCATCGCCGTGGGCGACGCGCAGGTCAGCAACGTGGTGATGAACCACCCGGTGATCGACCTGGGCTACCGCATCGACTGCAACGGCAAGTCCGTGTTCTTCACCGGCGACCACGAGCCGCACTACAACATCTACCCGCCCGGGCATCCCGAGCACGCCGCCTTCCAGTCGCACATCGAGGAGCGCACCCGCGCCATCGAGGCGACCATCCAGGGCGTGACGGCGCTGATCGTGGACTGCTCCTACACCCGCGAGGAGTATCCGGCCAAGCAGGGCTGGGGCCACGGCACCTTCGACGGCGCGTTCGCGATGGCGATCAAGGCCGGCGCCAAACAGTTATACTGCACCCATCACGAACCGACCCGCAGCGACGACGAGCTGGAGGCCGTGTTCCAGGAGGTGATGGCGCGCCACGCGCCGCTGCCGGAAGGCCTGCAGGTCTTCCTGGCCTACGAGGGCCTGGAAGTCGAGCTGTAGCCCCCATTGTGGAAAGAGGATTCCCCAGCCGATGAGCGACGCCGACCATTCCAGTCCCAAACCCAGCGAGGTTGACCTGCGGTTGGCGTTCTTCAGGAAGCTGCATGCGGTCACCACCAAGATCCACGCCACCAACAACCTCGACGAGATCATGCTCGACCTGGGCATGGAGTTCTGCGACCTGTTCAATTGCGACCGCTTCACCTTGTACGCGATGGACCACGAGAAGGACTACATCGTCTCCAAGGTCAAGACCGGGCTGACCACCTTCCGCGACCTGAAGCTGGCCGTCACGCCGCACAGCATCGCCGGCTACGTCGCGCTGACCCACAAGACCGTCAACATCGCCGACGTCTACGACGAGGCCGAGTTGAAGCGCCATTCGCCGGAGCTGCGCTTCCAGCACGGGGTGGACCAGCGCACCGGCTACCGCACGCGCGAAATGCTGGTGGCGCCGCTGATCTCGGTGCAGTCCAAGGAGCTGCTGGGCGTGGTCCAGTTCATCAACAACCGCGAGGGAGGGCCATTCTCGCAGATCGCCGTGGACGGCGTGAAGGAACTGTGCGAGACCTTGTCGGTGGCGCTCAGCCAGCGCATGAAGCCGCCCCAGTACGTGCGCACCAAGTACGACGGCCTGGTGACGGACGCGGTGCTGTCGGCGGGCGACCTGGAGCTGGCCAAGCGCAACGCGCGCAAGAACGACGTCGCCATCGAGGAGGTGCTGCTGAAGGAGCTGCACGTGAAGCTGCCGGCCATCGGCCTGTCGCTGTCGCGCCATTACTCGGTGCCGTACGAGCCGTTCAAGCCGGACCGGGTGCGTCCCGTGGACCTGCTGAAGAACCTCAAGCGCCAGTACGTGGAGGAGTGCCTGTGGCTGCCGCTGGAGGAAAGCAAGGAGGGGCTGCTGGTGCTGGCGGTCGACCCCGAGCAGGTGGCCAACACGCGCATCGTCAACCAGATCTTCCCGCGCTCCAAGATCATCTACCGCGTCACCACCAACCTGGAGTTCGAGCAGACGCTCGAGCAGTTCTACGGCGCCACCAGCGACAGCGGCAGCGTGGGCGAGCTGCTGTCGGGCATGGACGACCATGACGACGAGGGCGGCGACGGCCCGGCCGAGGTGTCGGAGGCGGTCGAGAACGAGCTGGTCAAGCTGGTCAACAAGATCATCGTGGACGCCTACCGCCAGGGCGTGTCCGACATCCACATCGAGCCCCTGCCCGGCAAGGGCAAGACCGGCATCCGCTTCCGCAAGGACGGCTCGCTGGTGCCCTACATCGAGATCCCGCACGCCTACCGCAGCGCGCTGGTGGCGCGCGTGAAGATCATGTGCGACCTCGACATCTCCGAACGCCGCAAGCCGCAGGACGGCAAGATCAAGTTCAAGAAGTACGGCCCGCTGGACATCGAGCTGCGGGTGGCCACCATCCCCTCCTCGGGCGGCGTGGAGGACATCGTGATGCGCATCCTGGCCGCCGGCGAGCCGATCCCGCTGGACAAGCTGGGCGTGCTGCCCTTCAACCTGGACCGGCTGCGCGCCACGGTGGAGAAGCCCTACGGCCTGTTCTTCGTGTGCGGCCCCACCGGCTCCGGCAAGACCACCACGCTGCACTCGGTGCTGAACTACCTGAACACGCCGGACACCAAGATCTGGACCGCCGAGGACCCGGTGGAGATCACGCAGAAGGGCCTGCGCCAGGTGCAGGTCAACCGCAAGGCGGGACTGGACTTCGCCACCGTGATGCGGGCCTTCCTGCGGGCCGACCCGGACATCATCATGGTCGGCGAGATGCGCGACAAGGAAACCGTGGGCATGGGCATCGAGGCCTCGCTGACGGGCCACCTGGTGTTCGCCACGCTGCACACCAACAGCGCGCCGGAATCCATCGTGCGGCTGCTGGACATGGGCATGGACCCGTTCAACTTCGCCGACGCCCTGCTGGGCATCCTGGCGCAGCGCCTGGCCAAGCGCCTGTGCGCGACCTGCAAGCAGGCCTACCATCCGAGCGAGGTCGAGGTCGACCTGCTGCTGACGGAGTTCTGCGAGGAGCTGCTCAACACGGAAAACTTCAAGCGCGACGCCAAGGCCGGCCGCGCCGCCGTGCTGGCCGGCTGGCGCGAGCGCTACGCCGACAAGGACGGCAAGTTCACGCTGTACCGCGCGGTGGGCTGCGACGAGTGCAACCGCGGCTACCGGGGCCGGGTCGGCCTGCACGAGCTGATGACGGGCAGCGACAAGGTCAAGAAGCTGCTGCAGGAGCACGCCCGCGTGGCGCAACTGCTGGCCGCCGCGCTGGAGGACGGCATGCTGACGCTGAAGATGGACGGCATCGAGAAGGTCCTGCTGGGCATCACCGACATCAAGATGGTGCGCGCCGTCTGCATCAAATAACCACTTCTTAACGCAGCAGCGACATCAGCATCGACGAGATGCTGCCGGCCTGGCGCAGCACGGCGGTGCCGGACTGCATCAGCATTTGCTGGGAAATCATGTTGGCGCTTTCCTGCGCGAAGTCGGCGTCCATGATGCGGCCCCGGGCGGCGCTGGCGTTGACCTGCGACGTGGCCAGGTTGTTGGCCGCGTGGTCCAGCCGGTTGCCGGCCGCGCCTATCGACGAGCGCACGGCGGCCACCGCGTCGATCGCGGTCTGCAGGTTGCCGATGGCCGTGGTGGCCGTGCTGGCGATCACCAGGTCGGTGCCGGCGCCGTTGCGCACGATGCCGAAGGTGTCGTAGGTGCTGGCGGCGGCGTGCAGGGCGCTGTGCATGGCGGTCAGCTCCGGCGTCAGCCTGACGGTCATCACCTCCTCGTCCGAGTCGCCGATCTGGAAGTCCAGCGGCGCCGAGAACGCCCCGTCCACCGCCGTCGCCGCCGCCACCGCGGTGGCGTAGTTCTGGGACTCGGTGGCCGCCTCGCCGGCCACCGTGGCCGCGGCGGTGGTCTGGATCAGGGCGTCGTTGGCCGCCGTCAGCGCGGCCAGCGTCAACGCGGTCGGCGCGCCCTGGTGGTTGGCCAGCGCGTTGTCGTACTGGCCCTGGGCCGCGCCCTGCGCCGCCGAGGCGTTGGCGGCGGCCGCGCCGGCCGCCTGCGCGGCGTTGGCGGCGGCCGCGCGCTCCTCGGTCGAATCGCCCAACAGCAGCTTGGTGCCGCCGAAGGTGGTGGCGATGGAAATATGGCTCAGCTCACGGGTCAGCGCGGTGTATTCCGCCTGCAAGGCGGCGCGGTCGTGGTCCGAGGTGGTGCCGTCCGCGGCCTGGATGGCCAGGTCTTTCATTCTGATCAATATTTTGCCGCTGACATCGAGCGCGCCGTCGGCGGTCTGCAGCATCGACGTGGACTTCTGGATGTTGGCCCGCGCCGCCGCCATGCCGTGCAGCTCGGAGGACAGGCGGGTGGCGATCTGCAGCCCCGCCGCGTCGTCCCGCGCCGAGTTGATCCGGAAGCCGGTTCCCAGCCGCGTCATGGCGAGCGCCATCCTGCCCTCTGTACGGCTGAGCGAAACCTGGGCTGACAGCGCTGCGGAATTGGTGTGTAAGCTCAACATGGAAATGGCGCCGGACGCAAAGTACGGAGACCGCCTGGTCCCATTTTATCCGATGTTTACGTGCGACAACAGCAATCCGGGCTTTCCGTGGCGAATTCTGTGGTGAATTCAATAAAGCCGCTTCTCGAAACACACCGACTCCGGCTTGGCCGCGTAGCGCCCGAAGTTGGCGATGCGCGCATAGCCGCGCGCCTCGTAGAAGGCCACGGCGCGCGTATTGACCAGCCGCGTCGACAGCCGCAGGACGCGGTAGCCCAGCGCTGCCGCCTCGGCCTCCAGGAAAGCCAGGATGGCGCCGCCGACACCGCGCCGGCCCGGTCTGGCGTACATCCGCTTCACCTCGGCCGCCGGCCCCTCCCCCGCCTCGCCCGTCGCCATGGGCCGGAAGGCGCCGCAGCCCAGCGCCGCGCCGCCGCCATCGCGCGCGACCACGAAGCGCGCCATCGGCCCCCGCACGTCGGCCGGATCGAACGAGGACCGGCCGCTGTCGCCGGTGATCGCCGACAGCGCGGCGGACAGCTCCTCCAGCAGGGCCAGCGCCTCGGGCGCGTCCGGCGCCAGCGCCTCCACGCGCACGCCGCCCGTCACCGCGCCGCCTCCGGCTCCCGCGAGTACCGCTGGGCCAGCACGGCGCACACCATCAGCTGGATCTGGTGGAACAGCATCAGCGGCAGGATGATCATGCCCAGCGACGAGGTGGCGAACAGCACCTTGGCCATCGGCACGCCGCTGGCCAGGCTTTTCTTGGAGCCGCAGAACACGATGGTGATCGCGTCCTCCCGGCTGAAGCCGAGGCGGCGGCTGGCGTACGCCGTCAGCCACAGCACCGCCGCCAGCAGCAGGCAGCAGACGAACACCAGCGCGAGCAGCGAGGCCGCGCCCAGCTGGCGCCAGATGCCCTCCTCCACCGCCGCGCTGAAGGCGGTGTAGACCACCATCAGGATGGAACCCTGGTCGATGTATTTGAGCTTGGGTTTGTGGCGGTCGACCCAGGCGCCTATCCAGGGCCGCAGCAGCTGGCCGGCGATGAAGGGCAGCAGCAGCTGCACGGTGATGGCGACGACCGCGTCCAGCGCCGAACGGGAACCGCCGCCCTGCACCACCAGCGCGCTGACCAGCAGTGGCGTGAGGAAGATGCCGGCGAAATTGGAGGCCGAGGCGCTGCACACGGCGGCCGGCACGTTCCCCCGCGCCATGGCGGTGAAGGCGATCGACGACTGCACGGTGGACGGCAGCATGCACAGGAACAGCATGCCCAGGTACAGCTCCGGCGTGAGCATGGCCAGCGCCAGGGGTTTCATCAGCAGGCCGAGCACCGGGAACATCACGAAGGTGCAGCACAGCACCAACAGGTGCAGGCGCCAGTGCGTGAGGCCGGCGACGATGGCCTCGCGCGGCAGCTTGGCGCCGTGCAGGAAGAACAGCGCGCCGATGGCGACGGCGGTGACGTCGCCGGCCACCGCGGCGGCCCGCCCGGTGCAGGGCAGGATGGTGGCGACGCCGACGGTGGCCAGCAGGGCGAGGGTGAAATTGTCGGGACGGACCCGTTGCAGTAAGGCGGAGAATGCGGACATCCCGCCATTCTAACAGCCGCGAAACGACCGGCTCCCCGCCCCGCCGGCACCGCCATAAAAAAGGGAGCCTCCATGGGCTCCCTTTTTCACGTCCGTACCGCTTGCGTCACATGATGTGGCGGCCCACCCACCACGCCACGGCGGCCACGAAGGCCGACGCCGGGATGGTGAAGATCCAGGCCCACACGATGTTGCCCGCCACGCCCCAGCGCACGGCCGACATCTTTTGCGACGCGCCCACGCCGACGATGGCGCCGGTGATGGTGTGCGTGGTGGAGACGGGCACGCCCCAGAAGCTGGCCATGATCAGGGTCACGGCGCCGCCGGTCTCGGCGCAGAAGCCGCCCACCGGTTTGAGCTTGGTGATCTTCTGGCCCATGGTCTTGACGATGCGCCAGCCGCCGAACAACGTGCCGAACGAGATGGTGCCGTAGCAGGCGATGATGACCCAGCTGGGCGGCGCCGCGTCGCCGGCGGCCACGTGGCCGGAGGCGATCAGCAGCATCCAGATGATGCCCATGGTTTTCTGCGCGTCGTTGCCGCCGTGGCCCAGGCTGTAGGCGGCGGCCGAGGCCAGCTGCAGGCGGCGGAACCAGGTGTCGACCTTGCGCGGCGTGCTGCGCACGAAGATCCACGACACCATCAGCATGATCAGGGAGCCGAGCAGGAAACCGAGCAGCGGCGCCACGACGATGAAGGTGACGGTCTTGATCAGGCCGCCGGCGATCAGCGCGCCGGTGCCGGACTTGGCCACCGCCGCGCCCACCAGGCCGCCGATCAGCGCGTGCGAGGACGAGGACGGGATGCCGTAGTACCAGGTGATCAGGTTCCAGACGATGGCGCCCACCAGCGCGCCGAAGATCACGTAGTGGTCGACGACGTTCGGGTCGATGGTGCCCTTGCCGATCGTGGTCGCCACCTTCAGGCCGACCACGAAGATGGCGATGAAGTTGAAGAACGCCGCCATGGCCACCGCCGACTGCGGCTTGAGCACGCCGGTCGACACCACGGTGGCGATGGCGTTCGCCGCGTCGTGGAAGCCATTCATGAAGTCAAACACCAGCGCCAGGAAGATCAGGAAGGCAAGCGCATAGATGCTGATTTGTAGGGTTTGCATGGATTATTCTTTTCTAATCTTTTTCGGACAGCTGCCGGCTTAGGCGTTTTCGACGATGATGCCTTCGATGATGTTGGCCACGTCCTCGCAACGGTCGGTCACCGTCTCCAGGATCTCGTAGATGGCCTTCATCTTGATCAGATTGCGCACGTCCGGCTCGTCGCGGAACAGCTTGGACATGGCGGCGCGCATCACGTGGTCGGCGTCCGATTCCAGGCGGTCGATCTCTTCGCAGATGGCGACGATCTTTTGCGAGTTGTCCATGTTGTGCAGCATGGCCACGGCGTCGCGGACCTTCTCGGTGCAGGCCAGCACCAGCTCGGCCAGGCGCTTGGCCTCCGGCGTCACCGAGTGCAGGTCGTACAGCGAGACGGTCTGGCCGGCGTCCTCCATCAGGTCCAGGATGTCGTCCATCTTGGTGATCAGCTTGTGGATCTCGTCGCGGTCCAGCGGCGTGATGAAGGTCTTGTGCAGCAGGTCGACCGTGGCGTAGGTGATCTTGTCGGCCTGTTTCTCGATGCCCTCGATCGCGTGCACGCGGTTCTCCAGGTCGTCGAAATTGGTCATCAGGGCCAGCATTTCCTTGGCGCCTTTGACGCACAGATCGGCGTGCTGGTTGAACAGGTCAAAAAACTTGCCCTCGGTGGGCATCAAGCGTCCAAACATATCAATCTCCAAATCGTGAAACATCAGTGCTACAGACAGCCGCCACGCGGCAGCCGGTGTGTGATAGCGGGGTGAGGTGCTGCTGGGGTACTGCTGGTATTCTGCTTGCCTGTCGCCGCCGGGCTTAGTCGCCCTGGTAGGTGGACAGTGCGCCGCTGTAATTGCCAAACTTGGTGTACATGCCGCGCCAGGTCAGGCGTATCGCCCCGATCGGGCCGTTACGCTGTTTGCCGATAATGATCTCGGCGGTGCCCTTTTCGGGGGAATCCGGGTTGTAGACCTCGTCGCGGTACAGGAAGATGATGACGTCCGCGTCCTGCTCGATGGCGCCCGATTCGCGCAGGTCGGACATCACCGGGCGCTTGTTGGGGCGCTGCTCCAGCGAGCGGTTCAGCTGAGACAGCGCTATCACCGGGCAATGCAGTTCCTTGGCCAGGCCCTTCAGCGAGCGGGAGATCTCGGAGATCTCGGAGGCGCGGTTGTCGCCGGCCTTGCTGCCCTGCATCAGCTGCAGGTAGTCGACGATGATCAGGCCCAGCTTGCCGCACTGGCGCGACAGGCGGCGCGCGCGGGCCCGCATCTCGATCGGGTTCAGGGCCGGGGTCTCGTCGATGAAGACCTGGGCGTCGTTCATTTTCTGGATCGCCATGGTCAGGCGCGGCCAGTCCTCGTCGATCAGCTTGCCGGTGCGCAGGCGGTGCTGGTCCAGCTCGCCCACCGAGCCGAGCATACGCATGGCCAGCTGGGCGCCGCCCATCTCCATCGAGAAGATCGCCACCGGCAGGCCGGCCTCGATCGCCACGTTCTCGCCGATGTTGACCGAGAACGCGGTCTTGCCCATCGACGGGCGTCCCGCAACGATGACCAGGTCGCCGCCCTGCAGGCCGGAGGTCATGCGGTCGAGGTCGATGAAGCCGGTCGGCACGCCGGTGATCTCGCTCTGGTTGTCGCGGCTGTAGAGCTCGTCGATGCGCTCGACCACCTGGGTCAGCAGCGGCTGCACGGCCAGCCAGCCCTGCGCGCCGCGCGCGCCCTGCTCGGCGATGGCGAAGATCTTCGACTCGGCCTCGTCCAGCATCTGCTTGACCTCCTTGCCCTGCGGGCTGAAAGCGTCGCCGGAGATCTCGTCGGCGACCGTGATCAGCTGGCGCAGGATGCCGCGATCGCGGACGATCTCGGCGTAGCGGCGGATGTTGGCGGCCGATGGCGTGTTTTGCGCCATCGCGTTCAGGTAGGGCAGACCGCCGACCTCGTCCTGCTTGCCCAGCATGGTCAGCGCCTCGAACACGGTGATCACGTCGGCCGGCTTGGAGGAATTGATCAGCCGCACGATCTGCTCGAAGATGATGCGGTGGTCGTAGCGGTAGAAATCGTCCGCGTTCATGAAGTCCGCGATGCGGTCGAACGCGGCATTGTCGCGCAGCAGGCCGCCGATGACGGACTGTTCTGCTTCGATGGAATGCGGCGGGATGCGTAGCGAATCTACCTGCGGATCGGAGGGGGAGTTCATGGCGCGAATTATACCTGCTTTGCCAATAAAAAAGCCGGGCAAGCCCGGCTTTTGGTAGTGTACAACGGTTTTACTTTCGGTGTTATCCGGAAGTAAATTAGGCGGTTTCGCCGACGACGGCGACGGTCACGTCGACCACCACGTCGGTGTGCAGCGCCACGGACACGGCGTGCTCGCCGGTCACTTTCAGCGGGCCGTTAGGCATGCGCACGGCGGCTTTTTCAACAGCGAAACCAGCCTTGGTCAGCGCCTCGGCGATGTCGAAGTTGGTCACGGAGCCGAACAGACGGCCGTCCACGCCGGCTTTTTGCGAAACGGTCACGGTCATGCCGTTCAGTTTCTCGCCTTGGGCTTGGGCCGCGGCCAGTTTGGCGGCGGCGGCTTTTTCCAGTTCGGCGCGCTTGGCTTCGAACTCGGCGACGGCGGCGGTGGTGGCGCGGCGGGCCAGTTTTTGCGGGATCAGGAAGTTACGCGCGTAGCCGTCCTTGACCTTGACCACGTCGCCCAGGTTGCCGACGTTAACAACTTTTTCCAACAGAATGATTTGCATAGTTCTCTCCAGTTTCTAATCTGACGGCGCCAATTAAGCGTGGTGCAGATCGGTGTACGGCAGCAGGGCCAGATAGCGCGCGCGCTTGATTGCGGTGTCAACTTGACGCTGGTAGTGCGCCTTGGTACCGGTCAGGCGTGCTGGCATGATCTTGCCGTTTTCCTGGACGAAATCTTTCAGCGTGTCTACGTCTTTGTAGTCCACTTGCTCAACGTTCGCGGCGGTGAAGCGGCAGAACTTCTTACGCTTGAACAGCGGGTTTTGTTGCTTGCGCTTTTCTTTCAGCTTGAGCTTGTTTTTGTCGAACTTTTTACCGAATGCCATTTTAGGCTCCTGTATCTAATAAACTAAAATCAATGATGTGAAACACCAGGCTTTTGCTATTGCGGCTTTTCTTGGCCAGGAATCCGGTGAACCGGTACACGCCCGACAGGGGCGCCTCGCTGAACCGTTTCGAAATGTCGCCCGCTGCGATCGCGGAGACTTCGAACTCGGCCAGGCGGGCGATGCCGGCCTCCATCTGCTGCGAACTGTGCTGCAAAATCGCATTCACAATCGGCATGCCGGCGGGGGTGTAGCGTACGCTGTCCCGTTCGGTGATGAGGGCGGTGACCTGCAGGTTGTTCAGTGCTATCCCTGGTCAGTACTTAGGCGGCGGCAGCGGCTTGGGCTTCGGCGCGATGGCTCTTGGCCGCGTCTTCACGTTGTACCGATTTCATCATCGGCGAAGGAGCGGTTTCCGCTTTCTTCATTTTCACGGTCAGGTGACGCAGCACGGCATCATTGAATTTGAACGCGGTTTCCAGCTCGACCAGGGTCTCGTTGTCGCATTCGATGTTCATGCAGATGTAGTGTGCTTTAGCCAGTTTCTGGATCGAGTACGCCATTTGACGGCGGCCCCAATCTTCCACGCGGTGCACGTTACCGCCGCGCGAGGTCACGCTGGCTTTGTAACGTTCGATCATCGCGGGCACTTGCTCGCTCTGGTCCGGATGGACGATAAATACGATTTCATAGTGACGCATGAAAACTCCCTTAAGGACTGTGAATATAGCCCACCCCGGCGTCAAGACGAGTGTGGGAAGAGGTAAGCCCGCGACTATAGCACACTTGTTGGTCGACCTCAAGCGGCGCCGAGACCCCGCTGGCATGCTGCTTGGATGGACACCCCCGCCGACGACTACGACACGCCCTGGAAGACCGCCATCATGCGCTACTTCCGGGAATTCATGGCCTTCTGCTTTCCCGCCGCGCATGGCGCGATCGACTGGGCGCGGGAAATCGCCTTCCTCGACCAGGAACTGGCGCAGATCGCGCGCGACGCGCGGCTCGGGCCACGCCGACTGGACAAGCTGGTGCGGGTGTCGGCCCTGGATGGCGGCGCCCGGATGCTCTACATCCACATCGAGGTGCAGCGCAGCCGCGAGCGCGAATTCGCGGAACGCATGTTCACTTACAACTATCGGCTGTACGACCGCTTCCGCTGCCCCATCGCCACCATGGCGGTGCTGGCCGACCCGCATCCAGGCTGGCGCCCCCGGTTCTTCGGATACGAGTCTTTAGGCTGCAGCATGGGCCTGCATTTCCCCGCGGTGAAACTACTCGATTTCAACGGCCGGCTGGATGCCTTGCTCGCCGACGAGAATGCGTTCGCCCTGCTGACCGCCGCCCACCTGGCGACCTTGGACACCCGTCACGCCCCCGCAAAGCGCCAGGCATGGAAAAGCCGGCTGGTGTCACTGATGTACGAGCGCCACTGGGACAAGCAGCGCATCCTGGATTGGTTCGATGTACTAGACTGGATGATGATGCTGCCGGAACAGGAGCAACATCGGTTCGAGACCGAAATTCATGATCTGGAAAGGAGTTATCAGATGCCATGGGAAAACAATCTGGTGCGGCGTGCCCGGCAGGAGGGCCGGGAGGAAGGCAGGGAGCAAGGCCGCGAGGAAGGTCTGCTGCTAGGTCACCGGGAAACGTTGGCGCGGCTGTTACGACTACGGTTTGGAGAATTATCCGAATCGGCAAACCTCCGCGTGGCCAATGCCACGCACGCCGAACTGGCAGACTGGGAAGCCGCCATTTTGCGGGCAAACACGCTGGAAGACGTGTTCAGGGCCAATTAATTCCACAATTTTTCTCGCACGACAACAAAATCCCTTGCGTTGGCGCCCATACTGTACAAAAATACAGTCTGTCTATATCCACAGCTACCATAGCGAAAACGCACCATGATCAAGCTCACCGCACGCCAGGAACAAATCCTTAATCTGATCAAGGATGCCATCGACAACACCGGCTTCCCGCCCACCCGCGCCGAGATCGCCAACGAGCTGGGCTTCAAGTCCGCCAACGCGGCCGAGGAACACCTGCAGGCGCTGGCGCGCAAGGGCGCCATCGAGATCGCGGCCGGCACGTCGCGCGGCATCCGCCTGCTGGGCGCGCACGCCGAATCGAACAAGCCGTCCGCCATGCCACCGCCGACGAACATGATGTCGCTGCCGCTGATCGGCCGCGTCGCCGCCGGCTCGCCCATGCTGGCCCAGGAAAACCTGGAAACCAGCTACAACGTGGATCCCGCCCTGTTTTCCGCCAAGCCGGACTTCCTGCTGAAGGTGCGCGGCGAATCGATGCGCGACATCGGCATCATGGACGGCGACCTGCTGGCCGTGAAGAAGGTGGACAGCGCCAAGAACGGCCAGATCGTCGTGGCCCGCATCGGCAACGAGGTGACGGTCAAGCGCTACAAGAAGACCGGCTCCACCATCGAGTTGTTTCCTGAAAATCCGGATTTCAAGGTGATCACCGTCAATCCGGAGGCGGACGAGTTCGCGCTGGAAGGCCTGGCCGTGGGCCTGCTGCGCAGCTGGCATTGAGAGGCGGCGCCATGGGCGACTTCAAACTCTACGGCAACTGCGAGTCCGGCCACAGCTACAAGGTCAAGCTGGCGATGGAAGTGGCGCGGGTGCCGCATGAATACGAGGAAGTCGACCTGCGCCTGGACCGGGCGGACCGCCCCGAACCGTTCCGCAGCCTGGCCAGGTACGGCGAAGTGCCGCTGCTGGTGCACGACGGCCAGGCCTATGTGCAGTCCAACGCCATCCTGCTGCACCTGGCCGAGCATTTGAAGGCCTACGGCGGCGAGACGCAAGCCCGCCTGGAGCGCGCGCGGGAATGGCTGTTCTGGGAGGCGAACCGCATCGGGTTCTCGATGGCGCACCTGCGCTATGGCCAGAAGTTCGATCCGGCCGCGTACGCGGGCACAGTGCTGCCCTGGTTCCGCAAGCGCTTCGACGCGGACGTGGAGCGGCTGGAGGCGGAACTGGCCGACGGCCGCGCCTTCCTGCTGGACGACCGGGTCAGCGTGGCGGACTTTTCCATCTGCGGCTATATGTACTGGCCCGAGCAGGCCAATGTCCACTATCCCGTCCGCCTGCAGGCGTGGCTGGACCGCATCGCCGCCCTGCCGGGCTGGCGCCATCCCTATCGGATGGAAGGCGCGCAACCCTGGTAGCGATGGTTTAGCAGCCTTCCAGCGCGCAGGCGAAATCGTCCAGCAGGTCGGCCGTGTCTTCGATGCCGACCGACACGCGTATCAGCGACTCGGCGATCCCCATCGACGCGCGGCGTTCCGCGCCCATCTCGAAGAAGATGGTGTGCGCCACCGGAATGATCAGCGTGCGCGTGTCGCCCAGGTTGGACGCCGGCACCGCCAGCTTCAGGCGGTTCAGGAAATCGAAGCAGTCGATCCCGTCCTTCAACTCAAAACTCAGCAGCGAACCATGGCGGCGGAACAGTTCCGACGAGATCGCGTGCTGCGGATGCGACTTCAGGCCCGGATAGTACACGGCGGCCACGCGCTCGTCCGATTCCAGCAGCTCCGCCAGCGCCAGCGCGTTGGCGCAGGTGCGCTCCATGCGCAGCGCCAGGGTTTCCGCGCCCACGGCGATGTGGTGCGCGGCCTCCGGTCCCAGCGAGGCGCCGAAGTCGCGCAAACCCTTGGCGCGGATCTGCGTGATGCCCCATTGCGCGGGCGCGGCCTTCTTGTAGTTCTCGTAGATGTTGGGGAAGCGGGTCCAGTCGTAGGCGCCGGTGTCGGTCAGGCTGCCGCCCAGGGCGTTGCCATGGCCGCCGATCGACTTGGTCAGCGCGTTGACCACCAGGCCCGCGCCCACCGACTTCGGCAGGAACAGGTAGGGCGTGGTCATCGTGTTGTCGACGATGTAGAGGATGCCGCGCTCCTGGCACAGCTGGCCGATGCGCTTCAGGTCGGCCACCTGGGTGCGCGGGTTGGCGATGGTTTCGACGAAGACGATGCGGGTGTCCGGCTTGATGGCGGCGGCCACGTTGGCGACGTCGGTGGCGTCCACGAAATCGACGCTGGCGCCCTGCCCGGCCACGGTCTGCCACAGCGAATTGGTGTTACCGAACAGGAAGGACGACGACACCACGTGGTCGCCCGCGCGCAGCAGGCCCTGGAACACGGCGCCGATGGCGCCCATGCCGGTGGCGAAGCACAGCGTGGCGACGCCCTGTTCCATCTTGTTGACCTTGTCCTCCAGCGCGGAGACCGTCGGGTTGCCCTGGCGGCCGTAGCGGAAGCCCGGCTCCTTGCCCTGGAACACCGAGGCCAGCTGGCGCGCGTCGGCGTAGCCGAAGGCCACCGAGGTGTGGATGGGCTTGTGCAGCGACCCGTGCTCGATGCCCTTCTGGCGGTCGTTGTGCAGGATGGTGGTGGTGAAACCGTAATTTTTCTTTTCTGTCATGGCCTTTGAGAACCAGAGGCAGAACCCGGGGTCAGACCCCGCGGGTCTGACCCCGGCCCTTCGCTTTGGGTTTGGAACGACTCAGCCTTCGGTGGTCGCCGCGTTCAGGTTCAGCTGAGTCCGCGCGGTGTCTTCCGCGACGGGCTTCTTGGGGTTGTGGCGGGCGTGCTCCAGCTTGTCCAGGTAGTCCGGCGACACGTCGCCCGTGATGTAGATGCCGTCGAAGCAGGAGGCCTCGAACTCGGTCAGCGCCGGGTTCACGTCGGAGATGGATTTCTTCAGCGCGTCGATGTCCTGGTACACCAGGTAGTCGGCGGTGATTTCCTTGCACACTTCCTCGGTGGTGCGGCCGTAGGCGATCAGCTCGTCGCGCGTCGGCATGTCGATGCCGTACACGTTCGGGTAGATCACCGGCGGCGCGGCGGAGGCGAAGATCACCTTCTTGGCGCCGGAGTCGCGCGCCATCTGCACGATTTCGCGCGAGGTGGTGCCGCGCACGATGGAGTCGTCCACCAGCAGCACGTTCTTGCCCTTGAACTCGTGCGGGATGGCGTTCAGCTTCTGGCGCACGGACTTCTTGCGCGCGGCCTGGCCCGGCATGATGAAGGTGCGGCCGATGTAGCGGTTCTTGATGAAGCCTTCACGGTATTCCACGCCCAGGCGCAGCGCCAGCTGGATGGCGGCGGGACGGGACGAGTCGGGAATCGGCATCACGACGTCGATCTCGCCTTCGGGGATCTCGCGCTTGATCTTGTCGGCCAGGTACTCGCCCATTTTCAGGCGGGTGGCGTAGACCGAGGCGCCGTCGATCACGGAGTCCGGACGGGCCAGGTAGACGAACTCGAACACGCAAGGGTTCAGTTTCGGATTGTCGGCGCACTGGCGCGAATGCAGCTGCTTGTCGGCGTCGATGAAGATGGCCTCGCCCGGCGCGACGTCGCGCACGAAGCGGAAACCCATGCCTTCCAGCGCCACGGATTCGGAGGCGATCAGGTATTCGTTGCCCTGTTCGGTCTCGTTGATACCCAGGCACAGCGGACGGATGCCGTTCGGGTCGCGGAAGGCCAGCAGGCCGACGCCGGCGATCTGCGCGACGGCGGCGTAGCCGCCCTTGACGCGGCGGTGCAGCACGGTGACGGCCTTGAAGATCGCGTCCGGGTCCAGCATCAGGCCGGTGGTGGCGGTCTGGATCTCGTGCGCCAGCACGTTCAGCAGCACTTCCGAGTCGGAGTCGGTGTTGATGTGGCGGCGGTCGTTCAGGAACATGTCCTGCTTCAGCTGTTCCCAGTTGGTCAGGTTGCCGTTGTGCGCCAGCGTGATGCCGAACGGCGCGTTGACGTAGAACGGCTGCGCTTCCTCTTCGCTCGACGAACCGGCGGTCGGGTAGCGGCAGTGGCCGATGCCCGAGTTGCCCTGCAGCGAACGCATGTTGCGGGTCCGGAAGACGTCGCGCACCAGGCCGTTGGCCTTGTGCATGGAGAACATGCTGCTGTGATTGGTTGCGATGCCCGCCGCGTCCTGGCCGCGGTGCTGCAACAGCAACAGCGCGTCATACAGAATTTGGTTGACCGGTTGATGGGAAACGACGCCGACGATGCCACACATGGTAGTGCTCCTGGACTGGTACTACAGATTTAACGAATTCTAAAATTGCACATGCCGGGCAAAGGCCACCGGCAGGTAAGGTTTCACGGTGCGCACCCCGGTCTCCGCGTACGGGCTCAGCAGCGCGTTCTTCCAGAAATCCTGTTGCGGGATGGACGTCATCCCGCACAATATGACGGCGGCCAGCACAATCACAAGCCCGCGGCCCAGGCCGAACAGGCTGCCCAGGCCGCGGTCGGCCAGGCTCAGCCCGCCCGCCTTGACCAGGGCGTCGACCAGCATGCCCAACAATCCCATCAGCAAGCGCGCGCCGATGAACAGCGCGATGAAGGCCAATATCAGCCGCACCACCTCGCCGGGGACCATGTCCGGCAGCAGCGCGGCCAGTTGGGCGCCGTAGGCGTTGGCCACCACGAAGGCCACGATCCAGCTCGCCAGCGACAGCATTTCCTTGACCAGCCCGCGCAGCGTGCTGACGATGGCCGAAGCCGCCAGCACGAAGATCACCAGGTAGTCGAAGATGGTCAGCTCAGCGAAGATGGTCACGTCAGCCCTGCGTGCGGATCGGAATCAGGAAGTCGCCAGGCTGCTGCTCAGGCCGATCTTGCCCAGCTTGGCGCGCACCTTCTCGGCCTCTTCCTTGTTGGCGAACGGGCCGACGCGGATACGGGTCAGCGCGCCATTGGCGGTCGTCACTTTCTGGGTGAAGGACTGGATGCCGGCTTCCTTCAGTTTTCCTTGTAATTCATCCACTTTTTCCTGCGAGGTCACGGCGGCCACCTGCACCATGTAGCGGGTGTCGGACGGCTTGTCCTCCAGGATGGCCATGGCGCGGGCCGCGTCCACCGCCTTGACGGGCTTGGTCTCGGGCTCGGGCTTTTTGGCTTCCGCGTGCGGTTCGGTCTTCCTGGCCTCGAGTTTGGCTTCCTTGGCTTCCTTCGCCTCCTTGGCGAGCTTGGCCAGCCTGGCCTCCGCCGCCTTGGCCTCGGCGGCCTTGACCTCGGCCGCCCTGGTCTCGGCCAACTTCGCGGCTTCCCGCGCGGCGTCCTTGCCCGCGTCCTTGACAGGTTCCTTGGGCTTGGGCGGCTCGTGCAGCTTGAGCTCGGCCACATGCGGCGCGGCGGTCACGGCGGGCTTTTTCTCCGTCACGGCGGGCGCGGCCGGGTGGATGTCGAGGGGTGCGGGCTTGGTTGCGGGCGCCGCGGCCAGCGCGGGGGCGGCGGCAGGCGCGGGTGCCCCCGGCTTGGCGGGCGGCGCGTCCTTGACGATTTCCTCGCTCTTGTCGAGCGCCTCGTCGGCCGCGACGCGCGACTCGGGCGCGCGGGCCTCGGGCGCCGGCTCGGCGGGTTTTTCCTTGGACGGGATCTGGATCGCGATGTCGGACGCCAGCGGCTTGGGCTCGGAGTCCAGCAGCATCGGCAGGCCGACGGCCACCGTCAGCGCCAGCGCGATGGCGCCGACCAGGCGGCGCCGGGCGCGCTTCTTTTCGGGTAACACGGGATCGTCCGACTCGCGGCCGGAGCGCGTGCGGCGGGCGGCAACGCCTTCCGCGCTGGAAGCGCGCTTGGACCTGGCCCGCTCCAGCGTGGCGCCGTCATCCGCCTTGCTGTAATAGCCGCTGTCCTGGCCAGCGCCCTCCTGCTTGTTTTTTTGGAATATCGAGAACAAGCCCATGCGTATATCGGTCGAGAGATTGAGTGAATGCGGTCAGTGAAGCGCGGATTTTCGCGCCGCCATCACGCCGGCGACGGTCAGGAAAGATCCAAAGACCACAATTCTATCATTCTCGCCGGCCCGGCTCATCGCATTTGCAAAAGCTTCGGCCGGATCTTCGAATATGTTGACGGTGCGTTCGGGCCGGTCTTCCTGGATCAGCTGCACCTTGGCGGCCAGCTCCGAGGCCGTGGCGGCGCGCGGCGACGGCAGCGCCGTCAGGCACCAGTGGTCGACATGCTCGGACATGGCCTTGATGACGCCGTCGATGTCCTTGTCGCGCATGGAACCGAACACGGCGAAGGTGTACGGGTGGTAGCCCATGTTGCCCAGGTTCTGGTTCAACGCCGAGGCCGCGTGCGGATTGTGCGCCACGTCCAGGATCACGGTCGGGCGGCCCGGCAGGACCTGGAAGCGGCCCGGCAGTTCCACCGTCACCAGGCCGGTGCGCACTTCCTGCGCGCCGACCGGCAGTTCGATCTTCAAGGCCTCCAGCGCGGCCAGCACGGCCGAGGCGTTCAGCAGCTGGTTCGCGCCGCGCAGGCTGGGGTAGGCCAGCGAATTGCGGCGCTGGCCGCGGCCGCCGTAATTCCATTGCTGCTTGTCGCCGGAATAGTTGAAGTCGCGGCCCATCAGCCACAGGTCCGCGCCGATGGACTCGGCGTGGTCGATCAACGCCTTGGGCGGCACCGGGTCGCTGCAGATGGCCGGTTTGCCCGTGCGGAAGATGCCGGCCTTCTCGAAGCCGATCTGCTCGCGGGTGCCGCCCAGGTAGTCGGTGTGGTCGATGTCGACGCTGGTGACGATGGAGACGTCGGCGTCGATCACGTTGACCGCGTCCAGGCGGCCGCCCAGGCCCACTTCCAGGATCGCCACGTCCAGCCCGGCGTTGGCCATCAGGTGCATGATGGCCAGGGTGGTGAACTCGAAATAGGTCAGCATGGTGTCGCCGCGCGCGGCCTCCACCACGTTGAAGCTGGCCACCAGGGCCGCGTCGCTGGCCAGGTCGCCGTTGACGCGGGCGCGCTCGTTAAAGTCCAGGAAGTGCGGCTTGATGTACAGGCCGACCTTGTAGCCGGCGCGCAGCAGGATCGATTCCAGCATGGCGCAGGTGGAGCCCTTGCCGTTGGTGCCCGCCACCATGATGACCGGGCAGGCGAAAGCCAGCGCCATGCGTTCCTTGACGGCGCGCACGCGGTCCAGGCCCATGTTGATTTCGGTGACGGCGTGGCGCGACTCGATCAGCGCGAGCCAGTCCGGCAAGGTGGTGGGGAGTGTAGACATAGGCGGGACTTCCAGGCGGGAGCGCCGCGCGGCCCGGGGGCGCGCGGCGCGGTGAGACGATTAGCTTCTTGCGACGTTCAAGCTCAGGCCAGCACTTCGGCGGCCTGGTTTTGCAGCAGGGCCAGCAGGCGGGCGATTTCCTCGCGCATCTTGCGACGGTCGACGATCATGTCGACGGCGCCCTTCTGCACCAGGAACTCGGCGCGCTGGAAGCCTTCCGGCAGCTTCTCGCGCACGGTGTTCTCGATCACGCGCGGGCCGGCGAAGCCGATCAGCGCCTTCGGCTCGGCGATCACCACGTCGCCCATGAAGGCGAACGAGGCGGACACGCCGCCCATGGTCGGGTCGGTCAGCACGCTGATGAAGGGCAGCTTCTTCTCCGACAGCTTGGTCAGCATGGCGGTGGTCTTGGCCATCTGCATCAGCGACAGCAGGCCTTCCTGCATGCGGGCGCCGCCGGTGGCGGTGATGCAGATGAACGGCACCTTCTGTTCCAGCGCGACCTGCGCGCCGCGGGCGAAGCGCTCGCCCACCACGGAACCCATGGAGCCGCCCATGAACTCGAATTCGAAGCAGGCCACCACCACCGGCAGGCTCATGATGGCGCCGCCCATGACGATCAGCGCGTCGGTCTCGCCGGTGGCGTCCATCGCCTGTTTCAGGCGGTCCGGGTATTTCTTGCTGTCCTTGAACTTCAGCGTGTCGACCGGCAGGGTTTCCTGGCCGATCTCATAGCGGCCGCCGGCGTCCAGCAGGCCGTCCAGGCGCTCGCGCGCGCGGATGCGCATGTGGTGGTCGCACTTGGGGCAAACGTGCAGGTTCGATTCCAGATCGGTACGGTATAAAACAGCCTCGCACGAAGGGCATTTGACCCACAGGCCCTCCGGCATGGTCTTGCGCGCGGCGGCATCGGAACGCTGGATGCGCGGTGGCAGCAGTTTTTCCAACCAACTCATAAAATTCTCCTTGCACTAATTCAGTGGCGGAAGTGTAGTCGTTTTTGCTTGCCATGTCGAACATGGCAAGCTGTCAACTTATAGCACGACCGGCTTATTTACCCGCTCTTTACTTGCCGTCCAGGGCGGCGCGGATGCCCGTCACGAAGGCCTGCACGGCGGCCACGGCGCCCTCTTTCGGCGAGTTTTCGATCTCCTGGATGATGCGGCTGCCGATGACGACCGCGTCCGCCACCTCGGCCACCTTCTTGGCCGTGGCCGCGTCGCGGATGCCGAAACCGACGCCGATCGGCAGCTTGACGTGCTTGCGGATGGCCGTCAGGCGCTCGGCCACCTCGACGGTGTCGATGTTGCCGGCGCCGGTCACGCCCTTCAGCGAGACGTAGTAGCTGAAGCCGCCGCCCACCTTGGCCACCTGGGCGATGCGCTGCTCGGTGGAGGTCGGGGCCAGCAGGAAGATCAGGTCCAGTTCGGCCGCGCGCATCTTGGCGGCGAACTCCTCGCACTCCTCCGGCGGGTAGTCGACGACGATGGCGCCGTCCGCGCCGGCTTCCTTGGAATTGGCGATGAAGGCGTCCCAGCCCATGCGTTCGATGGGGTTGGCGTAGCCCATCAGCACGACCGGGGTGCTCTGGTTGGTCTTGCGGAACTCGCGCACGTAGCCGAACACGTCGCGCATGGTCACGCCCAGCGCCAGCGCGCGTTCGCAGGCGCGCTGGATCACGGGGCCCTCGGCCATGGGGTCGGAGAACGGCACGCCGAGTTCGATGACGTCGACGCCGCCGGCCACCATGGCGTGCATCAGCGGCACGGTCAGTTCGGGCGCGGGGTCGCCGCCGGTGATGAAGGTGACCAAGGCGGTCTTGTTTTGTTGCTTGAGGGCGGCAAAAGTCGGGGCAATACGGGACATGTCTATTTCCTTATATGAGTGGGGATCGCGCGGCTGAATGGTGGGCCTGACGGCTCAACCGAATTTCAGCCCCATGCGCTCCGCCACCGTGTGCATGTCCTTGTCGCCGCGGCCCGACAGGTTGGCCAGGATGATCTTGTCCTTCGGCAGCGTGGCCGCCAGCTTCGCGGCGTAGGCCAGCGCGTGCGACGATTCCAGCGCGGGAATGATGCCCTCGATGTGGCAGCAGTCGTGGAAGGCCTGCAGCGCCTCGTCGTCGGTGATCGACACGTATTGCGCGCGGCCGATGTCCTTCAGGTAGGAGTGCTCCGGACCCACGCCCGGATAGTCCAGGCCGGCCGAGACCGAATGGGTCTCGATGATCTGGCCGTTCTCGTCCTGCAGCAGGTAGGTGCGGTTGCCATGCAGGACGCCCGGGTAGCCCTTGGTCAGCGAGGCCGCGTGCTTGCCGGTGTCCAGGCCCTCGCCCGCCGCCTCCACGCCGATCAGCTGCACCTGTTTCTGGTCGATGTAGGGGTAGAAGATGCCCATGGCGTTGGAGCCGCCACCGATGCAGGCCAGCACGTAGTCCGGCTGGCGCCCCGCCATCTCCGGCATCTGCACCAGGCATTCCTCGCCGATCACGGACTGGAAGTCGCGCACCAGCATCGGATACGGGTGCGGGCCGGCCACGGTGCCGATGATGTAGAAGGTGTTTTCGATGTTGGTGACCCAGTCGCGCATGGCCTCGTTGAGCGCGTCCTTCAGGGTCTTGGAGCCGGATTCCACCGGCACCACGGTCGCGCCCAACAGCTTCATACGATACACGTTCTGCGCCTGGCGCTTGACGTCCTCGCTGCCCATGTAGACCACGCACTCCAGGCCGAAACGGGCGCAGATGGTGGCGGTGGCGACGCCGTGCTGGCCGGCGCCGGTCTCGGCGATGATGCGCGGCTTGCCCATGCGCTTGGCCAGCAGGGCCTGGCCGATCACGTTGTTGATCTTGTGGGCGCCGGTGTGGTTCAGGTCTTCGCGCTTGAAATAGATCTGCGCGCCGCCGGCCTGCTCGGACCAGCGCTTGGCGTGGTAGATCGGCGACGGGCGGCCGACGAAGTGTTTCAGCTCGTAGCGGAACTCCTCGAGGAAGATCGGGTCCTTGCTGTAGTGGGCGTAGGCCGCTTTCAGTTCGTCCAGCGCGAAGGTCAGCGTTTCGGCGGCGAAGGAGCCGCCGTAGGGGCCGAAGTGGCCGGTGGTGTCGGGCAGGGCGTAATCGGTGGCGTGGAACAATGCGCTAGCGTTGGAGGGTGCGTGCATGATGGATGTCTTTCACAGTATGGCGTCAGCTTCACGGACCGCGCGCACGAAGGCGGCGATCCTGTCGGGATCCTTGATGCCCTTGGACGCTTCGACACCACTGCTGATGTCAACCGCGTACGGGCGTACCTGCGCCACCGCGCCAGTCGCGTTGTGTACGCTCAAGCCACCACTCAAAACGGCCCGAGGCGCGAGATCTTTTGGGATGAGAGACCAATCGAATACCTTTCCTGCGCCGCCGTACGCATCCACCCAGGTATCGAACAGGAGGCCCGAATAGAGGGGGCTGGAGGCACGGCATATCCGGTCGTATTCTAGCAGTTCGTCCGGCGTGGTGTCAGGTTTGACGCGAAATGCCCGCACATAGCGGGTATTCGCCGCATGGGCGGCCGCCGCGCACTGCTCCGCGGTTTCGTCGCCGTGGAACTGCAGCAGCGTCACGCGCGACACGCGCACGGTCTCGGCCACCTCCTCCGGCGCGGCGTTGACGAACAGGCCGGTGGCGGTGATGAAGGGCGGCATGCTCTCGATCAGCTTGGCGGCCTGTTCGGGCGTCACGTGGCGCGGGCTTTTCGGGTAGAACACGAAGCCGATCGCGTCGGCGCCGGCGGCGGCCACGGCGGCCACGTCCTCGGGCCGGGTCAGGCCGCAGATCTTGATACGGGTGCGATGCATAGCTATTCCTTGAAAACCAGCCTTAGAACCAGGGCAAGGCACGCGCGCCCTCGCGCGGCAGGCCCCACTTGGCGTCGTATTCGATGTCGGCCAGGTACAGGCCGTCCGGCATGAAGGTGGGCGCGGCCAGCGAGCGGTTTTTCGACACCAGCAGTTGGCCCAGCCATTCAGGCTCCTGCCGGCCCGAGCCGATGTACACCAGCGCGCCCACCAGGTTGCGCACCATGTGATGCAGGAAGGCGCTGGCGCGCAGGGTGAACACGATGAGCTCGCCGTGGCGCTCGACGCCGATTTCATGCATCAGCTTGACCGGCGTCTTGGCCTGGCAGGAGGCGGCGCGGAAGGCGGAGAAATCGTGCTCGCCGATCAGCGCGGGCACGGCGGCGCGCATGCGCTCGACGTCCAGCGGCCGGTGGCAGAAGCCGGCGCGGCCCGCCAGCAGCGGCGAGCGGATGGCGTTGTTGTAGAGCAGGTAGTGGTAGGTGCGCGAGCGCGCGCTGAAGCGGGCGTGGAATTCACGCCCGTCGTGGAAGCCGCCGTCCACCTCGTGCAATTCCTTGGCCCAGCGCACGCCGATCGACGGCGGCAGGAAGGCGTTGATGCCGCGCACCCAGCCGTGGATTTCCCGCGTGAGGTCGGTGTCGAAATGGACCACCTGGCCCAGGCCGTGCACGCCGGCGTCGGTGCGGCCGGCGCAGGTGGTGGCCAGGGGCACGGTGGCGAAGCGCAGCATGGCCGCCTCGAGCTGGTCCTGCACCGTGTGGCCGCCCGGCTGGGTCTGATAACCCTGCCAAGCCTGGCCGTCGTACTGGATTCCTAATGCGATCCGTTTCAATTGCTGCCCTACCGGTAATATTGGATCAGCGCATTATACCCGCCGTCCCCGCCCCGGCAGCGGGCCGGCGGGCTCAGCCCAGCTGGGTGCGCATGGCGCTGGCGCGGGCGATCTGGTCGTCGCTGCCGCCGCGGATGACCTCGTCCAGCAGTTCGCGCGCGCCCTCCTTGTCGCCGATCTCCTGGTAGGCCACCGCCAGGTCCAGTTTGGTGTCCATTTCCATGTGCAGCGCCGACATCTCGTCGTCGCCGCCGGCCGGCACGGCCATCGGCGTGTTGCCGATCAGGTCCAGGTCGATGCCGGACAGGTCGAACTCGGCGGGCGAAGGCGGCGCGGTCGGCGCGGAGGTGCCGGCCAGCTCGGGGAAGTCGGGGATGTCGAAGTCGGCGGCGGACAGCGCCGGCTCGGCCGCCGGGGCGGCCGGGGCCGCGGTGGTTTCGGGCAGGTTGAAGTCCATCATGTCCAGCTCGGCCAGCGGGTCGGACGCCGGCGCGCGCTCGGGCTCGCCGGACGGCGCGGACGACGGCAGGTCCAGGCCGAAGTCCATGCTGAAGTCCTCGGCCGACAATGGGGCCAACGCGGGCGCCTGGTCCGGCGCGTCGGTCGGCGCCGGGGTGGCGGCGGCCGGCGGCGGCTCCATGTCGAAGGCCAGGTCGAACGGCTCGGACGCGGGCAGGTCCACGGCCGGCGCGGTGGTCGGCGCCTCGGTCGGGGACGCCGTGGGGTCCATGCTCAGGCCGCCCAGGTCGAAGTCCAGGAAGTGCTCGGCGTCGGCGGCGGCCATCGCGGCCGGGCTCGGAACGGCGCTGCGGTCGGCCGTGTCGGCCTTGTCGAGGTCGAAGTCGGGCAGCGCGGTGGGGTCGTCCAGCGCGAAGTCCATGCCGTTGTCGTGCGCGCCGGCGGCGGCCGGGGCCGGCGTGGGCGCGGCGTCGTGGCTGAGGTCCAGGTCCAGGCCGCTGAAGTCGTGCGCCTCGGCGGCCGGCGCCGCGGTCGGCGCGGGGGCGGGCTCGTCGGCGAACATGCTGGCGAAGTCGTCCGCCGTGACGGGCGCCTCGGTGGCCGCCATGGTCGGCGCGGCGGTGGCCGCGTCCTGGCCGCCGGCGGCCGCGTACATGGGGTTCAAGGGGTCGATGGCCAGGCCCAGCAGCGCGGCCTGCGCCCACTCGTCGCCCTGCCCCTTGGTCATCGAATACAGCTCGCTGGCCTGGGCCTCGAAGGAGCGCGCGTCCTTGCGGTTGGCGAAGATCTCCAGCAGCTTCAGGCGCACCGGATGGCGCTCGGGGTGCGTGCGCAGCGCCTCCTTCAGGATTTCCTCGGCCTGGGCGTCGCGGCCATAGGCGATGTAGACGTCGGCCTCGGCCACCGGATCGACCTCGTTGGTGTCGAGCTGGCTGGCGGACGGCGCGAAGTTGGAATTGAAGACGCTGTTGTTGGTGTCCACGCTCTGGCCGCCGGTCTCGGCGATCAGCGGCTGCGCCAGCGGGCCGGGGTCGCCCAGCACGCTGACCTCCGGCTTGGCCACCACCTTGACCTGCTGCTTGCGGCGGCGCGCCAACAGCAGCGCGGCGCCGCCCAGCACGGCCACCAGCGCCAGGCCGATCGCCTGGATATTGTCCAGCAGCGCGTCCAGCAGGGTCGGCTCGGGCATGGGCGGCGGCGCCAGCGGCTTGGGCGCGGGCGCGGCGGGCGCGGGCGCCGTCGCCACCGGGGCGGCCGGCGTCGCGGCGGCGTCCGGCGCGGCGGCGGCCTTCTGCTTGTCCGCCATGGTCTTGTTCTTCACGGCCATCAGCTTTTCCAGCTCGCTGACGTTCTTTTCCAGTTCCTTGACGCGGGCGTTGGCCTCGGCGATCTGCTTCTCGCGGGCGATCCTGTCCTCGTCGCCGGCGGCGGCGGACTTGCCGGCGGCGCCGGCGCCGGTGGCCTTGGACAGTTTCAGCTGATCCTTGCTTTCATTGACCGCCGTGGGGCGCTCCTCCACCTTGGCGGTGATCTTGCCGGCCGCGCTCTGGCTGGTTTCCGGCGCCTTGGCGGGCGTGCTGGACGACACCTGGCCGGCCAGCTTGTTGCGGTAGGCGTTGAAGTCGGCCGCGTGCGCGACCACCATGCCGCGCGCGTCGCCGTCGCCGGCGCCGCCCTTGATGGCGTCCGAATCGGGGACCGCCAGGATCTGGCCCGACTTCAGGCGGTTCATATTGTTGCCGATGAAGGCTTCCGGATTGGCGCGGTACAGCGCCACCAGCATCATGTCCAGCGACACGTCGGCCGGCTTGAGCTGGGCGGCGATGCGGCCCAGCGTGTCGCCCGGCTTGACGCGGTATTCCTTGGCGCCGTCGGCGCTCTCGCGCGGCGCGCGCGCGGGCCGCGGTTCGCGCGCCGGCGCGGGCGCGGCGGCGGCAGGGGCCGCGGCGGGCGCGCCGGCCGAGGCCGAGCGCGACGGCACGTCGACCGGCGCGGCCACTTGCGCCGACTGGGTGCCGCGCATCTCGGCCGGATCCAGCAGGAAGGTGTATTCGCGCACCAGGCGGCCGCCGGTCCAGCTCAGTTCGAGCAGCATGTCCACGAAGGGCTCGTTGACGGGCTGGGCGGACGAGACCTTGATGTACTGGCGGCCGTTGCGCTGGTCCACCTCGAAGCGCAGCGACAGCAGCGCGGGATTGAAGTCGATGTTGGCGAGGCGGAAGGCGTCGGCCGGGGCCAGCTTGGCCACCAGGTCGGACGCCTCGCCGGGCGCCACCGAGGTCAGTTCGATCTCGGCGCGCAGCGGCTGGCCCAGCGAAGACAGCACCGTCAGCTTGCCCAGACCTGCTGCGTTGGCGGCGGGAGACAGCAATACAGCGCATGCGACCGCGCTGCCAAGTGTTTTCAACGCAAACGTGATGGAGGCGGGGCGGTGGCTTACAGGCATAGTGTGGGGGGCGTATAGTTATGAAAGAGGAAAAAGTTGCTTTCCCAGATATCCCAACATATCACCATGCATAAGAGCATGCAAGCTTTGCGGTGGCTTCTGTCACCTCCGCGCTGAATTCGGAATCCGATAGGCGGAAAAAAGGGCGATTCCCCTATGAGATCGCCCTTTAGAACCCAACGGCGTGAAACCGGGGACAGACCCCATCTCGGACGGCCCCGGCGAAAGCCCGCGGCGTTGGAATGGGGTCTGCCCCCCGGTCGCGGTCGCGGTTTACTTATCCAGCACGATGCGCAGCATGCGGCGCAGCGGCTCGGCCGCGCCCCACAGCAGTTGGTCGCCCACGGTGAACGCGGAGATGTACTCGCCGCCCATGGACAGCTTGCGCACGCGGCCGACCGGGATCGTCAGGCTGCCGGTCACGGCCGCCGGCGTCAGGTCCTTGACCGACGCTTCGCGCGTGTTCGGCACGAACTTGACCCACTGGTTGTCGCTGGCGATGATGTCGTTGATCTCGTCCAGCGGCACGTCCTTGTTCAGCTTGATGGTCAGCGCCTGCGAGTGGCAGCGCATGGCGCCGATGCGCACGCACAGGCCGTCGACCGGAATCGCCTTGCTGCCGAAGTCCGGGCCCAGGCCCAGGATCTTGTTGGTCTCGGCGCCGCCCTTCCACTCTTCCTTGGATTGGCCGTTGCCCAGATCCTTGTCGATCCACGGGATCAGGTTGCCGGCCAGCGGCACGCCGAACTGTTTGGTCTCGTCGGCCGACAGGCCGTGCTGGGTGGCCAGCACCTGGCGGTCGATCTCCAGGATGGCGGCGGCCGGATTGTCGAGCAGCGCCTTGACGGAGCTGTTGATGGTGCCGAACTGGGTCAGCAGTTCGCGCATGTGCTGCGCGCCGCCGCCGGAGGCCGCCTGGTAGGTCATGGAGGTCATCCAGTCCACCAGATTGTGCTTGAACAGGCCGCCCAGGCCCATCAGCATGCACGACACGGTGCAGTTGCCGCCCACGAAGTTCTTGACGCCCTTGGCCATGGCGTCCTTGATCACGTTCAGGTTGACCGGATCGAGCACGATGACGGCGTCCTTTTCCATGCGCAGGGTCGACGCGGCGTCGATCCAGTAGCCGTTCCAGCCGGCCGCGCGCAGTTGCGGGAAGACCGCCGAGGTGTAGTCGCCGCCCTGGCAGGAGATGATGATCTCGCAGCGCTTCAGTTCGTCGATATTGTTGGCGTCCTTCAGGGTGGTCTCGTTCTTCGCCATCGACGGCGCGGCGCCGCCCGTGTTCGAGGTGGTGAAGAACACCGGCTCGATGTGGGCGAAATCGCCCTCTTCCTGCATGCGCTGCATCAGGACCGAACCGACCATGCCGCGCCAACCTACCAGACCTACGAGTTTCATTTTCATTTCCTTGTTAGTTTTCTATGCGCGCGGCAGGATTGCCACGCGCAAAACCGGACGGCCTTGCGAGCCGTCCCATGGCACTTATGCCAGCGCCTTGACCACCGCGTTGCCCATCTCCTCGGTGCCCACTTTCGTGGTGCCTTCCTCGTGGATGTCGACGGTGCGCAGGCCCTGCGCCAGCACAGATTTGACGGCGTTCTCGATGCGGTCGGCCTGTTCGGCGCGGCCCAGCGAGAAACGCAGCATCATGGCCGCGGACAAGATCGTTGCCAGCGGATTGGCGATACCCTTGCCGGCGATGTCGGGCGCCGACCCGTGCGAGGGCTCGTACAGGCCCTTGTTGTTGGCGTCCAGCGAGGCGGACGGCAGCATGCCGATCGAGCCGGTCAGCATGGCGGCGGCGTCGGACAGGATGTCGCCGAACATGTTGCCGGTCACGATGACGTCGAACTTCTTGGGCGCGCGCACCAGCTGCATGGCGGCGTTGTCGACGTACATGTGCTCCAGCGCGACGTCCGGGTAGTCCTTGGAGACGTCGATCACGATGTCCTTCCAGAACTGGAACGTTTCCAGCACGTTGGCCTTGTCCACGCTGGTCAGGCGCTTGTCGCGCTTTTGCGCGGCCTGGAACGCCACGTGGGCGATGCGGCGGATCTCGCCCTCGGCGTAGCGCATGGTGTCGAAGCCCTCGCGCTGGCCCTTGAAGGGGCCGTCCGGGCATTCGCGCACGCCGCGCGGCTGGCCGAAGTAGATGTCGCCGGTCAGTTCGCGGATGATCAGGATGTCCAGGCCGGACACCACCTCGGGCTTCAGCGTCGAGGCGCCTGCCAGCTCGGGGTAGAGGATGGCCGGACGCAGGTTGGCGAACAGGCCGAGGTTCTTGCGCAGGCCCAGGATGGCCTGCTCGGGGCGCAGCGCGCGCTCCAGGTTGTCGTACTGGTAGTCGCCGACGGCGCCGAACAGCACCGCGTCGGCCGCCTTGGCCAGCGCCAGCGTGCCCTCGGGCAGAGGATGGCCGTGCGCGGCGTAGCCGGCGCCGCCGACCGGCGCGCTTTCCAGTTCGAACTTCTCGTCCAGCGCGTTCAGGACCTTGACGGCCTGGGCGACGATTTCCGGACCGATGCCGTCGCCCGGGAGGATTGCAATTTTCATGATGTGTATTAGATGACGTTGGCCAGCCAGGGCTGGGTTGCCAGATGACGCTCTTCGAAGGCGCGGATCGAGTCTGCGTGGCGCAGCGTCAGGCCGATATCGTCAAGTCCGTTCATCAGGCAGTATTTGCGGAAGGCGTCGATCTCGAAGGGGTAGGAGACGCTGCCGTTGCTGGTGGATATGCGCTGCTGGTCCAGGTCGACCACCAGGCGGTAACCGGGGAAGGCCTTGACTTCGTTGAACAGATGATCGATCTGTTGCTCGCTCAGGACGATGGGCAGCAGCCCGCTCTTGTAGCAGTTATTGAAAAAGATGTCGGCGAAGCTGGGCGCGACGACGGCGCGGAAGCCGTACTGGTCCAGCGCCCACGGCGCGTGCTCGCGCGAGGAGCCGCAGCCGAAGTTCTTGCGCGCCAGCAGGATGGAGGCGCCCTGGTAGCGCGGCTGGTTCAGCACGAAGTCCGGGTTCAGCGGACGCTTGCTGTTGTCCATGCCGGGTTCGCCGTGGTCCAGGTAGCGCCACTCGTCGAACAGGTTGGGGCCGAAACCGGTGCGGTGGATGGATTTCAGGAACTGCTTGGGAATGATGGCGTCGGTATCGACGTTGGCGCGATCCAGCGGCGCCACCAGGCCTTCATAGATGGTAAATTTTTCCATGATCTTCTTCATTGCGCCGGCGGCCATGTTCCGCCGCCGGCAAGCTGTTATTTGCCGCCAGCGCTCGTGACGACCTGCCCGACTTTTTGCACGTCCTTGCCGATGCCGGAAATGGTGTTGCAGCCGGACAGGGCGACGGCGGCGAAGGTGGCGATGATCAGAGCGGTGATGGTTTTCATGATGATGTGTCTATTTGTTAAGGATGGTTCAGCGCATCGCGCGCACGTCGACGAAGTGGCCGGCGATGCCCGCCGCCGCCGCCATCGCGGGCGACACCAGGTGGGTGCGTCCGCCCTGGCCCTGGCGGCCTTCGAAATTGCGGTTCGAGGTCGAGGCGCAGCGCTCGCCCGGTTCCAGGCGGTCGGCGTTCATGGCCAGGCACATGGAGCAGCCAGGCTCGCGCCATTCGAAGCCGGCGGCCTTGAAGATGGTGTCCAGGCCTTCGCGCTCGGCCTGTTCCTTGACCAGGCCGGAGCCCGGCACCACCAGCGCCAGCTTGACGTTGGAGGCGCGCTGCTTGCCGCGCACCACGGCGGCGGCGGCGCGCAAGTCCTCGATGCGCGAGTTGGTGCAGGAGCCGATGAAGACCTTGTCGATGCGGATGTCCTCGATGGCGGTGTTCGGGTTCAGGCCCATGTAGACCAGCGCCTTTTCCATCGCGTCGCGCTTGACCGGATCCTTTTCCTGCTCGGGGTCGGGGATGCGGGCGTCGATCGCCACCACCTGCTCGGGCGAGGTGCCCCAGGTGACCTGCGGCTTGATCTCGGCCGCGTCCAGGGTCACCACCAGGTCGAATTTGGCGCCGGCGTCGGTGTGCAGGGTGCGCCAGTAGTCGACCGCGCGGTCCCAGTGCGGACCGGCCGGCGAGAACGGGCGGCCCTTGACGTAGTTGATGGTGGTGTCGTCCACGCCGACCATGCCGGCGCGCGCGCCGGCCTCGATCGCCATGTTGCAGACCGTCATGCGGCCCTCCATCGACAGCGCGCGGATGGCGGAACCGCCGAACTCCATCGCGTAGCCGGTGCCGCCGGCGGTGCCGATCCGGCCGATGATGGCCAGCACGATGTCCTTGGCGGTCACGCCGGGCGGCAGCTCGCCGTCGACCTGCACCAGCATGGATTTCGATTTCTTCTGCAGCAGCGTCTGGGTGGCCAGCACGTGCTCCACTTCCGAGGTGCCGATGCCGTGCGCCAGCGCGCCGAAGGCGCCGTGGGTGGAGGTGTGCGAGTCGCCGCAGACCACCGTCATGCCCGGCAAGGTAGCGCCCTGCTCCGGCCCGATCACGTGCACGATGCCCTGGCGCTTGTCGTTCATGTTGAAGTAGGTCATGCCGACCGACTTGGTGTTCTTGTCCAGCGTCTCGACCTGCAGGCGGGACACGGGGTCCTCGATGCCGTGCGAGCGGTCGGTGGTGGGCACGTTGTGGTCCGCCACGGCCAGGTTGGCCGAGATGCGCCAGGGCGCGCGGCCGGCGGCGCGCAGGCCGTCGAAGGCCTGCGGACTGGTCACCTCGTGCACCAGGTGGCGGTCGATATAGAGGATGGCGGTGCCGTCGTCTTCCGTGCGCACCACGTGGGATTCCCACAGTTTGTCGTAAAGCGTCTTCATGATTGCTGCTACTGCCCGTAAAAAATGCGATCTTCGATTATGCCATAGTTTGCCCAATGCAAATCCAAGCCCGTCTCTCCGCCTCGTGGGCCGATGCGGCTGGGGTTAGCATGACTGTATGACGCCCTTTTCAATAAAAAAGCCTGCGGATCTCGCAGGCTTTTGTGTTTTTTGCCGCGGCCGCGAACTTCAAGCCGCCATGCGTACACTACTCCTGCAGCCGTCCATCAGGAACGATAGGCCCACCACCAGCACCAGTTCGCCCTCGGCGGAACGCGCGGTGCCGGTGATGCCCTCGACCGAAATCGCGGTCATCGGCTTGATCACCAGGTCGGCCGTGCCGTCCACCGCCTCGACCGCCAGTATATAAGGTTGCGGCGCGTTGACCACGATGCCCACCCGTTCGGACGCCGGCGCGTAGCCCAGCGCGCCGGCCAGCGTGCGCACCGGCAGCGGCCGGCCCTGGTCCTTCAGCACCGGCGCGCCGCCCACCTCCATGAACTCCTCCGGCAGCTCGACCACGCGCTGCACCACGGCCATCGGCAGCGCCAGCAGCGCGCCCGAGGTCGAGACCAGCATGGTCGGCACGATCGACAGCTCGATCGGCAGGCGGATGGCGAACTTGGTGCCCTTGCCCAGCGCCGATTCGATGTGGATGGCGCCGCGGTTCTTCTCGACGGCGGTCTTCACCACGTCCATGCCGACGCCGCGGCCGGACACGCTGGAGGCGACCTCCTTGGTCGAAAAGCCCGGCAGGAACACCAGCTGGTACGATTCGTCGTCCGTCATGTTAGCAGACGGGCTGATCAAGCCCTTCTCGGCCGCTTTTTTGCGCAGGCCGACCGGGTCCATGCCCTTGCCGTCGTCCTGCAGCACGATCATGACGCTGTTGGCCTCCTGCCACGCCTTCAGCGAGATGTAGGCCTTGGCCGGCTTGCCGGCGGCCACGCGCACGTCCGGCGATTCGACGCCGTGGTCCAGCGCGTTGCGCAGCATGTGCACCAGCGGGTCGTACAGGCTGTCCACCACCACGCGGTCGACCTCGGTCTCGGCGCCCTCGATGGTCAGTTCGACCTCCTTGCCCAGGTCCTTGGCCAGCTCGCGCACCAGGCGCGGGAACTTCTGGAACAGGCGGCCGACCGGCTGCATGCGGGTCGCCAAGGTGGCGCGCTGCAGTTCGCTCGAGTAGCGCGAGGCGCGTTCCAGCGTCTCGGTCAGGGCCGACATCAGCGACGCGGCCTGGCCCTCGAACTTGAACTGCTGCAGCCGTTCCAGCAGCACGGCGGCCTGGTTGGCGGCCTGCACCGACTCGCCCGCCACTTCCAGCAGCGCGTCCAGCTTGACGGCGTCGATGCGGATCGATTCCTCCTTGGCCGGCGCGGCGTGCGGCTTTTCCTCGCGTTCCGGACGGGCGCGCGGCGCGGCGGGCGCGGCGGCCGGGGCCGCCTCGGCTGTCGCCTCGGCCGGGGCCGGCGCGGCGGCGGCCACCACCGGGGCGGCGACCGGCGCGGCGACGGGCGCCGCGCCGCGGGTGTACGTGCCTTCGGGCACCACGGAGATGTACATGCCTTCCCAGTCCAGCCCATCGGCGGACGGGGCCGCCGCCGGGGCCGGGGCGGCCGCGACCGGCGCGGGCGCGGCGGTGGGGGCGGCGGTCGGCGCGGGCGCGGCCGGCTTGGCCGGGGCCTTGTCCTTGCCCTCGATGGCGTCCTTCAGGATCGCCTCGAGGTCGGCAGGCATGGCCGGCAGGTCCTCCGGCGTGCCGCCGTTGTTCAGTTCGGTGAGCTGGTCGGCCACGAAGCCGGACGCCTGCAGCGCCGCCTCGATCGCGATCGGCGTCACCGGCGCGGCGCCGGTGCGCAGCGCGTCGAACAGGTTTTCCGTCAAGTGGCAGGCCGAGACCAGCGCGCCCAGGCTCATGAAGCCGGCGCCGCCCTTGATGGTGTGGAAGGCGCGGAACACCGCGTTCAGCGTTTCCTTGTTTTCCGGATCGCGTTCGAGGCGCAGCAGGTTTTCTTCAACGTTGACCGCCAAGTCCATCGCCTCGACGACGAACTCCTTGAGCATATCGTCCATTAGAATCCCAGATCGGCAAGAAGGTCATCGACACTGTCCTGGTTCAGCGCCACCGCCGGTGCGGATGGGCCGGACATCAGCGACACCTCTTTTTGCGCGATCTTCTCGCGCACCTCGGTCGGCGCGTTGTCGCGCAGCAGCTGCGCCAGTTCGGCCTCGACGGTTTTGGTGATGACCACCACCTTCTTGATCAGCTGGCCGGTGATGTCCTGGAAGTCCTGCGCCATCATGATTTCCAGCAGGCGGGCCTTTTCCGCCTCGGTCGCCTCGGAGACGGCGGCGGCGAAGGCGCGCGAGTCGCCGGCCAGCACCTTGAACTGGTCGATGCTGAGCTTGCCGGCGAACAGCGCGGCCCAGCGGTCCTCCATTTCCTTGGATTTCTTCGACAGCACGTCCTGCGCCGGCATGCCGTCGTCCAGCGTGTTGAGCACCTTGTTGGCGGCCTGCTCGGTCAGCGAGGCGACGTATTCGAGGCGGTCCTGGGCGTCGCCGATCTGGGCCGAGGCCTCGGTCAGCGCCTTGTCGTAGCCCAGTTCGCGCAGCGAATCGTGCAGCAGGCGCACGATGCCGCCCAGGCGTTCGAACATGGGGTTGCCGGAACCGTCGCCGCCGTCGGCGGGCTCGGCCGGGGGGGCTGCGGGCGCGGCGGCGGCGGGCGCGGCGACCGGCGCGGCAGCGGCCGGCGCATGCGCCGGCCCCGCCGACGCGGCGGAGACCTGGTCGAACAAGCTTTCTAAGTCATCTTCGGCTGAAGCCGCTGGTGCGGCCGGAGCAGGGGCCGGGACCGGTGCAGGATCTGTAGCGCGTTGCGCGGATACTTCATCAAATAGTGCATCGAAATCATCAGCGGCGTTGGTCATTCCTGCTTCTCCATAATTTGTAAAATTGCTGCTTCGACTTGCTGTTCGCCCAAGCTCATGCATTTGATGACGCCCGGCAATATCAAACCGCTTCCGCGAGTTTAGCAGGGGGCCGGTCCCTTGTTCAATCACCGCCACCTGAAAGCCGCTTGCCTTCCCCCGTGGCGGGGGCAAAACCAAGTTTACTGTTGTATTTGGAGATACTAACATCGCTACGCCCGGGAAGGCACGCCCCGTCGCGACAATTTCCGATGCTTCCGTGCAAAAAAATGTCCCTGACACAGCATTTTTTATGCCCAGGCAAGCAAGTTATTGATGGATATCAAGTATTAACTTCGCAACCATGTTCCAATCCGAGGCTACAATGAAGTATCTACGCCAGCAAAGGAGCGGGGTATGTACCGGAAAATCCTGATTACTACCGACGGTTCCGCCGTATCGAATATGACCGCCTGCGCCGGCGTGAAGTTCGCGCAGCAGATGGGCGCCGAGGTGCTGGCCCTGTTCGTGGCGCCGGAATACCAGTATCCGATCTACGTGGAAATCATCCCGCCGAGCTATCCCAGCGAGGAGGAATACCGCGCCGCCATGCAGCGCGCCGGCGCCGACCACGTGCGTCCCATCCTGGAGTCGTGCGAGCGCAAGGGCGTGCCCTGCTCCGGCATGACCGCGTTCGCCGAAAGCACGGCGCAGAAGATCGTCGACGTCGCCGGGCAGCATGGCTGCGACCTGATCTTCATGGGCTCGCACGGCCGCAGCGGCTGGGGCCAGCTGCTGCTGGGCAGCGTCACGAACAAGGTGCTGTCGCATTCGAAGCTGCCGGTGCTGGTGCACCGCTTGCTGAAAGAGCCCCTGCCCGATTGACCCTCCGGCGGCCCGACGGCCGCCGCCACACTTAAAGCAACACGATATATGATCAGAATAGTCATCGCTGACGACCACACCATCATGCGCGAGGGGTTGAAACGCATCCTCGACGGCGCGCCAGACATCGACATCGTAGGGGAAGCCATCGACGGCTTCGAAGTATTGAACCGGGTCCGGCAGGGCGATTTCGACCTGCTGCTGCTGGACCTGTCCATGCCGGGCCGCAGCGGCGTCGAACTGATACGGCAGATCAAGAGCGAGGCGCCCAAGCTGGCCATCCTGATCCTCACCATGCACGAGGAGGAACAGTACGCGGTGCGCGCCATCCGCGCCGGCGCGCAGGGCTACCTGACCAAGGAAAGCGCGGGCACCCAGCTGGTGGGCGCGATCCGCCGCGTGGCCGCCGGCCGCCCCTACATCAGCACCGAGGTGGCCGAGCAGCTGGCCCTGAACATCATGATGCCGAACGAGGCCCTGCTGCACAAGCAGCTGTCGGACCGCGAATTCGAGGTGTTCTCCCTGCTGGTGGGCGGCAAGTCCATCACCGACATCGCCAACAGCCTGCACCTGAGCGTCAAGACCGTCAGCACCCATAAAACCCGCATCATGCAGAAAATGGGCATGCATTCGCTGTCCGAAATGGTTCAATACGCGGTGGCCCACCGCCTGTTGGCCCCCTTCAAGGCCTGACCCTCCGCCGCGCCGCGCCGCGGCGTCCGCCCTCCTTCCCGTCCCTCCCGCGTTCGGCGCCCTCCCGGTAGGAATATTCCTACAAGAGTGCGCCGGCTCCTACGGTCATATTCAGCGCCTGCTGATATTCACGCCTACCCCTAGTTGGCATACTGAAACCATACCAAGAAGTTGCCGAACAGTCATTACGGCGTTTAACCGATCGGTCCCCCGATGGAACAGCCAACAGGAGAACAGCATGCAGTCCACTCACATAGCAGACTTTCGCCCCGGCATGGCGGCCGCCCAGCCGACCGGCCATGAAGCAGGACGCCAGCGCCAAGGCCGGCTTTGGTCGAACCTGAAGGAGGTTTGCGACCTGCTGCACATCCCTTCGTTCAACATCGCGCAGACCGATGAACTGCTGTTCCAGCACGTGCAGTTCAAGACCGGCCAGCGCATCCACACCATCGGCCAGCCCTTCGACATGCTGTACGTGGTCAACTCCGGTTTCCTCAAGACGGTGCTGATCGACGAGTTCGGCAACGAGCAGGTGCTGAGCTTCCCGATGAAGGGCGACATGATGGGCGTGGACGGCATCCACACCCGCCACTACGCGTCCGAGGCGGTGGCCCTGTCCGATTGCGACCTGATCCTGCTGCCCTTCCGCAAGCTGGCCTCGCTGGGCCGCACCCACGTCGAGCTGGAGAACATGATGTACGGCGTGATGAGCCGTGAACTGGTGCGCGAGCAGGCGATGATCGGCATGCTGGGCGCGCTCAGCGCCGAGGCGCGCGTGGCCCGCTTCCTGGTGTCGCTGGCCGACCGCTTCGCGCAAATGGGCTACTCGAGCAAGCTGTTCAACCTGCGCATGACGCGCCACGAGATCGGCAGCTACCTGGGCCTGACGCTGGAAACGGTGAGCCGCACGCTGTCGGCCTTCAACGAGGTCGGCCTGATCAGCGTGGACCAGCGCACCATCGGCATCAAGGACCCGGACGCGCTGAAGAATTTGCGCCGCCTGCCGCCTTCGCGCGCCCGCGGCCGCCAGAACGGCGCCGCCGCCCGCGCCCGCGCCGCGGAGGCCGCCGAAACCGCGGCGGCGGCCCCGGCGCCGCACACGGCGCCGCCCCTGCTGGCCGCCGTCTGACGCGGCACAGAGTACCTCCCAAAGCAGCACCCAGTTGGCCCGCCCCGCGCGGGCCTTTTTTATGCGCAGATTTCCCTTGCTTTTCTGATAGCGATGCTCAATAATACAAATGAGAATCATTATCATTAAACGGAGCGCATAGATGCACACTGAAAAAAACCCCGCCATCGCCGGCATGCCCGCGGCGCCGTCGCGCGCCGCCGCCACGCCCGCCCCCGCCGTCCGCCGCCTGACCAGCGCCGGCCTGATGCAGGACCAGCGCGAGGTGGAAATCGAACACGGCAACAAGATCTACCGCCTGCGCATCACCCAGCTCGGCAAACTGATACTGACCGCCTGAGCCGGCGAACCGTGCTTCCGGCGCCCCGCGCGCCCCTTCCCCCAGCCAGCCAGCCGCGCCGCGGTCGCCAGCCACCCACACCTTCCGAGGAGTGCCCGATGGCCATCACCGACCGTACCGATCCTATCTTCCTGACCACCGAACAGGGCGGGCAGCGCCCAGAGCTGATGCTGTCGGCCGTGCTGCACTTGATGTCGCACTACACCGCCAGCACCGGCGAGAACGGCGCCTGCGTCAAGCTGGCGTCCGTCATCGAGCGCCACCTGAAGGCGCTGGCCAGCCTGCCCGACCTGGCGCCGGTGCTGAGCGCCACCTGCTCCCAACTGTCCGAACAGTGGGCCGTCGTGGTCGAACGCGCCATGCCTGAACCGGAAAGGGACGGCTTCCTCAGCCGCCTGATGAGCCGCGGGCGCGCCCCGCAGCAGCCGGCCTGGGGTGATTGAGCATGTGCGATAAACATCCGGCCATCGCGGCCGACACCAGCGGCGCGGGCGGCGCGGCCGCCGCCGCCGTCGCGGCGGCCATGCGCCGCGCGCCCGCCACGCGGACCGCCGCGCCATCCGCGCAGGGGACGGCCCACACCTCGCGCCGGCGACGCCTATGGGAGCTGGCGCACGCCTGCCATTGCCCGCTGGTCGGCGTGTGCATGCCGCTGGCCGCGCTGCGCAAGCTGGTGGGCAAAGTCACCGGCGGCACCGTCGTCGCCGACGACTACGAGGTGCACGTGGGCGTGGTCACCGAATGCGGCGCCCGCAACCGCCTGTCGGAGGCGCTGCAGAAGGAACTGGAGCGGCGCTACGCGCCGGTGCTGCTGCGCTTCCGCGCGGCCAGGGACGCCGCGCAGGTGGCCGAGCAGTGGCGCGCGGCGGTCGCCAACGGCGACGTGGCCGGCGCGTTCTGGGCCGGCCTCACGCACCCGCGCTGCACGCCGGAGCTGGAGGAGCGGATGTGCCGCGACCTGCACATGATCCAGCACCAGGCCGGCGCCTGCGTGCGCGCCGACCTGACGCGCCACCAGGCCGTGCTGGAGGACAACGCGCGCATGGCGCGCGAGCTGGCGCGGCTGCAGCAGCGCGGCGCCGCCATGCAGCTGGAGCGCAACGCCGAGCAGGACGGCCACGCCAGCCAGCTGATGCAACTGCGCGCCCAAGTCGTCGGCCGCGACAGCATGATCGACTCCCTGCGCCAGGACCTGGAGCAATTGCGCGCCGCCATCCCCGGCCTGGAAACGCGCGACCGGCTGGCGCAACGCCTGCAACAAATGGACGAGCGCGAACGGACGCTGCGGCTGCAGGTGCAGGACTTGCGGCAGGAACTGGCGCGCTCACGGCAACTGGCGGCCGCCGCCGCCTCGTGCAATCCGGGCGCTCCGGGCGCCCCGGCCGACACGGGGCCCGGTGCCGCGCAGCCTTCAGCCCTGCCGGCCGGCGGCGACCAGGCCGGCCACGGCGGCGAGGCCGCGCCGCGCCGCCCCGTCACCGGGCAGGTGGTGCGCATGCCCGTGCGCCTGGCCGACCGCAGCGTGCTGTGCGTGGGCGGACGCAGCGGCAACGTGGCCACCTACCGCGCGCTGCTGGAACGGGTGGGCGCCCAGTTCAGCCACCACGACGGCGGCCTGGAGGACAACGCCAACAAGCTCGAGGCCAGCCTGGCCGCCGCCGACCTGGTGATCTGCCAGACCGGCTGCATCAGCCACAGCGCCTACTGGCGCGTGAAGGACTACTGCAAGCGCACCGGCAAGCGCTGCGTCTTCATCGACAACCCCAGCATCTCCAGCCTGGCGCGCGGCCTGGAGCAGGCCGACCTGGCCTGACCACGGTCCGCAAAGTAAAAAACCCCGCCGGCTCGCGCCCGCGGGGTTTTTGTTCATGCCGGAAACTCGGCCGAACTTCGATTAGAAGTTGTACGAACCGGTCATGTAGAAGGTGCGGCCCATCGGATCGGCGTAACGCGGGTCGAAACCAACCTGGTGGCCGGACGAGGCGCGCAGCGAGAACGGCGGGTTGCGGTCGGCGATGTTCTTCACGCCGGCGCGCAGCTGGGCGGCCTTGGTCACCTGCCACTTACCCTGCCAGTCGAACGTCAGGTACGAAGGCACTTCCAGGCGGAAGGTCTCGTTCAGGCCGGTGGCGGTGTTGCGGCTGGTCGCCTCCGCGTCGGTGTAGCCGTTGCGGTACTGCGCGGTCAGCGTGTTGCTGAAGGCGCCGGTGTCCAGCGTGGTGGCCAGGCGCACGATGTGGCGGAACGTGACTTCGTCGGTGATGCCGAAGATGTTCATGTTCGTGGTCCAGTCGTTGCTGGTGCCCGGACGGGTGTAGTCCGACTTGAGCATGTAGGTGCCGTTCAGGGTCGACGTCAGGTTGCCGAAGCTGAAGCGGTGGCGATAGGTGGTTTCCCAGTCGATACCCTGCTTGTGGGTCTGGCCGATGTTGACCGACAGCGTCTTCTTCGCCCAGTAGGTGTTGCCGGTCGAAGGTTCGGTGTAGGTCGTGAACAGGTCGCGGAACTTGACCGGATCGGCGAAGATCTGGGCTTCGCTCACGCTCGACACGGCGTCACGCAGTTTCAGGTTCCACAGGTCGGCCTGGATCGAGAACGACGGGGTCGGCTCGATGCGGAAACCCAGCGAGTACTGCTTCGATTTTTCCGGCGCCAGGTTTTCGTTGCCGCCCGAGATCACGTTGTACTGGGTCTTGCCGATACGGCAGAAGTTCGAGTTTTCGCGTTCCAGGTTGGCCGGGCAGTTCCACGAGCTGGCGGTGAAGCCGGCGTTGACCAGCGGCTGGCCGATGTCCAGCATCGACGGCGCCTTGAAGCCCGTGCCGTAGGAGGCGCGGAACAGCATCGACTGGGTCGGCTGCCAGCGCGCCGACACCTTGTAGGTCGACGACGATTCCTTCTTGCCCATTTCGCGGTTCGCCAGCGCGTTCTTGACGGCCTCGAAGGTGTCGTAACGGCCGGCGGCGGTCAGCTCCAGGCCCTTGACGACGGGGGCCATGAACTCGGCGAACGCGCCATAGTTGTCGCGCTCCAGGTCGTAGGCGGGCGACTGGTTGAAGTTGTAGATGCCCAGCGACTCGGCGCTCGGCGTCTGCACGTAGTGGTAGTTGCGGTAGTCGCCGCCCAGCGCGATCTGCGCCTTGCCGCCCGGCAGGCTGAACAGCTCGCGCGAACCGCGCGCGTCGATGCTCTTCAGCGTGGTCGACGCCTCGCGGATCGAACCCTTGAAGATCGAGTTGGCGATCAGGGCCTTGGTCGCGTCCGACTGGGCGCCGATCGGCGCGAACGGATCGAACTGGTTCTTGGCCAGCATGTCGCGGAACTCGGCGTTCTTGGCGTAGCCGCCGGTGTAGCGCTCTTCGATCTCGTTGCGCGACCAGGTCAGGCCGGTGCCGAAACTCCACGCGCCGATATCGCCCTCGGCGCCCAGCACCAGGTTGGACGAATCGGTGATGGTCTGGCTGTCGCGGGTGCCCCAGTCGTAGGTGCGGTAGTTGCCCGACACGGTGCGGATGGCGGCGTCCTGCGCGGTGGTCAGGTAGGGCTTGACGTACTTGTTGTACTGGTCGCTGCCCTTGGTGATGGTGAACGGCGCGGTGTTCGGCGCGATGCGCGCGGTCAGGTCCAGGCGCGAGAACGCGACTTCGGCGAACAGGTTGATGTCGTTGGTCGCCTTGAAGGTGCCCTTGGAGAAGAAGCTGTCGCGCTTGCTTTCCGGCACGATCTCGATGGTCGACACGAAGTCGAACGCGCAGTTCTGCGTGGTCGCCGTGTTGGCCAGGCTGATGAAGTTCAGGGTCGGGCAGGTGCCGTTCTGCTTCAGGTACGGGCTGAAGCCGACCGGGGCCAGGCCGCCGTTGAAGGCGACGGACACGTTGGCCGGCACGGCGGCGGTGCTGGTGCGGTCGTACACATACTTGGTGCCGTTGCGCGTGAACGGAACATAGGCGGTCTTGGCGAATTCGCGGTCGGTCGCCTTCAGCTGCTTCTGCTCGTCGTGACGGAAGCTGGCCAGGATGTTGAAGCGGTCCTCTTCCAGATTGCCGAAGCCGTAGGTCAGGTTGACATTGTGCTTCTGGCCGGCGCCGCTTTCGCCGGGCTGGCTGTAGGTCGCGTCGACGGAGCCGCCTTGCAGGTTTTTCTTCAGGATGAAGTTGATCACGCCGGCGATGGCGTCCGAACCGTACAGGGCCGAGGCGCCGTCGGTCAGGATCTCGACGCGCTCAATCGCGCTCATCGGGATGGCGTTCAGATTGATCGTGGCGCCCGAGCCTTGCGGCGCGATGCGGCGGCCGTTCAGCAGCACCAGGGTGTAGCTTTCGCCGATGTCGTGGATGTTGGCGGAAACGCGGCCGCCCGAGTTGGTGCCGGCGGCGATCGCCTCGATGGTGAAGCCTTGCATCGCGGGCAGCGCCTGGATCAGGTCGGCCACGGTGGTGGCGCCGGACTTGGCGATCGCTTCTTGCGACAGGCGCTGCACCGGCAGGGCGCCCTCGACGTTGATGCGCTTGATGGCGGAGCCGGTGATCTCAACCTTTTGGATTGCTTGTTCTTGCGCGGCCGCGTGGCCCGCGAACATCGCCGTACCGGTCAGAACCGCGAGGGCCAGACGCACGGATCGCGTGCCGATCTTCTCTTGCAAAATCATTCATTACTCCCTGTAATGTGGGGTTACAAAACACATGAGCAAGGTGAATGCATGCGGGAACGCGAGTGCGAAAAATTAACAGCCATTGCTCATCGAGCAAGGATTATGTGACAGCTTTGTGAAAGAAGGGGGATGTTTTTCAGCAATTCAGTTACAAGAATGGCATAAAAATGCGATAAATGTATATTATTTCGAAAAAACCGTATCAAATTGAATTTTGTATCGAAAAACCACAGCAGAACCGTTCTTATCTGTGGCGGTTTTACCACATCGTTTGATGTGGATCATAAACCGGCTCAATAAACGTCGCGCCGGTAGCGGTTTTCGGCGATAAGCCGGTCCAGATAGGCGCGGCCCAGGATGCCCTCCAGCGCCCGGTCCACGCCCGCCGCCATGCCGTCCAGGCTGCCGCACACGTAAATGGCCGCGCCATCGTCCAGCCAGGCCCGCAGCGCGTCGGCGCGGGGCGGCAGCAGGTCCTGCACGTAGCGCGCCGCGCCGCCGTCGCGCGACCATGCCAGGTCCAGCCCGGCCAGCATGCCGCCGCCGCGCAGCGCGTCCCACTCGGCCGCGTAATGATAGTCGTGCGCGGCGTTGCGCTCGCCGAACAGCAGCCAGTTGCGCCCCTGGCCCGCCAGCGCCCGCGCGCGCAGGTGGCCGCGCAGGCCGGCGATGCCGCTGCCGTTGCCGATCAGGATCAGCGGCCGGCCGGCGTTGGCCTCCAGCCGGAAGCGCCGGTGCTGCCGCAGCCGCAGCCGCACCGTGGCGCCGACGGCCGCCTCGCGGCACAGCCAGCCGGACGCCAGCCCGGCGCCGCCGTCGGCGCGCAGGTGCAGCCGCACCAGCAGGGCCACGCGGCCGTCCGCCGGGATCGAGGCCACCGAGTATTCGCGCGGCCGCGACGGGTCGCCCGGCGCGGCCACCTGGGCCAGGTCGCCCGATTGCCAGTCCGGCAAGGCGCCCTCCTCCGGTTCCAGTTCCAGGTGGAAGATGGGGGCGCCGGGGCTGCCCGGGTTGAGCTGGCGCCGCTCCGCCAGGCGCCAGGCGCCGAAGTCGGGCGCGCTCCAGTCCGGCGCGTCGCTGGTGCCGGCCAGGTGGCTCAGCTGCTGGCGCCACGCGGCGATGGCCGGCTCGGCGCCGCGGTCCACCTCGATGCGCTCGAACAGGCTGCTGGCGCCCTGCTCCCGCAGCCACCCGTCCAGCGCGCGGCCGAAGCCGCAATACTGGCCGTAGGAACTGTCGCCCAGCGCCAGCACCGCGTAATGCAGCTTCGGCAGCGGCAGCGCGCGCGTCATCAGCCGGCTGCAGAAGGTGGCGGCGGCGTCCGGCGCGTCGCCCTCGCCATAGGTGCTGACCAGGAACAGCACGCGCTCGGCCGCCTGCAGGTCCGCCCCGCTCAGCTCGGACAGTTCGCACAGCCGCGCGGGGATGCCGGCCAGGCGCAAGGTTTCCAGCGTCTGACCTGCCAGCGCCTCGGCGTTGCCGGTCTGGCTGGCGTGCGCCACGATCCAGCCCGGCGCGCGCGCGGCGGCCTCGCCGACCAGCCCGGCCGCCAGCCGCTTGCGGCGCAGCCGCAGCCAGGGCGCCAGGCACACCAGGCCGTAGCCGAGGAAGCAGGCGGCGGTCAACAACAGCCGGGTGGAATCATTGGTCAATATCATTGCTGCTCTTCATTCGGATCGTCGTCGTCCTCCAGCATGGCGCGCATGGCGCCGCTGAGGTGTTCCGTATAGCCGTGTTCGCCGCGCGCCAGGAAGCGCGCCGCCAGGCCCCGCCGCTCGGCCAGCGCCAGACCGTGCCGCGGCCCAAGCACGCCCAGCGCGGTGGACCACGCGTCCGCCGCCATGCAGTGGGGATGGACCACCGTGACGGAGGCCAGCTCGTTGGCGATCGGCATGGCGGTGCGGGGATCGATGGTGTGGGAGTAGCGCCGGCCGCCGTGCTCGAAATAGCGGCGGTAGTCGCCCGAGGTGGCGACGGCCAGGCCATGCAGCGCCAGCACGATCTCGCCGGGCGCGGACGACGCCAGCGTATCCCCGATGGGCCGCTCCAGCCCCACCCACCACGGCTGGCCGTCCGGTTTGACGCCGGCGCCGCGCAGCTCGCCGCCCACCTCCACCAGGTGGTGGCGGTGGCCCCGCGCCGCCAGCCAGTGCGCCAGCCGGTCCACGCCGTAGCCCTTGGCCACGGCGGACAGGTCCAGCCGCGCGCCGCCCGGCTGGAAGGCGCGGCGGCCATCCGTGTCCAGCACCACGTTCGAGGCCGCGCGTTGCGCCAGCAAGGCGCGCACGCGCGCCGCGTCGGGCGCGGTGAAGCCGGGCTGGTCGTGGCGATCCAGCGGGCCGAAACCCCAGGCGTCGACGATGGCGCCGGCGCAGGGATCGTAGGCGCCACCGGACAGGCGGCCCACCTCCATCGCGTAGGCCAGCACATCGTGGAAAGCCGGCGGCAGCGCGTGCCAGGTGCCGGCGGGCGCGCGGTTGAAGCGGCCCAGATGGGAATCCGGGTCCCAGTGGCTCATCTCGGCCACCACCGCGTCGAGCTGCGCCTGCAGGCCGGCGCGCAGCTCCTCCAGCCGGGCCGCGTCCAGCGTGGCGGCCAGCCGCACCGACCAGGAGGTGCCCATGGAGGCGCCGCGCAGCTCCTGGATGGCGCCGGCGGGCGCCGGGTCGTCGGAGAGCCGATGAGGCAGGAGTACCCGGCGCATGGCGGAAGCGGCGGCCGCGCTTACTGCGGCAGCACTTCCACCGTCGCCGCGTAGGTCACGCGGCGCGGCTGCATTTGCGGCGGCTGGCCCTGCACCTGCGGCGCCGGCGCCGGCCAGATGGTGGTCACCAGGTACATGCCCGGCTCCGGCAGCTCGAAACTGATCTCGCCCTTGGCGTCGGTGTTCTTGCGGATCTCGCCCAGCGTGCCGCGATAGCGCACGCCGCCCGGGATCAGGCTGAAGCCCAGGTTGGCGGCCGGCTTGCCGTCCAGCAGGAAGCGCCAGGTGGCCTTTTCGCCCGCGCGCAAGTCGTTCGGATGCGTCACCGGCACCAGCTCCAGGCCCACGCCGGTCGGCTTCAGGACCGCGTCGTCGGTCTTGTTGGCCGACACGAAGGTTTCCAGGCGGCTGTGGTTGCGGGTCAGCTTGACGTCCTCCGCGCCGGCCGGCACGTCCTTGGCCAGCGACTCCTCGGTGCCGCGGAAACGCTTGGTCTCGCCATTCAGCTTGTAGCTGCCGAACACGGTCTGCTGCACCAGCGCCACCTTGTAGGTGCCCGGCTTGGCCAGTTGCACGTCGAAAGTGCTGCGCAGGCGGCCGGTGGTGGCGTTTTGCAGCGGCACCTTGGCGCCGTCCGGGCCGTTGACGAAGAAGCCGTCCAGCTTGATGGGCTGGTGGTCGATCTCGAACAGGCCCTCGGAAATCGCGGCGTCGATGGTGACCCACGCGTCCTTGGCCTCCACCACGGTGGACGACGGCAGTATCCACGGTTTGTGGGCGTAGGCGTTCAGCGCCAGGCCGGCCAGGGCCAGCGCCAGCAGGGGTTTGCTTGGATTGTTCATGGCGAGCCTTATTTATAGTGTACGGTGACGTTGCCCAGTTCTTCCTTGCCCTTGGCGCTGGCCGTCTGCGCCGGCTTCATCGGCCAGGTCAGCGGCACTTTCACCAGCTCGCGGCCACCGGCCTCGCGCGCGGCCTCCACCACCAGCACGTACTGGCCGGCCGGCAACTTGTCCAGCGCCTCTTTCGCCACCGGGAAGGCCAGCGTGTGCTCGCCCGGCGCCCTGGTCGCGCCGCTGACGCCGTCCACCGGCATCGCCAGGTCGCGCCCGCTCTTGCGCCACCACTGGCGCATGTCCTTCAGCCACTTGGTGCCGGCGTTGTCCTTCTTCTTGACGTCGTACAGCACGGCCAGGTTGGTCACCACCTTCTGGTCCGCGTTCTCCAGCCACGCGGCGATGTAGGGACGGTGGTATTCGGCCACGTTCAGTTGTGGAACCTCGAACTTGAGCGCCAGGTCGGCGGCCATGGCGGAGGCGCTGGCGAGCGGCAGGCTGAGCGCGATGGAATAGCGTAATTTCATAAGGAGCCTTCTTTAATGTATGAACAGCAAAGCGATGACAAACGGGATCAGCACGCCCAGTCCCACCATGGGCCAGGTGAACGGCCGGTTGGCGGCGTGGAATTTCAGGATCAGCAGGCCGGTGACGCAGAACACCAGGCAGGCGCCGGCGAAGATGTCGATGAACCAGTTCCAGGCGGCGCCCGTGTTGCGGCCCTTGTGGACGTCGTTCAGCCACGAGATCCAGCCGCGGTCGGTGTTCTCGAACTCGGCCGCGCCGTCCTCCAGGCCGATGCGCACCCAGGCGTCGCCGCCGGCCTTGGGCAGCGGCAGGTAGACCTCGTCCACCGACCATTCGGCCGCGCGCCCGCCCGCCTTCAGCGACCAGGTGTCGCGCAGCCACAGCTCGGCCGCCGGCGGCAGCGGCGCCTTGTCGCCGTCGTGCGCCTCGGCGAACCTCCTCAGCTCGGCGGTCAGCGCGGCCGGCGCCGTGCCCTGCCGGCGCACCACGCTGGGCTTGGCCTCGATCTGCGAGGCGTGGTTCAGGGTGATGCCGGTGATGCTGAACAAAAACATGCCCAGCAGGCATAGCGCGGAACTGATCCAGTGCCACTGGTGCAGGTTCTTGAGCCAGACGGCGCGGCTGGCTTGGGGGGAGGCGCTCAATTGGTGATTTCCAGGGTGGTCGGGGTTGGTGGCTGGCGAACTCGAAGATGATAATGATTATCATTCTCGGAGTCAATGAACGATGGCGTATTGTTACATTTCGATATTTATATCCACTATATATTGCTGGAAGGTTACTGCCGCATTGCAAATAGGACTGAGAACGATTATCATTTGCAACAACATAATCACGCCAGCCAACCGGCACCGCCGCGGACCAGCCAGCCACCAACCACTGTCCTGGAGAGTTCCGTGTCCGTCATCCGTAGCCGCAAGCACCCGCTCAGCACCCAACCCCTGCTCAACCAATCCCTGTTCGCCCTGGCCGCCGTCGGCCTGCCGCTCGCCGCGCACGCGCAGGAAAAAACCCTGGGCGAGGTGAAAGTCAGCGCCGCCGCCGAGGCGTCGTACAAGGCCGAGAAGGCCTCCTCCCCCAAATTGACGCAGCCGCTGGTGGACACCACCCAGACCATCACCGTGATCCGCAAGGAAGTGCTGCAGGAACAGGCCGCCTCGTCGCTGGTGGAGGCGCTGCGCAACACGCCGGGCATCACCCTGCAGCTGGGCGAGAACGGCAACACCAGCGCCGGCGACACCTTCCAGATGCGCGGCTTCTCCGCCCAGTCCTCGATCTTCGTGGACGGCATCCGCGACCTGGGCGCCATCACGCGCGACATCTTCAACATCGAGCAGATCGAGGTGTCCAAGGGCCCGGCCGGCGCCGACATCGGCCGCGGCGCGACCGCCGGCTACATCAACCTGGCCTCGAAACTGCCGACCCGCGAGGACGCGCTGTCCGGCACCGCCGGCTACAACAGCGGCGAGACCGCGCGCGCCACCGCCGACCTGAACCGCCGCATCGGCGAGAACAGCGCCTTCCGCCTGAACGCCATGGTGGAGGACGGCGGCCAGATGGGCCGCAAGGTGATCGACAAGCGCCGCCACGGCATCGCGCCGTCGCTGGCCTTCGGCCTGGGCACCCCGACCCGCGTCTACCTGTACTCGCAGCACGTGCGCCAGGACGGCACGCCGGACGGCGGCGTGCCCGCCGTCGGCCTGCGGGGCTTCAACCAGACCGCCGGCAGCGGCCCCAACGCCGTGGGCGCGCCGCGCGTGGACCGCGAGAACTTCTACGGCTACGCCAGCGACTACGAGAAGACCGAGGCCGACATGGGCACCGTCAAGATCGAGCACGAGCTGGGCCCGAAAAGCACGCTGACCAACACCACACGGATCGGCAAGTCCAAGATCGACCGCATCCTGACCGGCGTCAACGCGATCACCGCCGTCGGCGCGCAGAACACCTGGACCGTGGCCCGCAGCCGCCAGAGCGTGCTGCAAGAGAACGACATCCTGGCCAACACCACCAACGTGGTCACCGAGTTCGCCACCGGCGGCGTCGGCCACACCGTCTCGGCCGGCCTGGAATTCCTGTCCGAGGAACAGTTCGCGCCCACCCGCGGCGGCCTGGGCACCGCCACCAACGCCAACCTGTACACCCCCGGCGGCAACGACGCGCTGACCGGCTACGCGCCCGTGCCGACCGGCGCCTACACCCGCGGCAAGTCCAACACCGCCGCCGTGTACGCCTTCGACACCGTCAAGCTCAACGAGCGGTGGCAGCTGAACGCCGGCGTGCGCGCCGAGCACTACAGCACCGAGACCAACTCGGCCACCGTGTCGACCACGGCGCCCACCACCGGCGCGCTGATCGCCAGCCGCCTGGCCAAGTCCGACAACCTGACCAGTTGGAAGGCCGGCGCGCTGTACAAGCCGGCTGAGAACGGCAGCGTCTACCTGTCCTACGCGACCTCGCAGACGCCGCCGGGCAGCGCCAACTTCTCGCTCAGCTCGGCCGCCAACAACCTGGCCTCGCCCAACGTGGACCCGCAAAAGACCACCAACATCGAGTTCGGCACCAAGTGGGACGTGATCGCCAAGCAGCTGGCGCTGACCGCCGCCGTCTACCGCACCGACAACAAGAACGAGCTGTTCCTGCAGGACGCCGTCACCAACACCTACAGCCAGACCGGCAAGCGCCGCGTCGAGGGCGTGGAACTGGGCGCCGTGGGCCAGCTGACCCGCAACTGGAGCATCATCGCCGGCATCGCCACCATGGACGCGTCCATCATCGAGGGCACCACCGGCGGCAGCGCGGCCGGCGTGGGCACCCGCTGGTCGCCCGACCTGACGGCGACGCTGTGGTCGACCTACAAGCTGAACGACGCCTTCACCTTCGGCGGCGGCGTGCGCTACACCTCCGAGCAGAAACGCGTGATCGACCCGACCGTGAGCCTGGCCACCCAGAACACGCCGGGCATCCCGGCCTACACGGTGGTGGACGCGGTGGCGAGCTACCGCGTCGCCAAGAACGTGACGCTGCAGCTGAACGTCTACAACCTGTTCGACAAGTTCTACGTCGGCACGCTGAACAACGGCGGCTCGCGCGCCGTGATCGGCACCGACCGCGCCGCCCAGTTGACCGCGAACTTCATGTATTAAAAGTTCAGGTACCGGACCATCTCCCCAGCGTACGTTGACGTACAGAGCGCCATGGCGGCCTGCCTTATCGTGGGACACCCCCATATCAGGAGAAAGCCATGGCTCTCTACAACAAGGAATTGCTGGCCAGCGTAGCCCACAAAATCAAGGGCGTGCGCTTCGGCATGTTCACCAGCATCGACGGCTCGGGCAGTTTGACGAGCCGTCCCCTCACCCAGCAGCAGCTCGACGACGAGGGCAACCTGTGGTTCTTCACCTCGGACCAGTCGCCCTTCGTGCGTGACCTGCTGAACAATTCCGCCGTCAACGTCAGCTTCGCCGACGTCGACGCCAGCCTGTACGTCTCCATCACCGGCCGCGCCGAACTGCTGCGCGACCGCGCCAAGGCCGAGGAGCTGTGGGACCCGATGGTGAAAGCCTGGTTCCCCGGCGGCCTCGACGATCCGCATCTCGTGCTCATCAGGGTCAAGATCCAGCAGGCCGAATACTGGGACGTCCACTCCAGCAAGATGGTGCAGTTCCTGAAGATGGCGGCCGCCGCCATCACCGGCGAGCCGCCCCGGGACATGGCCGAACACCAGACCATCAAGGTGCGGTAACGGCGGCGGAACGGTGACGTAAACGGCGAAGGCGGACACAGGGTCCGCCTTCCTTCACGCCTGGTGTAAGGCGGACCGTGGCGGTCCGCCGCGGCGGGCCGGCGCGGCCCGCCTATGCCCGCTTACTTCTTGTCGGAACCGCCCGAGCGGGAACCGCCCTGGCCGCCCTGGTTGCCGGAACCGCCCTGGCTGCCCTGGTTGCCCTGGCCGCCGCCGCTGCGCGACGACGAGCCGCTGGAGCTGCTCTGGCTGTTCTGGTCGTTCTTGTGGCTCATGCTGCCGGCCCGGCGGGCCTCTTCCGAAGTGAATTCGTGTGCCGTGCCTTTTTCGTGCGCAGCGCGGCCGCCCTCGGACGCTATTTCGCGCTGGCGGGCCGGATCCATGGATGCGAAACCACGATTGCTGGTGTCGCCGCTTTGCTTGCTACGGCCTTGGCTTGAGCTGCTCTGCGAGCTGCCCTGGCTACCGCTCTGCTTGCTGCCGCTGTCCTGCTTGACATCCTGTTTGCTGTCCTGTTTGCTGTCCTGATCCCTGCCGCCTTGATTGGATGAAGCCATGATAGTTCTCTCCTCTCTGTTGACAAAACTGCTTGGGTGATACCACTGCTCCTCTATGAGGAGGCCCCATAGTAGTGCAACGCTCATGTAGAGGACATAGGACACACGCAGTAGGCCATGTAGGAGCAGTCCCGCATTTGGTAACTGAGTTTTTCTTACGTTCCCGCAGCCAATTTTCCTACAAACAATACCGCGTCACCGGCGACAACATACACACGCTCGCCCGCCTCCGGCCGCACGCCGTGGCCGCCGGTGAACGCGCCGAACGAAGGCAGGATGGTGCGCGCGGCGCCGCTGAGGAAGCATGGCAGGCGCACCGAGTCGCGCCCGGACGCCAGCCGGTAGGCCGGGTGCACGTGGCCGGCCAGCACGTGGCCCGGCGCCGGCAGGTCGGGATGATGGCAGAAGGAGAACGGCGCGATGGTGTACGGCTCGTCCACCACGCGCATGGCCAGCAGCGCGGACGGGTCGCCCGCGCGCAGGTCGTGGTTGCCGCGCACCAGCGTCAGGCGCGGCGCGGGATGGCGCGCGCGCCACGCCAGCATGGCGCGCACGGTGGCCGCCGCGTGGGCGGCGCGCGCGTGCAGGAAGTCGCCCAGGAAGACGATGTGGGCCACGTCGTGCGCGGCCAGCAGCGCGTCGAGCGCCGCCAGGTTTTCCGCCGTGGTGCCGGCCGGCACCGGCACGCCCAGCGCGCGGAACGAGGCGGCCTTGCCGAAGTGGATGTCGGCGACCGCCAGCAGGCGCTCGCGCGGCCAGTACAAGGCTTTTTGCGCCAGCAGCAGCACGCGCTCGCCGGCCAGTTCGATCTCGCAGGCGCTCATGGCCCGGCAGCCTTCTCCAACTCGCGCAGCATGCGCGCCACGCGGTCCGACAGCTTCTCCGTGCTGAGCTTTTCGCGGAAGCGCTCCACCATCAGCGCGAAGCCGAACGGCGTGGCGCGCTTCACCTCGTGCAGCGACACGGCGCGCGCCCGCAGCTCCCGCAGCGTGGCGCGCAGGCGGCGCAGCTCCAGTTCCTGCTCCAGCACCTCGCGCTGCGCCTGCGTCAGCAGCAGGTTGTCCGCGTCGTGCTTGCGGAACACCTCGAAGAACAGCGAGGACGAGGCCTGCAGCTGGCGCGCGCTCTTGTGCTGGCCGGGATAGCCCTGGAACACCAGCCCGGCGATGCGGGCGATCTCGCGGAAGCGGCGCTGCGACAGTTCGGTCGCGTTCAGGCTGGCCAGCACGTCCTCCAGCAAGCGCTCGTCGCTGAACAAGTCCATGGTGTCCGGCCACGCCACCTCCTCGGGCGCCAGCAGCTCGAAGCCGTAGTCGTTGACGGCGATGGAAAAGGTGGCGGGCCGCGCTCGGGCCAGGCGCCAGGCGAACAGCGAGGCCAGGCCGACGTGGACCGCGCGCCCCGCGAACGGATACATGAACAAGTGGTGCCCCTCGCGGCTGCGCATGCGCTCGACGACGGTGACGCCCGGCGTGGGCAGCGCGGACCAGCGCTGCTGCACCTCCAGCAGCGGCCGCACGGCGCGCATCTCCGGGCCGTCGTAGACGCCCTCGGTGGCCAGGCGCATCCGCTCCAGCGCGGCGTGGGCCAGCTCCGACGACAGCGGCATCTTGCCGCCCTGCCAGCGCGGCACCGCCCCCTTGGCGCCGGTGGCGCGCCGCACGTAGGCGGTCATCTCGTGCACCCGCACGAATTCGAGGATGCGCCCGCCGAACAGGAAATGGTCGCCCGCGCGCAGGCGCGAGATGAACCCCTCCTCCACGCTGCCCAGGCGCCCGCCGCTCATGAACTTCACCTGGATGCTGGCCTCGGACACGATGGTGCCGATGCCCATGCGGTGGCGGCGCGCGATGGCGGCGTCCGGCACGCGGTACACGCCCTCCCCGTCCGGCAGCACGCGCCGGTATTCCGGGTAGACGGTGAGGCTCTGGCCGCCGCGCGCCACGAAGTCCAGCGCCCATTGCCATTCCTCCGGCGTCAGGTCGCGGTAGGACCAGGCGCCGCGCACCTCCTCGTACAGTTCCCCGGAGCGGAAGCCGCCGCCCAGCGCGATGGTGACCAGGTGCTGCACCAGCACGTCCAGCGGCTTGTCCGGCACGGGACGCGACTCGATGTCGCGCTCGGCCACCGCCTGCTTCGCGCCGGCCGCCTCCAGCAGTTCCAGGCTGTGGGTGGGCACCAGCGTCACGCGCGAGGCGCGGCCGGGCGCGTGGCCGGAGCGGCCGGCGCGCTGCAGCAGGCGCGCCACGCCCTTGGCGCTGCCGATCTGCAGCACGCGCTCAACGGGAAGAAAATCCACGCCCAGGTCCAGGCTGGAGGTGCACACCACGGCCTTCAACTGGCCGCTCTTGAGGCCCAGCTCCACCCAGTCGCGCACCTCGCGGTCCAGCGAGCCGTGATGCAGCGCGATCCGGCCGGCCCAGTCGGGCCGCGCGTCCAGCAGGTTCTGGTACCAGAGCTCGGCCTGCGAGCGGGTGTTGGTGAACACCAGCGTGGTGGCGTGGCGCTCGATTTCGGCGATCACCGGTTGCAGCATCTGGATGCCGAGATGGCCGGCCCAGGGGAAGCGCGAGGGATGGTCCGGGATCAGCGTGTCGACCACGATATCCTTGCGCACCCGGCCCTCGACCGTCACGCCGGGTTTCACGGGCGCCGCCCCCAGCAGCGCCTCGCCCGCGCGCGCCAGGTTGCCCAGCGTGGCGGACAGGCCCCACACCACCAGGCCGGGGTTCCACAGGCGCAGGCGGGCCAGCGCCAGCTGCGTCTGCACGCCGCGCTTGTTGCCCATCAATTCGTGCCACTCGTCCACCACCAGCATGTCCAGCTGCGCGAAGCGCTCGCGCGCGTCGGCATTGCTGAGCATCAGGGTCAGGCTTTCCGGCGTGGTGACCAGGGCGTCGGGCAGGCGGCGCGCCTGGCGGGCGCGGTCGCCGGAGCTGGTGTCGCCGGTGCGGGCGTCGACGGTCCACGCGGGGGCCAGGTCGGCGGCCGAGGTTTGCAGCGCGCGCAGGGTGTCGGCGGCCAGCGCGCGCATGGGGGTGATCCACAGCACCCGCAGGCCGGCCTTGCGGCGGCCCTTTTCCTTGGTCGCGGCCGCGCGCAGCAGCGCGGCGAACCACACGGCGTAGGTCTTGCCGGAGCCGGTGGTGGCGTGCAGCAGGCCGGAGTCGCCCTTCAGCGCGGCGCGCCAGACCTCGCGCTGGAAGGGGAAGATCTTCCAGCCGCGCTGCGCGAACCAGTGGTCGAAGCGCCGGTCCGCCCCCGCGCTCATGGCGCGCCGCTGGCCAGCAGGCCCCTGAGCGTGTCGAGCGTGTCGGCGTCGTCGACGGTCTTGTCGTCGCGGCGGCGCAGGATGCGGGGGAAACGCACGGCGATGCCGGACTTGTGGCGCGGCGACAGGCCGATGCCCTCGAAGCCGATCTCGAACACCATGGTCGGCTTCACGCTGCGCACGGGACCGAACTTCTCTATCGTGGTGCGCCGTATCGTCTGGTCCACCTGCGCGATCTCGGCGTCGGTCAGGCCGGAATAGGCTTTCGCGAACGGCACCAGTTGGCGCTCGCCGCCGGCGTGGTCCCACACGGCGAAGGTGTAGTCGGTGTACAGCGAGGCGCGGCGGCCGTGTCCCGCCTGGGCGTAGATCAGCACCGCGTCCACGCTGTAGGGATCGATCTTCCACTTCCACCAGGTGCCCACGTCCTTGGTGCGGCCCACGCCGTATTGCGCGCCGGCCGCCTTCAACATCATGCCCTCCACGCCGCGCGCGCGCGACTCCCCGCGGATGGCGGCCAGTTCCTCCCAGCCGCCGGCCCGCACCAGCGGCGACAGGCGCAGTTGCGGCGCCTCCAGCCTGTGCACCAGTTGTTCCAGCAGGGCGCGCCGCTCGCGCTGCGGCAGCGGGCGCAGGTCCGCCCCTTCCAGCTCCAGCAGGTCGTAGGCCACCAGCACGGCGGGGAACTCGCCCAGCATCTTCGCCGACACGGTCTTGCGCGTGATGCGCTTTTGCAGGTCGGCGAAGGGCGCCGGCGTATCGCCTCCACGCCAGACCAGGATCTCGCCATCGATCACCGTGCCCTCCGGCAGGCGCAACGCGGCCAGTTCGGCGAAGCGGTCGGTGATCAGGTCCTCGCCGCGCGACCACAGCCAGCTCTTGCCCTCGCGGCGCACCAGCTGCGCGCGCATGCCGTCGTACTTCCATTCGACCTGCCAGTCCTCCAGCGCGCCCAGCGACGCCGGCTCGGCCTGCAGCTGGTGCGCCAGGAAAAAGGGATAGGGCTGGCCGCCGCGCTGCGCGTGCTCGTCGCTGGACTGCGCGCCGATCAGTTGCAGGAAACCCTGCGCGGTGGGCTGGGCGCGACCGTCGGTCCAGCCCATGAGCCGCTGGGCGATCAACTTGCTGTCCAGCGCCGCGATCGCGCTCAGCGCGCGCGTCACCAGCAGCCGCGACACGCCCACGCGGAAGCCGCCGCCGATCAGCTTCGTCAGCAGGAAGCGTTCGCGCGTTTCCAGCTCGTCCCAGTAGCGGAACAGCGCCTCGCGTATGGTTTCCGGCGCCGCGCCGCGCAGGGGGGCGATGCGCCGCTCTATCCATTCCGCCAGCCCGATGTCGCTGCGGTGGCGCGGCGCCGGCAGGATGTGGGCGATGGTCTCGGCCAGGTCGCCCACCGCATGGTAGCTCTCGTCGAACAGCCATTCGTCCAGGCCGGCGAACTCGGTGGCGTACTGGCGCAGCAGCTTGACCGGCACCGCCTGGCGCGGCTTGCCGCCGGCCAGGAAATACACCGCCCACGCCGCGTTCTCCGGCGCCGCGCTGGCGAAGTAGGCTTGCAGGGCGTCGAGCTTGCGGTTGGTGGCCGTGGTCTCGTCGAGCTCGGCGTACAGGCGGGCGAATTCACGCATGGCGGTCCTCCGCCGCGCCGGGATCGATGGCCGGAGCGGCGGACTCCGTGGCGCCGTCGCCGGTTGCCGCCGCCGCGGCCGGCGTGATGGCGGCGGTGGCCGCCGCGTCCTCCGCCTCGTCGTCGCCGTATTCGGTGTCGAAGCCGCTGGCGTCGTAGCTGTTCTGGCACAGCCAGCGCACCATGACGGGTATCGAGCCGTGCGTGACGATGATGCGCCGCGCGCCGGTGGCCTTGATGGCGGACATCAGCCCCGGCCAGTCGGCGTGGTCCGACAGCACGAAGCCGCGGTCCACGCCGCGCCGCCGGCGCGCGCCGCGCAGCAGCATCCAGCCGCTGGCGAAGGCGTCGCTGTATTCGCCGAAGCGCTTGATCCACGGCGAGCCGGCCGCCGACGGCGGCGCCACCACGAGCGAGCGCCGGATGTCGGCCTTGGCCACGTCCGTCACCATGCGGGTCTCCGGCAGCGCCACGCCGGCCTCGCGGTAGACGCGGTTCAGCGGCTCCACCGCGCCGTGGCAGATGATGGCGCCGATCGACGGATCGAGCCCGCTCAGCATGCGCTGCGCCTTGCCGAAGGAATAGCCCAGCAGCACGCTGGCCCTGCCCTGCTCCGCGTTGCGCGCCCACCAGGCGTTGATGTCGGCGAAGACCTCGGCCTCCGGCTGCCAGCGGTAGATCGGCAGCCCGAAAGTGGACTCGGTAATGAAAGTGTCGCAGCGCACCGGCTCGAACGGCGCGCAGGTCGCGTCCGGCTCCACCTTGTAGTCGCCCGAGGCCACCCACACCTCGCCGCGGTGCTCCATGCGCACCTGCGCGGAGCCCAGCACGTGGCCGGCCGGGTGCAGCGAGATGCGCACGCCGTTGTGCGCCACCTGCGTGCCGTATTCCAGGCCCTGGATGTCGATCTCGCCGAGGCGCGACCTGAGGATGCCCACGCCGGGCGCGGCGGCGAGATAGTGGCCGTGGCCCCAGCGCGCGTGGTCGGAATGGGCGTGCGTGATGACCGCGCGTTCGACCGGGCGCCAGGGGTCGATGTAGAAATCGCCCGGCACGCAGTACAAGCCTTCCTTGCGGACCACCACCATATCGGACACGGCATCCCTCCCGGCACGGAAAACGCCATTTTAGCCAGGGGCGGGGCGCGCCATCTGTCCGCTGGCGCACAAAAGCGCGGCAAACGCGGCCGGCTCCCGGGCGCCTTCAGACCGGCTCGACGTATTCGGCCAGGAAGGTCTTGGTGAGATGCTCGGGGAATTCGATGGTGACCTGGTCGCCCGCCACGGACAGCACGGTGCCGATGTCGAACTTGGGCACCTTGACGCGGCTGCCGACGGCGACCGGCGGCGCCTGGGGCGGCGCGGGGACCGGCGCGGGCGGCGGCGCGAACGTCTCGTCCACGCTCAACTCGATTTGCGGCGGCGACAGGCAGTTGTCGCACTGGCAGCAGCGCTCGAAGCCGGGCGTGTCGTCGCCGAAGTAGTCGAGCAGCACCTTCCAGCGGCAATAGCCGCTCTGCGCGTAGCCCACCATCTGCTCCAGCGAGGCGCGGTCGCGCTCCTGCTTTTCCGCGTAGATCTCGGCCAGCGACGCGTACAGTTCGGCCCTGGGCTGGCCGGCGGCCGGCAGCCACGCCAGCTTGCGGTTCTGCCGCAGCAGCTTGCCGTCCTTGAGCAGCTTGAGGCAGACCTGCAGCTTGGGCGCGGGCATCTGCGGCATCCCGGCCTTCAGCGCGGCGAACGGGAAGGCGCCCTGCTCGGCGAGCCCGCAAGCCGCCTGGTACACGGTGCGCAGCTCGTCGGCGTCCGGATAGTGCTTGACCAGGAAGAACTGCTGCAGGCGCTTGTCGTCCTGGAAGTACAGCAGCGTGCACTCGGAGGGCTCGCCGTCGCGCCCGGCGCGGCCGGACTCCTGGTAGTAGGCCTCCAGGTTGGCCGGCACCTGCAGGTGGATCACGAAGCGCACGTCGGCCTTGTCGATGCCCATGCCGAAGGCGTTGGTGGCCACCATCACGCGGCGCTCGCCGCTCATGAACAGTTCCTGGTTTTCCTTGCGTTCGCGCGCCGCCAGCTTGCCGTGGTATAGCGCGGCGCCGACGCCCTCCCGCTCCAGCACCGCGTGCATTTCCTCGGCCGCCTTCACGGTGGCCGAGTAGACGATGCCCACGCCCTCCGTTTGCCGCACCAGCTCCAGCGCCCGCGCCAGCTTCTCGTCCGGATTGGTGATCTGCGTGACCCGGTAGTGCAGGTTGGGCCGGTAGATGCCGGTGTTGACCACGTTCATGCCCGGCGCGCCGAGCTGCTTGCCGATGTCGGCGATCACGTCGTCGGTGGCGGTGGCGGTCAGTGCCAGCAGCGGCGGTTTGCCGAGCGCGGCGACGGCGGCGCCGATCTCCAGGTAGGCCGGACGGAAGTCGTGCCCCCACTGCGAGATGCAGTGGGCCTCGTCGATGACCACCAGCGCGATCTCGACCTCCTTCAGCAGTTCCAGGAATTCAGGGTTGGCCAGCCGCTCCGGCGTGCAGAACACGATGCCGCTGACGCCGCTGCGTATGCTGTCCAGCGCGGCCTGCTCCTCGCCGCGCGACAGGCTGCTGTTGACCTGCGCGGCGGGAATGCCCAGGGCGTCCAGCTTTTCCAACTGGTCCTGCATCAGCGAGATCAGCGGCGAGACCACCACCGTGGCGCCGGGCAGCAGCGCGGCGGGGATCTGGTAGCACAGCGACTTGCCGCTGCCGGTGGGCATGATGGCCAGCGTGTGGCGGCCTTCCAGCACGCTGTCGATCACGCGCCGCTGGCCGGGCCGCAGCCGCTCCACGCCGAACACGCGGCGCAGCAAGTCGTTGATGGCGCGCGTGCGCGACGCGGCGCCACGCTTGTGCAGGGCGCTGTTGTTCCTGGTGACCATGGGGGCATCCATGCGATGTTGATGCTCCCACTGTAGGCCCGCGCAGCGCCGCGCGCCATAGGACGCGGCCTACCGCCGGCGTAGGAGGCGGGCGTGGGAGCTCATGGATTGTCCAGCGCGGCCTTCAGCTCCATCAGGTCGTAGGGCTTGCGCAGCACGCCGGCGGGGAATTCCAGGCCGTCCAGCGCCTCCTTGCCGTAGCCGGTGGAGAAGATGACGCGGGTCGGCTTGCCCTCGGCCAGCAGCTTGCGGGCCAGGTCGATGCCGGACATGCCGGGCAGGCTGATGTCGGTGAACAGGATGTCGAAGTCGTGCGCGCGCAACTGGGCCCAGGCCTGCTCGCCGTCGCCGACGCCGTGCACCGTGTGCCCCAGCATGCCGATCAGCTCGCACACCATCTGCTGCGAATCCAGGTTGTCCTCCACCACCAGGATGCGCAGCGAACTGTCGCGCGCGATGGCCGGTTCCGGCGGCAGCAGGTCGCCCACCGGCTCCGCCCTGAGGCGCCGCGCCAGCATCTCCTGGCCGCGATTGTTGAGCACGTGGCGCAGCTTGCGCGCCAGCTCGTCGCGCCGGTACGGCTTGCTCAGCAGTTCCAGGCCCGCGTCCAGCCGCCCTTCGTGCACGATGGCGTTTTGCGGATAGCCGGAGGTGAACAGCACGGCGATGTCGGGCTGCAGCGCGCGCGCGGCGCGCGCCAGGTCCGGGCTGCTCAGCCGGCCCGGCATCACCACGTCGGTGAACAGCAGTTCGATGGCCTCGCGCTCGAGGATGCGCAGCGCGGCCTCGCCGTCGGCCGCCTGCAGCACGCGGTAGCCCAGGCCGGACAGCATGTCCAGCACCACGCTGCGCACGCCGCCGTCGTCCTCCACCACCAGGATGGTCTCGCTGCCACCGGTGACCGGGCCGGTGCGCCGCTCCGGCTCCTGCGCCTCGTCCGTCATGGCGCGCGGCAGGTAGATGCGGACGCTGGTGCCGTTGCCCGGTTCGCTGTGGATCTTGATGTGGCCCCGGCTCTGCTTGACGAAGCCATAGGCCATCGACAGGCCCAGGCCCGTGCCCTCGCCCTCCGGCTTGGTGGTGAAGAAGGGCTCGAAGGCGCGCCGCAGCACCTCCGGCTCCATGCCGTGGCCGGTGTCGGTCACCGACAACATCACGTACTGCCCGGCCGGCACGTCCAGCAGGTTGTTGACGTAGTACTCGTCCAGCACCGCGTTGCCCACCTCGATGGACAGCCTGCCGCCGCCGCGCATGGCGTCGCGCGCGTTGATGGCCAGGTTCAGCACCACGTTCTCGATCTGGCCCGGGTCCACCAGCGCGTTCCACAGGCCGCTGCCGATGATGGTGGCGACCTCGATGGTCTCGCCCAGCGTGCGGCGCAGCAGGTCGTCCATGTTGCTGACCAGGCGCCCCAGGTTGGAAACGATGGGCTGCAGCGGCTGGCGCCGCGCGAAGGCCAGCAGCTGCGCCGACAGGCGCGCGCCGCGCTCGACCGCCGCCACCGCCATCTCCAGCCGCTTTTGCATGGCCGGGTCCGGCCGCGCCTGCTGCGCGGCCTGCTGCTGCATCAGGTGCAGGTTGCCGGAGATGATCTGCAACACGTTGTTGAAGTCGTGCGCCACGCCCCCCGTCAACTGGCCCACGGCCTCCATCTTCTGCGACTGGCGCAGCGCCTCCTCGGCCTTGCCGCGCTCCTCCACCTCGCGGCCCACGCGCTGCTCCAGCGTGTCGTTCAGGTCGCGCAGCGCCACCTCGATGCGGCGCCGCTCGGTGATGTCGGTCTTCACCGCGATCAGCGCCTGCGGCTGGCCGCCCTCGTCGTCCAGCCGGCTCATGCTGCTGGAGATCCAGACCCAGCCGCCGTCCGGCCGCAGGTAGCGCTTCTCCAGCGTGAACGGCACGCCGGTGGCCAGCAGGCGTCGCACCAGCGCGCGGTTCTCCTCCAGCTCCTCGGGGTGGATGATGTCGTCCATGTGCAGGCCCAGCAGCGCCTGCTCGGCGCGGCCCAGCATGTGGCACAGGGCCCCGTTGACGCGCCGGAAGCGGCCCGTCAGGTCCAGCTCGGACAGGCCGACCGAGGCCTGGCCGAAGATCGCGGCGAGCCGGTCCTGGCTGGCGCGCAGCGCCTGCTCGGTCTGTTTGCGCACCGTGATGTCGAACGACACGCCCACGTAGCGGCGCCCCTCGTCGTCGCCCACGCCCTCGCCCTGGCGCGCCAGCCAGCGCTGTTCGCCGGTGTCGGCGCGGCGGATGCGGAACTCGGTGTACTCGAGCGGGTTGTGCCGGTCCATCCGCATCGGGCCGGCGCGCCGCCGGTCGCGCTCGTCGATCATGCCCAGCAGCAGCTCGGCGGTCACCTCGACGTCGTCGGCGAAGCCCCACAGGCGGCGGTAGGTGGCCGACACCACCATTCTGCCGGTGGCGGGGAACCATTCGAAGCTGCCGATGCCGCCGGCCTCCTGCGCCATGCGCAGCAATTCCTCGGTGACCGCGCGGCCGGTGGCGCCGCCGCCGGCGACGCGCGGCGGCTCGGCCGTGTGGCGCGGCTCGCGGCCGGCCTGGGCCAGCTCGCGCCGCCGCAACACCCTGGCGGTGGCCTCGTTCACCGTGCACAGCACGCCGCCGACGGCGCCGCAGCTGTCGTACACCGGCGTGTAGTGCAGGTCGAACCAGACCAGCTCCTCGGCGCCGTTGCGCAGCGTCGTCATTTCCTGCTCCTCCACGCTGCGGACCTCGCCGCGCAGGCCGGCCTCCAGGATGGCGCTGTTCCAGTACCACAGCTCGGGCCAGACGGCCGGCACGGTGCCGCCCAGCGCCGCCGGGTGGCGCGCGCCGGCGATGCCGGCGTAGCCGTCGTTGTAGATCATCACATGCTCGCCGCCCCACATCAGCACCATCGGCACCGGGGAGTTGAGCACGATGTCGACCGCCGTGCGCAGCGCCGCGCTCCAGTGCGACGCCGGCCCCAGGCTGGTGGCGGACCAGTCGAAATCGCGCACCAGTTGGCCGGTGCGGCCGCCGCCGTGCGGCTGGTAGCCGTGGGGGGTCATCGAGGGCGCGTTCATGCCGCGCCGTCGGGCCGCGGCCGGGGCTGCGGCCGCGGCTCGCGCGGCAGCGTGACGGAGAACACGGTGCCCTCCTCCGCCGTCGATCGGACGGCGATATCGCCGCCGTGGGCCTGCACGAACATGCGCGCCGTGTACAGCCCCAGGCCCAGGCCCTGGCCGGACTTGCGGCTTTCACAGCCCTGCTGGTAGGGCTCGAACAGGCAGGCCAACTGCCCCGCCGCGATCACGCCATGGTTGCACACGCGGATGGCGACCTGGTCCGGCGCCGTCCCGTCGATCTCCACCCGCACCGGCTGCGCGGCCTCGCCGTGCATCAGCGCGTTGCCCAGCAGGTTGGACAGCACTTGCGACACCATGCCGGCGTCGCACACGCAGCGCGCGTCGCCGACGCACTCGATGGCGACGCGGGACGGCTGGTCGACGGCCTGGAACTCGTCGGCTATCGCGCGGCACAGCTCGTCCAGACCGGCGGGCGCAGCGCGCAGCCGCATTTCGCCTGAGCGGATGCGCGCCAGGTCCAGCAGCTGGTCCACCATCTGCGCCATGCGCCGCGCGCTGCTCTGGATGCGCTGCGCGGTGACCGCCACCTTCGGATGGTCGGTCATCATCGGCAACAGCATGGCGCCGTTCATCACCACCGACAGCGGCGTGCGCAGGTCGTGGCCCAGCACGGCGGTGAACATCTCGTTCAGGCGCAGCGAGCGCTGCAATTCCTCCAGCTGCCGCGTCATCTGCTTCTTTTGCTGGTACAGCTCGACGAAGACGTTGACCTTGCTGACCAGGGCCTGGCCATCGACCGGCTTGTACATGAAGTCGACCGCGCCCGCCTCGTAGCCGCGGAAGCTGTAGCCGCGCTCGCGGGTGGCGGCCGTCAGGAAGATCAGGGGGATGGCGCGCGTGCGTTCGCTGCCGCGGATGAGCTCGGCCAGTTCGAAGCCGTCCATATTGGGCATCTGCACGTCGATCAGCGCCAGGGCCACCTCGTGCACCAGCAGCAATTCCAGCGCCTGCGCGCCGGAGGACGCCTTGAGCAGGGTGAGGCCGGGCCGCGCCAGCAGCGCCTCGAACGCCGTCAGGTTTTGCGCGATGTCGTCGACGATCAGGATATTGATGGGGGCAGTCACAGCGGTGTTCATCACGTTCGGGACAGAGGTGGATTCCTATTCCATACTACCAATTTTTTTCGGCAACTAGCGCATGGTTGCGAGATTATTCTTTCTGACAATGTTTTTTTTCGGAAATGCGGACTCCGGCTGGGCGGCGTAAGATACGCCCTCCACACACCAAGGGATATATACCATGACCTTCACCATCAGCGACGCGGCATACCGCACCGACACCCCGGAAGCGAAGCAAGCCATGTACGCCGACCTGCGCCCACAATTGCAGGGACTGCTCGCCGGCGAGCGCGACATGATCGCCAACTCGGCCAACTTCAGCGCGCTCGTGTTCAACACCATGCCGGGCCTGAACTGGGCCGGATTCTATTTCCTGCAAGGCGATGAGCTGGTGCTGGGGCCGTTCCAGGGCAAGCCGGCCTGCATCCGCATCAAGAAGGGCCGCGGCGTGTGCGGCGCGGCCGTCGAGCGGGGCGCGGCCATGGTGGTGGCGGACGTGCACGCCTTCCCCGGCCACATCGCCTGCGACGCCGCTTCCCGCTCGGAGCTGGTGGTGCCGGTGTTCAAGGACGGCGCCGTGTTCGGCGTGTTCGACCTGGACAGTCCGCTGCCCGGCCGCTTCGACCAGGTCGACGCCGACGGCGTCGCCTCGCTGGTGGCGATCCTCGAGGCGGCCCTGGCCGCCTAGGCCCTCGGCCCTCGCGGCCTCAGACCAGCAGCGCGGCGCTCATCGAGCGCGCGTCGTCGGCGGATTCGAACAGGATCTCGTCGATCAGCGTGTTGCCCTGCAGGTAGGCGTCGACGGCGGCCTTGCCGGCCAGCACGGCGTCGTCGCCCAGGCGCAGCGGCGAACGGACCGGGGCCAGGCGCTTGGCCAGCAGCAGCGTGTCGCGCAGCCCCTGCGGGGGCACCGCGATGGCGCCGCCGCGCAGCGAGACGATGGCGGCCGCCACCGGCTCCGGCACTTGCAGTTTGATCATCAGTTCGCGCGACAGGATCTCGTGCAGCGCGCCCATGCGCTGGTCGGGATCGTCCAGCAGGCCCGGCACGTCGTCGGCGCGGGACAGCAGGTAGAAACCGGCCACCTCGTGCATGATGCCGGCGAACATGGCGGTGTCGGGGTCCACCCGCGTCAGGTGCCGGCCCAGCAGGTGCGCCAGCGCCGCCACGTGGGCGCAGTGCTTCCATAGCTGCTCGGCCTGGTAGCGCAGTTGGGGATCGCGGATGCGCGCGCCGAACTGGCGCACCACCATGGCCGCCGCCAGCGAATACAGGTTGCGGTAGCCGACACGCACCACGGCGCCGCGGGCGCTGGTGACGGTGGGGCCGCCGTGGCGGCTGAACACGGCCGAGTTGGCCAGCGCGACGGCGCGCGCCGCCAGCATGGGCTCGGCCAGCACGCGGCGTATCGCGTCCTCCACATGGCAATCCGGATCGGCTAGCGCCTGCTGCAATTGCAACGCCGCGTTCACGCTGGTGGGGAACACCAGCTGGCCAGTGCGGGCTTCGGCGACGACTTGCGCATAGTCTCTCAGTTTTTCCATACACAAATTATACCGGGCTACAAGGCCGCTATGCACACCGGGCCGAAGATACGTGGTCGGCCGGCCACGCCGGGCGCGAATCCGGCCCGGCGGCGTTGTCGATCGCTACACGGTCAGCCAGCCCTGGCGGCGACCTTGCGGTTGCGCAGCACGCACAGCAGGTCGGCGGCGATGTGGGCGGCGGCCAGCGCGGTCAGCTCGCTATGGTCGAACGGCGGCGACACCTCCACCACGTCCATGCCCACCAGGTTGACCGGCCCCATGCCGCGCACCATGTGCAGCGCCTGGGCCGAGCTCAGCCCGCCGGCCACCGGCGTGCCGGTGCCGGGCGCGAAGGCCGGGTCCAGGCAGTCGATGTCGAAGGTCAGGTAGGCCGGGCGGTCGCCGACGATGGACAGGATGCGTTCCAGCGCCGCGCCGGCGCCGTGCGCGTGCACCCACGGCGCGTCGATCACGTTGAATCCCATGAAGTCCTCGTTCCAGGTGCGGATGCCGACCTGCACCGACGTCGCCGGGTCGACCAGGCCCTCCTTGACGGCCTTGTGGAACATGGTGCCGTGGTTTAGCGAGTCGGGGCTGTCGTCGGCCCAGGTGTCGCAGTGGGCGTCGAAGTGGATCAGCGACAGCGGCTTGCCGTACTTCTCGGCGTGGGCCTGCAGCAGCGGATAGGTGATGTAGTGGTCGCCGCCCAGGGTCAGCATCCTGGCGCCGCCGGCGAGGATGGCGCGGGCGTGGGCTCGGATCGCCTCGGGAATGCCCAGCGGGTTGTGCGCGTCCAGGTAGCAGTCGCCGTAGTCGACCACGGCCAGCTCGTCGAAGGGATCGAAGCCCCACGGGAAGGCCATCAGCTCGGCCAGCTGCACGCTGGCCGCGCGCACGGCGGCCGGGCCGAGGCGGGCGCCCGGGCGGAAGGTGGTGGCCAGGTCCAGCGGGATGCCGGACACGGCCACGTCGACGCCGTCCAGCTCGCGGCTGTACTTGCGGCGCATGAAGCTGAGCACGCCGGCGTAGGTCATTTCCGGGTGGCTGCCGTACAGCGATGCGCGGCGTATGGCGCCATCGCCCTTGATTTCCGAACTCATGGTGGTCTTCCTTGCGTGGTTGGCTATGAGGGAAATGATGATATCCCCGCGCAACCATGATTCTCCGCCCGTTGCCGCGCGATGTAAAATGAACGATATTGGCCCACCCATTAGATTTTTTAATACCATGCACAAGCGCCTGCCTCCCCTGCAAAGCCTGCTCGCGTTCGAGGCCACCGCCGCGCTGGGCAGTTTCTCGCGCGCGGCGCGGGAATTGTCGCTGACGCAGTCGGCCATCAGCCACCAGATATTGAACCTGGAAACCTGGGTCGGCCAGGCCTTGTTCAGCCGGGCGGGACGGGGCGTGAAGCTGACGGCGGCCGGCGAGCTGTTCAGCCAGACCGTGGCCAGCGCGCTGAAGACTTTGCGCGACGGCCGCGAACGCATCGAGCCCTACCGCAATCCCGATTCCGTGATCCTGGCCTGCGGCCCGGCGCTGGCCGGCGGCTGGCTGATGGCGCGCGCGCGCGAGCTGCGCCTGGCCTACCCGGCGCTGGAGGTGTGGCTGTCCACCAGGGACGAGCTGCACGAGATCGACCGGCTCGATGTCGACCTCATCATCTCGGAGCGCGAATTGCGCTCGGACGACATGCAGTCCGTGCCGCTGCTGCGGGACGCCGCGCTGGCCGTGTGCGGGCCGGAGACGGCGCGGCGCCTGCGCGCCCTGCCCTTCCCAGAGGTGCTGACGCGGGCGCCGCTGATCCTGGACGAGCGGCGGCCCGAATGGGCGCCGTGGATGGACGCGCACGCGCTGACGCCGCGGCGCGCCATCACGGTGGACGACACGGCGCTGCTGCTGTCGGCCGCCGAGCAGGAACTGGGCATCGCGCTGGTGTCGCGGCTGGCCGCCGACAGCGCGCTGGCGGCCGGGCGCGTGTGCGCGCTGGAGCAGGTGCCGACGTTGCCGCTGCCGACGCTGTGGCTGACCCGCTCGACGCTGGCGCCGCGCACGCCGTCGGTGCAGCTGGTGTTCGACTGGCTGCGCGCGTTGCCGTCCACGCCGGTCTAGCGGCGGGCGCGCTCCCCGCCGCCGGGCGGCTGGGTGGACTTGCCCAGCAGGCGTTTCGATTCGTGCTGCGCCGCGATGGCCTTCAGCGCGCCTTCGCCGCGCAGGGATTCCAGCGCCTTGTTCAGCTTCGCCATGGTGGCCGGCGGCATGCCTGGATGGCAAGCCATGTAGTGGTCGACCTCGCGCAGCAAGAAGACCGGCTTCAAGCCCGTCACGCCCATTTCCTCGGCCAGGATGCGGCCCCGCTCCAGGCCCGTGGCCCACAGGGTCAGCCGGCCCGCCGCCAGCTTGCGGATGTTGTGCTTGTTGTCGCCCACCAGTTCGACGTTCAGGCCCTGCGCCTTCAGGTACTGCGACGGCCCGTCCTCGAGCAGGCCGCCGATGTGCTGGGAGCGCAAGTCCTCCAGGCCTTCCAGCCGGGAGCTGAAATCGGCGCGCGCGAACAGCACCCAGGTGTTCACCGACAGCGGCCCCACCCACTGGAACAGCGCCTCGCGCTCGGGCAGGCGGGTGACGGGGAACACGCAGGTGTCCGCGTTGGACTTGCCCATCATATAGGCGCGCGCCCAGGGATAGATCTCCGCCGCGTAGGCGATGTTGGCGCGCTTGAACACGGCGGCCAGGATGTCGGTGGTGACGCCGGCCACCTTGCCGGTGCGGGCGTCGGTGTAGGCGAAGGGCGCGTTTTCAGAGGAAACGATGGTCACCGGGTCCGCCGCGCAGGCCGCCGAGCCGAGGCACAGCGCGGCCCATCCCGCCAATCTGAAAAACCGGTGCATCGAAGGTGTCCTGTCGTCCTGTTGAATCGAGGCGGGCGACGGCTCAGGCCGCCCGTATGGCAATGGTAGCGCAAAACGCCTGGGAGCCGGTCTTTACGGCATGGTGCGGACAAGGTATATACTTTAACCATACCTGCCACGTTGCGAGCCACAGATGTCGAAGGAAGCTATTTTCACCATGAAACTCGAAGCCGAATTGCGGGAAGCCTTCATGGCCGAAGCTGCGGCCACGCATCGGCCGGCGTCGCAGATCGTTCGCGAAATGATGCGCGAATTCATCCAGCGGCAGCGCGAGGCGCGTGAGTATGACGCGTTCCTGCAGACCAAGGTGGATGCCGCGCGGGCGTCCCTCGACGCCGGACTCGGACGTGCCAATGACGAGGTCGAGGCACGGTTCGCGGCGCGCCGCGCGGAGCTGCTGCGATCAGGTAAAAAATGAAAATCGTATGGTCGCCCGAGGCCGAGCAGGACCGGGGCGATATCATGGAATACATTGCGGAGGACAATCCAGTGGCGGCGGCCAGAATGGATGATTTGTTCGCAAGGGCCGCAGCGAAACTTTCCGATTTCCCCTATCTCGGCCATGCAGGCAAGGTTCCGGGCACACGAGAACTGATCCCGCACGAGAGCTACCGGCTGGTCTACGAAGTGTATGGTGAATCCGTTCGCGTGCTGGCCCTCGTGAATGTCGCCCGGCAGTGGCCGCCCGCCCCAGACCGCTAATTTATGGCATCAAGCCATTGCCCCGCGAAGATGTATTCGGCGCGATCTTGCGAAAGCGGTAAAATGTCGGCCTTATCCGCGCCGCCGTGCGCCGCCGCTCCAGTCCGCTTTATCGACACGTATCCAATGACCACCGTCCCTACCGAAATCAACGCCGCCGCCGTCAAGAACGGCCCGACCGAAAAGGTCACCCCGATGATGCAACAGTATCTGCGCATCAAGGCCGAGCATCCGACGATGCTGGTGTTCTACCGCATGGGCGACTTCTACGAGCTGTTCCATGAGGACGCGGAGAAGGCCTCGCGCATCCTCGGCATCACGCTGACGGCGCGCGGCTCGGCCAACGGCCAGCCGATCAAGATGGCGGGCGTGCCCTTCCACTCGCTGGAGGGCTACCTGGCCAAGCTGGTCAAGATCGGCGAGTCCTGCGCGATCTGCGAACAGATCGGCGATCCGGCCACCAGCAAGGGGCCGGTCGAACGCAAGGTGATGCGCGTGGTCACGCCGGGCACCCTGACCGATTCGGACCTGCTGCCGGAGAAGGCCGAGCGTCCGCTGCTGGCCATGTGCATGATCAGCCAGCGCAAGGTGGTGACGGCGGGCCTGGCTTGGCTGTCGCTGGCGAGCGGCTCGCTGCGCCTGATGGAGTTCTCGGGCGACAGCCGCACCGTGTCGACCCGCCTGCAGCAGGAGCTGGAGCGCATCGCGCCGGCCGAGATGCTGCGCGGCGACAACGCGGAGCTGTTCGAGGACGCCCCGCCCTGCCACGTGAACCGCGTGCCGGACTGGCACTTCGACGTGGTGAGCGGCCACAAGGCGCTGCTGGACCAGCTGGGCGTGGCGACGCTGACCGGCTTCGGCGCGGACGGCCTGGGCGCGGCCTTCGGCGCGGCCGGCGCGCTGCTGCGCTACGCGCAGTCGACCCAGGGCCGCGGCCTGCAGCACGTGCGCAACCTGTCGACGGAAACGGAATCGGAATTCATCGGCCTGGACGCGGCCACGCGCCGCAACCTGGAACTGACGGAGACCATCCGCGGCCAGGAGTCGCCCACCCTGTTCTCGCTGCTGGACCACTGCCGCACGGCGATGGGGTCGCGCCTGCTGCGCCACTGGCTGCACCACGCCAGGCGCGAACAGAACGTGGCGCGCTCGCGCCACCAGGCCATCGCCGCGCTGGCGCAGGCCGACGCCACCGGCGCGCTGTCGCACACGCTGGCGCAGGTGCCGGACATCGAACGCATCACCACGCGCATCGCGCTGCTGTCGGCGCGTCCGCGCGACCTGGCCAGCCTGCGCGACGGCCTGAAACAGCTGCCCATGCTGCGCCACTCCATGCTGCGCAGCATAGGCCAGGACACGGAATCCCTGTTGGCCGCCATCCACGGCGCGCTGGCCACGCCGGACGCCTGCCTGGACCTGCTGCAGCGCGCGGTGATGGAGGAGCCGGCGACCATGGTGCGCGACGGCGGCGTGATCGCGCGCGGCTTCGACCCGGAGCTCGACGAGCTGCGCGGCCTGTCGGAGAACGCGGGCCAGTACCTGGTGGACCTGGAGACGCGCGAGCGCGCCCGCACCGGCATCGCCAACCTGCGCGTGGAGTACAACCGCGTGCACGGCTTCTACATCGAGGTGACCAACGGCCAGGCCGACAAGGTGCCGGACGATTACCGCCGCCGCCAGACCCTGAAGAACTGCGAGCGCTACATCACGCCGGAGCTGAAGGCCTTCGAGGACAAGGCGCTGTCGGCGCAGGACCGCGCGCTGGCGCGCGAGAAGATCCTGTACGACCAGCTGCTGGCGGACCTGGCGCCCTTCATCGGCGCGCTGCAGACCATCGCGCAGGGACTGGCGCAGCTGGACACGCTGACCGCGCTGACCGACCACGCGCTGCGCCACAACTGGTGCGCGCCGCAACTGGTGGCAGAGCCCTGCGTCAACATCGTCGAGGGCCGCCATCCGGTGGTGGAGGGACAGATCGAGCGCTTCATCGCCAACGACTGCCGCTTCGTCAACGACCGCCGCCTGCTGTTGATCACCGGGCCGAACATGGGCGGTAAATCGACCTTCATGCGCCAGGTGGCGCTGATCACGCTGCTGGCCTACGTGGGCAGCTACGTGCCGGCCGCCAGCGCGGTGATCGGCCCGATCGACCGCGTGTTCACCCGCATCGGCGCGACCGACGACCTGGCCGGCGGCCGCTCGACCTTCATGGTGGAGATGACGGAGGCGGCCGCCATCCTGAACGGCGCCACCGAGCACTCGCTGGTGCTGATGGATGAAATCGGCCGCGGCACCTCGACCTTCGACGGCCTGGCGCTGGCCTGGGCCATCGCGCGCCACCTGATCGACACCAGCCGCAGCTTCACGCTGTTCGCCACCCACTATTTCGAACTGACGCAGCTGCCGGAAAGCCATCCAACCGCCGCCAACGTGCACCTGTCGGCCGTGGAGCACAAGGACAGCATCGTGTTCCTGCACGCGGTGCAGAGCGGCCCCGCGTCGCAGAGCTACGGCCTGCAGGTGGCTCAATTGGCGGGCGTGCCCGGCACGGTGATCAAGGCCGCCCGCAAGCACCTGGCGCGCCTGGAGGCGCAGGCGCTGGACGCGACGCCGCAGTTGGACCTGTTCGCCGCGCCGGCGGTGGACGCGAACGACGAGGAGGCGCCGCGGCATGACGCGCACGCCGCGCCGGCCGCCGAGGAAAGCCCGGCCATGCGCGCCCTGCTCGACGCGCTGGACGGACTCGATCCGGACGCGCTGACGCCGCGCGAGGCGCTGGAGCGCCTGTACCAGCTGAAACGCCTCGCGGAGCCGGCGCTGGCATGATGCGCCGCACGGTGCTGCTGCTGACGGCGGCGCTGGCCCTGGCGCCGGCGTGCGCCGCCGACAAGGGCGGCAGGGGGCCCAAGGGTTTCCAGTTCGGCGTGATCGGCCATCCGTTCAAGGCGGGCTCCGACGAGGGCCTGCTCAAGCGCGCCATCGCGGAGGTGAACCAGGAAAAGCCGGTGTTCATCGTCGCCACCGGCATCAAGGCCGAGGGCGAGCCTTGCAGCGACAGGCTGTACGCGCGGCGCAGGGAAATACTGGACGATTCTCCGCGGCCGCTGGTGGTCTCCCCGGCCGGCAGCGACTGGAGCGAATGCCGCAATTCGCTGGCCCGCTCGAACGCGGTCGAGCGCCTGAACCGCATCCGCGAGGTCTTCTATCCGGACAACCAGTCGCTGGGCGCGCGCCGCGTCGAGCTCACGCGCTTGTCCGCCACGGCGAAATTCCGCGCCTACGCCGAGAACGCCTACTGGGAACACGGCGGCGTGCTGTTCGCCACGCTGAACCTCCCCGCCGACAACAACCGCTACCTGCAGGCGGCGGGACGCAACGGCGAGTACGAGGACCGGCTGGTCGCCAACCGCGCCTGGCTGCACCGCCTGTTCGCCATGGCGCAGCGGCGGGCCCTGGCCGGCGTGGTGCTGTTCTCGGACGGCGACATCGGCGCGCACACGGAGGACGGTTTCTCGCTGCTGGACGGATTCTCGGCGAAGAAGGACGGCTTCGCCCCGGTGCGCAAGCAGGTGCGCGCGCTGGCGGAGAAGTTCAAGGGCAAGGTGTTGCTGGTCGACAGCCAGGGGGATGCGAAGACCGCGCCCGCCATCGCCTGGAAGGGCAACCTGGGCCACCTGGGCCTGGGGATGGAATGGGAAGTGGTGAGGGTGGAGCCGGGCGGCGCGCAGCTGTTCGCCTTGAAGGACGACGGCGCGGCGCCTTGAACGCCGCCGTTCACGCTCGCGCGGGAACGGCGGTATATCGGTTTGCTTAGTGGATCGGGTGCGAGCGGAACTCGTCGCCCTCGTCGCCCTCGTCGTCGCCATGGTGGTGGCCGTGGGCGCCGTGCACGTGCTCGTGGGCGATTTCCTCGTCGGTGGCGGCGCGCACGTCCACCACTTTCAGTTCGAAGCGCAGGGCCATGCCGGCCAGCGGGTGGTTGCCGTCCAGGACCACCTTGTCGTCGGCGATTTCGGTCACGGTGAAGATCATGGCCTCCTCCTCGCCGTCGTCGCCGTCCGGCATGCCTTCGAACTGCATGCCCACTTCCAGCGGCTCGGGCAGGCGGTTGCGCGGCTCGACCTTCACCAGGGCCGCGTCGTAGTCGCCGAAGGCGTCCTCAGGCTCGATCTGGATGGTGGACTCGTAGCCCGTTTCCTTGCCGTCCAATTCTTCTTCGATTTTCGGCAGCGTGTTTTCGTAACCGCCGTGCAGGTAGACCATAGGTTGGCGACCGTCTTCGATCAGGTTGTTCTGTGCGTCGGACAGTTTGTAGTTCACGGTCACGACGGTGTTCTTGGCGATCTTCATTATGGCTTCCTTTCTTGTTTAAGCTGGCAGATTATACCCTCTCACGGAATGCGGCAACGGAGCGCCAGTTATAATGGGGTATGAAAAAACTACCTCTCCTGGGCGACATCACGCCCGCGCAATTCCTGCGCGATTACTGGCACAAGAAACCATTATTGATACGGCAAGCCATCCCCGGCTTCAAGCCGCTGCTGCCCTTCGAGAAGCTGGCCGAGCTGGCGAAACAGAATTACGTGGAGTCCCGCCTGGTCACGCTGACCGACGGCGGCTGGGACATGCAATACGGCCCGCTGGCCGAACTGCCGCCGCGCGCGCAGCAAGCCTGGACCCTGCTGGTGCAGGGCGTGAACCTGCAGGACGCGCGCGCCGACGCGCTGCTGCGCCAGTTCCGCTTCGTGCCGGACGCCCGCCTGGACGACCTGATGGTGAGCTTCGCCACCGACGGCGGCGGCGTCGGCCCGCACTTCGATTCCTACGACGTGTTCCTGCTGCAGGCGCAGGGCCAGCGCCGCTGGCGCATCAGCGCGCAGAAGGACCTGAGTTTGGTCGAGGGCCTGCCGCTCAAGATCCTGAGCAATTTCGAGGCCGACGAGGAGTTCGTGCTGGAGCCGGGCGACATGCTGTACCTGCCGCCGCACTACGCGCACGACGGCGTCGCCATCGGCGACTGCCAGACCTATTCGATCGGCTTCCGCTCGCCGTCCTACCAGGAGCTGGGCGAGAACTTCCTGCAGTTCATGGCCGATTCGATCGACCTGCCGGGCCGCTACGCCGATCCGGCGCTGGAGGCGACCGCCAAGCCGGCCGAGATCCCGCGCCACATGCTGGACACCATCGCCGAGGAATTGAACAAGGTGCGCTTCACGGAGGACGACATCACCATCTTCCTGGGCGAGTACCTGTCCGAACCCAAACACAACGTTTTCTTCACCGGCCCGGCGAAGCCGCTCACTTTAGAGCGTTTCCTCCAGTCGGCGACGAAAAAAGGCGTGGCGCTGTCGCGCAAGACGCAGATGCTGTACCGCGGCGGCCATATCTTCATCAACGGCGAGTCCTTCGCCATCGGCCGCGCCGACCGGGCCGCGCTGGTGGCGCTGGCCAACCAGCGCATGCTGGACGGCGCGGCCGTGGCCGGCGCGTCCGACGACGTGGTCGACGCGCTGTACGCCTGGTACACGGACGGCTGGCTGGAATTCGCGTAAGGAGCGATCATGGAACCGGACACCACGGAAAAGCAGACGCGGCCCTTCGACACGCGGGCGGCGTTCCAGGAGCAGTTGCGCGACTGCTTCTCCAGGGCGCGGCACACGCTGCAGGTGTTCGATCCCGACTTCGCCACCTGGGAGCTGGGCAGCTCCCGGGTGGACGCGCTGCTGCGCGCCTTCCTGGCGCGGCACGGCAGGCTGGAGCTGGTGGCCCACTCCAACGCGGAACTGGAGCGCAACGCGCCGCGCTTCCTGCGCCTGTTGAAGGACTACACCCATCTGATCGAGTGCCGGCTGACGCCCCCCAATCTGCGGCTGCTGACCGATTCCTTCTGCGTCGCCGACCGCCGCCATTTGGTGCGCCGTTTCCACGCCGACCACATGCGCGGCGTCGCGGTGTACGGCTCGGAAGCCGAAACACAGGACAACTGCGAGCGATTCGCCGCGATCTGGGCCGAAACGATACCGGGACTGCACGCGGGAACTACTGGACTCTAAGTGTTATCGTTGTAGAATGCTGCTGTTCGACGATGCCGGTGTTCGGCGCGGATGCTAGCAAATGGCTGTAGAAGCAATTATTGCGCTAACGCAAAATATTGTGAAAACGGCTTGATTCGCTATTGCGACGCACCAAAAATCGCTATAATATTGGGTTAGGAAGTTTTTGTTGTCTGTCAGGCACCCTGTGGTACGAAAGACCTGCGAAGACGCCCTAATGAGCGATAATTACCGGTAATTATTCATCGCAACATTTGTGTTTATTATTTGTGAACTAATTAAGGAAAACCCATGAAAAAATCCCTGCTGATCGCCTCCCTGCTGGCCGTTGCTCTGGCTGCTTGCTCCAAAAAAGAAGAAGCTCCTGCCGCTCCAGTAGCCACCCCTGAAGTTGCTGCTCCTGCACCAGCAGCCGCTCCTGCCGCCGCTCCAGCCGCTGACGCTGCTGCTGCCGCCGCTTCCGCCGCCACCGACGCTGCCGCTGCCGCTTCGGCCGCCGCTTCGGCTGCTTCCGCTGCCGCTTCGGCTGCTTCCGCTGCCGCCGCTCCAGCGAAGTAATCAGTCGGTTGGAATTAAAAAAACCGGCCGCGGCCGGTTTTTTTACGCCTGTAGCCCAAGCAGGTGTTAAATAAAAAACCGGCCGAAGCCGGTTTTTTTAACATTGGCGCCGAATCGGCGCCGAACACGCGATTATTTCAGCTGTTCGTGCAGCAACGTCAGGATCTTTTCGCCGGTGGCCGAGGTTTCCGGCTTGCCGTCGTTGCCCATCACGGCGACCTTGCTGGTGGCGCCCTCGCCCGCCTTCACCGAAATGCGGTAGCGCTGTGCTTCCTTGTCCTTCTCCGACGAACCCCAGCTGAACAGCTTGGAGAAGAAGCCCTTCGTGATGCCGGCGTCCTGGTCCACGTAGCGGACGAAGTAAACGCCCTGGGTGCGGTCGCGGTCCTCCACGGTGAAGCCGGCGCGGTCCAGCGCCAGGCCGACGCGGCGCCAGGTGCGGTCGAAGCCCTCGTCGGTTTCCACGATGCGCTCGGCGCCGGCGCCCTTGATGGAGGCGTGCTGCGGCTGCACGATGGCGTTGTCCACCGCCGTGCGCGCCTGGGCCTCGTCCTGGCTGCCGCCCAGCTTGGTCATCAGCTTGGCCAGGAACAGCGCCTCCAGGTTGGGGTCGTTCGGACGCGCGGTCCACGCCGTGCTTTCCTTCTGGGCGCCGGTGATCACTTCCTGCGCGCCGCGGTGGCTGATGTAGATCTCGGTGGAGCCGTCCGGCAGGCGCTCCAGGCGGGTGCGGTACTTGTCGCGCTCGCCGCTGCCGTACAGGCCGTCGAACACCTTGCCGATCGTGCTGCGGATGAAGTCCTGCGGGATCTTGGCGCGGTTCTCGTTCCATTCCGTTTCCAGGATGCCCGCCGCCGGCGCGTCCAGCGCCAGCGTGAAGCCCGACTCTTCCCAGAAGCTCTTCAGCTGCGGCCACAGCTTTTCAGGCGTCTGCTTGACCAGCAGCCAGCGCTGGTTGCCCGCGCGCTCGACCTTCACGCCGCCCGCGCCGGTGGCGGCCACCGCGTTGGCGCCCGCCGACGGGGCCGCCACGGCGGCGGCGCCGGTCGCACCGGCGCGCTGGGCGTTGTAGCCGGAGGCGGTCGCCACGCCGAGCTTGCTGTCCGGCAGCGAATAGCGGTTATCTTTCTGCAATTGCGTCAAATCCGGCGGAACGTCCAGGGTGCTGGCCTTCTTTGCCGATTTATAGTCCACCTTGTCGGTGCCGATCACCGAGCCGATCATGCCGCAGCCGGTCAGGCTGACGGTCAGTGCGGCGAGTGCCAGGCCGCGCTGCGGGGTCATGGATGCTGTCTTGCGAATAGTCATGTTTTACTGGAAAGGAAGTTCCGCCGGGCGGGACTTAGTTGATCAGGCCGGCTTCGCGCAGCGCGCCGCGCACGGTCTCATGGTACTCGGCAGCCAGCGGCACCAGCGGCAGGCGTATGCCGGCAGGCATCATGCCCATTTCGGTCAGCGCCCATTTCACCGGCAGCGGGTTCGGCTCGACGAACAGCTTCAGGTGCAGCGGGAAGACCTTGTTGTTGATTTCCACGGCCTTGGCGACGTCGCCCTCCATGGCGGCCTTGCACAGCTCGTGCATGGCGCGCGGCGCGACGTTGGCGGTCACCGAGATGTTGCCCTTGCCGCCGGCCAGCATCAGGGCCATCGCGGTGGGGTCGTCGCCGGAATAGACGGCGAACGATTTCGGCGCCAGGCGCAGCAGGTCCAGGCCGCGGCCGATGTTGCCGGTCGCGTCCTTCACGCCGATGATGTTCTTCACTTCCGCCAGGCGCAGGATGGTCTCGTTGCTCATGTCGGCCACGGTGCGGCCCGGCACGTTGTACAGGATCACCGGCAGGTCCACCGCCTCGGCGATGGCCTTGAAGTGCTGGTACATGCCTTCCTGGGTCGGACGGTTGTAGTAGGGCACGACCTGCAGCGTGGCGTCGGCGCCCGCGTCCTTGGCGTAGCGGGTCAGCTTGATCGCCTCGGCGGTCGAGTTGCCGCCGGCGCCGGCGATGATGGGGATGCGGCCCTTGGTGTGGTCCACTGCGGCCTTGATCAGGGCGCAATGCTCTTCAACGGTGACGGTGGCCGATTCGCCCGTGGTGCCGACGATCACGATCGCGTCGGTGCCCTCGGCGATGTGCCAGTCGATCAGCTTGTTCAAACCCGGATAGTCCAGACTGCCGTCTGCGTGCATCGGGGTGACAATTGCTACTATGCTGCCCTTAATCATAGGAAATCAAAACAGTAAGATAAAACAACGATTGTAGACGATAGCCCGCCGGAGTGGTGCGTCGCGGCGCGCGTATCCCATATATTCACAGATATTCACGGATTAAAATGACGGCAACAGCGCCGCCACGCGCGGGAACTCCGGCTTGACCGCGCACACGCGCTGCACCAGCGCCGGTTTCGGACCGTCCACCCGTCCATCCTCGAAGGCCACCACGCGCAGCCCGTGCTGCGCGGCCCACGCCAGCAGTTCGCCCGGCGCCAGCAGGAAGGCCGGGTTCGACGGTTTGCCGAACTGGCCGTTGCCTTCGGAGAAAGTTTCATAAATCAAGACGCCATTGGGCGCCAGACTGCCCAGCATAGCCGCAATCAGGGGCCGGTGCAGGTAATTCGTGACCACGATGCCGGCGAAGCGCTGCTCGCCGAAGGGCCAGACGGCGTCGTCCGCCTCGAGGTCGATCTGGGAGGTGACGATGTCCGGGCCGGCCGCCTCCAGCAGGGAATCGGAGTTGTGGTCCACCGCCACCACGGCGTGGCCCAGCGCGGCCAGGTGGCGCGAGTGGCGGCCCCGGCCGCAGGCCAGGTCCAGCACCTCGCCGCTGGGGATCAGGGGCGCGAAACGCCGCACCCAGGGGGAAATCGACTCCAGTTGATGATCGCTCATATGTACGCTCGTGTTCATGAATAGCTGAGTCCCATGGCTTCGCGCACGTCGCGCATGGTTTCCTGGGCCAGTTTGCGGGCCGCGTCGTTGCCATCGGCGACGATGGCGCGCACCAGCGACGGGTCGTCCAGGTAAGGCTGGGCCCGCTCATGCATGGGCTCCTGCTCCTTGATGATGGCGTCGATGACGGGCTGCTTGCATTCGATGCAGCCGATGCCGGCCGACTGGCAACCCTTGACCGCCCATTCCTGGGTGGCGTTGTCCGAATACACCTGGTGGAACTGCCAGACCGGGCAGCGCGCAGGATCGCCGGCGTCGGTGCGGCGCACGCGGGCCGGATCGGTCGGCATGGTGCGGATCTTCCTGGTCACCGCCGCCGGGTCCTCGCGCAGCGCGATCGCGTTGCCGTAGCTCTTGGACATCTTGCGCCCGTCCAGGCCGGGCAGCTTGGACGAGGCCGTCAGCTTGGCCTGCGGCTCCACCAGGATCAGCTTGCGGCTACCCTCCAGGTAGCCGAACAGGCGTTCGCGGTCTATCATCGACAGGCTGTGGGCGTCGTCCAGCATGGCCTTGGCCTGCTCCAGCGCCTCGTCGTCGCCGTCGCGCTGGAACTGGGTGCGCAGCTCGGTGTACAGCTTGGCGCGCTTGCTGCCCAGCCGTTTCACCGCGTCCTGCGCCTTCTCCTCGAAACCCTTCTCTTTGCCGTACAAATGATTGAAACGGCGCGCTATCTCGCGCATCATCTCGATGTGCGGCACCTGGTCCTCGCCCACCGGCACCTGGGTCGCGCGATAGATCAGCACGTCGGCCGCCTGCAGCAGCGGATAGCCGAGGAAGCCGTACGTTGCGAGATCCTTGTTGGCCAGGTTCTCGATCTGGTCCTTGTAGGTGGGCACCCGCTCCAGCCAGCCCAGCGGCGTGGCCATGGATAGCAGCAGATGCAGCTCGGCGTGCTCCGGCACGCGCGACTGGACGAACAGCGTGGCCTGCGACGGGTCGATGCCGGCGGCCAGCCAGTCCACCAGCATGTCCCAGGTGCTGCGCTCGATCACGGACGGGTCGTCGTAATGCGTGGTCAGCGCGTGCCAGTCGGCCACGAAGAACAGGCAGGGCTGCTCGGCCTGCATTTTGACCCAGTTGGTCAGGGCGCCATGGTAGTGGCCAAGGTGCATGGCGCCCGTGGGACGCATACCGGATACGACACGGTCGGGATACATGGCGGTCAGTTCAAGAGTATGTTAAGCGGCAGCACCAGGGTGGCGAACAGCGACACCATCATGTTGACCAGATTGCCCAGCAGCGCACTGAGGATGCCGGTGTACATCAGGATGATGAGGCCGATGAACACGAAGGGACCGTACTGCTCGATGCGGGCGAACGGGCGCGCCAGGTCGTTGGGCAGCATGGCGGTGACGATGCGGCCGCCGTCCAGCGGCGGCACCGGCAGCAGGTTGAACACGCACATCACGGCGTTGGTCAGGATGCCGGCCTTGGCCATGCCCAGCAGGAAGGGCTCCCTCACCTCCATCGCGTGCAACAGCACGAACACGGCGGTCCAGGCCAGCCCCATGAGGAAGTTGGCGGCCGGACCGGCCGCGGCCACGAAGCCCATCTGTTTTTTGGGATTGCGCAGCCGGCTGTAGTCCACCGGCACCGGCTTGGCGTAGCCGAACGGCATCCCGATGCTCCAGTACAGCATCAGCGGCAGGATGATGGTGCCGAACAGGTCGATGTGGTGGATGGGGTTGACGCTCAGGCGGCCCTGCTGGGAAGCGGTGGGGTCGCCGAAGTAGCGGGCCACATAGCCGTGCGCGGCCTCGTGCAGGGAGATGGCGAATAGGACGGGGATCGCGTACACCGCGACGGTCTGCACTGTTTGGCTGAAATCGTTCATAGGTAAAATTCTACCAGACCGGCGAAACCGGCCCGGCGGGAGGGTGGATGGGGGGATGGGCGGGCTTACAGGCCCAGCACGGCGGGATCGCCGCGGCCCTGGCGCACCAGTTCCGGCTCGGCGCCGCTGAGGTCGACCACGGTGGTCGGCTCGAAGCTGCAGGCGCCGCCGTCGACGATCAGGTCGACCTGCTTTTCCAGGCGCTCGCGGATGGCGTCCGGGTCGGTGAGCGGCTCGTCGTCGCCCGGCATGATCAAGGTCGTACCCAGCAGCGGCTGCTGCAACTCGGCCAGCAGCGCCTCGACGATGGCGTTCTCCGGCACGCGCAGGCCGATGGTCTTGCGCGACGGGTGGCTGAGCCGGCGCGGCACGCAGCGCGTGGCCTCCAGGATGAAGGTGAACGGTCCCGGCGTGGCCGCCTTCAGCAGGCGGAACTGCTTGTTGTCCACGCGCGCGTAGACGCCGATTTCGCTCAGGTCGCGGCACAGCAGGGTCAAATGGTGCTTCTCGTCGATGCCGCGGATGCGGCGCAGGCGCTCGACCGCCGCCTTGTCGTCCAGGTGGCACACCAGCGCGTAGCAGGAATCGGTGGGCAGGGCGACGATGCCGCCGCCGTGGATGATCTGCGCCGCCTGCTTGATCAGCCGCGCCTGCGGGTTGACGGGATGGACCTGGAAGTATTGACTCATATGAAGGTGGGGACGCTTAGCGCGAAAGTTGCTGCAGGGCCGCGATGCGTTCTTCCATCGGCGGGTGGGTGGAGAACAGGGCCGACCAGCCGCCGCCGCCGGTGATGCCGGAGGCCGTCAGGTTCTGCGGCAGCGCCCCCGGCTCCAGGCCGCCGAGGCGGGCCAGCGCGTGCTGCATCGGCACGCTGCTGCCCAGCAGCTGGGCGGAGCCGGCGTCGGCGCGGAATTCGCGCTGGCGCGAGAACCAGGCCACGATCAGCGAGGCCAGCAGGCCGAACACGATCTCGCAGACCACGACGGTGACCATGTAGCCGATGCCGCCGCCGTTGCTCCGTTCGGAATCGCGGCCGCGCAGCATGTTGTCGACGAAGAAGCCGACCACGCGCGCCAGGAACACGACAAAGGTGTTCACCACGCCCTGGATCAGGGTCATGGTCACCATGTCGCCGTTGGCGATGTGGGCCACCTCGTGGCCGAGCACGGCCTCGACCTCGTCGCGGTTCATCGACTGCAGCAGGCCGGTGGACACGGCCACCAGCGCGGAATCCTTGAAGGCGCCGGTGGCGAAGGCGTTGGGCTCGCCGTCGTACACGGCCACCTCGGGATTGCCGATGCCGGCGCGCTGCGCCAGCCCGTGCACGGTGGCCACCAGCCACTGCTCGGTGGCGTTGGCCGGCGCGTCGATCACGCGCGCGCCGGTGCTCCACTTGGCCATGGGCTTGCTTATCAACAGCGAAATGATGGAGCCGGTGAAGCCGACCACCAGCGAAAACGCCAGCAGGTTGCCGAGCTGCAGGCCGCCCGAGCCGGGCCGGCCGATGCCCAGCACCGACAACACGATGGACAGCACCACCATGACGGCGAGGTTGGTGGCGATAAATAGGACGATGCGTTTCATAGGGCTACCTCCGGTTTTTCCGCGTCATAGATAAGGCCCGCCGGCTGGAAATGCAAGAGCCGGATTCAGAACCAGTCATGCCACACGGGGATGACGTCGCCCGGCAGCGGCGGCAGCAGCCCGAAATCGACGCGGGCCTCGCCCGGGGCGTGGAAGTCGGTGCCGCGCGAGGCGAGGAAGCCGTAGCGCTTGGCCAGCCGCGCGTATTCGGGATACTGGTCCGGCGTGTGGCTGCCGGTGACGACCTCGATCGCCGTGCCGCCCAGTTGCTTGAACTCGTCGAACAGCGCACCCTCGGCCGTGGGGCTGAACTTGTAGCGGCCCGGATGGGCGATCACGGCGATGCCGCCGGCGCCCTTGATCCATTGCACCGCCTCGGCCAGCGTCGCCCAGCGGTGCTCCACGTAGCCGGGCTTGCCCTCGGACAGATAGCGTTTGAACACGTCCGAGATGCTGCGGCAGATGCCCAGTTCGACGATGTAGCGGGCGAAGTGGGTGCGCGACATCAGGTCCGGGTTGCCCACGTACTTGAGCGCGCCCTCGTAGGCGTCCGGCACGCCGGCGGCGGCCAGCTGGGCGGAGATGTCGCGGCCGCGCTGGTCGCGCCCGGCGCGGGTGGCGCCCAGGCCACGCACCAGGTCCGGGTTGTGCTCGTCGATCTGCAGGCCGACGATGTGCACCGTCTCCTTGGCCCAGGTGATCGAGATTTCGACGCCGGTGACGAAGCGCATGCCGTGCTCGGCCGCCGCCACGCGCGCGGCGGCGATGCCGCCCACCTCGTCATGGTCGGTCAGCGCCCAGACGTCCACGCCGCCGTCGCGCGCGATCCCGGCCACCTTGGCCGGGGGCAGCACGCCGTCGGAGACATTGGAATGGCAATGCAGGTCTACTTTCAGCATACGCAAGGTTCAATAGTATTGAGGCAACGAAGCCTCCATTGTACGCTGCGCCGCGCCATCATGGCGCGGCGGCGGCCGGGGCGGTGTCAGCCTCTCAGGTCAGGAACTCCTCCAGCATGCGCGCCAGTTCCTCCGGCTGGTCGTGGTGCAGCATGTGGCCGGCGTTGTCCATCATCTTCGCCGTCACATTGGCCAGGTGGCCCAGGCGGCGGTCGATTTCCACGCGCGCCTCCTCCTTCGGCCCCATCCACAGCCACATATTGGTGTGGGTGGCCTCCACCCACAGCACCGGGGCCGTGATCGCGCGCCAGCAGGCCATCACCTCCTCCACGTGGTAGAGCAGCGGGCTGATGCGCTTGTGCGCCGGGTCGCCCAGGATGGCCCACTCGCCCCGCTCGTTGCGCGCCGACCAGTGCTGCGCCAGGAAGGCGGCGCGCGCGTCGGTCAGGCGCGGATTGGTCTTTTGCAGGCGCGCGGCCACGTCGTCCAGCGTGGGGTAGCCGCGCATCTCCTGCGGCACCAGCAATTCGTCCATCCACTTCGCGTAGCGCCGGGGCGCCTGGTCCGGCGTGGTGCTGGGCATGCCGAAGCCCTCCAGGTTGACCAGGCGGCGGATGCGCGCCGGACGCGCTCCCGCGTACAGGCCCACCACGTTGCCGCCCATGCTGTGGCCCAGCAGGTTGACCGGCTCGTCCGGCTGGTAATGGCGCAGGATGGCGTCCAGGTCGCCGAGGTAGTCGACGAACCAGTAGGTGTCCACCGGTGGGCGCGCGGTCAGGCCGAAGCCGCGCCAGTCCGGGGCGATCACGTGCCAGTCGCCGCGCAGGCTGTCGACCACGAACTGGAACGAGGCCGACACGTCCATCCAGCCGTGCACCATGAAAATCTTGGGCGCGCCCTCCCTGCCCCAGTGGCGCACGTGGGTGCGCACGCCGCGCACGTCGATGAATTCGGATCGGGAAGGTGTGTGCATGATGCAGCCTTGAAAGTGGCGCCCGGGGCGCAATATACGGACATTGAAACGAGCATTGATACGGCCATCGATACCGGCCTCGATGGCTGGAAACATGATTTTAGCACGGTCGTTCGAAATGGATTTCCAGCGCCGTGCCCAGCCATTTTGCCGGGTTTTCGCGGGCTCGGCGTAAAATAGCGCCATTCCGCAACCCCGCCAACCTCACAAGGCTTCCCATGACTATCTACCAGCTGGGCGAACACGCGCCCGAGATCGATGCATCCGCCTTCGTCGCCGACAACGCCACGCTGATCGGCAAGGTCACGCTAGAACCGAACGCCTCGGTGTGGTTCGGCGCCACCCTGCGCGGCGACAACGAACGCATCACCATCGGCGAGAACAGCAATGTGCAGGAGGGCACGGTGATGCACACCGACATGGGCTACCCGTTGACCGTGGGCAAGAACGTCACCATCGGCCACCAGGCCATGTTGCACGGCTGCACCATCGGCGACGGCGCGCTGATCGGCATCCAGGCCGTGATCCTGAACGGCGCCCGCATCGGCAAGGGCTGCCTGGTGGGCGCGGGCGCGCTGGTCACCGAGGGCAAGGAATTCCCGGACAACCAGTTGATCATCGGCTCGCCGGCCAAGGCCGTGCGCACGCTGACGCCGGAGGACGCCGAGCGCCTGCTGGCCAGCGCCGCCAACTACGCGCAGCGCGGCCAGCAGTACAAGTCGCAACTCAAGAAAATAGGATAAACCATGAGCAACACCCCAGAACTGGCCGGCGGCCAGGACATCCTGCAGAAATTCATCTTCGACAACGCCTCCGTGCGCGGCGAGCTGATCGACATCTCGGCGACCTGGCGCGAGGTGCAGGCGCGCCACGACTACCCGGCGCCGGTCAAGCGCGTGCTGGGCGAAATGGTGGCCGCCGCCGCCCTGCTGTCGGCCAACGTGAAGTTCAACGGCTCCATCATCATGCAAATCCACGGCGACGGCCCGGTGCGCCTGCTGGTGGTCGAGTGCGACGCCGACCTGCGCCTGCGCGCCACGGCCAAGCTGAACCTGGACATGGCCATCCCCGACGACGCCGGCCTGACCACGCTGCTGAACGCGCACGGCAAGGGCCGCTTCATCATCACGCTGGACCCGGCGGAGAAGGTGCCGGGCCAGCGGCCCTACCAGGGCATCGTGCCGCTGGACGGCGACGACGTGGCGACCGTGATCGAGCACTACATGCTGCGCTCCGAGCAGCTCGACACCCGTTTGTGGCTGGCGGCGGACGACAAGGTGTCGCGCGGCCTGCTGCTGCAAAAACTGCCCCACCACGGCGGCAAGGCCGAGGCGACCCCGCTGTCGGCCGACGACGCGCTGGAAACCTGGAACCGCGCCGTGATGCTGGGCTCGACCCTGAAACAGGCGGAAATCCTGTCCACCACCATCGACGTGCTGCTGCAGCGCCTGTTCTGGGAAGAGACCATCCGGGTGTTCGACCCCGTGTATCCGACCTTCCATTGCAGCTGCACGCGCGAGAAGGTCGGCAACATGCTGAAGATGCTGGGCCAGCAGGAAGTGGAAGGCGTGCTGGACGAGCAAGGCACGGTCGCCATCAACTGCGATTTCTGCGGCCAGCACTACGAGTACGACAAGGTGGACTGTGCCCAGCTGTTCGCCACCAGCCACCCGGCCGAGGCGCTGCTGCCGGCCAGCGGGGCCAAGCACTAGCCGGCGCCGCCGGATCGCCCTTGGCGCATCCGGCGTGGCCCCGGTTCTCAGCCCGGCGGCAGTTTGCGCACCAGCGCGGTCCATTCCGGCGCCTGGGCGCCGTTGCGCGCGCGCGGCGCGGTGACGGTGATCGCGGGATCGCCGTCGCGGTCGAAGAACCGCACCGTGCTCACGCCCGCGCGCTCCAGCAGTTGGCCGCCCTGGATGGCGTCCGCTTTCAGCTGCACGCCGGCGTCCGGACCCTGCGCGCCGCACGCCGCGGCGCTGGAAAACGCTCCGCGATAAGTCTGCTCGACCGCGCCGTTGCCCAGCGTGACGACGACGGCGATTCTTTGTCTCCCGACCTCCTCCAGCAGTTGGCAGGCCGCCGCCGGCGCCAAGCGGCGCGCCGGCGCCTCCGGCTGCCGCGCGGTCTCGGCCTCTGGGGCCGCCGGGTCGGAAGCTGCCTGCCGCGGCGGCTGCGCCGCGCTGGGGCCCGCCGCGCGGAAATCGGCCACCAGTTTGTCGAACAGGGGCACGACCACTTCGTTCCTCAGTGACAGCTGGAACACGGCGCGGCCGGCCTCGTCGAAGAATTGCAGGCCGCGCGTTGGGCGTCCATCGGCGCCGGGGCGCTCGACGGCATAGGCCTGGCGCCAGGCGGCGAAGTTGAAACGCAGGTCGATGTCGCCGCCGACGTAGCCGCCGGCGAAATCGCGCCCGCGCTCGTCCCGCGGGGCGGCGCCGTCGTCCTGTTCCACGCGGCTGGCGACGCCGGTGCGCTCCAAGCGGCCGGCGGCGTTGACGGTCGCCACGGTCACCCGGCCGAAGTCCAGCGCGCGGCGCATGATGTCGCGCGCGGCGTCGCCGCCGGTGTTCAGCGGCGTGGCGGACACGCCGGGCGCGCCCGCCAGCGCCTCGGCGTCGGACGGCTGCAGCGCGCTGGCGGGCGGCGCGGCCAGCATCAGGGCGCCGGCCAGCGCCAGCGCACAAGGTTCACGGACTAACATTTGCGACCTCCGGGAAAACGGCCGCCCAGGCGGGCTCTGCCCCATTGGGGGCCTCGGCGTCCCCGCCAGGCCCCAAATGGGGCAGAGCCCGCTTGACGGATCAGGGTTTGGTGGGCGACGGCGTGGCGGCCTGCGGCTGGGTCTGGCCCTTGCCGAGGATTTGCACGTAGATTTCGTTCTGTTTGATCATGCTCAGCTCGTAGCGGGCGCGTTCCTCGACGGCGCCGGTGCCGTCCTTCAGGTCGCGCACTTCGGAATCGAGCTTGGCGTTGCGGCTTTGCAGTTCGGCGTTCTTGCGCTGCGCGGCCTCCACCTGGGCTTCCAGGTCGGCGACGCGCAGCCAGCCGCCCTTCCCCAGCCAGAGGGGGTACTGGATCAGCAGCAGCAGCGCTGCGAGTGCGAGGGTAATCAGGCGCATGGGAACTGAAAAACGGCCGGGACAGCCCGGCCGTTGTTTGCTTGTCGCTGTGTTACTTCAGGTTGTAGAACGCGTCGCGGCCGGGGTAGGAAGCGATGTCGCCCAGGTCTTCCTCGATGCGCAGCAGCTGGTTGTACTTGGCCATGCGGTCCGAACGGGACATGGAACCGGTCTTGATCTGCAGCGCGTTGGTGCCCACGGCGATGTCGGCGATGGTCGAATCCTCCGTTTCGCCCGAGCGGTGCGAGATCACGGCGGTGTAGCCGGCGCGCTTGGCCATCTCGATGGCGGCGAAGGTCTCGGTCAGGGTGCCGATCTGGTTGATCTTGATCAGGATCGAGTTGGCGATGCCCTTCTGGATGCCTTCCTTCAGGATCTTGGTGTTGGTGACGAACAGGTCGTCGCCCACCAGCTGCACCTTCTTGCCCAGCGCCTCGGTCAGGATCGCCCAGCC
>NZ_FPBO01000095.1 GCF_900116645.1 Pseudoduganella namucuonensis | reverse complement strand
CGTCATGGAGGTAATGAGCGGCTTTCTCCAGTTGAGTACGAGAAGCGGTATTTTCAGAGGCTCAAGGGTGTCTAAAAAATCCGTGGCGATTCATGGAGATGGTTCCCCGATCCCGGTCTCATGCTGCAATCGTCCGCCTCAATTTCTGACGATCAGGCGGTTCACGTGGCGGTTTAGCTTTAGCGGGCCGTGATACGGTAAAGGCGCGTACTCATAAAAATACGCGGGGAGTAGCGAGTATTGAATTTGCAGTAAGAGCCGTGGCGTCTCGTTCGGAACGACACCCTTGTGAATGCCGGAGGTATCGACGGCGAATCCTGTCCCTGCTTGTCCCGTCACAATCAACGCGCGTTCGGATCCAAATTGCCTGCCGACGAATTCATCGCTGTAGGCTCGCAACTTGACCGAGCCTTGCATTTTGTGAGTCTTCAACACGTAAATGTGCGGACCTTCGCCAAGTCCCACGTCAGTCAGATAGACCAGTACTTTAAGATAGCGCCAGTCGTCCGCATCACGATGGAAACCCTGCAGGTTGTTACTTGCGCGGTCGGAGGGCATGGACCAGCGCAATGACAACGCGGAAAGGGTCGGCAGGCATCCAATGTAATTAGCTGCCAGCGCCAGCAAGGTTGGACTGTTGGCCAGTGAGAGGATGTGGGGACAATTGACAATGTCTTCCAGTTGATAGTCAGCCATCGACACATCATGCGGTATAGATGCCAGCGTGAAGTGGCGATGTCTGTTTGCGCGCACGGTCAGCGTTTTGTCTTGCATGTGAACGCGAATCTCTTCGCACTGGCCGGCACTAAGTACTTGCCCAAGGTGAACGAAACCATTCTCGTTGAGCGCGTTAAGCTGCTGTTTCTGATGATGCTTGATGACCAGCGTGTCTCGGCCGCTGAGGCGAAGGAAACCTGCCAGAGTGCGCACTATGGCGCGGCGCAACGACGGCTGTGTGACAAGGCGCTGGCTGTAGTAGCCGAATGCGCGCGTAGGCGAAAAGCGTTCTCCGGGAGTGAGTTGCGCGTAGTTCATCAGTTGTCCGGTTAAATCGCAGCTATCGTAACCGAAGCCCCGCATAGTGACAGAGCGGAGATTGATGTATGATTGTTGCGAAATGGCAATGTTAGTGAGGAAATCTTAGCGCCTACGGAAGTGGCAAACTTTGCGATATATCAAGTTTGAGCTGAATTGTCCCGGTCAGAGTACTGTCGCTCGATAGATCGGTAAAACTTTGGGACGTTGACTGAGGCCTGAATATCAAGACCGGACAGAAATTCAAAGACCGGGCGATAGCGGGACGACGGTTTCCGATAGAGCGCGCATCGATAAAGGATGTGGCGAATGAACGGCAGAGGCGGGCTTAAAAGATGGTGGGCGTGCTGCCTATGCTTTTGTTTGCAAATGCGGTTTGGCCTTCCCCTAGCATGACGGACCCTTTCGATAGGGTGGATGTCACTATCGGAGGTATTACATGGCACGTGAACGACGTTTGTTTTCTGAAGAGTTTAAGCGCGAGGCAGTCAAGCTGGTAGGCCAGCCTGGTGCAAGTAAGGCCGGTATCGCCCGCGACCTCGGCGTTGCCGCAAATTTGTTGGGGTGCTGGTGCAGAGAAGCCAATGTTGACGGACAAGTGGGCGGCGGAGAGAAGGTTTCTGGCCAGGAGTATGAACGCATGCGGCGTGAACTGGCGAAGGTTAAGACGGAGCGCGACATACTAAAAATCGCAAGTCCCTAGCACTTTTTGTTTTGGCGGTACCTTTGGCTGTACTTTCAAAAAATTATAACCTTTTTCTCTCTATAGTTCGATCGGCAAGCCCACTGGGGATTCTTTGGCGTGTGAGTCTAGGAGCATTAATAGGTGCTCTCCCGATAGACGCCATGCTTCCCGTTTCTCGTCCGCGTAGTCGTGGTGCAGGTAATGCCGCCGCACTTTACTGCCCCCCAGTACGTGGTTCTGGCAGCGATCGATGACTTCAATTTGGACCCCCAATCGCTGCATCATGGTGGCACCGGTGCGGCGCAGGTCATGCGATGTCCACGGTCCGCTTGCGCCGCCAGCCAGCACCAAGGTGTCGTCGTACACCCGGTTCTTCATCGGCGCACGCGGTGTGCCATCCTTGGTTCGCCTGAACATGCCTTGCCGGTCCCTGATCTGTTTCGTGAAGGACTTCACATCGATAGTAAGCGCAAAGCCTGCACCGTCTAGACACTGAATAGCACCAGTCGCCAAGATAGTCTCCACTAAAATTTGGTGGGGACTATCTTGGAGAGTGAAGTTCAACACGGCAGACGCCGACGCAGTACTGTAATGACCCAGCAGAATCTGCTCAGGTTACGCTGATCTTGCCCCGGCATTTCCGGACACAGCCTATCGCTTAATTAGCGCCGATCTGAGCTCGGCGCATTAGCTCTTCCCGAAACATGCTTGGCGATTTGTAGCGCAAGGACGAATGCGGATGATCTCGTTAAAGTGCTTAAACGCTGCAGGCATCTGCCGCAGCACGATCTCGGCGCTGCTGCGGTCCATGCGGCTGACGTAATCGCGCTTAAACGTGTTCACAAAGCTCTCGGCCATGCCGTTATCGTCTGTCAGCAACTGCTTGCCATGGCGACGACTGCACGCCCATAACAGTTGAAATCACCCACCCATTTCACCCCCAACGGGG